>NZ_FOEH01000008.1 GCF_900110695.1 Virgibacillus subterraneus | reverse complement strand
AGGTTGCCCACGTGTTACTCACCCGTCCGCCGCTCGTTCCACAAACTTCACCCCGAAGGGATCTGTCTGCTTCCCGCGCTCGACTTGCATGTATTAGGCACGCCGCCAGCGTTCGTCCTGAGCCAAGATCAAACTCTCCATAAAAGTTAGTTTGAATATGATTGACACCAATCAATCATCTATTGTCTTAGCTTTAAAAATTGAAATCAGGGTTTAAAAGTTTAACTTTTAACCTGTTTTCTTGACATACTGGTTGTTTTGTTCAGTTTTCAAGGAGCAAACTTCATTTCCGTCGCTCAAAATGGCGACTTTTTAAATATACCACATTAACATCAGAAATGTCAATAGATATTTTCTAATATATCCCGTTGCTTTTTTGCGCAACCCATTTAATATATCATTCTATCAATACGCTGTCAATAAGGAGTGTTAGCAGCTACATTTCTCTGCCGTCTAAGCAATAACAGTTAGCTACATTTTTTTCACAGCGAGATCAATATTACAGCTATTCATGAAAATAGTCAATAAGCTTCAAGAACTTTTTTTAGGTTTTTAGCTGTAAATTAATTCCATACCATTATGAAGGGATATACTTGATATCGATACATTCCGTACATTAAATTCTTTTCCCCTTATTATCTAATACTAAACCTATTAATCAAATTTATTATACCTCACCAATATCTAATCACTATTCATATCCGTAATCGACGTCCCTGGATAATAGAACTGAATAATTTCCTTGTAACTACTTCCTTTTTGTCCCATTATGTGTGCCCCCCATTGACTCATTCCTACACCATGACCAAAGCCCCTTCCATTCATCGTGTAAGTTCCTTCATTTTTTTCAAGTGAATCAATTAAATAACTCTTAAAAATAGTTCCACCAACTAATGGACGGATATGATCTATCGCTACATCATCAAGTACAAGCTGTTCGAATAGGATAGTTCCCTCCTGTAGCCTATGCAAAAACTCGATTGTAATCGATCCTTTTATCCTACGTTCAGATTCATGCCTTTTATTGGATAATTCAAAGTTAGGTATGGAGAGAATTTTAATATCCCCAGGATAACCATTTCGTTGCAGCCAGCCTTTCATCGATGATGTGATATCTTGATTCTTCTCCACAGTTTCCTTCCACCAGTGTGGGTTGTCCCAATTAATTGTGTTAAGTGGAATTTGTACTTCGTTCAGGTTGAACTCCCAAGGATGAATTGGATCGTATGGATCTTTTTTTACCGGGAAATATGGCAATGATTTCTCGCCCCATACATGCGCATTATTCTCAGTAATTCCTCCATTACTTGCAGAATAAAAAGCGTTAATTGGCTTATTCTTGTAGGTGATTACCTCACCACGTGTTTCTTCAACAGCTTTTGTAGTATTTTCATACCACGTATAACCACCATAGACCTGATAGCGAATTGTATCATCAATAATTTCCGATGTATGGGTGGCGGCATATGTCCTCGCCGCCAATGTTTGTGCCTTCAACGTTTCGAGTCCCCAGGAAGGGAAAACTTCATTTGGTACAACTCCCTTCAAGTAATCTTCAAGTGGCAGTTGATTAACGGGACGAATGAATTTTTTATCCTCTATCATAAATTCCATGGCTCCCAAATACGGCCTATCATTCACAGTGATACCATGATCATAACCATAAGCTTTTGGAATAAGGACTAAGGATTCCTTTATCTTCAGTTTTTTACCTGCACCCTCCAAAATAAAAAGATCGTTCTTTGTAACGGTTAAAGAATAATTCACTCCTTCTTGTAGTGATAACATAGGATCAAGCGTATGATATTCTCCTTTAAACTGAAATTTTAATTCTGATGTTTTATCAATATGATTTACAAGCTTCACTGTAATCATTTCCTCTGCAATCAGTGGCTTCGGAAATAAAGATATTAGAACTATCGCGAAAAATATTAGAAGGTATCTCATATCTTTATAATTCCAACGTGTAATGTGATTATTCAAAGCTTTATAAATCATTTAATTTCAAACAACTTCGTTAAACGGGTTCTACGAATTAAACCACCCTATACGTTGGATTACAAGCCTTAATGGTGAGTGCACAGTATTTAATTATACTCTCTTAACTGCAAAAAAAGGTAAGAAAACAGGACCAACCTGATTTCTTACCTTTATCAATTCTCTCTCTTATTCTGTTAGCAATGGATAATATCCTTCTTCGTTATGTGTCTCTGTTCCAACAAGTGGTGGGTTAAATACACATACCATGCGCATTTGTGTTCTGGCACGAAGTCTATGCTTTTCGTAATCATTCAAAAGATACATTGTTCCTGGTTTTAGCTGAAAGACATCACCAGTTTCTAAACTTTCAATTTCTCCTTCACCTTCTATACAATAAACTGCTTCAATATGATTTTTATACCAGAAGAAATTGTCTGTTCCTGCTTTTATAATTGTATCGTTCATACTAAAGCCGACTTTTTCTTTGCTTAAAATAAACCTGCGACTCGTCCAATTCTCTCCAGATGTTTCGTCTTTTGTTCCTTTTATATCTTCAAGTGATTTTACGATCATATCTAATTCCCCTTTAGCGTTGTTTATTTATTGCAGGTTAATCTATTTTGCAAGAACATGCTTTATGCTATCTTCAAGAATTCCCAATCCTTTTTCAAGTCCTTCTATATCAATAATAAGTGGTGGAAGGAATTTAATAACTTCATCATTTGGTCCTGAAGTCTCGACAATTAAGCCACGATTAAATGCTTCTGCACAAATATCATCTGCAAGTCCATCAACGTCGATGGCTATTCCCTGCATTAAACCTCTACCTCGTGGTTTACCTTTAAGTTCAGGATACTTATCTATAATCATTTCTACATTTTTACTTAAGAAGGCTGCTTTTTCCTGAACTGCTAAAGCAAAGTCATCTGTTTCCCAATTGGATAGTGCTTCGGTTGCTGCAATAAATGCAAGATTATTCCCACGGAACGTACCATTATGTTCTCCTGGGCCCCAATGCTTATCATACTCTGGTTTAATTAGCGTAATTGCCATTGGTAAACCGAATCCACCAATTGATTTTGAAAGACAGACAATATCAGGGTTTATCCCAGCAGGTTCGAAGCTAAAGAACGTACCTGTACGTCCGTTACCCGCTTGAACATCATCAATAATTAATAAAATGTCCCAGCGCTTGCATAACGTTTCTATTTTCTTCAGCCATTCCATTCTTGCAGCGTTGATGCCACCTTCACCTTGAACAGTTTCCAGAATAATTGCAGCTGGCAGTGCAACTCCGCTTCCGCTGTCTTCTAGAAATCTTTCCAGGTAAGCAATTGTATCTTGATCTTCCACATAATCATCAAATGGCATTGATACTGAATGATGCAACGGAACTCCTGCTCCATGACGCTTAAATGAATTCCCTGTTACAGAGAGTGACCCAATTGTCATTCCGTGAAATGCATTGGTGAAACTAATAACCGAATCTCGCCCAGTTACTTTCCTAGCAATTTTCAATGCACTCTCAACAGTATTGGTGCCGGTTGGTCCTGGAAACATTACTTTGTAATCAAGCTCGCGAGGTGTAAGAATTACTTCTTTGAAGCGTTCAAGAAATTCTTTCCTTGGGTTAGTTCCCATATCGAGGCTATGGATAATCCCATCATTACGAATGTATTCGATTACTTTTTCCTGCATGGTTTGGTCATTATGACCGTAATTAAGTGTACCTGCCCCTGCAAAAAAATCAATATATTCTATTCCATCTGTGTCCCACATTTTGTATCCTTTGGCCTTCTGGAAAATGGTTGGCCAACCTCGGCTATAACTTCTTACCGCAGATTCCAATTCTTCAAACGTTTTCATTTTCGCATCAGTAAGTTCTGCTGTTGCCATTTTATCATCCTTTTATAATTTTATTTTCTTCTTTAATTGGTCCAATCTTAAACAATAACTCATCTTCATGACCTTCCCGAGGAAAGTCGTCAGCTGAAAAATAATCATTTATTAAACAATTCGTTTCAAGTTTCATCGCAAGACCCTTAAATAAATGCTGAGATGGCGTATTTGATGGGGAGACTGTTGCTTCAACATAGGAAACTTCTTCACAAAATGTACGATTTAGTAATTGATACAACATCTTCGTTCCTAAACCTCTGCCACGCTCGGATTCATTTACAGCAACCTGCCAAATAAACAGTGTGTCCGGACTATCCGGATGAATAAATCCGGAAATAAAACCAACCGTTTCTCCTTCTCTGTCAGCCACAATTGATGTTTCAGAAAATAGTTCACACCACATCAGATAGCTGTAAGAAGAATTAAGATCAAGAACCCCAGTATCTTTAATCAGTTCCCAAACTGCCGCTCCATCATTTTTATCAGGCTTACGAAAATGAAATTCTGTTTTTATGTCATTTGGTATTGATATTTCACTAGTTCCGCCTTTATTGATGCTCTCACCTCCCAAAAATTTACTTACTATAATAGCTTATATTGAAACGACCGAAAATATCAAAACGATTTAACCGCTATTTAGCCTGTTTAAATGTTATTTACAACGATGTACACCATTTAGTTGCCATGAACTAATAGTAGCTATAAATTATTAAAGAATAAACCAAATTTTAAAGAATCTGGTGTAAAATACCAAATTATGTAACTGTTAACACAAAAAAATGCACATACTTAGAACAACTTTCCAATCATATTAACGTATTAACTCAATAGATTTATCATATTTATTAAATATGAATTTATAGGGTTGTTTATATAATCTTATTCGCAACAAATCATTGCCAATTTAATGAAGGAGGTATTTATTCATGGCAAAAACCGAAAAAATAGGGTTACTGCCGCAAATTCTAATTGCTTTTGTAGCTGCTATACTTGCGGGGGTTATTTTTGGGCCCGATATTAAGATTGTTCAGCCGTTAGGGGATCTGTTTTTACGTCTTATTCAATTTATTATCGTTCCTTTAGTTGCATCTTCCCTTATTGTAGGTGTCGCTAGCACTGGTAATATGAAAACACTTGGACGAATCGGTGGAAAAACAATCGGATACTATTTGGGTACAACACTCGTAGCAGTTACCATCGGCTTATTTGCCGGTTTGTTGTTTTCCCCGGGAACAGGAGTTGACATCTCCAATGCCGGAGAAATTCCTGAAGCAACTGAAACAGGCAGCATTACGGACATATTGCTCAACATTATACCAACTAATCCACTTGCCAGTTTATCAAGCGGGAATATTTTGCAGATCATTTTCTTTTCACTTTTCTTAGGTGTCGGGATAACAATGGTAGGGAAGAAAGCAGATCCAGTGTATCATTTCTTTGATGGACTTGCAGAAGTAATGTACAAAATTACCTGGGTTATCATGAAACTCATTCCTATTGGTATCTTCGGCTTGTTAGCACCGATTATTGGGGAGTACGGTCTATCAGTTTTGCTTCCATTAATTAAGTTAATTTCAGTTGTGGCAATCGCCTGTATCGTACATGCACTGGTTACGTATTCCGTTGCTGTTAAAACGCTTGGAAAAATGAATCCAATACAGTTTTTTAAAGGAATTGCACCAGCCAGTCTGGTAGCATTCAGTACACAAAGCAGTTCAGGTACATTACCTGTCACAATAAAATGTACCGAAGACAATTTAGGCGTTTCAAAAAAGATATCAAGTTTCATATTACCGTTAGGTGCAACGATTAATATGGATGGTACATCACTTTATTTGAGTGTTGCAACACTGTTCACAGCACAAGCATTTGGAGTTGAATTATCCATTGGACAAATGTTAATGGTAGTTCTAATTGCAACACTTGGTTCAATTGGTACAGCCGGAGTACCTGGAGCTGGCTTAGTTATGCTTGTGCTTGTCCTAACTGCAGTAAACTTACCTCTGGAAGCTATTGCACTAATTGCCGGAGTCGATCGTTTCATGGATATGTTCCGGACCGCAACAAATATCACAGGAGACGCAGCAGGAGCTTTTATTATCGGAAAATCCGAAAATGAGGCTGATCAGGATTTTGATTCACGCACAGCAGCTAGCTAATTAATATTAAGAGACGCATTAATTATTCATGCGTCTCTTAATATTTAATTCACTTATATTCCAGCTTTACCCCAACGTGCTCACAGCATTTCGATAATACTCTTCTCCAACATTCTATTTTATTGATGGTGGTATATTATCGTAACCTCTCAAACTAATTCATTTCCATACATACTTATATACTAGCAAGAATGGATTGCGCATGCTTTTTAGCAATGGTATGCTTCTTTTCTTCAGTTAACTTATAAAAGTCACCATCATTCGGTAGAGCCACATAGCTCAAAAACACGCCTCCAAGCTGTCTTGTGCAAAAATCAGTGTCAACATTCTCTCCTTCAAAATGATGATCCAAACCTTTTTTTAAACTGGTGAAAATAATCGTCGGAAGATTGATTTCCTCAGGTAAATTTCCTCGTAGGCTTTCCGAAATAAGCATTTTTACCAAATCAGTATTTTTTGACAACACCTCAAGCCTATTTTCTATTACACTTGTTAGAAATGCTTCTGTATCATTTTTTTTCGCAAGTTCCATAACGTGTGAACCAAACTGCTTCTCCAATACATTTTTAATGACCGTAATAAATAAATTCTGTTTGGTGGAAAACTTTCGATATAACGTTACTTCAGCTACATTTGCCTCATTTGCGATTTCCTGTGTGGTGGCTTGCAGTCCTTTTTTTATAAAGACAGTACCGGCCGCTTTCAGTATCTGTTCTGTTTTATCACGCAATATAATTCACCCCTCGTTCATCCGTATATACTTTATTTTCACAAAACGATCTAAAACAATCAAGATAGAGGGCATCACAAAGATTGTTGAAATCAATGCAAGGGATATATTAATTAACGTCATCAAACCAAAATTATTTAAAATAACAAAATCAGATGCAAGCAATGAACTAAATCCACCAATCGTTGTAAATGCTGATGCAATAATTCCCTTACCTATTTTCTTATTTGCAATTCCAATTGCAGTTTTGCTATTTTTTCCACTTTCTCTTTCCTCATAATACCTTTCCATAATTAGCACGGTAAATTCTGTTCCTATTCCTATGATTAGCGCACCTAAAGTAGAGGTTAATGGTGTATAATCTATGTTTAATAAATACATCGCCAACCCTGACCAACCAACAATTAAAATTATTGGAAGTAGGGGTATAAACGCTTTTACGGGTTGCCGATAAACCATTAACAACCCTAAAAACACAAGCCCCATGCCTAATAAAGTCATTTGATACCTTCCCGTTGTTAATCCTTCAATCATTGCTACGTCCAACACTGACTTCCCAGTGATTATTTGTTCAACACCTGCTGTTTCATTTTTTTCCAAATAACGTTCTAATTCAGAAATAAATGTTTGAAGCTGTCCTGTTTCCAAATGCTTTATTTCAACTGTAATAACACCCTTCGTCCAATCATCATTGAGAAACAATTTAAGCTGATCTTTAGAAATATCTGCTAATTCATCTTTAAATTCCTCTCCTTGAACTAGTTGACCATTATTCATTTGCTTGACAACACTTGTAATGGATCGAGTACTCACCACTACATTCGGAAATTCGGTTTTTATAGAACTGGTCATATTATCCACCCAAATGATTTCCTCATCAGTGATTACGTAATCACCCTGATAAACAATTGAGACCTGATCAGTTGCCCCCATGATATCTCTTAGAGAATGTATGTCCTTTAACTCTTGGGTATCCTGTGGCATGAAGGTTTCAACGTCAGTTTCCACACCAGCATCCAGATCAACCCATATCCCAAAGGCTGCCGTCATAAAAGCTAGTACAATGATAATCCATCGTAACGCTAAAAGTTTTTTGGTCCAAATTTCGAAAACTCTCTCTATTATAGATAATTTTTTCGTTTTCTGCTTATGTTTCTTTCTCACCTGTTTTGTTGGAAAAAAATAATCACGTGTAAAAAGTATCGGAATTAATAAAAATACACTTAACAAAAAACTAACAATCATCCCTACTGTTAACATTTTTCCAAAGTCTTGAACCATAGGAACCGGAGAAGTATACAATGCTAAAAATCCTAATGCAGTAGCGACTAACGCAGTAAATACAGCTGGGAGCATTTTTTTAACACTCTGTTTCAAGCTGTGGATCGCTTTTTCTTGTTTAGTATTGTTACTCATCGTAATCCCCTTTCTCGAATCGCATTTCCTCAGAATATCGGTTTTGGAACTGAATTGCATAGTCGATACCAAGTCCGATTAAAATTGGAAAAACAGCCATAGATACCATTGTAATTGGAATAGACAGCCACCCCATCAAACCGACTGAACCTATAACTGCAATTAAAATAATCCCTAAAGGCAGTAAACGCCACCTAACTTTAAACACAAAAAATAGTACAATAACCATTAAAATTATCGAGAGCATCATCATTTTTTGCATGCTATCCTTCATCGAGGAACGAATTGCTGCATCAAGAACTGGTTTGCCAGAGACCATTGTTTTTAGGGAAGCACGTTCATGAGAATCCAAATAGGAATTAATTGTATCGATGACCTCACTTTTTACACTATCATCCGCTTTTCCACCAAATTTAACGATCATTAGCATGTATTTATCATCGATTACAACTTCATTAAACATTGGACGGAGATTTCCGTCATCATATATCATCTTATTTAAAGTTTCTTGTTTTTTAGGCAATGTCGCATCCATCGTGTCCGAATAATTATAAATGTAAGATATGTTTTTGCTAAAAGATTCAAGTTTTTTGTCCATACCTGTAAGGACTTTGCCAAATTCATTTAAACTCGTACCTTGTTTCTTCTGATTCCCTTTTGACTGAGCAATTGCTTGGTCATTATCTTGGGGGAACCGTCCCAACCTATTCCCCACCTCCAAAAGCTTTGTTCCTACTTGATCCAATCCATCGATTGTTTTTGAAATACCATCTTTATACTTCTCAGACTGTTGTTCAGAAAGCTGCTCAACAAGCGTTACAGGGCTGATTAGGCTATATATATACTTATTCGTTATTAACTCATCTTCCAATTCCTTCATATGCGCCAAATTAACTGGAGTTAACGGAGTTTCAGATTCATAAACAACGACGATCGACTCTCCACCGAATTCTTCCTCAAGCATTTGATTCTCTTGATATAAAGTTGTTTTACTATCCACTAACGTGTCATTACCTGTTGACATATAAACATTTTGAATACCCAATAAAAATAAAAAAATAATAATGATGGATATAAGAATTAACTTTATTGGGTATTTCCGCAATAAACTTACTAAAATATTTAAAGGTTTCACAAGATCTCCCCTATAATCATTTAATGTATGTTAGTAATTACTAACATACATATTATAATGTTTTTTATTTCTTGTCAAGATCACTTGCTTATAAATAAGGTGTCAGATTACAAAATTGAAAAGAGTAAAATTAACTTGCGATAATGGGACTTGAAACGTGGATGATAATAAAATAGAACGACAAAGGTTTTGGGATTCAACCTCTATCGTTCTAATTGATGTTTTCTGTTAATAATGTTAAATGCTTTTGTCAATACTTGATATCATTCTATTTTCGATATCACGGGCTATTTCATTAAGGGACTCATCTTCAACCATTTGGATTAATGCAGTTGGCTTTGGCATACCAATTTTCGTCATTCCAGCATCTTCATAAACGACAATTTTACATGGCAAAAAATAACCTACCAGCTGATTTTGTGATAACACTCGTTGCGCTTCTTCTGGATTACAAACCTCTAGAACTTGAAAAGGCTGATTAAATTCAAACCCCTTTTTCTGCAATGTGTCTTTAACATCAAATTGCCAGAGCACTCCGAATTTTTCTTCCTTCAAGCTTTGTTCAAGTGATTGGATAGCTTCCTCTAATGATTTGGTTGTTTCAACTGTATAATGAAACATAATAGTCATCTCCTTTTAAATAGCTCGTTAATTTTATTTAAGCTGACTTTCCCAATAGTTCATTTCCACCAACCATATCCTCTGCTTCGAAACCAAATGCACTAACGTATTTATGCTCTGCCTTTTTCAAAGCAGATGGTGGCTGGCACGCTGCAATCAGACGGGTATCTTAGCCGCCAGGAATATCGACTTTTTTGCCCTTAAGTCGGTTACTACCTCATGAAATGTGAATTGATTTGCCATTTGCCGTTCTTTCTATACCCAGGCCCCCATGCCACCTTTTACATTATTCACTTTCTCAAATCCCTTTTTCTTTAGAATTTTAGACGCCTTCATACTTCTCATTCCACTTTGGCAAATCACAACTACTTCTTTGCTTTTATCTAAATCCGCTGATTTGTTTGCCAGTTCGGATAATGGAATGTTCTTGAAAGGCTTTCGATGATTCGCTTTGTATTCACCTGGTGTTCTCACATCAATAAACTGCGCACCATTTTTTTCGCTGAATTTATTTTTTGCTTCTTGCGTCGTGATATTTGAAATACCCTTAGCAGGCATAAAACGACTCAATATAAACCAGGCTGCACCAATAATTATTATCCATTGAATAATCATTTCCATACGACAATTCCCCCTAAAATGAAAACCAATCATGAGAGATTGGTTTTCTATTAACAAAACTTTTTTATTAAGGCTGTTTTCTGCAGGTTTGTTGCTACTACTTATTAGTTTTAATTGCTTGGAAAAAGCAACAATTTTGCAGAAAACTGCCATTAACTAAAAATATCTAACCAGATTTTTATAGCTGTTCCTAAAATGAGAATAGCTAAAGTCCATTGTAGAATTTTTGTATTTACTTTTTGTCCGAATTTCGCTCCAAGTGGTGATGCTATTAGGCTTGCTACGATCATAATAATAGCTGGTATAAATAAAACCTGACCAGTCAGCAATTTACCTGTTGTCGAACCAATTGAAGAGATAAATGTAATTGCTAATGATGTCGCAATCGTCATCCTAGTTGGTATTTTTAGGATGATCAGCATAATCGGAACTAGGATAAATGCACCTGCTGCACCGACAATACCTGCTCCTACTCCTACGATCAATGCCAGAGATGCTGCTAACCATTTGTTAAACGTAACTTGATCAAATGGTATATCATCAAGTCCTTTTTTCGGCACAAACATCATAATAGCAGCAATTGTCGCTAATAAGCCATAAACTAGATTAATACCCGCATCTGTCATGAATTGGGATCCATACCCACCAATAAAGCTACCAATTAAAATACTGATTCCCATGTAAATAATCAACTTTTTATTTAAATAGCCACCTTTACGGTATGCCCAAACACCACCGATCGTGGCAAATAGAACCTGAACGGCACTTATACCAGCGACTTCATGAGCAGTAAATGTAGTTAGACCTATCATTGCTGGGATATATAATAGCATAGGATATTTAATGATGGATCCACCGATTCCAACCATACCTGAAACGAAAGAACCGACAAACCCAATAAGAAAGATTGTTACTAAAAATATAATACTGTATTCCATACTTTATCCCCCTAATAAGAGGGGACCCATGGTAATGGGTCTCCTTTATCCTTTTTTAATCCAAAATTTGAGTACATCGTCTTCTTCTGTATCTTTTAGTAATTCATGGCCACCAGATTTTGCCCATGCAGTTAAGTCGCTTTTAGCTCCTTTATCAGTTGCATGAACCTCTAAAACTTCACCTGTATTAATATCCTTTATTGCTTTTTTTGTCTTCACAATCGGCATTGGACATGCCATTCCTTTTGCATCTAAAAATTTTGCTGATTCCATTATTATTTCCTCCTTTTTAATTATCCTTGAACCGCACAACGGTTTGGTCCAATTTCCATTTCTCTTTGTTTTTCGTTTTCAGGTGTTATTTTACCCATATTTGTTTTACGAATATCTTCATAAGCGTTTGGCTGTGGCGGAAGGTTTTCCGTCACCATTTTTCTAAATTCATTCTCATCCTCTACTTGTAAACCTTCATTATACTGATAAAGATTTCCCAAACGAGCTGATACACTACCGTCATCCCCTAGTTCTTCTGCAAATGAGTAGTGTGCAGGTAACACAATTAAATCATCAGAAAGCTCTTTGTAACGGCTATAAAGCGTATTTCGAAGATCTCCTACCCAATCTTCTGCTTTTCCTGCTAAGTCAGGTCGACCAATTGATTTCACAAATAGAATATCTCCTGTTAACAAGTACTTATCGTCTATAATGAGAGAAGTACTTCCAAGCGTGTGTCCAGGCGAATAAACTGGTTGTACTTTAACGGTTGTATTTCCAACGACTATATCATTACCTTCTTCAAGTGCAGCATAGTCAAATGTAACTTCCTCCGCATCTTTTGGAGGCAGGTGATAAGTTCCATCCATTTTTTCTGCTAACTCACGACCACCAGAAATATGATCGGCGTGTAAGTGAGTATCAATTAGGTGTTTAATCTGCACACCCTCTTCATCCGCAAATTTTTCATAATTATTAATCATTCGGTTTGAATCCACAATTGCTGCTTCACCATTGGATTCAATAAAGTACGATAAGCACCCTTTACCTAGACGGACAAATTGATAAAGACTTCCACCATCTTTTAAGTCAGCAATTTTAACTGGTTCTAAATGCTCGCTCCATGCTTTCATTCCACCTTCAAGATCATACACATTGGTGAAACCTTCTTCTTCCATCATCTCAGCTATCATCTGTGATGATCCGCCTTTTGCACAGACAACGATAATCTCCTGATCCTTATTAAGTTTGTCAGCAACAGGATCTAAACCGTCTAACAAATTAAAATACGGTTCATTTATTACTTCTACTTTTCCGCCTTCAATTTTCCAGTCATCAAATTCATCTGTATTACGAACGTCTAAAATTAACGTTTCCTCATGATTAACAACTTTCTTTGCTAGTTCTTTTGTTGTCATTGTTTGTGACATAATACTTTTCCCCTCCTAAAATTAAAATGTTAATGTTATATTTGCATCCTTTGCATAATCGATAAATGAAGCAGCACCGCCAACTTCTATCCCCTCAATAAATGCATCTTTTTCTAGGTTCATAACATCCATTGTCATTTGACATGCAATTAACTTGATACCCATTTCCTGGGCGATACTTACAAGTTCCTCAATAGAAGGAACATTTGCTTGCTCAAATCCTTCTTGGAAATGCTCTTTACCTTCTGGAAGCGGCAAGTTTTTATGTCCTTCCTTATGAATTAAATTTAACCCTTCAAACGTAAAGAAAATTCCTACCTCTTCGTCTGAAGCTGCAGCTGCTGTAGCTACGTTAAATACCTTATAAGCGTCAAATAAACTTCCGTTTGCAGCAATAATTGCTACTTTTGCATTAGCCATTTAAAATTCCTCCAATTTATTTTAGTTATTTTTTTCAGTTGAACCTTCCCATTTGGACATTCCTGGTACAACATTTTTTACATTTTTATATCCTTTTTCAGTTAGTTTTTGGGCTGCTAAATCACTGCGGTTTCCTGTACGGCAAACCACATGCAGTTCTTTATCCTTAGCTAACTCTTCAAATCTTTCTTCAAGTTCCCCAAGGGGTATATTTAAAGCGCCAGGAATATGTCCAAAAGCAAATTCTGCCGGCTCACGTACATCCAAAATTGCAATATCCTCATTGCCATCTACTTTACTGCGAAGTTCTTCCAAATCTGTAATTTCCTCATGTTTTGTTTCTTCTTTCGCTTCTGCCTCATCTGCCTTTCGCAGATAGTGCTTCAATACTTCTTCTTCTTCAACTGTGCCAAGATAATGATGACCTGTACTCTCTGCCCAAGCTTTAATATCAGCAGTAGACCCTTTATCAGTTGCTTGCACTTCCATCACTTGACCAGGTTCTAAGTTTGTAATAGCTTTCTTTGTTTTAACAATTGGCATTGGACAAGCCAACCCTTTTGCGTCTAACGTTTCATTTGCTGTAATAGTCATGTTAACTCCTCCTTTATTTCTCTACTTCATCTTTCCAATCAAGCATTCCGCCTGCAACGTTCGTTACATCATATCCTTGTTCTTTTAGAAACCCACTTGCTTTACCACTTCTTCCCCCGGAACGGCACACCATATAATGATGTTTATTTTTGTCAATTTCATCTAATCTTTCCGGGATTTGACCAAGCGGTATATGGGTTGCACCTGGTATTTTCCCTTGAGCTACCTCATCATCTTCTCGCACATCGATAATACTTATTTTCTCTTCATCTTTTAATTTCTTTGCTAAATCTTTCGTTGTAATTTCCTTCATTATTTTCCCCTCCAATTTGTTATATTTCTATATTCCCCTGCTAGTATAAAATTATAATTCATACCTAACGGGGTATATTTAAGGCCAAAAAAAATTCATAAAAACCTAATGAGTGACTGTTCCACCCATTTGGAACCGTGTTTGGGTTCTCATAACCCTGATCACCAAATTTGAACTGTGTTCTTGGAGAAATCTTATCGCCAATCCTTAGTTGCACTTATGCAGTAAGAAATGATTTATACTTTTTTAACTCCTATATGAATAAACTTACGTTTCCATCTTCTGCCTCACCAATATATGCTGCTACTCCTCCATATTCAATTTCATCAAGTAATTCATCTTTTTGGAGTCCAAGCAAATCCATTGTCATGGTACATGCAATTAGTTTTACATCCTGTTCCTGTGCCATTTCCACTAATTGTGGCAGTGGCATTGCGTTGTGCTTTTTCATTACATTTTTAATCATCTTTTGGCCCATTCCTAAATAGTTCATCTTGGAAAGACCCATTTTATCAGCGCCTCTTGGCATCATTTTCCCAAACATCTTTTCCATTAAACCTTTTTTAACTGGAACCTGATTCTCTTTACGAAGTGCATTAAGTCCCCAAAAAGTATGGAATATAGTTACTTCGTGGTCATACGCAGCGGCACCATTCGCTATGATGTATGCTGCCATCGCTTTATCATAATCACCACTAAACAAAACAATTGTTGTTTTTTTCTGATCTGACATTCCGCATTCTCCTTTTTAAATTAAAATTAATTCAAATACACATACCTGTATGGGTATTTTTACATTTTTAAAAAAAGGGTTAACCTTTTTGCTTAACCCAATTAGTATAGTAATAGACTTTAAAACAATTGTCAACCTCTGCTGTTTATCTACTTTTAACAAGTAAGTTAACTGCTTCTTTAATAAGGTCTTCTGATGTTTCTCCATCTTCCTTTTCCTCACGAATGCATTGTTCAAGATTTGTGCTGACGACTAATGCTGCACTACGATCTATCGCACTTCTAACAGCCGACATTTGAGTTACGACATCACGGCATTCCTTTTCTTCTTCCATCATTTTCAATAAACCTCGAACTTGCCCCTCAATACGCTTCATTCTATTTTTCATTTGATCATCATATTTCATTTTAACGACACTCCTTCCGTTAATCTTTTACCACATGATACCCTACAACACGTTTGCCTTTGTTTCGCAGAATTCTTGTACTTACATTTTTACCTACAAAGTCTGAAGCAATTACAACAATGTTTTTATCTGGAATATCATGAAAATGCCGATTTAAATATGGCACTGGAATGCTATACGCTTGTTCTATTATATCATTAAACGAATCTTGGAAATCTCTTGTGTCGACTATTGCTACATCCTCTTTAGTATAGGATACATAATTTAGGTCCATTTTGCCAATCCCAAAGACCGGCATATACCTATGGTAGAGAAACAACAAGAGAAAAGTTATTATTATAATAAGTGCTATACTCATTGCTTTCCCCTTTCAAATTTTATCAAATCAATTTTAATAATATACCCGTGCAGGTATTTTGTCAATAACTAAATTTGCAGAAGAAAAACTGCCAAGCAGAAGCTCTGCAAAAAAATAAGGAAAAATTAACTTAAAAGCAGACCTTAGCTCGATCCCTATCGTTAATAATGTAGGAAAGGAGAGATGAGCAGGTGACCGAGGATACGAATAATACAACTAACCTTACTCGTGATCAAGCAATTGAATTCATCATGGATCATTATGGTGAAGCCGTCAAACGAATAATTTATTCATATGTTAAAAGTCACCACACGACCGATGATTTATTTCAGGAAGTGCTAATTCTTATCTATAGAAAATGGGAAAAATATGATGGACGATCTCAATTAATAACTTGGGTAATACGAATTGCCATCAATCGCTGCAAAGACTATTTGCGATCACCGCTCCATCGCATCAAACTCGTAAAAGATCATTGGCTCGATCAAAAGGATTATCAAGATGCAGAAATGACAGTTATTCAACAAGAACAATGGGATGAGATAGCAGAAGCAATACTAAACTTACCCATCAAGAATAGAGAAGTAATGATCTTAATGTTTCAGCAAAACATGTCCCTCAAGGAAATTGCCGAAGTCACAGGTGCTCCTGTTTCAACAATTAAAACTCGAATGCAGCGAGCCAAAAGCCTATTAAAAAAACATGTCAGTGAGGAGGAATGGACCCTTGAATAAAAATAATCTTAAAAAGTCCCTTGACCGGAAAATAGGCGAAAAACCTCTATTTACCAATGCGGACCGGGAGCGCTTTTATGAATGGAAACAAAATGCAAATCATAAAAAGAGACGATTTACCGCTTTCCCAAAAGTAGTTTCAGCATTATTCTTTATTTGCTTGGTTAGTGGATTTATTTATTATGCAGGTTCAGATAATCCTTTTCAACAGCCCTTACCTCCTGAACAATCTGCTGACAAAGAAAACCAGGAGCAAAATGAGAGTAACAATCCAATCGATTACTCCTCAAAAGTTAATCCACGTTCTGAGGAAATAAAAGAGGACTTCAGTTATGACTTAACTTTACAGGAAGCCAAATCATTATTTGGAAAGTACGGTGAAGGACTAACATACGATAAAACAAACAAATCAACTGGTAAAACTAATTTAACCAGTGAGTTCGTTTATTTCAAGTCAGATGAATTTGATCATATGAAAAACATGTCTATTGGGAAAGAAGATTTTCAACAGGGAAACCTTGGAATCCTATTTCAAATTACCTGGAAGAACGAAAACGAGTTGCAATCAGCGATGCTCACTTATTTATCCAAAAACGGGGAACGTATCGTAACTGAAAAGTTTACTTCCTATGGGTACTTTGAAGGTAAAGACCAAGAGCGGGTGCAACTGAAATACACACTTGATATGCAAGGATTAGTATTGGAATCCATAGGTGAATCCATTAATAAAAACCCAGAGAGTTTAACGAAAGATGACCTTCAGGAAGTAGAAACATTAAAAATAGATGCTTCTGAATCAAGCGGTATCTATGATGTAAAAGGAAATCTTGAACACTTTAGTTCCATGTCACAATTAACGTCGTTAACATTAAATCAAGCTATCATTCCTGAACATCTTTTGGAAGTAATTCCAAACCTGGATAATATGACATTTATTGGCCCGACCCTTAACGATTTAAGTTCCGTTTCAGCTAGCTTAGACAAAATCACCTATTTAGACATTAAAGAAAGTTCCTTTAGAGGAAATGCTGAAGATATTATGGAACTCGAAAATTTAGAAATTGTAATACTGGACAAATCGACCGTGACAGACTGGGAAAAACTTGAACAGAACGGAATTACAGTACTGGAAAACCCTCCTTCAAATTAGAAAACTTGGCTAATCGTTAAAGGAGTTCTTTTATAAAGACGTAATTTGGCTTACTTAGAACCCCCTATACTTTGGAGTACAAGTAACTGCCTAGAGAAAACAGTGATGACAGATAAGTTCATCGCTGTTTTTTTATTTTCTGCTAACCCATGTGAACAAATCTTTACAATCACTCTGATGGCGAACATTTCTCAATAAAAAATTGACCCCGTCAACGTTTTCCAATTTGAAATATACGATATTGGAACCAAGGAGATGCTCCCTATAGATAAATTAGGAGATACAAATAAAGCTCTAGCAGCAACGATATTTGTGAACAAACTCACAAAATGAGAGGATTGATGGAAATGGCTTCAAACAGGGGAAAACAAACGAATAGACCGACTACAGTCAATGGTCTTCTTAAGTCAGTAACTGTTGTTACACTATTACTGAGTTTTACCGCCTTGATTGTCGGCGGCTACTGGATTTTCGAAAACAAGGCTCCTACCCCATTGGAGGTTGTCGCACCTGACGGGGAGATAGTAATGACAGAATACACAATTAAAGGTGGTCAAGCTGTTTTTCAAAAATATGGACTGATGGACTACGGAACTGTTCTTGGAAATGGATCTTATATGGGTCCTGATTACACAGCAGAAGCATTGAAAGTCTACACAGAAAGTGTTCAGGAATTCCATGCAGAAAAGAAATACAATAAACCTTTCGGTGAACTTGCATCTGATGAAAAAGCAATTATTAAAGAAAATGTTATTAAGGAAATTCGGAAATACACCCGAAAAAGCATTACCTGATGATGAATCCGAAGTTTGAACAAAGCGCAAGCGCCCGCTATACTAAGAGGAGCCATGTTGCTTCTTAACTGCAAATAAAAACAAAACCGGGAAATGTATTCCCGGTTTGTTTTATACATTTATTTGGCTTCATTACTTTCATAATAGAAATCAGCAGTAATCGAACCATCTTCATTTTCTTGAATATTAGTTACATGGATTCCGCTATCTGCTGGAACATTACTATTATCCTTCCAGAAATAGTAGGAACCTGTGTGAACATTTTTAGAATTCGGTGTCAGTTTATCGCCAGTTTTCAGGAAGTCACCAGCATCACCACGATTTTCATATTTCTCAAGATCATAGTTCCCATCTGCTTGAAGAACAGATAGACCATAGTGCGTTACAATTGTTCCATCACTTGCTGTACTTGATTGGTTATACTGGAATCGTTTATTCTTCCAATTTTCCACATTGTTGGGACGGAATCCGGCAGTTTGGTATAGATTGATGATATTCTCATCAACATGCCATGCTACAAGTCCGTTCGAATCTTTACCTTGACGAATTAATCCTTCATTAAAACCACTTTGCTGAATGTTCTCAAACAAGAAGTATTCTGTACCATTCGAACCTGGAACTTCCATTTTCACAACACCATTATCTGCATCTGCCTCATCAATTGATGGTAGTGTAATAGTTTGCGTTGCATCCTCTGGTGTTACTTCAATTGGTTCTATCCAATTCAAGAAAATTTTAGAGAATGGATCAAAATGCGTTGGTGAGTTCCCTGAGTATGCAGCAGCATCTGGATAACGCATCCACGATCCACCTGCCATCATAGAGTAATTCCCTACACCTTCTGAAGAATATGCAGTGTCATAGAAGTCAGGTAATCCTAATGCATGACCAAATTCATGTGCGTAAACACCTGGTTGTGCAGGAAATGGTCCTGTTTTTGAAGCTTCGTCATAGCCTCCTGTTTCAAGGTTATAACCTGCAACGTTCCCGCCAATTTCAGGTTGAATATTGTAATTGTTTACTACCACGCCATCATAAGTCATATCTTCTTCTATAGTTTTGTCTATCCATTCATTATATTCCATACCCTCATACTGTGGTGCGGGTACTCCTGTCTCATAGTACTTACCATAATAAAGTGCACTGAGTACACTCCATTTATGCGACCAGATTTGTGCCGGATCTCTACTGAACTCTGCACCGGTTCCTTCATGGATGATAAATACGTTAGGAACCTCCCCATCCTCAGCATACTTACTAAAATCAACATCACTATCAGCAGATTTTAAAGCGTCTCGAACAAACTCACCCATATGGGCATCACCATTCGCATTACCTAGAAGATACTCTCCACCATCAGCATATGTCCCTTCCTGATCTAAATAATAGGAGGCCCCTTTAGGTAGTTCTACCCATGCATAATCCGTATCTTCCAATCTAACTAATTCTACATTACCATAGCTGGATTCTTTATAGGCATTTTGCATCGTCTTATCCGTTGGTGCTTCTTTTCCATTAAATTCAGCATATTGCTCAAACTGTGGTAATTCATAAGGATTATATGAGTCGCCGAAAATCAAATCCTTAAAATATTTAGCATCAACTTGCCCTTCTGGATCCCCTACTGGTTCATCGCCTTCCTTGAATTTAGCCAGTATTACTAGCATTGGAACTTCGCCTTCTGATTCTTGGTAGGCTACATGATTATCACCAGCTTGTTGAAACTTTGTACCGTTGTTTAACTTTTCAGCAGGGTCCGTCTTAGATAAATTCACCCCTAACTCCTTTGCCTTTTCTGCAAGATCTGGTGATGCTCCAATCTTATCGACCAAACTTAAATTAAAGTCTGCAGCTTTCTTTGGTTGTGGATCAACTTGTTCAGAATTACTTGAAAAAGCAAAACTTCCAATTAAAGTTGCAGATAATGCTAAAGCGGATAATTTCTTAAACAATAGATTTCCTCCTTTAAAATAATTGCTATACAGCCTATTTATATAGTACAACCTTCCTATAATTTATTCGATGGGTAAAAAGTAGTATTATTTAGACAATTTTCTATTATTCGACATCTTAATTTTACAATATATGTTTAGAACACTTGGCATCTGTTAAAGGGATTCCTATGAAAGCGTATTTTTATTTTCTTAGATCCCCTTATATGAATCGTGTGTCTTACTTAACTGCAAATAAAAGAAGATATAATTCTCTAATAGATTCCTGCCATTACCTTTTTAAATGTAAATAAAAATAGGATAGACAAGGCATAATTTGCCATATCTATCCTGTTCTATATATTCTTATTTAAATATTGTCCAGCTTTATTTCTCCAACCACTTATTAACTTTGCCTTGATTTTCTTCTACCCAGGTTTCGGCTAATTCTTCAGGTGTTTTACCTTCCGTATCAATCTCCATTATCCACTGCTCAACTTGATTCAGTGTCAGTTTCATGTTAGAAAATAATGTATAAGCTGTAGGCGATTGTTTTTTCAGATCAGACGTAACACCTACTTGAACATCATCAAGCTTCCATACATTTTTGGGGTCATCTAAAAATTTAATGTCCATTCTCACGAACATCGGATGAGGACGCCACGCATTAAAGACAATTCCTTCTTTATCCTTCATTACACTTTCAGCTTGAGCAAGCATTGCTGCTGTACTGCTATTTTTTATTTCAAAATCATTCATGTCATAAGCTTCAACCATTTTCTTTGTTGTATCTGCCATACCACTGCCTGGATCAATTGCATAAACTTTTTTATCAAATTTTTCCTTATACTTATTTAAATCCGCAATTGAATTCACATCTTCCATATATGTAGGGACAGCAACTCCAATTGGCATATCTGAGTAAAGTGTTCCTGCAATGTCAAATTGGCCTTCGTATTCCTTTAAATAGGAACTTTGTAAATTCGGTGACCAAATATCTATAAATGCATCAATTTCTTCATTGGCTAGTGCTTCATATAATATACCAATCTGACCTTCCTCGATTTTCACTTCATATCCTTCTTGTTCCAAGATTTCCTTAGAAAGATATGCAGGTACAGTAGCATAATCATATGGATCTAACCCAATTGATATTGTTTTTTGTTCTTCTTCATTTTCGTTATTCTTGTTATCTTGACTTTCTTGTTGATCCCCATTACATGCTGTTAACACAAGAATAAAGGTCAGACTTAAAAAAAGGATCATTCTTTTTGCTGAATTAATAATTATACTCACTCTTTCGTTTATATTATTTTAAGTACGGTTTTAATTCCACCTCCTTCTAATATCCTCTACGCACTTCGAATAATATAATAACACAATCTAAATCGCTTTCAAAAATTTTTTAGACATATTATTAATAGTAAAATTCTTAAGATAAACTCTATTTTCTCGCAAAAAAACCCGTGAACTCTTTTGTAGAATTCACGGATTAAACAATAATTACCATTATTTTTTGATAAACATTTGAGTCCAGTGGCGACCATCTTCCACGTACCCTACGCCAATGTGTGTGAAATCATCACTTAAGATGTTTGCTCTGTGTCCAGAACTATTCATCCACCCGTTAACAACTTCTTCGGCAGACGCATGGCCCCTTGCAATGTTTTCCCCTGCTGAGTTATAGGAGATTCCAAAGTCTTTCATCATTGTAAATGGTGAACCATAAGTTGGGCTATCGTGGCTAAAGTATCCAACATTATTCATATCTCTAGATTTATACTTCGCTACTCTGGCAAGCTCCCAATCATATTTCAATGCAGGTAAACCTGCTTCTGCTCTTTCTTTATTTACTAATCTAATAACTTCCTGTTCTTGATTATGCTCATCATTTACCACTATATTAATTTGCTGTCCTGGATAAATTAAATCGGGGTTTGAAAGTTGAGGATTTGCTTCAATCAGCTCACTTACCCCTGTAGTAGTTTTTAAAGCAATTTTCCAAAGGGTATCACCAGGTTCCACAGTATATGAATCTGCTGCCATTGTAGTAGCAGGAAATAGTAAAGCTAATGACAAGGTCGATATAATAGCAATTTTACTAATCTTGTTAATCATGAAAAACATCCTTTCTTTTAGTTATATTGCTAGAATAAAGAGTTTTAGAGATTTAGTCATTACTAAATATTTGGAAAGTTTATTACAATATAATTACACTTATCAAGAAAGTTAATAAAACACTATTAGAACACGCTTGGCGAAAGCTGCTATTGTAATACAATAGAAAAATACTAAACTTTTTTATGTTGAAAAACTTGTATCCATTAAAGAAATTATATGAAAGCATTTACTTTCTTAACTACCAAAAAATCACCATGCAAATAACTCACATGGTGATACTAATAACAAATTAACAAAAAGAATCTTTTGATTTAGGTACTGACAAACCAAACAATGGTCTGAGATATAGGGCTACAAAGGTTCCAGCTAATGCCAGGATTCCCCAAATGTATCCGTGAAGACTGAATGATGCAATTCCGCCAAAGTATGCGCCAATATTACAACCGAATGCGAGACGAGCGCCATAGCCTAACATCAACCCTCCTATTACAGCCGCGGCAACATTTTTACTGTTTATTTTTGTAAATTTGAAAAGCCCACCCGCTGCTGAAGCAAGAAATGCCCCTAAAATAACACCTAGATTCAATACAGTGGTTGAGTCCATAAAAATCGATGACTCGAGTACAGCGGCATTTGCGCTTTGCCAATATCCCCAGCTAGCTACATCGTTCCCTAGAAATTGTGCTACTTTAGAACCCCATAATGCGAAAGCAGAAGTAACACCCCATGGCGCACCTCGAGTCATTAATGTTATCGCATTAAGAACCGCCAATGCAATTGCTGCTGCGAACAATGGCCAGGATCCACGTAAAAGTCTCTTCCAGCCTGTTGTTGACGGAACAGATGCCATTTTAGGCGCTTTTTTCTTTTTTTCCACAACCAAGGTAAGCCAAGAAATCAAACCAAACAACGCAATCGATAAGATCCAGGCACCTCCGTAACCTAGCCCTGTAGATGTTGCCAGTGAAATAGGTTCAAAGGCCGGTAATTCTTGCGTCCAAAATGGTAAGTGATAGGCTCCGATTGTAGAACCAATAATAAAAAATAAAAGTGTTACGAACATAACAGTGCGGCCACCACCAACAGCATAAAGCGTACCAGAAGCACACCCTCCTCCAAGCTGCATACCTATTCCGAACATGAAGGCACCAACAAAGAGACTAACGCCAACTGGTGCTACGTATCCAGCAACATCTCCTCCAAAGAACGAATAACCAAATGCTAAAATTGGAGCAAATAATGTAACTGCAACAGCTAACATTAGCATATGTGAACGTAACGCCTTCCCATTTCCAACAGACATAAGCCTGCGAAATGCTGATGTAAAACCAAAGCGAGCATGAAACAGCGTATATCCAAGCAACAGGCCAATTACAAGTAGTAATGGCTGAACAATATTTTGCGTAACCATAAGATAAATCATTAAGATAGCCCCAACGATCAGCCCCCCAATTATTAGTGGCATTTGAGGATTATTTAATTCAGTACTATTCTGTTGTACTGGATCTTTTACTTCATCAATGGGCTGAACTTTAGTTACCATTTAAAACATCCTTTCCTTATAAAATTAGTAGGAATTACTCCATAATAACCACTAATCATTTTAGTGTCAACGAAAATTTGGCCAAAAAAAACCCCAATCAAGACTCCATTTAATGAAATCTATTTATCGGGGTAAATAACGCTTTTATTATAGAAATATTAATTATACATCCTGAATAATTGCAGTGAAATGGGATATAATCTTTGCAGTCAGACCCCATATGACTTTTTTCTCATAGGTATAGAAGTATTCATCAATCTTCCCGCTGCGCCAATTATAATTACGGCCACCAACAATTAGTTCATAAGGAAAATTTTCCTCAGGTTCAATACCTATGTTCACTCGATGAATTTCCGGCTCCGTTTCCATGAAAAATTTCAGTGGGACCATAAAAACTTCTTCTACTTCTGAAGGATTTGGTTCGATATGATCGGTCCTTCCAAGGAAACCTGCATATGGATAAACAATCATTCCAAACGGAGAAACAAGATAATCTAATGGATGAACCTCTGAAATGTCAGTCCTATTAATACCCAGCTCTTCTGTTGTCTCCCTGATAGCAGCATCCTGTTCTGTTTGATCCTGGTCATCAAGCCTTCCCCCGGGAAAACAAATTTCTCCTGGCTGCCTTTTTAAAGAATGTGAACGGACTTCAAATAAGACATTAATTCCGTCATCCTTCTCAACAAGTGGTATAAGTACTGCAAATTTTGAAAAGCCTTCACTTCCAAGGATTTTAGGTGTATGTTCTTTCACTCTAGTGAAGATTGCATTTGCATCCATATATTCACCTCAAAACTTTGTATATATTTCCCACCGAGATAATAGTTTAATAATACCATTAAATTACAATACTCCCAAAACCGAATAACTCCGGGAAGCATATATCCACCCAGAGTTCCGCATTAGTTCTATTTAACCTTATTGACATATTGCCGTTTATTATCTTTCAAACCTGACAAACAAATCGATGCCGGGTCGTTATTAATATCCAAGTTGATGGTTGATCCGTCAGTTGGCAGCGTCTGCTGGAAGATTTCCTCATATTCCGAAACGGTTACTTCTTTTCTTGCAGAAAATAAATCATTATGATTTCCCGCATATAAGTGCTCTCTGTAATTTGGCTGCAAAATACCGGTGAAGAACTCCCCAACTGCCCCGGAACCATAGCTGAATAACCCAATTCTTGATCCAGCTGCCAAATCATCCTTTTGTTCAAGAAGAGACAGAAAACTTAAGTATAACGAAGCCGTATAAATATTTCCTACATTCCTGTTATAGCTTGTACTGATTTTGTAGTTTGCTACTAGTCGTTCTTTCACATCTTCCGTTCCCTCATCCAAAACAGTTCTTAACGCTTTAAGCCCCATTTTTGTATATGGAAGGTGGAAACAAATGGCCTCAAAGTCATTTAGTTTCAGACCCGTCTTCGTCTTGTACTGCTCCCATACCTTGGAGAAGAATGAAATATACTGTTCATTGGACAATTTTCCGTCAACAAAAGCTTTGTCTGAATAGACGGGACGCCAAAAGTCCATAATATCAGAGGTGAAATAAACACTCTGATCTTCAAGAGCCATAATGTTAGGATCTGCACTAACTACTATAGCAACTGCTCCAGCCCCTTGAGTTGCCTCTCCTGGCGTATCCAAACCATACCTTGCAATATCTGAACCCAATACCAATACCTTGCTCTCGGGATTTAATGCAATGTGTCCTTTTGCCATTTGAAGACCAGCTGTAGCTCCATAACAAGCCTGTTTTACTTCGATAACACGAGCATATGGATTTAACCCTAATAAGTCATGAACATAAACGCCCGCTGATTTGGAGCTGTCAATGCCTGACTCGGTACCAAAAATAACAAAGTCAATCGTTTCCTTATCTTTCGCATCCAAAATTTCCAATGCGGCATTTGCTGCTAACGTAACTGGATCCTGCGTGATTGGAGGTATTGACATCTTTTCCTGACCAATACCAATTGTAAATTTCTCAGGCTCCACATTTCTGCTGACAGCCAGTTTGTTCATATCAACATATAAATGAGGTGCATAAAAACCTATTTTATCAATCCCTATTTTCACGATGAGTACTCCTTTACTTACCTATATTAGAAAACTTGGCTTTCGCCAACCTAATGGCAAAAGCCTTAGTTCACTTATGCAGTAAGATAGTTTTTATACTTTCTTAACTGCTAAAATCAGGCCACAAAATTTACGTAAGGTGGCTAATCACATTTTACTATAAATAATATAAGAATTAAATTTTCTTGATGCTGAGAAACTCAATTTATTATTAAGTATTCTACTCAATCTGTAATTTAATATATATTTGTTGTTATATGAATGAGAGATCAGTTACCGAATCAAAGAGAATCAAAAGGTGAATAACAGAATATGAACCCGACAAATCAGCAAGACGGATTCTAGTTCGATTATTCGATTATGTCTATATAATTGTGTAAAAAGAAAGGACACCATAAGTCCTCGTATTACAATGTTTTCAACCACGAAAATAATGTAGAGGAGGAATTTATGATGTCCCAAGTTAATTTTACACTAGGTTTTGAGAAACTTAAAGGTGAGGTGCTAGACTCCGGTTTAAACGATGTTGTCAAGACCTCATTGGTACACATACTGAACCAATACTGGAAACAGAGCGGCATCAGTTTATCCAACCAAGCTCGCATGAACGCACTTTTAGGCCTCGTTCCGCTAAGGGAATAATATTAATGGAATATGAGGTTTAAACAGACAATTAGTGGAACGAGAGCTTTTTAGAGGATAACGGAATGAGATTCATCAAATCAGCAAAGTGAATCCCTCAATCCACTACCAGGGACGTTATTTAATAGAAATACCCATTTTTAAGTCAATACATGTTTGATAAGGTCCACTGTGTCCGCATATCCGCACAATAGCACTTTTTATCGAAATAGCGGATCGTATGTCCACTTACAGTTATCTATAACTTTCAAATTTCGCGATAAAAAAGCGGAGCCTGTTAGTTTAATAAACTTTATCCCCATTAAAAATAGAGTTTTTCACAACGACATAATCTACATTACGAATTGCTTGCAGTTTGTTTCCGCCAGCATAAGAAATGGCTGATTGAAGATCCTGCTCCATTTCAATCAATGTATCTTTAAGTGAACCTTTATGCTCCACAAACATTTTCTTTCCTTCTACATTTTTCTTTTCGCCTTTTTGAAACTCTGAAGCTGAGCCAAAGTATTCTTTAATGAACTTTCCATCTTTTTCAATCGTTTCACCTGGAGATTCCTCATGTCCAGCGAACAATGAACCAATCATTACCATAGATGCCCCAAATCTAATCGACTTTGCTATATCGCCATGCGTACGAATGCCTCCATCGGCAATTATCGGTTTACTTGCTGCTTTTGCACACCATCTTATTGCTGCTAATTGCCAGCCACCGGTTCCAAATCCGGTTTTTATCTTTGTTATACATACCTTCCCCGGGCCTATACCTACTTTTGTTGCATCAGCACCAGCATGTTCCAGCTCTCTTACTGCTTCTGGAGTACCGACATTTCCTGCGATAACAAAACTTTCAGGTAAGTATTTTTTAATATGCTCAATCATTTTAATGACTGCATTGGAATGTCCATGTGCAATATCAATGGTTATGAATTGTGGTGCAAGCTGTTCATTAGCTAAATGTTGTATGAAATCATACTCTTCAGCTTTTACACCTACACTTATAGATGCAATTAATCCACGTGAAATCATATCTTTAATAAAAGCGATACGCGTCTCAGGTTCGAAGCGATGCATAATATAAAAGTAACCATTTTCGGCTAAGGAGATTGCAATCTTTTCATCTATTATAGTTTGCATATTTGCTGGGACTACAGGCATTTTAAAAATATACCCGCCTAAATTTACAGTTGTATCACATTCGGATCTGCTATTTACCACACATTTTGCGGGAATTAATTGAATATCCTCATAATCAAACGCATTCTCCATATTAACATCTCCTAAAAACGAATATTTTATATTTATTTAATATTAATGTTCGTATATTAATTAATTTACATCATTATTTGCATTGTGTCAAAGAATTTTGTAACTATTTAATATAAGTATTCTTATTCAACGAACCCCTTTCTTCTCTACTCTGTTAACAATAATAAGAATTACTTTTCTGTATAAAATGCAGATTTTTTTCTCATCCTAATCTTGAGGTGACCATATGTTAAATCGATCCATGATAACGGCGTTAATAGGAATAGGTTCCGCACAATTCCTGAAGGTACCAATGAAATATTTAGAAGAAGGTACATGGGATTGGAAAAGGTTGATTGGTTCTGGTGATATGCCAAGTTCCCACTCTTCAGCAGTTACAGCTCTTACCACTTATGTAGGACTTAAAAAAGGTGTTCCTTCCATTGAATTCGGTGTCAGCAGTATTTTTGGTTTAATTGTCGTATATGATGCAATGGGAATTCGCAGGCAAACTGGTGAAATCGCCATGGAAGTAAACGTACTAAACGAACAGTTAGAAAGATTTGCAAATGAGCATCCCGGTATTTACCACAAAGAACGCAAGAAAAAACTTGAGGAACTGCTTGGGCACATGCCAATTGAAGTAGCTGGCGGCGCGCTATTAGGTATTGCTATAGGAGCTATTAGTTATCTAACAGAAAAGAACTAATACACAATTGATACATATTAGTGATGTACCTTAAAACGAGCTTGGATCCTCCAAGCTCATTTTTTATAATTGATTTTGTTTTTTTAAAGAGGCTGTAAGGGCAACAAAATTATTCTTTTGACCTACAAACGGTATGAAATAGTTTCGAGTTACACATATTAACAACGACTAAAATTTTGGAGGTTTTAAAATGGGAGTATTATCAGCATCACCAACAAACATGGATTATTGTATTGAAGCATGTCTAAAGTGTGCTCGAGCGTGTGAAGAATGTACAACCGCTTGCTTACTAGAACCAGATGTTCAGGCTAGAATCAGATGTATTCAAACGTTAAATGATTGTGCTGAAATTTGTTTTCAATCAGCAGCTTACATGTCTCGAAACAGCACTTTCGCCAATCAGCACTGCCAGATTTGCGCGACTATCTGTGATGCGTGTGCAGTCGAGTGTGAGAAATTTAAGGATAACCATTGCCAGGAGTGTGCAAAAATTTGTCGTGAATGCGCGGAAGCATGCAGGAATATGGTATCTTCTTAATTTTATAGAGGCTGGGACATAACTAAAAATCTCTACTTTAAAGACGAATAATAACAGGATAGGTTATTTAGAACGTTCATTATCAATGGTTGGATCTAATACGTAGTTGATATAAACTGCGACACAGTAAAAATTTTCTTTTGCACCACTCCGGTACCAATGCAACATCTGCACAAGCTAGCACTTTCGCAGTCTTACTAGTCATGGGCTCACTCATCAGGGTTATAAGAACCCGGACGCTATTCAAATAGCGTGAAAAGTATCTTCATCAGGGCTATGAGAGCACAAACGCTGTTCAAATAGCGTGAAAATTGTCTTCATCGGGGTTATGAGAGCACAAACGCTGTTCAAATAGCGTGAAACGGGTCTTCATCGGGGTTATGAGAACCCGAACTCTATTCAAATAGCGTGAAACGGGTCTTCATCAGGGTTATGAGAAACCGAACTCTGTTTAAATAGTGAGAAACGGTCACTCATATCGAAGTTATGAGCCCCGGTTGAGTATTTTTCCATGTTACTTCGCAGTTTATATCTAATAAGCAACATTAGATAACAAGGCATTCACCAAGCCTTTTGGTGAATGCCATACTTGCACTTATGCAGTTAAGAAAGTATAACTACTTTCTTAACTGCAAAAATCCGAACTAATTCGAATTCTATCTCAAGAGTTTGAATCATAATTCGGATTTTACTTTGACTTAAACACTTTTGTCCCAGCCACTTTCTTCATTAATATAAAGGAGAGATAGTATGGATTTATGGTTATCAGTGATCCCACCAATTTCGGCAATTATTTTTGCTATATGGACGAAACAAGTAATACCATCCTTGTTAATCGGTCTTTGGATTGGCAGTTTTATTTTAACACATTCTTTTTTTGGATCGTTTTTTAAAACCGTTGATTACATAACAGGTGTTTTAACCACCTCCGGCAATATTCACGTTGTCTTATTTCTATATATTTTTAGTGGTCTGGTTGCTCTTATCCAGGTGTCAGGAGGGATACAAGCCTTTGCAGAGTTTGTTGGAAAATATATTAACAGTAGTCAGAAAACGTTTGTCGCATTGTGGGCATTATTGCCTGTTACATTTGTTGATTGCGGTTTTCGCGTTGTAGCTACTGGAGCAATTATTAAACCTTTAGCTGAAAAATATAAAATAGCTAAAGAAAGATTGGCATACATGTTAAATAACTCATCGAGTCCTGTCGTTTTGTTAATTCCTATTGCAACAACCTTTGTAGGTTTTATTATCGGAGTTGTTCAAAATGGAATGGACACTACTGGTATTGAGGGATCAGCATTTTCATTTTACTTGCAGTCACTTCCTTATCAATTTTTTAGTTACTTTTCTATTCTCATTGCACTTGCCACGATAATGCCCAAGTTTAATTTGGGTCCAATGAAGGAACTAATTCGAAATCACTCCTCCACAAAGGCAGATTTGCAAACAGAATTTGCGGAAGATATGTCCCACCATCACAAAGCGGAAACAAGTAAAGACCAGACTGGTAATGCAGTGAAAGGTAATATGGAACATAACCATGATATGGATCAGGAACCCTCCCTTAAGCCAAAGTTAATTAATCTTATAATTCCTTTATTAACTTTAATACCACTGAGTTTTTTTCTAATGATTGGGAGCGAAGAATCATCAAAAGCAATGTTAGTAGCATTGATTCTTACACTAATTGTGACCTTTCTTTTATATTTGTTTCAAGGTCTTAAACTAGCTCAACAAGTGGATAATTTTATTAAAGGTGGTAATAAACTTATTGTCACTATAGGTATATTAATTGTTGCTTGGCCAATTTCAACGGTATCACAAGACCTTGGTTTAACGACACTCATTGAAAATACCCTGTCCAATACGATTAGCACCACTTTTGTCCCGGTAATTACTTTTGTTGCAACAGCGACTGTCTCTTACTTTATTGGTTCGTCTTGGGGAAGTTGGGCTTTAATGATGCCTGTTGCATTTACATTAGCTGTCGCAACTGGGTCTTCCATCCCTATAATCGTGGCAGCAGTATTATCAGGCGGAACATTTGGAGATGTTACCTCGCCAGTATCAGGAATGACTGCAATGTCTGCTGGTATCGCTGAAGCAGATCATATGAAATATGTAAAAGCTATGTCTCCATATAATTTAGGAGCTGGCGTGCTGGCAGCCAGTGCATTTTTCCTTGTGCCAATACTATTTTGACATCAAACAAAAAGGCAATCCCAGGCTAACAGTGGGATTGCCATTGATTTTAAATTAGAGAATCTTACTTAAAAATGATTGGGTTCGAGGATTTTGAGGGTTATCAAAAATTTGTTGTGGATTCCCCTCTTCCATAATAATTCCTTCATCCATGAATAACACACGGTCCCCCACTTCCTTAGCAAAACCCATCTCATGTGTCACAACAACCATTGTCATTCCTTCTTCTGCTAAATCCTTCATTACCTCAAGCACATCTCCAACAAGTTCAGGATCGAGAGCAGATGTAGGCTCGTCAAACAGCATAACTTTCGGATTCATAGCAAGAGACCTGGCAATTGCTACACGTTGTTTTTGTCCACCAGAAAGACTATCCGGATAATCATCTGCTTTATCAGATAGTCCTACTTTTTCGAGAAGTGAAAGTGCGACATCTTTCGCTTCATTTTCGGATAGATTTTTTACCTTGATAGGACCTAGCGTAATATTTTCCAAGACCGTTTTATGTGGAAATAGATTGAAGTGCTGAAAGACCATTCCCACTTGAGAGCGGACTTCATTAATATTAACGTTTGGATCTGTTAAATGATCTCCGTCAATCGTAATTTCTCCTGCTGTGATATCTTCGAGAAGGTTAATACATCTAAGAAATGTACTTTTCCCGGAACCCGATGGCCCAACAACGCACACAACCTCACTCTCATCAACTTTAGCATCAATCCCTTTTAACACCTCTAAGTCACCGAACGATTTGTGTAAATCTTTTACTGTAATCATTTATACATCCAGCTTCCTTTCTAGTCTGTTCAAATAGAGTGCTGTTGGCACTGTGATACATAAGTAAAGTAAACAAACCATAACTAATGTTTCAAAAATTTCAAAGGTAGTGTTGTAGTATTCTTTTGCCATAAACACAACATCATGTACTACAATAACTGAAAATACAGACGTGTCTTTTAAACTAATAATAAATTGGTTTCCAAGAGGTGGAATCATTCGTTTAAATGCTTGTGGCCAAATAATATAACGCATCGTTTGGTTTTCGGTTAATCCCATCGAGCGTCCTGCTTCATGCTGTCCTTTATCAATTGAATAAACAGCGCCACGAACAATTTCAGCAATATATGCACCAGCATTAACGGCTATTGCAATAACACCGGCATTAAATGAAGATATGTTCAAACCTATTAGGTCTTCGGAAACACCATAATATAGAAATAGTGCTTGAGCCAGTATTGGTGTCCCACGAACAACCTCAACATAAACCGACCAAAACCCTCTAATTATTTTGTTTTTAGAGAGTTTCCCTAAACCAGCTAACGACCCAATAATCATCCCAAAAAACAAACCAATAACCGTAATCATTACTGTTATTTTCAGACCATCTATTAAGAAAGGCAAACTTTGAACATATGCTGATTCCATAAACGTCGTATAAATCATTCTGTATCTCTCTCCTTTAGAAAACTTGGCATTCACCAAGCCTTAATGGCGAGTGCCTTAGTTGCACTTATGCAGTAAGAAAGTATTTATACTTTCTTAACTGCTAATAAAACAGCGTAACAAGCAATTACTTGTTACGCTTGATTTGTAGTCTGCAAAGATGACTATTCTGTTTCTGGTGGCTCTGTTCCAAACCACTTCTTATAAATTTCTGCATATGTTCCGTTTTCTTTCACAGCCGCTAAACCTTCATTTACAGGCTCAACTAGATCTGATCCTTCCGGCAGTGCAATACCATATGGCTGACCTTCTAATACTTTACCAACTGTTTTTAATTTATCTGGAGCATTTTCTTTAATATAATATTTCACGTTTGGTAAATCATATAGCACGGCATCAAGACGTCCTCTTTCCAAGTCCATATATGCAGTAACAATTTCCGGATATGCTTCAACTTCAGCATCGGTATTAGCTTTTAAATAGTCGTTACTTGTCGACCCTTGGCGCGCCCCAACTTTTAATCCGCCTACATCTTCTATTGACTCAATGTCTGAATCAGCAGGGACTGCAAGAATTAAACCAGAATCATAGTATTTATCAGAGAAATCGATGAACTCTTCACGTTCCTCCGTAATAGAAATACCAGCGATACCAATATCATTCTTACTTGTTCTCATTGATGCAAGTAAACCATCAAATTCCATGGTTTCAAATTCTACATTAAAACCAGCTTCATCAGCGATAGCTCTAATCAATTCAATATCAAAGCCTTCCATTTCACCAGTATCAGGATTCTTATATTCAAAAGGCTGAAAGTTAGAATCCGTAGCGACCGAATAAGTCTTTCCTTCTCCATCGCCACTAGTCTCACTTGAGCCACAAGCAGCAAGTAAGCTGATTGAAATAATTGCAATAAATAATAACGTTAGTTTCTTTTTCACGTTAACTATTCCCCCTTATAAATTATAATTATAGTGTATTTTTATATATTCTCATAGTATTCACACTTTTCAAATTCCTGTTTAAGGCTATATACCTATGAAAATTGGTATATTTCAGACTCTTAGAAATTTAGTTTGTATTTGTGTACAATATCTCTGATATACACGATATAACTATAATACATGCAATAATTGGCAGATTATATTACATGCAATGGAAGAAAACTTAAAATCTATTATAAACCTTACGCTAGTTTCCCTTTAAAGACCTTTAACTCCTCGATAAACGCATTAAATTCAGGAATATTCATCTGTTGGGCAGCATCGGACAATGCAACTGCAGGATCTGGATGAACTTCCGCCATAATAGCATCTGCTCCAATCGCCAAAGCTGCTTTTGCCGCTGGAAATAGTAAATCTTTTCTTCCGGTAGAGTGCGTTACATCAACTACAACTGGTAAATGAGTTTCTTTTTTCAAAATAGGTACAGCAGAAATATCTAATGTATTTCTTGTTGCTTTTTCGTAAGTTCGAATTCCACGTTCACATAAAATGATTTGATCATTTCCTTGTGAAATAATATATTCTGCTGCATTAATAAATTCTTGAATTGTTGCAGATAGACCTCTTTTCAGCAATACAGGTTTCTTGACTCTCCCTACCGTCTTCAGTAATTCAAAATTTTGCATGTTGCGGGCGCCTACCTGAATAACATCAACATAATCCAAGGCTTCTTCAACGTCCTGTGGTGTAAGAATTTCACTAACAACTGACATTCCTACTTCGTCAGCAACTTTTCTTAAAATATGCAAACCTTCTATTCCTAAGCCCTGGAAGTCATATGGAGAAGTACGAGGCTTGAACGCTCCACCTCTCATTAAAGTAAGGCCTTGTTCCTTCATTGCTAGGGCAACTTCTTTCACTTGTTCATAGCTTTCAACAGCGCATGGTCCCATTATAAATCCTTGTTCACCATTACCAATTTTCTCGCCATTTATATCTACAATTGTATCTTCGGGACGTGCTTTTCGTGAGACTAATAATGCCTTCTTATGGTCGTCTTCCTGCAGTTCTAAACTTGCTTTAAAGATCTCCTTAAAAATATGTTGTATAGTTGATCTCTCAAAAGGCCCGTCGTGGTGCTCATCAATTAAATCAAGTGATTGACGTTCACGAACAGGATCAAACCGGACTGTACCTTGCTTTTCCTTTTGCTGACCAATCTCTTGCACAACTTCAGCTCGTTGGTTCAATAATGTTAAAATTTCCAAGTTGATTTCATCAATTTTATTGCGTAGTTCATTTAATTCATTTGTAGACATAAGTTAATTCCTCCTGATTCGTTTTATTTCTTTTCTTATCACATAAACCATCAACCTGCTTCCGCTTCTCCAGAAGCATCACCTCCCTAAAAAATAAAAATCGCCCACTGCCGTCATAAACGACAGGGACGATTTAACACGCGGTACCACCCATATTGTGAACAAACAAAATAGTTCACCACTTTAAGATTGTTAACGATCAATTTACCGTCTTTCCCTTCATAAAGAGAATCTCCTTACTACGAGAAAGAAGCTCAAGGATTGTAATTCATGCTTATCTGTGACTGATTTCCACCACCATCAGCTCTCTTAAACAGGGAGATAAGACACTACTTGATTCCTTTCATTGCCTATAGCGCATTATTAAATTATACTAAAAAGTCCCTACTGGTCAGTTAATAACCAATAGGGACGATTGATATCGCGGTACCACCCTAGTTGTGAAGAATCACGCTTCACCACTTAAAAATTGTTAACGCACAATTTACCGTCTTTCCCTTCATAAGAATTTCTCCTTACTACGAAAAAGAAGCTCAAGGATTGTAATTCATGTTTATCTTTGACTGATTCTCACCACCATCAGTTCTCTGGAACAGGGAAATATAACACTACTAAATCCTATCATTGCCGGATTATATTAATTTATTTTCTATAAATTATAGTTTCACAATTATATTCTAAAATTCAGTAATTTGTCAACTCTTTTTTGGATTGTAAAACTAAAAAAAATGAATTGTAAACTATTGTTGTCATGACACTTTTTGAGGTTGGCATTCGATTATATTTACAGGAGGGTACTATACTATATGCAAAACAAAAATTTAAGTGCCCAAATTAGAATACATGGTTTATCGCCAATCCTTAATGCCTTAGTTACACTTATGTATATATTCTTAACTACAAAAAAGGTTTATCATTAAATAAGTAAGGTGGTAAAATTATGTTTTGAGAGAAGGAAACATTTGAGGAGTGGAGTAAATGGACAAAACCGAGTTCTTAATAGTAATGATTTTAAACACTTAGAGAAGATGAACACAGGAATTGAGGATGATTATATAAAACGTATCTTTAATAGACTCATAACCGGAAAGAATCGTTTATATGGATTATTCCTGGATGACCAAATGGTTAGTTTGGGAGGATACTCTATTTATGCCAGCCGTTACGCAATGTTAGGCAGATTAAGGACAGATCGTCGATTTATGGGAAAAGGTTTTTCAACAGAACTGATGTACCATATGATGAACAAAGCTTTTCAAATTAACGGAATACAATGGAATATACGGCGTTAATCCGATTCTTTCCATTACACGTCTTGCGGGTGTATTATGCTCCTGTGTATATTGATATTTTGGAATAAAGTTCATGATCCGTTTTCTACATATTGAAAACGCTATCCTCCCTTAACTCCATAAACTTAGTATACTATAACTTTAGTATAATAATACTCGCATATTCAGAATAAACTACTTAATTACCACCACAATAATTCAATAGATTATTTAATCATTTTATAAAGATCCATGTTTAATGACCATTCCTTTACTTAACATTCGAGTATACTATTAAAATAAGTTAGGGAGGCTTTTGATGGGAAAGTATAAAATAGTAGTTGAAACTACAGGAATGAAAAAAAGTGCACAACAACGGTACAACTTAATTACTAGAAATAAAATAAATGCTGACATTAAGACATATAAAACTGATGGTGGAGAAATTTATAGTGTAGAAGTTGGACCATATTCAGGGAAAAAGCAAGTTCTTCAAGATGTTGATAAAATTAAGAGCTTAGGAATAACTAATGCCTTTATTACAAATGGATAGGATTTGACCTCCAAAATAGTACCCTCCTTTAAAAAGCAATCTTCTATTAATAGTAGAAAATTGCTTTTTTGCACTGTTATCTACATATAATATGAAAAATAAATAAGTTCACACATTTGACTCAGTTTCTCCATAAAAAATGGATATTTAGTAATTACAATTAACACTGTAGTAAACAAATAGACTTAAAGTTTGAGGAGGATTTATATGAAAAAAGGATTATTAGCAGTACTGGCTCTTGGACTTATTTTATTTCTTGCAGCGTGTGGTGGAAGTGACTCAGGTGACCCTGGCAATGAGGATGACAGTTCATCAGCATCAGCTGCCAGCAATGAACTAAATATAACAGCATCCAATTTTGATTTTGATCAAGATGAATATACCGTTACTGCGGGTGAGGAAGTTGCAGTTTCTCTTACAAATGAAGAAGGCATGCACGGTATTTCGATTGATGAATTTGATGTGAAGATTGAAGGTGAAGGCGAAGCAACCTTTACCCCTGAAGAACCAGGCGAATATACTATTTACTGCAACATCCCTTGTGGTGAAGGGCATGCTGACATGCAAACAACATTAGTTGTTGAATAAATGCAGGTACTAAGAAGCTGTTCTGATGGAATAGCTTCTTATTTTTGTACATAAAGTGAGGGAGAGCAAAAATGCATAAAAAGACAATTAGAATTGGTCTTATAGTAGTCATTGGACTAACGCTTGTATTATTCGTTACCTTAACATCAGGAAATGACGGTGCTGGAGATAGTCTGACACAGGAAGAAGTAGAAAGTGGACTGGACTTACAGAAGAACGGGGCCAACGGAACATATACTGTCAACCTTATTTCCGGAGACTTTGGTCAAGAATCAGAAGGAAAAGTACTTAATGATACTGACTGTACACCAGACGAAGAAGGCATCAGCCGCTGCCATAACGACATAGAACTAGTAGACTCAGACAAGGAAGTCACCATTGTTAACCCCCATAACATGAAAAACAACCGTTGCTTGAGACCTGGCGAAACAGTTCATTTATCACGAAGTCAAAATGGTAAGGTAACAGTTAAATTGATGGAATTCTAATGAAGTAAAAAAACGGTGCCAAAAGCAATTTTGCTTTTTAGGACACCGTTTTTCACTAAGCAGATAAGAAAGTATAAGAGGTTCTAAGCTTTTAATAACTTAGCGTTAATCGCAACAATAATCGTGCTCAAACTCATTAATACCGCACCAACTGCAGGACTCAATATAATGCCTATTGGTGCCAGAACACCAGCTGCCAATGGAATGGCGAAAATGTTATAGCCTGCAGCCCACCATAAGTTTTGTACCATTTTCTGATACGTTTTTTTCGATAAATTCATTAAAGAAACAACATCTTTTGGATTGCTCTTCACAAGTACAACATCGGCTGTTTCCATTGCTACATCTGTTCCTGCACCAATTGCAATTCCTAAGTCGGCTGTTGCCAGTGCAGGTGCATCGTTAACACCGTCACCAGTCATGGCAACCTTCCAGCCTTTTTCTTTAATTTTCTTCACTTGATTTGCTTTATCATCAGGCAACACTTCTGCATATACCTCATCGATGTCCAATTGCTTAGCGACCCAGTCAGCCACTTTTTGATTATCACCTGTCAGCATAATGGAATGGATGCCGTTTTCTTTTAAAGATGCAACTGCTTCTTTTGCTGTTTCGCGTACCATATCAGCAAGTGCAATCATTCCAATCAATTTATCTTCAACAAGTACAAATACAACTGTTTTTCCGTCTTCGGACAATTGATTGAATGTTTCATGATCATATTCCATATTCTGCTGATCGACATACCCTGGACTGACAACATTCACTTTTTTTCCATCTACTTTTCCCTCAATACCTTTTCCGGTAATCGATTCAAAGTCACTTATTTTTTTCAACGACAATTCCTTCTCTTTTGCCTCATTTACAATGCCTTCTGCAAGAGGATGCTCGGAATTTTGCTCCAGACTTGCAGCCCAAACTAGTATATCTTCTTTTTTTATATCAGCAGAAGGGATAATGTCTGTTACACCAAACTCTCCTTTTGTCAATGTACCAGTTTTATCAAAAACAACAGCATTTAGATTCCGTGCACCTTCAAAATTGGCACGATTACGAATTAACAGGCCTTGTTTTGCTGAAAGTGATGTGGAAACTGCTACAACAAGTGGTGCCGCAAGTCCCAGTGCATGTGGACAAGTAATAACCATAACAGTTACCATGCGTTCCAGTGCAATAACAAAAGAATATCCTAAAATAAGCCAAATAAACAAGGTAATGAACCCGGAAGCTAATGCAATATAAAATAACCATTTAGCAGCTCTATCCGTGAAGTCCTGTGTACGCGAGCGTGATGCTTGTGCCTCTCTAACCAATTTTATCACTTGCGATAAATAGGAATCATCACCTGTTTTCTCTACTTGAATTGTCAGGGATCCTTCATTGTTAACTGATCCACCTATTACTTCATCACCTTTATATTTCTCAACTGGAACAGACTCACCAGTAAGCATAGATTCATCAACTGCAGATTTGCCATCAAGAATTGTCCCATCTACGGGAATTTTTTCGCCCGGTTTAACGAGTACTCTATCTTCATTTTGTAAATCAGATATTGCTACATCTTCTATATTATCGTTCTCATCCAATTTATGCGCTTCACTTGGCATTAGTTTGACAAGTTCCTCCAGTGCATTTGATGCTCCCATTACTGATCGCATCTCAATCCAATGACCAAGCAGCATAATATCAATCAGCGTGGCCAGCTCCCAGAAGAAGTCTTTGCCTTCCCAACCAAAAACAGTAAGTGAACTATAGCCATAGGCAACTACTATTGCAAGGCCAATCAATGTCATCATACCAGGGTTCTTATCTTTCAGTTCACTAATACCGCCAGTAATAAACGGCCAGCCACCGTAGAAAAATACGAATGTCGCCAGTGCGAACAGGATGTATTGATCAGTCGGGAACCCCCAATCAACGCCAATAAAATCCTGTATCATCGGAGACAAAATCAGAATAGGGATCGTTACAATAAGGGATATATAAAACCTTTTTTTGAAATCATTGACCATATCACCATGATCATGATGACCATGACCGCCGTGTTCACCGTGATCATGGTGATTATGTTCATCATGTTGGTGTTGTTCATGATGATCATGATTCTGATGTTCATGTTGCTTATGGTCATGTCCAATAGATTTGCCATCTTTTCGTTCCATACATTGGCCTCCTCACATTTACTTACTATAATTATTATCTACTTGGAACTATACCCCTATACAGTATTTTTAATCATTATTTCCATAAGTCAATTTCATAAATACTTATATTCATCATTTATTCGAATTGCGCGAACTAATATTCTATCGTTCGTGAATTCAAAGTACTAATATCGTTGATTGGAACGGAGGGCGGCGATCCTGCAGGAATAGCATGAGTCTTGAGACCCCACAGTGCGATAGCACGAGGAGGCTCAAGCCATGCCCGGCGGCATAGAAGACACTGTGAAAGCTTCAGCTTGAACAGATGTCGCACTTGTACCCGGAGGGTGAAAGCGTCCGCCTGCAGTGGAGATCAACAGGCCTAGAACATTTATAAATAGTTTTGAATTTACTGCTTTATTTTTTGAATTATGAAATTGATTTCCATTTTTAAACTTAAAAAATGTGGCATTCGTTCTTATGAAAACGGATTTTGCTTTGCTTTCCTAACTGCTAAAAAATGGAACCATCTCTAAGTAAGATAGTTCCATTCATGTCGTTAGCTAATATAATAAACATTAAAATTGGTTATCCATGTGTCGATTAGGAAATTCATTACCATTGGAACCATGGCAGTCTTGATAGAATTGCTCCATCTCTTGTTGGTTCATGTTTGGGTGCATATCCTTCATAAAGGGAACCATCTCTTCAAAACTCCACCCATTTTCACCACCGTTATCAGCAGCACCATGTGCGAAAACAACATTACCTACACCTAATGCCACAAAAACAGCCAATGCAATTGCCAAAAGTTTCTTTTTCATTATGTGTTCCTCCCTTCATTCACTACTATAAAGAAGAGGTTTCGAGAACATATCAAGAAAATGTTACAACATATTGAACTTTTATAACTACATGTTAATCCACTTATACCCAACTCCCCAAACTGTTTTAAAATGATCATCAATCGGGAATCCTACTTGCCTGATTTTCTCTCTCATATTCCGTACATGTGAATCAACTGTTCTTCCTTCCGTATTTGTATCAAATCCCCAAATCAAATCAATTAGCTGCTCCCTGGAAAAAACTTGGTTTGGCTTTTTCAACAGATGACCAACCATAGCAAACTCCTTAGGGGTTACTTTAATAGGCTGGTTTTTATAAGAAAGCTCATACCTTTCCTCGTCCCATACCAGTCCATTCGTTTCTATGCGATTTGCTGGAGTTCTTCTGCGTAACAAAGCTTCCATTCTGGCCAATAATTCATTTTCATCAATAGGTTTTGCAATATAATCATCTGCACCTAACTTTAAGCCTTTAACAATGTCTTCTTTTTGGTCACGAGCTGTTACCATAATGATTGGAACATCAGATATACTCCTAATTTCCTGACAGAGCTCCCACCCATCCATTTCAGGCATCATAATGTCAAGTAAGACAATATCAAAGTCTTCCTCTTCTAAAAATAGTAATGCTTCATTAGCTCCTTGTGCTTTTTTACACGTATAATCATGCGGTCTTAAGTACAATGCTAATAAATCTAACATACGCTTTTCATCGTCAATTATAAGAACACTATACATCATTGCCACCTCTTATTAATCTTATGATAACGCTCGTACCTTCGCCTTGTTCGCTTTTAATTTCTATCTGACCACCATGTGCTTCTATTATTTCCTTGGCAATTGTTAGCCCTAAACCAGATCCGCCACTTTGCCTTGATCGCGACTTTTCAACACGATATAAGCGATCGAAAACATATGGCAAATCTTTATTAGGTATACCTTCTCCTTCATCGGTAATGGCAACGATTACTTCTTTTCCTATTTGACTTACTTCAAGCTGAACATTTGTACCTTCAGAAGAATGCTTTTTGGCATTATCCAGTATATTTACTAGAACTTGTTCAAATCTTTCAGGATCAACAAAGGCAACTGTATTTTCAGGACAGTTTATTGTAAAGTTGATATTTTTTTCAGCAAAAGCAGGCTTAATCCGATCAGCTATGGAATGAATAAGTTCATGCAAAGAGACTTCTTCACGCTGAATTGTAAATCTATTCCTATCCATCTTAGCTAATTCAAATAAATTCCTAATTAATATCGATAAGTGCTCTGACTCTTCACGAATGATTGTGGTATACTCTTTCACTTCAGATTCGGTTATGTCTTGACGATTAATAATGTCAGCATATCCCTTTATATAGGTTAAAGGAGTCCTAAGTTCATGTGAAATGCTGGCTAAAAACTCATTTCTGGCAGTTTTTAGCTGGTCAAGTTCGTTGGCTAATTTTGTAATAGACTTAGCCAACTCTCCTAACTCGTCCTTTCTATCCGTGTGTAACTCAACTTTGTTTCTTCCCAAACTTAATTGCTCTGTTGCTTCTTTCATTTTAATTAAGGGATAGGTAATAAACCTGGATAAAATAAAGATAGTAATAATCGTTAGACCAAATGTAAGTAGAGCTATTACAATAAACTGGTTGCTGAGCTGATTGACGTTTTTCTTTACATCGGCTGTATCTGCAAACATAAAGACATGACCTCTTTGGTCCCCACCAACATTCACAGGACTTTCTGCTGCGATATATTGTTTATCATCCCAACGATCTTCAACAACTCGTCCTTCCGTTTGGTTTGCATTGTAATTAACGGCTTCAAGCACTGGCCTCATTTCTTGCTGAATAGTATCAGAATGATTGATTACATTACCTAATTCATCTGTAATGACAACTACAAAATCAGAAGCTGATTCCATTATTCCAACATGTTCCAAGGTCGATTCGTTAAGATTCAGCTCCAATACTTCGCTATGTGTATTGGCACGTGCTAATAAATTGTCAAGCACATCTTCAATTCGTTCATTCGCTATATTCGTGTATAGTACAAAAAATAAAAGCGATTCAATAATTAAAATAAATACAAAAAATAGAAATCCAATTTTAAATGAAAGTTTAATAAACATAAACTACCTCTTTATTTCTAAATATAGATGACAGACTTATAACATTATTTTACTTTTCCATTTTCCAGAATCTGCAACCACGTTTCAGTTGAATCCTCAGATATATAAGCATTTCCTTTTGTAGTATATATAGCTAACTCTTGATTATTTTGTTGATTTTGGGCAATATTTACAGGACCATCTTCAGTTAACTCTGGAAGATTAATTGTCACTTGCTCGCCAGTTTTTATGTTAAATTTAGCAAGGGATGGTGTAGAGTCATAGCTTGCATAAATCAAATTTTCCTCATTAAAATAAACAGCTGTCCCCTGTACACCTTCTGTTATCATCTTAAAATTCTTTCCTCTGTCATTGGACAGATAAATACCAGTAGTTGTCGCTGCTGCTAAATAATCAGAATCAGACGGATGAATAGCTAATGCAAAAACCTCACCTTCTATACCTGAAGCAACTATGCCTTCCCACGACTCTCCATTGTCAGAACTTATATAAAAACCTACACCCAGCTTAGAATTTTCCTTATGATTTTTTAAAAAGATATCATGGCTTGTATAACCTACAGCCATTTCATGAAAGTCTGTTTCACCTACAAAATCGATACTTTTTAAAGTTTCTCCACCATCAAAGCTACGCTGAATACCTAGCGGGTTCGGTAAGTCTGAATCTTTACCAGGATGTCCTGATGTGTAGAAACCTTGATCAACTGGACTAAATCCCATATAATCGTTAAAATTCTTCGTCGTTTCAAACCATTCACCATCCCGATAAATTTTCAGGCCAGTATGAGATGCAAAATATAATCCGCCATCATTTCCAGCATAACCCATTCCATGAACATGCTCTAAACTCCCATCAAACGGCTCTTCAAATGCTTGATCGTCATTACTGTTACATCCGGTTATTAAAATTCCCGTTAAAATTATAATAAGAAATACTAACTTTTTTATCATTTGGTACTACCTCCATTCAGTTATTAATGTGCAGCGTTTATTAATTAGGAGTCAATACCAGCTTTCTCATAATGGATGTCATTAAATAGTTTTGCTCCTTAACTGTTAAGCCGGCCTTCTCTATGTTTTCGATCGTTTTACGATTTACATTAGCCCCTACAATTCTTACTGTTAGCGGGTTTACAGCATCAAGTATTCTGGCTGCAAACGGATGTTCACTCCGCATATGCTCAAGCATTACTATCTTACCGTTAGGTTTCACTACACGACGAATTTCTTTAAATCCGGCAACCGGGTCAGGCACTGAACAAAAAACACATGTCGAAACAACAACGTCAAAAGTATTATCAGGAAAATCCATTTGTTGTGCATCCATTTCTTTCAATGTAATATCAGCCTCAGTCTTGTCCGTTTTACCATACGCCTTTGCCAGCATTCTGGGACTAAAGTCAATTCCAGTGACATTTACATTTGAAGGATAGAATGGAAGGTTGGACCCAGTGCCCACCCCTACTTCCAAAATATCTCCATGCAAATTACCAAGTAACTCCTCACGCCATGATGACCTAATCATATGATCCATCACATCAAACACAGATGATATCCTATCATACCTTTTCTTAATGATGTCTGTATGTCGGTTCATGCTCATCACCCCCTCTTATCCCGTTCTAGTACAGATTTTAACTGTTCATACTCTGCCTCACTTATTTCTCCTTTCGCCAAACGTTCCTTTAGAATCTGTAATGGTGTTCTCTTGCGACCACCATTAAGATAATTTGTGATCAGGAGAATGCCTAAAATAAATAATCCAATCCAAAATATAATCATTATCCATCCAAAAAATCCATAACCATTCATCATGTGCATCGCATAACCACCTCCTAGCTTTTCTCAGTATATCCCAAAATTATCAAGAAAGTATGCAAATTTGCTAAGAGGTCCTATGATTTACCAACTATTTAATACCAATTATTTCAAACTCCTACGGTAAACTCAATATTATAGTTGTATTTAGAAAACTTGGGATATCACCAATCCTACTATGCAGTAGATACTTTCTTAGCTGCAAAAAAAGCGCCTTCCTTCATTAAGGATAAGCGCTTGACCTAAATAGCTTTATAACACATCACTATTATTTTGCTGTGCTTCCTGCACTTGCTGACGCGTATCATGCAGCTGTTCATATGCTTGCTGAAATTGTGGGTTCTCTGTAGCCTCAGTTCCCGCCTGCTGAGCCTTTTGCAATACCTGTTCTGCTTGCTGTAACTGCTTTTCAGCTTGCTCTAACAATTGAGGATCTGAGCCTTGGGCAAGCCTTGCAGCCTCTTGGGCATCCTGTATCTGATGACTCGCTTGCTGTAACTGTTGATGCAAGTTCTGTTGTACCATAGAAACATCCTCCATTAGTTTTAATGATCAATAAGATTCATTTATATTATTCCTTGTATTGGAGGTTTTATGCTAGTAAAGAAAGAGTCTGGGACATAACTAATACTTTCAACTTTAAAGACGAATAACAACAATATAGGATGTTTGATCGTTCATTTTCAAAAGTTCGACCTAATATGTAGTTGATATAAACTGCAAAGTAACTTAAGATAACCGATTTGTAGTATTTAGTGTGACCCTCTGACCACGAAGTTGGAATGGTTTAAAAGTTTAAAATCTTGTTTTATCCATTAATATAATTTTTGTTAACTATAGGATATAGAGAGCAATATCCAGCGCAGGAAATACACGTAGACTCCTGCGGGAGGAAAGGTATAGGCGAGACCCCGCAGTGCGCAGCACGAGGAGGCTTGCCAGCCGTCCTAGGTGCGCGAAGTGTATTTCCGGAGCGGTGTCATAGCTCTTAATTTTCTTTTAACTTGTGTCGCATTTTATATCTAATCAGCACAAAATAATCCGAACTAATTCAAATTCTATTTCAAGAATTTTGAATCCTAGTTCGGATTTTACCTTGACTAACACACTTTTGTCCCGGTCACTTTTCTAATAGCAATTACTCTACTAAAAGTCGTATTCCGCTTCTTTTGCCTCACGAATACTCGTATATGTTTCTGTTAATACGACTGTATCTTCCACTAAACGATCAATGCGGAATAACACATCATCATTGGTGATTTCTTTTCGATAGAAATCCTCTTCTTCGATAAATACATACGTCTGAACAATTTGTGCTTTCATATAACCTAAAATAGGCTTTAATTGATTTTCTGCAATCAAATAATGCTTGGGCGAACCTGCAGTCACAAGCATACCGACAACTTTATCGCGAAATGAATTCTCAGGAAGTAAATCAAATATGTTCTTTAATGTGGCTGGTATGGATGCCTGAAAAATTGGTGTACCAATAATGATTGCATCTGCTTCCATCATTGTTTGTGTGATATATTTTGTGTCGCCTTCATATTCCAAATAATTGCGTCCATCACTAAACTGAACGTTATATTCTGCTAAATCAATTAATGTCGCTTCCACATTCGGATATTTTTCAGCGATTGCTTTCATTGTGTAATCCATAGCTGTTCTAGTTTTTGAACCAACTATTGAACCAGATAACCCAACAATCTTCATGTTCTCTGCCCCCTATTTCTTTGCAGTATATTTTTTAATGGCTGGTAAAATTTCTGTACCAATCAGCTCAATATTTTTCATTAGCCGTTCAAAGGGAACACCACCAAAATCGATTTGTGCAATATAACGTTGGTGACCAAATACTTCATGCTGATAGAGAATCTTTTCAATGATTTCTTGCGGACTGCCGATGTTCATGACATTATGCGGATCTACACCCTGTGCAAAGTGCTGCTTAGGAAACCCTTGTCCGTTGGTTCGTTTCATTCCTTCATTGATGTGAGGATACATATCTTTTAAAGCTTGCTGTGAAGTCTCTGCTGCATAGAAAAAACCAGCCGTCGCAACAGGAAGTTCTGCTGGGTCAAATCCGCTACGCTGCGCAGCATCACGGTAGGCATCAACAGCTCGTTTAAAAGCAGTAACTGGACCACCTAAATGAGCTAAAAACATCCCTACTCCAGCATTACCAGCTTTTCTGGCACTGGCAGGTGAACCACCAACAGCACGCCAAATTGGCATTGATCCATTTTGCGGACGCGGAATAACCCTAGCATCCTTTAATGGTGGTCGATATTCTCCACTCCAATTGACTACTTCCTCTTCATTAAGTTTCAGCAGTAGATCAAACTTTTCTTCATATAATTCCTCGTAGTCACGGAGGCTATAGCCTAACAAATCAAAGTTCCCTACTCTGGATGCACGGCCAGCGATAATCTCCGCACGTCCCTTTGAAATTAAATCGATTGTTGCAAAATCCTCATATACACGCACAGGATCCAATGTACTGATAATCGTTGATGAACTGGATATTTTTATATTTTCTGTTGCCTGAGCAATAGCTGATAATACAACAGAATGTGCCTGCGTTGCAAAATAATCCTGATGACTTTCACCAACACTAAAGAAATCAATACCTGCCTGATCAGCAAGCTTCGCATATTCAATAATTTCATTAACGCGTTGTCCCGCAGGTATTCTCTCTCCCGTTGAAGGATCTGGTAAATGGTCACCTAATGTATATATACCTAACTCCATTCCTTTACTTTGATCGATTCGATAATTTTGCATTATTTTCCTACCCTTTCTTAATTGCCTATAGAGGAACAAGTTTGTACTTAAGGTTTACTATTTGTGCCGTTTAGAACCATCGCAAACGCCAAATAAACTCAAAGGCCCTTCACTTCTCCTTTGAAACAAAGTTATTTTTCATAAGTACAATTATTTCAAACTAAGTAAATTTAATCAATTACTTAGTCTGAGTATAAGCCATCGCTGAGATTGTAGCGGATGGAACTGCGCTTGCAGATTAAAAGCTACTGAAAACTGAATAAACATGAATGACGACTGAATAAGCTCCGTTGAAAACTGATTAATTGTACAAATGACAAATCAAAACTGAATAGGAGCCATTTTTCACCGTTTACCATACAAGCCATTAAAAAAGCAGCCCAATTAAGCGTACATAACGTCTTTGTACTCCGAAACCGAACTGCTTACAGCTAACTAACACACATTTTTATTTATTCTGCTGTAGATTTATCTTTCCTTACATTATTTAACCACGGGACAAGAGGGACAGGAACCTCGTCCCATATGCATCAGACGAATAAATGCATTAAAATTAGTTCCTGATAACCATTATCCAGTTTTACTCCCTTTACTTTTCTTCCCTCTTCATGAAATCCAAACTTCATATAATGTAATGGCACTTTCATTACATTCCATCACTTCTAGACACATTTTCTCAATAGTATTGTTAGCTTTTGCCCAGTTAACCACGTATGTAATAATGCCTTTCCAATACCATGATTACGATAGGTAGGTAGTACAGTCATCCCAATAGAACCTTGGTGACTTATCTTATCTTTTTCTCCATTTTTAAATTCTATTGCGCCCACCAAAGTATTGCCCGCTTCAGCAATAAACTGAATATGATTTGGGTTTTGGGTAAAAGCCTCGATTAGCTTTTGCATATCTGTTAATTTAACCTTTTTTGCGTCTTCCGCAGTACTTAGCATATATGACGCATCGACTAATACTTCTGAGGAAGCAGCCAACATTGCTTCCGCATCCTGTTGTTTCGCTTCACGAATCGTGATGGTTTTACCACTTTTGGACTTATATTTGAAATCATCTGCTGAAATATTATTTACCTCTATTTTTCCCCCGGTCATAACTAGTTAACCACATTTCTGCGTAGTCAACGGCATCTTTTACCGAAAACAATCGGGACTGCGCTGAACTTACATAACCTTTCGTTATCTCGTGACTTTTTTCAAAATCACTACTGATTTGCTGAAATGACTCCTCTAAGTTATCCTTCCATCCTTTAATTCTCTTGATATAAGTGTTGCTCCAGTTCTTTTTTAATAGGATCAGGTATTGGTTCAGACTTTTGCTTCTTTAAATCGTAATTCACATATGTAACGGTTGCTTTTACACATAAGCGTTCATCCTGCCAAATTTCCTCATATAACTGCAGACTGGAATTCCCTATCTTCTTCACCCATGTACAAACGATTACATCTATTCCAAAAAAAATCTGGCCAATGTAATCAACATTCATATTTAAAACAATCATTTTCCAATCCTCAAAAGAAAAATCAGGCGTAAATAATCGGAACAGATCATTCCGTGCGGCTTCCAACCAAACTGGAATCACCGTATTATTGATGTGTCCAACCCCATCCGTTTCAGAGACCCTTGGCTCGATAACTGTTTGGTACATCTGCTCTCAACCTCGCTATTATGAATTTTGCAATAGACCTTCATATGCATTCGTGTAAATCTGTTTAATGGAATTCTCATCTAACACTTTAGGACTTCTCGCAAGCAGTCTTGTTTGTTGTACTCCGTTTTCAGTCAAAACATCAATATCAGTTGATTTAATATTATAATCTCGTATTGTTGCCGGCAACCCGACATCCTTGATTAAATCCAGAAAACCTCTTACTACCTGTTGAGCCACTTCCCTGTCTGTCTTCCCATCTATTGGCAGCGATAAAGCCACAGCAATATTTTTCATTTTGTCCATACATGCCATCCAAATATGATCATACACATATGGCAAAAGAACGGCATTCGATTCACCATGCGAGATTTTAAATAATCCACCAAGCGGATATGCTAAGGCATGAACACCCGCGACCCCCGCATTATAAAAGCTTAATCCAGCAAGCAAACTACCTAAGGCCATCTGATCTCTGGCATGTTCGTCCTTGCCATTCCACACAGCTGTTCGAATATTACCGGCAATTCGTTTCATTGCATCAAGTGAAAGCGAATCAGTAAAAGGCGTTGAATTCACAGACGTATAAGCCTCAACTGCATGAGTAAGCGCATCAATCCCGCTTGCTGCAGTTACTCTAGGCGGTAACGTATAGGTTAATGCAGGATCAACGATTGCGTAGTCTGCCAGCAGATACTCATGTGTAATCACATCTTTGGTATTCTCGAGTGAAAATACAGCAATATCCGTGACTTCAGCACCAGTCCCAGATGTTGTTGGAATTAATACCTTTGGCAGCCCTTTGTTCACTAATTTCCTTGTTCCGCTCAAATTCAAGTAATCTTCCACACGGCCATTATTACCGGCAAGTACTGCAGCAATCTTTGCTAAGTCAAGCGCACTGCCACCACCAATTCCAATAACTAAATCCGGTTGTTTATCTCTTGCTTCTTCAACTACTTGATTACCACTTTCCAGAGGCGGATCCGGTACAACGTTTGTAACAACATCAACTCTTACATCAATTCTATCCATAATCTTCAATAAAGGGTCAATAACCCCAAGACTTTTCAAAATAGGATCTGTTAAAATAAAAATTCTCTCAACCTTTAACTCTTGCAAAATATCCTCTAACTTAGCTAGGGATCCCTCACCATGATAGATTTTCTTCGGAGATATAAACTGATCCATCAATTACCCAACTCCTATCCAAATAATTCTGATAATTATATTTTATCAGAATTGGAGCAGATTAGTTAGAAAACTTAGCTTTTCATAAAAGGAATATTAGTATTAACTGCCAAAAGGATGAATGTCAGACAAGGAGCTTTTTGCCTCCTTGTCTGACCACTTGCTTTGCTTAAATTAAGGAGAATCTTCCAATGAGGCTTTAGCTCCCATATTCTTTTTCTTTTTATTAAATCCTTTGTCAAGTTGCCCGGCATTTTCAATATCTCCAGACATTTCATAACCTTCAACTTCTACATTTCCTGTGGTTCCATACAGCCCCATACCACCAAGCTCGGTATTTACATTTTCCTTCGTTTTCTTCTTTTTTTGGTCAGCCAACTTTTTCACCTCCATAACTCCTAACTTTCCCAGCGAAAAAGATGTTATCCTGCTATTGCCTGAAAGGACAGACTGACGTACATCCAGCATAAATATTCAGCCATTCTGCCCAATTCTCACTACAATAGTTTTTCAAGTTCGTTTCTATTATAATTATCAGCTACACCTGGTTTTGAACTTAAATAATTTAATACCTCAGTATCTTCAAGCTCTAAAGTTGTTTTTAAACCATTAATGATCATACTTAGATATTCTTCAGATGGTTTATTATAAGGAACATCTAAATCCCAATCTGCTGTAAAAGTTAAGATTGGATATCCACCCTCTTCACCTAAATATAAAATAGTTCCATACCAAGAATCTCTTAATGTTTTAGATCCATCCTTTATAATTTCAATTAAATCTATATCTAATGCAGCACCGTTATTTTCCTGTTTTACCACATCCATAAATTGCTCTACTGTTATTAAATATTTCCTGCTGTATGTATGATGTTTTTCATCTTTATTTAATCCGATGAAAGCTACCCCTTTGTTTTGCCAACGCTCTGATGATTTTGCAAAATATAAAGGATAACGCATTATATATGTCGTTTCTTTTATAGGAAGAGACTTATCTTTACACCCAACCTCAACTTTTTCAGATCCTCTGGGTTTACCACCTTTTATGTAACATAAAAATCTATCTCTGCTTAAATTAGAACCATAGCTCGCATACCATACGTATTTTATATTTTCCAGCCTGGAATCAATCACAATCACATCCCAAAAATCTTTATAATATTAGAAAAGCTATTACCTTTACTATACTGTGTTTATACACTCACCGACAAACGCTTTAAATAAATTTTGCATGTTTGAATCCTCGCTAGCCATCTCTTCAGGGTGCCATTGAACCCCCAATAACAGTTTGGTGTATTCGCCTGTTCCTTCAACTGCTTCAATGACACCATCTGGAGCGACCGCAACAATTCTAAGGCCAGACGCGATTTTACCAATAGCTTGGTGATGAATGCTATTAACTCTGTAGGTTGTATTATTTAGAATTTCATAAAGCCAACTGTTATTCTCAATTTGAACTTCATGAGTGGGCTCCGGTCTTGCTGCTTGCTGATAATGATTAATAGCATTTGGATTATTGGATTCTATGTCTTGTATAACTGTTCCGCCTAACGCAACGTTTAGCATTGTAGCCCCTCTGCAGGTGGCAAGAATCGGCTTTTTCTGTTTTAGAGCATGTTCCACAAGCCCAATCTCCGTTTTATCACGTTTTTCATTGGTCATTTGTATTCTTGGATCAGGATTTGCTCGATACGAATTTGGATCGACATCTTCTCCACTGCTTAAAATAATTCCATCACAGTTGGAGACCCATAATTTTGGCATTTCTTCCGTACCAGTTGGAATTATAATTGGGATTCCACCTGCCTGTGTTACTGAACGAATAAACCTCTCGTGCAAATTAACACTCTTAATATTATTGTGATTGACAATAGAACTGGTAATTCCAATAACAGGATTTATTGAGTGTTTCATTTCATAATCTCCTTCTCCATGTCCCTCAAATTAGTTAGGAAAATAATTATTCACACTCATTTATGTTTTCCAATAGTCAAAAGACAATTCATAGGGACACAGAAACAGAATCTTCCATCTTTATTAAAATTAGTTAAAAGATGTTAGATAACTCATAGCTTAGATGTTTTTACATTAATTTGGGCATATATAAGAAAAGGGATTACGGGGGGTTCGCTACAATGATGGAAATAGCCTAATACAAAATAAAAAGACAACAACAGTAAAAACTATTGTTGCCCATAGCTAATTATGGTAAACTAATATAATGATCATTAATTGTATATATGAATATAAATATATCCAATTATATTGTATCATCAGTTATATTTAAAGTCAATGAAAAAGTTTTTAAGAATGGGGTTGGTGGCATGAGCCGGGAAGCTGAACAGCATCGAGTCAATGAAATTATCAATGAAATTAACAACAAAGAGGAAACGATTTATAAAAAATCTGCAGGATTAAAAGACACAATCATCAATCTGCGCGAGAATTTTTGGGATGATGTGACGGTTAACCTGGATGAACCTGATGACGTAATCGAAACGCAAGCAAGCGTTAAACAACAGGCCGAGTTGCTGATTGAACGGGAACAGCTCCACGGGAACATGGACAAGGAACTGAAAAAACTCAAGAAATTAAAGGACTCCCCTTATTTTGGACGAATTGATTTTATTGAAAATGAAAATGAAAATGAAAAAATATATATTGGTACCTCCTCCCTGATGGATCTGGAAGAAGAAAACTTCCTTATATACGATTGGCGTGCTCCCATTTCCAGCCTTTATTATGACTACGCTCCCGGGAAAGCGCAATATGAAACAATGGATGAAACAATAACCGGGGAAATCTCATTAAAAAGGCAGTTCATTATCAGACAAAGCAATATTATAAGCATGTTTGACACCGGACTTACAATTGGTGACCAGCTTCTCCAGCAAGCCCTGGGAGATAATGCAAGTACAACAATGAAAAGTATTGTCGCAACCATCCAAAAGGAACAAAATAAAATCATCCGAAATGAACGGAGTGATCTTTTAATTGTCCAAGGTGTTGCCGGGAGTGGAAAAACATCTGCAGTCCTGCAACGAATAGCGTACCTTATGTATCGATTTCGAAAAGAGCTTAACGCCAACAACTTACTGCTCTTTTCACCGAACCCGTTATTTTCAAGCTATGTCGCCAATGTACTTCCTGAATTAGGGGAAGAAAATATCCAGCAATCCACCTTTTATGATTTTTTGGAAAAGCGGATCGAAAAGGGTATTACAATTGAGTCCCCTTTTTCCCAAATGGAATATACATTAACGGAAATGGACGAGAAAGATTATGATAGTCGTCTTACTAACATGACATACAAATCAAGTTTGGATTTCAAGTCGCTATTGGATGAGTACATCTTCCAACTGAACTATCACGGTATTCGATTTAGGAATATTACGTTACATCACGAAGTCCTTATTTCAAAAGAGCAAATTTCTGACTACTTCTATTCACTGGAGGAGATTTCTCTTCCAAACAGAATGGAAGCTGTTGCTACGTGGCTGTTGCATGAATTACGAAAAAGCCAAAAGCAGGAAAAAGATAAGGACTGGGTAATGGAAAAGGTTGAACTGCTGGACAAGGACGAGTATTTAGAGGCATACCATTCCAGCCAGCAGGAAGATGAAGAAAATTCAAGTTTGGAAGAAGAATTCCTGCGTAAAGAAGTTGTGAAGCGCCACTTTGCCCAGATTAAAAAACGGGTGAAACGCTTTGACTTCGTTCATGTGCTGGCGACATACCAGGAAATGTTCTTGAATTGGGAAACCGACCAAACTCCTGCTGACTGGGGAAAAATCCGAGCACATACCGCTGCCAACTTGTCGCAGAAGTTTTTAACCTGGGAAGACGCAACACCATATCTTTATTTTAAAGGCAGACTACTTGGTGATGATTCAGAACGGTCAGTTCGTCACCTGTTCATCGATGAAGCACAGGATTATTCAGCATTCCAGTTTGCATATATCAGGCATATTTTCCCTTACACCAGGATGACATTACTTGGTGATATTAATCAGGCAATATACGCATACGCTACTGAGGATAATCCGCTAATACCTGCGAAACTAGAGCAGAACCATGAACAAATTACCCTTACAAAAAGTTATCGATCAACGAAACAAATCGTAGAATTCACAAAGGACTTTGCCCCTGGTGAAGCAGTAATCGAATCATTTGATCGATCCGGCAACAAACCTAAATTGATTAAGTTGGAGAATAAGGCGAATAGAACCGATAAGGTAATTGCCGAGATTGAAGAACTTCGCAGTGATGGAAATGAAACAATCGCAATTATTTGCAAAACACTAAAGGAATGCGATGAACTTTACCAAAAGCTTCAGGATAAAATAGTAATTAGACAAATAACAGAGCAGACTTATTCATTCGAAAAAGGATTGCTTATTCTGCCTATTTACTTGGCCAAAGGAATCGAATTTGATGCTGTTATTATCCCTGAGGTTTCTGCCGGGCACTATGCCAAAGAGTCAGATCGTGCACTCTTTTACACTGCCTGCACTAGAGCGATGCATGGACTTCATATGATCACTTCGGAAGAACCTTGTAAATTTATTAAAGAGGCAGAACCGGAAACATTTGAAGTTTTCCACATATAATACGAAAAGGCGTCGGCTGGATATTATATCCCCGGCACTTTTTTTGGCAGTTAAGAAAGTATAAATACTTTCTTACTGCATAAGTGCAACTAAGGCACTCGCCATTAAGGCTTGGCGAATGCCAAGTTTTCTAATTCCGATTATCTTTTCAGTTTGTGAACTTCGGCGGGGTAATGTGAACTTCGAGCAGCCTATTTGTGAACTTCAGCGAAATCAGTGTGAACTTCAGCATTGCGCGGCAAATGCACTTCAACACGAGTTAAAAGAGCATGCCACTATGGACATGCTCTCCCATTTATCGCTTTCTCTTGTTTCTTTTATTTTCCTGATTTAGAAATTCGGTGTCTTCTGCAATCTCTGTTTCATTCTTCTCGCGCTTCGGTTCTGTATCATACTTCAATACATTCTGCTGCTTACCTGTATCCCGATTGTGGTTTTTATTTTGTTCTGACATGTAATTAACCTCCTGCTGGTTATCTTGGCGGCCGGTTTTGCCGATATTTTTTATCATCCTTCATATCGTTTAACTCTTCCTTGCTCTTGTTCTTCTTCTTCTTGCCCTTACTCAAAATAAATCCCTCCTTTATTTGGCAGTTAAGAAAAGTATAAATACTTTTTTACTGCATAAGTGCAACTTAGGCTTTCGCCATAAAGACTTGGCGATAAGCCAAGTTTTCTAATTAGTTTTAACAAATCATTCGTTTTAATACTCCTGACAAAAGCTTACACTGGAATAGAAACTTAACTGTTATTATCCCTTTCCTCCAGAACATCCTTAATTATCTCAATATGTAACGCAGCCCATGCTTTTTCTTTAAAATGAAAAAAGGCGCTCACTGTTAGTAAGATCAAGTATATTGTAATGAAAATAGCCCAAATTAAAATACCATCCTTAAATAAAAAGTCTTGAATTTTGTCAGAAAATAGAAATAAAAGCCAGGGAATAGCCGTGACAAATATAGGAATAATACCTGTTCCGTTTTGCTCTTTTACCATGCGATAATAAATTAATCTGAGGGTTTCGCTTTCAAGGGATTCATAAAACGATTTTATTTCAGCAGCTTCTTTGAGATCCTTATTCGAATGTATATCCTTCAGTTTCTTTAAAGTCAGGAATAACTTATGCGCATCGCCACGAAAAGAAAACATACAAACCCTCCTCTATTGGGACATAGGGACAGGTCCCTCGTCCCGCAATCTTTGTCAACTCCTCCGATAAGGTTTAAACTATCCTTGAAAGGAGTTTATCAATGCACACAAACTACAATCTTCCCAAAGATATTACTAATATACTTAATACTAACCAACGAACGGATGATAATACATTTCAGGAATTAATCCGACAAGGCGGCTATGTGCCACCTCATACAGATTTACTAATTGATGCGATTTCAGCACTAAGCATGGGGAAAAATATTTTACTGAAAGGTCCTACTGGGGCTGGAAAAACAAAGTTCGCTGAAACGCTGTCAAACTTATTCCACCAGCCAATGTTTAATGTCAATTGCTCAGTCGATCTAGATGCAGAAAGCTTAATGGGTTTTAAAACCCTGGCATATGAGGACGGAAAACAAGTAATTGATTTCGTACCAGGTCCAGTAACGAGCGCAATGAATGGTGGAACCTTCCTCTACATTGATGAAGTCAATATGGCGAAACCCGAAACATTACCGCTAATTAATGGTGTACTTGACTATCGAAGAACCGTGACGAATCCATTCACTAACGAAATCATAACTGCCGAAGAAGGCTTTAATGTTATTGCTGCGATAAACGAAGGCTATGTTGGTACCGTCCCATTAAATGAAGCGTTGAAAAACCGATTTATTGTCATTGATGTTCCATATCTTGAAGGTGAACAATTAAAGGAATTGATTCAATCAAACACAAGGCTAACCAACAACACAATAATTGACTTATTTGTCACGTTGTCCAGCGATTTGATTCGTTCAGTTGCTCAAGGGAAATTATCCGAAGAAGCAGCGTCCATCCGTGCTTTGCTTGATGCCTGTGATCTGAGTTCGATTATCCCGCCGAAACGCGCTATTTTAAGGTCAATCGTGGATAAACTGGAAGAAGAACGTGAGAAAGAATTCGTGAAAAATTTAGCAGACACCCTATTTTAATAGGAAAATTAATTCCACAAACAGATGAGAAAGGAGGATACTAAATGAAATATAACCGTTGGGATGATTCCAAGATAGATACCGATCTTTATTTGCAATTACAGGACCTATCCACCATATTATCGGATAATCCGGACTTAAAATTCAACTATAAGTATGGTTCGTTTATTGACCTCACGAATGGTAATGTTACAGGCAGTCATTTGTGGGATATTAGCAATCAAGAAATTAAGGAACAGGGTTATAAAACGGATGTGTTTTTGCGGACAATTGGAACACTGCATTATTCACAAGTCCCCTTTATGAAAGAATATCTTGAAAAAATAAACGAATCAGGCATGCCGAATTTCGCTGCTCAACTTATTACATTACTGGAAGATATACGATTGGAAGAAATCATAACCAAAATAAGACCAGGCACAAAAAGAGACTTTGCCGTCCGAAGAAAACACCTGAAGCACTACTTTGAAACACAATTAGGAACCAACGTAACAAGAAATCATTCACTTGATGAATTATTTTGTCTTATCTACCTGTTGATTCAAACAGATCAGCCGGACCCAAATTTTCCTAAAGCGAATAAGCAGCAGCTTAGCAACCTGGATAAACTTAAACCGCATATCTATGCCTCGTTTGAAGCAAAAAATATGGAAGACATTACAGCTATTGCCGAACAAATGGTTTTGCAAATAGAAGATGATTATAAAGACATGATAAATGTCTATTTTTCTTTTCCGATTTCACATATTGAAAAGTATGAAAAGAATACATTATTCGATGAATTAACCCGGACAGATGACATACCAAACGATGAAAAAGAAGATATCGATGAAGAAAATAATGAGACTATGGATGAACAATTACCCTCCTGGCACCAGGAAAATGAAAACAGTGACAGGAAACAAAACTTCCTTCAATTTGAATTAGAATCTGGCACGAAGACAAGTATCATGGGCAGTGGAGCAAGAGAAACTGAGGATGCTGATCAAGCCATGGGTACAATTCAAGGTGCTTCAGGGACTAGTGATAATAACGACTACTCAAAAGTCGATTCACTTGAAAAACAAAGCTCCAACAAAGGAAAGCATTCGAATGACAACGATCTAAACTATGGCGAGGAAAATAAAAATGCAGTAGCAATTGTCGAAAAAGCTAACGCCCCATCGAAGGAAGAACATCTAGCCTACGAGAATGCTGTTGAAACGATTGAAGCTTACAAACGCAAGCTTGCGACCACCATTGAAAAAGTACTCGAACACAAAATGAATGCACCTCGGAAAGATTTAATCATTGGCCGATTATCAAAAAAACTGTTGCCCGTTATTATTGACGAAAACCCAAGGGTATTTTACAAAAAAAGCCAGGAATCCAAAGACATCGATGCTATTTTCACCCTGCTTGTCGACTGTTCCGCTTCCATGCATAATAAAATGGACGAAACAAAACGTGGCGTAGTTCTGTTTCACGAAGTATTAAAACAACTCAAGATCCCCCACTCCATCGTTGGATTCTGGGAGGATGCAAATGACGTAAAGGAAAACTATCAGCCAAATTATTTTCACGAGATTCATTCCTACACAGATTCCCTTTATCAAAACAACGGAGCAAGAATTATGCAGCTTGAGCCACAAGAAGATAACCGGGATGGTTTTAGCATACGTGTTATTACAAAGGAATTAGCAGCCAGAAGAGAAAAGAATAAATTTCTGCTCGTATTCTCAGACGGCGAACCAGCTGCAGCCAATTATGATCAGAATGGAATCATTGACACAAATCTGGCTGTGTCTGAAGCACGCAAAAAAGGAATAGATGTCATCGGAATGTTCTTAGCAGACGGAGAAATCGACGAAAGAGAAGATTTAACAATGAAGAATATCTATGGAAAAGAACGCCTAATGATCCCAAGCGTCGACGAACTCCCAGAACACTTCGCCCCACTCCTGAAAAAACTGCTATTGCGGACAATCTAACCGGGACAATGGGGTCAGGTCCCTTGTCCCAGCTCTCCCTTTAGTGGGCTTCCTACCCACTGAAATAGCAAAAGCGATCACCTGTTTAGGATGATCGCTTTTCCTCTTTTCATCGCAGCTCTTTTATATCACCTACTAATGGAAGCGTCACATGGCTGCGCTCGGGATCAATGGAAATTGTCGTTCCAGATTCAGGACGTATCGTATATCTATTATCACTGGAAATAATAACGATACCAATTTGATGCCCAGCTTCAAACTGGTAATCATCTGGTTGCATATCCCAGTCAAAAGTGTATTGACGGTTTGGAACGAGTGCCTTTGATTTAGACATCGTGTTGATATTTTGCGGATCCATCCATCCACGCGTAACAATTTTAGCACCATCTGGTCCATAATCAACAAGCAACCCTGTTAAATTAGCAGTCGGCTGATCGATGCTGGCACGAATAGATACATTTGGTGTACCGCTCATACGATAGGCCCCCGTTAATTCCTCGCTCAAATAAGCTTGGCGATTTGGTAATTCCATTAAAGGATTTTGAACTAATTCACTAGATTCTATTAGCGCATTATCTATTAAACTATCTACTTCTTTATTTTTATTTGGCACAGGTTGAACACTTAAACCACTTGCATCATTACTGCCAGCGGTAAAATGCAGTTTCGTATCAGTCGCATCAGCATTTGGCCATGCTTGTGTTGTCTCCCATGAATCATCTTCACGTTGGATATCAACAACTGGCTCATCCATTATTCCGTTATCTATATCGTATAACCAATGATCAAACCATTTATTTAGTGTTTTTAACCACTCTTCATTTCGGAAGTAGTATGGACTGGAGTGCCCGCCTTGATGCAGCCATAACTTTCTTGGAACATTATACTGCTTTAATTCATCCCACCATTGTGAGAACTGCTGTGTTTTTACATTCCAATCATTTAAGCCATGGACAACAAAAACACTAGCTTCAATATCTTTAACATCATTCAAATAATTCCGTGCGTCCCAGAATTCGTTATAATCCCCGGTTTCTCGTTCCTGATCATCCTCAATTTGATTCATTAAATCTGAACAGACTTCCGGATTATCACGAGTAAGTACTGCTTTTCCTAATACATCAGCGTCCTCACCTTGATAACCTCCTGGAGCAACAACAGCCCCATTGGAACGATAATAATCATACCAGCTGCTAATCGCACCAATTGGAACAATGGTTTTTAATCCTTCCACGCCAGTAGTTGCAACGCCGTTTGGCAATGTGCCGTTATAGGATACACCCGTCATACCAACATTCCCCGTTGACCAATCAGCAGATACTGCTTGTCCATCTTCCGTAAATGCATCTGCCCGGCCATTTAGCCAATCAATGACAGCCTCCGTAGCACGAATCTCCCGTTCATCCCCAACAGTAGGACAACCATCAGAAAGACCACTGCCAATACTCTCAGCAAGGACTACAGCATATCCTCGCGGGACAAAATAATCGTCATAATAGCCAGGTAAATCTGCAGCATAAGGTTTACCATGCCCATTTCTTTCTACTGGATTTAATTCGACATCTACGTCATGAAAATCCAGTGAAGAAAGTCCGGCGCGATAGGGACTCATTTCAAAAATAACTGGTACTTCCAACCCTTCCTCCGTTTCTTTCGGACGTATAATCTCAGCATGAACTCTGTCATTTTGTCCATCGCCATCACTATCAACTGTTGTTTCAATATAAACGGTTTCACGTACTGCATCCTCCTTGGAGAATACTTCTTGTGTAACCCCGTCTTCAACCTTAATTTGTGGTTCTGCGTCTGGATTCGCTGGTTCAGCAGCAACGTTCATGCCAAAAACACTTAGTAAACATACGGTGAAAAACAATATTTTTTTCATCTTCTGTTTCCTCCTCCTTAATATGACAATTAATTTAACACAATTCGCAGGAAAATTTTGTCGATTATTGGAGAAAGATTGAAAGATAAAACTATTATCCTATTATAGTGTTTATTACCCAGTCACTTCTGATTTTACTGTTATAAAAAGATATAAATTTGGAAAACTAAACTTGATATCCAGAAATAAAATACATTTCATTTAGGAGGATGTATCTCAATGAATGATAATAAATTAAACGATAAACCGGTAAAAGAACAATTTGGCAAAGTTAAACCATATCAGGAAACGAACGAGGAAATTGCAAAAAACGATAAGTTAAAACAGAAACAACCAACTCCCAAACCAGATGACTTTGAAGAAATTGAGTATTAAAATGGTCGCCTTTACAGGGTAAACGAATATAATGTACTAATGGAGAGGGTCTGGTTAAATGGAAATTTCTTGGATCTCATTTGTGATGATTATACTCGCCAGTTACCGCCTAACACACTTAATCGTATTTGATAAAATAACCGAATTTATCCGGAAACCTTTTTTAACGGAGAAAAAGATTTCCGCTAACGAATCAAAAGAGGTGCCAAAATCGAAAATTGGTTACCTATTAACCTGCTATTGGTGTGCCGGGATTTGGTGCGCCACATTCTTAGCGGTGATTTTTTTGTGGATTCCCTTTATTGCTAAATATCTCATCTTTATATTGGCTATTGCTGGTGGCCAGGCAATATTAGAATCGTTTGTTGGAGTAAACATAAAACAAACAGCCCTGTATACAGAAGAAACGAAAGAATTGAAATGAGAAATAAAGACTATATGCATTTCGTTTGGCAGGTCATTCCAGGACATAATCCTGGAATGACCCTTTCTTAGTTTAAAGAAGCTTCTTCTGTCATTACATACACTTATTCCATAGGTCTGTCCCTAAGTCCCCCGCATATAAATAACAATATACGTTATATTTCAGGGGTGCTAAACATGGAATTCAATATCGGCCCACGCATGGTGAAAACTGGCCTTGCAGTTGTATTAACTTTACTGATCACAGGTATGCTAGAACTTGACTTGGAAATTGTGGCGGCGATCGCTGCTGTTCTGGCTATGCAGCCCTCCATTATGCGGTCTTACAATTATATTAAAGAGGTTATTGTTTCCAATGGGGTTGGGCTTGCGTTTGCTTTGCTGGGGACTTTTCTGCTCGGACATCATCCACTTTCAGTTGGTTTAATCGTTATCATATCCATTGCAGTTAACGTTAGGCTTGGTTTGCATAAAACTGTAAGCTTAACGGTCTTAACCATCATCGCATTGATGCTCGGAAACGAAAATGGGTTAAGCATTATGTATGTTATAGATCGTTTATCACTGGTTACAATTGGGGTGTTTTCTGCCTTTATCATTAACATGATTGTTTTTCCACCGGATCATCAGAAGAATTTATTCAGCCTGATTAAAAGTGCCAGCGAAAAAACAAACTTCCTATTGAGAGTACTACCGAATAAGACAATGAACATTCCTGAAATGAAAAAGGAAGACAGAGAAATTGAACAATTAATTAATGATGCAACAGAATATTATGACATTATATCTGACGAGAGAGGCCGTCTGTTCATTAAAAATCGGCGAAACTTTTACAGAAACGTTATCATTTATAAACATATGATTCGGATGCTAAGCAAAAAACAGACATTAATTCGCCAGTTAGAGAAAAACATCAACGAAATTGAGGCAATTCCAGACAATAAATCTAACGTGATAAAAAAACTGGTAAAAGAAATGAACAGCTACAGCGAAAATATATTGCTTTTATACGAAAATAAAATCATCCCCAATATAGATCTGCAGAAGGAAACCAAGACAGCGATGCAAATTACAGTCAATTATCTTGTCGAGGAACTGAAAGGGGCTGAGCTTGATAAATGGAATTTTGTTTTCCCCATTGCAAACAGTATTATTGAACTCTTTATCGAGTTGGATAAACTGGAAAGATTGGTGCGCATAATAGAATTGAAGAGAGAAAATTAGCGTATGATACCATGGACTGCCACTCCAGGGTACCATGCGCAACTTATGGGCTTATTTATTTTTCCGATTCATCTGTTTGTTTCCAGCAACTTTGTTAGAAGTATCTGCACTGCCTTGATTTTCATAATACTTAGCTTCTGGATTATATAATTTATTTTCATCAGCAAAATCTTTTTTGCTTTTACCTTTTGCCATATGAATTCACCTCCATATATTAGGTTGTGTAATATATTTAACGTTATTCCAATCAAAAAAACTGCAATCCTCACGGTAAAATGAGATTGCAGTTTTAACTATTTATATGACCGCTTTACCGAATGAAGTTAATCCCATTTAAACGGTGTTTCCTGATAGACATAGTAATTCAGCCAATTTGAGAAAAGTAAATGGCTATGTGAACGCCATATATTTGGTGGCTGTTCGTTGACATTATTGTTTGGATAATAGTTGGCTGGTATATCGATTTCCAGCCCTTTGTCAATATCACGTTCATATTCCTCAGCAAGAGCTGTTGCATTATATTCCAAATGGCCAGTAATCATAATATTTTTGGCATCTTTGGACATGATGATAAACGGTGCATCCTCTTCAGAAACGGACAAAAGTGTTAAGTCCGCATTCTTTTCAATCTCCTCCCTTGGAACATTCGTATACCTTGAATGTGGCGCATGGAAAATATCATCAAAACCGCGCACAAGATTAACAGTAGGATCGGATATGCGATGCTTAAAAATACCAAAGCTTTTCTTCGGCATCATAAATTTTTCGATCCCATAATGATAATACAGACTTGCCTGAGCTCCCCAGCATATATGTAGAGTTGAAGTGACATTTCTGTTCGCCCAATCCATAATTTCCTTTAGTTCTTCCCAGTAGGTTACGTCTTCAAATTCCAATGTTTCGATAGGCGCACCTGTAATAATCATTCCATCATAACGGCGATTTTTGACATCCTCAAAGGTTGTATAGAAGTTTTCCAGGTGGTGCCTGCTAACATGTTTTGACCGATGTGTTGCAGTCCTGAGAAAACTGATATTTACCTGAAGCGGCGTATTCCCCAGCAGTCGTAACAGCTGAAGTTCCGTTTTTTCCTTTTCAGGCATTAAATTTAAGATTAATATATTAAGAGGACGGATATCCTGTGTTTTGGCACGTGCTACATCCATAACAAAGATTTTCTCCTGCTTTAAAGAATCACTGGCAGGCAATTCTTTTGGAATATTAATTGGCATTTGACATCACTCCCCTTAAAAGATTCAGACATTTCTTCCATTATAGAATTCAATTAAATTGTTGGCAATCATTTTGAGGAATAAATTATGAAGGATAACTGATTTTAGTTCGATAACAGTTAAAAAGAAGATATCAAATGACGGGGGAATTATTGTGGAAGAATTGTATTGTTAAGCGTAACTTTTACTTTGTTCTTATACATCTATCATTAACTGGGCGATAAAACATCGTGTTTCTTCAAAAGAAAAATGTTCACCTTTATAATGAACAGCCCTGTTTTCAGCAGATTCTGACTAATAACTCGCATTACTTTTTGAAATCCTCGTTATACATGGAGTCAATAATTTCACTAGTAGACTTATACTTACCTTCTTTGATTGGCCATCAAATCAAAAACCGCAACCTCAGCTATACATTAGATTGCAGTTTCATCTTGTTCCTGAAAAATTTAATTAAAACGTATCCAGGTTATCCAAGTTATTCTCTTTCACACCATCCGGTTCACTTCGGATAATATCCCTGCCATACTTATGGAATACATCTACATGAGCTAGCTTACCTTCTTTTGCTTCACTAAGTGCCATCACATAATCAAGCTCTCTTCCACTTTCCGTTTTAAATGCGATGATATCACCATCATCATTTTTGCGAACAGCAACTATTTGTTCCTGAAATGGATCTGCTTCAGGTTGTGCTGGGGCTTTCGTCTGATTCTTATAATCATTATATACGTTTTCTAAATCTTTGTTATCCATAAAAACACCTCCAAAACTTATACTTAGTATGTTCTGGAGGTATTGGATTTATGCCAGGAATAAATCAGTAAGCCAAACACCACTAATGTTTGCCCAAGAAAAACAACCGCATCCCAAAAGTATGGGTTTCCACCAGGATGCAATAATTCAGGTAACGTTTGTGAATACGCATAATATGCTTGTGGTATAAAATAAATGATAAATATAGTAAACGTTAAAAGAACCCCACCTAAATAGAAAAAACTATACATACGAACAAATTTCGCTTCATCTTCAAACGTTTCAGTAGTGGAATCCTGCTTAATAAATGGGAGCCATTTGCTTAAGTATTGTCTCCCATTTTCCATCAAATTGTAACACCCTGTCAGATTTTCGCAAAGATAATATACATCTGTTTTCATATAAAAACAGCATTGGTAAATAGTTTTAATAAAAATATCAAGCACAACAATTCCCAGAATACCAATGAAGAGTGAACTAGCCTCCGGAAAAGACAGTTTTAGAGTGAACGCAATAAGAATCATAAGTTGGTCAAAACATATCCCAGCAAGATACAAAACATTTCGTTGTCTCGGTGGCAGCTTCCATGCTGGTGATAAGTCTGTCTGGAACACAACAAATAATAATCGGTGACCAACATCCAGCTTAGCTGGTAAGCCATGAGAACGAACAGCCAAGATATGACCAAATTCATGAATAACAATTAACATTAAACTAATGCCCATAAACGTTAAAATGTTAAATGTCATGGCGTCGAAAATAAATAAATCACGATATGTAGGCAGTAACTGCGGGTTTATGATTACAAGAAGGAAATTTAAGATGGTGATAGCCATAAAAAATTTCATTGTCACTTTATTAAAAAAGAATTGACCTATCTTAGGTGAAAGCCACGTAAACCCTCGAGGAGAATCATTATTTTTCATAATATGAAGCGTTTCACCATCAATTTCCTTAACAAGGCCAAGCTCTACAAGTTGTTCAGCAAATTCAACTAAATCCACTTCCTCCTCTGGATAGTGTGGTTCCAGGTTTTGCTCGATTTGATCTAATGTGAAACTTTTATTTATCAAATGGATGGCATCAATACAGATTTTAGGCATCTCAAAAAAATCGCCTGAAAGACTTTCTTCAACAATATAATGCTTCTTATCCCGTCGAATCGTTAGAGGATATAAGGTTAGTTGGGATTTCAAGGTTATTTTCATGTTCACACCACCACTGTTGAAAAGGAAAAATAGGATGCTAGTTTTCTAGCACCCCTTGAAAAATAAATCTTTGAATTGTATAAGATACTAACGTACGAACCAAGGACACCACCAGCATGTCACTTTAATTTTGTTAAGTTTACGGATTTTCATAGTAAATTCCCCCCCTTCAGTTCGTAGTAGCAGTCTCTTCCAGACTATCATCTTTATTATTATAGTTATTGTGATAATCTGCCCAAGAAGGAAATACATGCTCAAATAAATCTACTAATTCAGGATCAAACTGAGTACCTCTTCCGGCAATAATTTGGTTATAAGCTTCCTCCAAAGGTAATGCTGACCGATATGATCTAGAGGAAGTCATTGCATCGAATGCATCAGCAATTGCTGTCACTCTCGGTAGTAGATGTGTCTCTTTACCCTTTAAACCATCAGGATATCCTTTCCCATCCCAACGTTCATGATGATGATAGATAACATCAATGTTGTCAGCAATTCCTTCCACTTGTTGAACTGCATTCGCACCAACACTTGGATGAGTTTTAATTAAATCGAATTCTTCAGCTGTTAGTTTTTCTGGTTTAGTTAATATATAATCCGGAATATGGACCTTACCAATATCATGTAACAGACATGCATAGTAAAAAGATTTTAATTCATCGTCTTTAATTTCACCTGTTGCTTTAGCTAATTCCATTGCGTATTCAGCAACTCGTTCACTATGTCCCCGGGTATAGGGATCTTTAAGCTCCAAGGTTGCAATAATTCCTTTTACGATACCTTCCAACTGTTTATCATAGGAACTCTCTACGGCCGAAACATAGCTTAAAAAACGATTAAGAAGAATATAGGCGATCATTGCCAAAATACCTACCATAAGTAATGGCAGTATAACCAGAGGATCTTGTATAGCAAGTCCAACAACTATAAATTTTAATATAGTACCTAAAAACACTAGATTAAAGAACTTCTTGTTTACAAAGATTGGAGAAAAAAGCACTATAACTATTTCAATTACATTACCACTGCCATAAGGTGCATCATTCCCTGAGTAAACCCAAATATCATTTACAATATTAAATAGTGTAAAAGTTATAAAGTATATATATTTAATTGACCCAGGTTTATTATTTTTTATTAAATAATAGGATATTGGTAAAAGAACAAACATAACTAAATACATAATATAATTAAAACCATATGTTGGTAAACCTAGTCCTTCACTCCAAGGATTATCAGGTAATATGTAAAAATAAAAGACATCATAAACAAAATATATAATATAAAACAACCATAAAAACCATATAGTGGTTCGCTTTTCCTCAATCAATAAGGTAGAGTTTCTTAGTTGGTTCTGCATTTCGTAATCCTCTCTGAATCTAGTATTCCATCATTTATCAATTTTTTAATCTTTATTGACTAGTTACTTAGTAGTATAAGCGAAGTGTCGATATATGTAAATAATGGTAAGATATTAAAGGAATTCCACACAATAAAACAATATTTGTAACTATATGCCTATATTAACATAAAATAGTAAATCAAATTACTCCTTTCGCAATTTACCTCAAAAGTTTGTTGAGGTGGGTTCATCTACCAAACATCCTTTAAATCAGTAAAAATTCATTTTCATAGATGAAAGTATAGCCTATATCAATAAACAAAAAATGTTGATTGGTCAATGGGTAACTAAACGTACGGACCATTTCCCTTGTTTCAATATCCGAATAAATGTCGGAAAGCATTCCTTTTCTCCATGTTTTCATTTGCATCACATTTTCCAGGAAATAAGGTCGAAACGCCCAGTTTGAACCTTTTTCGTGTGATTCCTGCTCCCAAATTTCGTCCCTTTTTCGAAAGTTTGAAGATACTTGATGGCCATTACCATTACAAATAAACATACGAAAGCTTTCTTCATTAAATTGATCCGTAACATCCTGAATAAACATGTCTGCCTTATCAGGACCCTCCCATTTGGAAAGCAACTTTTTAATCTTTTCTTCCCATAACAAGACTAAGGTTAACCGTTGCTCTACCAATGATTTCTCACGCTGAATATATACATCAACTTCTTTTTCAAGATTTAACGAAAGTGAATCACTCGATGCGAAATCAAATTCTGGTTGCGCAAGATAATGTCCTTGATAATACCGCCCTCCGTGTTTCCAGGCAAAGTGAAGCTGAGAATCAACTTCAATATTTTCAAACAGCATAGCTGCCCCTATTCGGCGGGCCAGCATGGATAGTGAATGCATAATATCCTGAAAGCCTTCCGTGTTATAAGTACGAATGATTTTAGTATTTATTTTTAGAATATGAGGCTCAAGCTGTCGGATTCGGTCAATATTAGAGCTCTTGGCCCCCACGCGATCTATAGCAATTTTTATACCATAGGTTTTGTAATATTGAAGCAAATGACTTAGGGAATCCGCCTCTTCATCAAAGTCATTCTCTGTCACTTCTATAACAACTCTCTCCATAGAAAATCCTCTTTGCTCGAAGGTAAGCAGCGTTTCCAACAAACGCTCGCCATTATCTATCATTAATTGTTTGGCATTTCGGTTGATAAATAAATAACCTTCCTTATTTAAATCCAGCATTTTTGAAATTGCTATTTCTAATATGTACTGGTCAACTTCTACTTTGAATTCTTCTGGGACTTCGGTATCGTGAAAAAATGCGCCAAGACTTCTCCACTCATGACCATCGTGAAACCGGCCCAATACTTCATAACCAATCACATCATACCGAACAGCACTGATGATTGGCTGATAAACAGGCTTTACGTTATGTAGATTATCAACAATATCTAATGGATCCATGAGTCTGCCTCCCCCAAGTTACCCTTTCCTTACTTAATTCTACTCTAATTATAGAACTTTTTTAATCATTTTGATAATTATCTGCTGACAGATAGTTTTTATGCATTACTACTGATTAAGATACAATACTACATAGAAAGATTATTTGGAGGTTACTACAGGAAAATCATTTTCTATATACTTAATTCGAGTATATTTTGGTTGTTAATGGAAGAAGAACAAAATATGTAGAAATTAATTAAGCCTTCACTTCACTCGTACTCGTTATTTCAATTTCTTTTAACGCCTGGGATGCTAACTGGTCTGCCTCTTTATTTCCTTTTCTGGAAACTAGTTTGTATTCGGCATCAATCCCTAGCTGGCTGACATGACTTTCAATTCGATCAGCCCACTTGGCCAGTTCCTCTTCATAACATGGCCAATCCTCTTTCAACTGGTTAATGACAACCTGAGAATCTCCAATGAATGTAACAGGTAAATGATGGACACCTAAAAGCTCCAGTTCTTGTAATCCAAGATGCAACGCTGCATATTCTGCTTCATTGTTCGTTTCAAGCTCCTCGACAATAGCATTCTTCCTAAGCCGATATGACTTATTATTTTGCTCATAATAAATCGCACAGCCCAAGCCAGATTTATTAGTTTTCAGATCAAATCCACCATCAAAATAAATCGTCACATTATGAGGCTCCGTTTTGATTTCCTCCATCTGTTTCCTGAGTTCCTTCAGATTCCACCTATTTTCATGATTGTCGATAAACATTATGTTTTTCATTCGTCCTGTTTTTTCCAAATCTTCAGCTAATAACAGTGCTTTTTTGGCACGCATCTCCTCTGAACTGAATGTTGTTTCCGTTCCTTTTGGAGTCTTATAAGTTAATTCAAGTCTCACATTCATACCAATATCCCCTTTTTTAAAGAAATGAGGAATGTAGATTTAATACATCCCCCAAAAACTGCTATTGTCGTTTTTTCGTTTTCTTATTATTTTGTCGCTCAGCTTCAGTTAGCGGCTCATTCGCAAATTCATGGTCAAAATCCTTCGATAAGTCTTTTCTAACAGCCTGCTCATCGCTGACACCACTATCATTTTTCCTTCTTTTACCCATATAATACACCTCCACACATGTAGTTTGGCAACAATAAAGGCTTTATATGCAGGGACGTAAGGGACAGGTTCCTTGTCCCAGTAGAATGCGATTTTCCTATCAGTGTGAAATATAGCCGTTTTACGTTCAGTGTTTGTGGGAACATTAATGCATAGCGACGAAAACGAATCTTAGCCTTTAAATTAAGGAGAAAAAACTATGTCAAAACTCATTAGTGACATTTTATTAATTATTATTGGCTCCATGATCTACGCATTGGCTCTAACATTGTTAGTGATACCAAACCAATTAGCGGAAGGCGGCATACCCGGAGCATCGATTATTTTACACTACGCATTCGACTGGTCTCCCGGAATTGTGAATTTTGTTTTAACTTCAGTGATTTTACTAGTTGGGTACCGTGTATTACCTAGACGGACGGTTTTTCTATCAGTCTTAACAGCACCGCTTATTTCTTTCTTTATTTTCATATCTGAGGGAAAAGCTGAACCATTAGGCGACCCACTTGTCTCGGCAATTTTCGCCGGTTTTATTATTGGGATCGGTGCCGGGTTAATCTTTCGTACCGGCAGCTCCATGGGTGGGTCAAGTATTATCGCCCGAATGTTCCATTATAATTTAGGATGGGATTTAACTAGAACAAATTTCGCACTAGACTCATGTATCGTATTATCCGGCCTACTAGTAATCGGTCCACTGAATACCATGTACACCATTGTTTCTCTATTTGTTGGAAAAAAATCAACAGATCTCATAATGGAAGGTTTAGACACAAGAAAGGCAGTCAGCGTAATCTCTACCCAAGCATCGGTTTTAGCCGACGAAGTAATCAAAGAAATGAAAACAAGTGCAACCGTATTTAAAGGATATGGTGGTTATTTAAAAGAAGATAAAGATATGACGTATATCATTATCAATAAATTTCAATTGATGAGATTGAAGCGCATCATAAATTCTGTCGATGATCGAGCTTTTGTGGTTATCCATGACGTTCGCGACGTTTTTGGCGGCAGTTTTTCCTGGCCAACCAAAAAATAAACAAGGACTGGAACATTACCCCGAACTGGGACAATGAACCTGACCCTATTTTCCCTGAAACACGGCTACTCCATCAGAGATTTCTCGTTTTATTTTCCCAGCTGCTTCCAAATAGATTAGGCGTGTTAATATTGCCATAAATGGTGCAATTAATAAACCTTTATCACCATATACCTCCTGGCATAATTGATAAGCTGTTTTACTTTCATATTTTATCGATTCAAATACTTCCTGCAAACGGTGATTATGTCTGGATTTTAATCGGCTTATACGTTCACTGAAATTATAGATTAAATTGCCGTGGCCAGGCAGAGCTACAACTGGTTGATATTTTTTTATATAATCTAACGAATTGTAATAATCCTTCAGAATATTACCTTCTTCACCAGCCCATAATCCGATTACGGGAGAGATATCTCTTAACATATGATCACCGACAAACATGATTCCTTTCTCTTCGTTATATAAACAGAAATGATCCGGCGCATGTCCTGGTGTCCAAATAGGTTTATAGTAATCTTCTCCTATTTTGATTTGCTCATCTTCTTTAATCAGACCATCCGGGTCGAAATCATAAATGGAAGTATCCTCTTCCCCCTTCACAGGAAAGCCTGGACCACCATGTGTATTAAGTAGAAAGTTCAGTTTTTCTCTGGTTCCAGGAACACGGCGCTTTTCGACTTCCTTCATTCCTAATTCGAATATGTAAACAGGAACACCAAGATCCTGTTGAAACCATTTAGCAAGTCCAATATGATCCTGGTGGGTGTGCGTCAATACCACTTTTTCAATTTCAATACTGGATTCCAGCACCTTTTTCCATTCGTTCTTTGCTTCTCTTGTGTTTATGCCGGTATCAATAACCGTGTAACCCTTATCCCCTTTTACTAGATAACAATTAACATCATTTTTTCCAGAATTAAAATGGATGACTAGTTTATATATATTTTCAGTTACTTTTTCCAACATGTTACATTTCCCTTCTCTCTTAGAAAAACCCAGTTTACCACCATTCTTACTTATGCAGTATACTTTCTTAACTATCAAAAAACTTATAATAGTAATTTTAACTTCAGTTTTTTGAAATGCAAGAAGGAGGCTTGGCTTATCACCAAACAATCCTCAGACTTTTTATCCTACCATGCAGCGGTCACCCAATTATTTCAAACACATATAATATGAATGACTTATTTTAAGAAAATTGGAGGCTAGCATCCATGAATCCCTATTATTTTGACACAAACCATCCTTATCACTCTTATCGTCAAACTGCCGAAAGTTATGGTGCTAAAGGAGCTTTAAATGCTGCATCACTAACATTACCTGAGATGCTAACTTTTGCATTGCAGGACGAATTCCTAGCACAACAGAGATATCAGAATGTACTTTTAAACTTTGGATATGTGCGTACCTTTGCTCAAATTCAGGAGGCGGAACTGAGACACATTAATGCATTACTACCTCTCTTTAATCGATATCAGGTACCAGTACCGCAAGATATTTCAAGTATGTTCATTACGACACTGGAAACGATTAAAAATGCTTTTGCAGAAGGTGTTCAAGGAGAAGTCGACAATATCAATATGTACGAGAAATTTCTCGCACAGAATATCCCCTCTGATGTACGCATGGTATTCACACAACTGCGCAATGCATCATTGAACCATCTGGCTGCTTTTGAAAGAGGTTTAGCACGAGATTGATAGAGGACAGGAACCTTGTCCCACCAACCTGTCAAATTGTAACTATTGTAGTCTACCTAAACAGAAGAAGTAATCGCCCCAGCACCAATTGGTAAGCGATTACTTCTTATGCTACAATTTTATATTGGTCAACCGCTCTTTATGCGGTCTGTAGTTGTAGGTATCGAGTAGTTGAAGCTAATCGATACCTTATTCTTATTAAATATTTATACTGTCAATATAGACGAGGATTCTCCTGGGGCAAGAAATCTCTGCTTCTAAGAAAAACATCGGCCTGGAATCTGTGATAATACATAGAATCCTAATAGAACTAAAGACCTGTCCGGGACGATGAACCTGTCCCTATTGTCCCACAACCCTCTTAAACACATAACTTACCTTATCATAGTCCATTTTCTCTTCATAAAAGCGATGTGCGTCCTCCCGTTTCAACCCGGATGATAATGCGACACTTTCATAGCCGTTGTCCTTTGCCCATTTATGTACATATGAAAGCAACTTCTCACCATATCCGTTTGAACGATTGTTTTCGCTGGTAACTAAATCACAAACCCAAACAAAACGGCCATAATAAAGCGTAATCATTGGTTTGAATCCAGTGACTGCAACAATTCCCTCCTGGTCATACAATGCAAATAATCTGTACATATCTTTTTCCTGGGCCTCAGTAACTAATTCCAAGTAAGTTTTTTCATCCAAGTGAGTACGAAGCTGATTCATAACTGGAAATGCTTGAACAATCTCTTTGCGTGATATAAGTTCTTTAATTTTTAATGTGTCCACTTTTAAAACTCCTCATCTAGTTTCCTGCTTTGATTCCGCCACCTAATAAATCCTTACTCCATATTATCAAAGCCTGCTATAAGAAGGAAGCCTACAAGATTGATAGATTCGCTAACTAAAACTCTGAATCCGAGAACGGATTCAGAGTTTTTTGTGTAAACATGATATTTTAAATGTTCTACTTAATTTCAACAACAATTTCCCCTGACCTAGGCATCCATGAATGATAGCCATACAAAATTAGTCTTTCAGCGTCTTTTGGAACTTCATAAGTCAGTAATATTTTTAGTTTCCCTGGTCTCCGAAGGGATATTTTGTTCCAATTTTCCGCCTCTACTACCTCATAATCAATCGCCTCATATTCATTACCTTGTTCATCGAATAGATGGTAACCAAGATGAGGCTGGTATTGGGTGCCGCCTGATTCACCACCTCTACGTATCCTCTCAGATGCTACAGTAATCAGGTCAGTATCATCACTTTCAGGTTGAATACCTTCAGGGTTTGAAACCAAATTAAAGGCAGTCACCTCATCTTCTCCATACTCAAAAGGCTCCCCTAGCACATAAACTCTGTAAGCATTATCTATTTTATCTTGAATAAAATCCCTTTCAGAGTCATCCTTTTCCAATTCTTCCTCTTGTGGTGATTCCTCTTCTATTTGCGAGAAGCTTTCCTGCACGTCCCCAGTTGTTCCTTCTGCCGCTAATGTATCAACGGGTTTAGAAGTAGCCGATTTCTGTACATCTGGAATCGCCTGTGTAAGTACAATTACAATGCCCAAAAACAAACATGTTCCAGTCACACCAAACGCATATTTAAAACTTTTTTCGGTTTTTTTAGAATTGAACAACCCGCCATTTAGTCCTTGATACGGTTGAATTTTTCCGGCTTTTTGGGCTGGCAGGATCGCGCCGATTATTCCCGTAACAACTGGGATTAGAATAGTCGCAAGGAAAAACGGAATTTGTTCAACCGGAAATTGCCCATACATACCATAAATCATACCAAACGCAATCCCTAATCCAATCCCTCCAGCGAATAATCCGTTTAATCCGCCTTCGATTAACACAAGCATTCGAATCGTATGATTTTGCCAGCCGACCGCTTTTAATACCGCTAATTCCGGTTGCCTCTCCGCTACATTTTGCCAAATAATTTCTGCTGTTGTAAGGATCGCAATTGCAATCGCAACGCCCATCGCAATATAATGCATGGTGCCTACTTCCATGGCGACATATTCCCCAAGCCATGTAGTAAACATCGTGCCCCGAAGCTGAAGGGTAATAAATAAAAAGAAAATCAGCAGACTTGTTGGCAGTGCAATTGAAATGATAGATAATATACTGCGTTTCCACTTCGAGAGTAGGTTTTTTAAACTCATACGGAAGATTGTCGTCGTCTTAAATAACCGACTGCCACGATTCGTCACTTCTCCAGCCTTCATCGTTTCGTACGGTGATATTTTACCTACCAATACACCTGGAATAAAGGTACCTAATACATATATAGTAATACCAAGAATCCCTATGAGAAACAGACGCAAAGCCGATGTCTGGATATCACTCATCACATAAATGGACCCCAGAATAAGCCAACTAATCAGTGATACAAACAGTCCAATGAGTGCGGCCTCAATAAATAAAAGTTTCGTTAATTGATTGGGTCGCCAGCCGACCGAAAGTAAGACAGCAAATTCCTTTTTCCTTGCGTACATCATGATGATGTTAGATGAAAAGACATAAACAACTGCTACTAGAATTACACTTCCAATTACACCGGACATCCCAATTTGTGATTCTTTGAAAATAGTAACCGATGAACCGAGTTTAATCCATGGCTGTTCTACCCATCCAAGGTTTTCTTTTTCTTCCACCCCAGGTATGTGGGCCAACGCCGGCTGGGGAGAGGATCCCAAGGTAACATCGGTAATCAGCCCAGTTGTATCTTCAATATCCTGAGCCACTGCCTGAAGAAGCTGTTCACTATCCTCTGTTAATTCTTCCACTCCATTCACCTTGAGACGAATTGCTGAAATCGGTGCATCTCCTAAGACTTCTGCCGCCGCATCTATCGTTGTCAGCATTAATGGCGGTTTGGTCAAAAATCCATATGGGTTGTTAAGTGGTTTCATTAGCTGTGGCGGGTTAACCGGCTGTTCATGTTTGTCCAGTACCCACTTTGCTTTGGAAGGGAAATAGGTTTCCATTGGCAATTCTGTTAATGGATCTTTAGAAACATCCAACTCCCGTGGATCAAATACTCCCTTAAAGTCTAATTGTAGCCTTGGCCATTTTGAGCTATCATCACTGAACATGGAAATTGGACGGTACGCATGATTTACAGCGAGTAAAGATTCCTCTGGGACAATATATGGTTCTACCTCATAGGCAAATGGCCATCGATCTCGGAAAGGACTTCTTACTTCCCGATAATTAACAGAGGACGGTCTGAATGGCATCCAATTAAAGCTCCCGGATAAATAACTTCCATCACTTATTTGATTGACAATTTTCTGGTGAGTATCTTCCGTGGTGTGTATAAACTGATCTACCCGTTTCCCTGGCTGTTTTTCCAAATAGTCTTCTCCACCATTTTCTTTCACTTTCTTCATCGTGGACGATGGATCTCCCTTAAAAGAAATGTTCAGTTTTTCAACGGTTGTCCTTCGTTTACCATCCACAAATTCCTTATTACTCATGATGACAGGAATCTTTGTATCAAGTTTAACCTGTTCCACTTTATCTTCGTCTGATAAGAACTGACTATTGCCACCTTTAATTATTGCTTCATCAATTCCTACAAGTGCCGACTCAGTCTCTGGGTCAATGCCAGCAATCAGGACTTCGGTTCCATATTCAAACATACCATCAAAATAGGTGACTCCATATTCACCTGCACTCTGCTCTTTTATCCCTCCCCATCCTTCTGTAAAATAATATGTGTACTCGTCTGTAATTTGTTCCACACCAGTATTAGTAGTATTTTCTATCGTCACTCGGTAAATACCTGGCTCAGTATAAGTAACACTGTCAAGTTGAATAGAGTTTCGCATATACCCCATCATCGCGATAGGAGCCGCAACCTCAACATCCGTCATGGTTTTAATTTTTTCATATTGATCGAGTGTAATACCGCCATCCAAACCACTGAGATAATTAGGCTCCAACAGATTCCGGTCCTCTGTGACACTGCGGGAATCAGGAGGACGAACGACAATATGATACGACGATTTCCAGCGTTTTTGTAATTCATCAACGACAGTTGCATTGCTTGCTTGCGTGATACCCACTAAATAACTAAGTCCGATACTAACAATTAGCGCACCAATAATTAGTAATATAAAACGTTCCTTATTGCGCCACCATGAATTCCATATAAATTTAAGCATGGACTTCACTCCTGGTATCGCTGATTATTTTCCCATTTTTCATTTCAACAATCCGATCTGCTCTTGATGCTAATTCATGATCGTGCGTCACATAAATAACACCACATCCTTTTTCTTTATTTAGCGTAGTTAACCGATTGAAAATAATTTCCCCTGTATCGGTGTCGAGGTTTCCAGTCGGTTCATCTGCAAGCAGCCAGCTAGGTTCATGGACTAAAGCACGGGCAATCGCAACACGTTGCTGCTCACCACCGGAAAGCTGAGCAGGTAAGGAATTAAATTTATCCTCCAGCCCCACTTGGATTAATAAGTTTTCTGCTCGCTCTTTTTTGTCATAAGATACTTTTCGCGAAAATAATGGAGACATGACGTTCTCTATTGCCGTCAAAGTAGGCAGAAGGTGGAACTGCTGAAAAATAAAACCGATGTTTTCAAACCGAAAATCAGCTAGGTTTTTCTGATTTAACTTTATGATTGAACTATCACCATAAAGAATTTCTCCATCTGTAGGTAAATCAAGTGCGCCGAGTAAACTAAGCAAAGTTGACTTCCCTGAGCCAGATGGTCCAACTATTGCAACTAATTCACCTTCTTCAAATCGAACATTAATATCCTGTAAAGCATATGTACTAATCCCATCACCTTGAAATACTTTGTTTACACCCTTACATTCCATTACATTTGTAACCATTGATATCCCCCATTCAAATAATACTTAGCTCGCTCTCTAATTATTTGACGACACACCAGGAAAAAGGTCCCATTATAACGGAATGGCATAAACTGTAGTGGTATTTGTAATTGATTAGATAAACTTGGCTTATCGCCAATCCCTAATGGCGAAAGCCTTAGTTGCACTTATGCAGTAAGAAAGGATTTATACTTTCTTATCTGCAAATAAAAAAATCTCAATTCAATGAGCTGAGATTTTCCTTCTATTTAATTCAATTACTTCTTCAACTAGGCACCCAGTAGTGTAATGAAGATTGTAATTCACCAAAAAGGGTAAAAATAATGAACTTAGAATACCTAAAAGAAAAATTAACAATACACCAACAACAATATATAAAGGACGAATAACAAAATGCCTCGAGCGTGAAGCTATTTCAAGCTTTGTTCCGCACACACTGCATTGTATTGCCCTATTAGAAAACCATAGTGAAGTATTGATTTTTCCCCTCCAAAATTGATGTTTACAGACATTACATTTTGGCAGCTTCATTAGTACTCCTTAAATCAAGTCATCTTTATCCAGTATAGTAGGCACTCTGGAACGAATGAAATTTTATCGTTTATATTATAATTTAGTATCAATACAGATTAATACTAAAATCCAGAATCATTCTTGAACAATCTCTCCAGTTACTTTAAGTAAAGAATGTCACATTTTTAAATTATTGTTTGCTCATGTATTCCCTTTTCAAAATTCCCATGGTGATTATGTCGTGCCATTTACCATTTCTATATAAACTCTCTCGCATTACTCCTTCTTTCTCAAATCCAAGTTTATTATAAATATGTATTGCTCTTTCGTTAAGAGAGAATACCCTAAGTGAAACACGATGTAGATTTAATTCTAAAAAAGCATATTCAAGTAACATCTGTAGAGCTTCAGTACCATATCCCTTACCCCAATATTCCTTTTCGCCAATATCAATAATACATTCAGCATTTCTATTTTTTGTATCGATATTAATTAGCGACGTTACACCAATTGCAGTATCGCTTTCCCTCTCCTCAATGATATAACTCTTAGAAGATATTGAATTAAGAATTATATTTTCTACAAAACTTCTTGTTTCATCAAGAGAATATAAATCTAATGATGTGCTTGTTGTTTTCATTACATCCAAATCATTTCTCCAAGAATGATACTTTTCAATGTCAATTTCCATCATTTTTCGAAACTGAAGTCTTTTTGAGCTTAACATATAAACTTATCTCCCTTATATTTTTTACTTACCTCTCACTTCAATCATTAAGCTATTTTCCTTCGCCCTCAATGATTGAAAAAAGATATTATTAATGCAAGATAATTTAGGCGTTTACAATGACGGAGGGCTATCAGACATTGTGTTAGCGAGAATTATATATATGAGTAAATTAGCAGGTAAAAAAATAAATATTAGTCTCACTGCAAATGAAGATATACCAAAAAACTCAGCTATACCCCCACAAACACCAGATAAAGACTTATCTGTTGATGATTTTCTTAATTTGTTTTGCAAACTAATTCCCCCTTTCATATTTCTCAAAAGACATATTCCTTGAATTAAAGATCCTGTTAATTATAATTCTTAAATTGGTTCTTCCATCTCCCTTTTTAACATCCATTCTCCATTAGTAAGTTGCCAGTTTTCAATAGTGAACAGTCTCGCCAATACTTTCTTTTCTCTTTCTATCAATTGTTCATAAAATACAACAGCATTATTAATATCCTTTAAACGAATAACCCTATTTTTGAATTTCTTTTTAGCTCCTGATAATTGCTTAACAGACTGTTGCATTCCACTTACCGCCTCTTTCCTATTGAAAATAATCGGTTTTTCGTTAACACCTTTGAAAAAAGCAACATAATAATCTTCAGCCATTCTTTCTAAAGATGATGTGTCACCTGAAATCATTGCTTCATTCCAATTCATGATAAATTCATCGTGCATTTTAGTAAATTCATTTAACTGGTTATCCATTTCAAACTTTTCCCCCTTTAATTTTTAATGTTTGTTTTAACGGAACCCATTGTAATTTTCTACTCGACATTTATAGGGCCGTTTTATTCATCAAACTTCACGATATAATATCTGTCAAAGGTTTCAACAAAGTACCAGTCCTCGAATTCGATATGCCAGCCTTCATTTTTGGGAAATACATAGGTGTTGGCAAATGTCACTGATCCTCCACCTCGAATGATACCGGATTTCCAGCCATCATTCTCTATTATCTTAGTGTCATATGGGTTCATTTCCTCACCATTCGAGGAAACCAAATCAAAAGCAAGCGGGTTAACATCGGAGACCCCAGTAAATGTTGATGTAAATGTTATAGGAATCGTAAGCACTTCCATACCTTCTTCAATCTTTGTGGTGTCGAGCGATGGGGGTGTTTGAATTGGATCACCAAAAAAAAGAGTTTTATACTGCCTATCCCATACTTTTTCACCTAGCTGAAAAGTAAAATACTCGTCTTCATTCGCATAATCCTGAGCAGTATTTTCAAAAAAAGGGTTTATTAACACAATTAATAAAGATAAGGCACATGCCAAAATGAAACCATTTCCAATACTTTTGTACATTATTCTATTTTTCTTTGGCTTATGACCTTCTGCAATTTTCATTTGAATCGCTCTTTTATCATCCTCGGTAAAAACATTTTCTTCTCCCATATATTTGTTTAAACTTTTCTTAACTCTCCTATTCAATGTCCACACCTCCCAGCAGTTTTTTTAGCTTTCCTCTTCCACGTTGCAACCTTGTTTTTACAGTGGATTCATTCAATCCAAGAGTATCCCTTATGTCAGCAATCTGCATCTCCTGGTAATAAAAAAGAATTATAATTTCCCGGTATTTAACAGGAAGTGAAAGAATAGATTTTGCTACTAACAATTCCTCATCATTTTGTATCATTTGGCTTTCAGGATTATCATCTATAGTAACTAAATATTTTTCTGGTAAGTTATTAATTAATTTCACTTTTCGAAAGTTCCAGGATTTAATAAAGTCTTTGCATTTATTGATTGCAATACTGCATATCCATGTCTTTAAACTTGATCTCTGTTCAAATGTCTCTAATTTTAAATAAACGATTACAAAAACATCTTGGGTAAGATCCTCGGCCACAGACCAGTCACGAACATATGTATATATTAACCTTTTTACTGACTCACCGTATGTTTCCATAATCTCGTTAAAAGAGATCATATCCCCACTGATCAAGTCCTCTTCTTCCATCAAGCAACCCCTCCCGCCTTTATATTTGACGACACACCATACATTAAGGTCCCACTATTAATACAAATGCAAAATTGGATATTACAAATTAACTCACGGGACGATGGACCTGTCCCTCCGTCCCAGTATAGAAATTGGATGTTTGCACATAATATTATTGTGTACTTACAACTACATAGAATCTTTTGGAGGTAATATTATTATGACTACACAAGCGAATTTAACAGCATCAGAAGTTGCAAATCTATGGTCTGCTTATAATGATAATGCTGCTACGATTATCAAGATGAAATATGTATTGGCTATTATGGAAGACAACGAAATACGCCCTATTGCAGAAAAAACACAGCAATTTGCTGAACAAAATATTGAACAGATTAAACAAATTTATGAAAATGAAGACCACGCAGTTCCTGTAGGTTTTACAGATGCAGACGTAGATTTAACGGCTCCACGTCTTTTTGCAGATACTTTCTTTTTAGTATTTTTACAAAACAAATTTACCATGAACTTAACTTCCTATACCATGGGACTGACTCATTCAACTCGTTCTGATATACGGGACTTTTTCACACAATGTATAGATACTTCTGAACAAATTTATAATGAAACAACAGACTTAATGCTCTCAAAAGGAATCTATGCAAGATCACCATTCATTCCAGTACCAAAAACGGTCGATACAATAGAAAGACAAAATTTCTTAACAGGTTGGCTGGGAAACCGTAGACCTTTAACCGCAATTGAAATTGACCAATTGTTTTTTAATATACAACGTAATGCTATTGGTCACGCATTGCTAATAGGTTTCAGTCAAGTTGCCAAGGCTAAAGAAGTGCGGGAATATATGCGTCGCGGTGCTGATATTGCAGAGAAGCACATAAAGGTTTTCAACTCTGTTTTAACGGAGGAAGATTTGCCTTCATCCATGATTTGGTCTTCTAATATTGAAGAAACAACAGTTTCTCCTTTTTCAGATAAATTATTGATGTATGAAGTTGCTGGAACTACACAAGCAGGTGTTGGTTATTATGGACAATCATTGGCTTCCGCTCAAAGGCGTGACCTGGGTTCCCACTACATGCGAGTGTTAGGTGAAAGCTTAGAATACGGTGAAGACGGCGCAAATATCACCATTAAACACGCTTGGCTGGAGGAACCACCACAGGCGGTAGATAGAAGAAGAAAAATATAAAAAATTTGCATAACCTGATCTACTTATTTTTACGTTTCCAGCTTTTTTGCAGCTTCCGTATATAAATAATTTGGCCAATGTGATAGGCGTTATGTGTTGTTGCATTTCCGAGTAACTCCCACCACTTTGCAGTGACTGGAAATCCTTTCACATTGTTTTCTACATTTTCTTCAGTCAGGAAATCTTGCCATTTTATAAAAAACCTCTATCAAACGGTTTCTAAGATTATCAAAGGTTTGATTTTCTGAGATGATAAAGCTTTTATCGTTTTCTATAGAAGGAACAGCTTTAACATCAGATTTATCAAACCTAGTTTGCCATGTTTCATTCCAGTAGATAATGTGTTGTACAATTTCAGCAATGCTATGACAATCTTCATTAGGCTTCCAAAATGCCTCTTCTTCTGTCAAACCTTCAACTGATTCTGTAAATGGGCGGTACCAGCTAGGGTCATTTACGTTTTCTAAAAACTGATTTAATAAAATATCTTTTACATGTGACATCCCTTTCACTCCTTCTGCAATTTTGGGTTAGAATATATAATTAGCCACCTTTATATTAATTCGGTTTATCTTTAGAAACTCCTTTATTAAATCTGCAGACCCTAACTATTGTAGAGCTCCAAAATGTCATTTGCTTTTTTTGCTAATATGCTCTGTAAATGCACCGGTGAATGAACCCTAATTTGATTGCCAAACCCCAGAATGAAATTAACAGCTTCTTCTTCAGTCGGAAATTCAAGACTTAACTGTACCCATTTACTGTTTGGCTGCTTCGTTGATTCGTGTAAGTGTCTAACAAAACGGCCCGTAAACATAATGCGGTTAATGATCTGTCGAGATACTTCTACCTCCACTTGATACGCAGGCAAATTTTGAATAAACGCTTTCTTGGATTCTTTCCAGTATTGTGACAAGATAAATCCACCGGGCCTAGTAAATGACTCTTCCAATACGGTGAAATTTATAATACGTGATAGCCTGAAATTTCGATATGAATTTTGAGAATTAATAGCTATTACATACCACGTACTTCCTTTTAAGACTAAACCAAGTGGATTTATCATGTAAGTTTTCATTTCATTATCCGCTTTTTTATATTCCATTGTTACTTTTTTATTTTCCATAACTGCTTGTTGGATAAACTTCATAGATCCTATACTTTGTTGTGAACCATGCCATGTATCTGTGTCGATATATATGCGTTCCCATAAGTTGGCAGCATTCTGCCTTACATGATTAGGTACAGATAACAATAATTTTTGTTTCATCTCTTCTGTTGATATATTCAGATTTAAGTCTGATAGAACTTTTTCAGAAGCTGGCAGGAATAAAGATATAATCTCTTTTTCTGTTAACCAGCTCAGTTTATTTTTCCACTCATCAATAAGTCGCCATCCACCTGCTTTTCCTCTTTCAGAAAATACTGGTATTCCTGCAACACTTAAAGATTCCATATCCCTATGAATAGTTCTTTCCGACACCTCTAATTCATTAGCTAACGTCCTTGTAGAAGTCGTTTCTCCGTGCTGCAGTAATATAAGTATTTTAATTAGCCGCTCAGCTTTCATAAGTCCACTCCTAAAATTATTTTTCAATCATGACAAAAGGTGTCATATTAAATAGTATATAATTCTAGTAACAGATTTGAAAGGAATGATTATATGAGTACGTTAAACGGAAAGATCGCTGTTGTTGCTGGTGGAACTAGAGGAGCCGGTCGGGGAATTGCTATTAAACTGGGGGAGGCAGGTGCAACTGTTTATGTAACAGGAAGATCCACCAGACAGGAAATGTCACCTATGCAAAGAAAAGAAACAATTGAAGATACAGCCAAATTCGTTACGGATGCCGGTGGACACGGTATCCCCATACAAGTCGATCACACTGAGGAAAAACAAGTCGAGGGCTTATTCAATCGTATTAATAAAGAGCAAAATGGACAGCTTGATATATTAATTAATGACATCTGGGGAGGTGATCCACTTACAAACTGGGAAAAGCCATTTGGCGAGCATGACTTGCAGGACGGATTGCAAATACAAAAACAAGCAGTCCAGTCACACATTATTACTTCTCATTATGCAGTCCCACTAATGAAGAAAAACAACAAAGGATTAATCATTGAAATTACAGATGGTACAGACAATACATACCGTGGAAACTTATACTACAGTCTCGCTAAAATTTCTAATATTCATTTGGCACAGGCCCTGGCTGCTGACCTTAAAAACTATAGAATAACGTCAGTTGCAGTAACACCTGGATTCCTTCGTTCTGAAGCGATGCTCGATTTATTTGGCGTAACAGAGGAAAACTGGCAGGAAGGCGCAAAAGTAGAAAAGCATTTTATTGCCTCTGAGACTCCTTTTTATATCGGAGAAGCAATAAAACACCTTGCCTTAGACACAGATGTTAACCGATTTACTGGGAGCGTTTTAAGTAGCTGGCAACTCTCCGAAATATATAACTTTACAGATATTGATGGAACTAAGCCTCATTGGGGTAATTACTTTGAGGAGAATGTGAATTAGAAAACTTAGCTTTTTGCCGTCGCAGAATTGTTGAAGAAGGATAAACGACTGTTTTTATAGAATAGTATCTGTATATGAATATATAGGGAGTGGTTTTTAATGTGTGGGATTTGTAATTAATCATGAAGAAAGAGACTTAGAATTACCTAATTATCGAAAAAAACTTATGAAAGCAATCGAAAATGATTTTCTAAACGATGATAATGTTTTAGCACTTTTTTATGGTGGTTCCATTGGAAATGAGAATGCGGATTTGTATTCAGATATTGACCTTAGAGTAGTTGTAAAACCTGAAAAAATTGAGGAATACATTTCAAACAAAAAAAAGCGTCCTCAAAGATGGGGAAATGTCCTCTATTTTGAAGACATGAACCCATTTTCGATTTATACTGTTGTTCACTATGAGTGTTTCATTAAAGTAGATACATTTTATTATAAGCCTGATGATATTCGTCCCTCTGTTTGGTTGAAAAATATAAAAATTATTAAAGATAAAGATGACATGATAGCTGGAATTCTAAAGAGGTCAATGACTCTAACCTATGAACCATCGTTTGATGAATTTGAGTTGTGGCGAACAAAGTTTTTTGCACATTTACATGAAGCATATAGAAGAGTTATGAGAAACGAGTATTATTATGCTTTGAATTGTATCGATAGTTTACGGTTATCAATGGCAACTGCCTGGTATATGAATGCAGGGGTTCAACCAAATGCTTTTGGTGACTGGGCTAAATATGAAGGAAACAGAAGTAAGTTGGAGAACTGGCAGAAAACTCTCCTTGAAAGCTGGGAATGCGGAAGAAATAAAAACGAAATAAAAAATGTTATGAAAAGTATAGTTCATGAGTTTAGAAAAGTTCATGGTTCTCTTTGTGATAAATTGGCTATTGAAGAAAATCCAATATGGGTAGAGAAAATTATTGGTAAAGTTATATGATTATTACCAACACACCTTGTTCAACTATTTGGTGCTTTAACACAATAAGATACCAGCATCCTTGCTAAACTATAGAAGCGGGTTAATTGAATAACAAATCTTTTAGAAAAAGTATTATATGTTAGTTTGTAATTAAAATAAATTATAACTTATGGAGGGATTTGGTGTCTTTAACTTATTTATTTCTATTTTTGGGAGGATTAGTTTTAGGATTGGTAGTATGGTATTTAGAAAAGAAAAATAAATGGTTCAAGAATGTGTCTAGACAGACTGTTAAGGCATATACTGGAAAAGGAATTGCTAACACAGCATTGAAACTTTTATTAGAAACTATAAGAAGTAAGCAAAGAATAAAACAGGTTTCCGCGAAGACAACAACCAATAATATAGCCTCTCAAAAAGTCTTAGAGAAAAACGGCTTTAAGTACATAGCAGCAAGTGATGAAGAAATTATAATGAATGGGCAAAAGGTAAAGTTTGTTTATTATCTGCTGACAAATTAAAATATTCTTCTACATAAGGGTGCAATAGCTGAAGAAGGATTTGAGACGAAATGTCTTTTTCTTATTGTACTAAAGGAGCAGTTTAGTTAAAGAAGAGTGCGTTTTTATAAAAGGGGAGTTTTGATGGAGTTAGTATTTATCAGACACGGACAAGGGGAACACACCTTAGATTTACCTGAAAGTTTACATACCTCAGACCCTGCATTGACTGATGAAGGGATAATTCAAGCCAAGACACTTAAAAGACAGTTTCCTTTATCGCAATCAGATGTCATTATAATTAGTCCAATTAGAAGAACCTTACAGACAGCACAAATTTGGAGTGAAGGTATAAAGTGTCAGAAAATAGTAAGCCCGTTAGTATCTCCAAGAATGTTTCCCCAAAAAACAGAAGGGCAGACACTACCTTGCGATGAAATTCTAACAAAAGGAGTAATAAAAGACCACTTCACTGATTTTCACCTCGAAGAAGAGCTATCAAATGAATGGTGGTCAAAAGGAATAAATAAATTACCCGAAAGAGAGTTTAAAATTATAGCGGAATTTTTTTTGAAATGGTGTAGGCATTTTGGAAACAAAAGAATATATATAGTTTCTCACGATGGAACAATAACGTCGTATAGACAGCTTATTACTGGTGTAGAACTCACTAGAAATGATTTTCCTAAAGAAACTGGGTTCTTAAAAGTTAATTGTTGATATTAAACTAAAGGATGTAAGGTTTGAAGATAGATTTTTGATATAGGCAGCTCTTTTTTTAAGTCAATTAGGGGGCAGTTTTGTTTAATTAAGAAAGGAAGATTTTAATGGGGAATTGGGAAAGGAATTTACTCAAAACATCACGTGGGGGATTCGAAGTATTTGTAAAGGGTGAAGGAGAATCACTTTGTGTTACCCATCATTATTCAGAATTTAATCAGACAGGAGATTACTTTGCAGAGACATTTACAAAAACCAATAAAGTGTTTTTGATAAATTTAAGAGAAGCAGGTAATTCAGAGAAAGCCATAAAATCTTATCAATTAAGTTTCTTGGAGACAATATTTGATATAGAAGCTATTCGAGAAGAACTAGGGTTTGATAAATGGGGATTTGCTGGGCACTCAACTGGAGGTATGTTAGGTATAATCTACGGAATATACTTTTCTAATTCCCTAAAATTTAATGTGATTGTCGGGGCTGCTGCAAGAGAATATATGACATTCTCAAAAGATTGTATTTATAATTCTAAACACAATAAATTTAACAGAATGCAAGAACTCAATGAAACATTGAAACGTTCAGATTTGCCATCAGAAAGAAGAAAAGAACTAAAAGTTGAAAGAACAAAACTGTCGTTGTTTGAGCCTGAAAAATATAATGAACTTTTTTCTCCAAACATAAGTAAAGGAATGTCTGCAATTCGTATGGACTTTTTCAGTCGAGAATTGCAAGTATATGATGTAACGAAAAAGTTGGAGTTAATATCAACACCCACTTTAATAATTTGTGGTAGATATGATGTACAGTGCCCAGTAATATACTCTATCGAAATGGAGGCAGGAATCCCCAACTCAAAATTAGTTATCTTTGAGAATAGTAATCATTACCCTTTCTTAGAAGAAGCAGAACAATTTACTGAAGAGTACAATTTATTTATAAAGGAACACCAATCCTTATTAAGCTAACGGGTGCGTTAGTTAAAAAAAATAGATTAAAACACAAGAGGATGATTAGCCTATTGTGTAGCTAATTGCCCCTTTTTTCTTATGCAAAATCCACATGTTTTTAGCAAGTTAATCAACAAAAAGAAATAGCGTAGATTTATTATATTATTAGACGGATCCTAATTTACCTACCAATTTTGATGTTAATTCACATTAAAAACCTACTTAATTACTTTTATAACAGTAAAAATAGAAAAGCTAATTATTTGCATATTTAAGCGAGTTATCGTTTTCTTTTTAAATAGCGAGTTATTGCCAGAACAATTGCTGAAATAATCAGTAGCGTGGAAATTAGTAGAACGTTTGCAGTACCAATAGGTGTAAAAAAACCTAAAAGTAGTATGATTAACCCAAAAATAATTAACCCTAAAATCATTCCAATTCCCCCTATTTTTCTGTAAAACCTTGTAAGTCCTTATTAAATAATCGCACCCTTTTGTTTAATTATTTGCTACGCCTCCCATTCCTTATACTCCTTTTTCCTGATACCAACGGATAATCCTCCATTTATCATCCGAACCCTTTTGCCAAACTTCAAGATTCAAGGCTCTTACCACTCTTTCATTTTTATCATCACTATATGTAATTTCATAAGAAGTTGTTGCCTGATTTTCGTGTTGTGGTAAGATTTTTAATCCTGAAAAAATGAACTGTATTTTTTTACCTTTAAAGTGATTAGCGGCCTCTTCATTGCCTTCTTTAATATCTTTAAGATTGAATTTTTCTACCTGCCCCAATGATGGCTTGTAAAGCCATCCCTGAAATTCATCAGAATATAAATCGTTCATCTCCTCATAATTCCCATTCTCAAATTCCTGATGCAACTCCATTAACCTATATACCTCATTTGATACTTCTTGTTCTAGTCCCATACGTTCCACTCCTAACGAATATTATCTACACATAATGTTATTCGACAATAAGCCCCTAATTCCCTTTCCTTTTTTACGCAAGATAAATCCAATATATTATTCAATTAATCCTTATTAGATACGAAAAGAGCGCCGAATCTTATTCAAGAATGGCGCCGATTCTTGAATAATGGTAGAACATCTATTAGTAACACTTCCTTATTTTCTCCACATAACTTTCTTTCTCGAAATTTTAGCAACTTCATATCTATTCCAAGTGGTATGAGTATCCAAATTACATCCTAATATATTCCTCAAACCTAATTTCCTAAACGTATTATCTTCTTCTTTTGTAATCACACATCCGAGTAGATGTCTATCAAAAAAATTATATAGCTGTTCTTCCGTACAATTGTTTGTCACCATTTTTAATATCTCTTGTCTAATTACATCACGAGGTACAACATGATCATGTATTAATCCTTTAGTTTTATTTTCTTCCCTTTTCACGTATTGTTCGTAAGCTTTCTCAGACCACCATTTACATCCTTTATATTTTCCATTATATTCCTTCCAAGCCCATAAAAAGTGATCAAGCAATATATGAAAATTAGGTAACTCGGATAAAGTATATAATTGATATACCTTTGAAACCGATCCTACTATGTCTGCTTTGCTTATATATTTTCTGTTTTTTTCTGATATCCTTGCCACTAAAATTATCTCCTTTCCCCAAACTTCTATTCTGCTATCTGGACAGATTCAGAAAGAGCTCACTTTTATTCCATAATTGCGCCCAACTGCAGAGTTTCATTATCTATTGAATAGTAGTTTTGTACTGTGCAACAAATGATCTGTTATGCTTTTGCTTTTCAATTTTTTACAATAGCAACCGTTAGCACGATAAGCATTTACTTAATGAAATAATCCTTATATCATCCCAGTTATAATACAGAAAATTATAATCAGGAACATCGATTTGGTATAAAATACTCTAACTACTAGTATTAACTCGATTGAGTTAATACTAGTAGTGACCAAATCAAAATAAGACTGAATCATGTATGATTCAGTCTTATCCACCAGCTTTTCTAAGGTAACAATACCTTATCAATAACATGAATCACGCCATTAGACGCTTCTATATCCGCTTTAACAACATTTGCTTTATTGATCATTACAGGATCTAGTGATATTTTCACTTTTTTATCTGCGAGCGTTTTGACCTTCATTCCATCTTTTAAATCTCCAGACATCACTTTATCTGGTACCACATGATACAGTAGAATTTTCTTCAAATCATCCCTTGCTAATAGTTCTTCAGCTGTTATATCTAGTTCCTTTAGTAGCATTTCAAATGCTTCATCTGTCGGTGCAAATACAGTAAAGGGTCCCTCTCCTTTTAATGTATCAACCAAACCAGCTTTTTCTAATGCTGCAAACAATGTATTGAAGTTACCTGCTTCTTTCGCAACATCGACAATATCTTTTTCAGTTTCAGAATTCTCCGCAGCAAATACACCACTTTCAAATGACAGAACCAGCATAACAGCAAACAGTATTATCGCTAACTTTTTCTTTAACATAAGTAAATTCCTCCTTTATTAATCTTTTATAGAGTTATACAACATGACTAATATATTCCTTTATCCTAAAATTCCACCTCCAAATACAAACGCTCTAAAAGGTAGTATTTTAATAATCAATGTATTTATCCTAATTTCAACAAAAAAATACTATAATTTTACGTCTTTTTATAAAAAGTTAAGTAGTTCCGATACGTGGAGAAAATCTAAAATAACATACTAAAACACACTATGTTTAGCACTCTAATAACAAAATAACAAACAAAAAAGGTACCTTATATCTTTTATATAGGGTACCTTACGAACTCATTAATTATACAAAAATTGTGATTCGTTATTACGCAGTAAGTGTCTACTACGCAACATAAGAGTTATTCCACAATCTGACCCGATTGTTGAACAAGAAGTGCAATTCCTTATTCAAGGAAAGCACCCGATAGTGAAATAAAATCCTGGTAGAAATCAACCCTTAAACACTAAAATTAAATCGGCTTTAAGTTCTCTTAAGTTTTTATTATATCAGTTTTAAGGATACTCATATAAATTCGGTTTACATATTTTCCGTTTTTAAAGACCTCATCCCGTAGTACACCATCTTTATAAAAACCTACCTTTTCATAACAACGAATTGCTCCTATATTGTCTGAGTCAACAGTAAGATAAACTTTGTGTAAATTTAAACGACTAAATGCAAAGTTAACAAGAATTTCGACTACCTCAGTTCCATAACCCTTTCCCCATTCTGATTTTTCTCCAATCCACAATCCTAGCTCAGCATTGCGATTCCAC
>NZ_FOEH01000005.1 GCF_900110695.1 Virgibacillus subterraneus | reverse complement strand
GTATTAGCCCCGGTTTCCCGGGGTTATCCCAGTCTTACAGGTAGGTTGCCCACGTGTTACTCACCCGTCCGCCGCTCGTTCCACAAACTTCCCCCCGAAGGGGTCCGTCTGCTTCCCGCGCTCGACTTGCATGTATTAGGCACGCCGCCAGCGTTCGTCCTGAGCCAAGATCAAACTCTCCATAAAAGTTAGTTTGAATATGATTGACACCAATCAATCATCTATTGTCTTAGCTTTAAAAATTGAAATCAGTGTTTAAAAGTTTAACTTTTAACCTGTTTTCTTGACATACTGGTTGTTTTGTTCAGTTTTCAAGGAGCAAAATGGGCCTGGGTGGACTCGAACCACCGACCTCACGCTTATCAGGCGTGCGCTCTAACCAACTGAGCTACAGGCCCATAAGAAAAAAATGGAGCGGGTGATGGGAATCGAACCCACGATATCAGCTTGGAAGGCTGAAGTTTTACCACTAAACTACACCCGCATATGAAATCTGTTTAAATTCTTGTAATCTTTCGATGGTCGGGAAGACAGGATTCGAACCTGCGACCCCGTGGTCCCAAACCACGTGCTCTACCAAGCTGAGCTACTTCCCGTTAAATGGTGCGCCCGAGAGGAGTCGAACCCCTAGCCTCTTGATCCGTAGTCAAACGCTCTATCCAATTGAGCTACGGGCGCTTCAAAACGAGAACCTTAAATATACCATATACAGTATATAATATCAAGAAGTTTTTTTAATGCGGTCGAGAGGACTTGAACCTCCACGGGGTCGCCCCCACTAGGCCCTCAACCTAGCGCGTCTGCCATTCCGCCACGACCGCCTAATCTTCATTAGTGAAAGTTGGCAAATGGGAAGTGATTTGTCTAAAAGCACAAAATAAAATACTGCGAATAACCACAGCGATGTGAATTGTTGAGTGCGGGTGGAGGGACTTGAACCCCCACGTCGTAAAACACTAGATCCTAAATCTAGCGCGTCTGCCAATTCCGCCACACCCGCAAAAAGTGGTGAGCCATGGAGGATTCGAACCTCCGACCCTCTGATTAAAAGTCAGATGCTCTGCCAGCTGAGCTAATGGCTCATGTTATGAGTGTTTCCTAATTTTAGTATGAGCGTTCATTATTTGAATCATTATTCTGTGACGCTACACTTATATATTTAATCCATAAAAAAATGGCTGGGCTACCAGGATTCGAACCTGGGAATCACGGGATCAAAACCCGATGCCTTACCGCTTGGCTATAGCCCAACAGTGGCGGTCCGGACGGGACTCGAACCCGCGACCTCCTGCGTGACAGGCAGGCATTCTAACCAACTGAACTACCGGACCCAACCGATTTATTTATTAAAATATAAGATGACCCGTACGGGATTCGAACCCGTGTTACCGCCGTGAAAGGGCGGTGTCTTAACCACTTGACCAACGGGCCATAAAAGATGGCGGAGAAGGAGGGATTTGAACCCTCGCGCCGCTCACGCGACCTACACCCTTAGCAGGGGCGCCCCTTCAGCCACTTGGGTACTTCTCCTAATGGCTCCACAGGTAGGAATCGAACCTACGACCGATCGGTTAACAGCCGATTGCTCTACCGCTGAGCTACTGTGGAATAATTTAAAGTATTTATCAAGGTAATTCAACCTTATTTTTTGTACTCGTTGTGTTGCAAGGTTATTCGGTGAAGCAAGCACTCCTCGCAGACCTGCACATGATAGCTTACTCAGTGATGCATGCGGTCAGCTACTGTGGAATAATTTAAAAAGTAACGCCAAATAATTGCGACGAGAAATACTATACAATATCCTTCGTTTATTGTCAACAAGTTTCAATAAAATAACTAATGAAGTCGACACGTTTTTTTAAGCCTTATTAAATTTAACACGTAGGGCATTTTTCGTCAATCTATTATATGAAAATTTTATTTGTACCTTATTATATCAAACAAGCTTAATTTTTTTCAATTTCAATCTGTTAACATCAACTTGTCCTTTTCACTACTAACTTACCTTTACATTTTCCGCATCTATATTTATTAACATCTATCCGTCGAGTGCGTTTGTATATGCGAGAACAGTTATTACATATATAGATATGTTTATTTTGTCTTAGAGTGGAAGGAAGTGGCTGACAATGCCGTGGTGAGCCTGTAATCTCCAATAAATTCTTGAAGTCTCTATCACCATGCTTATACCCTTTTCCTTCTATATGAAGATGGTAATGGCAGAGTTCGTGTTTAATGATACCTATTACTTCCTTTTCCCCCATTTCCATAGAGTACTTCGGATTTAACTCAATTACTCTTTTTGAAGGTACATACCTCCCGCCTGTAGTTCTAAGCCGATTATTATATATGATTCTATCTTTAAACGATTTATGAAAATGTTTTAATGATAATTCATTTACCAATTCGTATAGTTCTTTTTCACTTAATAACTTCATATAATCATCCCTAACGTATTAACACAACACTATTTTATCATAAATTTAGAACTTTTAATATCCGAGGCTTAATTAAAATAATTGTAATTAAACATTGATTTTTGATAGTATTATATTATAATTGAATATGAGATTAATATTGTAAAAGGAGAGGTGTTCAGTAAGTGAGTAATGAAAAGAAAAGAATGACAACAGCATCTGGTGCTCCGGTTGGGGATAACCAGAATTCAATTACTGCAGGTAATCGAGGTCCAACATTAATTCAGGATGTTCACCTTTTAGAAAAACTAGCACACTTTAATAGAGAACGTGTACCTGAGCGTGTAGTACATGCAAAAGGCGCTGGGGCACATGGTTACTTTGAAGTAACAAACGATCTTTCAAAATACACGAAAGCAGACTTCTTAAGTGAAGTTGGAAAACGTACACCAATGTTTATTCGTTTTTCAACAGTTGCAGGTGAACTTGGCTCAGCAGATACAGTACGTGATCCACGTGGCTTCGCAGTTAAGTTTTACACAGAAGAAGGTAACTATGATTTAGTTGGTAATAACACACCAATCTTCTTTATCCGTGATGCTATTAAGTTCCCTGACTTTATTCACACACAAAAACGTAACCCTAAGACACACTTAAAAGACAAAAATGCTGTTTGGGATTTCTGGTCATTATCACCAGAATCACTGCATCAAATCACATACTTACATGGTGATCGTGGTATTCCGGCAACGTTCCGTCATATGAATGGATATGGAAGCCACACTTTCAAATGGGTAAATGACAAAGGAGAAGCATTCTGGGTAAAATACCACTTCATTAGTGAACAAGGTGTTAAAGGTTTAGATGAAGATGTAGCAGGCCAAATTGCTGGAGATAACCCAGACTACCATGTGGAAGACCTATACAACTCCATTGATAAAGGTGACTTCCCAGCATGGAAACTTTATGTGCAAATTATGCCGTATGAAGACGCAAAAACATATAGGTTTGACCCGTTCGATGTTACCAAGGTATGGTCTCAAAAAGACTATCCTCGTATCGAAGTAGGTCGTATGGTCCTTGACCGTAACCCTGAAAATTACTTTGCTGAAGTAGAGCAAGCTGCATTCTCACCAGGTAACTTTGTACCAGGAATTGAAGCTTCTCCAGATAAAATGTTACAAGGCCGACTATTCGGGTATTCTGATGCACATCGTTATCGTATTGGTGCCAACCATCAGGAGTTACCTATCAACCGACCGGTTAACGAGGTAAATAACAACCAATTTGATGGACAAATGCGCTATAGTAATGGCAGTGGTTCGGTTAATTATGAACCCAACAGTTATGATACTGAGCCAAAAGAAGATCCAGCTTCAAAAATTAGTCCATTTGAGGTTTATGGAGAGGCTGACAGTGTGTCATATGACAGTGATGACCATTATACACAAGCAGGAGATTTATATCGATTAATGAGTGCAGATGAGAAAGATCGTCTTATTGATGCTTTTGTGGGTCATATGAAACCTGTAGACAAAGATGAGATCAAATTACGTCAAATTGAACACTTCTACAAAGCAGATCCTGAATGGGGCGAAAGAATCGCAAAAGGTTTAGGATTATCTGTTCCAGAAGGTGTTAAATAGGTACAGTTAACCAAAAACAGCTGATTATCTTTTTGATAATCAGCTGTTTTTATTTTTTTATTTAGCCTTTATTTTCAATCATCGAAAGTGCGATACGACCTTTTTCAACATCAATTTGCTCAACCCATACCGTTACGACATCACCTACTGATGCGATATCCATTGGGTGCTTTACGAATTTGTTCGCCATTTTGGAGATATGAACAAGTCCATCCTGCTTTACTCCAATATCTACAAAAACACCAAAGTCTACTACGTTTCTTACTGTGCCTTGCATTTCCATCCCGGGTTTCAAATCTTCCATACTCAATACATTTTGTTTTAGTAATGGTTTAGGCAGATCATCACGAGGGTCACGTTCCGGACGACCTAATGCATTCATAATATCCATTAATGTAGGTTCGCCAATATCCAATTGCTCAGCGATTTCTTTTTTATCCAATTCATTAAATCTATCGCGCAATGTATTTGAGCCGATATCTTCAAGCTCGCAACCAATTATTTTTAAAAGTTTCTTCGTGTGTGCATAACTTTCAGGGTGTATCGGAGTCCTGTCCAGTGGATTTTCACCATCCAGAATTCGTAAAAAGCCTATCCCTTGTTCATAGGTTTTAGCACCTAAGCGAGGAATCTTTTTTAATTGTTTACGATTAACGAACTTCCCTTCCTCATTACGCTGGTTCACAATATTATTTGCTACTGTCTTGCTCAGACCTGCAACATATTGTAAGAGTGAAGTGGAAGCGGTATTAACATTAACACCCACTTGGTTAACCGCAGTTTCTACGACAAATGTTAATGAATTATTAAGTGCTTTTTGACTGACATCATGCTGATATTGACCAACTCCAATTGATTTTGGATCAATTTTCACAAGTTCAGCTAGTGGATCTTGCACCCGTCGCGCTATAGACGCTGCACTACGCTCTTCAACCTTCAAATCAGGAAATTCCTCACGTGCCAGTTTCGAAGCAGAATACACACTTGCCCCAGCTTCATTGACAATGATATAAGGTATATCCAGTGTGTGCTTTCCAATCACATCTGCAATAAATTGTTCCGTCTCCCTTGAAGCAGTTCCATTTCCTATTGCGATTAGTTCGATACCAAACTTATTGATAAACTCCATCACAATCTTTTCAGCACCCGCTGTATCATGTTTAGGTGCAGTTGGATAGATTACACTTACTTCATGAACCTTTCCTGTTTCATCAACCACAGAAAGTTTACAGCCTGTTCGATAAGCTGGATCAACCCCGAGAACAGTTTTTCCCTTTAATGGTGGCTGCAGTAACAGGTTTTTTAGATTTTTGGCAAAAACAGAAATTGCTTGTTCTTCAGCTTTTTCAGTTAAGCTATTACGAATTTCACGTTCTATCGATGGCTGGATCAATCGTTTGTAACTATCCTCAATAGTATTTTGCAAAATCTGGGCAGATTCCGGGTTGGCTTTATCTAATATCACTTTTTTCTGGAGATATTCGAGCACCCGCTCAGTTGGGGGCTGAACTGCCACCTTTAGCACATCTTCTTTTTCCCCGCGATTTAACGCTAAAATACGATGTGACACCATTGAACGAATTGCTTCATCATAATCATAGTACATTTCGTATACGCCTTTTTCGTCCTTCTCCGCTTTTTTTGCTTCTGCATGCATGGTACCGCGTTTAAAGGTTTCCCCACGAATAAAATCACGATACTCCGGATCATCTGATATCCACTCAGCAATTATATCGTTAACACCTGTTAATACATCTTCTACTGTGTTTAGATCATGCTCGTCTGAAAAATAAGACTTAGCTTCCGCAGAAATGTCGGTTAATTCTTGCCTCCAGACAATATCCGCCATCGGTTCAAGTCCTTTTTCTTTAGCAATTGTTGCCTTTGTTCGGCGTTTTTGTTTATATGGTCGGTATAAATCCTCCACACGTTGCAATTGTGTAGCTTGTGTAATATCACGTTCGAGTTCTTCTGTTAGCTTTCCCTGTTCATCAATTAGTCGAATTACTTCTTGTTTACGTTCAGCTAGATTAACTGCATATTGATATTTATCATGAATCAATTTGATCTGAACTTCATCAAGACCGCCTGTTGCTTCTTTTCGATAACGTGCAATAAATGGTACTGTGTTACCTTCATCCATTAACGCGATTACTTTTTTTACGGTAGCATTATTCACTTCAGTTTCTTTAGCCACCCATTGTTCTAATTCAATTGACACAATCGGCTCCTCCTTTATGTACGAACTCATTTTATCAAAAAAAGACCTAAAATGAAAAAGACCGGCACATTTAAAGCCGGCCTAATCCTCATATCGTATTGCGATTAAAGTTGTATCATCACTTCTAGCTGTTCCCTCAATGTGGTTTGCGTAGGCATTTGTAACTTGGTTTACATCCTTATTCAATAAGAAACGTTGCGATAGCTCAGCTTCTGACACTCCATCTGAGAATATAATTAGGTTCATTTTTGGTTCCAGTCTGCCTGTCACAACTTTGAAAGGTCTGTGATATCCAGCAAGAAAACCTGAATTAGGTATATTTCTCTTTTTCTTGCCATTCTCAGTAATCGTTAGCATCCCAATATTTCCTATAGATGAAAACGAGTAGCTACGCGTGTGGAATTCTATTTTCACAATCCCTATTACGGCGCCTCGCTTACCAGTCAATTGCTGATTACTCTTCTTTATCAACTGTTCGACAGTTGTATGAATGTTACTTTTAATAATATCGATTACGATTTGAGAAGATTCTTTAGCTAATTCACCACTACCTAATCCATCTGCTAAAACACAAACAAATTCATTTTCTGTTTCTGTATAAAAATAGCTATCACCACAATAATACTGACCTTTTTTTGCTTTTTGGAAAATAGCTACTTCTACATTATTCTTTTTCGCACTCAATCAAAAACCTCCGCGTTCTCCGTCTTTAATGCCTCACGTAGTTTTCTTAAAGAACGGCGCTGAAGTCGTGAAACGTGCATCTGTGAAATACCGAGTAATTCTCCGGTTTCTTTTTGACTCAAGTTATCAAAATAGGTGCATTGTAATATTTGTTGTTCTCGCTCAGATAAAACAGGTAAAATTTTCTCGAGTAACATTCGCTGATCTACATTTTCATAGCCATTTTCATTGTCACCTACTAAATCAAGTATGGCTACTGTACTTCCATCAGAGTCAGCTTCAATTTTCCGGTCAACGGAAAGTGCCTTATAGCTTTTGCCCATTTCCATCGTTTCCAAAATATCTTCTTCAGATACTTCTAAATAGTCAGCTATCTCCTTAACTGATGGTGAATCCTGATTTTCAGTAGTTAGCTCATCAACAGCTTTCTTAATCTTAGGTCCTAGCTCCTTGATTCGGCGTGGCACATGAACACTCCATGTCTTATCCCGAATAAAACGTTTTATTTCTCCGATGATAGTTGGAATTGCAAAGGATTCAAATGATTTACCGAAAGAAGCATCATACCTTCTGATAGCAGCAAGTAATCCAATCATGCCGACTTGTACAAGGTCTTCGTGTATATTACTGTTTTTCGAATACTTTCTGGCAATTGATTCAACAAGATCGGTATAAGCGAGCACAACTTTTTCCTGTGTTTCTTTATCATCCGGGTCCTGTTGAAGGTGCTCAATCCATTGGTATATCTCACCTTTGCCCTTATTGTCTTGTTGAGATCTGGTCGTCATCTAGACCCACCTCAGCTTCATTAAGGTACTTTGTCATTAACACAATCACACCATAGTTATTATTGATTTCAACTTTGTCCATTAATGCATCAATTAAGAAAAGCCCAAAGCCACCTTCACGTAAATTCTCAACAGGCTCTGAGTTCTTATATGGGCCGATTCCTCCTTTAATTTGATTTAAATTAAAGCTGCCACCGTGATCTGCTACCATAACTTCAAGACGATTTTCATACACGCCAAATCCAACAGTTATTTCCCCATTGTCTTCTTCGGTATAAGCATGATCAACAGCATTTGTAATAGCTTCCGAAATAGCCACTTTTAAATCTTCTATATTTTCGTAGGTAAAACCCATTCTGTTAGCTATCCCTGATATACTTAGTCGGACAACACCAACATATTCAGCTTTAGCAGGAACCTTCATTTCAATAAAATCAAATTTGTCCATTTTGATTCCCACCTCTAATTGCAGTAGTTATGTCTATAATTTCGTCCAAACCCGTAATTTTGAATAAACGTAAAACACGTTCCTGCAGATTCACCAATTTTAAATGACTATTGTTTTCTTTTGTTGACTTTAAAGCACTTATAAAAACACCAAGGCCAGTACTATCCATATAATTAACGTCTTCAAGGTCCACTTCTATTAGTTGACTATCAATTCTAGTAAGTGGTAATAAGGACTCTTTTAACTGCGGTGCTGTGTAAGCATCAATTTCGCCTATTAAGCTAACAATAGACTTTTCATTTTCTTCTGCAACATCAACCTTTAAGTTCATCTCCATCCTCCTTGAATCAACATATCTATTTATATATATATATTCTTTTTTAGTAACAAAGAACTATACCCAAAACAGAAAAAGATTAAACTTCTTTCCGTAAAACGATTAAGGTAAAGTCATCGCGTAATTGGAAGTTCTGTAGACGTTCGAAGTGCTTATATACACCATTGACAAGTTCCTGAGCGGTTAAATGAATATATTGTTTAATAACATCCAGCACTTCTTCACTTTCAATAAAGCGGTCTCCTTGCCTGCACTCTGTAACCCCATCAGTTAACAGAATAACCATGTCACCCTTATTAATTATACGCTCATACTGTTTGTAATTAGTATCCGCGGAAACACCGAGCACAAGGCCCTTCGTTTCTATCTCTTCAAAAGTATTACTTTGAGCATCATAATAAAATCCGGGTTCATGACCTGCTGAGGAGTATCGAAGTTTACTCTCAGCTGGGAGATATTGTGCATAGAACATTGTAATGAACATACTTGGATCTACATTTCGTTCAACAACACGGTTTAAATTTTTTAAAATCGATTTTGGACTCATTGTTGCTTCCGGAAAACTGTCCATCGAGTATTTAATCATAGACATACATAATGCAGCCGGTATACCTTTACCAATAACATCCGCAACAGCAATCCCCAGCGAACCATCCTTGCCTTTAATAAAATGATGGTAATCACCATTCATTTGATGTGCCGGTACACTTATGACACCCACATCCAAATCATCAATTACAGGTTTTGTAGTAGCAAGCAACGTATCCTGCATACCTGCAGCTACAGAAATTTCCGATTTTAGTTCGGATTGTTGTTCCCTCAATGTTTGATACTCCTGATGTGCCAATCCATAAGAAATCATCGTTTCCAATAAGAAATCCATGGAATGTCGAATGTGTTCTGGAATTTCATCGTAAAGTTCTGTTAGTGCCTGTATATGAAAATTTACAATCTCTTCTGGCGGAATGCTGTTTTTAATGAATGTCTTACTAATTTGTTCAGCCCCATAAAGAGATTGTTCATCTTGTGTATTAATGTAATTCCTTAATAGTTCTTTATAGTTAACTGCATCCAATTTTAGGGCATCCATGCATTCGTTCCTCCCCCTGTTATATACTTTCTACAATGTGAAAAGGGGAGATTTTATTTATTTTCTCCCCCCCTTTTTTTAGCAGTTATGAAAGTATAAATCCCTTCTTACCGCATAAATTGCAACTAAGAATTTCGCTTTAAGTTTGCGAAAACCAAGTTATCTAACTATTTACCATTATCTTACCCATTTGATAGCTCTGATTTCTGTTCCTTTATCATCTTCTGACCTTATATCGAACTCGTCCACTAGTCTTTTAACTCCGGGAAGTCCAGCACCAAGTCCTCCAGATGTTGAATAACCATCCTCCATTACTTGGCTAATATCCTTAATTCCTGGACCGCTATCAACGGAAATAATGCTCATTCCCTTGTGATCAATATTATCAATCACTTCAAAGCAAATTTTTCCAGTATCAGTATATAAATATATATTTCGAGCTAACTCAGATATCGCTGTCGCAATACGCGCCTGATCAACTGTACCAAATCCGATTTTTCTTGCGATGTCGCGGCCAAGCTGGCGAGCAGCTACAATATCCCACTCTTTTTGAATAGTAACAAAGGATTGGAGATCCATACTCATTCCCCCAATTCCTGATGCAGTTTTACCAAGCCCTGCTCCAGATCTAAAGCAGTTGGGACATTTCTTAAATGAATTCCCAAATCAATTAATGTCATAGCAACAGCAGGCTGGATTCCTGTCAATACTACTTTTGCCCCCATAAGATCTGACATTGTAACGACATCACCTAATACCTTGGCAATAAATGAGTCAATTACTTCTACAGATGTTAAATCAATTACTACTCCTGATGAACCACTTTTGTGAATTTTGTCCAACAAATCTTCCTGGAACTGGATTGCTGTATTATCATCAATCTCTGTTTGAATTGAGATCAATAAATAGTTGTGTAATTTTAATATAGGTATCCGCACACTATCACTCCTTACCAATGGATTCAATCATGTCTTCAATTTTCTGGTTTTCGGTATTCATATCGACTACTTTTCTATTTGTAATTTCCAGTGCTGTAGTAAATCCTTTTTTCAGCGAGCTTTTGGTAGGGAATTTACCTAAATCAATACCAAGGTTTACAATAGTTTGTGCAATCTCAGGACGAATACCTACAAGAATGCATGTTGATCCTATTAATCGTACCGCTTCTGCTGCCTGAATAATGTGATGGGCAACCATCGTATCAACAACAGGGACGCCTGTAATATCCATTAGAACAACCTCTGAATTATGTTTCATTACACCTTCAAGCAAGTTTTCCATAATTAACTTCGCACGTTCAGTGTCGATTGTTCCAATCAAAGGCATAACCGTAATATTATCCATAACGGGGATTAATGGTGCAGACAATTCCTGAAGTGCAACACGCTGCAGCGAAACAATATGTTCCCAGCTACCTGAATACTCATTTACCAATTGTCGAATTATCGGTTCTGTCCAAGCATCTACACTCTTCAAGACCTGTGCAATATAATTTGAATCAACTTGTTCAGACTGACTGAGAATGAAGTCAACTGTTACTCGCCTAAAAACTTGTAAGCCATCTGTTATATAGCTTAATGGCCAACCTAAATTTATCAGCTTTTCAGAAAAGTCCTCCAGATGTTTTGTGGAACCTTGATCTTTAATACTTTTAAAAATAACATTCACAAATTCTCTATTGGTACTCTCAAATAATTCATCTGATACATTCGATATATAATTTCCATTTTTTAAAGAATCAATTTCATTTATCCACATATTAACTATTGAATCACTGTTTTCCAAAGCAATTTTTTTAAATTTTTGGTCCATTAGTTTACCTCCTGCTAACACATTAATCAATATTATTGAAATTATTATTTAAAAAATTCTATATATATTAATAATACCATTTAGGTAAGGTTTTATCATGGTGATTTACTATTTTCAAGAAAGATGTATTTTATTTCTGTATATTGTAACATAAAATCGATAATTAAATATTCAATCTACTCCCTAAGCTCAACAACAAAAAATACCCCTGCTTCACACTCATCGGGAAGGGGGGGTATCACGATTGATCATACATTTCCTTAAGTCCTAGACTTATTTCCAATGCCTTATCAATTTTTTCCATCATTTTATTATCCAATTTTGTAATTTTATCCGTTAAGCGTTGTTTATCTAACGTTCTAATTTGTTCTAGCAATATGACCGAATTACGATCGAACCCATACCGTTTTGCATTTATTTCCACATGTGTAGGAAGCTTGGCCTTTTGAATCTGCGCAGTAATCGCAGCCACAATAACTGTTGGGCTAAATCTATTTCCGATATCATTTTGCAGGATCAATACCGGGCGTATGCCTCCCTGTTCTGATCCAACCACAGGGGATAGGTCAGCGAAGTATACTTCGCCTCTTTGAACGATCAAATGCTTACACCCCGATCACAGAGCGCTCTAGGGTGTTTTTTTCAGCCTCCTCTTCAGCTTGAAAAGCTTCGGAAGCAATAGTTAAATTAATTCTGGCCATTTCTTCGTACCCTTGCTGCATAGATTCGCGAAATTGTTGAATATGCTCATCTTTCTTATGTTCCAGATAGTTTCTTGTAGCTTGACATATGAAATCACTGAAATCACTATTTTCATATTTCATTAATCCATCCACCTCATTTAATAGGTTTTTTGGTAATCGTACTAAGATCTCTTGTAAGCTCTCTGACAAAACCATACACCTCCGCCAACTGTTGAACGACCACTATTTAACTCTTTTTTAATAATATCATTGTAGCCCAAGGTTTGCAAAGGTATATAAAAAATTTTTAAATAAAAAACAGGGATTTTTTTAACAGTTAAGAAAACATAAGTATTTTCTTACTGCATAACTCCTGCTAAGGCTTTCGCCATTAAACCATGTCGATAGGCGATAAGTTAAGTTTCCTAAAATTATTTCCTTGTAGTATATATATTTTATTTTGAGATAATTATATTATGCCAATTGTTGCCAAAAAATAAAAGTTGTTGTCTCACTTTTCTTTGTGGAGTCTTGGTACACGATTGGTTATCATGCAAGGTATCTCATAATTTATCGTTTCCAAATGTGCTGCAATTTCATCTATTTCGATTTCTTCATTTTCCTGCTTCCCTATTAGCGTTACCTTTGTACCTATCGGATATTCACCATCCATCTTTATCATAGTTTGATCCATACATATTCTTCCTACAACAGGCATCCGCTTTCCGTCTATTAATACATCAATTCCTTGTAACTTACGAATCCATCCATCAGCATAACCAATGGGTATTGTTCCAATCCACTCATCTTTTGATGCTACATGTGTTGCGCCATAACTAATCGATTCTCCACTTGCAATTTTCTTTACATGAATTAATTGGCTATTTAAGGAGAAAGCAGGTTTCAAATCAATTTCACGTTCTCTTTTCACTATTTCTGATGGGTATAGACCATACATGGCGATACCAAATCTAATATAGTGATACATATTTTCCGGGAAGCGGATAGAAGCTGCACTATTACCGACATGGATTATTACAGATTCTTTCCAAATAGTATTGAATACATGTAATAATTGTTCAAAACGCGTTTTTTGCACTTCAAAGTAGGATAAATCAGGTTCATCAGCAGTAGCAAAATGTGTATATATTCCTGTCAGACTTATACGCTGAACGCCGTATAATTCGTCGACTATCTCTTTTAGTTCATCAGCTGTACGTATGCCAACTCTTCCCATACCAGTATCCCATTTCATATGCAGTTTTAATGGGTGAGTTAATGGGAGATCTTTCACTTCACGAATCCAATCTTTCTGAAAAAAGGTCAGCGTAATATCCTGCTCAGCTGCTATTGGAGTATCTTTTGGAGAAACTCTTCCAAAGACTAAAATCGGCGCTTTAATATTAGCGTTACGTAATAGAAGGGCTTCCTCCAGCAATGCCACCGCTAGCATACTTGCACCTGCTTCTAACGCTTTTCTAGCGACTTCTACACCACCATGACCGTATGCATCAGCCTTCACTACTGCCATCACGTTGCTATGTTGAGGTAGCTTCTGCTTAATTTGTTCAACATTATAAGCGATTGCATCCAGATTTATATCAGCCCATGTATCTCTATATATTGCGTCTGCCATGGCAGAAATCCCCCTTTTCTAGGTATTATCTATATCATATCTTATTATTTTAAAAATAAAAAGCAGACCCCCTCTCCTTATGAGCCTGCTTGCTACTATTCATTTACTTCACTTCTTTGCCTTGAACGGATTTTGCTACGTCAATTAACTCTTCTTTGTTTAACTCGTCACTGGCCAAAATGAAGTTCATCCCGTTATTGCTCCACTCTATAGTATTCCCGGAAAGTGCACCAATTGAGTGTCCAAGATTCACTATCTCACCATCTACTACTTGCGGAGAAGACATAGTTGGTATTACTTCCATTTTCTCTTCAATTAGCGTGAAGTTCTTTTCGCCAGAAAACGTCATGATTACACGTTGGCCATTTTCAAGTTCAACTTCTTTTTGTTCAACTAATTCAGAACCGGCCATATCCAGTGGAAATACCACTGTAAATGCATCCGCTTCTCCCTCACCAGAAACTGGTGCGTCTGTTAGTCCGCTTGTCATATTCTTTTCCATTGAGAAATCATCATCATTAAAGGTTGGGTTTGTATCAAATTCAGAAAAGTTAACTTCAACTAAGGCCTTTTTGTCTTTATCTAGTACTTTTACCATAACTGGTGTATATGTTTTCTTATCAAAATAAATTTCTTGATATGGAAGATTATTGTTACTTTGATAATTTGTCTTAGTCTCGAAAATATAATAATTATCGCTTACCTTAAAAGAAGCTTCTTTATCTTTCATAACATCATTCACAAGTGATTGATATAGATATGGCTGACTACCGTTCTCTGGCCATTCTTTTTGAAATTTGAAGCTTTTGTTTAACGCAGGGGAAAGTACAAAAACCCCATCTTCATTCTTCAAGATAATTTGGCTGCCTTTTTTATCTTGTTCATTCGTTAATTCGACGCGATAAAAATCTTTCTTCTTATGCCAAATGTTTATATTGTACTTCTGATCTTCCTGTCCAGTGTTCATTTTCATTTCGGCCTTTGCTTTATATCCATTCATTGCCTCTAGCTTGGATTCTAATTTCTCAACAACATCTTCCTGGGATTTTTCACCACAGGCTGCAAGTACAAGGATTAAGCCGAAGACAATTACCATCCAAATCCCAAACATTTTTTTCATGGACATATCTCCCTTGTCTCATTTCACTCTTTTAACGAGCTACGGACTTGACAGGAGGAAAAGCTATTGTCACAAATTAAACTTCTAGCGTACGATATACCTCAGCGATACCATCAATTACATCGGAAGCCATTAAATCATATACAGAGTGCTCTTCTGCCACTAGTTTGTCAGCAGATTTACCATGTACAAAGCAAGCATTGCAAAGTGCTTCAAATACACTTTGTTTTTGCATTACCATTGCCAGAATGATCCCGGATAACACATCACCACTTCCACCTTTGGCTAAACCCGCATTTCCAGTTCTATTTACAGATTGTTTTCCTGACGGTGTCGTAATAATAGTGAATTTCCCTTTTAATACAACATAAACATGGTATTTTTCTGCAAATACCTTTGAATATGCGAAAGGCTTGACCAAAAGTTCAGGTACGGAAACGTCCAAAAGCATGGCCATTTCACCCGGGTGTGGCGTTATGATCGATGGGCCCTTTCTATTACTGACCAAATCAAGGAGCGGCTTTAAATGGTATAAACCATCTGCATCGACAATAAGCGGACACGTTGCTTCTTCCACCGTTTGTCTGACTAGATTACCAGTTACTTGTTGCCGACCCATCCCCATACCTAGTGCTACCGCATCAAAGCTCTTAAATGATATAGCGGTATCATCATTCAAATTACCGTTCGTCTCGCCTAGTTTCAGGTAAGTAGCCTCCATACAGTGTGATGCAGCTACTGGAATGACTTTTTCAGTTGTACCTGCTGTAATTAACCCTGCGCCAGCACGTAATGCGGTTTTAGCAGTCATTGCAATCGACCCGGGCATTTCAGTATTGCCACCAACTACCAGTCCTCTTCCATGAATCCCTTTATGGGCATCAGTTTCACGCTTAGGCATGCTTTGTCTGAACATTTCGTCAGTCCAACTACCCCGTTTTACGTTATTTTGCAAAGCGTCTAACGGCAACCCAATTGAGACAGTATCCCATTTTCCGTAGAAAGAAGCAGTATGTTGCAGAAACGCACTTACTTTAGCAGCTTCTAAAATCACAGTATGGTTGGCTTGTACCGATTGAAAATCACTAATCCCCTCATCAGCCGGAAGCCCTGATGGTATGTCAACAGAAATCACAAAATTAGCTGTGTCATTTATAATGGATACAATTTCAGCAATTGGGTTACGAAGCATTCCACTTGTACCTATCCCTAAAATTGCATCAACAATTATATCTGAGTTCCGGACCATTTCATATATCTCTGAAGGTTGTTGGCTGACAATTACAGTTCCTCCAAACGATAGAAGCAAGTTTTTGTGAAAAAGCGAATCCCCTGTAATTTTTTGATTTGGCACAACCTGTACAACAATAATGTGATAGCCCTTGTTTAACAATGTCCTTGCTATAACAAATCCATCACCACCATTATTCCCACTGCCTGTGAGAATGCAGATGTGATCTGGCTTTTCAATAATAGATTCTATTTTTCCTGAAACAGCCCTCCCAGCATTCTCCATTAATAACTTTCCATTCAGCCCGATTTCATTCATGGTATATCGATCGATATCGTACATTTCATTCGCGGTGACAATAAACACTTTATTCCCTCCTACCCGCACTAAAATATATGAGACAACCCTAACAATTATGCAGAATCCCCAATTAGTTGTTTTCTTCAATTACTACTTGTGCTACTGCATAATCTCTACTATGCGTAATAGAAACCAAAATAGTACTATCCTGAAATTGCCTTACTTTTATTCCTGGAGCACCATTATCATCTGTAACTACTTCTATATCCTGAAAGCTTAATTCACCAATACCTTTACCAGTTGCTTTCGCAAATGCTTCTTTTGCTGCAAACCTTCCGGCAAGAAACTCGATTTTTCTTCTTTTATTAGCTATACGTTCGAATAAAACATGTTCATTTTTTGTTAGAATTCTTCTTTCAAAGCGTCCATTACGTTCCACACTTTTTTGAATTCGATCCAATTCAATTATGTCAATTCCAATACCTTTTATCATAATTATTTCTGACCCTTCTTTATGTATAATGCATATCGTTATATTTATTTAAGGACTTTTAGTAAAATTATAATGGTCATATGAAGTACTATAATTCACTAAAATAATTATATAGAAATTTATTCAATACTAAACTGTTCTTGTAAGGAGGTATGCCATTGTTCATCCGCACAGAAAGAAGCATTAAAGAATTTATTCAATTTTATCCAATAATCGCTGCACTTATAATCATCCATCTTGTTCTATGGCTGATTACAGACTTTTTACCTTTCCCTTTTGGAGATCAATTAGATAGGTGGGGTACAGGTAACAATTTTTATATCAGCCAAGGTGAATACTGGCGTTTGTTCACATCAATCTTCCTGCACGCTGGTCTTATGCATGCGGTCTTTAATTCATTCGCACTTGTCCTATTTGGACCAGCGCTGGAACAAATGCTTGGTAAATACAAATTTATATTCGCATACATTGGAGCAGGCTTAATAGGAAATCTCGCAACATACTTCCTGACACCTACAGTATATTATGAGTATGTTGGAGCCTCCGGTGCAGTCTATGGATTATTTGGAATCTATATTTATATGGTAGCATTCCGTAAGCATTTAATCGACCAGGCAAACTCACAAATCATCATGACTATTTTTATCATTGGGTTAGTTATGACATTTATCCAGCCAGGAATAAATATTTACGCACACATTTTCGGGTTTATCGGTGGCTTTGCATTAGCGCCATTAGTGTTATCAAACGCCCAACCATTCTCTCCATGGCGAAACAGACGTTACCGGGACGATGATTCAATACAGTTTAACCCAAACCGTTGGAAAAAAAGACGCATACCCAAGAAAGTATATGCCAAAATTCTTTGGGGCTTTCTTGGAATTTTGATTATACTTGGCCTGATAGGCAGAATATTTTAGGAAAATAGAACAAAAGTGCAAACGCCTGTTCAGCGCCGTATGGACTGTGCTCAGCGCTGCGGGTAGGTCGACGTTGCCGCAGGATGTGGTGGTTTTAGTCGAACATCCTTTATTTCTTATCTAGATACGGGGAGGGAAGTCCACTAGGCACTAGGCGCTGGCCGGTGAGAACGCCACGTCCTGTGGCGTCACCGGCACTAGTACGTCCTGTACGTCGAAGTTGGACGTCGCTGATTCGGAAGTCCAGTTATTCACAGCACTTAAATTTTATAATTTCCTATAAAATAAAAAACACACTAATTAGCCAATAATTAGTGTGTTTTTCTTTATGACTGAATCAATTTCATAATTCAATAATAAAACAATAAATCCAAACTATTTGTAAATGTGCTAGACTTCTTGATTTCCACTGCAGGCGGACGCTTTCACCCTCCGGATACAAGTGGACATCTGTTCAAGCTAAAGCTTCCACAGGGGCTTCTATGCCACCGGGCATGGCTTGATCCGCCCTAAGGTGCGCGAAGTGTATTTCCGCAGCGGTGTCATAGCACTTATATTATTTGCAACATAACGTTACAGATGATATCAATACAACAAACTATTTTTAGAAAACTGCCTTTTTTATTTACGATAAGAATACCAATCAGCTATTTGGTGTGTGCGTGATTCATCCAAGTCTTTGATTTTAAAATGTGTGCCTACGCCCAACTTTCCAATTATTGATAGTTTCATCGTGGCTAATTTCTGGTTAACCTGCACCAGATATTGACTTTTCTCAAAAGCTTGTAAACGTTTATGGTACATAGTTACTGTGTTTTTACTTAGAGTCCGGTATCGAATAGTTAAACGCTGGCCATCTTGATAAAATCCGCCATCTTTATGTCGTAAAACACCCAGATATAGGCTGCCTATCAGCAGAAGAATGGGTACCCAAACAAATTGTGTGAAAAAATATCCAATTCCCGCTCCAATTATAATTACCGGCAAAGAAGAACGCAGCAGGTAAAATTTACGAGCACGCTTGGGAAGTGGTATCATGTCCTGATTCTCTGCAGCATATTCCGGCAAAAACGTATTGAAAAAATCACCAACTTCATCAGTCTTCATGATTGGAAATAATATAGATGAAAAATCCTCACCTTTTTCCATTGACCCGCCAGCTATTTCTGCAAAAATCGTTACATAACCGAGTGGCTGTCTGATAATGCTTTCCTGAATACCTACTGCCTGTATTCTTTTTAATGGAATAGTCACCTGCTTTTTCTCCAGTAGTCCACGAGTGATAAATAATTCGTTATCATTTTTAGTAATTGTGAAATTACCATATTTTATCATCGTACCAGCAATACCAAATAACCAAAGAAGGATTAAAAAAATAATAACAAGCACTACTATAAAAATAACACTTAACCCGATTGCCCATTCTACCGTACTATCGTAATAATGATCAGGTATGAATTGTTCCAGTTCCGAGAATCCAAACGCCATAAGAGCAAAGAGAACGCCTATGCTTCCAGACGTGGAGCCAGCTAAAAACAATCGTTTAAACGTAATTTTTAATGATGGATTTGTTTGCTCTATAAATTCTTTATTTTCATCTGCATACTTTGTGCTGGCTGTTTTCAATTCCTGACGCAGCGCTTCCCCTTCTGTTCGTTTAACTGCCTTAAGTGAAGCCTCTGCACCATTTCCGCTTCCCGCCGTTTCAATTTGAACCCTTGTAAGTTTGAATATTCGATGAATAACTCCTGAAGTCAGGTCAATTGACTGGATTCGGTTTTTAGAGATATACCGCTTTTTCCGAATCAATATTCCATATTCAATACGAAGCTCTTCATCCTCGATTCGGTATGTATAGCGATACCACGATAAGATGCTAAACGATATCATTAGAATAAGAATGCCTGATGTTATTAAAACAAAGTAAAAAAGTGAGTCATCTTTAAATGTAATAAAACCTAGAACAATTGCAAAAATCGATTCACGCAACACCCTAATAAAATTGAAAAATATAGCTGCCGGATGCAGTCGTTTCTGATTAAACATCATCTTCATCCACCCTTGCAAGTGCTGAAATTCGATCTCTCAATTCAGAAGCATCTTCATCTAACAACGCAGGGATTTCATGTGTTGTTGCTGCTGTTGAAATAGTCACACTTGCTAGTTGATATTTTTTTAATATTGGTCCTTGCTGCGTATCGACATGCTGTACACGTATCATTGGCACTAGCGTCCGTGATACAATCAATATCCCATGCTGAATATAAATTTCCTGATCAAACACTTCGTAACGCCATCTTTTCCAGCGCAGCTTGGGGAATAGGAAAACAAATAAGTATGTACTTAGCCCGCTTACAACTACTGCCGTAAATGTAAGCCAATATGACAACTCAAATATATACGTTAAAACTATTAGTCCAACGGTCGCTAGCCAAAGAATCCCAACATAAATCCATGCAGTTATTTTCCATGCTTTTATTGCATCGGTTGCAATTGTATTAACTGGTGGCTGCCTCATATAGTTATACCTCAACTTCCATTAGTATTGTTAATATATCCAAGAAAATAATACGCAATAAAAAAGCTCCTTTACGCAAGGAGCTTCTACTTAGCTGTTATTATTATTTCTGCGCTTCTGGAAATTTCCTTTGCGATTGCGTCCGCCTTGATTACGGCCACCTTGGTTACGTTTACCGTAAAACTTTTTATTATTGGTTCTGCGGTTGTTGTCTTTACCTCTTGGTGCTTTTTTCACACTGATTGGCTGTGCTGACGATATTCGTACTGGTGTATCACGACGCTCTTTTGTCAACATCTTAAGTGCTGCAGCAATTACTGTTATTGAATCATGATTCTGCAATAATTCATTTGCTGTTTCATGGTAAGATTTTAAATCCTTTTGTTCAATGGTTTGCAATAGCTTGTCCACAGTAACTTGTTGCTGACCACGCTCTGCTTCCTGATTGGTTGGAGGCATAATACGCTTCATTTTACTTTTAGTCATTTTTTCAATTGATTGCAGATGTGCAATCTCTCTTGGTGTTATAAAAGATATTGCTTCTCCTGTGCGACCCGCTCTTCCTGTACGGCCAATTCGGTGTACATAGCTCTCAGGATCTTGCGGAATATCGAAATTGTATACATGGGTTACTCCGGAAATATCAAGTCCACGTGCAGCAACATCAGTTGCAACTAATACTTCCACACGGCTATTCTTGAATTTATTTAGAACGGACGTTCGTTTCCCTTGTGTTAAATCTCCATGAATACCTTCAGCACGGAAGCCCCTTGCTTGTAGTCCTTCTGCTATTTCATCAACTCGCTTTTTCGTACGGCTGAATACAATTGCTAGTGCAGGTGCATTTATATCCAAATGGTTTGTTAACGTATCAAATTTATATTTTTCCGGTACCTCAATAAAAAACTGTTCAATATTTGTTACTGTCATTTCCTTGCTTTTTACTTTTACTTCTTTTGGACTGTTCATCAAGTTTGTTGCAATATCACGAATTTCCTTAGGCATTGTTGCTGAAAAAAGCAATGTTTGTCTTCCATCAGGAATATTTTTTAGGATATCGCGAATATCATCGATGAATCCCATGTTCAGCATTTCATCAGCTTCATCCAATACTGCGATTTTTACATTATTCGTACGTATTGTTTTTCTGCGCATATGATCAAGAAGTCTTCCTGGTGTTGCAACGACAATATGTGGACCATCTTTCAACGCTCTAATTTGTCGTTCCATGTGCTGACCACCATACACCGGCATTGTACGCACACCTTTGTTTTTGCCTAATCGATTAATTTCTTCTGCAACCTGGTTTGCCAGCTCTCTCGTAGGCGCCACTACTAGTCCTTGGATTATCTTTTGACTAGGATCAATTTTCTCAATCATTGGAATACCAAATGCTGCAGTTTTGCCTGTACCAGTTTGTGCTTGTCCAATTACATCGTTTCCTTGCATAGCAAGTGGTATTGTTTCTGCTTGAATCGGCGTCGCTTCCTCAAACCCCATTTTTTCCAGTGCTGTCATAATGGGCTGTGATATACTTAATTCATTAAATGTTGTCACCTTGTTACTCTACTCCTTTTTTGTTGCATATTTATTTGGCAGATTAGAAAGTATAATTACTTATAATCTGCATAACTGCCACTAAGGCTTTCGCCATTAAAACTTGGATAAAGCCAAGTTTTCTAATGTATAATTTTTAGAAAAACCTGTTTGGGCGAAACCCTCAGTTTATTTTTAGACTTCCAATCAATTTTCATACGCTCTGAAAGTGTAAAAAGGAGGCTACTCCGCTTATGGAAAAAAGCCTCATTCATGAAATCTCATACAGAAAATAACAGTTCTTTCATCATAACACATATATTATGATGATATCCACTACTTCTTATATGATTTTTCATCTATTGCATGGTAAAATAAAATCTAAATATATATCTGCACAATATCAAAGGAGGACTTTCATGCGTCTACCTCCGTTCAATCCATATATAGCGGTTGTAATTGGTGTTATAGCTGTATCAACATCAGCAATATTAGTGAAACTGGCTAATCAAGCTCCTGCTGCAATAATTGCAAATTATCGTTTATTGTTTGCAGTTATTATTATGGCACCATATGTACTTTTCAAACATCGAAATGAATTTAGCCTTATCCAAAAGAAGGATTGGATTCTCTCAGCCCTTGCAGGTATTTTTTTGGCTTTTCATTTTATTCTCTGGTTTGAATCATTAAACTATACGTCAGTGGCAAGTTCAGTCGTATTGGTAACATTACAGCCTATTTTTGCATTTTTAGGAACTTACTTCTTTTTCAAGGAACGATTCTCGCCTGGTGCAGTAATCAGTATGATAATTGCCCTATTAGGCAGTGTAATTATAAGCTGGGGTGATTTTCAGATAAGTGGTGTGGCACTATTCGGTGATATTCTTGCTTTACTTGGAGCGATAACTGTTACAGCCTATTTTTTAATGGGGCAACAAGTAAGAAAGCGCCTATCATTAATGACTTATACATTTGTTGTGTACGGAATAAGTTCAGCGACATTAATTTTATATAATATTGTTGTCCAAAATCCTTTCTTTGGATATCCCACTAATCACTGGTTAGTTTTTATTGCATTGGCGATTATCCCAACATTCTTCGGACACACATTATTTAATTGGGCTTTGAAATGGCTTAGTACTTCCACCATTTCAATGGGAATCGTGTTTGAACCAATAGGGGCTTCAATACTCGCCTACTTTATTCTAGGTGAAAAAGTAACATGGTCACAATGGCTTGGAGGAACGATCGTATTATTCGGGCTATTTTTATTCATAATGAGTACTGCCCGAAAATCAAAAGTCACAATATCTCAAAAGAAATGACAAATGTACATACCAACTAGTGTTTAAAACTGGTATAATTAAATCAATAATTAATGAATTGGGTGATGTCATGAATATTCAGTTAATGACAGATGGAGGAGCAGACATACCAAAGCGTTTACATGAAGCATTGGATATTATTGTAGTACCTCTTTATTTACATTTTAAAGATGAACAATACAAGACAGGTGTAACGATTGATTTAGAAACCTTTAATAAAAAAATGAAAGAGGCAGAAGAACTACCTCGTTCATCTGCTCCAAGTCCTAATGACTTTTATGAAGCATACAAGCAAGTAGACCCGAGCACTCCTATTATCATGTTAAGTCTTACAAAAGGACTAAGTGTTACGTATGAAAATGCAGTACTTGCTAAAAATATGCTTCTGGAAGAGGATCCAGATCGCAGGATCGAAGTAATAAATACAAAAACAGCTTCATGTGGCATAGCATTATTACTCCATGAAGCAAAAGTAAAAATGGAAGAAAGCTATTCGTATGAGCAGCTTGTTGACCATCTAAACAGTCTTATTGAACAAACAACTACATTATTTGTTTTAAAAACTTTGGAAAATTTAGTACGTGGCGGACGTTTAGATAAAGTAAAAGGCACCATTGCTAAGACACTTAATATAAAGCTATTAATGAAGGCTAGCGATGATGAAGGAAACATAGAAGTAGTTGAAAAGGTTCGTGGTGATAAAAAATCAATCAGGCGTTTTATTGAACAAATTGGTGAGTATACGAAGGACTTTGAAGATAAGGTCATTTCGATGACCCACTACAATTCCGAGGAACGAGCAAGTAAAGTTCTTGCGGAAATCAGACAGAAATATCCGTTCAAAGACGCCTATTTAACTGAAATGGGCCCGTTGATTTCCACATATGCAGGTGAAGGCGGACTGGTTATTTCATTTTTCAAGGACAAGCAATAACAGTAACAAAAACCCTTTTAATTGTATAAAGGACAATATTAGGGAGAAGGCTTAATTATTTTAAGTCTTTTCCCTATTATCTTTGGATTTTTCTTTTGACAAAAATTCATAAATCATTATATTAAGTGCATCTTTGTCATTGCCTAAACAAATAAGATGTCTTGATCGTTCAAAAAACACAACTTCTTTTTCCTTCGATGTAATTTCCTTATCCAAATAGTAAACGGTTTTATAGGGAACCATCCCGTCCTGCTGTCCCTGGGCAATCAATACAGGCGATTCAACCTTTTTCAAATAGCGTCTTGTAAACTTTAGCAACTTTAGAAATTCGATATTAGCTTTAAAAGGAACAGCTCCCAGCTTCCTTTTGTAATGCAGATATAATTTATTTTGATTGAGTTTTCCATTGAATCCATCTACAGCAACATCTTTGATATCCATGGTTATCTGTTTAAATGATAGATACTTTCCAGCCGGAGCCAATAGTACCAATTTATCGATTTTATACTTTGCAGCTAGATAAGCAGCAATCATCCCACCCATCGAGAATCCGATAATATATATTTCATCAAACTTCACACTTAATTGTTTTAAAGAATCTTCTGCTGCGTTTATCCACTTTTTGTGAGAAACATTATCCAATGCTAATTTCCTACCATGACCTGGTAAGGTTGGAACTTCAATATGCCAATTGGTATGCTCCTTGAGATAAGCGGCTAACGGCTCAACTTCATACGGACCACCGGTATACCCGTGTATTATCAGACACCCAATCATAATAATTCTCCTCATGTTCAGTCAATGTACTTCTTTTTACCCGAACCCTCTACTTATTATGGCACAATAAAACGAAATAACTTTTTAATGTTTTACCATCATTGTTGTAATTTTACAAAGCAGAAATAAGCTGATGAAATACAAACATTGCTTCATCAGCTTTCTATGCTATCGAAATTGTTTCATCATTGAACCTACTTGTTTCACAACTGGTGACACTTGTTGAAACGTATTTGCTATCTGACCAGCTGTTGATAACATTTTATCAAGGTCCATTTCACCATTATTATCCTGAAAATAATAGAGAAGATTATTTTTAGGTGGCGCATTAAAAGAACCACCTATAGACTGAGCATATGGAGGCCAACCCATTGGTTGTTTGGGTTTTGAATATATCTCAAAAGGGGTTTGAAAGTTTTTGTTGTAATTCTGGTACATCTGCGACGCATGATTTTGCTGCTGGGTATTTTGATGAAAAATATAAGGATTGCCATGATAAGATGGCATATAATTATAAGGTCTCTCAAACATGGTACACACCTCTTTCACATGTTCTTGTGTTACTACAATATGCAAACATGCAAAAAGTGTGTAAAAACGCTAATCCCATTATTCAATTACTATAACTACTTTGACTACTGTAACAATCATAAAATGAACTGAAATAAGGCTGATGATTATTAGACATACCTAATAAATACTTTATTTTATTGATTTGAAATCCACAAATCACTTGGTCATCTACCAAAGTCGTCGGAGTACCAAATACATCACGTTCGTGAAGTTGTTTAATGTATTCTTGGTTCTCCGTTACATTTCTCGTTGTATATTTAATTTTCCATTGTTTCAATTGACTTAACAGCTTTTCACAATTCAAACAATCATTACTGATATATACAATTACTTCCTTATCGTTCATGTTAAGCTCCTCCTTGAACTTGGAAACTTCGTTCTTACGTTTTATTTTATATCAGTATTTACCCGTGAATATAACAAATTAAACACAAACATTACAAATTTATTACAAAAAAACATTCTGCACTGTGTTATAGCCACAATGCAGAAGATTTTTAAAGATTACTATTGATTAGATATTAAAAATTAATAAGCTAGCACTTCCGACAACTCTGTGTTTCCTTCGACAAGCTCAAAGATTTTATTTTCTGCTCTTGGAACAGTTAGCAAATAGACAAGAACTGCTGCAACATCCTCACGAGGTATATTTCCTATATCTGATAATTTTTCTTGCAGATTTACTTTACCTGTACCAGGGTCATCTGTTAATCTTCCTGGTCTAACTATCGTATAATTTAAGCCTGCTTTTTTAAGATATTCATCTGCGCGGTGCTTAGCATAAAGATAATGCTTCATTTGACCTGTTTGCTTAGGTCGATCTGCTCCAAATGAACTTAACAGTATAAATCTTTTTATTCCATATTTCTTCGCTAAATCAGCAGATTCAATTGCACCTTCCTGATCAATAACAATTGTTTTATCAGCGCCAGTGTGTGGCCCTGATCCAGCAGCAAATATAACTGCATCTATATTATGAAATGCCTTCTCAAAATCTTCTTCCAAGTCCGCTAAAACTGTCAGCGCACCTAATTCTTCAAATTGGGGAATTTGGTCTGTATTTCTTACCATTGCAACAGGTTCATGGTCGGATTCCAATAACTTCTCAATCACCTGCTTACCAATACCACCGTTTGCTCCAATTACTAAAACACGCATTGTTTTCCTCCTATTACTTTTGGCAGTTTTCTAAAAGACGGGCTACCATAGTTGTGTCGAAGTATGATTAAACAGCAGCAAAACTTATGAAAAAAGCCTAACTTATATACTCCATAACTTTAATATTACCTTTAAATAGAAAAACAAAACACCTATCTTTATAAAGATAGGTGTTTCACTTCATATTGAGGACTAAGTCTCAATATTAGTTTACATGCTTGCCGACAAGCATGCACTATATAAAATAGTAGAGGACATCCCGTTATCCCACTTTGAGCATATCGCGTTTCAACCAGCTATGCTATGATATATATCACTATTTTACGATTTTTTATAAAATCAGGTTGGTTCTGACTGATAATATGATGCTCGATTTTTATGTCTTCGATAAAGCCAATAAACTGCCCCAGTTATAATTAAAAGCAAAAGTATATATAGTTGGAAATCCTCCATAAATTTTTTTACCGATTTCAGATTACCCACACTTCCAAGCCATAGCATTCCAATCGTCCACGGAAGAATTCCTAATAACGTCAAGCTTTGAAATTTCCATACACCTACTTTACTAATACCAGCTATATATGAGATATAATTACCTATACCAAGTGGTCTCGCGAATGCTATTGTCCATACACCAAACTTCTTGAACCATCTTTGTGCCTTTTCTACCTTTTTCTTATTCATTTTTTGTTTTAATTTATCTTCCAGTTTGTAACCTACACCATAAGGGATTAAGCTGAATAATGAATAAACTGCACCTCCAAAAAAGCCATATAATAGTACTTCAAGAAAAGTCAAATTAAGAATATAACCAAACGTCAGCGTGACCAAGCCACCAGGAAAAGGAACTGATGAAGCCTCAACAGCCAAACTTATGAACAGACCCCAAAGTCCTAATTCATTAATCATATCTGTAATGTATTGTAACATTTAAGTAGGTTCTCCTTTTTAAACACATTGATTATTCCTATACCTAAAAATTGCCGAAACCATAAGGTATTACAGTAATTTTCTTACAGTTTTCCTATCATTTGAATATGACGTGGCAAAATTTCAATATTAGCTGGTGTAACTCCATCTATTTCACCATCCATATCAACAGCTTTCTGCTGATTCGTGCTAATCGCTAAAGTTGATGCTTGAAAATAGGTAAGTTCTGTTAATTCCTCTGTGTTTGTAGTAGGTCGATTCATTGATAATAGCTCCCGTAGAGTGGCCAATGTTGAATTTTTGATAACTAACACATCAAATTTACCGTCATTGATATTTATTGTAGGTATCGGAAATTCCCTTGTACCAATGAATTTCCCATTTAACACAAGGATCATAACCGATTCCCCTTCATAAACTTTGTCATCGGCAACTATTTTATAAGTAAAAGGTTCAGCCTGATTAACTGTCTTGAGCGTACTCATGAAATAGCTTAATACTCCAAAATTTTTCTTTTGTTCTTCATCTATATTTAGCGATGTTTCTGAAACCAGTCCAACACCCCAAAAATTCAGAAAGTATTTATCCGATGTTTTACCAATGTCTATTTTGACCGCTTCACCAGAGATAATTGCCTCTGCTGCCTGATATAAATTTTGAGGAATACTAAGTATTCTGCTGAAATCATTACAGGTCCCCCCTGGTAAGACAGCGATTATTGGTCTTCTTTTTAAAGGAGCAAGACTATTGATACATTCGTATAACGTGCCATCTCCACCAAGAATAATTATAATATCAACTTGATCAGCAAAGTCTTTACAGGAATCCTTCGCTTCTTCAATCGATTCCGTCTGAATTACAGTTAATTTCTTTATAGCCTTCGAAATAACAGGTAGCGTTTGGGAAAGTTTTTGTTCCATATTATCACTTCCTGCATTACCATTATATAAAAACAAACCTCTCTCATAACCCAATTTATCCTCCCCTTATTTCGTGTCACTTTCTTTATTTATTTCCTAAAAATTCATTATAGAAACATTTGATGTAAGATAACACATTTCACGAAATATGTTACACCAATTTGCTAATAGTTTATTAATCTAGTGTAAAATTTTCAATTTAGTCTAGTAATTTTTGTCTAAATGTTATTTAATAAAGAGGAAGGAATTATAATTTTCACAATACACAGGAGGGTCAAAATGAAAAAACTTTTTAGTCTATTGCTTGTGTTGGGTATAGTCCTAGTATTGGCAGCGTGCGGTAGTTCAGAAGATGCAGATGGCAGCAGTGGTGAAGGTGAAGAAAGTATTACTCCAGAAACAATTGTAATGGGGTTCGTGCCGTCACAGGATTCTGATACGATTGCTGATACGATTAAACCATTAGCAGACCAGTTAGGAGAAGAACTGGGTAAAGAGGTTGAAGGTAAAGTAATGACTAGCTACAATGCATTAGTTGAAGCAATGGGAGCTAACCAAGTACACATTGGATTTATCCCAGCATTTGGCTATGTTTTAGCTAACGAGCAATATGGGGCTGAAGTAATCCTGAAGTCAGAGCGTTACGGGTCAGGTACATACAAAGCACAATACGTGGTAAAAGCTGATTCAGACATTGAAGAACTAGCGGATTTAGAAGGGAAGATTTGGGCTTACCCAGATAAAGGATCCACTTCTGGCTATTTATTCCCAGCAAATCAATTAATGATGGAATTTGACTATGACTCTGCACCACAATTGGAAACAGAATTCTTCTCAGGAACTACTGCTGCAGGTGGACATGACACAGCTGCTCTAGCAGTTTATGAAGGAGATGCTGATGTTGCAACAACGTTCGATGATGTGCGTACAGAACTTGAAGGAGAATATCCTGATGTAATGGAAAAATTAAAAGTTATTGGTTATACACAAGATATTCCTAATGACACAATCTCAGTGACTAAAGAATTAGATGACGAATTGGTACAAGAGATCAAAGATGTATTCTTATCATTTAATGAAAATGAGGAAATGATCAAGATTATGAATGAAGTATACAATTGGGATGCCATTATTGAAGCATCTGATGAGGAATATAAAGTAGTTAAAGATACCTACCAGAAATTCAAGGATAACATAGAACTGTAATATCAACTTAAAAAGGGGGAGGTAATTATCTCCTCCTTTTTCTAACGTTTATCTTAGCCATTTTCTCAAACAAATGTGACGGGGGAAATACATATTATGATTGAATTTAAAGATGTAAGCCTAGTCTACCCAAATGGAACAGAAGGCTTAAAAAATATAAATGTAACAATAAATGATGGTGAATTTGTAGTTATTGTAGGTCTTTCCGGAGCGGGAAAGTCTACTTTCATTCGTAGTGTGAATCGTCTGGTCACACCCACTTCCGGTTCCCTTTTAATTGATAACGAAGATATACTTAAGTATCGTGGCTCCGACCTTCGTAAGCTTCGCACAAAGATTGGTATGATATTCCAAAGTTATAACCTGGTAAATCGCTCTAATGTATTGAAGAATGTTATTGCCGGCCGTTTAGGTCATACGGGTACACTACGCTCCATTCTTAATCTTTACAAGAAAGAAGATATCGGACTAGCCTACGAAAGCCTGCAACGTGTAAATATTGATGATAAAATTCATAGTCGTGCCGACGAACTTAGTGGCGGACAGCAGCAGCGAGTCAGTATTGCCCGTGTTTTAACACAAAAGCCTAACTATATACTTGCTGATGAACCCGTGGCATCACTTGACCCACCAACATCACATCAGGTAATGACTTATTTAAAAAAAATAAATAAAGAAGATAACATAACAACGATCGTAAATCTGCACTTTATTGACATGGCTATGGAGTATGCCGATCGAATTATTGGTATGCGTGCTGGTGAGGTTGTGTTTGATGGACCAGTATCAGAGGTATCCGAAAAAACATTTGAAGAAATTTATGGCCGTACCATACGTGAGGATGACTTACGTGGGGGGGCGCAGGAATCGTGAATAATCAAACTAATTCCACATCCTCTCAAATGACACCACCTCTTTATCCTGCGAAGACAAAAGCCCAAGTTACACTTATATTTTTCATCGTAATTGGCTTTTACCTATTTAGCATGGTATGGACACAGCGTCAAATGGTTGGTGGATTTACAGATGCATTAGGAAACATGGGAGTGGTTATTAATAAATTTTTCCCTCCTAATTTAAGTGTTATCCCTGCAGTTTGGGACCCAATGGCACAAACAATTCAAATGGCTATTATCGCGACAACTGTCGCAGCTATATTGACGGTCCCACTTGCATTATTGTCAGCGCAAAACATTGCAACCTTTAAACCAATATATATTACGACAAGAACTTTTCTGAATATCCTCCGAACAATTCCCGACTTAGTTTTAGCTGTTGTCTTCGTTGGATTATTTGGTATCGGACTGTTTCCAGGTATTATCGCACTTATTATATTCTCACTGGGGATTCTGGCAAAATTGATTAGTGAAACAATTGAATCTGTTGATATGAATCCACTTGAGGCAATGCGTGCTTCTGGGGGGAATGTGTTTCAGGTAATCTACTATGGCCTTGTGCCACAGGTCCTGCCACAGTTTGCATCCTTTGTACTGTATGTATTTGAAATAAACATTCGTGCTTCTGTTGTACTTGGGTTAGTTGGTGCAGGTGGTATTGGTCTTGTACTGGATCAGCAGCTGGGATTTTATAACTATCCGAACGTTATGGCAATTATCATATTAATATTTATTGTAGTACTTATTATTGAATATATAAGCAACAAGCTAAGGGAGGCATTGATATAATGGCAACATACTCTCTCCCTCCGAAACCGAAACGTTCTCTTTTCAAAAAAACAAAACGGATAATGATTTTTCTCGCAATAGCTGCCGTTTACGTTTGGACCTTTTTAGGTATTGACGTGGATTGGGGGCGCGCAGCTGAACGGGCGATAAATAATTTCCATCGAGTCATTCCTAAATTATTCCACCCAGATTGGGAAGCAACCGGAGAAGTAGCTGGGAAAATGTTTGAGACGATCACTATAGCGTTTGCCGGTTCTTTCATGGCTGCTATTCTAGCGATTCCATTAGGATTCTTAGCAGCTCAAAATATGTCAAGAAGCAGATTATTAACAGCATCTGGAAAATGGATTCTATCCGCTATTCGCGCCTTTCCAGATATTATTTTGGCCATTCTTTTTGTTGTTGCAGTAGGACCAAATGCATTTGCTGGTGTGCTTGCAATTGCAATTGGCTCAACAGGAATGCTTGGAAAACTCTATTCTGAGGTAGTTGAATCAATTGATATGAGAGTTGTCGAAGCAATGGAAGCCAATGGTGCTAATAAAGTTCAAATGCTATTCTATGGTGTTATGCCACAGATTATTCCTGAATTCTTATCGTACGCCATCTACCGTTTCGAAATCGATATTCGTGCATCATCCATTCTGGGTATCGTTGGCGCAGGTGGTATTGGTACTATGATTATCTTTGCAGCAAACAACCGTAACTGGAATGAAATGGGATTAATCTTGCTTGCCATCATAATTGTGGTGACAGTAATTGACTCTATTTCTGCAAGAATCAGACGGAAAATTGTATAATAAGTTATAATAGAAACGAAATCCAAGAGCTTGCTCTGGTTTCGTTTCTTTCATTATAATACTAATATTTTATTAAGGCTCGTTTCGTAACCGAAGCTGTGTCATAGCACTCATCTTATCAAGGATGAAAGGAATATACGATAGAGTTGTTCGCTGTTTATAGATTTTTGGCAACTATGACTTTTACCAGAAGGGCTTGGTGAATGCCAGGTTTTCTAATCAAAAAACAAACTTATAGAAAACAGTCTAAAATAAAGCGCAATTATCTGTTATAACAGGTTTCTTAGAAAGGATGTAACGTAGTGCATAACAACACAGCAACTATCAAACTAGTATATACGAGTGATGTTCATGGAAATGTATTACCCGTTTTATATGGGACAAATGAACATGCAGATTTAGGGCTAGCTAAATACGCTACAGCTGTTCAAAAAGTAAGACAGGAAAATAAGCATGTAATTGTATTAGATAATGGAGATTTAATTCAGGGAACACCGTTAATGACCCATTATGTAAAAGAACATGCTGATAAAGAAAACCCTATGATTGGCGTCATGAATCAGATAGGAATCGAAGCGAGTGTGATTGGTAATCATGAATTTAATTTTGGGAAGAAAATCTTAACTGATGCTGTTAAAGAGTCTGATTTCCCTTGGATTTCAGCAAACAGTATCGATATTAATGGCGAACCCTATTTTGGACCACCCTACATTATCAAGACGTTGAACAATGGCATTACGATAGCAATAGTAGGTGTAACGACTCACTATATCCCTAACTGGGAATCGCCAGATCATACTAAAGGTATACAATTTGCTGATGCGCTTTTTACACTTCAAAAATGGGTTAAACATATTAATGAAATTGAAGAACCTGATGTTCTGGTTGCCTCGTACCATGGGGGCTTTGAACGTGATATTGAGACTGGTGAAGAAACAGAAGCACCCACCGGCGAAAACCAGGGCTATGCGATGTGTGAACAAATAGAAGGAATTGACATATTATTAACAGGGCATCAGCACCGTAACTTAACTGGCACAATAAATGACGTTCTAGTCGTTCAACCCGGTAACAACGGTAAAATGTATGGTGAAATTGATATCACAATGAAGCATTCTGATAATGGCTGGAAATTAATTGATAAGCATGCATCAGTTAACACATTAGAAGGCGTACAGTCAGATGAAGATGTTCTTTCTTATATGAAGGATCTCGAGTCTTCCACTCAACAATGGCTCGACCAGCCAATTGGATACGTTGATGGCGATATGACAATAAATGATCCGTTAGAGGCAAGAGTTGGGAAGCATCCATTTATAGAATTTATCCAGCAAGTACAAATGGAGGCAAGTGGCATAGATATTTCTGTTACCTCTCTGTTAAATAATGACTCAAAAGGATTTGATTCCACCGTTACTATGCGTGATATTGTTTCAAACTATATGTATCCAAATACCCTAGTGGTACTTGAATTATCGGGACAGGATATAATAGATGCGCTTGAAAAAAGTGCCCAATACTTTATTTTAAAAAATGGGAAAATAGCAGTTAACCCTGCCTATATTGATCCGAAACCACAGCATTACAACTATGATATGTGGGAAGGAATAGAGTACACAATAAATGTACAACAGCCTATGGGGAACAGGGTTGAAAACGTTAAGTATCATGGTAAGAATTTAGATAGAAATGGAAAATACCATGTCGTATTAAACAATTATCGTGCTAACGGTGGTGGTGATTATGATATGTTTAAAGGGAAACCAATTGTAAAAGAAATTCAGAAAGATGCTGTTGAATTAATTCGCTCCTATTTTGAAAAGTACGAAACTGTACATGCAAAAATAACAAATAATTTCACCGTCAAAACATAAATAAAGCTACCAGATTAACTACTGATCTGGTAGCTTTCAAGTTTGCAATTAGTCGTCGTCATCAGTGTCGTCATCATCAGCGTTAGCGTCATTATCATCGTCATCGCTATCGTCACTATCATCGTCGTTGTCGTTAGAGTCGTTGGCATCATCATCGTTATCTTTACTTTCGATATCCAATACCAAAACTTCTCCGGTATAGGCATCTATTTCAATTTCTGCTTCTCTTTTATTAGTATTCATTTCCAATTCATAAAGCAGACGGCCATCATCCTCATCCAACTCTATACTTACAATAGTTCCTGAAAATGCATTAAGTGCGATTTCCCTTGCCTTACCAATGTCAATTACAGCCTTGGCAATCTTAGAATTATCGTCATCCGTTTTAGTTTGCTGATTCTTATCATCTTTCGTGGAATCGTCTTTTTCCTTGATGGCTAATTCTTTGGTATCATCGTCGCGGTCATCATCTTTTTCAACCTTTTTATCATCACCATTGCTATTGTTAGTACTCTTATTATCATCTTTATTGTCATCAATATTTACTTCATTTGATTGCTTTACATCACTCGCAATCATTGTTTCTTCTAGTTTCAATACTTCACCAGTATTTCCGTCCATTTTAATTTCATATTCTTTTTGGCCATCATGAATTTCTATTTCATACACAGCCCGATTTCGGCTTTTTTCAAGTTCCATCTCCGTAATTTCTCCTGGATACTGGTCCTTTACCAATTGTTCAATTTCCTCTGTTGATAATTTGGGTTCAGCCTGTGCTGCATCTGAATGATAAATACCCAGTCCCATCGCAGTTGCACCAATAAAAACTGCTAACGCAACACCAATTTTCTTCTTCAATTTATTCTCCTCCTCTTTGTTCTTAATTACATCATATCCCCTTCAAGTGAAAGGACACTGTGCAAAAGATTAGAATTTGATGAGAATAACATTAACCTTCCTTAACAATTGGAAATTCCATCATAAAGGTGGAGCCTTTTCCTGCTTCACTTGTCACCCTTAAACTTCCATCATGAGCTGCAACAATTGTTTTTGCAATGGATAGTCCAAGTCCAGTACCACCTAAATCCCTGTTTCTTGATTTTTCCATTCGGTAAAACCGGTCAAATATTTTTTCCTGCTCTTCGTTTGGAATCCCTTGACCTGAGTCCTGGACATTAACCATAACATGGGTGTTCTTTTCCCGAATAGTTAACTTTACTGTCCCATCGCTATATTTTAAGGCGTTATCAATTAATATATAAATAACCTGCTGTAATTGGTCTTGACTTCCATTCACATAAAGCACATCTTTTGCTGTTTCTAAAATAATTTCGCGCTCATATGCACCTGTAAATTTGGCAACTGTTTCCATACAAATATCAACTATGTTTATTTGTTCATGCGCGTCTTTTTCCTGATTTCTTGCAAGCAACAGCATTTGTTCTACCAGCTTTTGCATACGATCTGCTTCGGATTCAATAGCCTGGATTGACTCATTGAAAAGCTCCGGGTTACCCTGTCCACGTCTTTCCAATAGCTCAGCATAACTCTTTACTATTGATATCGGTGTTTTCAACTCATGTGAAGCATCTGATACAAATGTCTCCTGTTTTTCGAAATTATCCTTTAAATACTCGATCATCGTGTTAAATGTATTTTCCATTTCATAAAGTTCATCACGTGATCTGTTTTCCACATATAATTTTTTCCATTTTGTATTGGTTATATTTTCTTTCATCGCAGCAGTTAATGCCTTGATCGGATTTAAAATGAACCTGCTTAAAAATACTCCAGCTATTATAGTTGGAATAAGCATAATGGCTGACGCTACAATTAATACGTAAAATAAGGTTTGCATTGTTTCGGTATGTGCAACTAGCTGTTTATATACCTGCAGTGTTACAATTTCACCATTTTCCCATATAATTGGTTTAGAAATGGTTACAAAATTGGCTTGATTCTCTAAATGAATAATTGAATTTGACTCGGTTTTAACAAACGATGCAGGCAATTCGGTAAAGCTATCTTTTTTGGTTAACGTAAGCAAAAGACGATCATCATTTTCTTCAATCACACGAATCATGCCATCTGTTGGCAAATAGGCTCTTAATAACTCACTTCTGGCAATCTCCGGATTTGAGTTAAGCGTCTTTACAATCTCGTTCGTTTGGCTGGTCATTTCATCTACTTCACTATTAATCGATATATTTTTAAACAAATAGTAAATTGATGTGTTAACAAGCAATATTAGTACTAGCATAAATAGACTTGAAAACAAGCGAATCTTCGCGGATAGTTTCATTGAACATGTTCCTTTATCGTATATCCAACACCACGGACCGTATTAATATAGGTGTTCTCAAACCCTTTGTCGATTTTTTGTCGCAAATATCTAATATAAACGTCAACAACGTTTGTATCCCCAAAATAGTCATATCCCCATACATGCTCGATCAATTGGTCTCTTGTGAGCACAATATTTTTGTTTTTCATCAGGTAAATAAGCAAATCAAATTCTCTGGGTGTAAGTTCAATTTGCTGTGATTCCCGCTTCACTTCACGTGTGTTTATATCTACTTGCAAGTCACCGACAGTCAAATAATCACCGTTATTCACTGCAGCTGTTGGCTTACGTAAATGTACTCGAATACGAGCAAGCAATTCTTCAATCTGAAACGGTTTTGTTACATAATCATTTGCTCCAAGGTCAAGTCCACTTACTTTATCGTGAACCTGGTCTCTGGCAGTCAGCAGGATAATTGGTGTATTGGTGTCATTACGTCTGAACCGTCTTAAAACTTCCATCCCACTTAATTCCGGTAGCATGATGTCGAGCAGAACCAAGTCCCATTTTTTACTTTCCAATAATTCAAGTGCTTGTTTCCCGTTATTGGCAACCTCAGTCGTATAATTTTCATAATTAAGCTCAAGCTGCAAAACTCTGCTCAGCTTCTGTTCATCTTCAACAATTAATATGTTTGGATTTCCCATACATACACCCACTTTTTATGTGCCTTTTTATGTACTATACCATATATGAAAAGTATTGATGTTAAACCGATATTCACACAGATCTTCATTTTTAAATTGTGAAATTCAGCAAACCAGCCAGTTAGTTACTTTATTTTTGCAAAGATACAGGTGTCCCTGAGCCCATCCCCATCAACTGCAACATCATCATTCTGCAAAATACCTTCCATTTTAAATCCAAGTCGTTCAGGTATTGCTTTACTCCTTCTATTTTCCACATCACACCGGATTTCGATCCTATTAGCTCCAAGCTCTTTAAAAGCGTAACCTGTTATTCCTTGGACAGCTTCTGTAATATAACCATGTCCGCTTTTGCGTGAATCAATCCAATAGCCTATTTCAAACTTTGGTACCTTCCAATCGATTCTGTGCAGTCCTGTACAGCCAATAAGATCTCCCGTTTCCCGGCTGAAAATATGCATTCTCATATCTTCTCTTTTCAGAAATTTGATATATGACTCCCTTACGTTTGTTTCCACATCCTCCATACTTTGGTTCTTTTGTGCAAATGGGAGCCATTTTTTCAGATCATCCTTGCTTGCATCAATAGCAAAATAGACTGACTCGCCATCCCCTGGTTTAGGCAGGCGTATATAAAGCCGCTTGGTATAGAATTCATTTGGAAAATCCTTGAGTATCGGTTTCTGCATCCTGTATTCCCCTTCCCCATATAAATTTCTTTTCATTATAGCCCTTTAGCATTAAGATTGCGATAACAAATTATTTTAGGGAGGCGACAGAATGTTAGCAATTGACCACATTGTTATTGTATCCGACAACCCTGCACAAGCAGCGGATAAATTTGGAAAAGAGCATAATGTAACTGTTATACAAGGGGGTAAACACTCCAATTGGGGAACATATAATTATATGGCTTATTTCAGCAATGACAGTTATATCGAATGGATTGGTATTTTTGATAAAAAAATAGCGATCCAATCAGAGAATCCTCTTATCCAACAAGTTGTTGATGCACTCGATGATAATATGGAAGGTCCTATCCAGTATGCGTTACGAACAGATAAAATGGATAAATATATTGATCACTTTCATAAGTCTACTATTCCATTTACCGGCCCCATCCCTGGAAGCAGAAAAAAACCAAGTGGATCAATATTAGAATGGCGGATGCTTTTTCCTGAAGATGTAACAGAACAGCTCCCCTTTTTAATTGAGTGGGGTAATGTTAAGAATGTTCCAGAGGATGACCGATTAATAAATGAACAGCAGATTCACACCATTTCTGCTGCTATTAATAATATTGAGAAGTTTAAGGGTATTTACCAAACAGACCTGCAACTGGCTAATGCCAGATTAAGTGTTTCAGATAAACTAGCGTTTTCCATTAATTAATGATATTGCCCATTGACATTCAAACATCTATTTGACTATACTATAATCAAATACTTATTTGAATGAGGTGTAGTAAATGCCAAAAGATATATGTGAAGTGACTTGTATACATGAAGACAAAGTTGACCGTGTAAAACAGCAAATGAAGCAGCAGCCATTCGAAAAGGTAACGACGATCTACAAGCTGCTTGCAGAAAAAAACAGGTTACAAATAGCGTATGCATTGTTAATTGAAGAAGAATTATGTGTCTGTGATATTGCCAATATTATTGGTGCAACAACTGCAACAACATCACACCACGTACGTCAGCTCCACAAGGCTGGCATCGCGTCTTTCCGAAAAGATGGAAAGCTTGTTTATTATTCGTTATATGACAGTCATATCAAACAATTAATCTCACAAGCCTTCAGCCACATGAAGGAGGATTCGTATCATGCCGTCTAGCCAACAAACATATCGAGTAGAAGGGGTGTCATGCGCTAATTGTGCCAAGACATTCGAAAATAATGTCAAACGAATTAAGGGTGTCGACAATGCAGAGGTTAATTTTGCCACATTGAAAGTTGACATAGATGGCAAGGCTTCTATATCAGACATTGAAAAAGCAGGATCGTTCGACAACATAAAGGTTGTAACGGAGAATGATAATGCCAATCAAGCTAAGGAGCCATTCTGGGTCCGTTACGATAGAATTATATTTTCAGCCTTGTTAGTCGTGCTGGGTTTTGCAGCAACATTCACTTTTGGAAGTTCACATTACCTGACAACCATCCTCTTTGGGTTAGCAGCACTCGTCGGGGGGATAACGCTTTTTAAAGCTGGACTAATAAACCTGACAAGACTTCGTTTTGATATGAAGACACTTATGACTATTGCTGTGATTGGTGCAATCCTGATTGGTGAATGGCGAGAAGCAGCAATCGTAGTTATTTTATTTGCTATCAGTGAGGCACTTGAATCGTATTCGATGGATAAAGCACGTGCCTCTATTCGTTCACTGATGAAGATTTCCCCTAAAAAAGCACTGATCAGACGAAATGGGACTGACCAAATAATAGCGATTGAAGATATCGTAATTGGCGATCTTATGCTTGTTAAACCTGGAGAACGAATAGCCATGGATGGAAGAGTCATTGACGGATTTTCTGCAATTAATCAGGCATCAATAACCGGTGAATCAATTCCAGTTGAAAAATCCGCAAATGACGAGGTATTTGCTGGTACTATTAATCAAGATGGTTATCTGGAAATTGAAGTCACGAAAAAAGCAGAAGATACAACAATTGCAAAGATTGTTCATCTGGTAGAAGAAGCACAAGGTGAACGGGCCCCGTCACAAGCATTTGTTGATCGGTTCGCCGCATATTATACGCCTGTAATTATTGCGATTGCCATTCTGGTAGCAGTTATCCCTCCTCTTTTTGGTGGTGCCTGGAGCGTGTGGGTCTATCAAGGTCTTGCTGTATTAGTTGTAGGCTGCCCGTGTGCATTGGTTATCTCCACTCCGGTCGCAATCGTTACAGCAATCGGAAACGCTGCACGAAATGGAGTTCTTATTAAAGGTGGAATCTACCTTGAACAAATGGGAAGAATTAAATCAATTGCCTTTGATAAAACAGGTACTTTAACAAACGGTACCCCAAAAGTGACCGATGTTTACTATTTCACTGATAATCGTGAAAAAGCAATAAACTACCTGAATGCATTGGAAACCAAATCGAACCATCCATTAGCAAAGGCAATTGTGGACTATATCAGTGACGAAAAAATTAACACTTCAAAAGTTGACGTAGAGCATTTCACAACGATTAAAGGTAAAGGAATACAAGGAGAAATCAATGGTGAGATGATTTATGCAGGGTCACCAAATCTGTTCGATCAATTACCAAATGAAGAAGTGAATAACTTCCAGGAATCTGGAAAAACCGTAATGTTATGTGGAACAAATGATGAAATACTAGTAGCGATTGCACTTCGCGATGAACCAAGGAAAGAAAGTAAACAAATTATTAAACAATTACACAAACTAGGAATCAACCATACGTACATGCTGACCGGTGATCATGCTCAAACAGCTGTTGCATTAAAAGAAGACCTTGAAATCACCGATGTAAAAGCAGGTTTATTACCCAAAGATAAATTAGATTTTATAAAAAAACATCAGGATAAACACGGGGATATTGCGATGATTGGTGATGGAATTAATGATACACCAGCACTTGCTGCATCAACTGTAGGAGTAGCAATGGGTTCTGCTGGAACAGATAGTGCACTGGAAACAGCCGATATAGCCTTAATGGGCGATGACCTGGAAAAACTCCCATTCACAGTGAAATTAAGCCGGAGAACATTATCAATTATTAAACAAAATGTTTCCTTTGCTATCGGCATCAAGGTTCTCGCTTTACTACTCGTCATCCCTGGATGGCTTACACTTTGGATTGCAATTTTTGCTGATATGGGGGCAACCCTGCTTGTAACACTAAATGCATTGCGCTTACTAAAAATAAGATGATCATTCCATAGCGAATGATCATCTTATTTTATTCCTAATGAACACACAGTATCATTTGGCTTTGTTGGTTTAATAAAAGTCTCGATAGAAGTAAAACCCGATTGATCCAGCAATGCCGTTAACTGACCTCCAATTATCTCACTTGTTTCATCTGTTGCACCTTTCTCGTGTGGTCTAATTGTTATGGCGATTTTACCCCCTTCATTCATTTGTCTGCGAATTTTTGTTAATGTATTTAATGGTTCACGCCAAAATGTAATATTGTTTATGACTAATACTTTGTCAACCTTTTGAGGTAGTGCTGAAATTTCCTCGACGTACCCTTCAATTAGTCGAATCTGGCCATTGACCAAACGTTTGTTTGACTTACGTAATGCTTGATGAACCATAGCTTCAGACGGGTCAATCCCAGTAATCGTCACAGAATTTTTCTGCTCCAGTATATACTTAATAGCCTTACCTGAACCAAAACCGATTTCTAGTATATGGTCATCATTTTTTATGGACAGAAAATCAATTGTCCATTTATTAATCTCTCTGTTTTCCTTCGACATAAACCATCCGACTAACTGACCAACACGTCCACGTGGCATAGCAAACTGTGAAAATAATTGTTCCATTATCATCGTCTCCTTTGGAATTCCTATTCCCACATATGGTCAAAAGATAACGCTGTTTTTTAAAAGATTGTTGCTTCTAATGAATCTTAACAAGTAGTTGATATTGGAGGGCGACACAGGCTAAGGTAACCGATTTGATCTGTAGTATTTAGTGTGGCTCTCTGATGACGCAGCTGGAATTGTTTAAAATACAGCGAGCAAAATCCAGCGCAGGAAATATACGTAGACTCCTGCGGGAAAAGCAACAGCTGAAACGTTGCCCTAAGGTGCGCGAAGTGTATTTCCGCAGCAGTGTCATAGCGATGAAATCTGCCAAAAAAATAACCACCCTCGATAGAGAGCGGCTATTTTTAAATTTATACTAATTGCTGATGCAGAAATGAACTTACGGATTCGGGCGATTTCGTGTCAGCACTATGCTGATGGGCTAATTTTTCGCCATTTTGGAAGATTAACATGCTCGGAATTCCCATAACTTCGTATTTTTGCGCAATTCCCTCAACTTCATCACTATTGACTTGATACCATTCATGATTATTGAATTCTTCCATAACGTCACCAATAAACATATCCATCCGTTTGCAGTCTGGACACCAATCAGCGAAAAACTTTATGATAACTGGTTTATCCGATTGAATTACTTCATTGAATTTTTCTTCTGTATCTATATGTTTCATTCATAAGCACCCCTTATTGGTATTTTCTATCTCTATTGTACCTACTTTTTGATAGCATGTCTTATAATCTGTTTAGGACTTATATTCAACTCTTCCAAGAAGGTAAGCTATTGCAAGACCTAATGCAAATGTGCCTACACTTAAAAGAATGAGTGCATTACTTGCTGGCCATCCTGGAAAGACCACAAAAATCGAACCAATAACCATACCAATGATAATAGCAAATGTTCCTGTATAGTAATTATTTAAGAAGAAGTTAACAACCTTACTCATTACCACAATACCGATTACGATTCCTACACCGGTTACAGCAATAACATCGAGCTGGAAGCTGCTTATCCCTGTCATTACTGTCTGATACACACCAATAATTAGTAACATAAATGAACCACTTATGCCTGGAAGTACCATGGCACTGCTTGCAATAAAGCCAGAGAAAAATAATAACACATATGTTGACATTGTTTTACTTTCAATTACCCCACTCTCTCCAGCGTTCAGAAAAATCATCGAACCAACAACAATAGCACCGATAATAAGTAAAACCAGATGTTTCGGTTTAAATTTATTTTTCGCATCTGCTTTTTGAAATAAATATGGAAGTACTCCCAAAATTAGCCCCAAAAAAAGAAATTGCGTTGGTGCCGGGTAATGTTCAAATAACCACTCAAGCAGATGGCTTAATAATAAAACGGCTGTCACAATTCCAATACCAAGTGGTATCAAAAAGCCTAATTGTTTTTTCCAATCTTTACTGATGAATCCATTTATAGCAGCTATTAACTGGTCATAAATTCCAAGTAAAACAGCAATGGTTCCCCCACTTACACCTGGGACCACATCACTTGCCCCCATAATTATACCTCGATAAATATTTTTCCATTCCATATGTAACGATCTCCCTTTGTAACAGTTCCAATTTCTACAAGCATACCGTTATCATATCAAATTATGTTTGCAATTCACACAAAAATTTTATATACTATTCTCATTGCTACTTTGTAATACAAGGTAGCATTTTTTAAAAAAAGTATCTTGCATTACAAGGTAGGTTTAAATATGACGTTAAGAAGTCAGTTATTAAAAGGTATTTTAGAAGGCTGCATCCTTTCTATTATTAGCCGGCAGCCAACATATGGCTATGAACTCTCGATAAGGCTACAGGAATTTGGTTTATCCGATGTTAGTGAGGGTTCGATCTATCCGATTTTGTTGCGCCTGCAAAAGGAAAAATTAGTTCAGGGAGAAATGAAGAAATCTGAATCAGGCCCTAAGCGTAAATATTATTCCTTAACCACAGAGGGGCATGAAGCATTAAAACAGTTTGTTCATCATTGGGAAAATATCAAACGGCCAGTAGATAAAATTATAGAGAAAGGAGAAATCTAATATGAATGCAAAGGCTATTATTGAGTTAAACAATGAAAAACGGGAGCAATTAAACGAGGAAAATTTAAAGTATTATGAAGATATGCTCGTGTACATACGTTTAAACACAAACAAATCTGAACAGCAAACAGAAGAGGTTTTACTTGAACTGCTAGAGCACATTCTGCAGGCCCAGGAAGAAGGGCGAACTGCTGAAGAAATTTTTGGCAAGGATCCAAAGACATATTGTAAAGAAATTATAGGGGAAATTCCTGTTGAAAATCGTAAGCGCCAAATTTTATTTATAAGTTCAATTATACTGCAGTTTCTGGCAATTATTAGCCTTACACACGGAATAATTGGATTCGGGCTTCATTATTTTTTTGATCTCGGTTCTGCCAATACAACCTTTTCGATAGGATCTGGTATTGCAATTCTCATTATCGATGTACTAATCGCTTTTTTATTCATTATAATAATTTTTAAGTGGTTAAAAAATACTGTATTTAAAGATGACAAGAAGCAAAAAAAATGGGTAGAATTCTTACAGGTTTGGGCATTTAGCACCTTTTCAATTGGACTATTTGTCCTTGTTATATATTTGATGCCTAACTTTGGAACTACGGTTAGTATTCCGACGATATACTTTGCTGGTCTAGGCGTTTTTCTTTATCTTGTATCTTTCTTAATTGAACGAAAAAAGCGTTCCATCCAACTGAGATAAGGAATAGCAGTAAGGTTATTGCTATTCCTCAATAAACTCAAGCTCTGGAACCCACTGAGACATATGGTCTTTGATTTCCTGATAGTGTTTTTCAGTATTTGCAAGTTCATCATTTGTTAGCTGGTACATCGGGGCAACCTGATAATTCGCCCAGTTGCTATACTTTACAAAGGTCGGCATCAACTGAGGTGATTTTACCTCAACTGTTTCTTTTTCACCTTTAATTGTTTTATGAATAGTAAATTTAAAAATCCCGCCAATTCGTCGATAAAATTCATCCTGACCTGATAAAAAATTACCTAACGAGTATGCGACTAACGTTTTATTTCCGTTTGCACCTTCTACCCAATCGATAGGCTGCAGGACATGTGGATGATGTCCCAAAACAACGTTCACGCCATTATCAGCAGCAAATTGGACGAGCTCTTTTTGTCCTTCACTTGGTAATCGTTCATATTGATTACCAAAATGCATGCTCAATACCACAGCATCTGCTTGTTTTTTCGCTTTCTGAATTCTGCTCGCCATTATTTCTTTATCAATTAAATTGACTAAAAAATTCTTTCCTTCTGGCACTTGTAGTCCATTTGTTCCATATGTATACGCTAAAAAAGCAACAGAAATTCCTTCATCTGTTTCATATACCCGGATCTTGTTACTGTCAGCTTCACTCTTGTATGCACCAGTGTACATCATATCAATGCTTTCCCAATGCTCTATGGCACTTTGAATTGCTTCTTCCCCGCCATCCAATGTGTGATTGTTTGCTAAAGAAACGACATCAACACCTGATTTTTTCAATACATCACCTACAGCATAAGGGCTGTTAAATGTTGGGTATGAAGACAATCCTAATAACTTACCACCAATCATTGTTTCTTGATTGGCGAATGTAATGGTTGTGTCATTTAAGAATGGTTTAACACGCTCAAGCATTGGCATAAAGTTATAGCCACTATCCGTTTGCGCATCTTCATATACAGTGTTATGGATCAGCATATCACCAATTGCAGAAATTGTAATTTCTTTATGGACTTCCTCTGGTTCTTTTGTCTCTTTTGGTACTGCTGGTTTCTTGGGTTCTGTGGTTTCTTCATTTTCTGGTTCGGCAGTTTCTTCAGGTTCTTTATCAGAACAAGCTGCAATTAAAACACATAGCAATAGCCCCAACAGAAACCACACTAATTTACCCCGTTTCATAGACTGTTGCTCCTTAGCATCTTTTACCCTAATATAACACACTTTCTATATTTAACGAATCTACTCTAAATTAATCCCATATTTATCCGTTCCTTTTACAGCTCTTTCATATGATATCTGAGACTTTAAAGTCGTTCAATTATTGTCGCATTCGCCATCCCCATACCTTCACAAATTGCCAGCAAACCGTATCTACCTTCTGTACGTTCCAATTCATTAACTAACGAAACAAGCAGCTTCGTTCCTGTAGCTCCAAGCGGATGACCAAGTGCAATTGCACCACCATTCACGTTCAGCTTATCAGGATCTCCACCAATATCGTTCAGCCAAGCTAACGGTACTGGAGAAAATGCCTCATTAACTTCATACCGATCTATCTGTTCAATTGAAAGGTTAGCCTTTCTCAGCGCCCTTCTTGTTGCTTCGATTGGTCCTGTCAGCATAAGAGTAGGATCAGATCCAACAACAGTTCGGGCTGTAATTCTTGCTTTTGGTTTCAAACCAAGTTCCTCTGCCTTTTCGCTGGACATTAATAGTACAGCACTTGCCCCATCGCTCATTTGACTTGCATTTCCAGCTGTTATTTTACCGTCTTCCTTAAAGACTGTCTTCAGCTCTGCTAGTGCTTCCTTAGTAGTATTAGCTCTTGGTCCCTCATCGGTTTTCAAAAGTTCCAGCTGTCCATTCTCATTTTCTATTTCTACCGGTACAATTTCCTGTTCAAAATTACCCTTTTTAATTGCTGCTAATGCACGCTTGTGACTTTGCAGTGAAAATTGATCTAACTCTTCTCTTGTAAACTTCCATTTATCGGCAATCTTTTCCGCCGAGATTCCCTGATTAACAATTTCATATTGTGCTGTCAATTTTTCACTTGGCTTTGTACCCTGCATATTGGAAAACATTGGTGCGCGTGTCATGCTCTCAACACCACCTGCAATCATAATACCCATATCTCCAGCCGCGATTGCCTGCGCGCCAAAGTGAACAGCTTGCTGACTTGAACCACACTGCCGATCAATTGTTACACCTGGTACATGTGATGGAAAACCAGCAATTAAAGCTGCAGTCCTAGCAATATTTCCGCCTTGCTCATTGACTTGTGTTACGCAACCTAAGATGACATCTTCCACATCACCTTTATTGATATTCGAACGTTCAACCAAATCTTCCAGTACGACTGCGGCCAGTTCATCTGATCGGTAATTTGCATACATACCTTTTCTTCTGCCTATTGCTGTACGGCAACCGTCCACAATAACAACATCTCGCATAACTACACCCCTTTTATTAAAAATGACTATTTCCATTATATCTGATTTTTTTGAAAATAAAAGGTAGTTTGTACTAATATAATCGAAGCTCACAACGAAAAGGTGTCACCAAAATATATTTTTTAAATGACACTTTTCATGACTGAGAAACGATTATATCTAGAACTACACTATATTTATAATTCCATGTTTAAATCTATATTCAATGGGAATAAAATATATAGACTGATAATCTATCACTAGAAAGGAAGTCTACTATGAGAAAAGCTCAATATCAGCCAACAAAGAACAAGCAATTACCAGATGCTCTGGAAGTTCATTATTCAAAAGAATTTAAGAAAGCAGACATTGCCGCCGGATATCGGCGGTCTCGATTTAGAGAGGCAAAAGGAGAAAATCCCGATTTAATCAAATAACCCTATTTCCCTAGGTACTCTGTACGTACTATCTCGTATGGGGTACCTTTTTTGGCAGTTAAGAAAGTATAAATCCTTTCTTACTGCATAAGTGCAACTAAGGCAATCGCCATTAAGGCTTGCACTCCAGAGTATAAGGGGTTCTAAGAAAGCAAAATACGCTTTCATAAGAATCCCTTTAACGAATGTCAAGTTTTCTAATCTAAAAATTGTGGTATAATGAAACATTTTATTAATTTGTTCGTACTTATGTATAGCATTAGGAAAGGAAGGATTTTTACATGTCAAATGCAGCCATAGAATTAATAGATTTAAAGAAAACGCTAGGCAAAAAAGAAATTATTAAGGGACTTTCTTTTTCTATTGATAGAGGAGAAGTATTTGGATTTATTGGCCCAAATGGTGCCGGCAAGACAACAACAATACGCATGATGGTTGGATTGATGCAAATTACAGATGGTGATGTTCATATACTGGGAAATAGCATCAAAACCGATTACAAGGAAGCAATCAGCGAAGTTGGTGCTATTGTCGAAAACCCTGAAATGTACCCATTCATGAGCGGATGGCAGAATCTGATGCATTTTTCCCGCATGATTCCTGGGGTTACGAAAGAACGCATTCATGAAGTAATTAGGCTAGTAGGATTAGAGAAAGCAATTAATGAAAAAGTAAAAAAATACTCATTGGGAATGCGACAGCGGTTGGGGATCGCGCAAGCACTCTTACATAAACCCTCAGTACTAATTCTGGACGAGCCTACCAATGGGTTAGATCCTGCCGGTATTCGCGAAATTCGTAAGTATATAAGAGCATTAGCCAGCGAAGAAGATGTTGCTGTGATTATTTCAAGTCATTTATTATCGGAGATCGAGCTAATGTGTGATCGCATAGGACTTATCAAAAATGGCGAACTTGTAGCGACACAGGACGTTAACGCAGCAACTGATCAGGATAGCGCAAGTCCAGTACAAATGGAAGTAACACCAATTGAACATGCAATCGAAATCCTAAAATCAAATCATGATATTGATGCAACTTCAGAAAACGGCACAATAACCATCCAGAGTGAGCGTGATACAATACCATCAATCATTAAAACACTGATAAATAATGACGTCCTTGTCTACCAGGTATCTATTACGAAATCAACACTAGAAGATAAATTCTTTGATTTGATTGGAGAGAATACAATTGAGTAATTTTTTTAAGCTTTTAGTTAACGAACAGTACAAGTTATACATACGCAAGTCAACATGGGTAATGTACATTCTTGTATCTCTCATTATTCTTGGGTTAGCTTTTCTTGCTAACTTTGCACAAGGTGCCAATGCCCCGGGCACCAATGAAAAATATCAGGATAGTAATTGGAAACAAACACTCCAGCAGGAAAATGAAGATTTAAAGAAACAAATAGAAGAAGAAGAGATGATGCAAGGCTTTAACGCACGTCAGATTGAAGAAAATAACTACTATCTTGATAATGATATCCAACCTAGCAGCTATGATGCTTGGCAATTTGTAATGGAAAATGAATTTTTGCTATCACTAGTGAGCTTATTTACCATAATCGTTGCAGCAGGAATAATTGCAAATGAATTTAAATGGGGTACCATTAAACTGCTGCTCATCCGGCCGATCACACGTACGAAGATATTATTATCAAAATATGTGTCGGTCCTGTTGTTCGCATTATTTACACTACTATATGTTTTAGTGTTTTCTTGGGTAGTTGGCATCCTATTTTTCGGGATAAACGGAATGGACCCGCATATCGTTCTTAACCAAAGTGAAAGCTATTCTTACGTATCTGTCATTCAGCAAATTATTGAAGGGTATGGATTCCAGCTTGTAACACTATTAATGATGGCAACATTTGCGTTCATGATTTCAGCAATTTTCCGTCAAAGCTCACTGGCAATCGGGATAGCTATTTTTCTCATGCTTGCTGGTAATGCGATTGTAACCTTTTTCGCAGACTATAGTTGGGCAAAATACATCATGTTTGCGAATACAGATTTGAGTCAGTATACAAATGGCACACCTTGGCTTGATGGAATGAGCCTAGGATTCTCTATAACAGTCTTGGTTGTATATTACTTAATTTTCCTTGTTCTATCCTGGGTATTTTTCACAAAAAGGGATGTGGCTGGACAATAGAATCCTTCAAAAGTTTGCAGGAGTTATGTTATAACTAGTATGAAAGGCATATTATTATTAACGAGAGATTAAAAAGTTTCATATCGTAATTATCAGTTACCTTTAATAATTGGGGTGTTTTCAGTGAAACGTTATTTATCAACCTTTTTTCTCATCCTGAGTGCTATCATACTAATTATAGGTCTGCGAATGAACCTGCAGTGGAGTGGAATAGCTGCCTGGGGCTTATCATTCATCAGTTTAATATTTGCAGCATACTATACAAAGTATATTCCAAATGACAAAAAAGACGAAAAGCAATCATAAAAAGTCGGAATGCAAACTAGAAAATTGCATTCCGGCTTTTTAGTTTTGGCTGCTATTCAAAAGATTGTTTCCTTTTCCAAGCAATGGGTCTTAGTTGATATACACTGTTACACAAGCTAAGGCTAACCCATTTGTTGTATTTAGTATTGTTCTCTGACCAGGTTCGCGAAGTGTATTTCCGAAACGTTGTGATAGCACTATAACAACCTTAATTTAATCAAATAATTCATGTTTTTCTTTTAGTGATTGAGGAGCAGAGTTAACCATTCGCTCCAAAAGGAAAATAGCAATCGTTATATCATCAACAATCCCAAATATAAACAAAAAGTCCGGGATAATATCAAATGGAATAGCGATATAGCTTATAATTAAAAGCGCATATACCAATTTAGTAATGGGTTTAATCTCTTTGGATATAAAGAAGTCTTTTAAAAATGGAATAGATTTGTGAAATTTAAATAAAAACCGAATTCGTTTTAAGTATATCCTCATTCAATGCACCTGCTTTCTCCGTATAGTTACAGTACTATTAAACAAACTATAAAAGTAGCTTATCATAAAAAAGAGGAATCGATGTGTTTCATCATATTAAGGAATTGCAATACAATGCGAAACCTTCAAAGCCAGATCCTGTATACGCAAAGAAACTGCAAGAGGGATTAGGTGGACAGTACGGCGAAATGACAGTTATGATGCAATATCTATTCCAGGGGTGGAATTGTCGTGGCGACCAAAAATACAAGGATATGATACTTGATATAGGTACAGAGGAAATTGCCCATGTGTTATCAATTACTTGACGGAGCCCCAGCGAAGGAACAGGATGAAGCAGCAAAGAATCCGGTAGTAGGAGCAGCACTAGAGGGAATGAATCGTCAGCATATTATAGTTTCAGGGTTAGGCGCTACGCCAACAGACAGTACCGGTCATCCTTGGCAGTTACTTTCTTACTGCATAAGTGCAACTAAGGCTTTCGCCATTAAGGCTTGGCGATAAGCCAAGTTTTCTAAGAATTCCCGCTAAACGATTTCAAGCGGTAATTTATTGGCTAGTTTTCGGGCAAATTTAAATGCTGAATCACAAGGAAGATTACAAGTTGTGCGTTTTATATGAATCAACAACTGATCCAGGGGTCAGAGACATGCTTTCATTCCTGATTGCACGAGACACAATGCACCAATATCAGCAGTGGATGGCTGCTATTGAAGAACTGGAACAAATTCAAAAGGCAATTGTTCCTAGCACATTCCCACAGGAAAACAAGAAACAACAGGTTTCCTATTCATTCATGAATTTTTCCAAGGGAGAAGAAAGTGCACAGGGGAGATGGGCAATCAGACCTTCCTATAATGGACAGGGTAACTTTGAATATGTAGCGAATCCAGAGGCTAAGGGTCAGGTTCCATTTCTTAAACCATCACCAGCCTATATTCACGGTACACCTCCAACCGGGAACCTGCCACCAAATACCAATAGTTCAACATTTGATAAAAGCTAACTCCTGTATAAAGGAGTTAGCTTTATTATTTTACACGTCTGGCAAAATCAACAAATCGAAATTTATCCGGACGGTGCCGTGATTCTGTATATTGAAATAAACTTGTATCCTCAAGGTATACCATGCTTTTAATTACCACAACATTAGAATAGCCTTCAAGATCCAGTAGAGCTCGGTCTTCTTCAGAAGGCTCTTCAACAACAATTTCCTTTCGGGCAAAGCTTATTTTCAATTCAAGCTGATTCTCCAGGTAATCATAAATTGAATCCTCACATATTTCCCTTGTTAATTCAGGAACATAATCCTTATTAAAATAATCTTTATCTAATATTACTTTTTCACCTGAAATCTTTCTTGCTCTAACTACCTTCCATACTGAATCACGAAGATTTATATTTAATTTTGATTGTAATTCCTGGTCCGCTTCAACGATTGCTAGTTCATTAACTATCGTATTGGCTGGTAATTGCAAGTTTGTTGCCAGTTCTTTGAAACTAACAATACCTGAGACTGGAAAGTCAAACTTATTGGTATCAATTACCACAGAACCTTTCCCACGAATCTTTTGAATATACCCATCTTGTGCCAATTGGTTCAGTGCCTTTCGGATTGTTTCCCGTGAGGTAGAGTATATCTCTGTGAGTTCGTTTTCAGATGGTAACTTTGTTGACTCTGGCCATTGATTTGACTGAATTTTTTTCACGAGTTCATGATATATCGTTAAATACTTTTGCATCGCGCTCTACCCCATTATTTCAAATAATACACAACTGACTCATATGGTCTTAATTTAAATTGATCAAACGTTTGATCAGTGTCCGGATAATTCGAGAGTAACATTTTTATATTCTCATAATTCGCTAAATCAATATGTGCTGTTACTTCTTTTCCATAGAAATTACTTACAACAAGTAAGGTTTCATTGTTCCAATTACGTTTATACGCAAATACACTATCATTATCTTTAAGTAATAATTGGTAGTCACCATATGTTATGATATCATACTTTTTCCGTAAATCTACCAACTCCTGATAGTGTGAAAAGATTGAATTCGGATTGCTTAAGGCCTTTTCCGCATTTATTTGTTCATAATTGTCTGCAACTGGTATCCACGGAGTGGTGGAAGAGAACCCAGCATGATTGCCTGCTGACCATTGCATTGGTGTCCTGGCGTTATCACGTGACTTTTGCTGAAGGATAGCCAGCACTTCATCCTCAGGTTTCCCAGAACGGAGCAACGATTCATAAGCATTTAGTGATTCCACATCACGATAGTCATCAATTTGCGTAAAGTTAGGGTTAGTCATCCCAATCTCTTCCCCCTGATAAATATAGGGAGTTCCTTTCATCATGTGTAAAGTTGTTGCAAGCATTTTTGCTGATTCGTTATGGTATTTTCCGTCATTACCGAAGCGCGAAACAACACGTGGCTGGTCATGGTTGCACCAGAACAATGCATTCCAGCCACCCCCTTCATGCATGCCGTCTTGCCACTCAGATAAAATCCTCTTTAATTTCTGGAAATCAAATGGCGCTTTCGTCCACTTTTCACCACCACGGTAATCTACCTTTAAATGATGAAATTGGAACGTCATATCAAGTTCATTCCGTTCAGGGCGTGTATAAAGCACACAATTATCCAGTGTTGTAGATGACATCTCACCAACAGTCATCATACGATGTGGCGAAAAAACAGCTTGATTCATCTCGTGTAAGTATTCATGAATCCGAGGTCCATCAGTATAGAATTTTCTCCCATCTCCAGAATAATCATTTGGAAAATGCTGATCCTTCGAAATAAGATTGATTACATCCAGGCGAAATCCATCAATTCCTTTATTAGCCCAGAATCGCATCATTTCATATAATTCTTCTCTGAGTTGGTCATTTTCCCAGTTCAGATCTGCTTGTGTTTGATCAAATAAATGCAAGTAATATTGGTTTGTTTTTTGATCAAATTGCCAAGCAGAGCCACCGAATTTCGATTGCCAATTATTTGGCACATCACCATTCGTGGCATCCTTCCAAATGTAGAAATCACGAAACTTATTATCTTTAAATTCCGATGCCTTTTTGAACCATTCGTGTTCAGTTGATGTATGATTGATAACGAGATCCATTATAAGTTTCATATCTCGTTTATGCGTTTCAGCCAGTAATTCTTCAAAGTCCTCCATCGTTCCGTACATTGGTTCAATGGAATAATAATCACTAATATCATAGCCATTATCTTTTTGCGGTGAATGATAAACAGGCGTCAGCCAAATAACGTCGACACCTATTTTTTTTATATAATCAAGCTTCTTGATAATCCCTTGTATATCGCCTACACCATTGCCTGTTGTGTCATGGAAACTCTTAGGATATATTTGGTAAACAACAGCTTTCTGCCACCATGCTTCATTCATTGCTAACACCCCGTAATTCTAGTTGTATTAATGTGTATTAAGCTTTCTTTTTGCGATTAAATACGTAATTATAAATGGCACAACGATAACAATCGCCATTCCGATAAAGAATGAAAGCATTCCATTTGCAATAGATAGGAATCCTGGAACGCCGCCTATCCCGATAGATTCTGCAGTTACATGCTGCATCGTGATGAATGCGCCAGCTATTGACGATCCAAATACCGCAGCAATAAACGGATACTTAAAACGCAAATTCACTCCAAACATCGCCGGTTCAGTGATTCCAAGCCATGCAGATAGACCTGAAGTACCTGCAAGTCCTTTTAGTTTTTCCTCTCTTGCAACGAGCATCATCGCGAAGGCTGCAGCACCCTGAGAAATATTAGATAATGCCAGAATCGGCCACAGAAAAGTGGAACCAGTGCTGCCGATCAGTTGCAGATCAATAGCCAGGAAGGTGTGGTGCATACCTGTAATAACCATTGGTGCATATATTGCTCCATAAACAAGACCACCAATCAATGCAAACTGATCAAATAATGCTACAAGTCCATCAGTGATTCCGTTTCCGATAGCAAAAGTGATTGGGCCTATAATAATAAATGTTAGGAATCCAGTAACCAGCAGTGCAACAGGTGCTACCACAAGTAATTGTAATGAATCAATAACACGTTTTTTCATAAAGATTTCAATTTTCGCAAGAACCCATGATGCAAATAACACAGGGAGGACTTGGCCTTGATAACCGATTTTATCCACTTCAAACCCGAACAGGTTCCACTTTGGAATTTCGCCTGCTTCCAAAGCATCACCGTAAGACCATGCATTGAGAAGTGCCGGGTGAACCATTATCAGTCCGAGAACAACACCGAGCAATTCATTACCGCCAAACCGTTTGACAGCTGACCAACCAATTAATGCTGGTAAGAAGGTAAATGCCGTATTTGCTATTATATTAATCATATCGGCTAATCCAGCCCATTGCGGGTACATTTCCACAATCGGTTGATCAGCAAAAACCGGATTTACAAGTATATTATTGATACCCATCAGTAGACCAGCAGTTACGATTGCAGGTAAAATGGGAATGAAAACATCAGCTAATACCTTGATAGCCCGCTGCAGCAGATTCTGTTTTTGCGCGGTAGCTGCTTTAACGTCTTCCTTAGAGGCTTCACCAATATTCGTTTGATTAACCATTGCAGCATATACCTTGTCAACAGTTCCTTGGCCGATTACCACTTGAAACTGACCGTTAGCTGAAAATGATCCTTTTACGATATCCATGTTTTCCAGAGTATCTTTATTAACTTGATCTTCATCCGATAACGCAAAACGAAGACGTGTCACACAATGAGTGGCAACGTTAATGTTTCCCTCGCCACCTAGTGCTTCAACAATTTCACTCGCTTCTTGGCTGTATTGATCCGTTCCTGTTGCTGGTACTTTTTCCTCAGTGGCATTCTTTGTCTGCACATTAAATAATCTTGATTGGCCACCGACAACTGTTGAATCATTTATTTTTTCGAAAAATTCCAGTTCACTGCCATTTGTGATAATTACCGGCGTAATTACATCAGTTGCTTTTTCTCGGATAAAGTCTACGTCAAATGTAATTAGAGGATCCCCGATTTTCACTTGATCGCCTTGTTTCACATGTGCTTCAAACCCCTTACCATCTAAAGAAACCGTATCAAGACCAATATGAATTAATACCTCTACACCAGAGTTTCCTCGAATTCCTACAGCATGCTTTGTAGGAAAAATCTGAACAACTTCCCCATCCAATGGTGCTACTACTTTACCATCACTAGGGTCAATTGCCAGACCATCACCCATCATTTTTTCAGAAAAGGTTGGATCTGGAACATCTTCAAGTTTTTTTATCTGACCACTAATTGGCGCATAGATCACTTCTTTATTATTTACCACAGGAATACCTCCCTAATTTTTAGAAACTTTTTTAAACATGTATATACAAGTAACTCATTTAAGTTTAACTTGTATATACATGTTTTGCAAGGGCTTTCATTAATAAAGAAGATATTTTCTTCTGAAATCTGATGACTTGCCGAATATCTATATAAAAACTACCTTGCATAGTCTGTGCAAGGTAGTTCATTCTAGTCTAAATCGTTATATGGTAAGAATAGCAACCTGTCGTCATTTGCTGCCGGGTCTCCACGACCATCCGTATTATTTGTCAGGAAATAGATTCCTTCGTTAGTGGCGAGAGCGTCACGAACTCGCCCTACATTCGAAACTATTAGCTTCTGGGTCTTGTTTGCTGGGTCAAACCGGCGTAGCCCCTCACCTCTTAATGAAGCAAAGTAGAAAAAACCATTATGATACGTCATTCCAGAAGGTGCCCAGGTATTTTCACCAGAATGAATAATCGGACTCTCCATATTAGCAGCTGTTTCATCACCCTGAATCTCCGGCCAGCCATAATTACTCCCTTTAATTATTCGGTTAATTTCATCATGTGCACTTGAGCCATGTTCCGTTGCGAACATTTCATCTGCTTCATTCCACGCCATTCCCTGTGGATTACGATGTCCAAACGTAAATACATAGGAATCTTCAAACGGGTTATCAGCTGGAATAGACCCGTCAAGGTTCATCCTTAAAATTTTCCCAGCTAAACTATCTAGGTCCTGTGCCAATTCGGGTTGTGTCGCATCACCGGTTGTTATATACAGTTTATTATCTGGCCCAATTTCAATACGACCGCCCTGGTGGAACTGCCCTCCAGGAATCCTATCTATTAACACAGATGTTTCTTCCCATTGTTCGTCTGACTCCTTAATTGTAACTACCCTTTGATAGTACTGATTATCTTCCTGATAGGAATAATAGGCAAAAGCTTTATTAGTTTCACTAAAATTTCCAGGAACAGCAATGCCTAATAATCCCGCTTCTGCCTGGTTAGATAGGTCCTTTGAAAATTGTACCTGTTTACGTGTCTGTTCACCTCTTTTAATCGTAACAATTGATCCGATTCGCTCGCTTACGTAAAATGCGTCATTTAGTTTGGCAATCTCCCAAGGCTCCTGAAGATTTTTAGCAATAACTTGAAGATCCCCTTCTGTATTTGGAATATCAACAATTGCCTCATCTGATTGTTGCTGTCTTTCTTCATCTTGAGAACAAGCGCTGGCTATAAACATGAATGTGAAAATTATGATTAAATATCGGGTCAAGGAATCACCTCACAATTGATTACTTCGTTCAGTTTACCTTTAAAGAGGACTTGTTTCAATATTTAAGTGTGGATTCAGAGCACCATCTGCTCATTCCTAGCTTCCAATGATAAGCCGTCTGTCTGTTAATAAAGCAAAAACGGCAGAAGCACTATGATATGCCCCTGCCGTACAAATTCAATATTAAATTTTTGCTTTTTTTGATGCTTTTTGGCGTTCACTATTGTTCAATATTTTTTTACGAAGACGAATTGATTCTGGTGTTACCTCACAATACTCATCATCATTCAAATATTCGATTGCTTCTTCTAATGACATCTCTCTAGTCTTTCTGATCGTAGATGTCTGGTCTTTGGTTGCTGAACGAACGTTCGTCAAATGCTTTTCTTTTGTAATATTAACAGTTAAATCATTTTCACGATTATGCTCGCCAACAATCATTCCAGCATAGATTTCTGTACCAGGTTCTACGAAAATCACTCCACGATCCTCAAGCTGCATGATGCCATAAGTCGATGCTTTACCTTGTTCCATTCCAACAAGTACACCTTCACGGCGGCCGCCAACCTGTCCTTTAGCGAAAGGCTCATAAGCGTCAAATGTGTGATTTATGATACCATAACCGCGTGTCTGTGACATAAACTCGGTTGAATACCCGATTAATCCACGTGATGGCACTTTAAATTCCAAACGAACTTGGCCGTTACCCTGGTTAACCATATCAAGCATTTCGCCTTTACGTGCACCAAGCGATTCCATGACAGACCCTGTGTAATCTTCAGGAACATCTACTTGGACGCGTTCAAATGGCTCACACTTTACTCCATCAATCTCTTTAATGATTACTTGTGGCTTAGAAAGCTGTAATTCAAAGCCTTCGCGACGCATGTTTTCAATCAGAATTGAAAGGTGCAGTTCACCACGGCCTGAAACGGTCCATGCATCCGGCGAATCGGTTGGTTCAACACGTAAGCTGACATCCGTTTCCAATTGCTTCATCAGGCGTTCTTCAATTCTCCGAGATGTGATATATTTACCTTCACGACCAGCAAATGGGCTATTATTAACAACAAATGTCATTTGCAGTGTTGGCTCATCAATACGCAACCATGGTAATGCTTCTGGATGATCATGTGCACAGATTGTTTCACCAACATTTATATCATCCAAACCAGCTATTGCGACGATATCGCCACCTTTGGCTTCCTCAATTTCAACTCTCTTTAAGCCTGTGAAGCCAAACAGTTTACTGATACGGAAGTTTTTTTGCGTGCCGTCTTTTTTCATTACAACAACCTGCTGTCCGACACTTATTTTACCTCGAACCACACGCCCTACACCGATTCTTCCGACATAGTCATTATAATCGAGTAGTGTAATCTGAAACTGCAACGGCTCTTCTTGGGTATCAGCAGGTGCAGGAATATGCCCCATTATCATTTTGAAAACCGGATCCATTGTTTCCTGCTGGTCATCAGGCTCTTCCCCTGACGTTCCGTTTATTGCTGAAGCATAAACAACTGGGAATTCCAATTGGTTATCATCTGCTCCTAATTCAATAAATAGATCCAATACCTCATCAACAACCTCTTGTGGTCTTGCGTTAGGTCGGTCTATTTTATTTAAAACGACAATAGGCGTCAATTTTTGTTCCAACGCTTTCTTCAATACAAACCGCGTTTGCGGCATTGTACCTTCATACGCATCAACAACTAATATAACACCATCTACCATTTTCATAATACGTTCTACTTCCCCACCAAAATCTGCGTGGCCAGGCGTATCTAAAATATTAATAGCTGTGTCATTATATTTAATCGCTGTGTTCTTTGCCAAAATGGTAATTCCACGTTCTCGTTCAATATCGTTGGAGTCCATGGCACGTTCATTCACTTGTTCATTCTCACGGAATGTTCCTGAGTATCTCAGCATCTGATCAACAAGTGTTGTTTTGCCATGGTCAACATGGGCGATAATTGCGATATTACGAATATCTTCTCTTAATTGCATAAAAGTACGCTCCTCTATTATTACGGGGTGAATCAAACTATCCAATTGTAACACAAAAATCTAATTAGTAAAAGAAAGAATAAATTTAGCACCGCCAAGCTTAGATTCGTGTACCATGATTTTCCCGCCTGATTGTTCAATAATAGCACGTGCAATTGCTAGTCCTAAACCAGTTTCCCCATTATTACCTTTTACAAACCGGTGGAAAATATGTGGAAGTAAATCCTTTGAAATTCCCTCGCCATCATCTTCAATAACAATTGTAGATTTTTCAACAGTTATATCAACACGCGTCTTTGCATGGCGAATCGCATTGAAGGTTATGTTTAATAATGCACGTAGAACCTTTTCCTGATCAACGAACAGTGAACTGCCCTCATCCACCTCTTGATTAATTGTTATATTTTTTTCATTAACCATCGGTAACGTTCGGTCCATCACTTGATTAATTAGTGTCGAAGTACTAACATTTTCCGGTTGATAAGCGGTTTGTTCACTATCAAGTTTCGCCAAAAGGATCATTTCATTTATAATCATTTTGAGCCGTTTAACTTCCGTGACCATCATATCCAGCCCTTTTTCCTGTTCCTGCTCATCAAAGACCTTATCGCGTATCCCCTCTGCATAACCTTGTATTGTCATTAGAGGTGTCTTTAATTCATGGCTCGCATTCTGGAAAAAGGCTTGCTGAGAATTTACGTAACGTTGAAGTTCAGATGCCATTTCGTAAACACTTTGCTCCACTTCTTTTATTTCACCGGTTGCTTTGATTGATTCAAGTTCATCAAATTTACGATTTTCTATTTTCTTTAGTTGACCTTTTAATCTGCTTAAAGGCGTTACCAATTTATTCGTTAGGAAATAACTAAGGAATACAGCTGCAATTGCTCCAATTATAAAGACAATCATCAGCCGTTGAAAAAAGTCCTGTTGTACTGCCTGTAAATCATTTATCGGAGTTAATAGAATTAATTCCAATCCAGTACTTTCTGGGTTAAATAATATACGTGAAGTGACGAATTTATTATTTCCAATTTCCCATATTTCCTTTTGATCGTCTGCAAAATTATTATTTGCTGAAAATCCATTTACATACCTCGGAGGCATTGTTGAATCCAGTACACGATTCTGATGACGATTATATAGGAAAAGATCCAAATCCTGCTCATCAAGAAAATCACTGAATCCCTGTAAACTGTTCCCTCTGCCATTTTCATTTAGGACTTGAACCAGCAATTCACCATTTTGTTTTAATTCAGCCTGCTCATCCTCAATTAGCATATCCATAAGTAAAGAGTAGATGACAAGTCCTGTAACCGTAAGCATTACGAGGAGTAAAGTTGTAAAAGCCAGATTGAGCTGTGATTGAAGTTTCATGTCTGATCCTCTTCACTGCGCAGACGATACCCATATCCCCATACAGTTTCTAATGGAATATCACTCAGCTTTTTACGTATCCGTTTAACCAGATCATCAACAGCTCGATCACTGCCAAAATAATCTTCTCCCCAAATCTTTACTAGCAACTCTTCACGTGAAAAAGCACGATTTACATTTTCAGCAAATAATAATAGCATATCAAATTCTTTAGTAGTTACATCCTGTTCCTCACCACTCCAAAAAATTCTGCGGTCACTCTCATGAATTAACAGATTGTCGACCTTTAATCTGTCATGTCCGACTTCACTCATTTTCAATTGTGGCTGGGTGCGTTTAAAAACCCTTTTCACACGTGCAAGTAACTCTCGCGGACTAAATGGTTTGGTTAAGTAGTCGTCCCCACCCAACTCCAGTCCAAGGATTTTATCAATCTCATCGTCTTTTGCAGAAATGATGATGATTGGTACATTACTTTCGTTTCTGATATTTTTACAAAATTCATACCCATCCATGCCAGGGAGCATTATATCCAGTATCCACATGTCTGGAGGTTGTGTCTCCCAAAGTTCCCATGCTTTCTCTGCAGACTCCATAACCGTTACATGGAAGCCTTCTTTTTTTAAATAAGCAGAAACTATGTTTTGAATATTCGTATCATCTTCTACTACACCAATGTGACTATTCATGTCATCGCCCCCTTAAACGTCATATTATTCTTATTTATATTTTTACATAAGTTAGTATTTGTGAACACTAATAAGCAAATTACACACTTTTTCCATATTTATACCAAATTCATACCAAATATAAAACCTATAATAAGAATTGTACTATACATGAAAAGGGTGATGTTTTTATGGAACGCAACGATAATGATAATAATAAAGAGTTGGAAGAAAACACTTTAGATAAACAAGAACAAAAGACAGAAGCAAATCCTGGTATTGCAGAAACAGCAAGACAAAATGCTAAACCAAAGCAGGACAAACCTAAACAAAAATCAGGTGTCAAAACACTTATGAGCGGAATTGCTGGTGGTGTGATTTCAGCAGTAATAGTTGCTTTATTATTCACAACAAACATTATTCCATTAAATCAGCAGGAAAATAGTAATTCTGCTTCTTCAGAAAGCAATGAGCAAACAGCACCTGAAATAGCGGAAACGGTGTCATCAGACAGCTCAAATATTGCTTCCAACATGGATGAGGCATCCAAGGCAGTAGTAGGAGTTATCAATAAACAGCAGCAAAGTGTATGGACCCAAAGCCAACAAGCAGGTGCTGGTTCTGGTATAATTTATAAAGAAAAAGACGGAAAAGCGTATGTCGTAACAAATCAGCATGTTGTTAAAGGTGCAGAAGAAGTAGAGATTGTTTTAAATAAAGATACTCGTATTTCAGCAAAAGTCTTGGGAACAGATTCATTTACAGACTTAGCTGTACTTCAAATTGATGGTAAAAAAGTAAACACAGTAGCTGACCTTGGTTCTTCAAAGAATTTAAAAGTTGGTGACACTGTAGTAGCTATCGGAAATCCACTAGGAATGAATTTCGCCAACTCAGTCACAAAAGGTATAATTAGCGGCCTTGATCGGTCAGTAAGTATTGATACAAATGGTGATGGACAGCCAGACTGGATTACTGAAGTTATTCAAACTGATGCAGCAATTAACCCAGGTAACAGTGGTGGTGCTCTCATCAATTCTAAAGGTGAAGTAATTGGAATTAACTCTATGAAAATAGCAAAGACATCAGTAGAAGGTATTGGTTTTTCCATACCAATTGATGAAGCACAGCCAATTATGAAACAACTTGAAAAAGATGGCGAGGTAGCACGTCCATTCATTGGAATCAGTACTGCATCAATGGGCCAAGTGCCACCGCAATATCGTGATCAAATTCAACTCCCGGAAAATGTTGAAGGCGGTATGGTAGTCGCCAAAGTCCAGCAAGGTTCACCAGCAAGCCAAGCAGAACTGCAACAGTTTGACGTTATCACCAAAATTAATGGTAATAAAATAACATCCATTTTGGACCTGCGAAAATATTTGTATAATGAAACAAAAATTGGTGAGTCAGTTGAGCTAGAGATCTACCGGGATGGTGAACCTCAGAAAATAGCATTAGAGTTAGTCAAGCGTGAACAATAATTACCCCCTTTTTTTAAACTTGCAGTGAAAAACACTGCAAGTTTTTTTATTTCTAACTGCATAAGTGCAATCAAGGCATTCCCCAGTAAGTCTTGGAGAATAATGCCAATAACAATAAACTTTTATTAAACAGCCTTGTTATTAAAAGAATATATTACCTATTTATGTTAAATTTATTATATAATGTGAAATAGAAGAGTATATTGCACTATTAACCAGTAATTAATTATAAAGGAAGTGATTCTATGCAATGCCCTTCATGCGGTCAACAAACAGCGGAAGGAAAGTTTTGTACTAATTGCGGTGCTCAATTAGTCAAGGATAATCAATATGAATCAGTCGCTGCTGTCAGCACTACTCCATCAACTAATCAAAATCCAAACGAAACAGTTGAGAAATTGAAGACTACCGGATCTAATTTCGGCCATTTTTTTGTAACACTAGTTAAAAACCCAAGTGAAGCAAAAAAAGCTAATGGATCTGATATGAGTTCAGGAATAATTACATTTGTATTATTTTCATTATTAATCGCTTTAAGCTACCATTTGATTCTTAGTACCATTCAAATGGGGTTCTTTATGCAAATAACATTTTGGGATAGTTTTATTTTGCCATTTATAATTTTCAACATTTTGTACGTACTGATTGCTGGATTAACATTCGCTGGTACAAAGCTCTCCGTTCAAGCAGTTACGTTTCCAGATGTTATCGCCAAATATGGTGCATATTTAGTCCCGTTTTTACTTTTATATACTGCGGGAATACTATTTTGGCTAATTGGCCTTCCATCAATAGCTGGAATGCTTTTACTTTTAAGTATTCTTAGCACACTGCTTATTGCACCTACATTTATTTTAGTAGAACAGACACCTAATGGATTTGATCGAATTTATGTATTGATTGGGTTACACATTATTATTTTATTAGTGTTTGGATTTTTCATACAATCATTCATGAATTCAATGCTCGGAAACTTTATGAACATGATGTTTAATAACGGTTTTTAAAAGTAGAAAAGCTCCTCAAAACGAGGAGCTTTTTTTGTTGTAAAACCATCTAACATTTTAGAGAGGCCTGTCTCAGTCATAGGTACTATTTTCTGATCGGCATTGGTACCGCCACATTTAATACATGATTTACCATTGTAATTAGAAAACTCAGTTTTTCATTCATAAATTTCCTTCACGTAGTAAGAAAGTATTTTTACTATCTTACTACAAAAAAATTCGTACACAGGGAAAACTTAAGCTGTGCACGACTATTCTTCTTCATATTTCTGATGATTAGGTGTCACTCCTATAAAATCACCGTCCCGGTCAGCTGCAAGATAACTCTCCTCATCCTCGACATTGCCCACATTTTCATCACTGTTTGGGTACATTTCATTATAGCTATCCTTTTCACCATAAAAATCGGATGGCGATTCAGATGTTCCATACCTGCTTACTTCCTGCCAAGCATCTTCTGCATCGTAGCCAGTCTGTTCTTCTTCCGTAACCTCATTAGGATTAATGTTAGGACTAAAAACTTGTTCCTCAACAGGACGATCACCCATAAAATTACCGTGTTCCGCATGATCCAGACATCGGTCTGCAGTAGGAACTGCCTGTAGCCGCTCATACGAAATATCCTCACCACATTTACTGCAAATACCGTATGTTCCATCCGCAATAGCATGAAGGGCGGCATTGATATCTTCGAGTTCTTTTTCAGCATGTTCATTCAGTGCTATATCTTTTCCCCGTTCAAACATTTCTGTTCCTTGGTCTCCGGGATGATTATCATAATTTGACAACTCACTCATCGATTCTTTTATTAATTCGAGATCAGTGCCAAAGTGGTCTTGAACATGATTGATTAATTCTGATTGTCGTTCCAATAAAGCTGCTTTACATTGATAAAGTTGATTGTTATTTATCACAGCAGTCAGCCTCCATTTCATGTGATTAAAATTGGCTCGCTAACTATACTATGTGAAAAAATATAAAGGTTGATACCTTATTTTGCCTCCCAAATCATGTCAATATGGGGAATTCCATCCTCCAAATACGACTCTGTAACCTGTTCAAAACCTAGCCCTGAGTAAAAATCTTTTAAGTATTCCTGCCCTTGGACTTTAATCCTTTTTTCATTCCACTCGTTTAATACATAATCTATTGCATTTTGCATAATTTGACGGGCATATCCTTGACGACGAAATTTTTCTGCAACTGATACACGGCCTATTGAAACTTCCACATACTTGGAATTACTTGGAAGTATACGGACGTTTACGGCAAACTCACCATTTATTTTCAAAAAAAAGTGTAATGCAAGTTGATCATAATTATCTAGTTCAGGATATGGACAGTCTTGTTCAACTACAAAAATATCCACCCTTAATTTCAACAATCCGTATAATTCATCATTCGTTAGTTCATCAAATGACTTTATTGACCATTCCACTATCTTTTCACTTCCTTATCAATTTCTTCCTGTACGATAAAAGCCAAGTCGTCATTACCAAACAGCTGAAGCACATTAAGTACCGTTTGGCTTGGTATTTCTTCAGATTCCTTCTTAGGGACAGTTAATTCTAATGCTTCTCTAAGTGCATCATTTTTCGTTTGTGAAGGATACGCTTTTTCATACAATGATTTTGGATCAAGATCGTTGTTAATACACCATTGCGCATATATAAGAATCATCATTTTCTCATCTTGCTGGTAGTTTTCAATTACCTGTTGCTCAACTTCTTTTTCATCCATTTTATTCACCTACTTTTCGCAGCATAAATACCCATAGAAATGTTAAAGCCTGTTTAAGTTCCAGGGTTAAATCCTTATAGTGGTGCTCTTTTACTTCTTCTTTAAAAACACCAAATCCATCGACATATTGTAAATTATTTTCAGATGCAAGTTTTTGGAATTCCCAAGGCATCATCGTATTACAAATCGCTTTTTCACCTTGAAGTCGAGGGTAACTATTTGTTCTTGGCCCTGCTGTCGGTCCAAGAATTCCAACGCACAGTAAACCATCTTTTTTAAGGACTCGATGAAACTCACGTACAGCTTTCTCAGGGAATTCCGTCCATTCCAGAACATTAATTGCCATAATACCCTCACAACTATTGGCGTTAAACGACAGTTCCCCAGCATCTCCTTGCATAAATTTTATTTCTTCTTTATTTAATCGTTGCTTTGCCCGTGCAATCATTTCAGTTGAAAGATCCATTCCTACTACATTATATCCTAACTTATGTAATTTGTAGGATCCATACCCATCTCCACATCCAATATCAATAATAGTGCTCCCTTCATCCAAATGCTTCTTTATAAAAGGAACGATGTCTTTTCTGCTGCCATTATCCCACATATTTGTACTACGTTCATTCCAAAAAGCTGCACGGTTATCCCACTGAACTTCAGCTTCTTTTTGCCAATTAAATGAATATGCCACGAAATCCCTCCAATTAAGAATATTTTCAGTTTAAACTAAAAAAAGGTTTACCTCACGAAGAGATAAACCTTTTTGTATCATCTATTATAGACGTGTTACGTTAGCTGCTTGTGGTCCGCGGTTGCCTTCAACGATTTCAAACTCAACGTCTTGACCTTCTTCAAGAGTTTTGAAACCTTCTGCATTGATTGCTGAGAAATGTACGAATACATCGTCTCCGTCTTCGCGTTCGATGAAACCGAATCCTTTTTCAGCGTTAAACCATTTTACTTTACCAGTCATTAAAATGACCTCCCTATATACAAATATCGTGCAAAGTAATTGAATCATAAATACTTTTACACCACTTTGATAAAGAGATCGTAAAGTATTACAAACTTCAATTTCCTATTGCACTTATTACTTTACCCTTTTCAGAAATAAAAAGCAAGTAATTTGATAAATTATTTTCTGCAAGATTTTTCTGCAAAAGCCATAGTTGAAAATGTCTAAATAAATTGGTAAAATATTATCTTGCAAGAATATAAAAAAATACCGACTACCAAACATTTATATCTTGCAAATATGAATGACAGGTGGTAATTAAAAATGATAAACAGTAAGGAATACCAGGTATTACTGTACTACAAGTATGTCCAAATTGAAGATCCTGAAGAGTATGCTATGGAGCATCTGCAATTCTGTAAGGACCTTGACTTAAGAGGACGTATTCTGGTTGCTGATGAAGGCATCAATGGAACAGTATCTGGAACGATAGAACAAACAGAGAAATACATGGAAGCAATGCACAACGATCCGCGTTTTGCTGATATGACATTCAAAATTGATGAACATGAAGGACATGCATTCAAAAAAATGCATGTACGCCCACGAAATGAAATAGTATCACTTCGTTTGGAGGATGACATTAATCCTAAACAAACGACAGGCAAATATTTCGAACCCGAGGAATTCTTTGAAGCTATGCAGGATGAGAACACTGTCGTCCTGGATGCACGTAACGATTACGAATATGATCTTGGGCATTTCCGTGGAGCTATCCGCCCAGACATTGAAGCATTCCGTGAATTACCTGAGTGGGTGGAAAACAATAAACACCTTATTGAAGGGAAACGTATATTGACCTATTGCACTGGCGGAATTCGTTGTGAAAAATTCTCTGGCTGGTTAGTTAAAGAAGGATTTGAAGACGTTGCGCAGCTGCATGGCGGAATCGTATCATATGGAAAAGACCCTAATGTACAAGGAGAGCTTTGGGATGGTCAATGTTACGTTTTTGACGAACGAATTTCCGTGCCTATTAATAAAAAAGACCACGTTGTAGTCGGCGTGGATTACTTTGATGGTCAGCCATGTGAACGTTATGTTAACTGTGCTAATCCTGAATGCAATAAACAAATTCTTTGCTCAGAAGAAAGTGAGCATAAATATATGCGTGGCTGTACGCACGAATGCCGTATAAGCCCTCGAAACATGTACGTAAAAGAACATGATTTATCTGAAGAAGAAGTCCAGGAACGACTCGCAGCACTTGAAAAGGATATAAAGCAAGAAGTTTAAGCACAAAAGTGTAATTAGTTTTCTTAATAATGAAAAGGTAGGCGAGATAATCTCACCTACCTTTTTTTAATGTTAAATTTACTAAGATGTTTGCTGTTTCTTTTTATCTGATTTACTTTGAAGGAATTGAATTGTTGTAATTACTCCAAATACCACTAAACCTACTAATGAAAATTTGATATCTGGATATACAAGAAGTAATCCTCCAATTATTAAAACAATTCGTTCAATCCGATTTAATGTGTTTACATAATAACCTATCAAACTTGAACTAATTGCAGCCATTCCAAGCATTGCTGTAATAACAGCTATCGATACATTTGTTACATTCGCATCTGCTTGCAATAACAGGATCGGCTGCGAAACAAACATATATGGAATAATAAATGCTGCAATCGCTAACTTAACAGCAGTTACACCAGCTTTCATTGGATTCGCTTTTGCTATACCTGCCCCTGCATATGCAGCTAAACAAACAGGCGGTGTAATATCAGCCACGATTCCAAAGTAAAATACAAACATATGAACAGCAATTACCGGTACATCAAATGCCAGTAGTGCAGGTGCTGCCATTGTTGCTGTTACTACATAGTTTGCAGTGGTCGGCAGTCCCATGCCTAGAATAATACATGCTACCATGGTAAATACCATTACAAGGAAGAATTGGCCTTGTGCAAGATCGATTATTCCACCAGCAATTTTTGGACCTAATCCTGTTGTTGTTACAGTCCCAGCAATAATACCCGCAGTAGCACAAGCTGCAATTACTGGCAAAGCTGTCCTGGCACCTTCTTCTAGCAAATTAACAATACCTTTAAACGACATTCTAGTATCTTTTCTAAAGAAACTAATGATAAATGCAACAAATATTGCAAATAAAGCCGCGAAAGTTGGTGTATATCCAGCAAGCAAGAATCCAACAATTATGACTAGTGGTGCAAATAAATCTAGCCTCTTAATAAGATTTTTCGTATTAGGTAATTGTTCCTTAGCAAGACCTAATATGCCCTGCTTTCTAGCCTCAAAGTGTGTACCCATGAATAAACCAGAGAAATAAAGTACTGCCGGAATAATAGCAATTAAAATTATTTCATTATACGGAACCCCAGTATAAGATGCCATTATAAATGCAGCAGCACCCATGATCGGTGGCATAATTTGTCCACCAGTAGAAGCCGCTGCCTCTGTCGCAGCAGCAAAGTGCGGTTTAAAACCTGCATTTTTCATCATAGGAATGGTAAATGAGCCTGATCCAACCGTATTAGCTACCGAACTACCACTTACCATACCTTGAAGTCCACTTGCTGCAACAGCAGCTTTTGCAGTTCCACCAGTGTATTTACCTGTTAAACGCAACGCAATATCATTAAAAAATTGGCCGATGTTTGTTTTTACCAAGATTACTCCAAAGAAGAGGAATAAATAAATGTATGTGGATGAAATTTGTATAGGGATACCAAAAATGGAGCTTGAACTAAAGAACATTTCAGTTGCAAGAGACGGCCAATCATAACCAGCGTGTCCGATAATTGGAATGTACTGACCAAATAAACCATAAAGCAAGGCAAGTATTGCAATTATAACTATAGGTAGTCCAACAACACGTCTAGTTGCTTCAAGCAATAAAATTATTCCAGCTGTTGCTACAATTTGATCCAGCGCTGTGAAACCAAATATAATCGCTTCATTAATCAGATGATCATAATTGTAAATAATATAGTAATTTGATAGAAGTGCAGCTATAGCTAATAGGGCATCATACCATGGAACCCCTCTACGCTTAGTCATAGATGGTTTTATTGGGTATAACAGATATACCAGACTCAAGCCTGCACCAAGATGTATTGCCCCTTGAATTAAGGAGACCTTGGAACCATAAAATGCAGTGTAAAGCTGGAAAATGGTTAAAGCAGCACCAATTATAAGGGTAATCCATCCCCAAGGTCCGAGATTAGTACGGAAAGCACTTTCTTTGTCGTATTTAGCCATCAGTTCATGCTTGTCGATTTCTTCTGTATTCTGATCAGCCATCGCTTCCCCCTCCATTTCTTCCTGTCTATGTATTGAGGAGAAAAAACCGGACTAAATTGTCCGGTTTTTTCTATTACTCCGTAATACCGACTTCTTTAAAGTACTTTTCTGCACCTGGGTGAAGTGGTAAATCACTAGCACCAGTTAGTGCGCTATCTTCTGTTATTAATTTTGCCTGTTCGATAGTCATAGCATCTGTTTCTTCAAATAATGTTTTTGTTATTTGGTAAGCAAGGTCTTCACTTACCTGTTCTGTAGAACCTAGTAGTAACGCCATAGCAGTTACTGTTTGAACTGGTTCTTCCTGCCATTCATATGTTCCTGCTTCAACTGTATATGCTTCATATTGACTGTTATCTACTACTTCTTGCAAAGCGTCTCCCTCAATATCAAGGAATTTAACTTCTTTTGTAGCGTTAGCAAGCTCGTCCGTTGTTGATGATGGAACACCTACAACTGCAAAGGATGCGTCGATTGTACCATTTTGTAATTTACTTTTGGCATCTCCAAATCCTTCTTCATAAGCTTCGTAATCGCCTTCTTCAATGCCGTATGCACTTAAGACCATCTCTGCTGCTTCACGAGTTGCTCCGCCTGGAGGCCCGATTGCAACTTTTTTACCTTTTAATTCTTCTATTGATTCGATTCCTGTTGAATCAAGTGTTACTACTTGTAACCCCTCTGGATATAAAGAAGCGATTACACCTACTTTATCAGTAGTCTTCCCTTCAAACTCTCCTGTTTGATTGTTGGCGTTAATCATTGTGGTATTTTGTGCTATACCTAGTTGAAAATCACCTGATTGTATCTTTGCGATATTTTCAACTGAAGCACCTGATTCCACTGAACTAACATCGAAGCCATCTACATCAATATTGTCCTTAAATAGATTTGCCATTTCACCGCCAAGTGGATAGTAAACACCACCAACACTGCCAGTTCCCATGGTTAGGTTGGTCATAGTTCCATCAGAGTCTCCTCCGCCTGAACCTTCACCACTGTCGCCACACGCACTTATTACCATGCTTATGGCAAGAATTAAAATTAACGAGAATAGAGTTCTTTTTCTCAAAGTAACTCCCCCTTTTAAATTATTTTTTATTTAAACCATATTAGCAAAACCAATATGTTTCAAACCAGAATAAACGACCTTCTCTACTAGAGAAGTAAATGAAAACGCTTTGCCATATTATTTTACCTTTTATTTAAGTATAGTTCAAGTTACAAAATGGTTTCGTATGTTGTCTAATAATAAATACACAAGTTTTTTGACAATTATGCATATTTATTGCTATCCTTTTATTATAATGTTGATTTATCGCAAAACCCATAATGGCAAACCCTAAACTGCACTTATGCATAAAGAAAGGAAAAATATTTACTTTCTACTAAAAAGGAGGCTGATTTGCATCAGTGTATATGATTTTTCTGCAAAGATGATGTCAGGCGAGGAAAAATCACTGGCAGATTATAAAGGAAAAGTTCTTCTAATAGTGAACACTGCAAGTGAATGCGGTTTTACCCCCCAACTCGATGGACTCCAAAAGTTATATGAAGCTAATAAGGATAAAGGTTTTGAAGTGCTCGGATTTCCATGTAACCAATTTAATAATCAGGATCCAGGTTCAAATGAAGAGATTGCCAATTTCTGCGAGCGCAATTACGGTGTAACCTTTCAAATGTTTAGTAAAGTAGACGTTAAGGGCGAAAATTGCCATCCTTTATTTGTTTATTTAACACGACAAGTAAAAGGTATGCTAACCAAACAGATAAAGTGGAACTTCACTAAGTTCCTAGTCAATAAACAAGGAGAAGTAATTGACCGATTTGCTCCCCAGACAAAGCCTGGAAGCTTTAAGAAAGATATAGAAAATGCAATTCACGCTTAAAAATATTACCCGATGAGTGGTAGTCTCATCGGGTAATGTTTTATAATATTTTATCCAGGAACCCTTTTGCCCTATCAGTTGTTGGTGAATTGAAAAAAGTAGTTGGTGGACCTTCTTCCATTAATTTTCCTTCATCTAAAAATAAAACACGATCAGCTACTTCCCGTGCAAAATTCATTTCATGTGTGACCACAACCATTGTCATCCCCGTTTGCGCTAAATCTTTCATTACATCAAGCACTTCTTTGACCATTTCAGGATCAAGTGCAGAGGTCGGCTCATCAAACAACATGACAGCAGGTTCCATCGCTAAAGCTCTAGCAATTGCTACGCGCTGTTTTTGGCCACCAGATAACCTGTTCGGATAGGCATCAAGTTTGTCACCCAGTCCTACCTTGTTAATTAACTGGGTTGCTGTTTCTTCCGCTTCATTAGTCTTCAACTTTTTTACTTTCTGTGGTGCATAAGAAACATTATCCAATACTGTCTTATGAGGAAACAAGTGAAAGTGCTGAAAAACCATACCGACCTGCTCACGGACTTCCAGTTTATTAGTAAGGTTGGTTATCTCACTATTATTAAGCCAAATTGAGCCCGATGATGGTTTTTCCAATAAGTTTAAACACCGAAGAAAGGTTGATTTTCCAGATCCGGATGGACCAATTACAGCAACTACTTCTCCCTGATTAATCGTAGTTGATATATCTTCCAGTACTGTATTACTGTCAAACGTTTTCGTCACTCCTTCAACCCTAATCACTGTATCTCAGCTTCCTTTCTACTACTTTTCCTATTTGTGTCATTAAGTACACCATTACCCAGTATATAAAACCTGCCAGTAATAATGGCTCAAAGTTACGATATATATCTGCACCAACAATCTGTGCTCGCCGCATCAGATCCAAATAACCAATTGTAGACACAATAGCAGATTCCTTCGTAAGAGTTATAAATTCATTCATTAGAGCTGGTAATATATTTTTAATTGCTTGCGGTAATATGATGTTTAACATCATCGGTTTATATGGGACACCAAGTGCTTCTGCAGCTTCAGTTTGTCCCTTGTCTACCGCCATAATACCTGCACGAATAATTTCAGATACATAGGCAGCTGAATTTAGCCCAAATGCCAATACCGCCGTCAAGAATTCTGGTATATCGTAACCAGTTAACTGCGGTACTGCAAAATAAATAATCATCAATTGCAAGATAAGTGGTGTACCACGGAAAATTGATGTATACACATCAGCAAATTTCTTTAGGAAAGGTACTTTTGTAATTTTACATAATGCTAAAAGTATACCTAAAATAAAGCCAACAATAATAGACATACTTACAAATTTTAATGTAACCCATATTCCTTCAAGTATAAAAGGAATATAAGGCACGATTTGGGAGAAGTCCAAATTCATGCCTGCCACCTCATCTTTCTAGCTGTTATTTTTACTCTGATAGCCATTTATCCTTTAATTCCTGAAGTTTTCCGTTCTTTTCAAGTTCTTTAAGCACCTTATTTACATCATCAACTAAATCACTATCTTTTGGAAAAGCAATTCCCATGCCTGGTGAGCTTGTTGTAGGGTCATCAAATCCTGAAAATCCTTGTTCCTCTATATAACCCACTGCCACTGTCTTATCCATATAGGCAACATCAACCCGATTTGATTTTAATTCCTGAATTAGGATGCTTGAATTATCCACTTTTTTAACAGCAAATCCGTATTCCTTACTAAGCTTTTCTGCACCCTCTTCCTGGATGGTTCCAAGCTGAACACCGACTGTTTTTCCTTCCAAGTCTTCTAATCCTTTAATCTCTGAATCTTTTTGACTGATAAACATCTCACCTGAATGGTTGTATTCCGTGGAAAAATCGACATTTTTTTTACGCTTCTCAGTCGTACTCATCCCTGCCATAACCATATCGACACGACTAGACTGTAAAGCACCAATCAATCCATCAAATTTCATATCTTCTATTTCCAGTTCATATCCTAGTTTGTCTGCAATCAAGTGTGCTAAATCAATGTCAAAGCCTTCAAAGTTCCCCTCTTTATCACGAGATTCAAATGGTGGAAAATCAGCTGATGTAGCCATTTTTAATACTTCCTTACCTTCTGAATTACCTGATGAAGCATCTGCGTTCCCTTCACTAGTTCCGCAAGCCGCGAGCATACTAATAATTAATAATAGAGCAATAAATTTACCGAATGAATATTTCATGATATCTCCCCTTAATTTATAATTTAATCCTTATATATTTCGTGCATAAACACTACTTACTTTGCAAAAAGTCAGTTTGAATCTCTTTTAATAATTCTTTATCTGTTAAAACATCGTAGCCAGTCTGCGCTAATGATAATGCCCCGTTCGAAATAATTTGGTGACCTGTTTTGGTAATGGTTTTGTCCGCGAATTCCTTCGTATGTGCTATTAGTTCAGGTTCATGTAAACCAATGTATGGGTGAATTGCTGGAACAACCTGACTCACATTTCCCATATCAATTGAACCGTATCCTTGTTTCGCTGGGTTCAAATTCTGAGAATCTACTAGTTGGAGATTTTTATTAAAAGCTTTGGAAAGTGCATTATTCGTAATCATTTCATCATAACTTAATTCATAATTTGAAATAGTTAGCGTCGCTCCAGTCATAAGTTCTGCACCACGTGCTATATTCTTAACTTTATCCACCACACCATTTAACGTTGATCGCTCTTTTGCACGAATATAAAACTGCGCTACAGCCTTATCAGGTACTACATTTGCCGCTTGACCGCCCTCAGATATGATGCCATGAATCCGTATATCAGAAAGAAGGTGTTCACGAAGTGCATTGATACCATTGAATAGTTGAATCACTGCATCCAATGCATTAATTCCTTTCTCCGGTGATGCCGCAGCATGTGAAGATTTCCCGGAAAAAGCAAACTGAAGAGCATCCATTGCAAGTGATTCACCACTTTCATATGATTGGTCAGCAGGATGCAAAATCATTGCTGCATCTATATTGTCGAATACACCTTCCTCACTCATCGGTACTTTAGCTCCGTTTGTTTCCTCAGCCGGAGTGCCAAATACTACTATTGACCCACCAATTTGATTTACCAGTTTACTAAGAATTACACCAGCACCGACTCCCATTGTTCCGATCATGTTGTGTCCACACCCGTGACCAACACCCGGTAACGCATCATATTCAGCCAGATATGCAATAGTTGGACCCTGTTTTTGGCTTTTAAATTCAGCTTTAAAAGCTGTCGGCCGATTCACAATGCCAGTCTCCAATTCAAATCCATTCTCTTTAAGAAAATCTGTAAGCAGCTTCATAGATTGAAATTCCTCATCACCCAATTCCGGATTAGAATAAATATGGTCACTCATATTCCATAATTGTTCTTCAACCTTATTTATTTCTTCACTAAGTAAATGCTTCATAATTATTCACCTTTTTGTATATTTATTAATTATTATGTATATTTATAACATATTTCATACGAAAAATGCAACTAAATCTTGAAAGTTTTTCGTCGGGATGAAGTTTTCATTCTCCGGTTGATAGAACAAAGGCGCATACACTAAAAAAATCGAGCGCATCTATGGCGCTCGATTTTTATCATTAATATGCTTTTGCCCAGTATACTAGTTCTTTTGCTTCTTTTCCGCAACATACACAGGAGTCAGAAACATCTTCTTGTTCAAATGGAATACAGCGTGATGTTGCTGATGTTTCATCCTTGATTTTTTCCTCACATTCCATGTCACCGCACCACATTGCCTTGATGAATCCAGAGGTTTCTTCCAATGTTTTTTTGAATTCCTCCATATTCGTTGCAGTGGTTGTTTTTTCATTACGGTGATTCAACGCTTTATCAAATAGTCCCTGCTGCACCTCATCTAGCAACACTGGCAATCGTGCTTCCACTTCATTAAGTGGAACAAATTCTTTTTCACCTGTATCACGTCGTACGAGAACAACCTGCTCTTTCTCTATATCCTTAGGTCCCATTTCAACTCGAACAGGTATACCCTTCATTTCATACTCATTAAATTTCCAGCCCGGCATTTTATCACTTGAATCAATGCCAACTCGTGCAACACCTCTTAGTTTGTCGCGAAGATCGTATGCTTTATCCAATACACCTTCTTTATGTTGTGCGATTGGAACAATCATTGCTTGTGTGGGCGCAATACGTGGTGGAACAATTAACCCACGATTATCCCCATGTACCATAATCAATCCGCCCATAACCCGAGTAGACATACCCCATGACGTCTGGTGAACTGGTTGCTGGTCACCACCTTTATCCAAGTAACGAATATCGAATGCTTCAGCGAAGCCTGTTCCTAGATAATGTGATGTACCTGACTGCAGTGCCTTGCCATCATGCATAAGAGCTTCAATTGTTAATGTATAGTCAGCTCCAGCGAATTTTTCTTTTTCTGTTTTTTTGCCTCGATACACTGGTATAGCCAGGTAATATTCAAGAATATCTGCATAAATTTCAAGCATTCTAGCTGTTTCCTCTTGTGCATCTTCACGTGTCGCATGACATGTATGCCCTTCTTGCCATAAAAATTCTAGTGAACGTAAAAATGGACGAGTCGTTTTTTCCCAGCGAACCACGTTACTCCATTGATTGTATAGCATTGGCAAGTCACGATAGGAATGTATATTTTTCGAATAATATTCACCAAAAAGAACTTCTGAAGTTGGGCGTACACAGAGACGTTCACTCAGTTCTTCATCTCCACCGTGTGTAACCCAGGCTACTTCTGGTGCGAATCCTTCTATATGATCCTTTTCTTTTTGCAGCATGCTTTCAGGAATAAATAATGGAAAATAAACATTGGAATGCCCTGTTTCCTTAAACTTTCGATCAAGTTCATCACGGATATTTTCCCAAATCGAAAACCCATACGGTTTAATTATCATTGTTCCACGGACAGTTCCATAATCAACAAGTTCTGCCTGCTTCACTACATCGGTATACCATTGCGCAAAGTCATCTTCCATTGCGGTAACTTTTTCAACGAATTGTTTGTTTTTGTTTTTACCCAACTTTAACACCCTTTTCTTTTAAATTTTTTTGTATATTAGAAAACTTGGCTTATCGCCAAGCCTTAATGGCGAGAGCCTTAGTTGCGCACTTATGCAGCAAGAAAGTAATTATAGTTTCTTAACTGCTAAAAAAATCCTCCGTCCTATAAAAGGGACCGAGGTTTGGTGGTACCACCCTTGTTCACAAGATATAAAATCTTGCACACTTGGCATGATAACGGTCATGGACCGCGCGTATTCTACAGCACAAGCCGTATGAATAGCGAACTCAAAGGCAGGTTCCAATTTGTGTCTTTGGAAATTCCCAGCTACCATTCCCTCTCTGTGAAAGACATTCAAATTGTACTAATCCTCATCAACGTTTCCTCTATTATATTTTCAAATATATAGGGATGTTAAGGCAAAGTCAAGCCTTACCATTGCAGTTAAGTTACCGCCATTAAGGCTTGGCTCCCCTTAGCTTCTCCTCAATACTATATTACTTTTGCACCTAATGTGTTTGTGAAGTGTCCTAGTGCCCATTCATGGCCGGCAACGTTAAAGCTCGCTACAGCATCTTTATGTACGACAATTTTAAATCCTTTATTATACGCATCAACAGCGGTATGCAACACACAAATATCGGTACAAACACCAACAAGGTGAAGTTCGTCAATTTCACGTTCACGTAATCTCAATTCCAAATCCGTTCCCACAAACGCACTGTACCGCGTTTTATCATAATAATAAACATTTCCAGCCAGCTTATTGGCTTCATATACAGAAGCTAATTCCCCAAAAAGCTGTCTACCTTCAGTCCCCATAATATTGTGCGGTGGAAATAATTGCGATTCCGGGTGATTCGTATCGCCTTCCTCGTGTGCATCAACTGCAAACACCACATATTCCCCTGCACTAATGAACTCTTCTGTTAACGAAACAATTTCCCCTTCAATGGCTTGCCCTGGTTCACCACAAGTTAACATGCCATCATCTGCAACAAAATCGACCGTGTAATCAATGTTAATTAATGCTCGCTTCCCCATTAATTATTCTCCTCCCATTAATTTAATTTACTTTAATTTTGTGAGCTTCACCATGTTCACGAGTTGCCGCGTGATAAGTAGGGCCAACCAATTCTGTATATGAAAATCCATATTCTATTGCATTTGTTACGAAACTTTTTGCGGAACGAACTGCCTCTAATACTGAATATCCGTTGGCAATATATGCAGTAATTGCTGCAGAGTATGTACATCCTGCCCCACTTGTGTTTACTGTATCGATTCGCGGGGCCTCAAAGGTCGCAAGTGTTTCACCGTCGTACAGCACATCAACCGCTGGACCTTCCAACCTTCCACCTTTAACCAATACATATCGTGGACCCAATTCATGCAAATCGATGGCCGCCTGTTTTAAATCTGCAACATGCTTAATCTCGCGTCCATCCAATAGGTAAGAAGCTTCCGGCATGTTTGGCGTAATAATAGTAGCATTCGGTAATAGCTTTGTCTTTAATGAATCGATTGCATCGTCTTCCAGCAGTTTCGAATCAAGCTTTCCGACCATTACCGGATCAATCACCAACGTATTTATACTTGCTCCATCGATAAGTCCAGCAACGTTATCTATTACCTCTTTTGAAAATAACATCCCGGTCTTTATTGCATCCAGGCCAACTTGCTTAACTGCTGTTGCAAATTGCGCTTCAATTGCCTCAAGTGATTGCGGATGCACATTCTTATTCGTTTCAGGGTGCCTTGCAACAATCGCTGTGACGACACTCATCCCATATACATCCAATTCCTGAAATGTCTTTAAATCAGCCTGAATTCCAGCACTTCCTCCAGCTGCAGATCCTGCGATTGTTATAACTCGTGGTGGTTTGCTCATTGTTAAAAATCCCTTCTGCATTATATTACGACGACGACTATGAACCAAACGATCATGATAACTTGAATGACTACTTTCGCTACAGCTCCTCCAAGAAATCCGATTAACGAGCCAATTGATGCATACAGTGCTTCCTGTGATGATTTTTTCTGTACCATTTCAATCAACAGAACAACTATAAATGGTACAATCAGTATGCCGAATGGAGGGATAATAAACGAGCCTACAATAACAGCTACTGCTGCACCACGTTCTCCCCACTTGCTGCCGCCGAATTTTTTTACAAAATAACTATTTGCGACAATATCCGATACAATCAATAGTACCGTTAAAATAACCATCGCTATCCAAAATGTTAAAGTTAATTCACCCGCACTTATCACAAAATGATATAGTAAAAAACCAACCCACAAGACTAATGGTGATGGAATGATTGGAAAAATAATTCCTGCAAAACTTAAGATGAATAAAGCTGCAATGACAATCCATATTATGATATCCAGCATTTAATTCCTCCGTCTATGATTCTTTTTTAAACATACTTGATAGTTTAGTTTCTTCTTTATATAATATACGCTTATAATTTTCCATATGTTTCATAATACTTATAATAGATAATAGTACAACTACCATGGTTGGTTCGATTCCAAAGAAGAAATAGGTCGTCACCAAAAATGAGAAATACATAAACAGAACACCAACAACTAAATAATCTGTAGTCAGTGTAAATAAAAGTAGGATGCCTATACCAATAACAGCCACCTTCCAGTCAATTGCCAGCAGCACCCCAACTAATGAGGCTGTTCCTTTCCCGCCACTGAACTTCATTGTAATCGGATAATTATGACCTAAAATGATAAATAAAGCATTAATATACACAAGTAAAGTCTGTGTTTCTCCAGTAATTCCTTGGTCATTTAAAATATATAATACTAATAATATCGATAATGTAGCCTTAAATACATCAATAAGTGCCACTAATGTCCCGTATTTCCATCCCAGCAATATCGTTGTGTTGGAGGCACCGGAATTCTTTACTCCTTTATTCTTGATATCCACTTTTTTATATATACTAACTACCTGTGAACCATGAACACATCCGATTAAGTAACCAATTAAGCTAACCAGCACATACATAGCAACCCTCCTATCGTCTTATTTTAAAGGGATAATTTCAACACTGCAAGATAGTTACTATTAATACTGATGACAGCTGATGTCTTACCTTAAATGTTATAATTGTCCAAAAGTATTATTTCTTTTGAGGAGACCGACAAATTGAAACACTATCGCAAAGATATAACAACATGGATACTTATTATTTTATTTTTAACGATACTTATCATTATATATAATGAACAAAAAAATAACAGATACATTGAAATTGACGAAGACACACCTCCACCCGAAGAACTGGACCCGGTTGTCGCGACAAAAACCAGCCAACTTCTTAAAAAATCTGCCCAGCAGGATATAAATGTTGTCATCACAGAGAAAGTACGATCCATTAAACGGCAGAATAAACTTTATGAACAGGGTCGATCATCTGATGAAAATGTCGTCACATATGCGAAGGGTGGCGAATCATACCATAATTATGGCCTAGCTGTTGATTTTGCATTACGGAATAATGATGGCGTAATTATTTGGGATATAAATTACGATGGAAATAAAAATGGGAAAGCAGACTGGTTCGAGGTCGCTGATATTGCTAAGCAATTAGGATTTGAATGGGGCGGTGATTGGAGCAAGTTTAAAGATTATCCACATCTGCAAATGGATTTCGGATTAAGCATTCGGCAACTTAAAAAAGGTCTTCGCCCATCACATGACCAAAGTGAGAACTGAGGCAATAAACTGGACACCTGAACAGAAAATTTATTATACTAGAAATATCTTGAATTCAAAATAAATACTGATTTACGAGGAGTGACTTTAAAATGGAATTAAAAGGTATTCACCATGTATCAGCTATTACAGCAAAGGCAAAGGAAAATTATCATTTTTACACAGAAGTTCTAGGGATGAGACTGGTTAAAAAGACTATTAACCAGGATGATCCGTCTGTCTATCATTTATTTTATGCAGATGAAGCAGGTAATCCTGGCACTGACCTTACCTTCTTTGAAATACCCAATGCGGGTACAACTTATCAGGGAAAAGGAAGCATTACGGGAACGGCACTACGCATCCCGAGCGACAGCGCATTGGAATTTTGGCAAAAGCGTCTGTCCGATTACAATGTTGATCATGACGGAATTGCCAGACAAGGGGAACGGAATGTTATTAATTTCCGAGACCCAGAAGGACAACGATTGACGCTTATCTCTGATGAAACAAACCAAGGAGTAAAAGGTGGTAGAGTATGGGACCATAGCAGCGTGCCAGCTGAAAAAGGTATTATTGGACTTGGCCCTGCAAAACTAACCGTCCAGGACCCAGCACCTACTGTTAAAGTACTGACGGAATTATTAACCTTTAAGCAAACTGGAAGCTACCCATCATCGTTTAAAGGTAATGAAGACATTATTGTATTTGAAACTGGTAAAGGCGGAACAGGTGCTGAGGTTCATTTAGAAGTGCGTAATGACCTTCCTAAGGAAAGACCTGGGCGAGGAAGTGTTCATCATGTAGCATTTCGTGTAGATAATGAAGAAGAATTAGCACAATGGAGAGATCGTTTACAGGCAGCACGCGTGCCTAACTCAGGTTTAGTGGATCGGTTTTATTTCAAATCACTTTACTTCAGAGAACCAAATGGTATTCTATTTGAATTAGCAACTGATGGACCCGGGTTTGCTACTGATGAAGATATGAATCATCTTGGAGAATCATTAGCACTGCCACCATTGTTTGAACATCGTCGTGAAGAAATCGAGGCAAACTTAAAACCATTGGATATTTGAAAACTTGGCTTATCGCCAAGCCTTATGGCGAAAGCCTTAGTTGCGCTTATGCAGTAAGAAAGTATTTATACTTTCTTACTGCCAAAAAGACCACACTAACCCCTGTGGTCTTTTTCATCCTCTGACTTACTTTTATCATCGGGCAATGGGTCAATCGAATGTTTGTAATCATAACCTTTCGATATAGCCATTAATGTTAAAGCCAGAACAGCCAACATAATGGCAATTGCTATAATTATATACACCGTCATTAAATACACCTTCTACTTTTTCATTGTTAATACATAACTTCCATTTTCAGCCTTTAACCAGCCTTTACTTTCAAAAAAATCATACACATCCAACTCAGTTGTGGAAATTTCTGTTCTCATTTTTGTAAAGGACTTTCGTTCTGCCAATCGTTCAACTTTGCTGTATAAGTGTTCATTAAGGCCTTTGTTTTTATATGCTGCATCAATTGTAAATCTATCAATGTGAATTTCCTTAGTAGATACATCCAGTTGAAATAATACAAAGGCACGGATATGCGCATCTTTTTCCACGGCATACCATCTAATAGATTCATCTACTAACATACGGTCAAAAAAAGCTTGCTCCATATAAGATACATCGTCATGTAAATGCGTATTTTCCTTATTATTAGTTAACAAGTTAATAGCTTCATAATCTTCATACTTAACCTCTCTTAGCTTATACATAAACTTATGCCCCTTCAAATGGCTTGATGATACCGTGAACAGCTTCAGTAAAAGGCAATTTCAGTCCTTTCGCTTCCGCTAACCGCAGTGCCCCACCATGCAGGTGATCCAATTCAAGGGTTTGCCCTTTGCGGCGATCCTGATGCATAGACGATGTGGCATCATATCCAAAGTTCTGTAAATTGCTTTTTGCCCCAGCGACGTCTTCATCTGTAATTTCAATATTGTAGCTATTTGCCAACTGCTGCATCTCGTTTAAAATTAACTCAGCTACCTTAAGTGTATCCTTATTATCGCGAACTGGTCCAATGGGCAGGTCTGTTGCAGTCGTAATACCAGAAAAAGCATTGATAAATAGGTACTTTTTCCATAGCTCTTGTAAAATAGAGTCACTGTAAATTGTCTCTAGTTTCGCTTTACTTGAAAGCTCCCGTAATTGCTGACAAATATCTGATTGCTTAGGATTCAATGGGCCAAAGACCAGCTTGTGAAATTCGCTTGAGTGCTCTACATGCCCATCGTCATTCAATGTAGCAACGATAAAGGAAAGACCACCAATAACCGACTCCTCACCAAGGTAATCCTGCAAAACACTTATATGTTCTATTCCGTTTAAAACGGGTAAGACGAACGCACCTTTATCTACTAGTACTTTTAAGTCTTCTAAAGTTCCTGTTAAATGATAACCTTTTACACTTACAAAGACCAAGCCTGGATTTTCAATATTATGTACATCAGTAACGACTCGGGGATCACTAACCGAATAATTACCTTGTGTACTATTAACCTTCATCCCTTGCTCATGAAGCTGCTTTGCTCTTTTTTCCCTTACCAAATAGGTTACATCTGCACCAGCTTCTTCCCATCGAGAACCAAAATAACTACCTAAAGCACCTGCACCCAATACAACAATATGCACCTTATCGCCTCCATAACAGTATTATTACTATTAATCGTATCTTGTTTTCTACCAGTTTGTAAATCCTTAAATAAAACGGTAATTTACTGAAAATATAGCAAATATTGAGTATATAAAAGTATTATTATCTATACGAAAGCATATTTTGGTATATACGAGCATCATGTAATTAACAGTATTATTTGAAGGTTTATTCCAAATTATCAAAAAATACTAGGTTTGAACCATTGGATAATACCCTATAATATTATAGTATCACTATTTTGAAAAGAAATCCCCCAAGCTTTTCATGCAATTTTAACAGTTTACCGCTGCTCTATTTCTAGTAAAAAAGTCATAAGAATAAAGAGAAATTGACTTAGCATTTTCCAAAAATGCATTTTTTACTTTATTTATTAGTTATTTTAGAATTATAAAGGGAGGTCATTTAAGAGATGAAAAAACTATTATTAGCTTCAATCTTCATTATTTCAATTATGTTGCTGGCTGCTTGCGGATCTGATGATACAAGTGGTAACGGCGGCGAAGAAAGCGCAGGCGAAACTGAAGGTGAAAGCAATTTGTTAACAAAGCTTCAAGATGAAGGCAAAGTAACAATTGGCTTTGCTAACGAAGCACCATACGGATATCAGGAAGACGGGGAATTAAAAGGGGCTGCTGTTGACATTGCTCAAGCTGTTTTCGCAGAACTTGGTGTTGACGAGATGGAAGCTCAATTGGCAGATTTCAGTCAACTTATTCCCGGCTTAAACGCTGGTAAGTTCGATGTTATTACAGCGGGTATGGCAATTAACCCTGATCGTTGTGAAAATGCTGATTTCGGTGAGCCAGAAATGCAATATGGGGAAGGACTTGTCGTTCAGAAGGGTAACCCAATGGACTTACACAGTTACGAAGATATCGCAGAAACTGGCGCAACCGTATCAATTATGGCCGGTGCAACAGAACATGAATATGTAAAGAGTGAGGGTGTAAGTGAAGACCAAATTCAAAGTGCTTCAGATATTCCTGGAACATTCTCTGCTGTAGCTTCAGGTCGCGCTGATGCAACAACTGGTACAGAAATGACAGTAAAACGCGCACTGGAATCCTCAGGAAATGATAAACTTGAATTCGTCAGTGACTTTGAACAGCCAGACATTGAAGGAATTCCAAGTTACGGTGCTGCTGCATTCCACAAAGATAGTGATGCATTACGTGAAGCGTACAATGAAGCATTAGCTAAACTAAAAGAAGATGGAACAGTTAAGGAACTTTTAGAAGCAAATGGCTTTAGTGGTGAAACTAATTCAGTTCCATCAGACATTACAACAGAAGGTGTTTGTAGCGGTGAACAGTATTAAGATTTACTCTTAAATAATTAACAAGACTCCATAGGGTCGGCTCCCTTACCTAGGGAAGTCAGACCCTATGCTTTTGCAAATATTACAGAGAAGGAGTGATTAGCATTAATGCGATAGCCGATATTTTCCCAGTTCTGATGAAGGGTGTAGAGATTACAGTTACTGTACTGCTTGCCTCAATAGTTTTGGGCTATTTTATGGCGTTTATTGCAGGGTTCTGCCGGCTCTCAAATAATATTTTACTCCGCAAATTTACAGGCTTTTATGTAGAAGTATTCCGCGGAACATCACTTATCGTACAATTGTTTTGGCTTTACTATGCATTTCCAATATTATTTGGGATAGAGGTAGGAAGTAACTTTTGGGCTGGTGTACTTGCTATTTCCCTAAACTATGGAGCATACATGTCTGAAATTGTTCGCAGTTCAATACTGGCTGTAGCAAAAGGACAATCAGAAGCATCAACAGCTCTAAACATGTCACGTTTTCAACGCATGAGACTCGTAATTTTCCCTCAAGCAGTTCGGATGATGCTTCCGGAATTTGGTAATTACCTCATTCTGATGTTGAAATCAACATCACTTGTATCATTAATTGGTATGACGGATATTTTATACTATGGAGATATTCTGCGAAGCTCCAATCTATCCCAAGCACCAACAGTATACTTTTTAGTACTATTATTCTACTTTATTCTTGCTCTTCCATTAATTTGGCTTACCAAGAAAATGGAAAGTGCTTCTAAGAAAGGGGTGGCAAGTCAATGAATAATTGGAGTTGGAGTACATTCCTTGATGCCTTCCCTATAGTATTAGAAGGTCTGGGCATAACATTAGGATTAACTATTGCGTGTTATTTATTTGCATTGATCTTCGGATTTATATGGACATTAATAAGACGTATGCCAATAAAAGTAATAAGACTGCCACTGTTGTGGGTAATGGAATTTATACGTTCCACACCACCACTAGTACAGTTATTCTTCATCTTCTATGCATGGCCAATGGTTCCTGTTGTCGGCATGGCGTTAGATCCCTTCGTTTCTGCAGTCATAGGACTCGGAATTCACTATAGTACATACATTGGTGAAGTATATCGTTCAGGAATTGATGCAGTAGATAATGGCCAATGGGAAGCTGCCCGAGCGTTAAATTATGGAACAAGTAAAAAGTGGACTAAAATAATTTTGCCACAAGCACTGCCCCCAACCATTCCGATGCTAGGAAACTATTTAATTATCATGTTTAAGGAAGTTCCTTTAGCTTCAACAATTGGGGTTTTGGGTATTTTGGCAATGGCAAATGATTATGGCGCACAACATTGGAGATACTTAGAGCCGCTTACAATCGTGGCAATATTATTCCTCGTGTTAAGCTATCCTTCAGCAATCTTAATTAATAAGCTTGAGCGCAAACTGAACAAACGGTTTGATAAAAAAGAACCAACAGGAAGTAAAGCAGTTTAAGAGAAAAGGAGCAGTGATAATATGTCTGAACCTATTGTAAGTTATAAAGATGTGCATAAGTCATTTGGCGATGTACAAGTATTAAAAGGCATTGACCTGGATATTCAACCAGCTGAGAAGGTTGCAGTGATTGGCCCAAGTGGTTCCGGTAAAACAACAATTATACGTATGCTAATGACTTTAGAACAGCCAACATCAGGCAGTATTATTGTCGATGGTAAAAATTTATGGCATATGGAGAAGGATGGTGACCTTGTCCCAGCCAATGAGAAACACTTAAGACAAGTCCGCGGGGATATAGGCATGGTATTCCAGCACTTCAACCTTTTCCCACACATGACAATTTTAGAAAATTGCATGACAGCACCAATTCATGTACAAAAAAAGGATAAAGAATCTGCCAAGAAAGACTCGATTGAAATGCTGGAAAAAGTTGGTCTAGGGGATAAGTTGGATGACTATCCTGCTATGCTGTCGGGCGGACAAAAGCAGCGTGTTGCAATGGCTCGTGCACTCGTTATGCATCCAAAAATAATGCTTTTTGACGAAGTGACATCAGCTTTGGATCCTGAGCTGGTCGGTGAAGTATTAGAAGTTATCCGTGACATAGCTAATGAAGGTGAAATGGCAATGGTATTAGTTACGCACGAGATGGAATTTGCTCGTGACATTGCTGATCGTATTCTATTTCTTGATAATGGCGTAATTGCTGAAGAAGGTCCACCGATGGATGTCTTGGAAAACTCAACTAACGAGCGACTGCAAAGTTTCTTACACAGATTCAGAACGTGAATAAATATAAAGCTGACTCATATAATTGAGTCAGCTTTTTTATAATCGCTAATTTCTAAAAATTATTATTACTGGTATCTATTACAACATTGACTAAAGGGAACAAATACGTAGTATTTAGTATGGTTCTCTGGCCACGCAGTTGGAATATGCGAGACCCCTGTGGGACAGCGAGCCTAAGAGACCCCACAGGGAGCGTTCTTTGCTTCCGAGGAAGCTGAAGCGTTGCCCGCGTAAAGCGGCATGTATTTCCAAAGTGGTGTCATAGCACTCAACTACTTTTTCATGTTACGTCTCGGTTTATATCAACATACGAACAAAGCATTTCAAAATAAAAAACTGTGACCACTTAATAGCAGCCACAGCACTCTCTTTAACTCAATTTAATCCTCACCGATTATTTTAACTTCACGCTCAAGATTGACACCGAACTTATCTTTTACTGTATCCTGTACAAAGTGTATTAAGCCAATATATTCTTCAGCCGAAGCACCATCTTTATTTACAATAAACCCTGCATGCTTCAATGAAACTTGAGCTCCACCAATTTCCTTTCCTTGAAGGCCGCTATCCTGAATCAGCTTCCCTGCGAAATACCCAGGTGGGCGCTTAAACACACTACCACATGATGGGTACTCTAAAGGCTGTTTGGATTCACGTTTGAAGGTAAGGTCATCCATTACAGCCTTAATTTCCTCATAATTACCGGCCTCCATAGAAAAAGTTGCCTCTAATACAATATATCCTTTTTCCGGAATATTACTTGAGCGATATTCTAGGTCCAGGTCATGTGCAGACAACGTATATAAATCACCATTCCGATCAACTACTATGGCACTTTCCAATACATCTTTAATCTCTCCACCATATGCACCCGCATTCATGAATAACGCACCACCAACCGAACCTGGAATTCCACATGCAAACTCCAGTCCTGTTAACCTTTTTGATAATGCTTCTCTGGATACATCAATTATCCTAGCGCCACTTTGTGCAACAATTGTTGTCCCTGTTGTTTCTATCGATGTTAATTGCTTTAAGTTCAATACAATACCACGAATTCCACCGTCTTTTACAATTAGGTTTGATCCGTTGCCAAGTAGTGTAAAAGGAATATCATCCTTTATGGATAACTTCACAATTTGCTTCACTTGTTCATATGTTTCTGGTGTCACAAAAAAATCAGCCATCCCGCCAAGGCGGGTATACGTATGATTTTTCAAGTGTTCATTAACCATCACATTTTTCTCTGATGTAATTGTTGTTAACTTTTCGTACGTATGATGATCATTTACCACTAAAACCATTCCTTTAATAATAAATTATTGTGTTGCAACCTTAGACTGAAGAAATGAATGAATTAGATTATCAACGCGAATGTCTTCATGCATCTCGCTATGCCCAAGCATATCATCCTCAATCATTTTTTCCTGCAATTGATCTTTCCTTACAATACTTCGTAATGATTGCACACTTTCTGGCATTGCAACAAGATCCCCGGTACTTCCAATGTTTAAGACATTAAGTCCTCCTGGTATAGTATGCTTTTTCTTGCGTATCGTTTGCATTGCAACAGAATCAGGTTTTAAATCAGCTGCTGCTGCATCACGATGGATCTGAAAGTATTGCTTATTATATATGCCATCAAAGGGACTTCCAATCGTGACTAATTTTGCAACACGCGGATAAATCTTCTGGTCCTGATATTCTTCAATAAACTTCAATGCAACAAGTCCACCCATAGAATGTCCAACCAGATTAACAGTATCAATATGATATGTTTCCTTCATATGTGAAAGTACAGATGAAAGCCAACTTGAGGTGTTCAAGAAGCTTGCGCGGTTATTTTCAAAGATTACTTGCACAAAAGCAGGCTCTGACTTTCCTTTACTAAGATTTTTAACATTTATTTTACCTTGAGGTGAAACACGGTATACCAGTGCTTTATTACCCCAATCATATCTATTCTCAAACCTGTTCAGTAAATTGCCAAATGAATTAAATGTACCTTTGTAACCATGAATAAACACAGTTGGATTACCTATATTTTGTTCTGACTTTGTCTCTTTTGGTATATAAATCACGAGTATTATACTTATTAATACCGCGAATAGTGACACTACATTTATAATATGTTTCTTATCCAAAAAACTGACCCCACTAACGTACTAATTATCTTTGTGTCTTATGCAATGTTTTCTGCTTTAAAATAAACCACGAAAAAAACATGGCGATACAAGCTAATAGTAATTTAACTATAATTAATGGAATAACAAACAAGATAGTATATCCCATCGATAACCATAGAACAGAAACACCTATTACTTTCGCCTTTAACGGAATCCCTTTTCCTAATCGGTAATTCTCAATATATGAACCAAAATATCTATTGGTAATTAACCATTCATATAATCGGTTGGAGCTTCTCACATAACATGCAGCAGCCAAAAGTAATAATGGTGTGGTAGGCAGTAAGGGAAGAATTATTCCCAATAGTCCTAAAGCCAACGAAATTGACCCCGCAATAATTAAAAGAAGTTTAGTAAGTTGTTTCATATTTTTTACACCAGCTAAAGTGATATTTTTTTACATAACCATTATAGCATCCAAAATACTATTATACCTCCTACCTTTTATAAAAACTATGACAATTTCTATTCTCATGATATTAAAGCTTCGTAATATTATGAAATACTGGCACACCGTTATTAAATGTTGCAATATAATTGAATCCATGACCCTTAAGCATATCAAGTGATTCCTTAAAGTCATATGCCAGTGTGGTTTCCACATGTGAGTCCGATCCTAATGTCAGGATTTCACCACCGCACTCCCTATACAGCCTCAGGATATCGGAGCTAGGCATTCCATTTTTTAAACCATATCGAATCCCTGATGTATTCAATTCAATACCTTTGCCCTCTGGTATTATCTCCTTAAAAATTTGACGCAATATGTCATGAAAATCATTTGTACTGTTTTGTTTAGCATATCGCTTCACTAAGTCAATATGTCCTAATACGTTATATTGTTTAAAGTTCTTAACACAATACAACAGTTCCTCATAATAGGCAAGGTATGATTGATCTACTGATCTATTATTAAAAAATCTGCCTGAATGCAGGTCCTTTTGCTCGGATGTATGCATTGAGCAAATAATAAAATCAAACACTCTATCGTCAAGTAAATCATTGTACCTTTTTACAAGATGTGGCTGTATTCCAATTTCAACTCCCTTTTTAATAGAAATAGAATCTGCATAAACAGCTTTCAATTCTTTTATTTTTTCATCATATCGCTCCAAGTCAAAAACAAATACAATCGACTCATCTGGATAGTCATAGTCAATATGGTCCGTAAAACAAACTTCCTCTAGCCCTAATTCGATCGCCTTTTCAATAGTTTTTTCCATTGGTGTCGTGCTATCAGCCGAAAAATCACTGTGAACATGATAATCAAACATACTCAATTACTCCCCTTACTGTTGACATTTTATCTATTACTAATTAGAATAATATATAACTTTAATTAAGTAAAGCGATAAAGTGATAAAGTGAATGGATGGTGACTATTTTTAATGGATCAATATTTGTTTGACAGTACAAAAGATACTAGTGTTGGAGATTTCCAGGTGCGAGATAATCTGATATCAATATTAAAAAATCGCTTTAGCACTTATGGATATAAACAAGTACGGACGACTACGTTTGAATTTTACGATTTATATTCGACGATGTCCGGTACCATAAATAAAGATGAAATGCTAAAAGTAATTGATTCTTATGGAAAAGTATTAGTTTTACGTCCCGATGTGACAATTCCAATTACGAGAATGATAGCATCCAATAAACAACGACTCTCACAAGGATCGAGATTTTTCTATGTGCTGGATGTTTTTCGTCAGTCATTTGAGCAGGCAGATAACAAGGAAACAACACAAGCAGGTATTGAAAGTTTTGGTGAAAGTACACCCGAAAATGACGCAGAAGTTATTGCTTTAGCAATCCATACATTAAAAGACTTAGGATTTGAGTCATTTAAACTTGAAGTTGGGCATGCAGGATATTTCAAGGAACTCGTAAATCAACTAGCATTATCTCAAAATGAATTAGATCAGTTGAAGGGATTAATTCAATCAAAGAACCTTACTGAAATTGGGCCATTCCTTGAAAGATTATCCGTTGATAAAGAACTTTGTGACGCTGTTCAAGCAATACCCCTTCTATATGGTGATCCAGAGGATGTAATTAAACGTGCTAGTAAAATTGCATTAAATGAAAAAATGCAACAGAAGATTAAAAACCTCAGTGATATTTACGATGTACTCAAAGCATATGGTGTAGAGGATTCAGTCATATTTGACCTTGGATTAATCAACAATATGAACTACTATTCAGGGGTTATTTTCCAAGGATTTGTGGCAAGCTTCGGCAAACCAGTATTAATGGGTGGAAGATATGATCATTTGGCCGAACAATTTGATACTTCCATACCTGCGATTGGATTCGCCTGTGAAGTTGATAACCTTTTACATTCTATGACACGGAAAAATCTGATAGCAAATGACACAACATCTATAGATGTGATTATATATTACGAAAACTCCAAGCAGAAAGATGCGTTAATTGCTGCTAATACACTACGTGAGGCAGGCTATCGCATTATCACTTATACAATGGATGATAACCGTAATATTGATGATTTCAGTTCTAAATGTATTGCTTATTTTCAAACTGAAGAAAATCTAGTAATCGACAAAAAGCGAAAAACTCCATTTACGAACTATAATGAGTTAGAACTGCTGCTTCAAGAAGGAATGAGGGATAATTAAATGGATTATGTAACATTAGCATTAGCAAAAGGCAGAACAGCGGAAAGTACGATTGAACTACTTAATAATGCCGGTATCGATTTCCCTGACTTTCATACAAAAAGCCGAAAGCTGGTTTTTTACAATACCGATCAAACAGTTAAGTTAATTTTTGTTAAAGCAGTTGATGTCCCAACATACGTAGAAAAAGGGGCTGCTGATATTGGGGTTGTCGGAAAAGACAATATATTGGAATCACAAGCAGACATATATGAAATACTGGATTTAAAATTAGGCAGATGTCAATTTGTAGTTGCCGGAAAGCCTGAAACAACCTTGGAAAGCACTCAGAAACTAACTATCGCATCTAAATACCCAACAGTGGCTAAGAGTCACTTCCAGCAAAAGGGGATCCCAATTGAAACAATTAAGTTAAATGGATCAGTTGAACTAGCTCCACTTATCGGTTTAGCTGATATTATTGTTGATATCGTGGAAACTGGAACCACCATCAATGAAAATGGATTGAAAATTATCGATGAGATTGAGGACATCAGCACAAGGTTAATCGTCAATAAAGCAAGTTTCACTACAAAGTCTGCTTTAATACACGAGCTTATTAATAAATTAAAATCGGTCATGGAGTGATATTTGATGAAACGGATAACACCCGAGCAATTTAGTCAAGAGAAAAATAATGATACTTATTCCCAAGCAGATGAAAATAACATTGATGAAACTGTCCTAGAAATTATTAAACAGGTTAAAAAAGATGGTAATGAAGCATTGTATCGTTTTACCGAGCAATTCGATGGTATAAAACTAAAGCAGTTAGCCGTCACGAAGGATGAATTCATTGAGGCAAAAGGGATGATTAGTGACGAATTTAAATCGGCACTAGAAGAAGCGAAAGCTAACATCACAGCTTTTCATGAAGTACAAAAAGAATATTCCTGGTTTACTGATAATACGGAAGGTATAATGCTCGGACAGAAAGTCACTCCATTAGAAAAAGTTGGCGTTTACGTCCCGGGTGGTAAGGCTTCCTATCCTTCTACAGTTTTAATGAACGTTATTCCAGCTAAGCTCGCCGGTGTGAAAAAAATCGTTATCACTACACCACCAGATGCAAATGGAAAAATTAGTCCAGAGGTGCTTGCAGCTGCAGAGGTAGTCGGTGTTGACGAAGTTTATAAATTAGGTGGTGCGCAAGCAATAGCTGCACTGGCATACGGAACTTCAAGTATAGAAAAGGTTACAAAAATAGTTGGCCCAGGTAATGCTTTTGTGGCACGAGCGAAGAAATGGGTATATGGTGATGTTGCTATCGATATGATAGCCGGGCCAAGTGAAATATGTGTTGTTGCAGATGAATCAGCACCAGCTGATTATATTGCTGCAGATTTACTCTCACAAGCGGAGCATGATGAGCAGTCCACTTCAATCTGTATTACAACTAGTGAATCATTAGCCACTGAGGTGCAGCGAGCAATTGATCAGCAAACAACTACACTTGACCGTAAAGATATTATTGAAAAAGCACTCACACAAAATGGCAGAATTATAGTTGTGAAGAATATACAGGAAGCATTCAACCTAGTTAATGAAATTGCGCCTGAGCATCTACAGCTGATGATAGAAAATGCGACCGAGAAAGTAGGAGATATCCAGAATGCAGGAGCTGTTTTTCTAGGAAACTTCTCTCCTGAACCGTTAGGAGATTATTTTGCCGGACCAAATCACACCCTGCCAACAAGTGGAACAGCTGCTTTTTCTTCTCCGCTTGGCGTGTACGATTTTATGAAAAAATCGAGTATTATCCGTTACTCAAGGGATTCGTTACTAGATGCTTCAGAAAATATAATAACCCTGGCTAAAGCTGAAGGATTATCAGCACATGCTAATTCAATTCAAATCAGAAAGGATAATCATAATGCGTAGACATTCTATTAAACGAGCAACCTCAGAAACATCGATTGCCCTGGATTTCTCAATAGATGGTACTGGTAAATCCTCAATCGATTCCGGAGTTGGATTTCTAGACCACATGTTAGTTCTATTGACAAAGCATGGATTATTTGATCTTGAACTGACGTGTGAGGGTGATTTAAATGTTGATCAGCATCACACTGTAGAGGATATTGGAATTGCTCTAGGGCAGGCGTTTAACGAAGGACTTGGCAATAAAGAAGGAATAACTCGTTATGCTACTAAAACGATTCCGATGGACGAAGCTCTTTCTACAATTTCGTTGGATATTAGCGGACGCCCCTACTTCGTCTATAATGTTGATGGTTTGAAGGATAAAGTTGGCAGCTTTGATACAGAGCTTGTTGAAGAATTCTTTCAGGCGTTTGCAAGCAATGCCAAACTTACCCTTCACATAAACCTAGAATACGGTAATAACACGCATCATATTATCGAATCTATTTTCAAAGGATTTGGGCGTGCATTAGACCAAGCGAGCCAGCAGAATCCTCGTATAAAAGGCATCCCATCGACAAAAGGGACCTTATAAAGGAGATATAATCTTATGATTGCAATAATCGACTATGGGGCTGGTAATATTAAAAGCCTGCAATTTGCGTTAACTAAGCTAGAATTGGACTCCTGCTTAACGACTGATAAACAAACAATTGAAAATGCCACAGCAATCATACTTCCTGGTGTTGGTGCGTTTAAAGATGCAATCGAAGCGCTTGGTGAATTAGATTTAATACGTACTATTCAACAAGAAGCATCTTCTGGTAAACCATTGCTTGGAATCTGTTTAGGTATGCAACTGTTCTATGAGCGAAGCTATGAAGATGGAGATTGGCAAGGACTTGGACTCATTCAAGGCGATGTTAAACGAATTGCTGAATCGGTAAAGGTTCCACATATGGGCTGGAATACCCTATCACATCGCCAAAAAAACCCACTTTTAAGTAACATTAAGGAAAATGCCTATGTATACTTTGTTCACTCCTATGCAGTTAGCTCCTATCAGAAGGAAGACCTTGTAAGTAGTGCTGATTATGGTGGTATGGTTCCTGCAGTGGTACAAAAAGAAAATATTATTGGAATGCAATTTCACCCCGAAAAGAGTGGTGAAGTTGGATTACAGCTATTACAAAACTTCGGGGAGATGATTTCATGATTCTATTTCCAGCTATCGATATTAGAAATGGTAAATGTGTTCGCCTAATTCAAGGAGACTATAAACAAGAAAAGATATATCATGATTCTCCAGTTGAGGCAGCAAAGCAATGGCAGGACAAACAAGCAACCTACCTTCATATCGTGGACCTTGATGGAGCTAAAACAGGTGAATCGAGCAATATAGATTCCATCAAGGCCATTGCTCAACAAACAACAATCCCGATTCAAGTTGGTGGCGGAATTCGTTCTTCACATAAAATTAAAGACTATTTAGAAGCAGGAGTTGATCGAGTTATTGTTGGCACAGCAGCAATTAATGATAAAGAATTCCTGCAACGGTCTATTCGTGAATACGGAGAACAAATTGCCGTATCGATTGATGCAAGAAATGGATATGTAGCCACTGATGGCTGGACGGAAACAAGCAGTGTGAAAGCAACTGAACTTGTTAAAGAACTAGAACGACTAGGTGTTAAAACAATAATATATACCGACATTTTAAAGGATGGCATGTTAAAAGGGCCAAACTTTAATGAATTGCAGGAAATAAAAGATACTACTTCAATTAACCTGATCGCTTCCGGCGGAGTATCTACAAAGGCCGACATCAATCGGCTAAAATCAATGAACCTGTATGGTGCTATTATTGGAAAAGCATTATATGACGGAACAATAACATTTGAATCACTATTGGATGGTGTAAATAATGCTGGCTAAACGAATTGTTCCTTGCCTGGATGTCGATAAAGGTCGCGTTGTTAAAGGGCGTAAATTTCAAAATATCCAGGATGTTGATGATCCGGTAGACTTAGCTAAAAAGTATAACCAAGCTGGAGCTGATGAACTTGTCTTTTACGATATAACAGCGTCCAATGAAAACCGCAATATCTTTCTCGATGTAGTTGAAAATGTTGCAGCAGAAATAGCTATACCTTTTTCTGTTGGTGGAGGAATCCGGACTATAACTGATATTCACCAAACACTAAGAGCCGGGGCGGATAAAGTATCGATAAACAGTGCAGCAATTAAAAACCCTCAATTAATAAAAGACGCCGCTTTAAAATTTGGCAGTCAATGTGTCGTGCTTTCCATTGATGCCAAGGCGGTAAGTGAAAATACGTGGCAGGTTTATATCAACGGCGGACGTACAAATACCGAGATAGACGCAATCGGATGGGCAATTAAAGGCGAACAGCTTGGAGCCGGAGAGATCGTCATTAACGCAATTGATGTTGATGGAGAAAAGAACGGATATAATCTGGAGCTAACTAGAGCAATCGCAGACAAGGTAAATATCCCAATTATTGCAAGCGGCGGCGCAGGTACTAAAGAGCATTTTGCTAATGTACTTCAAAAAGGTGGTGCAGACGCTGCCCTAGCAGCATCGGTATTCCATTATAGTGAAATACAAATACCAGATTTGAAAGAATATCTTGCAGCCAGCAATATCATTGTAAGGAGGGAAATCTAATGGAAACGAATATAAACCAGCTTTCTTTTGACGAAAATGGTCTTATCCCAGCAATAATACAAAATTTTAAAACAGGAGAAGTGCTGACACTTGCGTATATGAATGAAAACTCACTAAATAAAACACTGCAAACCGGTGAAACATGGTTCTTCAGCCGTAAACGGCAGCAGCTTTGGAATAAGGGAGAAACATCCGGAAACAAACAAATCGTCAAAAGTATCAGCTATGATTGTGATGCAGACAGCCTATTAATACAAGTTAACCCTATGGGGCCTTCATGTCATACAGGCAATGATACTTGCTTTTTCCAAACTCTCTTCTCTGACGAAGTACAAACACGAAACGTAATACACCAGTTAACAAAAAAAGTAAATGAACGAAAACAGCAGCCTGTGGATGGTTCCTATACAACTTACTTATTCACAGAAGGGATAGATAAAGTTCTCAAAAAGGTAGGTGAAGAAGCAAGTGAAGTAATAATTGGGGCGAAGAATCATGATAAGCAGGAAGTAACCTGGGAAATTGCTGATTTAACCTATCACACACTCGTTTTAATGGAACTGTTAGAAGTAACAGTCGAAGATATAAAAAAAGAATTGTATGGACGGCATATTGCAAAAGAGGGTAATAAAAATGAGTAAATTCTGGAGTGAAACAGTTAAGCGCACAGAGCCATATGTACCCGGCGAGCAGCTTGATATTCCCAATTTACTGAAGTTAAATACAAATGAAAATCCCTATCCTCCATCCCCAAACGTAGTGGATGCCATTAAAACAGAATTGGAACGCAAATTACACTTATACCCATCACCGAGTGCAGATCAACTGCGTGAGTTAATCGGTGCATATTATAATCTTGAAGCAAGCAATGTTTTTATTGGAAACGGATCAGATGAAGTATTAGCCTTTTCGTTTATGGCTTTTTTCGAAAGTGGGCAAAAGATCCGTTTTCCTGCTGTCACGTATAGTTTTTATCCGGTGTATGCTAAGCTTTTTAACGTTCCATATGAAGAAATACCGCTTAATCGTGATTTCAGTATTCCATCCGAGGCATTTTTCCAGTCAGAAGGCGGAGTTATTTTTCCCAACCCAAATGCCCCAACAAGTTTATACATGGAATTGGAAACGATAAAAGATATTCTGGATAATAATCCAGATCAGGTCGTAATTGTTGATGAAGCATATATAGACTTTGCTCCAGGTTCTGCAGTTTCTCTAATCAACACATATGATAACTTACTGGTTGTTCAAACAATGTCTAAATCACGTTCACTTGCAGGCTTACGTGTTGGATTTGCATTAGGGAATCCAAATTTGATCCAAGCATTAACACGTATCAAAGACTCCTTTAATTCATATACAATAGATCGTCTTGCTATTGCAGGCGCAGAAACAGCTATTAGGGATATTGAACATTTTAAAGATACAACCCAGAAAATTATCAAAACAAGGGAATGGATCACTACAGAGATGAAAAAACGAGGATTCTATGTACTTCCATCAAGTACAAACTTTATTTTTGTAAGTCACTATAATTACCGTGCAGAAATATTGTATACAGAACTGAAAAACCAAAACATTCTGGTAAGACATTTTAATAAAGCAGGAATTGAAAACTACCTGCGAATAACAATTGGTACAGATGAAAGTATGCACTCTTTATTACAAACGCTTGATTCAATAATGCTGAAAAATAAGTAAAAGCATCGTTCCATTGGGAACGATGCTTTTCTCTTTTTAGATCATATGCTTAATTTCTGCTTGTTTCTGTAGCTCTTGTACTTTAGCTTGCAGCTTTTGCTGTTCTTTTTGCTGTTTCAGTTGTTGTTTAATTTGTTTTTCTAAGTCTTTCAACTTAGGCAATTCTTGTTGTTGTTCCTTAGAAGCATTCTTTTGTTGCTCTTTTAATTTATCGTAGTAATCTTGTACTTCTTTATCAGTTACTTTTGTATCTTCTAGTTGTTGTTCTTTATATTTCTGTACTGTAAGTTCAAAATCTAATTGGTCTTTATAGGTTTCTTCTGTTAAATGATACTGTTTTAATACAGACTCAAATTGTTCTTTATTACTTGATTTAGCCTTCTCAAATTGAGACTGTACTTCTTTATCTGATACTTCAATTCCATTCTTTTCTGCATCTTGTTTCAATAATTCTTGTTGTACAATAGCATTTAGAGTTTGTTCTTTTAATTTTTTCTTATCACTAACATCTTGTCCATACTGTTGCATCATTACTTTCGTTTGAGCGTACGTGGCATTGTATGTTTGACCTTTAATTTCTTCGCCATTTATTTTTGTTACAACTTTATCCTTCTTGACTTTTTCTTCATCGGTTATTTCAACTGGCTTGCTTGAAGCTTGTCCTGCCTTTCCTGCTTGTTCTTCTGTTTGTTTTTCATTTCCTTCTTTATCATTGCTATCTTTACTTTCCTCAGAGCCCTCACCGCCACATGCTGCTAAAATAGTGGCTAAACTCAATGCCATTATAAACATTATAAATTTTTTCATTGATAGTTCCCTCATTTCATTTCATTGTTCCTACATTCAAACATATTTGGAAGGGTAAAAGCAAATACCTAAAAATATGGTTAAGCATCCTCTCGGCTTGCCGCATAAGCCTTTACGCCCTTAATTAACATTTCAGTTACGTTAGCTTATATTTTTTACATAATTCTGCCGTAATTAATTTTAGAAAAGCTTAAGAACTGACTTCAGTATTCCCTAGTCTTCATCCTCTACTTCGCAACCTTCGTCTGTACAGTAAGTAGTCTTTGATTTCTTAGGATTTAATGTTTGTAACACTGGTTTGTCGTTTTCTTCCTCCCAGATTTTTTCGAGGACTTCTGAGAACACTTCTGATGGCTGTGCACCAGACACAGAATATTTATCGTTAAATACAAAAAACGGAACACCTTGAACGCCTATCTGTCTTGCCTGTTCTTCGTCTGCACGAACATGAATTGCATAGTCATCGACTTTTAACAACTTTGTGACTTCATCCTTACTTAATCCAACTTCACTCGCAAGTTCAATTAATGTAGCATGATCACTAATAAGTTTAGATTCAGTAAAGTATGCATTTAACAGTCGTTCCGTCATTTCTTTTCCTTTACCATTTTCATCAGCATACTTCGCAACACGGTGCGCGTCAAATGTGTTTGTATGTTGCATCGTATCAAAATTATACGTTAACCCTATTTCAGCTGCTTGTTTGCCCAGCTCTTCATTTGAGTTTTTTGCTTTCTCTACACTCATTCCATACTTCCCAGCTAATAATTCATGAATATTTTTTCCAGGGTTCTTTTCTGCATTAGGATCCAATTCATAGCTTTTATATTCTAAAGTTACCTTATCATTATGTGAAAACTTCTCCAATGCCATTTCCAACCTACGTTTACCAATATAGCAAAATGGGCATACAAAATCTGACCATACTTCTATCTTCATGGGAAACACCTCATTTCTGTAATTATTGTAGCATAGCTTAATCCTTTACAGTAAATGTTGTGCTTATATTTATTTAATGCTTTTTATCGTCATCTACAAACCGTCCATAGTCCGGTATTGCTGATTGATCAAACGTTTGAACAAGTTTTTTTAACCCTTGCTTTAGTTCCTCGCCTTTCATAACTGATCCATGACCAGGTACTACGATTTCTGGCTGCAATGCTTCAAGCTTTTCTACCGACTCTTTTGCCGCCTGCCAGTCGGTTGTTAGATACCTAGGCGGCCCATTCACTTCTACAGTTTGCATCAAGACATTATAAAATGAATCCTGTCTAACGGTTATAAAAGCATCACCTGAAAGAAGTAATGAATCGTTTTCTCGGTAAAATGATACATGTCCCGGTGAGTGACCAGGTGTATGTATCCATTTCCAGTCATCCAGTCCTGGTACACTATTATCTTGGGGCAAGGCTTGAACTGCATTTCCAATATTAATCGGTTCATTGGGATAGATCCCCGAAATTTTAGCCAAAAACCCACCTTCAACTGTTGAATCTGGCTTTGGATAGCTTTTTTCTCCAGTTAAATAAGGAAGTTCAAGCTCATGTGCGTAAACAGGAACATCCCATTCTTCAACTAATTCAAGTAACCCGCCTACATGATCAAAGTGTCCATGAGTTAAAATGACTGCAGATGGTTGACTATCTCTTCCAAAACGATCCACGACAACGGAGCGTATCTCTGCCGCTGCTTTTGGAAGCCCAGCATCAACAAGCACCCAATCCCCTTCGCCAGGAAAGCCAATAAAGCTTATATTCACAATCTGGTCTGTATAATAATACACACCGTTTAATACCTCTTGCCCCGACCCACTTGTAATAGAAGTCATTGGTATTGTTTTATTATCTGTACTCTCGTGTAATTCTTTATCCATTTGATAACGTCCTCCTTTTTTCCTTAGTATTAGAATGTAATTATTAATTTATTAATAAAAAACTGCCCACACCATGTGAGCAGTTCTCAGTATCCTAATATGAATGGTTTTCCTGAATAGAACCATCCTGTTTATATATTTTTAAAGATGTTCCTTTATTATTGGCGATTTCACGAGCACGTTCGACAGCATCATTTTTATTATCAAAAACATCACTTGCTCGTTGGGCATTACTTGATTTCACGGCCCAACCATCATTATGTGCTATAACATGCTCCGCTTCTTCTAACCGTTCAGGGTTGCTTTCGTACTTTTTACCCTCTTCTGAGCGTTCTATTGTCTTGCCATTTTTCTCATATGAATCAACTTCGTCCTCGTCTGCATTTTGCCGCCATTCTTTTGCTTGTTCCATTGCAATAGGAATTGCCTGTCCCTCTTCATAGCCTTCATCAATCATTGAATTAGCAATATCAATCGCCTTCTTTTTTGTTACATGATTTAAATTCTTCATCGACGACGGATAGTTGTTTAATGTCCAAGGCATTGACAGTCCTCCCTCAATTTTTTAAATAGTCTACCCTGTGTGATTTGTCTTAAACATAAAAAAACTGTTCACCACGATGGCAAACAGCTGATTTATTAATCTTCGAGCAACGATTGTCCCATAATCGTGACTCGTTTCGTATTTTTTAAGTCAGTAATCGTCTTTGCTCCAACACCAAGCATCGTCATTTTCAGTTCAAGCTCAATCTGATCCATTGTCTGAATAACAGCTTCGGCTGACTCTGTCGCAGCCTGTAGTAATTTACGGGCAAACCCTACTATATCCGCTCCGATCGTCAGTGCCTTGGCTGCATCCACACCAGTCTTCATACCTCCACTTGACACAATTGGAGCATCAGGTAAGACATCCCTTACGGAAACAATACAATCCTTCGTTGGTATTCCCCAATTATTAAAAGCCTCGGCTGCCGCTTTTTTCAACGGATCTTTCGAACGTAGTTTTTCAACCTGACTCCAAGAAGTACCGCCTGCACCGGCAACATCAATATATGAAATCCCTGCGTCATACAACTTTTTTGCTACCGTTCCATCAATTCCAAAGCCGACCTCTTTTACACCTACAGGAACATCCAAGGCTGTACATACTTTCTCTATTTTGGACAGCAAGTTTTCGAAATCCAAATCCCCTTCATCCTGAACTGCTTCCTGTAACGGATTAAGATGTAAGTAGATAGAATCCGCACCTGTCAAATCAACAATTCGCTGACAATCTTCGGCACCATATCCATAATTCAACTGTACTGCACCAATATTTGCTATCAATGGTACAGTAGGTGCTTGTTTACGAATCAAAAAAGAATCCTTATGTGCATCACTTTCCAAAAAGGCACGGGTTGAACCGAGCCCAACTGCCCACCCTTTTTCTTCTGCCGCTACAGCTAGATTTTGATTAATCTTAGTTGCAAGTTCTGACCCGCCAGTCATTGAACTTACAAGAAAAGGTGCCTTTAATTGCTTATCCAAGAAGGTGGCAGACAGGTTTATATCATCAAAGTTTATTTCAGGTAATGCATTATGTATAAAAGATATCCCTTCCAATCCAGTTGATTTGTTCACCCCTTCTACATTACCTGTTAAGCAATGGCGAATATGTTCTGTTTTACGCTTGTTAATTCCTTCCTCCATCATTACACATCCCAACTCTAATTATTTACTGATTTATTTTCAAAACGAGCCATTTTTTGGCGAACACGTTTATTCTTCAAATATTGATGAAATGTTACAAAATAAACACCTGTTATTACCATTATCATACCAATAATTTGCGGCCATGTAATTTGAGAAGCATAAAGCCATACTGCTAGCAAAGCAGTATTAATTGGCACTAAATTCATATAAATACTCGCTTTGCTTGCTCCAATCTGCTTAATCCCATGATTCCATAATAAGAAACCTACGACAGAAGAGCAAATAATCATAAACAACATTTCTCCCCAGCCTTGAGTAGACATGGAAAAGATATTGTCCCATCCCTTTTCTGGAATAGAAAAGATTGCAAGAAATATAGAACCAATTAATGTAGTTAAAGTCGTCGTTACAACAGGGGAAACATCACGCATTGCAACTTTACCTAACAGTCCATGACTAACCCAGCAAATTAACCCGCCAATAAATAAAAGATCGCCTGAATTAAACTCTAGATTCAGCAGTGTCTCTATTGATCCTTTTGAGATTACAACAACAACTCCTAATAGTGATAATATTAGGCCAAATCCAAGTTGTTTATTCCAAACTTCACCCAAAAAAAGAACAGCACCAAAGGTTAGAAGAACAGGCGTTGTTGCTACGATTAGTGACCCATTGATTGCAGAAGTAATATCTAACGCTGTGAAAAAGAAAAAATTATAGCCAAAAATACCTGTTATAGCCATTAACAAAATGGAGAGCCATTGCTTTTTAATGGTTGTGAAATCCAGTTTTTTTCGTGCTAAAACAAATACTAGTAATAAAATACCGGCTGATCCAAACCGAAAGGCTGCTGCCGTAACAGGAGGTATTTCTGTAATAATATGCTCAGCTGCTACAAAAGCACCTCCCCAAAATAAAGGGACAAGAAGCAACCAAAAATATATTGCGATTGATTGGTCATTTTTCATCTATATCCTTCTTTCTAAATTCATACTAATTAAAACGACTAATCGATTGGCTAGTTCACTTCTTATAATCTAATAATTTTCTATCATGTGCATCTATATAGTCTGTTATTAAGTATACTTGCTTAGTTATTAGATTGGAAGAAGCTTATAATAGAAACTACCAAAATTCTTACCAAAGCATAGTAAAATAACGAATTTGATAGTACAGTTATATAACAATAGCATTTACAATTACTCTGCAAAAGTGACAAGGAGGAAAACACATGATACAACAGGCTAAGGCCTTTGCTGAAAAAGCACATGAGGGGCAGAAACGAAAAAGTTCAGATGCACTATATATTACACATCCAATTCGTGTCGCAAAGATATTGGAAGATTCCGGTTTTAGTGATGAAGTAGTTTGTGCTGGATATTTACATGATGTCGTCGAAGATACCCCTTATGAAATCGAGGATATTGAATCAGTTTTCGGTCCTAGGGTCGCACATCTCGTATCTGCTCATACTGAGGATAAATCGAGATCATGGCAGGAGCGTAAACAGCATACAATTGACACAGTAAAATATGCCGAAAAAGAAGTGAAGTATCTAATTGTTGCCGACAAATTAGATAACTTGCTTTCTATGGAAAAAGAATATGCACGCCAAGGTGAATTATTGTGGGAGAATTTTAATGCCGGTTACAATCAGCAGAAATGGTATAACGAATCAATTGCTCAAAACATGAGTGTAGGATTAGAAGATAGTGAGGTGCCAGCTTACTTTCAAGAGTTCACGGACGCGGTCAAGCGTGTATTTGGTTGAAGTTCCTAATATCTTGCTGAGTTAGAGTTTTACGTATCTGGTTGAAGCTTCTCGACTTCATTATCAAGTCAACCATTAAAAATTTGACATTCGTTAAAGGAATTCTTATGAGAGCGTATTTTGCTTTCTTAGAACTCCTTTATACTTTGTATTTGTATGTAAAATTAATTATTAAGATTCAAGTTTGCCTTTTTCATAGTAGATGATAGCTGCGCACCCGACAGACCTGTTGATTTTTAAACTGCTAAAAAAGAGCGCCTTCCTTTTTAGAACAAGGAAGAACGCTCTTTATTATCGCATTTTACGGAAATTATAATTTTCCCGCTGCTGTTTCGATACTTTTTTCCATTTATTTTTCTCTTCCAGCATTGCTTTTTGATTCTGTTTTCTTTTTTCATATGCGAGTTCTCGTTGAAGTTTGAGATAGCTTTGATAGCGATCCTCATCCAACTCACCATTGTTCAGTGCTTCCTGAATGCGGCACCCTGGTTCTGTATCATGCTGGCAATCATTGAATTTGCATTCTTTTTCAAATGCTTCAACATCCTGAAAAGTTGCTTCAATTACTGATTCGCCTTCCCATAGTTGCAGTTCACGCATCCCCGGTGTATCAATTAGCTGAGCATCATTTGGCAGCCTGAACATTTCCCGGTGAGTAGTAGTATGACGGCCTTTGCTATCGGCTTCACGGACACCTTTTGTATCCTGTATATCCTGTCCCAACAATGTATTTACCAATGTGGACTTACCCACACCTGATGAACCGAGCAATGCAGCAGTTCGTTGCGGTGCTAAATACTCCATCAATTCATCAATACCTTCTCGTGTCACGTTACTAATAGCTACAATTGGCACGCCAATCGCAATCTCTTCCACTTGAATCATAACATCCTGAACTTCATCTGGAGTGCATTCATCCTTCTTCGTTAATACAACAACAGGAGACGCACCACTTTCATATGTTGATAAAATATAGCGTTCAATGCGTCGAAGATTCAAGTCATGATTAAGTGAATTAACAATAAAAACAGTATCCATATTGGCAGCAACAATTTGCGCCTCAGTCTTTGTACCAGCAGCCTGTCTGATAAACTGGCTTTTCCGTGTGAGAACACGATTAACCACTGCTTTACGTTCATCTGATAGTTTTTGTACATCTACCCAATCACCCACTGCTGGGAAATCAAGTGGCGAAGACGCCTGATTTAAAAATCTACCACTTAAATGCGCCAAGTAATCCATGTCACCATCGGTTACCCTGTAACTATTTTTCTGCACCGTAATAACACGGGCAATATTATCTTTTTCAATATCCAGAATGGTATCGTCCCATCCAATTTGTTTCAACTTCTCCAATTTTAAAATTTCCTCCTTAATGTTGGAGGAAAAGTCGTACTTTACACGGACTGTCCCTCCATTTTACTACGTGTGTGCTGGTTTACTGAAATTTGATTTACAATTGCCATAAAACACCACTCCTTTCAAAATGGATGAACAAAATTCTATAATTTAATAATTATACATTTTTTTAAAAAAGTCAAGGAACAAAAGCGTAAGCGCCTGTTTAGCGACGTACGAACTGCGCCCGCGCATCGCGGGTGGTTTAACGTTGCCGCGCAAAGTGGCGACCTTAGTTGAACTTCCGACAACTCTTTGAGATAAAGGAAACACGGCGACCAAAGTGAGCCGATGTTGACTTATCGTACGAAGGTGAAGGAAGTTGCGCTAGTCGCTGGGCGCTGGCTGGTGAGAACGCCACGTCCTGTGGCGTCACCGGCACTAGTACGTCCTGTACGTCGGAGCTGGACGCCGCTAGATAGCTTAGTTAGTTTTCCACAGTGCTCAAGATTTATAGTTTCCTAAGCAGTTAAAAAAGCAGATGTCAACTATAAGCGACATCTGCTTTCCTTCTAGCTAAGATACTCAGGAAGTTTCCCGGCTAGACTTTATTTTAAGTTAGCTCATTGCTGGGATACCACTATCCCGTACAGCTATATACTCAGGACGTTTCTTATTTCCTGAGAACGGCTCAACTAAGCGGTTTTCCACACTGTTGTACACCATGAATAAATTGTTACGCGGATAAGGTGTAATATTACTTGTTGAACCGTGCATGGTATTGCTCTCAAAAAGCGTGATTGAGCCTGCTTTTCCTGTTGGAACAGATATCCCACCGCCTTTTTCAGCAAGCCAGCGCAGGCTATCCTCATCAGGTACACCAACTTTTTGTTTCTTCAATGATTCTTTATAATTATTATCGGGCGTTTCCCCTACACAACTAACATAGTAGTTTTGGGACCCTGGTATAAGCATCAAAGGCCCGTTAAACGTATAATTGTCGGATAATGCTATCGATAAGCTAACAGCTCTCATCCGTGGCATACCATCTTCTGCGTGCCATGTTTCAAAGTCAGAATGCCAGTCAAATTCTTTCCCCTTAAACCCTGGCTTGTAATTAATGCGGGATTGATGAATATAGACATCACTCCCCAACAGATGGTTGACGATATCCAGTATTCGCTGATCATTTGCGACATCTTTAAAGTAATTATCATCTTTATGAACGTGAAAAATGGAACGAATATCATCACTTTCCGGCTCTCGAATTACTTTATCAGACGTGACATGCTTAGTAGAATCTTGTAATTCAAAAATGGCTTTCTGCATATCTTTAACTTCTTCATCCGAGAAGAAATTCTCAATTTGCAAAAACCCATTTTTTTTATAAGAATCAAGTTGTTGTTTGGAAATAGGAGCATGATGATCAAGAGATCGATCTGTGTGAATCACAGGGTCCTTCCGTTCCAAAATTTCCGGCTGGTCCTTTTTTCTTGAAGGATATAGATCTTTCATTCTAAACACTCCCTATTAAGTATTTTTCATAAAAGTTTTCTATATTGTTAAGTTCCCGACATCACCGGGAAACTTCCCTGCAACTATATAACGAATATTTGTCAGTATTATTTAGGAGTTAAAATCCTAATATAAAAATTGTTTGGAATTATTATATAATTACTATTCTATAATTGCAAATTACCCGCTATTTTTAGATAGTAAACTAAAAACAGACGCAGATTAAATCCGCGTCTGTTCCTTTCTCACCGCTTATTCATTTCACTTGGTTCAGGGCCTTTTCGCTGATTACGATCCAGTTTAGAAATCTCATTCATATCATCTGCACTTAATTCAAAATCAAACACATTAAAGTTTTCTTCTATTCGTGATGGCGTAACTGATTTTGGAATTACGATTGCATCAGATTGAAGGTGCCAGCGAATAATTACCTGTGCTGAAGTTTTGCCATATTTATTCGCAATTTGCTTAACTGCATCATTATTTAAAACTTCGCCGCCATTCATTAATGGGCTCCAAGCTTCTAAGTAAATATTATGCTTTTCACAGAAGTCTTTTAGCTCATTTTGCTGTAAATATGGGTGGCATTCCACTTGATTCACAGCCGGCACTACATCACATTCATCCAACAAACGCTGGAGATGTTCAATGTTAAAATTACAAACACCGATTGCTTTAGCTCGGCCATCATTATAAAGCTTTTCCATCGCTTTATACGTCTCGACATAGTCATCAAATTCCGGGGTTGGCCAATGAATCAGATATAAATCAACATAATCAATTCCCAGTTTTTCCAGACTTTTGTCAAATGCCTTTAAAGTATTGTCGTATCCCTGGTCGCTATTCCAAACCTTTGTCGTAATAAATAAATCTTCACGCGACACAGAACTAGTTGCTAGTGCTTTACCTACTCCACTTTCGTTTTCATATACCTTTGCCGTATCAATGGATCGATACCCGACTTCAAGTGCTTTCGATACAGCTGGAGTTGCTTCTTCATCGGGTACCTGCCACACGCCAAACCCAAGTTGGGGCATGCGATTACCATTGTTTAATGTAATATATTGCATTTATATACTCCCTTTCATGCTGTAGTGAAGTATAGTTTATCACATGGTATACGCAGGAAAAAATGCTATGCTTGTCGTTTTGCCCTCGCAAAGGTATAATTCCCTTCGTATTTCATGAGGCTTTCTTCAGCCAGCCAGTACGTCTTTGAAAAAATCTTATCAAGAAAATAACGATCATGAGAGACAGCGATTATGGTTCCATCAAATTGATCTAAAGCTTCCTCCAATACTTCCTTTGACTCGATATCTAAATGGTTCGTTGGTTCATCCAGAATTAGCAGGTTGTGGTTCTGGTGAACTAATTGTGCCAACCGAAGTCGCATCTTTTCTCCGCCACTTAAGCTTTTCACTTTTTGAAAGACTGTTTTCCCATAAAAAAGGTATTTCGCCAATATTCCTCGCGCATCACCTTCTGTAACATGAACCTGATCACGGAATTCATCAAGTATGGACTGATCACCATCTATCTCAAACATATGCTGCGATAAGAACCCTACTGACAAATTACTGCCTAATTTCATCACACCCTCATCCAATCTTTCAGTACCTAAAATCATTTTCAGCATTGTTGATTTTCCACTACCATTTTCACCAATAATTGCGACTCGTTCCTGAAAGCGGACATGCATATTAATGTTTGAAAATAACTGCTTTTCACCGTAAGCTTTTCGAGCCCTTTCCACGAACACAACATCATTTCCACTTCGTTTATTCGATTGAAAATCAAGGTCAATCTTTTTATGGTCAAGAATAGGCCGTTTCATCAGTTCGATTCGGGCTAAAGCTTTTTCCATACTTTTTGCCCGGCGATGTAATCCGGCATTAGGCGGGTTAGCCTGATTAGCCCATTCTTTCAATCTTTTTATTGTCTCTTTCATCTTTTTAACTCTCTTTTGCTGATCCTCATATTGCTGAAATTCCTGAAGTAAGCGCTCTTCCCGTTCTTTTACGTAATTTGAATAATTGGTAAGATATTTAATCAGTTCACCTTGATCCATCTCCAAAATGGATGTTACCGTTTCATCCAAAAAGTAGCGATCATGTGAAACAATAATAATTGTCCCACTGTAGTTATTGATGAAGTTAGTAAGCCATTCAATCGCTGAGAGGTCCAAGTGGTTCGTTGGCTCATCCAATAGCAGCAGGTCAGGTGACTTTAATAACAACTGCGCTAAACCAACCTTTGTCCGCTCACCGCCACTAAGCTGCTGCCATTCTTTTTCAGCCAGATCATCTATTTTAAGTCCGCTCATGATTCTTCTTATTTGTGAATCAATTTCATAACCGCCATCCTGCTGAAATTTTTCTTGTAAGGATCCATATTTCTCAATATGACGTGTTAGCTCATCAGCGTCCGTTTCCTCTGACATGGCACGTTCCAATTTTGACATTTGCATTTTTAATTCTTCCATAGCCGTAAAAACATCATAGAGTATTGCTTCAACTTTTCTATCTTCAGCAATTTGCGGTACTTGTTGCAATAAACCCACTGTCGAATCTTTTTTCCAGGTAATCGTGCCTTCAACAGGCTGCGTTTTTTTAGCTATTAAATCTAATAGAGTTGTCTTCCCTTCACCATTTCTTCCAATCAAACCTAATCGGTCACCCTGCTTGATTTCACATGAAATCTCTTCAAAGATTGTGTTCGCGGCAATTGTTTGTGTGACATTTTGTATACTGCATATAATCATTATTCTCTTCCTCCATTTAGAAGAGACAACTACTATGGGAAATAAAAAAGACGCTAGAGAGTCATTCTCCACCGCCTTTTTGATGATAATTCCGTTTGTGGGTAGATGTCTCCTACTGATAGTTTTCCGCTAAATTTTTCTTTAGAAAACTTGGCTTATCGCCAAGCTTTAATGGCGAAAGCCTTAGTTGCCCTTATGCAGTAAGAAAGTATTTATACTTTCTTAACTGCTAAAAAAGGACATACGTATCCCTTGTAAAGAAACATCGGAAAAAATCGCATAACGCATCCAAAGATATTCTTTGAATTTTACTATGCCACTACCAGTAAAATTCATCTAACCCACCTCCTTTTAAATTTAGTTTATTCGAAAAACTGCTTTGAGTCAATAATGCCTAGGCTGTTTTCTAAAAGATTGTTGCTTCATCAAAGCAATGAAATCATAACGTAGTTGATATAAACTGCTGCGACACTCGAATCAATCATGATAGACTGTTCATTATATGTTTCCCGTTCAGTATCATCTATTCTTTATTGCTGGATTTCTTAGTATTTGGATTGTGTATTATTTCAATTTGTTCAAAGGTTTGCGTGAATCGTTCTTGCTCCTTCTTATCTTGTTCCTTATCCGCCATAACGCTCAACTCCTTTCGGTTTAGTACAGTATGCCCTAACTTCGGTCTACCACTAGTTTACTCAGAGATGCGTTACCGTCAATTGAATGATCAAGAACCATTAAATTCAATAAATTCTATCTCTGTTCCCTTGTCGAACATAAATCCTAATCTTTGTGCGATGTTATAGTGTAAATTTATCCTTGCCCGGTTCCAAAAACTGCGAAACTGATTTTTGTTCATTCATTTCACAAGTTCCCTGTACAATTCTTCCGATGAATTATTTCAATTCAAGCTACCTTATTGTAATTCATTACTTTTTGATATAAGTATACTCCCGCCACATAAATGATGCAATTTTAGATAAATTTAAAATTAGTAGGATAATGAATCAGTAAAAATGTTAATATGAACTTATAATTATGTGATTTTTCATTTTTACAGTACAGTGGAATCAGAAAATCGAATAACATACGATAAAAATTTTTAACAAAGGGGAGAATATATTGTCATTCACACTTAACGAAGCAACCATATCCGAGATGCAGAACGAAATGGAAACTGGAAACCTATCAGCAAAGAAGCTAACGATGAAGTACTTAGAAAATATCGCCAAATACAACGAAACGGTTAATGCTGTATTAGAAGTCAATCCTGAGGCTTTGCATATCGCTGAAGCATTGGATGTTGAGAGAGAACAAAAGGGATCACGTGGACCGCTTCACGGAATCCCCATCCTGGTTAAAGATAACATCGATACAGGGGATAAAACACATACCACTGCAGGTTCACTAGCTTTGGAAAACAATTATGCAAAAGAAGATGCCTTTATCGTTAACAAGCTGCGCGAAGCAGGTGCAGTAATTCTGGGAAAAACCAACCTGACTGAGTGGGCAAATTTTATGACAGACGGTATGCCGAATGGATACAGCTCATTAGGTGGCCAAGTTATGAATCCATATGGCCTAGGCAAGTTTGATGTTGGAGGATCCAGTGCAGGCTCTGGAGCAGGCGTAGCAGCTAACCTTGCTGCAGGTGCAATTGGTACAGAAACTAGTGGTTCAATTCTTAGCCCAGCAAGCAGTAACTCACTTGTTGGCATTAAACCTACTGTTGGATTATTAAGCAGAACGGGAATTATCCCGATATCAAATAGCCAGGATACTGCCGGTCCCATGACTCGAACTGTAGAAGATGCTGCCACTTTATTAGGAGCACTTTCAGGTGCTGATGCAAAAGATGCAGCTACTTCACTTATCAAGAAAGGTCTTACACAAGATTATTCCTCAGCCCTGAATATGGACGGATTGAATAATGCCAAACTTGGCATCTCACGTGATTACCTGGAAGGACTTGATGATGAAGAACTAACCATAATTAACACTGCTTTAGCAGATTTACAAAAATCAGGTGCAGAATTGATTGATCCAATTAGCTTGCCGACCAATTTAAACGATGTTAACGTACTCCTTCATGAGTTTAAAAGTGGTGTAAATGCATACTTGAAAAACTTATCCAATAACTTCCCAGTTCATTCGTTAGAAGAAGTCATTCAATTAAATGAATTTTTTGGAGAAGAAGCTCTGAAATACGGACAGACAGTTCTCGAGCAGTCAGATGAGAAAAGTGGAAAACTAGTTGAGGCAGAATATATCAATGCCAGATTAAATGATATTCAGATGTCACAGGAACAAGGTATCGACGGAGCAATGTACGAGAATAATTTAGACGCATTAATATTTGCGAATAATTATGGTGCCGGTATTGCCGCAAAAGCAGGCTACCCTTCCATAACCGTTCCAGCTGGATATACATCCGAAGGAAAACCGGTCGGCATAACATTTACAGGAAAAGCCTTTACAGAAGAAAAACTTATCGAATTAGCATATGCCTATGAACAAGCAACAAAACAAAGAAAAGCACCTATGATTGACTAACTAAGGAGCCAGCTTTCATCGATTAGTTGATGAAACTGGCTCTACTGTTATCTTTGATAGGAAGCAATGGATTCCTTTAATCCTTCATGAAAAGGAGTTTTGGGAATCGAACCAATATTCTCCTCATACTTTCTCCCATCCAAAACTACAGGATCCTCATTCAAATACTGCATCTCTGCAAATTCACGCATTTGTTTATTGAATACACCAAGAAATCTAATCAAGGTTTTCGTAATAGTAAATACACGTTTACTGTATCCAGTTATAGATTTTGCTATATCAATGATTTCCTCACCAGCAATCACATCAGCAGCAGGAATATTCCAGTGTTGTCCATACGCAGCTTCATGCATACTAAGTTCTACCATTGCCTTTGCACCATCAGGAGTGTAAATATGCTCTCTTGCTATATTATGTCTGCCGATAAAACCTGCTTTTTTGTCAGCAACCATCTGTCGCAAGGTATAATTAATTTGTCCATTCTCTACGTAAGGCCCATAAAAATCTGGAAAATGCACTATTAAATAAGGGGTTTCAGACTCCTTAATCAATTCACCCATTTCCATGCGTAGTTTCCCTTTTTTGGTATGAGGCTATTTTGGAGTAGATTCATTGACCTTGACACCGGTATTTTTCCCATATGCATAGATATTATCTACAACTGCAAGCTTGGATTTAACTTGTCTTGCAGTTTCAAGTAAATTATTCGTTAAGAGATGCAGCTTATCCTCCCACTCATCATACGGAATATTTACTGCATTAAAAATAACATCCACCTTCTCTGCCGCAGCGATTAATTCGGTTTGATTTAAAATGTCTCCGGGATGAATTGTCACATTTGGGTCTGTATGAAACATGTTCTCTAGTTTTCCTTTAGTTCGTGCAAATGCCTTCACTTTAATATTCCGCGCCGACAGCTCCCTAACTATTGAATACCCCATACCACCTGTCGCACCCAATACTAATGCTACTTTCATTTTTATTCCCTCCTATTAATTGACCAGTGTTTAATTATTAGTAAAAAAATAAAGTTGTTTAAACTCTATCTTTTTGTCCATTCAAGTAATAAATTAACGTGCGCTTCCGCCATACTTTTTGCATCTTTAAAATTTGCTACGTGCCTTATATAATGTGTTACAAACCCATGTAATGATAAAAATATAGACCATATCTCCTGTACGGTTAAATGCTTGTCACTTAACTGGGATACATAGTAAGCAAACTTTTGATACGTTTGCATTGGACTCTCATTTATAAAAGTACGAACTTCTTCATCCTTGACCAAGAACATAATTTCATAATGGCTTTGATGGGTTAAGCCAAACTCAATATACCCCATTAAGATATTTCTTAGTTTTTCATAGTCTTCTATTTCTTCTAAAACTAATTCGTCAATCATACTATCCAGCATGATAAAATGATCTTCAACTAGAGCATAGAACAACTCCGCCTTGTTTTTAAAATGATAATAAATTGCTCCATGACTGTAGTTTAACACTTTTGCAATTTGCCGCATTGAAACAGATTGGTACCCTTTTTCTACAAACAAATCTCGTGCAGCATTCATAATCATTTCGCGAGTTAGTTCTTTTACTACTGCTTTTCTGGCTGCCATTTAATTATCCCTCATTTATTTAACCAGTGTTCAATTAATAGCATATCCTATCTTGCAGTATTGTCAATAACGTAATAATTAAATTATAAAACAAGCTACTTCTTAAGAAGTAGCTTGTTCTTTCATTACCTATGATATTTGAAACTCCGCTTATTGCCAAACCTTAGTTGAGCTTATCTAGTTAGAAAGTAGTTATGCTTTATCGACTGCCAAGAAACAATCTTTGGTATGATCATTAACCATCCCTGTTGCTTGCATAAATGCATAGCAAATAGTCGGACCAACAAATTTGAACCCGCGTTTCTTCAGGTCTTTACTCATTGCCTCTGACTCTTTAGTGGAGGCGGGGACATCAGCATGCGCATCCCAGCTATTTAGAACGGGTTCACCACCAACAAAATTCCAGATATAACTGTCAAAGTCACCAAATTCCTCTTGAATCTGTAAGAACGCTTTTGCATTCGTAATAACTGAATTAACCTTGAGTTTGTTCCGGATGATTCCTTCGTTATTTAACAGCTTTTCAATTTTACCTTCATCATATTTACTAACGATCTTGGGATCAAAGTAATCGAAAGCTTTTTGGTAGTTTTCTCTTCGCTTTAATATCGTGATCCAACTTAAACCTGCTTGAGCACCTTCCAATGAAAGCATTTCAAACAATTCCTGATCATTATGTGTTGGCCTTCCCCATTCATGGTCATGATAGTCGATATATATTTGTTCATCGGTTACCCATTCACAGCGTTTTCGTTTTATATCCATTTGCTACTCATCCTTCTTTTCAATCTCATTTTTTTCATATGAAATCCAGTCACTGAAACTACCAGGATAAAGCTTAACATTTTTATAGCCAGCTTTCTTCAAAGCTAGCACATTCGGACATGCGGAGACCCCTGAGCCACAAGAGACGATTATCTCATCTTCTTTAGATAATGAGGAAAAATTCTCTTGAAGGTCAGTGTCATTTTTCCAGTTGCCATTCTCATCCAAAACATTCTTCCAGAAGTAGTTTTTGGCTCCAGGAATATGCCCTGCTTTTGGATATAGTGGTTCTGTTTTTCCTAAATAACGATCTCTGCTACGTGAGTCTATTAATACTGCAGATTTATTACCCAGCTTTTCCTTCACTTCATCAATGTCAGCAACCTGGTTTTTACGAAAATTTGGCTGAAAATCTTTTGCAGATAGAGTCGGTATTTCCGATGACACTTCATGTCCTTGCTCTACCCAACGTTCGAACCCACCATCCAAAAGATATACGTTGTCGTGCCCAATGTAATGAAGCAACCACCATAAACGCGCGGCGAACATATCATTTCGCTGATCATAGATTACAACTGCTGTATCATGGTCAATTCCAATATTGCCTATTTTTGCAGCAAACATATCCTTATCTGGTAATGGATGATTACCACCGTGCTTCTCTGCTTTTCCTGATAAATCTTTGTTTAAATCCAAATAAACCGCATGTGGAATATGGCTTTCCAAATAAGCTTTTCTCCCGGCCTCAGGGTCATTCAACTCAAAACGGACATCAACGACAACAGTATTCTCTAACTTGTTTTCCAACTGTTCCTTAAGCCAAGTATCATTAACTATCTTTGACAAAATCACCCCTCCTCCTAAATAATTCTTTCTATCTTATATTCTAAACTAATTTCTATTTCCTTTCTAAGTTTATGATAAAATTAACTAAATAAGGAGGTGAATACATATGAAAAAAACGTTAATCGAACGCCTAACAAGGTATGTAAAAATCGATACACAGTCTGACGAAAGCAATGAAAGTACCCCATCTACACCAGGTCAATTTGAACTTGCTAACTTATTGGTAGATGAGCTGAAGACAATTGGTATGACTGATGTAACAGTCGATGACAACGCATATGTAATGGCAACGCTGCCATCAAATTCGGACAGAAAAGTACCCACAATTGGATTCCTGGCGCATCTGGATACTGCTACTGATTTCACCGGAAAGGGTGTGAATCCGCAAGTGGTGGAAAACTTTGATGGGAATGACCTTACATTGAACAAAGATTTAGGAGTAACTTTAACTGCTAAAGATTTTTCTGAGCTCCCAGGCTACAAGGGACACACCCTCATAACTACAGACGGGACAACCTTGCTTGGTGCAGATAACAAAGCAGGAATAACTGAGATTATGACTGCGATGGATTATTTAATCAATCATCCTGAGATTAAACATGGAGACATACGTGTTGCCTTTACACCTGACGAAGAAATCGGCCGCGGCCCTCAAAAGTTTGATGTGGAACGATTCAATGCTCCTTTTGCATATACCGTCGACGGTGGCCCATTGGGAGAATTACAGTATGAGAGCTTTAACGCTGCAGCTGCCAGAGTCACCTTTAAAGGCAACAGTGTGCACCCTGGAACTTCTAAGAATAAAATGATTAATGCAGGAAAATTGGCAGCGGAATTCATCAACAAATTCCCCCAACACGAATCACCTGAGCATACAGAAAAGTACGAAGGCTTTTACCACTTGATTTCCGTTAATGGTGATGTCGAGAAAACTGTTGTAACTTATATCATTCGTGATTTTGATAAAGATAATTTTAAATCCAGAAAAGAAACAATGCGTAAATTTACGAATGACATTAACGAAGCCTATGGCGAAAATTGTGCAGAACTGGAAATGGCTGATCAATATTACAACATGCGCGAGAAAATCGAGCCTGTAAAAGAAATTGTTGATATCGCCTATGAAGCTATGACAAATTTGAACATTGACCCCCTTGTAAAACCAGCTCGCGGCGGCACAGACGGTTCACAGCTTTCCTATATGGGTTTACCGACACCGAACATATTCACAGGCGGTGAAAACTACCACGGAAAATTTGAATATATTTCAGTCGATAACATGGAGAAAGCAACAAATGTAATTGTTGAAATCACTAGATTATTCGAATCAAAATAAGACACAACAATGCTGGATTCAGGCACAATGAATCCAGCATTATTATTTTATATCACCTTACTTATCGAGAAATTTCACACTAACTACGAATAAAAAACGAAGCTACTAGTCCACCCGATAACAATAAGGCCAAAACGACAAAGGTTATAAAAAAACTTCCTGTTTGCATTAAACCACTGGTAACAATTGGCCCAAGTGATGCTCCAATAAATAATATAAACGTATATATTGATGCAGCAATTGCCCTGATGTTTCCACTCCATTCACCAATTAACGTCATAATTGCTGGAAATGTTAGTGAAATACCGGCTACATAAACTACACTCATACAAATGATTACTGGTAAATTAGTATCTACCCCTAACATTACTAATCCGCCTACCGAAACCGCTAAACCCACTCGTAAAACCACTAACAATCCTAACTTCTTTGCCAAAAATCCGGTGAATGGTGAAAGAATCATTCCAGCTAATCCTGCAGTCCGAACGTAGAGAATTTCCTTATCCCTAAGGTAAAAAGGCGCGTTTTTTAAATAATCACCAAGCGCGGTATACATACCAATAAAGGTTAGCAGTAACATGATCGTAATTACATAGCATAAACGGAAGTTTTTTTGAGCAAAGATTTTTTTCACTTGTTTGATGTGATAAGCCATACTAATAGGAGTATTTTCGCTTTTGGTTGTTGGCAATATTTTAGCAACTGCAAGCAAACTAACTAGGTATAATCCTCCAAATAATATAAAAACAAAATGCCAATCAAACGTTTGATCAATAAATCCTGCTACTACCTGACCGAAGATTCCCGCTGTTAAAAATCCAAAGCTAGTAAAGCCAATTGTTGTAACCAGCTTACGCTTTGGAAAAACATCAAACACGTAAGCTAAAGCTGCTGGAGCAAATGCTGCTGAGATAAATCCTTGTAATGCTCTAAGTATTATTAGCCATATGAGATGATTCACGAACCCAATCGCAAAGGTAACCAGTGAAAGAACACCCAGACCAAATACAATCATTTGTTTTCGGCCATAACGATCAGCTAACGGACCCAAAACTAAAAATCCCACCGCATAAAACAGAGAAAATATACTTCCCGTCCACGCAGCGGTTGTTTGAGTTACTTGAAACTCCTTTACAAACACACCAATAAGAGGAGTCGTTACATACACACTTGAGACAACAATCAACGCACACCAAAAAAGTAAAAATGTTATCAAATTATAATTGGGTTCAACATGCTTTGGCATGCTTGTCATAGCAGTCACACCTGTTCACTCCAGTCATATTCACTTCAATATAACTATGAGAGAGGCGAAATAATTGTGTTTTTCCCCCAGAGCATTTAAAGCTTCGGACAGAAATAAACATTGCTTCAATATCCTTAGAAAATAGACTCACTCTAATTATAAAGCAATATTCATGCAATGATGTAAATACCAATTCGTGTAGACGACTAAAAACATCAAGTGTTATGATATTTAATGGATTAAAAGAAAACTATGATTCTAATACTATAATCGAACCAGAAGCTCAAAAAGTGGCATTTTTGAAATAAAAAAATATTTTCCCTCTATCAATGACACTTTTTTACCTTCATATACGAATAGTAGATAGAGGATAACAGGGAGAGAACATGAATGCTCAAAAAAGGATTATCAGTCGCTTTTGCATTGATGACACTACTATTCCTAGTAGTCGCATGCAATAATCAAGAACCTAAAGATAGAAATACCAATTCAGCACCAACTAGTGAAAAAAATGGTCAGGATATGAAAGAAGAACCAGAGGAGGAAGATGTAACACTGCCAGAAACAACTTTGCATAAAACGGACCAGGGTGAATCTGTTCAGTCCCTGCAGGAAATTCTTAACAAAGTAGGGTATTCACTTACCGTGGATGGTGAGTTCAATGCTATGACAACCTGGGCAATCACAGATTTTCAAATGCAACAGGAAGGCATGGATGTCTCAGGGATATATAATAAAGCTACAAAAGAAGCTCTCAGAAAATCACTAGAAAACGAATCATCGATAGAGCCAGCATCAGGACTGGCAAAACCGGATAATGATAAGAGTACTGTCAGTAACCCACATGAAATTTTAGCACTAGTAAATAAGGAACATGCATTACCAGCAGACTTTGTTCCTCGTAATCTAGTAAAACCAGATGTACGATTCCCTTTTACTGGTTCGGTACCTAAAATGCAAATGCGTCAAGTTGCAGCAGATGCACTAGAAGAAATGTTTCAGGCAGGAGACAATGCCGGGATTGATTTATTCGCCCAATCAGGGTATCGCTCCTATGATAGACAGGATGCTATATTTGCCTCTAACGTTGCACAGCACGGTGAAAAAGTTGCAAATACATTTAGTGCAAGGCCTGGAGAAAGTGAGCACCAATCTGGTTTAACAATGGATGTAACTAGTCCTGATATTGGATATGAACTAACAGTCGAATTTGGTGAAACTGATGAAGGAAAATGGGTACAACAGCATGCTGCAGAGTATGGATTTATCATTCGATACCCTAAAGGTAAGAAAAAAATCACCAAATATCAGTATGAACCATGGCATTTACGCTATGTTGGACAAGATGCCGCTAAGGAGATTATGCAAAAAGGGCTAACCTTGGAAGAATACCTTGGGGTAAAATAGAGTTAATTTAGCACGATGAATGCCAAAGTTACTTTAGCGGACACCAGGGACCTTATTTGATGGAAACAGTCTTTTTATATGCTGATAAATGTTAAATAAGGGCTCCTATGTCCGCATATCACCTCAAAAGCCACTTTTCATCAGAGATAGCGGAACGTATGTCCGACACCAATGTAAACGATTAACTTTTGATAATTCAATTCTTAATATTTGCCCCAGATACTTACCATTCTTATGTATTAGCGGTTACTCTCATCTTCAGCAACCTGTTTCACACGGTTTACAAACTTCACAACTACTTTGTTGCTAATGGCTAGCTTTATCAATAGTTTCATGAACCATTTTAGTGGCTGGTTTGTTGTTTCATAACGGAAATAAGTTTTGCTTTCATCTAACTTGTTCAGTTCATAGTGTGCTGTAATATCAAACATATTAGCCAATGTAAAACCAACCTTCATTTCTTTATAATCAGGCTGATTTTGGTAAAGTAATGTCTCCACATCGTACTCTTCTACACGTTTACCTTCCTTATATTTTTGACGATGGATACTGCCCACTAACTCGTCCGTGACCTTGACTGGTTCATTTGCAATAACATTTGGCATTACTTTTTGCATATTCTCCAACGTGCCATCTAAAAGTTTCCAAACTTGTTCAATAGGTGCGTCAATTTCAATTTCCTCTGACCATTTTTTCATTTCAAAAAACCCCTTTCATCTTCATTATACCAGTGAAAGCGGTTTGAAAATAATTTAAAAGAATTTATTAGGGGATAAAAAAAAGAGAAGATTTCTAAGAGGTTATACTATTTCATGCGCGGATTTTTCGCCACTGTCAATTCGCGTGTCAAGCGCTCGAATACGTTCCAAGGCAACATGATCTTCAATGGTTTTATAATGATGATTTCCATTAATTTCTTCATCAGCCTCGTCGGCAAGTGCAACAACTTTTTGCAATGGCTTTAATTCCAGTTCGCCATTGGGTAAATACGAATCTGTATGCAACAGAATAGCGACGGCAATTTCTTTTGCCACATGACGATCTTCTCCAATACGGACGAGCAGTTTATGTGCACGACTTGCCCCTTTTATTGCATGAATATCACTTTCCTTGTATAGCTCATAATCCCATTCCCCATCGCGATACCACGTATAATGTCCAATATCATGTAAGAGTGCTGCCTTTGTTGCATGGTCTGGGTTAACATCATATCTTTTGGCAAACATATAAGCATATTCTGCAGCAGCAATCGCATGTGCAGTACCTGAACGCTTAAGGCTTTTTTGAGTAATCGGGTGTACAAAAATACCTTCTAAGGATACATTGCGCATTTGAAGTCCTCCTTTCTTTTAATAATATTATACTTTAAATGATAATAACCGATTTATGGCATTTTTAAACATATGACAGCATACTATTAAAAAAATGATTACTTTTGATTGTTTTTGATTTTTTATGATTGAATTATGAAAACGTTTCCCTTATACTGAGATTATCAAAATATTAGGTGGTGACAAGATGCTGACTACCGAACGCCATGAAATTATTTTAAATTTATTAAAAGAGAAACAAACAATCACAATCCAGGACATTTCTGTCGCAACTTCTGCTTCTCAATCGACAATACGCCGCGATCTAACTGACCTGGAAAAATTAGATAAACTGGAACGCATCCATGGTGGAGCTACTTTAAGTGAACGGAAATTGCAGGAATACAGTATATCGGAAAAATCAGCCAAAAACCTTCAGGAAAAAATAAATATTGCCAAATATGCTGCTTCAATTGTGAAAAAGGGAGATTGTATTTTTCTTGATGCAGGGACAACTACACTGCAATTAATTCCTTTTTTACAAGATAAAGAAGTAGTCGTTGTTACAAATGGACTTACACACCTGGATTCATTAATTGAACATGGTATCCAAACGTATTTAACTGGAGGATTTATAAAAGTAAAAACCAGTGCATTGATTGGACCACAAACTATTCAATCACTTAAAAGTTACCGATTTGATAAATGCTTTTTAGGCGTAAATGGCTTCCACGAGGATTATGGATATACAACACCTGATCCAGAAGAAGCAAGTATTAAACATACTGCTTTTACTCTCGCAAAAAACGCGTATGTGTTAGCAGACCACTCGAAGCTTAACAAAGTAAGTTTTGCTAAAATATGCGAACTGCAGGATGCAGAAATCATCACAAGTGACATCAATGAAGAAGATTTAGATAAACTGTCAAAAATCACCACCGTAAAGGGGCTTTCAACATGATCTACACATGCACAATTACACCATCAATAGATTACACAACATACCTCCCAGCGTTTAAACCAGGGAAATTAAATCGTTCAAACGAGGTTTATTACTATCCGGGTGGAAAAGGAATTAATGTATCCAGGGTTTTACAGAGACTTCAGGTGAAAAGTGTAGCATTGGGATTCGCAGGTGGATTTACCGGAGATTATATCAAACAATTTTTACAGCAGGAAGGTATCGAGACAGCGTTTGTCGATACACATGAAGTTACCCGTATTAATGTCAAGGTGAAGTCCGAGCAAGAAACAGAGTTAAACGGACCTGGACCAAACATTAACCAGGATCAGCAGCAAGAATTACTAAACAAAATACAAATGTTACGGCAAAACGATTGGTTTATATTAGCGGGGAGTCTTCCTGATTCCATACCGCAATCATTTTACCAAGTAACCTCAAAAATATGTGATGAAAAAGGTGCCCGTTTTGTTCTCGACACATCTGGTCCAGCTTTAAAAAATTTAATACAGACAAAGCCTTTTCTAATCAAACCAAATCAGCAAGAACTTGGAGGCCTATTTAATACAAGTATCTCAAGCAAGCAGGATGCCTTCTATTATGCAAAAAAACTTGTAGATAGAGGCGTACAAAATGTCATAGTCTCGTTAGGTGGTGATGGAGCAATATTTGTCACAAAAGAACTCGCACTTGAAGCCATAGCCCCTAAGGGAAGTATCGTTAATACGGTAGGTTCCGGCGACTCATTAGTATCTGGTTTTATTTCATCTTTTATAGAAACCAACGATCCCCAAGAAGCATTTCGTTATGGGGTAGCAAGCGGAAGTGCGACAGCATTTAAAACAGATTTATGCAGGAAAGAAGATGTCGAATCACTGGTAAACCAAGTGAAAATCAACTCATTCAATGAATAGGATGTGAAAATATGAAAATTACGGAACTGTTGAAAAAAGAAACGATTATTCTTGATTTAGAGGCAAGTTCAAAACAGGAAGTGCTCACTGAACTAATTGGGCAGCTTGATCAAGCAGGTAATCTAAATGACAAAGATGCTTTTACAAAAGGAATTCTGGAACGGGAATCACAAAGCACTACAGGAATTGGTGAAGGTATTGCCATTCCACATGCCAAATCCAGTGCAGTCAAAAATCCTGCAATTGCATTTGGTCGATCTCCAGGTGGTATTGATTATGATTCACTTGATGGCCAGCCAGCACATTTGTTTTTTATGATTGCTGCAAGTGAAGGAGCGAATAACGATCATTTGGAAGCCCTATCCCGCTTATCAACCTTTTTAATGGACGAAAAGTTCCGGAAGAAGATTCTTGATGCAGCTACAAAAGAAGAAGTTCTACAAGCCGTAACCGATAAAGAAGCAGAGGTAGATGCTGAAGAAGAGCCAGCAAAACACGCAGAAGCATCACAAAAAGTTCTCGCTGTAACAGCCTGTCCAACAGGTATTGCGCACACGTATATGGCAGCTGAGAAACTGTCAGAAACAGCCAAGGAAATGGGTATTTCAATCAAAGTAGAAACAAATGGATCGGGTGGCGTAAAAAATCGCCTGACAAATAAAGAAATTGAAGAAGCCGACACCATTATTGTTGCTGCCGACACAAAAGTTGAAATGGAGCGTTTCAATGGAAAGCGAGTTATTGAGACCGGTGTTGGAAAGGCAATTCATGAAGCAACTGACCTACTACAGCGTGCAGTAAATAACGATGCACCTATATATCATGCTGAAAAGTCAGATTCAGGCAGTAGTGAAAAAGAAGGACGTAGCGGTTTCTACAAACACTTGATGAATGGTGTTTCCAACATGCTTCCATTTGTTGTTGGTGGTGGTATTCTAATAGCTATTTCGTTTTTCTGGGGTATCGAATCGGATAACGAGTTTGCTAATATGCTAAGTACCATCGGTGGTGATAAAGCATTCTACCTAATGGTTCCTGTGTTAGCTGGTTTTATTGCATCCAGCATTGCTGACCGGCCAGGATTTGCTCCAGGTATGGTTGGTGGTCTGATAGCGATGACTGTCACAGGTGCTGAAGGTGCTGGTGGTGGCTCTGGATTTCTTGGTGGTTTGATTGCAGGTTTCTTAGCAGGTTATGTAACATTACTAATTAAAAAGGCATTTGCAGGTTTACCAGAATCACTAGAAGGTCTAAAACCAGTCTTATTCTATCCATTATTCAGTATCGCAATCACCGGGTTGATTATGATGATGATTAACCCGCCATTAACAAAAATATATACAGGACTTTCATCATTTTTAGAAGGTATGGGTGGGTCTAACCAAATCCTGCTCGGACTTATTTTAGGTGCTATGATGGCATTCGATATGGGTGGACCAGTTAACAAAGCTGCTTACACATTCGGTATTGCCATGCTAGATGCACAAAACTATACGTTTATTGCCACTGTTATGGCTGCCGGTATGGTACCACCTCTAGGAATGGCACTTGCAACAACATTATTTAAAAATAGATTCACAAAAACAGAACGTGAAGCAGGCAAAACAGCATACGCTCTAGGCGCATCCTTTATAACGGAAGGTGTTATTCCATTTGCTGCAGCTGACCCTGCACGTGTTATTCCATCAATCATGGCAGGTTCCGCAGTAACTGGCGCCCTGACAATGATGTTTGATATCGCCTTACGCGCACCACACGGCGGGATATTTGTAATCGGTCTTGTCGATGGTGGAGCTAGTAAAATTCTATTATATCTAGTAGCCATTATTATAGGATCAGTAGTAACAGCATTACTTGCCGGCTTACTGAAAAAGAACGTAGGTAAAACAGCATAAACAAAAGCCAAAGCGCATCATTTTAGTCTTGGATGCGCTTTGGCTTTTTAATATTTACTTCACGTCGATAGAAAATTCCTTGTCACCTTCAATAGTTAAACTAACCTCACCGGATTCACTAAAGGAGTAAGGTTCAAGTTCATAAATTTCTTCGATTTCATATTCATCTTTCAAACTTTGGGATGTACCTTCAACTAAAGTTACAGACGGATTCCAAATTTCCTCTTTACCCGATGGATATTCTACAGTAATTTTGCTATCGTTATTTAGATTTAAGTTATCCCAAGACACTAAATGGATTTTAGATTCCTGGTCTTGAGTTACCAGACTATCAGCATAATAGCCAATTTCTCCGATATCTCCAAACACCGTATAATTACTGCCATTTACATGAATATCAAGGTAAGGTGGCTGATACGTAATTTCATGATAAATACCATATGAAATAAATAATACAGCAGCAATGGAAAGCCCGATAATAAGCTTTGGAAAGGTTCCCTTTTTAAAGCTGCTCATGAACTCCGAAAAAGTGGCAAACTTATCAATCACTATTAAAAGTATTATAAGGACTATGAGAGAAATGCCGATCACAATATACATGTTTTAAGTCACCTCTTCCATTTTTAAGACATAACTATTCGCTTGAATTTTATTGGATTGAGTTTGCGATATTTGCTACATCATCTATAGAAAAATGGGATTCCGAAGCGTCAGGAGGTTCCATTACAGATAACTTACGAAGATGTCCCTTGTCATTTTTCCATTTCAAAGCATTTTCCCCTGTAATTTTTGCCACAATTCCATTATCTAATGTTACCTTATCATATGTATGTAAAAAATAAACACTTAATTTCTAACTTGGATTTCTCTAAAATCTCGGTATCCCTATCCCTTTGCTCCAAAATTTAATACCTGCTTTTTAGTTAATATTTCTTTAGACGATTAAAAAGTGGAATAGGTCCCACTTTTTTATCTTTTAAATAATAAAATAGCTCTGCCAATTGTTTTGGCAAAGCGTTTTATCCCCATTAAAAAGGCTTCAATACCATTAAGGCAATTACTATTAAAAAAATAACATTTTCAATGCGCTCGAAGAAAAACAGTTTTTTGGAAAGTATGAAATAGTCAGCTGGAATTTCATCACCATTGTGTTCCTTTAACATCGCCTTAATTGGCTTGGATCTTGGTGATAGTACAGTAGGGCCAAATCCTAACGCTATTAAATACAATAGCAAACTGGTTACATACCAGCCTTGTTCAAATAAATATGGATGTAGATACCCCATCAACAAGCCGGTTATCAATAGCAGCGTCCCACCGACCATTACAAAGATATGCAGTCGGTTACGTATTATGTAAGCATGCTTCAATTCAGTCATTGTTGTTGCTTTAGTCACAATATAAATCATCACAAACCCTGGGCCCATACCCAAAATCGCTGAGAAAACATGGATAAAAACAAGCAACTCATAAAATGTCATTTTAATTGCCTCCTGGAACAAAAGCGCAAGCGCTAGGCGCTGAAGCTGGATATGGCTGATCAGGTAGTCCAATTATCCAACAACACTTAAATTTTATAGTTTCATAAGCTCAAGTAAAACTTGGTTTACTGCAATCATATAAATTTACCTACATAGGGGCTGTGACATTCCACACATTTATAAGTGACTTTGTAACGAATTTGTGTCCAAAATTAGTACACCCCTACATATCGTTTCAGAATTGAATCGACCCTGGGACCATAAGACTCCCCAAAAATATTCAAATGAACAAGCAGATAATAGAGCTGATATAAGGCTTTAATATCCTCATAATCATCCCTCAAGGCAAAACGTTCTTCATAGGCTTGATAAAAATCCCTGGAATAGCCACCAAACAGTTCCGTAAAAGCAAGTTCAAAATGTCGGTCTCCATACAAGAATGACGGATCAATCACATATGGGTTGCCCCCTGCGCCTACAAGCCAATTTCCACCCCATAAGTCACCATGTAAATAAGATGGCTCAACATCATCCGGGATCCACTTTTCCAAATTCATCAGTAATTTTTCCAGTCGGAGTCGTCGATTTCCCGTAATACTGTTTTGCTCAATCCCTTGTGTCATTTGGGCGGAAAGCCTGCTATCACGGTAATATTCCAGCCAGCTTGAAAATAGTCCATTCGGCTGTGGCAGCACGCCAATGAATGTATCATCCGGAAAGCCATGCTGATTGCCAAAGGTCTGATGCATCTTTGCTATTCGATCACCTAGCTTTGTTTCTGTATCCTGCGATTTTCGTCCTTCAACCCAATCCATTACAAGAAACGCATTATTTTTTTCATCAGAATATGCCAGCACTTCAGGAACAGAAACCGAATTTGTTTCCCTGATTAAACGAAGACCTTTCGCTTCCAGCTCAAAAAAACGATCAGGCGCATCCGTATGATATTTAATAAAATATTTTTGTTCATTAGTTTCAACAAAAAAACTTTCATTAATTGATCCACCGAATGTTTGCTTAACCTGCTTTAGTGTTGAAAAGTCACCTGCCGCATGTAATGCTTGTTCGATGAATTTGTTCATTATTATGCCTCACTTTCTATGACAATTTTTTGAAGGAAAAGAAAACTATCGATAGATTCGTTGCTAAAAATAAACTATAATTATCTATAATTACTTCCAGTAGTGTCTGAGATGTATCCACATATAAACCAGCGAATAATATTAGATTCGCGATGATGAGAATAATAATTGCCGTAAGCTGTCTATTTAGCTTTCCTTTCAGAAAATCATAAAACGGATTTATTAAAAAGAAAAACGCAATAAAGTAAACGATAAAATAGAGTACTATCACAATAATAGACTTTGTTATTAGTCCGTTTGCCTCAACATTATTTCCCATAATGTTTTCAACGATAAAAAATAATAACATGATTGCAGAGCCAATAATAGTTGCGGCCATTATTTCCGATGTGTAATAAAGTTTCTTTAACATTAATATCCCCCTGAAACTATCTTTAGCACTATATTATCATGAAATCACTCTTTATTATGGAGCATTTTCTGAACTTTTTTAATTTCATAGAGAATTTTCTCTTTTTCCTGTTCGTCTTCTGCTTCCATACTCATTAGCTGGGTCAGTTTAAGTTTAAGTTCCCGAATTTCATTATCGTTGCTCGGATCACTTTCAGTAGCACTATTTTTGTGTTCCAGAAATTCGTCATAGGTTCCAACATAGTCGATCATTCCCTGACCTCTCAGTTCGATAATACGATTTGAGGTCTTTTTAATTAGATAACGGTCGTGGGAAACAATGACAAGTGCTCCTGGGTATGCTTGTAAAACATCCTCGATAACTTCCTTCGTATCGACATCCAGGAAGTTTGTTGGCTCATCCAACACTAGCAGGTTGGCGTTGCTGAAATAAAGATTGAGGAAGGCTATGCGGCATTTCTCTCCCATGCTCAAGGTTGAAATTTGCTGAAAAACAGATTCCCTTGAAAACAAGAAACAACCCAGAATCGTTCTTGCATCAGATTGCGTCATACCTGGTAATTCAAGCATACTATCCAGAATCGTCTTTTGTTCATCCAGGTTTTCCAGTTCCTGTGCGAAATAGCCGATCTTCGTTTGAGGGTTTTGCCTTATACCACTCTTCTCGGCAGTAAGATCACCTGTAATAAGCTTTAATAAAGTCGACTTTCCCGAACCATTCGGACCAACCACTCCAATACGATCACCCCTGTATATAGAGGTGTTTAAGTTGGTAAAGAGCACCTTTTCCTTATCGTAGGAAAAAGATAGATTCTCTATTTGCAGCAATCTTCTTGCAGAAAAAGTACTGTCCTCCAGCTTTACATTTAATTTTTTACCAGCTTGGGGTTTCTGCACTTTATTATTTTCCAGTCGTTCCAGTTCCTTTTCTTTCGCCTTGAACCGTGATACGTTTTTCTTTGCTTTTGAACGCGCGAAGTCATTTTGTCCAGCTTCTTTATGAGCCTGCTGAAACCATTGTTGGTAGTTTCGAATTGTCTTTAGTAGACCTTCTTTTTTCTGTTCTTGCTTACGATAAGTCAATTCCTGTGTACGTCGCTCAACTTCTTTTTGTTCACGGTAAGCAGAATAACCTCCCTCATATCGCTTGCATTCATCCGAATTCAGTTCATAAATTGCATGAGCTGTACGGTCCAGAAATAAACGATCGTGGGAAACGAACAACACAGCACCTTTATAATTCACAAGCCATTCTTCCAGCCATTCAATCGTTTCTTTATCCAAGTGATTTGTCGGTTCATCCATAATAATACATTCCGGATTTTGTAAAATAAGGCGAGCAAGCTGAGCCCTCGTTTTTTGACCACCACTTAACTGATCATACGAACTTCCCCACACTTCTGAAGTTAGTTTAACTTGATGCAGTGCAGATTCTGCCTTAGCGTCCAGACTATATCCATCGAGACCTATAAATTCATTATAGATTGCTGTATATTTTTCCATATTGATCTCGGGTTGCGTTTGTACATGCTCGAGTTCTTTTTTCAAGTGATAAACTTTTCCAGCAGCACTTAGGACAAATTCCAGGGTCGTTAGGTTTGAATCAACAGATGGATCCTGTTCAAGCACACCCCAATCATCAGACGGAATAAATCGTTGAATAGACCCCGAGTCAAATGCTGTTTTTTCGAGCAATCCATTCAGAAGCGATGTTTTACCTGATCCATTCCGACCAAATAGTACCACATGTTCACCCTGTTGCAGCTCAATATCGATGTTTTGAAAAATCATATTGCCGTTCCATTCCTTGCAAAGACCTTTCGCCTTAAAAATAAACATATCCATACCCCCATTTTTAGCAATAAAAAAACACAGGAATCTGCCTGTGAATGATTACAATGGATATATGGATATACGGGATCACGGAAAATTTTTTAATTATGATTGCTACCCGTTAAAAGTACACACGTATCCCATTCGTTTCATTCAGACAGAAACGCTCGTTTGAAGTTATTCAAACTTGATTGGAAAAAACGTGGGTTTACTTCATTGTCAGGTAGGTCCTCCTTCGGTTAATCTTTCTTTTATCATACGGATGTGGTCCTGCTGTGTCAAATTACGCTTTTTCTTCTTTATACAATTTCATCGGATTTTCCTGCGCTTCTTCTAATGGCATATGTACCATACGAATTTGACGTTCAGCCTTTGGTTTTTTTAACTCTCCATAAACAAACTCCGACTTTCCTAACCCTGCTTCAACAGCATCCTCAGCTGTGGCACAATAATATATTGTTTCAATCCCAGCATAATACATTGCTGTCATGCACATCGGACACGGCTCTCCGCTCGCGTACATGGTATAGCCCTGTAAAACATGCGTATGCATTTTCTTCTGTGCCCTCCGCATTGCTTGAATCTCTGCATGTGCAGTAATATCAAAGCGTTTATGTAACTCATTGACCCCTTCATCAACCAGGTTATTGTTTTTCACCAGGACTGCACCAAAAGGTTCACCACCATTACGAACATTATCTGAAGCTAATTCTACTGCTCGTTCCATAAATTTGTCCATGTTATACCCTCCTCGTATACTATGAAAGCAGCTATCTCCTTCATAAGATAACTGCCTCTACATTATTTAACCTAACTTTACTGTCATTAATCGATAATGTCCAATCTCAAGCTGATCAGTAATCACATTTAGACCAAAACTCTCCAGTCCCCGGCTAGAGGCTGCGCTTCATGTGGTACGTGTACCTCAATTATCATGCCTAGAGGGGCTGGTTTTACATAATTGAACACCTCGTTACGCGGATGTTCTCCGTTTAAAATCCGCTCACGTAGACCAATGATAGCTCTTTTCCCTTCCAACTGTACATTCAGCATCTTTTCACCCCAACCTGCCAAAGGCCATAATCCTAATTAAACTAGCATTTCATAACAAGGATAGCTACGTCACTTAGAGCTTTTAATGCATGGCGCTCATATGGTTCCATACGCAATATCGTTTCCTGATTAATCGTAGAACCCTCATTGTTAAGCGTGAATTCAACCTCACCTTTTTTAACAAATATAAACACGTGTTTCGGAGAGTCATGTTCTTCAATTTCTTCGCCAGCTTTTAATTTGATGTGCATAATCTCACGGTTATCCTCATCAAAAACCTTTTTCCCCTCAACAGGCTTCGTTATCTCATGGTCTACTCTTATAAGTTGCATTTGACACAACCTTTCATTAATTATCTTAAGTCTTGCCTACAGTGTAACCAATACCACAATCAATTAATGTGATAAACATCACACATCACCATATTTTTATAGTCCATTGATTTTTACTGTCTCATCGGCTACAATTTAGTTGAAAATAATTATCATTTAGGCGCATATAAATTTATAGAGGGAACAACGAGGAGGACATCAAATGGAACAAACAAAAAATTCAACAGCGCTTGCAACCATTATCCGTGAACGCCGTGCTGTTAAAAAAGGCTATAATGATAAACCTGTAACAGAGGAAACGGTGATGAACTTACTGGATGATGCAACATGGGCACCAACTCACGGCAACCGACAGCCGTGGCGCTTTATTTTTGTTGGGCCAGAGCAAAAAGAGGCATTTGCCGAAAAAGTTGCTGCCACATACCCAGAAGAAAAGCAGGAAAATCGCAGAGAGTATCTGAATGAACCGAATGCATTCCTAATAGTTGTGATGGATGTACCCGATAATCAAAAGCAATGGGATGAAAATTTTGGAGCAACAGCATCCATGATTCAAAACTTTTGGTTGCTTGCCTGGGAACAACAGCTTGGTGTCGTATGGAAAACCAATCCACACATTTATGATCCAAAAGTAAAAGAAATCCTCGATGTTGGTGAGGATGAGAAAATAGTAGGGTTCATCCATCTTGGGTACTTTGATGAAAAGCCTATTAAAAAAGGCAGAGTACCAGTTAGCGAGAAATTCTCAACGTTTAAAGGATAATAGAAAAGGGTGTCATGTAAGCAATGCTTAATATGACACCCTTATTTTGTGATGTTTGCGATGTCTGTTGAGGTTTTGAGGTCGATAAACTCATTCCCAAGTTGATATATTCGTTTTCCGGTCGATAAACTCATTCCAAGGTTGATATCCCCGTTTTCCGGTCGATATTTTCACACATAATCTAATAATAAAGACCGCTAGAGTTACAACTGTAACCCCAGCGGCCAACTCTTTTCCTTATTCCTCATCCCATACAGCGCTTTTCAGCATACTGTTTTTCTGATGACGATCAATAGCTAGCTCGATCAATTGAGTAATCAATTCCGGATAGGAAACCCCACTGATTTCCCATAGCTTCGGATACATGCTAATTCGAGTGAATCCAGGTAGTGTGTTAACCTCGTTTACATACACTTCTCCGTCCTCAGTTAAAAAGAAATCAACACGGGCTAAGCCTTCACACTCAAGTGTTTCAAACACTTCAACAGCTGCCTTCTGCACTTTTGCAACCATTTCGTCTGATAGATCTGCTGGTATTTCCAGCTTTGCTCCGCTTTCATCAATATACTTTGACTCATAGGAGTAAAATTCCGTTTGTGGCAAAATTTCACCTGGCACTGATGCTTTAGGATGTTCATTTCCTAATACAGCACATTCTATTTCACGGCCAACAAGACTTTCTTCTACAATAAGCTTATGGTCATATTGAAATGCCTCGCCAACCGCTTTATAAAATTCTTCCTTCGATGAAACTTTACTAACCCCAACTGAAGAGCCTTGATTTGCTGGCTTTATGAACATTGGTGTTCCAATTTGCTCTTTTATTTCGTCGTAATTAATCTTATCTTTTTTTGCACTTGAAAAAGCTAAGCCATTCGCAACATTAACACCCGCTTCTTTTAGCAAACGTTTCGCGACATCTTTATCCATGCAAACAGATGACCCCAAGACGTTTGAACCGACATATGGGAGATTTGCAATTCGCATCATTCCTTGTAAACTGCCGTCTTCTCCTAATGTACCATGCACAATCGGGAACACAACATCAAGCTGGTCCAGCGCACCTGCATTTGCTGCATGTATCATTTGATTATCGGTCTCTCCAGGCACTATTGCTATCGTATCGTTTGATTTGTTTAATTGAATTAATTTTGGGTTTTCAGCATTAATTAAGTAGGAAGATTGATCATTTATATGCCATTTACCTTGTTTATCGATCCCGATAAGAACAACATCATATTTATTTTTATCAATTGCATCAACAATATTTTTAGCTGATTGTAATGATACTTCGTGTTCAGCCGACTTTCCGCCAAATATAATACCAACTTTTTTCTTCGTCATCATCAGAACTCCCTTGAAAAAAATCATATATATCTAAAATAGCACAAAAAGGGTTGTTTGAAACAGAAGAAAAATAAAAAAACGAACAGCGCCCTACTTTACTGTCCGTTTTTTAAAAATTTATACCATCTTCTCTGTCAGCTTCATATATTCATTTATCGCTTCAATAGTTGGTTCCAGAGATGCCTCCCAAAATTCCTTCTCTCCAATATCCTTGTTGAGGAAACGACTTGCTAAATCTTCTACTGTCATTTTTCCAGAACTTTGCAGCAAGGCATCATATTGTTCCGGAAATTGTTTTCCTTGTTCTTTTGCCATGGCGTAGATACCATTACTGAATAGATAACCAATCGTATATGGGATGTTGTAGAAAGCTAGATCTGTATGAAAAAAGTGAGGTATGGTCATCCACAAATATTTATTATTTTCATCCAAAGCATCGCCATAAATTTTCTTTATCATGCCTTCCATTAAACTTGATATCTCATTTGCTGTCAGCGGTCCTTGCATTCGTTGTCCATATAACTTTTGTTCAAATTCAAACATAGCTGGGACGGTAACCTGATACTTTAATCCATTTAAAATTTTCATTTCCAGTAGGGACAATTTATCTTCTTCACTTGATGCATGCTCAATAGCAGCATCCAGTACTAGGTTTTCCGCAAAGGTCGATGCGGTTTCCGCTACACTTGTGCTTATTTCCTGTGTAAAAGCAGGCTCATCTTGCAAAATATAGTTATGGTAAGCATGTCCAAGCTCGTGGGCAATTGTCACAACGTCCTGATAGCTACCTGTAAATGTTAGGAATATCCGACTTTCTTTTTTTAGTGGCATAAAGGCACAAAACCCTCCATGCGTTTTACCTTTGCGATCTTCAGCTTCAATCCAGCCTTCTTGAAACGCGTTCTCAGCAAACTTACCAAGCTTGTCGCTGAACTTATAAAACTGGGTAATAATAATATCTGCAGCTTCCTGATAAGAAATTTTCTTATCCGATGTAAAGCTCGGTGTCTCCATGTCATACCAGGCTAGTTTTTCAAGCTCCATTACTTGAGCCTTCCGCTTAAAAAAAATATGAGCGACTTCTCTATTTTCATTTATTGCTGATACCATTGTTTGAACTGTTTGTTCATTAATTCGGTTCTCTTCCATAGCTTCCTTTAGCACATTGTCCCAGCCACGTTGTTTATAGACATCAAGCCGAAACCCATTGATCCTGTTTAAAACTGTTGCAAAGGATTCTGCTTGTTTCTCACATACCTCAACAATATTTCGCGCTATATTTTGCCGTACAGATCGATCACTTGAAAAGAGGTACCTTCCCGCTTGCCCAAATGAGATTTCCTCTTTCTTACCATCTTTTTCAACAGGGAACCGCAGAGCACCCATCATTTGTTCATAATAATCCTCCCAGCCAATAAACCCATTGACGGAAAGCTTATTTATCACTTTTTCCATTTCTATTGGTAACTTATCGTCCATTTTTTGTTTGCGCTCTTCTAAGTAAAATTGATATTCTTTCACTTCGTCGTGATTCATTAAATGTTTCCACTTGGCTTCTGAAATTCCAGCCAAGATTTCGTCTAAATCAATTTTTAGAGATTCATAATCAGCTTGAAGCTTTGCGCTTTCATCAACTAATTTAGATACATATGGATCATCGACATTTACTGCATAGAGACAAACCATAAATTCATCCAGTTCAAAAGACGCTTGCTTGAATTCTTGGATTTGTTGTAAAAGATCAATTAAGTCTTTCTCAGAATAAAATTGATCAAACGTTTGAACAATTTCCTGAAACCCTTTCATATCATGCTTTAGCTGCGAAATTAATCCATTTAATTCACTTGATTCTTTTCCACCTGCATACAGGGAATCAAGACTCCAATTCTCGCCAATTACTTTCTCCATTAAAATTCCTCCCCTAGACTCTCACTAACTAATAGTATAGTTTATTTCTGAATTTCATGTATCCGCCCCAAGACTTATTAACCATCGTTATCAAGGTTGATTTCGAAGTCCTCCACAAGATTGTTGCTTTTTCCAATCAGGTAGTTGTTTGAATAAGTTTACGTTTTCACTCAAATACTTAGAACAGACTATTTTTTGGGGGTTATACGATTACTCTAAGCTTCTAACTTCATCAGAGAATAATCACGTTCAAGATCCAGACATACAACCCCATTCTCAACGGCTTAGTGCTTAATTCATCCTTTTCACTCAATACAGAATTCGGTTATCATCCCGAATTCTGCTAGCTAATTAATCAGCCTTTGTGTTGTAACAGCCGACACTAGTCAGATTGATCTTAAAATCGTCCTTCTTGATAACATTATGCTCGTTGTCAAAAATTGAAAGTTCACTTGAAGTATTTTCTTTGGATAATTCTCTGGCATTCGCAATGGCATCATCTTTTGCCTCAAATTCACCTGCGGGGGGAATCATCCTCCAGCTTCACAATCCAAGCTGTTACTTCCAGGTTTGATGCTACACTATAAGCTTTCATATGACGTCATACTTTGTGCACTCCCTGTCAATATGTGTTTGAAACATCGGACAGGAAGCATTTTCTCGTTGAAAAGAAGCAAGGCAATCAGTGACAATAAAGGTGTTTCTCAATACGAACGGGCCATTTTGTTAAAACATGGAACACCTCATGTGAAAAGGGGTATATTTCAATAAGATCATTATTTGTTTTAGATTTGTCTTAAGTTTTGTTAATGCTTAATCAGGGTATGTGGTGATTATTGTTTAGAAAAGAGGGTTGGAATGAACCAAACCAAATTGTGGACGATCTCTCGCGATAGTTTCTGGTTTCTTCCCATTGTATATGGGTTATGTTCAATAATTGCAGCAGCTGTAATAACAGCCTTGGATGTTTGGTTAGTCCCTAAAGTATCCAGCAGCATTCCGAACATTTTACTTACGGGTCAAAGTATAGCCAAGCAGCTTTATTCTGCTTTAATCACAGCTATACTGACTATGACAACGATAAGTTTTTCGACGATTATGGTGATGTTAACGACGTATTCATCCCAGTTTTCGCCTCGAGCACTTCAGGACTTTATGCAAAGCAAAATCACACAACACGTGTTAGGTGTTTACACGTTTGGATTTATTTTTGTACTTATTAATTTATGGTTATTAACAGAGACAAACCAAAAAGATTTGTTTAGCCCCTTTTTCACCGTTATTATTATGATTATTTCGCTTGGCTTTTTTATTTTATTTATCCATTTTTCGGCACGTTGGGCGCAAGTGAACTTCCTTATTGGCGTCATACGTAACAAAACATCGGAATTAATTAAAGAAACCTTTTCAGAGAGAACGTATGGAGAACATCAGCATTGGGACCATTCCCAGATTGAAGACATAAGAGAAAAAGATAGACAAACGATTAATGCCAGGCGTTCGGGCTACATTCAACAAGTAAATTATAATTATCTTATTAACTGGGCTACTAACAATGACATGGTGTTAGAGGCAACTTTTCAAGTCGGTGATTATGTACCTAAAGGAATGTCGGTTTTTTATTTTTGGTCTTTAGGGAACAGAAACGATAAATTAGCCGAACACGACCGTTTTTTGGTAATCGGCAACGAACGTACGGATCTTCAGGATATTGGATTTTCGATAGAAAAGTTAGTGGAGATTGCTGTAAAAGCACTTTCGACCAGTATGAATGACCCGAACACGGCAATTAACTGTATTCACCGCATTAGTGGATTGCTTACGGAATTAGCCGGAAACTACCGTCCTGTCACCTTTTATTCCGATTCAGATGGAGATTTACGAATGATCATGCAGCAAAAGAAATTCCGAGACTATTTATATAAAAGTTTTTACCAAATTAAGCATTACGGAAAAGATGACATTTCGGTTGTATATAGCATTATAGATGCGTTATATAAGATTGCTCTTGTTAGTGAGGCGTCTATACAAAAAGAAGTATTGCATTTCAATAAATACATTTTGGAAGCTGTAGATATAGAGAATCTTCCGTCATTGGACTATCAACACCTTAAAGATATAGTAGAAAAATTTGCTCGTCTTTCAGGAGAAGAATTGGATTGGGAATAGAAAAAGAACCAACCGACTACCATAAGTTGAAGGACAAAAGCCTAATTCCAAGCGGTTCTACTGAAGTCGGAAATCAGTCTCAATTAATTCTACTAAATAAATAGCCAAATTTTTAAAAATACCTTGACATTATTAATAAACTACCCTATGATTATTAACAACAATTTAAATCGATTTAGCAATGACGAAGATTAGTAATCTGTATGAACACTTTAGAGAGCTGACGGGTGGTGTAAGTCAGTGTGCGCGTATAGATGAATGGACTTCTGAGCTTCCAAACCGAAACTTGTAATTCAGTAGGCTTTGGCGACCATGTCTCATCGTTATACGAGACAAATATTAAGTAATTCATTACTTGATATTGCCAAAGAGAGCTGATTTTTTAGCTAATAAAGGTGGTACCACGGTTCCTCGTCCTTTTCGGATGGGGGACCTTTTTGTATTCAAAAAAACTACATATAATAAATCGTCGAGTAAGAGGAGTAAGCTTTTTGCAGCGTTCAAGAGAACCGGTGGTGGTGAGATACCGGTACGTGAATAATAGCCGAATGGACTTACGAGAGGTTTCCTGAATGGCAGTAGGGAAACACGGAGCTCCGCCGTTACACGGATAGGATATTAAGTTTTTCCCGTATCCGAAAAAGATGGAGAGACTTTTCAGACTCTCCAATAGAGGTGGCACCGCGGTCACAATCGTCCTCTGCAAGCACATTCCATATGTGTTTTGCAGGGGATTTTTTTATTTCATAGAAACTGGAAAGGAGTTTTACGAATGGAAACAAAAACACAAACACTCGATTATAAGTTTATTAAACAAAACGCCGACACATTAACCCCAATTGGAATATACAAAAACCTTCATGGCACCAAGAAATTTCTATTAGAGAGTTCATTCCAACATGAGGAGAAAGGTAAGTATTCCTTTATTGGTACAGATCCTTACAAGGAAATCATTGGAGAAGGAAACGAAACATCTATTTTCAATCATGGGCATGAAAAAAAGGAACAACAAACAGAAAATCCTTTATCTGTTTTAAAACAACAGTTGCCCAAAATGGATGTAGATCTGCCGTTTCCATTTTTCGGAGGTGCTGTAGGTTACATCGGATATGATTCAATCCGGTCCTATGAAAACATTGGCGATGATTTACCTGATGCTATTGAAATGCCAGATATTCATTTAATGCTTTATAAGAATGTTATTATTTTTGATCACAACGATGAATCAGTTTACTTAGTCGCCACTAATCTTGAACAGCAGTCTGAATCTGTATTAGATAAACGTCTAGAGGAACTAAAAAAAGCATTATTATCAAATCAAACAACAGATCCAACGACTGAGGGAGAGATTACATTCGAACCTGAAATGGATAAGGAAACATTTATGCGTAACGTTGAAATTGCTAAAGAACATATAAACCAGGGTGATATCTTTCAAGTTGTCTTATCACAACGAATGAAAGCTACCATACATGGTGATCCGTTTTCGTTTTACCGAAAGTTAAGAAAGACTAACCCATCCCCTTACATGTTCTACATCGACTTTGACGATTATGTCGTTTTGGGAGCATCGCCGGAAAGTCTTATTGAAACAACTGGTCAGGATATTATTACAAACCCAATCGCGGGAACGCGTCCTCGCGGCAAAACGAAGGATCAAGACAAGGAACTGACCAAGGAACTTCTTGCTGACGAAAAAGAAATTTCCGAACATCGGATGCTAGTTGATTTAAGCCGCAATGATCTTGGCCGAGTTTGTGAAATTAATAGTATTTCTGTTCCAACTTACATGACGGTAGAAAAGTATCAGCACGTTATGCACATGGTATCTGAAGTACACGGTAAATTAACTTCCCGTTTTTCGAGTATTGATGCTTTGATATCCTGCTTGCCTGCTGGAACAGTTTCCGGAGCACCAAAAATCCGGGCGATGCAGATTATTAATGACTTAGAAGCTTTAAAGCGTGGTGTATATGCAGGCGGTGTTGGTTACATCAGCTTTAATTATGACATGAACATTGCCCTAACCATCCGATCACTTGTTGTAAAAAATAATTACGCCTACCTGCAGGCCGGTGCTGGTATTGTTTATGACTCAGATCCTGAGACCGAGTACAACGAAACATTGCATAAAGCAAGATCATTAATGGAGGTGACGAATTATGATTTTACTAATTGATAACTATGATTCATTTACCTATAACATTTTTCATTACTTTGCCAGCCAAGGTGCCGAAGTAAAAGTTTGTCGGAATGATCAGATTACCATTGAAGAAATTTCTGAAATGAATCCGGAAGTTATCATTATATCCCCTGGCCCCGGAGTACCAGAACATGCTGGAATCTGTACAGAGGTTGTAAAAGAATTTCATAAAAACACACCGATTCTGGGTATTTGCTTAGGGCATCAAGTAATCGCACATGCTTTAGGTGCTGCAATTAAACAGGCAAACACAATCAAACATGGCAAAACATCCTTAATTACACATAATGGCGACGGATTGTTTAATTATTTGACACAGCCGCTTGAAGTAATGCGTTACCATTCGCTGGTAATCAACCAACAAACATTACCAGACGAATTGGAGGTCGTTGCCAAGTCTTTAGAGGACAACGAAATCATGGCAATTAAACACAGACAGTACCCAGTCTATGGCATACAGTTTCACCCTGAATCAATCGGCACATTAACTGGTATGAAGATGATTCAAAACTTTTTAGAAATAATCGGAAAGGAGTTTCGTCATGAAAAACTATCTTGAAAAATTATTGAATAAAGAAAACCTTAATCTGGAGGAAATGAAAGATGCCACAGCATACTGTTTCTCAAATGAAGTTAGTGAAAGTGAACTCGCTTCGTTCTTAACAGCATTAAGAGCTAAAGGGGAAACACCAGAGGAAATCGCTGGTCTTGTTGAAGTTGTTCGTTCCGAGTCAAACCAAACCACAAATATCCTTCCAAATGTAATGGATAATTGCGGTACAGGTGGTGATCGCTCATACAGCTTCAACATTAGTACGACCGCAGCGTTTGTGATTGCCGGTGCTGGTGTGACAATCGCCAAGCATGGTAACCGCAGTATTACAAGTAAAACAGGAAGCGCAGACGTACTGGAACATTTGGGTGTTTCGTTATCCTTTTCAAAACAACATGTAGAGGAAATGCTGCACGATAACAACATCGCTTTTTTATTCGCTCCACACGTTCATCAGGGAATGAAGCGATTCATGAAAGTACGCAAGGATTTACGAATACCAACAATTTTTAATCTAATTGGGCCACTAACAAATCCTGTCGATTTAGACTCACAGCTTTTAGGCGTTTATCGTCGCGATATGCTGCCTATGCTTGCTGAAACGCTACACAAATTAGGCAGAAAGCGCGCACTTGTGATAAACGGTGCTGGACATATGGATGAAGCTTCACTTGCTGGTGAGAACCATATCACATTACTGGATCAGGGAAAAATCACTTCATTTACACTGCACCCATCTGAAGTCAACTTGCCTGTCTATGATAACCAGCAAATCCTTGGCGGAGACGCAAAGGATAACGCAAAGATTTTACTGCAGGTTTTACAAGGAAAGGAAGGTCCCTATTACGATACGATACTTTTGAATGCAGGGCTTGGAATATTCGCAAATGGTGCTGCATCATCCATTCAAGAAGGTATTACGAAAGCTAAGGAAAGTATCGATAGTGGAGCAGCATTAGAAAAACTGCAACGACTAGTGGAATACAGTAATAAAGTTTCAAATGAGGCGATGTAATATGACTATTTTAGATAAAATTGTTCGCCAAAAGGAAGTAGAAGTTGAGTTGCTGAAAAAACAGCCATTACCTAATTTTTCAGATGCTGCCAAATCGATTAAGAAAATTGAACATACCTTTCATAACACACAGAAAATGAATGTTATCGCTGAAATTAAACGCTCTTCCCCATCAAAAGGTGAAATTGATATGGCGGTTGATCCAGTTAAACAAGCAAAATTATATGAATCATGTGGTGCTGGCGCGATTTCTGTCCTGACCGATAAAACATTTTTCAACGGTTCGATGGAAGATTTACGAAACGTTCGCGAGGCTGTCGATATTCCTATTCTTTGTAAAGACTTTATGATTGATCCGATTCAAATTGACCATGCAAAAGCTGCAGGTGCTTCTATAATTCTCTTAATCGTCGCTGCACTCTCAGATAATAAGCTTCATGAACTATTTAAATATGCAACACATCAAGGGCTTGAGGTGCTTTGTGAAGTTCATGATGAGAACGAAATGACGAAAGCAATCGAACTTGGGGCAACGATTATTGGGATTAATAATCGAAATTTAAAAACCTTTGAGGTTGATTTGTCCGCTACAGAGCAACTGGCATCCATGGTCAAAAATCCAGATACAATTCTGATTAGTGAAAGTGGTATTAAATCCCGCGATGATGTCATTCAAGTCGGCAAAGAGGATATAAACGGCATACTCGTCGGTGAAACATTAATGCGTTCCAATAACATAGCAGCGCTTTTCAACGAATTGAAAATCCCCATAACAAAAGGAGGTATACCAAATGCTCGTTAAAATTTGTGGTATAAAAACTGCAGAAGCTGCCAAAGAGGCTGTTAACTCTGGTGCTGATTTTATCGGATTTGTTTTCGCATCAAGTAAACGGCAAATCACACCAGAAAAGGCTGCACAGATTAGTGCTGCTATCCCTTCTTCTGTTAAAAAAGTTGGTGTATTTGTAAACGAGTCGGAAAGAAATATTTTAAAGACTGCCGAGCACGTAGGGTTAGATGTTATACAGCTTCATGGTGATGAGTCAGCTGAGTTTGCTGCAAAGCTCCCATATACAGTAATTAAAGCGTTCCCGATGATCACGGAACAAAAAAATGCAATGCAATTATATCCAAGTGATTATTATCTGGTTGACAGTCCAAAAGGGCCAAACCGTGGCGGTAACGGAAAAACATTTGACTGGAATCTATTAAAAGACCTGAACCTATCGAAAATTATTTTAGCAGGTGGACTTACTCCTGAAAATGTGCAGCCAGCAATTACAACTGCAAACCCTGCAGGAGTAGACGTATCAAGCGGAGTTGAAACTGATGGACAGAAGGATTTAGCCAAAATAAACCAATTTATCAGGAATGCGAAAGGATGAAAACAATGACAACATATACAATGCCAGATGAAAAAGGAAGATACGGCAATTACGGCGGGAGATTTGTTCCCGAGTTATTAATGCCAGCACTTCTCGAATTGGAAGAGTCCTATGAAGAAGCAATAAAGGACCCTGCTTTTTTAAAAGAACTAGATTACTATTCAAAAAATTACGTAGGACGTGAAACGCCGCTTTATCATGCCAAAAATTTATCCAATAAATTAGGCGGACCTTCTATTTATCTGAAACGCGAAGACCTCAACCATACAGGCGCACATAAAATTAATAACACCGTCGGTCAAGCGTTATTGACCCTTCGAATGGGAAAAAAGAAAGTTGTCGCCGAAACCGGTGCCGGCCAGCATGGTGTTGCTACCGCTACAGTTTGCGCACTCCTCGGCCTTGAATGTGTTGTATTCATGGGTGCAGAAGACATTAAGCGGCAAAAACTGAATGTCTTCCGGATGGAATTGCTCGGAGCTAAAGTCGAAAGTGTATCACAGGGAAGCGGAACACTAAAAGATGCTGTTAATGAAGCATTACGCTATTGGGTAAGTCATGTTGAAGATACGCACTATATTATCGGTTCCGTCGTAGGGCCGCATCCTTTTCCAAAAATCGTCCGTGATTTCCAGGCTGTTATCGGCGAGGAAACAAAGCAACAGTACCATGCGGAAACAGGCACTCTACCTGATGCAGTTATTGCCTGTGTCGGTGGTGGCAGCAATGCAATGGGCATGTTCTATCCATTTATCCAGGATGAAAGTGTCAAGATGTATGGGGTTGAAGCAGGTGGAAGCGGGATTGAAACAAACAAACATGCTGCAACACTGACTGCAGGCAGTATTGGTATATTACACGGAACTATGTCCCACTTGCTACAGGACGAACATGGTCAAATAGAAGAAGCACATTCGATATCTGCCGGACTTGATTACCCTGGAGTTGGTCCAGAACACAGCCACCTCCACTCATCAGACCGAGTGACCTATACATCCATTACGGACCAGGAAGCTATTGACGCATTTAAGTTCCTTTCCCAAACAGAAGGGATCATCCCTGCTTTGGAAAGCGCCCACGCTGTTGCATTTGCCATGAAACTTGCAAAAGAGATGGAAGCATCAGAGTCGATTGTTATTTGTTTATCCGGTCGTGGCGACAAGGATGTTGAATCAGCAAAAGATGTACTAGGAGGTAATCCAAATGAGTAACCAAAACTTAGACTTAGCTCTAAAAGAAAAACAGGAAGCAGGCGAAAATATATTAATTCCATATATAATGGCTGGCGATGGTGGTCTGGATATATTGGAAGATCGATTGGATTTTCTGCAGGAATGTGGTGCAGCAGCTGTTGAACTTGGGATTCCCTTCTCAGACCCGGTAGCAGATGGGCCTACTATTCAGGATGCCGGAAATCGAGCACTTGAAAATGGAACAACGCTTACTAGCGTCCTGGAAACCCTGCAACGCTTTCGTGAAAGACGATCAATTCCTGTTATTCTCATGACTTATTTGAACCCTATCTATGCCTATGGTGTTGAAAATTTCGCTAAAGATTGTGCAAGTGCTGGTGTTAACGGTGTTATTATTCCAGATCTGCCGTTAGAAGAAGAAGCAATCATAATAGATTATTTAAAGAAACATTCTATTTCATGTATTCGCCTGGTTGCTATGACAAGTCCTCAGGAAAGAATTGAAAAAATCACGCAACGTACGGAAGGATTTCTCTATGCTGTTTCTGTTACTGGAACTACAGGAGCAAGAACAACACATGACAGCAAAGTAAAAACCTATTTACAGAAGCTGAAGAAATCAACAGAAAGTCCGGTGCTAGCTGGATTTGGTGTCTCCAGCTCTGAAAAAGCACACGAATTGGCTGCTGCTTGTGACGGTGTTGTCATTGGAAGTAAAATTGTCGACCTGTTTAATCAAGGAAAATCGGATGAAATTAGAGAACTGCTGCTGGAAAGCAGATAAATAAACCTGTCACGCCTCGGCCCAAAGATTTTAAACCGAAGCGTGGCAGGAACCAAATTTTATTCATTTTTCTGCTGTTTTCGTGCCTCATCATATTCTTCTTTTGTTATTTCACCCTTGCTGTGACGTTCTTTAAGGATATCAAGAGAACTTTTAGCAGGGTTCTTTTTAGCCCTGAAGCGAATTAAAATAACAATAAGAATAATCGCAACAATGATGGATAAACCAAATCTGATGTAACCCTCTGTTAGTATAGATAACAGCATGATATCACCTCACTGTTACTATTTCCTGATTTGTAGGTTTTAAGCATGATTAGAAAACTTGGCTTATCGATATAGATAAGACTTAGTTGCACTTATGCAGTATACTTTCTTAACTGCCAAAATACATGACTTACCGTAACGGGTTCAGTTTCGGGAGAGACAAATGCTAATAACATTTGAAATCACATAATAATTAACATACATTTCTCCCTCATTATTGAATAACCCATTTTTTAACGGAATGAGGATCCGATTTACTGATTTGGCGGATCCTCATTCCGTTATTTCCTTGAAAACCCCTGTTTTAAGCTTGGGGTCGGATCCTCGTTCCGCTATTTGTCATTTCCTTCCTCAAAATAGGCTGATTTTCTGCTTTTAACGGAACGAGGATCCGTCTCACCCTTCCGAGAGCACCTTTTCTGCTATTTAGCGGAACGAGGATTCACTTCGATTGTTTGGCCGATCCGAGTGGCAATACTTCATCTTCTTATTGAAAAATCCTACCAGTTAAGTCACAAACTTATGAGTTTTTACTCCTAGATAGTATGATTTTTTTCTACCCTAAAGCTGAACCCGCTAGACTTAACGTATTATTTTTTCACAATCGGAATCCAGATTTCACAATGATGATCCTCAGCAGTTACATCTCCGTCAGTAGGGTAGACCTCCAGTTCTGGACCACCCGCATGTTCATACCCAGTTGCTGGAAACCATTCAGCAAAAATACGCTCCCAGACTTTTTGAATTGCATCAGGAATCGGACCGATAACCGGAAAAACTGCCCAGGTTGACGCAGGTATTACTTTTTCTTCCAAATCGAAGGATGACTTCCAACCAGACTCAACCCCAATAAAATAGGTTAATTTTTCCTGTACTTTGTCAAATTCCATGCATGCACCGTAGATGACCTTTGCACCATAACTATTCTCCAGCTTATCTGACACACCATTACCATTAATCTCATCCCAAAAAGCTGGAATTCTGCGAAGGTTTTCCCCATTAATTGTTGTCGTACGAATACCCTTGCCAACAATACTAAAATCTTCCTTTTCCACGATCCTGTAATCCATTTCCTCATCACCTTTTAATTGAATTTGAAATGAGAGACGCGGGAAAGCCTTCAATTGTTTATTTTGATTACGAACGGCAGATGGACTTATTCCGTGTATTTTACGAAATGCCTTTGAAAATGACTCTGGCGTTTCATATCCGTATTTAAATGCAACGTCAATAACTCTTCTCTCCGAATGTATTAGTTCTTGTGCAGCCATCGTTAGCCTGCGTTTACGAATATATTCTGCAACATTTACTCCCGTTAACATATGGAACATTCGCTGAAAATGAAACTTCGACATACAAGCAACTGCAGCAACATGTTCAATATGCAATTCCGCTTCCAGGTTATTTTCAATATAATTAATACTTGCGACCATACGTTGAAGTCCTTCCACGTGCGCCCCTCCTTTCCTAATTCAACCTTAGCATTCTCGTGTTCTCATATCCTGTTATTCTATGCTATTTTAGGACAGTAACCACTGCTCTACACGACCATTTCCATTGTCAACCTTTACTTTTGCATACGCACCATTAACAAATGTCATTTGTGGCGGGACATGGCCACAATCAATATCGTAAATAATTGGAACGTCCAATTCTGACTCAAGCTCCCGATAAACATCTTGTACCTGATAACCCTCAACTGGATGGTTTGCACTGCTTCGTCCAAACATGATACCTGTGCAGTTATCAAACCATCCAGCAAGCTTCATTTGAATCAGCGTTCGCTTTAAATCAGTTGTCGGCATATCACAATTCTCAAAATACCATAAGATTGGTTCACCACTGATTGTATTCTTTTGAAAATCTCGAACATTACCATATGGTGTGCCAATAAGATGCCTTATTACATCAATACATCCACCAAGCAATCGTCCTTTAACCGAAACATCTTCATCACTAACCGTTTTCCATACCGTTTCTTCCGTTAAGTGAAAGACATGTGGAGAAGGATTCTCATGATCCCACTCTTTTTGAAATTTTTCTGAAGAATACTGAATTATGGAATCACCATCTTCCGCTGACAGAACGTTCTCCCACATGGCAGTGGTCTTGTCCGAGTAATCACCGCGCAAATCTACCAGATTAGTACCATGCGCTGTAGCAATTCCTGTTTTCAATGTAATAGATAGGAGAAGAACACTCGTATCAGAGTACCCTAAAATCCACTTGGCAGGAATGGAGGTAAAATCTAACTTGCTAAGGATCTCCATTAGTAATTCTCCACCCCAAGGCGGGATAATCATATCGATATTTTCATCCTGAATCATTTTATTAAACTCAGCAGCACGTTTTTCAGCAGATGCAGACTTCCCCTTTATTTGCGTCCAGACAGTTTTCCCACATTCAACCTGATAGCCTTTTTCTTTCATTCGGGTACAAGCCTGCTTAAACATATCATGCAGTTCAGGCTCAACACCTGAGGAAGGTGCAGTTACACCAATGGTCGCATTCTTTTTTAGCAATGGATACTCAATCATGATTCAGCCACCTCTCATAAAATATTATTCGTTATCATATCACATTAAGGCCTAATATACAGCTATCTCACAAAATAACCTTTGTATCCGAATTGGAAATCGGGATATGCTGTGAATGAAACGATTCTTTAGTGGATATAGTTAAAGATTATTAAAAAAACCGGAAAGGCACAAAAACCGCACATTCCATTAGAATGTGCGGTTTTCTATAATAATTCATGGGTTAAAATCTATTACAAGACTTGTATCGATTTATACTAAATTATATTTTCTACAGTTAAAGTTGTATCGGCATATACCCTAATACAACCGCATATTACTGCTAATACCCTAGACAAGTTGCTCATTTTTAATAGAAATAGACTAGTAAACAGCCAATATGGAATCCCTCACATAGCTTAATAGTGCACCAAACAAATCTAATAACAGGGAGAGATTTTTTTATGAGTTGTAACAGAGGAAGTGTCGGAGGGGTAAGTAATGGTGATGGTTTTGAAAATTGTGTTTGTGACGTGATAAGTGACATCATTGCTGCGCAAGATGAGGTAGCTAATAACGGTGACGGTTGTTGCAGTACCAGCTGTGAACGTTCAATTGATCGATTGCTATCACCAACTACCGGAAATGGAAATGGCTTTACTACGGTTCCATTTATTCTTTACTGTAAAGGGGACTGTAAACCTTTCATTGGAACTGGCGTAACCCAAGAACCAAGGGATAGCGGCTTTGACTTTGATTGTGTAGAATCACCTATCTTACGCGCTAAGAAATTTGTGGACGATGAAGAATGCTGTGTGAAGCTAGAATTATTAGAGGTTGTTAACCCTGGTAGCAACCCAGTTAGTGGCGGAGATACCGTATGTGAATTCTTCCGGGGGGAAGGTGTTGGCGCTGCTCGTAACCTGCGTGCTTCTGGAGTCTGTATAACAGTAGATCTTGACTGCTTCTGTGCCATCACATGTTTGGACCCCATAACACCTGTACCTGCCCCTTAATTTCTATTGAAACTAAAATCATACTATGATTTTAGGCTATTTTTATCCTTTTATGCCCCAAGCTCGGTATGGCTAGGGGCATATTATTTACTCCATTTCGCCTGCATGCTTTTTGTTCACTAGAGGATGAATCAACGATTTCATGCTTTTTCTTTTCAGGAGAATTTACAGTGCAAACTTTTTAAGAACTACATTTCAATTGACAACCAAATTATTAAGGATCAGAGATGGAAGATTACCCAGCCGTTAAACTTGGTCATGTTAATGCAGACGAAGTACAGGAAATTGCAGGATCTTTTACCATTTTTACAGTACCGGTTATATTAGTATTTGTAGAAGGTCAGGAATATGTTCGCGAAGCACGAATCGTACATATGGACCTTTTTAATCAAAAAATTAATAAGATATACAAAAATTTAATTGGATAAGAATGAACATATCCGGCCACGTTAGTTATTTGTATACGACCCTGAATTCTTCACATACAACTAACATATCTTCGTTAAATTTTTTATCGAGTTCAGCAAGTTCATTCATGAAAAAGTCAATATGCGCATTTCTCCAATAGGAAAGGCTTTTGTCTCCTTCCCCTTCCTTAAAAGCAAATGTTGCATCTACTTCATTAAACGGCAGTACCTTTACATCTATCGTTTCCGTCAGAGCCTCGGCATTACCTTCCCAGTCAGTTATCACATTGAAGTCGCCAACCTTTGGGAGTGGCTCATCATCTATTTCATAAAATAGATGCAATGAGCATGTCGCTGTTTTCTCACCGGACTTCACCAAACCCGCTAACTCTTTTGCCATTTCGGGGCCACTGCCAAATGGCCATGCGGTATATGACTTATTTTCTCGATTTCGTTCATCTAATGTCTGTAGATAGTTGTTCCACATTATATTTGCGTCCATCTGTATCACCTTCCTTATGATATAGTAAAAGAATAAGCCTGCCACTGTGTACAGAAGCAGACTCTCTTAAGCAAGTTACTTAATTTCCATCCCATAAACTGCCAACCTATATTCTTTATCGGTGGGTTCCTTTGTTGTAATTTTTCCCTCATATAATATATCACCTGATTTTGCGTCGATTACCATGATAGTAGAGGGTGCATCATTCTCATCGTTATGTGTTGTATTTAATACATACATTTTTCCGTCTGAAATTTCTACGTTCGACTGCACTCCAAATTTAATACTTTCTGTACTTTGCGAAGGAATTACAAATACATCTTCCATACTTTTGGATTCGGTATTATATAGAGCAAACTCACGTCCATCCTCACTCTCGCCCATTAGATACAATATAGAGCCATCATATACCATAACTTCTTTATCTTGATGTTTTTTCGGAAAATCCAGTGCTTTCTTTTCCCCAGTTTCCAGGTTATATGCGAAGTATTGCTGGTTGCCATTATCAGCCTCTTTAACTTCACCAGCCATATTTCCTTCAGGTTTCTGCCCTATATTTTCCTTGTTTATAGAAAAGACAATGTTCTTGTGGGCACTTAATGCATCGGAGTCCCGAATCGAGCCTATATGTTTACGCATATTGTTGTTATTATTCTGTTCAACTGCTGCAAACTTCTCTTCTCCATTAATATTTTTCTTGGAGAGATTGAAACTATACAAATGCAATTCATTATTACCAAAACCTCCACCTGTTTGTTTAAGATTGTTTTGTGTAACTACCTTCAATTCTCCACCAATCATTTGTACATCTTCAACGTGAACGTTCATATACATAGCACGGTTTGGCACCGGTACATTAAATGATATTGTTTCATTACTTTCTTTATTCAGCACCTCAATATCAAACTCCATTTCGCTTGGTGAGTTGCCTAATCTCTGATTAATAATATCCACATATGCAAGTGTATCCTTCGTATTATAGTATGAAGATACAACTCCATTTTTCCCGCGCATGAAATTACGGTACTTATCTTGTAATTGGCTCATTTCAGGACTATACATACCCTGCATCCGCTCAAAAAATGATAGTTCTCCCCGATAAGTTGACCCCTCTGCAGTAGCCTGAACACTTTCACCTGTTCCATAACGACCTATACGGTAGTTGCCATTAATGATTACAGAATCTAATTCTTCTTCATTTCCGCTAACTTTTTCAAACACAATCTCCGGATAGCTGTTAGCCGATAAAGCAGAATTTATATAAAATGTGCCAACGGTGAACACAACAATTGATGTGATAGCAATTAATTTCCAATAGCGTTTCATCCTATTACTCCTCTCAAACTGTTACTTTTTTCTTCAATAAGAAGTCGCTCATCCAGATAGAAGCAGCAAGTACAACTATCCCCAAAAATGTTTCCACGGCAAGCATTTCAAGTGGATACAAGTAATCCTGATTAAACACGATCATCAACAGTACAGGCATTGCAAATATCACGATAGAAAGCAGAGTATATCCGATTCCCATAAGGATTCCTTTCCACTTGTAGCTTCGCTCGAACAAAATAGCAGTGAATAATACAGAAACCACCATGAATCCAGCACCATAATATAAAATAAACTCAATAAAACTTTGCGGAACAAGTATTGCCAGGTAATCAAATTTAATTATTTCACTTAACGCCAAATCAACCCTAAAGTCTGTTGGAACAACCCACTTCAAAATAGTACTTTCCAACGGCAGGAGTATAAGTTGAACCGAAACAAGTCCGAGTACCATTAAAAAAATAGAAGTAGCCTTTGCAAAGAATACATTGATTCGCGCAGTTGGCAGCATTAGCAAGCGATATATAAATGTATTTTTACCAAACCAGTCACGATACCAAATAAGAAAGATATAAAAGGCTAGTGCCGCAGCACATAACGCAATCGGTCCCATAAACCATAAGCTACGGGCGAAGTTCAAAAATGACATTTGACCATATTGTTCAATAAATTGTGATTGAGGCATTAAATCTTCATATATAGCTTTATCTGCTTGTGCTAAATACTCATTCGCCTTAACGATTATGCCCGTAACTTGTACAATAATTGTTATGACAATCAACACAAGATATACTTTTATAAAGCGTCCTAATTCAAAGTTAACTAATTTTAAATAACGATTCATTTGTGATACACCTCTCTCATTACATCAACTACCGACTTTCCTTCATTTTCCCGAACTTCTTCACTGTTAAATTCCTTTAGTACAACGCCATTATCAAGTAACACAACTTTGTCGATTAAATGTTCTATATCATGTACTTCATGGGTTGTGATAATAACGCCTCTGCCTTCCACTAAATGACTTGTAAAGACTTCGGCAATCTGTTCACGGCTGAAAATATCAATCCCAGAGAATGGTTCATCCATTAAAAGAAAATCAACATCAAGTGCCAACCCAAGCAGCAGGTTTATTTTTGCTGTGTTCCCTTTGGACAAGCTTGCGATTTTCTCCGTTTCCTCTAACCTAAAAAAACCAAGTAATTCCGTTGCACGCTCCTGATTCCAAGTCTTATAAAAATCCTGCATAAATTGCATTGCGTCTGCAATCGTCATTTGCGGCAACATTGTAATGGCATCTGGGATGAAGGTGACTTTTTCAAAGCTATGTTTATTTAATTTTTCTCCATTAATTAAAATCTCACCTTTGTTTAGTGGTGTTAAGGCCATAATCGCGTTTAGTATGGTCGTTTTACCAACTCCATTGATACCAATAAGACATGTGATTTCACCTTTATTAGCAGTGAAAGATACGCCGTCCAAAACTTTTTTACGACCAAATTTTTTCTTAATATCCTTTACTTCAATCATTTTATAACCCTCCTACTCTTTGCTTTCTTTGGTATACTGTTCTTTCACCAAATCCAATACTTCATCAACCGGAACATTAATTGAACGGATAGAGGTAACGAAGGATTCCACCGCTTCGACAATAAGTTCTTCTCTAACCGCACCAAGAATCTGTTCATCCTTCGTTATGCGGCTAGGCAAATTTCGTTCTGTATAAATCAATCCCTGCTCCTCCATTTCCTTATACGCTCGCTGCGCCGTATTCGGATTTATTTTTATCTTGTTGGCTAATTCTCTCCTTGAAGGAATCTCCTGCCCCGGCTCAAACATTCCAGTAGCAATTTGTTCCTTAAAATAACGGATTACTTGAATATAGACCGGATCACGATTGTTTAAGTCTATTTGCATAAACACAGCTCCTATTTACCTCAGATGTGTAGCTTCTCTTTTAATTTCGTGTATTAACTGATTAATACACCAAAGTCAAAAAATCCCTGTATTAAGCAGTTAATACGACCATGAATGTATTATACGGTTAATACAGTTAGGTTGTCAACATGTTTTGTTAGAATTATTTCAAACCAGACACTAAAAACACTAGTCATAACTTCTTGTATGTTAGAATTAAATTATAGAATATCGTAATTTATGGAAGGATTGATTACATATGACTGATTCAATAAAACTCACATCTTTATCTTCTAAAGGAGGCTGTGGCTGTAAAATTGGACCCGCTGATTTATCCGAGGTCCTACGCTCCCTTCCTCTCACCGCTTCTAATCCAAATTTACTTGTAGGGCTTGATACTAGTGATGATGCCGGAGTATATAAACTAAATGATGAACTGGCTATCGTACAAACAGTTGATTTTTTCACTCCAATTGTTGATAATCCTTTTGCTTTTGGTCAAGTTGCTGCTGCAAATGCGATCAGTGATGTATATGCAATGGGAGGAAAGCCAATAACTGCTCTTAACATCGTTGCATTCCCAATATCTACTTTAGATAAAGGAATCCTTGCTGAAATACTGCATGGTGCCCAGGAAAAACTGGCCGAGGCAGGGGTTGCTCTGGTTGGCGGCCATTCCATTGATGACAAGGAACCAAAATTCGGACTTGCTGTAACAGGGACCGTAAATCCGGAAAAAATCCGAACAAATACAGGAGCAAAAACCGGGGATAAGCTTATTTTAACCAAACCAATTGGAGTCGGCATCTCAACAACTTCCATTAAAAATAACTTATTAAATGATGAGGAAATAAATCGTGTTACGGAAGTCATGACAACGTTAAATAAAACAGCTGCTGAGACAATGGAAGGATATGATGTCCATGCCTGTACAGATGTAACCGGGTTTGGTTTACTGGGCCATGCTTCTGAAATGGCAGGCGGCAGTGACGTTGAAATCAGGATTAATTATAAGGATGTCCCTCTTTTACCAAGAGTTAAAGAGCTTGCTGAATCAGGGTCTGTACCTAGTGGAACAAAAAGTAACTTTAGTCATGTACAAGATATTGTAACCTATCCGGAAGAGATGGATCAGATTGATAAGTGGATTCTGTGTGATGCTATAACATCTGGAGGTCTTTTCATTTCCATAGCAAATGAGGATGCAAACTCACTTGTTTATGATTTACAGAAAAATGGAGTAGAAGCAGAGATAATCGGAGATGTAGTAAACGGCGAAAACGGAAAAATCACCGTAAAATAGAATTAATTTTTACTAGGAAGTGACGAAATTTATGTTTCAGGATATAACGCTACAGGATTTATTTAATAAACAGAATAATGAACCCCATACTGTGATTGATGTACGCTCTCCAAAGGAATATCATGATGCCACAATTCCAGGCAGCATAAACATCCCTATTTTTACGAATGATGAGCGTGCTGAGGTTGGGACACTCTACAAGCAAGTGGGTCAGGACGCAGCGAAAGAGCGAGGGCTTGCCATTTTTTCTGCTAAACTTCCTGAATTCATAGCAGCATTTAATCAAATTGAAACAACTAAAACAGTGTTTTGCTGGCGTGGTGGAATGCGCAGTAAAACGGCAGCAACCGTACTTGATTTGATGGGAATAGAAGTGCAACGATTAACAGGTGGCTACAGAATCTACCGTCAATGGATAGTCGGTATGCTGGATAATCCGGAATTTAAGCCAGATGTTCTTGTGCTGAACGGGAATACAGGATCAGGCAAAACAGCTCTGTTAAAACAGCTTTCGCAAAAAGGTTACCCTGTACTTGATTTGGAAGGGATGGCTGGCCACCGTGGGTCCATCTTTGGGCAAATTGGACTTGTGCCAAGCAATCAGAAGAAATTTGAATCGCTGCTTGTTGAGAAATTGTTGCGTTACAAGGATGCACCTTTTGTCTTATTAGAAGGTGAAAGCAAACGAATCGGGAAAGTAACTATTCCAGACTTTCTATATAACAGAAAGGAACAAGGGCTGCAGTTATTCATCGACCTGCCAGTAGATGAGCGGGTACGAAATATCTTGGATGACTACCAGCCTTGGAATTCACCAGATAAATTTCTTGAGGCATTTCGACTTATTAAAAAACGAATACACACACCGATTGCTGCGGAGATTGACCATGATCTGCAAAATGGTAATTATCATAATGCGGTAAAACTGCTGTTGGAATATTACTACGATCCGAAGTATGAGCATTCGGCAAAACAGTTCCCAAATGGAAGGAAAATTCACCTTCAAGCTACAAATATCGATGACGCCCTCCAACAGATTGAAGACGAATTAACTGAGGTAGTAACAAAATAAAAATAAAAGTGAGGGATTAGCATGAAACTTGGTGTACTTTCCGACATTCATGAAGATTTTAACCGTAAAGAAACCCAATCAAATATAATGTCGATTTTAAGTAAATGGATAACAACTAAGCGTCCTAATGTATTTATTATAAGCGGTGACATAACTGATAGTTCAAAAAAGACACTCGCATTATTAGAACAGCTACAAAAGGAATGTCCTGACACAACAATTCTTTTTGTCCACGGTAATCATGATATTTATGAAGAGAACTCCGTAAATGCGTATGAAACATTACTTCAATTTCCAGGGAACCTTGGAAATGGTGTCATCGAACTAAATGATGATTGGGTCGTTATAGGTGATGGTGGCTGGTATGATTATAGTTTCGGGGTTCCTGATTATTCGAAAAGTGATTTTAAAAAAGGAACCTTTAACAACTTTACATGGCCTGATAAATTGTATGCCAATTGGGCTGAGTCGGATTCAGATGTCGTTGGTCGCTACACACTCAAATTATCGTACTGGCTGGAAAAGTATCGCGATCGAAATATTGTTATGGTTACTCATTTCGTTCCCTATGCAAAATATGTGGAATATAAAGACGAACCCGGTTGGGACTTCTTCAATTCCATGATGGGTAGTAAAAAATTTGGTCAATTAGCTGATAAGTACAATGTTAAAAAGTATATATTCGGACATGTGCATAAACGATACCATGAACAGCACAATGGTATGGAAATTATCTGTAATCCATTAGGATACTACCCATATGAATGGACACACGAATCAGCCGAGGAAGAAATAACTTCTGCAATTAAAATGATTGAAATCTAACCGTTTTCAGATGTAATGTATTATTCATATTCCGTTCATATGAATAAGCTACTCTGGTTTTAATGCTGATTTAGCAAAGGAGAGAGAAACTTGAATACGTACAGTAAAACATTACTGCGGTTTTCGGCTTTATTCGCTTTAGTAGGTGCATTCCTGGGATCCCACATGGCCGGGGCAGGCAGTCTTGCGTTTAAAACCGTTCACGCACACATATTAGTTGTCGGATGGCTAACCCTGTTCGCATGGGCAGTATATTACAAAATTTTCACACCAGCCAATAAGGTACTGGCAGCATTTCATGTCTGGACAGCCATTATTGGGTCAGTTGGCTTAACAGTTGGCATGTGGCTTTATTACTTAAGACCATTTGATTTGGCTGATGGATTAGTAACCGTCTTCTTCATCGTTGGTGGCTCCATATTGCTGTTAAGCTTTTTATTCTTCGCAGTACTAACGTTTATGAAAACCGAAGATGAGAAATAAATTAAATCAGAACCTGTCCGTCCATAGCAATTTATAATAAGCTTGCAAAAGAAGGAAAGATTGATACATTTTGGGGTGCTAAACACGCCATTATAAAAGACAGAAACCGCATTTCCTGGTAGCTAAATTATTCAAAGCAATAAATGGAGACATATATAAAGTGCCTATCACCGCTGATAGGCACTTTTCTTATTGTTTCACTTTATTAAAATAATCTATAATTCCAAGTGCACTAACTTGCATATCCAAATTGATCAGTACATAGACGTCATGATCTTCAGGAACATTAAGACTGCTCAAGTGATCTTTTACACGATGAAGAAGTTTACCAGCAATAACATCATATCCCTTCCCCTCTGTTATCGCCTCTTCACTGATTTCCATAAAAATCCTCAGCCATTCCGAAACCTGATCGAGTGCAACGTCTACTTGCTCAGTCATTCCAAAATGCCCATAATATATTCTGCTCAAATTCATTTTCTGCATACGCTCAATTGCTGTTTGCATGGCGTTGGGGTCAAATTGATTTGGTGATGTTGATGGCAGAAAAAAATCAATACCATCACGTGCTAGCTGCTGATAGCGAATTCCAACAGTATCGCCGGTAAACACACCATTACTAACCGGATCATAGATGCTGAAATGATGTTTAGCATGTCCCGGTGTGTCCAGGAATTCCAATGTACAATTAGTTCCAATTTTTAATGTATCGCCTTCTCCTTTAACAAGCAAGCGCTCTTCTGGGATAGGGACAATCGGATCAAATAGTTCACTAAAGCTGTCTCCGTACACAGCCCTTGCACCTGCTGCTAACTTTTTAGGATTTTCCAAATGTCTTGCACCCTTTGGATGAACAACTACCGTTGCATTCGGACACTCCTTAAGGAATAAACCAGTACCACCAGCATGATCAAGATGAACATGTGTAACTATAATATATTTTAATTCTTCTAATGAAAACCCGAGAGACTCCAGTCCTTTTTTTATATACTTTACTGACGGGCTGGGCCCTGTTTCAACTATCGTTAATTCATCATCGTCAATCACATATGTACCGGTACGTTCTGGTATGGCCAAATCAAAGCCATCAATTAAATGAATTCGCTTATCCAGCTCAATCGGTTCTTTCTCCTCCATTTTCTTACCTCCTAATTAATTTCATTTCCAATCCATGTTATTACTGAAAATTATACATGAATTGCCTTAAATAAACGAATTCTTTACAAGCACCAACAATACAAAGACAGCTGTAAGAGACATAAAACAAGCAAGGACGGAAATGAAAAAATTCACCTCCATACATACATAATAAACCCTTTTTAGTTCAAAATAACATTGACTATTTAAAGGAGGTCATCTATTGATGCATAATGAAGAACAACAGAATTTACAGGGAACTTCTCAAATGCCGCCTCAACAACACTATGGTGGGCATGACATGTTCGATGCTCATGAAGCCATGTCAACATTAGTAGGCGCAATGGAGCAAGGTGTATTATACGAACAGCATATTCAAGACCAGGAATTGAAAGCAATGTGCCAAAAGCATCGCGCATTCTGTACCCAACTTTACAATACAATTGTTGATACGCTAAAAACTGGACAAGACCCTGCTGTACCGACACAATCCTATAAAATGGACCAAAATAACGATGTCATGTATGGCATGCAGCCTTCACAGCCAAAGACACCTGCCCAATCTGTCACAGAGCTAAATGATCAAAGTATTTCCGGTTTCATGTTGGGTTCAATGAAATCAGCCGCATCTGCATTTACAATGACGTCACTGGAAATGACAAATCCAATTATGCGGCGTATTATGGCAGATAGTGTTCCAAACATGGTTGAGATGGCTTATGAGGTATTTTTATATCAGAATAAGAATCAATATTATCAAGTTCCACAGTTGCAGCAACAGCACATGCAAGCCTTCCAGAACAGCTATGCACCTGCTCAGGGGACAATGCCGCACTAATTATAAAAAACTACCTGTTTCGCTTGATGCGATCAGGTAGTTTTTATTCGTCAAAATTTGACAAAATTCGGGGAGTGACAGGCACCTACTAATCCAGCAGTCGGTTATTTTCGTCTACTTCCATTATTCTGGCTGATCTTGTAATATCAGCTAGATCGTATTTTCCGTCTCCGTGACACACACTGCATTGGTATTGCCAGCCTTCATCATCTGATAGCATTCCTGTTCCCTCACATGCTTTACAGGTGTCTTCTCTATTCATAATTTAGCCTCCATTATTGTTTATTTTTCACCCAGTTAATAATTCCACCTTTTAGCATAATTTCAAGTTGGCGTTCTGATAGGGCATGTTGAACATTTATTTCCTGGTCCTTATCTTTTACTTTTATCGAAAATTGATTTCCCTGTTGAATTTTATTCCGTAAATCTGTTAATTCCAAAACGTCACCAGGAATGAGTAAATCATAGTCTTCTTCATTCACGAATGTTAGTGGTAATACACCAAAGTTAACTAGGTTCTGCCAATGAATCCGAGCAAAATCTTTTACCAAAGCAACACGTAAACCAAGATACCTAGGTGCCAGTGCAGCATGTTCGCGACTTGAACCTTGACCATAGTTATATCCACCAACTACAGCATGCCCACCCTTATCTACCGTTGCTTTCCCTCGTTTATAGTAAGTATCATCAATAATCTCAAACGTAAACTTGCTAATTTCAGGCAAATTACTTCGAAATGGCAGTACACGTGCCCCGCCAGCTAATATTTCATCAGTAGAAATGTTATCCCCCATTTTTAACAGTATAGGGAGTTCTAAATGATCAGCCATTTCGTCCATCTTTGGAATGGAAGCGATATTCGGACCTTTGTATAATTCGACTTTCTTAGCTTCCTCAAGCGGGAGTGGTGTATCCAATAAGCTAATATCATTCGTAGGATTCTTGGGGTCTTTTAGCTTCGGATAATCCATTCCAAGTGTTCTAGGATCGGTAATTTGCCCAGTTAGAGCTGAAGCTGCTGCTGTTTCTGGACTGCATAAGTAAACACTATCTTCTTTCGTACCAGATCTGCCAGGAAAGTTTCTTGGGGTAGTACGCAAACTGTTCCTGCCTGTAGCTGGAGCTTGCCCCATTCCAATACATCCATTACAGCCGGCCTGATGCATCCGCGCGCCAGACTGAAGCAAACTTGCAATGTGACTCTCCTTAACTAAATCGGTCAGCATCTGCCTTGACGTTGGATTAATGTCCAGCGAGACTCCATCTGCAATTTGCTTATCATGTACAATTTGTGCAGCTATAGCAAAATCACGAAACCCTGGATTTGCTGATGATCCGATGTATGATTGATAAATCGGGGTGCCGACTAATTCCGAGATTGATACCACATTTCCTGGACTTGATGGTTTAGCAATCAGGGGCTCGATTTCAGATAGATCAATTTCTTCATATATATCATATGTTGCGTCCTTATCAGCAGACAATTCAATCCAATCATCTTCGCGGTCCTGTTCCTTTAAGAATCGCTTAATCTCTTTATCAGAAGGGAATACGGTACCTGTAGCGCCAAGTTCAGCACCCATGTTGGCAATAACATGACGATCCATTGCACTTAGTTCCTTTAGTCCAGGACCGAAGTATTCAATGACCTTCCCGACACCACCTTTTACATCGTGTCGACGGAGCAATTCAAAAATAACATCCTTAGCACTGACCCAGTCAGGCAACTTCCCTGTTAACTTTATCCCCCACACTTTAGGCATTTTGACATAAAAAGGTTCACCTGCAATAGCAAGTGCTACATCAATCCCCCCAGCACCCATTGCCAGCATGCCCATGCATCCATTAGCACAAGTATGACTGTCTGATCCAAGTAACGTTTTCCCCGGTTTCGCTAGTCGCTGCATATGAACCGGGTGACTAACACCATTGCCAGGACGACTATAGTACAAGCCAAACCGTCTAGTTGCACTTTGTAAAAATAAATGATCATCAGGATTCTTACTATCCACCTGAATCAAGTTATGATCCACATATTGAGCTGAAGCTTCCGTCTTTGCACGTTCCAGTTCCATTGCTTCTAGTTCAAGCATCACTAGTGTTCCGGTAGCATCCTGTGTTAACGTTTGATCAATTTTAAGCCCTATCTCTTCCCCAGCTTCCATTTTTCCAGCCACTAGATGGTCTTTTATAAGCTTTTGTGTGATGTTCAACGGCATAGAATTCCTCCTATTTACTTTTCATATAAATATTTATACTCTAGTATACTTTTTTAGTATATGAAAAAAAGCCTATAATTATTTGTAAGATATACGAATCTCTTGATGAGTTATCACGTATTATCTAAAAACAAGGTAAAGGAGCTGTAAAAATTGAATAATCATGAAATCGATTACGAACTACATGGGGATGATATGCAATTTGTAGAGGTGGAGCTTGATCCAGAGGAAACTGTTATTGCCGAAGCAGGAAGCTTAATGATGATGGATGAGCAAATAAGCATGGAAACTATATTTGGTGACGGTTCTTCTAATCAAGGAAGTGGAATAATGGGAAAGCTTCTTGGTGCAGGTAAACGTGTCATTACTGGCGAAAGTCTATTCATGACTACTTTCACAAATGAAGGATCAGGAAAAAAACACCTATCCTTTGCTTCACCATATCCTGGGAAGATTATTCCGATGGATTTAAGTGAAATAAATGGGAAATTAATCTGTCAAAAAGACGCCTTCCTGGCCGCCGCAAAGGGTGTCTCTGTTGGTGTTGAATTCCAGAAGAAAGTTGGCGCAGGTTTCTTCGGTGGTGAAGGATTTATTATGCAAAAGCTTGAAGGCGATGGCATGGCTTTTGTTCACGCAGGTGGAACAATTCACAAGAAAGTACTTGAACCGGGCGAGTCATTAAAAGTCGATACCGGTTGTCTTGTAGCAATGACAGGTGATGTTGATTACAACGTTGAATTTGTAGGCGGTATCAAAACGGCGATGTTTGGTGGCGAAGGACTATTCTTCGCAACACTGAGAGGTCCTGGAGAGGTTTGGATTCAATCACTTCCATTCAGCCGTCTGGCAAGCAGAATATTTGCGGCAGCACCAGAGAAAGGCGGATCAAAGGGTGAAGGAAGTGTAGCTGGAGGTTTGTTCGATTTATTGGGCGGAGACAGAAAATAGACTTTATAAAGTCACTTGATTTTGCACATACTACCCAGGAAACTATTAAAAAGAGGTGGATAACTTGGGTAGAGATGAACACAACAAACCAAGAGGAAAAAACTTTCTGGCACAAACACCAAAGAACCAAAAAACAGATGGCCGTGATGTTGAGTTTTCTAAGGAATTTGCTGACCACGAGGATAAAGAAGCACAAGCAAGAAGTCAACAAGCAGATAAACGTGCCAAACGAAAGTAACATTCAAAGTGCCCCAGCAGATCGGGGCACTTTTTGTTGGTATTGCGGTGTTTTGGTACGTGCCTGTCACTTCCCGGTTTTTGTCGAATAATATTTAAAATTGGCTGATATGTTTGTCATATTATACAATTGGTATATAAGCGAATAAATGAGGTGCAGATATGGGAAAAAAGAACGTTGAGGATTATCTCACGGAAGGGATTTACGGTTCCAAGCAAACAAAGAGAGCTGAACGCAAGCAATTTCTAGGAACAATTAGAGAAAGAATAGTTATCGCACTTACCAAGGGTCAGGTGATGACCGACAAAGGGCTAAAAAAGCTGGATGAAGCAATGAAGAGCAATAATGATGCCAAACTACTAATCAACGGACACGTATCTTCCAAATTTTTAAAGGAAGAAAAGGCTCTGGCCAAAAAATACAATATCGCATACACCGTCATCACCAACAATGATGCCGATACAGACATAGGCGCTGTATTAACATATGATTACGCTATCGACAAAGAAGATATTTTTGTACAAAATACAGAAGAAAAGGATGAACCCGAAGAACCTGCATCATTTTTTTCTAAAGTAAAACGGTGGTTTACATAATAGACTCCAATTCATAATATAATGCAATTCAGGAATAATAAGGGTTGGAGGTGTTTAAATGACACAACAATACCTTTGCCCGAATTGCAAAACAAATCGTTCACGCTTCAACATTATCGAACAAGTAGTAAAACCAGTGAAGCTGGATGCACAGACAGGTGAAATAACGAATGAATACACCAATGATAATATGGATGTCTTTCACATTGCCTACAAAGGACCGGAATACAGAATTCAATGTGGCGCCTGCGGGCTTATTGAAGATGAAAACACGTTTGTGAAATTTGCCAAGTACAGTGGTCAGTAACACTACATTCGAAATCGTGCCATCCCTTTGGTACACTTGGACCAACAATAATACGGAGGGTTATTTATGCGATTAACGGATAAGAGAGTAATTGCGCTTGTAGAAGATGGCTTTGAAGATCTTGAACTATGGTATCCAGTCCTTAGACTTCAGGAAGAGGGAACTGATGTTCACCTGGTCGGAAAAGAGTCACACAAAAAATATGTGGGTAAATATGGTGTTCCCGCAACATCAGATTATGCCTTTTCCGATGTTAATGCTGAAGATTATGATGCAATTCTTGTTCCAGGAGGATGGGCACCAGACAAATTGAGGCGCTATCCGGAAGTACTCGAATATGTTCGAGTAATGAACGATGCCAAAAAACCAATCGGGCAAATCTGTCATGCAGGCTGGGTGCTGATTTCTGCTAATATTTTACAAGGGAGAACAGTTACCAGCACACCAGGCATTAAGGATGATATGTCAAATGCAGGCGCAACTTGGATTGATGAAGCGGTTATTGTCGATGGACATATCGTTTCTAGTCGACGTCCACCAGACCTGCCAGCCTATGCAAAGGCATTTGCCGACAAACTAGCTGAGCAATAGATTAGAATACTGGTATATCGGAATTATTATGAAGGCGTATTTTACTTTCTTAGAACTCCTTATGCTTAGGAGCGCAGCTTTAATCTAGCGAATTCAGTTCTAGGGGAGAAAACAATAAAAAAACACTATTCAGTACACCTTAAACTGCTGGAAGGATTATACAATAAGAGGCTGAAGTATTGACGCTCGGAATAAGTATCCAACAATCAGTCGAATGAATCCTCATTCCGCTAAATAGCAGAAAAGGTGCTCTCGGAAGGGTGAGACGGATCCTCGTTCCGTTAAAAGCCAAAAACCAGCCAAAGTTGAGGCCGAAATGACAAATAGCGGAACGAGGATTCGAACCCAAGCTTAAAACGAGGGTTTTCAGGCAAATAACGGAATGAGGATCCGCCAAGTCAGTCGAAGCGGATCCTCATTCCGTTAATAAATGGGTTCTTCAACAACAGGAGCGGAATAATGCTAATATTTTCTATTGTTACCGTTATTTTCCTCTCACGAAAAGGAGACTCGACAGCCCCTAAGGTGCGCGCAGTGTACTTCCTTAGCGGTTGTCATAGCACTCAAGTATTTCCCAAATTCCGTCGCAAACATATCAAATATATTGTGATAAAGCATCTTCTAGCTCAAAGTGCCGTCCTACGATAAATGGCCATTCATGCTGCATATACAGCCTTGATTTTGACTCCCGCAGTTTGCGGACACAATCAACCAGCAATCCCAGGTCATTTGTTTCAAATGATAATAGCCATTCGTAGTCACCTAGTCCAAATCCATACACTCCGTTTGTTAAAATTCCAGGAATAAATTCATGTCCGATATTTCCATGATCACCAATTAGTGCCTTTCGTTCCCACTTTGGTAACAAATAGTATTCAGGGGTCCGGATAAACGGATAGAAGCACAAGTATTCTCTTGCTGGAACTCCCATTTGAAAAGAAGTCGGGTGCTCGGAAAACTCAAATGGCTTAGTCATTCCTGTAAACGCATGTGGAATATCAATATATTTCCCCCATGTTGAGCGACGTAAATCCAACTGGAGGTCCTGGATATCCTGGAATCGATCCGCATACATCCAAAATAGTATATCGGTATGCGCCTGAAATCCCTGTGTTACGTATGCCCCCCTTAGACCAACTGTATCCTCATATTTATGAAAGATTGCTACAGCATCCTTTACAGCTTCTTTCTTTTGACCGACTGAAAGCTCATCCCATTGTGATGTATATTTAACTGCCAAATGGTTCGTAAATTGTTCCTCCATGTTGTATTCCTCCCTAAATTTGAGTTAAAAGTTCAATTGCTGTCTGATTTCCTGTATTTGATTGATATGGCGTTTTTCATGCAGCCAGATAAGATTGACTGCATTTTTTAAACTTATTTCTCCAAAATCCTGATGTTTCATAGATTTTTTAGCCAAAATTCGTTCGTGTGTTTCATTAAAGACAAACTGTAAGTGCTGAAACCTGGATTCCTCTAATAACTGAAGTAAATTTTCCTTTGTCATCATTTCATTCGGTGGTTCACTCATTGCTTTGGATTTTTTGGTTCTGTCAGTTACAAAAGATAGGTCTTTCTCCTCCACCTTTTCTGTTTTAGCCTGCAAAGCATCCAAGACAAGCCCTGCCATAGCTTTTTCTGATGTATATAAATGATGAAGCACCTGGGCAATACTCCAGCTTTTATCAGATGGCTTTCGATTTAACTGCTCATCACTTAAGTCTTGAAAACTAGTTAATAGTTTCGTTCGAGTCCTGCCAAGATTAGAAATTAACATCCCTTTCACCTCGTATATGTAAAGTTTTTTTCTGTTCCACAAAACAATCATAATTAAATTTTTCATATTAATATGTGATATTAATCACATTTTTGACGAGATTATGGCTTTTTTGTGACTATTTAGGTTGCGTGTTCTTACTTTTGTTTCCTTTACACCTGGTAAACGGTTTCATATAATAAGATTAGTGACTGTTCAATCAAGGAGGGGTATGATGAGTGAAATTAAAGAGGGAACCCTGTTGTGGGAACCAGATGAAAAACGTAAACAGCAATCAAATATCTATGATTATATGAAATGGTTAAAACAACATAAAAACCTACATTTCAACGACTATCATTCACTTTGGAAATGGTCTGTTCATGAGCTGGAATTGTTTTGGGAATCTATCTGGGAATATTTTGATCTTCAAGCAGAACAACCTTACCAAACGATATTAACCTCACACGATATGCCCGGTGCTAAATGGTTTCCAGAGGCGACAATCAATTATACCGAACATATTTTCAGGAATCGGGATGAAAATAAACCAGCAATCATCCACTCCTCAGAAACAAGAAAAAATGCAGAAATAACCTGGAAGCAGCTTTACCAGGAAACTGCTGCACTACAGCAAACCCTCAAGAACCTTGGCGTAACTAAAGGGAATCGTGTTGTTGCCTATGTAGCCAATATCTATGAATCAGTCGTTGCATTCCTGGCAACTGCAAGTCTTGGGGCAGTTTGGTCGAGTGCATCACCTGACTTTGGTACACAAAGTGTCATCGATCGCTTTAAGCAAATCGAACCAAAAGTAATGATTACCGTTGACGGATACAGCTATAGCGGGAAAGAGTTCGATCGGACAGAGGTTGTAGAAAATATACAAGCAGAGATTCCAACGTTAGAAGCGACAATTGGAATACCTTATTTAAATGAAAACTCCAGTTTTAGTCATCTTAAAAATGTAACGCTCTGGAATGACGCAGTTCAAACCAGTAAGCAGCATACGCTCACATACGAGCATGTGCCATTCAATGACCCATTATGGGTGTTATTTTCATCAGGAACAACAGGTAAGCCAAAACCAATCGTTCAAAGTCAAGGTGGTATTTTACTCGAACATTTAAAAGCACTTACATTCCATGCCGACCTTGGAAAAGAAGACCGGTTCTTCTGGTTTACTACAACAGGCTGGATGATGTGGAACTACCTTGTCGGCGGTCTTCTTACAGGCAGTACGATTATTCTGTATGATGGGAATCCAGGCTACCCGGATAAAAAAATGCTGTGGAAATTTGCTGAAGATACAGGAATGACTGTCTTTGGTACCAGCGCAAGCTACATTACTGCATGCATGAAGGATGATGGGCTTACACCTGGTGAAGAATTTGATCTGAACCATTTGAAGAATATTAGCTCAACAGGTTCACCTTTGCCACCTGAAGGATTCCAATGGTGCTATGACAATGTCAAAGAGGACCTGTGGATTGCATCTGCTAGCGGCGGTACAGATGTTTGTACAGCATTTATCCTTGGGATTCCGACTGAGCCGGTGTATGCCGGTGAATTGCAATGTCGAGGTCTTGGTGCCAAAATTGAAAGCTTTAGCGATGAAGGAGAACCACAAATAGAAGCGGTTGGCGAACTAGTTTTAACGGAACCTTTCCCATCAATGCCTATCTATTTTTGGAATGATGAGGATGGCAGTCGCTTACATGACAGCTATTTTGATGTATTCCCAGGAATCTGGCGTCATGGGGATTACTTGAAAATTACCAATCGACACACTTGTGTTATTTATGGACGATCGGACGCAACAATAAACCGCGGAGGTATTCGAATCGGTACGAGTGAAATTTATCGTGCTGTTGATCATGTGAAACAAGTAGCTGATAGTTTAATAGTAGATGTTCCTGCCAACGATGGTGACTCCAGCACACCATTATTCGTCACCATGAAAGAAGGGGAGGAGTTAACAGAGTCTATTAAAAAGACCATCAAAAACGAAATCAAAAAGCACTGTTCACCGCGTCATGTTCCGACTGGAATATACGAAGTTCCTGAATTACCGACAACATTAAACGGTAAAAAACTGGAGATTCCAGTCAAAAAAATATTAATGGGTAAACCAGTGGATAAAGTAGTAAATAAAGGTTCATTAAGCAATGAGGGCTCCTTGGATTATTTTATATCCTTTGCAAAAGAAAGACAGTAGACATTAAAAGCGCAAGCGCCTGTTCAGTGCCGTATGGACTGCGCCCGTGCATCGCGGGTGGGTCGACGTTGCCGCGCAAAGCGGCGGTCTTAGTCGATCTTCCTTTTCCCTAAGATAAAGGATACACGAAGAGCGAAAGCGATTCGATGTTGACTTATCGTAGACTCGGGGAGGGAAGTCCATTAGGCGCTAGGCGCTGGAGCTGGACGTGGCTGATTTGGAATTCCAATTATCTACAGCACTTAAGCTTTATAATTTCCTAAACACAACAAACCGAGCTTGATCGTCCAAGCTCGGTTTTCTATTTATATCTAGGAAATTCTCACATCACCTGATCCCGCCTTGAGCGAGATAGGACTTTTGCCTTCTCCAATAACTCCCTCTAATTTATTATGTGAATGCTTTTTCACACTAATCAATGATAGCTTATTGAAGATATCTCCTGTACCTGTACTAACTTGGATAGTTGCATTCAAATTTACTTTTCCAGCAAGCAATGTTATATCTCCACTAGATGACTCAATATCCAGCGAGCTTTCGTCTAGAAGTGACAACAATACATCCCCCGATATAGTGTAGCCTTTGGCATCTCCTGTAAAACGAGTACATTTAATGTCCCCAGAATTAGCATGAAGCATTACCTTTTCACCTTTAACACTATCCGCTTGTATATTGCCAGACGATGTTTTTAGACTCATATCATTAACAATGCTATTACTTTGCTGAATCTTTCCGGAAGAAGTAACAACATGAAACTTTTCTCCTTGAAAGTTCATCACAGTAACATCTCCTGAACTCGTTGAACCTGTAAAATCACCCTTTATTCCATAGAATGCTGCCTCTCCGGATGAAGTTTCAAAATAGGCCTCACTTACATTGATATCGCTGGCCGTTATTTTGCCGGATGATGTCTTTAAATGTAGTTTTAGCGCTTCTAAATTTACAAGGTTTAATTCGCCAGAACTTGTTCTAGTATCGAATGAATCGGATTTTAGTTTTGCTGTAGAAACATCTCCCGAACTTGTTATGACAGTCCAATTTTCAGAAATTTCACTGGGAACTGTAATATGAAGAATGCATGAGGGTGTTTTTAGAGATTTATAAGCTTCTGATCCTTTTGCCGATACGCTCAAACTGTCCCCCGAGTAATCTATTTTTAATTCCGGCCCACCCTCATATGTTTCCAGGAACAGATCAACTTTCTTGTCTTCATGGGTACTAACGTTAACAGAGGCTTCAGATGTTGAAATGTTAAGCTCCTTTAACTTAGCAACATTATCAATCGTATCTTTTTGCGTGATAACTTCTTTGTTTACCGCTTTTCTGCCTCCATGCAATACGTTCTCAATTACTTTACCAACTGTCTTCCCTTCTTTCATCATTTCCACCTCTATTTTTTCTATTAGTAGCTCTAGTTTAGCTAAGATATTATTCTCAAGAAACCCGCCTTAGATTGATTTGTACTCCATCTTAAGGCTTAAAGAACAAAGGCGCTCCCGAATTCATCGAAAGCGCAAAGCAATTAAATATGTCTATTTTGAGTACTCAGGCTAGCCACAACATACGCAATGAACGACAATACAATCGGCAACACAACCGAATGAAGTCCCAGTGGTTGAGGGAAGAATGATTCTGATAAGATATATAAGCCTACCCCAACAACCATTGAAGCCAACGCACCGTATTTATTTCCTTTCCTCCAGTAAAGACCCATCACAATCGGCCAGATAAATGCCGCTTCCAATCCACCAAATGCGAATAAATTTAACCATATTATTAAATCTGGCGGGTTTAATGCCATTATAAAAATAATAATTCCTAATACAGCAGTAATACCAATACTCAACCGTTTAACCTTAACATGTGATGCGTCAGGCCTGACATAATTTAAGTATAAATCCTTCACAATTGATGAACTAACAAGCAGCAATAGTGAATCTACAGTAGACATAATTGCTGCCATTGGTGCTGCCAAAACGACGCCCGCAAGCCAGTTCGGTAAAACCTCTAGCGCAATCAGCGGCATTACCTTATCACCCACTTCAATCCCTGGTAAAACCGGGCGGGCAAATACGCCGATTAAATGCATATTCAGCATAATAAAGCCGACAACAATTGTCCCGATAATCAGCGCACGATGCATGGAACGGGCATTCTTATAGGACATTGCCCGGACAGCGATTTGCGGTAAGGCCACAACACCGACACCGACAAGAATCCAAAAAGATGAAACATATGTAGGCGTGAGACTGCCATCTGCTCCAAATGGGGTAATCAAATTTGGATTCTCTGTACTGAGATCTGTCATAATGGCGGAGATCCCGCCCCCGGCAATCACAACCGCAATAAGTAATATAAGCGTTCCAACAAACATGATTGTTCCTTGAATCGCATCCGTTAATGCAACTGCTCTGAATCCACCGATGGTCACATAAATCAATACTGACAACGCGAAAATAAACAATGCACTCGTATACGAAATGCCAACTAGCGACTCGATTAATCGAGCACCGCCAATCCATTGGGCTGCCATCGCTGAAAATAGAAATATAATAATGCTGAATGCAGAAAGTAGGACAACCCATTTAGATTTATATCGTTCTTTCAAAAAGTCCACCATCGTTACCGCATTATACTTCCGGGTAACTATCGCAAATTTTTTGCCTAGTATCATTAAAACAAAATATCCAGTCACGACCTGAGACATTGCCAATAATACCCAGCCGAGACCTTCATTATATGCAACACCAGGTCCACCAATAAAGCTGCTTGCACTTCCATATGTGGCAGTCATCGTCATTGCTAAAACGAAGCCTCCCATGTTCCGTCCACCAAGGAAGTACTCCTGGAGAAATGTATTTGATGACTTTATAAACTTTCCTGCCCATATACCCACACCAAAAATTATCAATAACAGACCAATTAACGGTATTAACGCCTGCCAGTTCATTCGTCATGCTCCTCTTCATCAAAGGGTATATCCACAAACCATTTTTTGACAATCACCGTCACCAGTACTGCCATTACTACAAATCCAAGCACACAACTGTAAAAGAACCATGCAGGAAACCCCATTACATATGAATACTCAGACGGGTCTTTTCCGCCCAATCCATAAGCAAACGCAAACCACCAGACAAAATTAAAAATAACCAGTCCAACCCCTATTAATGCCTCGCGATTTGCAATCTTATATCGATAATCATTGTCTTGCATCTGATAATCTCTCATTTTCCACGCTCCCTTTTTATCCAGAGCTAACTGTTTATAATATAACGGAAAGTACCTGCTGTTGTAAATATTTGAAAATTACATATTTTATACTTTATACTGGTACTTCCCTAAATCAATGGCATTTCCATTGAATAAAATACCTTCACTTTCAAGTGATAGTTTCTGAACATTGTATAACTCCTCGTCTTTAATACTAATCTCCCCGCGGGCATTTATAACCCGGTGCCAAGGAAGATTATATTTTCTGCTCATGGAATGAAGAATTCGGGATACCTGCCTTGCTCCTCTAGGACTACCAGCCAGTCTAGCAATCTGTCCATATGTCATTACTTTTCCACTTGGTATGTTTGATATAATGTCTATAACATCAGCCGTGAACTTCTGCATAACTACCTCCGTCATAATATCGTCCGCCTATATTCTATCATTTTCATTGGAGAAACACCTTTTTAGAAGACTTAGCATTCGACATGCCTTAATCCGAGTGCTTTAGCTACATTTATGCAGTAAGAAAATGTTCCTTTCTTAACTGCTAGAAATAATTTATAAATTATTGAAACATAAAACGATTTACATATGTCTTAAAAGTGATTGGTAAGGGGGATGTAACATGAGTGGTTATCGCGATGACCCAATTCAATTAAATAAAGAAGAAATATTAAATGAACTGATGGCAGCCCATTCCGAGAAATTATATCTGCTTGCCTACTCTTTTGTAAAAGATCGTGGAATGGCAGAAGATTTCTCTCAGGATGTTTTCATCAAATGCTACAGACACATGGATAAGTATCGTGGCGAGGTTTCTGTGACTTCCTGGTTTCTCATAACCCTAATGAGTGCACGTTTCACGCTATCCGAAAAGAAACCGGGTACTCACTCCACCAATAAGCAACTTATTAGACAAACAAAAACGCATCGACTATCACATCAATGCGTTTCTGCTTCCTATATTAAGTGCTATCGCTAGTGTTTTTTAAATCCCTTTCCGTTACTGTCATGTAAGCTCACCTTCAGCACTTTTCCTGAGAACTCCTGCATAATAAACTCAGCAGACTTTTCACCATTGGTAACGATTAATGTTACTTCTTTTTCTTTCAAAATATCCACTTGTTTTTTGTTCAGTAACAACTTCCTGGGCTTGTTGTCATTTTGAATGTCAATAACAACTCGAACACCGGAATCAAGAGCTTCCAAATCCTCCGTATACACTGTTGCTGTGCCATTGTTATCTTTTGGTGCAAAAACAACTTCAGGTGGATCATCTGCAGCTGTTCCTTCCGTTATACGTCCTTCAGGGCCATATTCAAACGGATCTGCTTCAGAGCTGTTCAGGCTCTCGACAAAATCTACTGTAGCATCAAGGTCGGCCGGACCCATCACCGGATTCTCACCCAATTCACTGATTGGTGCGTATTTAGATCCTGTTGACGTACCCATATAATTATTTACCGTCAGGGTATATGTTTTATCCATATCGATTGGGGATCCATCAGGTAAAGTTACGTCAACAACCGAACTTGTTTCAGGATCCCACGTATAATGAAAACCGCTTATACTGTAATCAGGACCATAAACTGATGAAAGCTGTGCTTCTATAATCGGGTAAAGATCTGCTCCCTTTATCTCAAACATCATCAGTGTATTGCCGAATGGCTGGATATTATATAGATCCCCCCAGGTAACTTCACCGGCTAGCAGGTCATCTCGAATTCCGCCACCATTCATCATCGCAAAATCACTATCCATTTGAGCGTTCATTCCATCAGCAATTAGATTCCCTAGACCCTGATCGCCATCATTGGAATAATCACCCGTTAAGTCTGTTGCATTGTAGCCTATTACTTCATTCATAATTGGTGCGATCTGATTTGCATATTTGTCCAGAATCCCAGTCACTGCTGGATCAGGAGTTACCTTGCTTTGATCTACAAAAACCACTTCTGCTTCTTTTTTTACAATGTCACCTGTCGTGCGGTCAATCTCCAGGTCAACGTCTGAAAATGCTTTTCCATATTCGGATGCTTGAACGATTAGTTTGTTATCCACGACACCATTATTAACTAAATGGTTATGTGCAGAATAAATAACATCAACCTCATCATCAACTGCATTCGCTAAGTCTGCAACCTGACCTGTCACCGTATCACCATTCTGTTCACCTGGAATGTGTGACAGCAGCACAATTGATTTTACACCTTGTGCTTTAAGTTCTGCGACAGAATCGTTCACAGCTTCAGTTGCATTTGTGAACTCGATATCCTGTATCCCGGCAGGCATGACCATTCCAGCAGCTTCCTGTGTGATAACACCAACGAATCCAATTTTTTCACCGTCAACTTCCTCTACATAGTGCGGAGGCAAGACAGTGTCCCCAGAACCTTTGTAAACACAATTTGCACATAGTAACGGGAAGTTCATTCCGTCATAGCCATCGGTACCTAAGCCTTCTGGATGTTCTCCTCCATTTACCATGCGTAGTAGTTCGTCTGTACCTTCATCAAATTCATGATTTCCTACTGTACCAACATCAAATCCGATTTCTTCCATAATCTCGACGGTTGGTTCATCCTGAAGCAAACCTGATACTGGTGAACTACCACCAATCATATCACCCGCATGAACAATCAGCGTATTTGGATTTGTTTGCTCTCGCGCTCCAATAGCTGCAGCGGTATAATCCATTTTACCGTAAGTACTAAATGTTCCATCCCCGTCTGGGTCAAGCTCATATTCCTGATCAATTTTTCCATGTAGGTCATTCATGCTTAATAACTGAACGGATAAATGTTCAGTTGAGCCATCATCGTTACCGACAAATGTATAGCCATACGATTCTGCCTCTTCTTCACTTGCAAAGAATACTCTTTTTTCCACTGGAACATCGGCCCAATTATCAGGCATAACGTACTCCTTTGTATCGGAATTACCAACATATCTTAAAAATCCTTTTTGATCATCATTTGCCCGGAATTCAAATGGTAATTCCAGTAATGGATCTTCCGGATTCCAAATGCCAAGACCAGCATCTTTCGCTTCTTTCACCGCATCCTGATATGTCGGATATACTTCTTCATTAAATGGCGCGATAAAATAGGTTGATGCTAACCCTTCTCGTACCATCTCCAGGTTGATATTCATACCATCTTCCTGACGAATAACTTCTGCCAGCAATCTGCCATAATCATCAGTTGGTTCCTCACCTATTTTCACAAGAACCTTATCACCTGGCTGAATAAGTTCATTCATATATGCTTTCGCTTCTTCACCAAAAGCTTTCTGATTTGCGTTTATCTCATCTCTGGCAGGGTCATCATTATGAGCTGTATATGTTTCAGCTGTGTCCATATTCAGAAAACGCACCTTTGTCCCACCAAGGACTGGTGTTTGCAAATGAATCGTATCGCCATCTACAACACTTTCAACAGTAGATTCATAAACTCCTGCTGCTGATGGTGGTTCCGGTTGTTCATCTGCCAATTGAATGTCCGCTTGTTCAGTTGGAATTAACTGATACGAATTATACTGGCTGACAATCGCCGTAACGTTATACCACCTATCATCCTCTACTAATGAAATATCCAGGGCATTCTCCATCACCCTGAGCGTTGTTCCATTGAAGTCCGAATCAATCAACGAAACATTATATCCGCCACCTGCAGGACTATCAGGGATATCATTAATAAATCCTGTAAGCTGAACTAATTCCCCTTCATAGGACTCGGCAACAGCAGAATCCTGAAGATCAGCTAATGTAACAGATTGTGCTTGCGGTAATTCCTGTCCGCTCTCTACTACTTCAATTGAAGTCGGGATAACTTCTTTTAAGCCATTATATGAATCTAGTTCACCAGAAACCCGGACTCGATCCCCTTTAGCAAGATCAGGAATTTCACCTTGTTCGAATGCAAAAAGATTAATGCCGCCTGTCTCGTCTTGTATGTATGTTGAAAATTGTGCGCCATTACTGATTGCATTATTATTAACCGTTACTATTCCTTCTACTGTTACTGCTGTTCCATCACTTAGCTCACGAGCATCAGCAATAGAATATTCCTCACCAGGATCACTTGGATCTGTAGGCGGGTCTTCCCCACCGGCACCGTCCATTGTGTGACTCCCCAGATATGCAAATGTATCTTTCGCATAATCTGACCAATCTGCTTCATTGTATGATGAACTTGCCTGTGTAACAGATGCATCTCTTACTAATGTGATGTCTTTTGCATAATCACTATCAGTTCCAATGTTACCTAATACATCCATTGCACTATCATTCTTTTTTAACACAAATGCATCGTCACCATTAAAATTAGCTACCGCAGAGCTTTCTAAGTCCGTCTGGGACAAAACTTCTGCATCAGCACTTGAATGGGCAACAACAAATACATCATTATGTTCCAAAGTACCTGATAGCTGTACCGACTGACTTGCTTCGGCAGCACCATTACTATACAATTCCAATTCGTAATTTGATAAATCTACTGGATCACCTGTACCATTATAAATCTCGATTGCCTTGTTATACGAACTTCCTTCAATATACTCTGAGATGAATAAGTCCTCTGCTACTACTTCATTACTCTCTGCCTTCACTAGAATCGAAGAATAATTCATGAACACTAGCGTGAAAACAAGAAGCAAATTCAGCATCTTCTTCACAGTCGAATTTTTCATTGGTACCCTCCATTAATATGATATTGTGACACAATTGTGACTGTGGCACACTTTTAATATGGCATATTAAATAAGAGGATACAATTAAATTTTTGTAAATTTATAGTAAATTCTTACTATTTAAGCAGTGATTAGCTAAAAACAGTTAAAAATACCCACTCGAAAAACATGTCTAATAGCATGCAAATTACTCGATTTAAAAATTTTTCTTGTAAAAAATGCGATGGAATAAATTATAATTCGTCTAATAAATAGAGTCGCGGAGGTGAGGAGTCTTGGACAACAATAAGAAAATCTCGGATTGGTTTGAGCAATATGGCAATGATATCTATCATTTTTTAATTTATCGTATAGGTCCAACTGATGCTGAAGACTTACTTCAGGAGGTCTTCATAAAAGCATTGAGAGGATTTAACAGTTATCAGGAAAAATCAAACCCAAAAACATGGCTCTTCAGTATAGCCAGAAATGTAGCTGTCGATGAGGTTAGGAAACGTAAGGTCAGAAAGTGGATGAGCCACATTCCTTTAGAGAAAACAAATGAACCAGAAACAACTATTTCACCACAATCTATTCTTGACCATGAAGAGGAGCACCAGACCATTTACCGGGCCATTAAACTCTTAAAGTCAAACTACCAGGATGTGATTATTCTCAGAGGAATCAAAGAACTATCCATAGCAGAAACAGCCGATGTACTTAAATGGAGCAAAAGCAAAGTCCGTTCTACACAACATCGTGCAAGAATAGCTCTTCATGAAGCTTTAAGGAGGTGTAACGACAATGAAGAAACAAGATCATAATGAATTAAAAGATCTTCTTAAGGACATGCCAAAACCTGATGTGAGCAAACAAAAACGGAATGAAATCCACCATGCCATTATGAATTCAAATAAGTCATTCCCAATCAAAAAATTTGCAGCTATATTTGGGGCAGTTGCTGCTGGTTTCTTATTCTTCCTGCTGATTTTCTCATCCATGAATACTAATAACCAGCAAGCGGCAATGCATACGTATAACGATATCGTCAAAGGTGAGATTTCAGCCATTAACGGTGCAACTGAAGATAATTTGTATTCATCATCGGATCAAAAAATAATCGAAAGTTTCCACGAGACTATAGGGGCCATGAATTATAAGAAAACAACCCAAGAAAGCTCAGTTTTTGAAAAAACCATCACGCTTTATAATGATAATAATGAAAAAGTAACTACCATGACTTTTACAGGTAAAAATATTGTTTCCATAGACGGTAAACAATATAAAATCAATGAAAATCAATTGAACCAATTTACTAGTCAATTCTTTACCGAAAAATTTAAAACAAATACCGAAAAGAAACCAAGTCTAAAAGAACAGGCAAATAAGGTTCTCACTCTATTGACGAATGAGAATATGGAGGCACTAGCAAATCAGGTCCATCCTGAAAAAGGATTACTGTTCTCTCCTTATGTATACATTAAATCAAATGCTGTAACATTTTCACAGGATGAGATTTCTAAATTACTTGAAGATAACAGCGTTTATGAATGGGGCAGCCAGGATGGTAGCGGAAAACCAATTGAACTGACACCGGGCGAATACTTTGATGAATATGTTAACGCATCTTTCTTTTCTAATGCAGATGAAGTTAATGTAGACAATCTGAAAAATCGCGGAACTATGTTAAATAACATTCGTGAAGTTTTTCCGAATGCACAAATGGTCGAATTTTACCAAAATGGAAAAGAAGAATTAGCTTGGGAAAGCTTAACACTCGTATTTGAAGAAGTGGATGGCAGCAGAAAACTAGTCGCGATCGTTCATGGTGAGTGGACGTCATAAGCATTAAACAAGATGCAGGGACATAATTAAAACTTCCCACTATATAGACGAATAATAACAGGCTAGGATGTTTAAAAGGGATTCATTTTCAATGGCTGGAACTAATGCGTAGTTGAGTTAAACTGCAACGTAGCTTTGCATCCATCTATTATAAAATGAGTGCTATGACGAACAGGACGTCACCGGCTTTATCCGGTTCCCAGTCGAGTACGCGGGAGCGCACCCCAAATTTTGTGGGCGTGCTCCTCATCTCCTCACAGATCCGTGCTTACCGCACACAGCCCTTCCTATCATTGTTTACAGAATATACCTGAATCATTTATTTATATGTTCATTCAAAGTATGGAAAAGGTATTTACGAATTCGGCATATTAGCAGAATTTTTCATTGGTACCCTCCATTAGTAAGATATTGTGACAAAATTATGACTCTGGTACACTTTTAATATGGCATTATTAAAGGAAGGAAACAATTAAGTATTTGTAAATTTATAGTAAACTCTTACTATTTTAGCAGTGATTAGTTAAAAACTAAATGGAGGACGACAAATGAAAAGAAAGGGAATTATAGGAGCAGGAGTAATATTAATACTCATCATTTTTACCTTTACAGTCAATTATAATGCCAATAATGAAAAGGTGATTGCTGAAAGCTTGCGAGATAGCATTAAAAAAAGTATGAAGGAAACAGAAAAACAAAAGGAAACGATTCAGAAATTCCATATGCAGGTTCATGAAAAGTTTAGAGAAGAGGGATATGATGGTAATGTTTCAATTCCAAGGGTTTCCCTCTTTTCTTCTAAACCAAAACAACTAACGCTTCATGTAAAGAACAAAAGTGATTCTAGCAAAGAAATGAAACAGATTATTAAAGATATTGCTAAATCCAACAAACTGGGCAAGGTGGAAGTTACAGTAAAAGTACAGAGAATAAAAGAAGAAGAGATAAGTGAAGAAGCCAAAGAAAAGAGACAACTCTCGCATGATATATTTGAAATTACCAGCGAAATATTACAAGAAAAAGGTTACAATCACAACGGGGTGAGCATTATGACTACGCCCAATCCGACCATTGAAATAACAATTGATGAATCAGAGGAAAACTTTAGCAAAAACAAAAAAGCTATCGAAAAACTTATCCATAATACTATCTATTCAAAGAAAAAAGTGGATTATAAGGTAAAAGTCGATAAAAGAACCGAAGCACAGTTAACAGAAGAGAAATGGTATCCTATTCTGGGATCAATACGGGAAGAAACAAACAAAAATTTTGATAAAGTTACCGGTTTTGCTCATTCTTTCAACACCACTCCCTTACAGATAACAATTAAAACCTCTTTATCAAAAGGATGGACGTCGAATATAAAGGCAAAGCAAATCAAAATGTACGTACATGGAATAATCGATATAAAAAGAGAAGAATTATCACTGCTTAAGGAAGAACCTTATAAAATAATTATACACGATAAAGGAAATGACAAGTTGAATTGGATGAACAAGTAAGGCTGAAAAATTAATCTTCTGGGTTGAAAAAGAGTAACCTTAATGGCTACTCTTTACTACTTTCTATTCCATTGTAATTGTTTGTTGTTCTTTACGTGCCAGACACATAATTCCAGCGATTAAGTAAAATATTCCGCTAAAGATTCCGGCGCCCACTGTGATAATTGCTGCAAGTACAGACGTTACAATCAAAATAATCCCCGCTGCTTTCGGTTTCTTATCGCCTTTTACCAATATGATTGAAATAATACCTAATACCAACGCAATGATTGAAACAATCGCTAGTACTAATCCTCCACCTTGAAGGACTTCCAGCATAGCCTGCATATCACCCGTTCCCATTCCAGGTTGTTGCATCATTTCATCCGAAGCCTCATTTAAGACTTGCTCATTGTTAAATAGCCATGCTGCAAATATACCTAATCCAGCAAACAGCATATAGATTAATGCTCCTACAATCGTTAATACAATTTCTCCTGTCCGATTCATTACAAACCCTCCCCATTTTTAACTTTACTTATTCTATGCGGTAATTTGAATGAAATATTCTAATTACCTGTTTCATGTACTACCTTACCATATAACATTATACATTCTAACTTTTATCATAACATTTATCTGCTAGTATTCGACAAACTCTAAAGCAAATTTAGAAAACTTGGATTATCGCCAAGCCTTAATGGCGAAATCTTTAGTTGCACTTATGCAGTAAGAAAGAATTTATACTTTCTTATCTGCCAAAAATAAGCCAACAATCGAAAGTTGGCTTGTATGCTTCAGTGACTATTCTATTAAATTAGCAGCGTTCAGATAGCCATGACCTTGAACATTGGGAGATTGTCCTAAATCATCGCAGGCATTTATAAGCCGCTCCTTAACTAGATCCGGGGATAGATTCGGTTCTCTTTGGAGTAATTGTGCAACTATACCTGCACATATAGGAGTAGCCATTGAGGTTCCTGATAAAGAAAAGTAGTTAGTACCGACACGTGATTCTGAATTTATTTTATCGAGAAAAGATCTGGGTGATCGCAGCGAGATAATAGTTACGCCGGGCGTTAATAAATCCGGCTTCATCAAACCATCAATTGTGGGTCCTCGTCTTGAGAAATCTGCTACCACATCATCAGATCGATTAACTGTATTATTATCGTTGGCAGCACCTACTGTAATTACTTTAGGGCTAATTCCCGGGCTCCCGATTGATTCCGCAGAAGGTCCTGAGTTTCCAGCGGCTACACAAACAACCATACCATTATCCCACGCCACTTCAACTGCTTTTACAACAGGATCCTCTTCAGCGGATTGTTCTGCAGGTGAGCCAAGAGATAACGAAAGTACATCAATATTAAATTGCGATTTATTTTGAATACACCAATCAATTCCTGCTATGACTGTAGAAAGTGAACCAGACCCCATTTTATTTAATACTTTTACGCCAATTAAGTTAGAATCTGGTGCTGGTCCTTGATATGTTCCATCAGATAATAACCCGTTACCAGCCGCATCTCCTGCACAATGGGTACCATGTCCATTATCATCATATGGGTCTGTATTGTTTTTAACAAAGTCCTTAAAGGCAATAATTCTTCCTTCTAAATCATTGTGTGGGTATATTCCCGTATCGATAACAGCAATGTTGACACCTTTTCCCGTTAAGCCAGACTGCTTCAACTGATCAGAATTAATAGCCGGTGTGGCTTTATCTAGCAACGTGGTAACTTTTTTATCATGATAAAACTTTTTAATGTGATTACAGTTTTCGGTTAAATACTCTATTTTTTCAATTGATATCTTGGTGGAGCAACATGATATGGAAGGAAATTGTTGAAGATGGGGACACTTAGCACTTTTTACATCGTGAATGCCAGCCTCAAACGTATTTGTCTCAAACTCAATAATTACAGGCAACCTTTTTGCCTTTTTTCTAATATATTCTAAGGGTCGGTGTAAGAAACATGGAACTGAACGAAAAGGGTGATAAAATTGAATTAGTTGTCGCCGTAAATCTTTATCAAATTTATGTCCCATTCGCCGAACCATTTGAACTATAGAAAAACCTAGCATAATAGATTCATCCTCTCTTACTATTTACGTGACACGATATAATACGTAAATAGTAAGAGAGCTAATAATGAATAGGTACAGAAAATGGTGAAAAAGGCAAATAACCAGCGAATTGTGAAGTTAACCTTCTACATTTCGCTGGATTTCTTCCAAACTTTGCATCGTACTATCTAGCATCCTTTCATATAGATCTAAAATAGATTGCCCATAATTGTCACCTGGCACAGCCCACTTCCCATTTAAAGCAACCCATGTTGAAGCAGATCCCCTATCTACTAAATCAAAACGAGGATCAACTAGTGGATACTCACCCGGAAAAGTGTTGGTCGATGCATAGGCGTATCAAAACTTGCACCAGGATTATCTGGCCCTGTTGCCCCTAGTCCACAAAAGTTGTTCTGATCAGGTTGTACGACCCCAATAAATCGGAGAAAATCTGTTTCATGCATAGCTTGGGCAAAAGCAACGTCTCCTCTGACTCCATAATACTCTCCAAAGGTTAAATAATAATTACCTAACTCGATTGCGTCAGGATTTATTTCATTAACATACATATTCATGTGTTGTGGTGATTGAAATGTCTGACCTAATATGGAATATCCAGTAGTATCATCCTGATTGGAATCGGTGCTTTCCGAAATAATATAGGCATCGTCAATTCCTGCATTTTTGACTTCCTCTAAACGCTTTTCTGCATTTTCTCTACTTGAAAAAGCACCCGCCTGAACACGATACCAGAGTTCATTGGAAATAGTGGTGGAGTAAACAAAAGCTTCAATGCCGTTTGATTGAAGATATTCCGATCTTCCTTCCACATTTTCTTTTGATTTAAACGAACCAGCAATTACCTTGTAAATTGTTCCAGAATCATCTTATTTTGGCTGAGGATTAAACGCTCTTGCCAATCCATTCACATGTCTTGGGCAACCTTTTCACGCCATGATGATTCTTTTATCAAGGCTCCATCCTGTGCGTTATCGATAAACCCATTTTCCGTTAAGAGTGCTGACATAGTCGTTTCACGCAATACGTGGAAGTTTGCTTTTTTCTGCCCACGGTCTCGCAGTTGATTAACTTTAATAACTTCTGCATGGATAATATCCTGGTAACCTGCTGTTGTGGATGAGTCGGATAAGCTACTGTGAATATAGTCCTCATACCCCTGAGCAGTACCATTAAATGCATTACAGTGAATAGATAAATAATAGTCGACACCCTAAGCATTAGCATCATTTGTCCGCTGGGCTAAACTTTTAAAGGTATCACTAGTACGGCTCATCTCCACTTCAACATGTTCGTAACCATTGATTATTAATTTTGGTACTACATTTATATAATATGAAAAATAGCTAGAATGAAATGGACAAAAGTTTCTTTTATACAAACTTTGGCGAAAAATGTTCGGATGCCTCAACTATCTTGATTTAATAGACTCAAAACGTATTTATCCAATCGTTCCTTCATCATTTCATTTGTTAATCCTGATACACCGAATGCTTCCCACCCAGGATATACCTCAGGAGGTCCAACAAGCATATCAGTCAAAGATAGCAAATCCCAATACCGATTATAGGTAAAACAAGAACCTGCCTGTTGCTGATATGCCTTCAGAAAACCATCTGCTGTTTCAACACCATATAGCATGGCCAGGTTCACTCTGCAATGCCCGACATCAACTCCGCGGGGGCCTCTGCAGCCATTTACCCAATCTACCACTCCGCTAACTAAGCCTTCATCCCATAAAACATTGGCTGGATGATAGTCTCGGTGTATGAAGCAATCTGTCGTTTTTGGTCGAGGTCCTGTTAAGATATTAATAGCACTTCCCCATGTTTTCGGCTCCTTTGACCAGCTTGGCATCTCAAACGTTGATATGTCATTGTAGCTATAATGCTGATATGGAAAGCCCCTCGCTTCAACTTCATGAATTTTCACAAGTCCCCTCGCCAAGCCAGTTAGCCACTCATCCATATTGGCAGGTTTCAATTCTACAGCACCTTTAAGCTTTGTCATGAGAATCGCTGGAATTCCACATTTTTCCCCAGTTTCATCGCAGGCAACAACTTCTGGAGTAGTAATACCTGTGTTTGTAGCCATACGTAAACTTTCAACTTCATGCAAAACCAAATCCGGTTCTTCATCAAGCCATTCCTTATTATCAAACTGCCTGATGACATATTGCTTTACTGACTGATCCACTAGCAGTGTGATGCTATGTAACGTGGATGAGGTACTTCCTTTCAGCCGACTAACCGATTCAACCTTTGCATTCGAATCGACATTATCTTTTACCCATTCAACAATCCGATTCGACAAATATTCGTTATTTTGTTCCAAAAAAATCCACCTCGATTCTTAATATAGATATAATTTTAATATAATTACTCTGAAATTAAAGGGATTTGATATCATTTTGGTGAAAAATATATAAAGGACGAGGATCATCATGATACCAGGTTATACTGTCTAAAATTACACAGCGGACACCAGAGCCCTTATTTGACAAAAACAGCACTTTTTCCTTAGATATGTGTGATATAAGGTATCCGGTGATCGCATATTACAGAAAAAGCACTTTTTTGCAGAAATAGCTTACCCTGTGTCCGCTTACTACAGTTATGAAGAACAATAATATAAAAGGAGAGTCAAAAAGCATGGAACCAATCCAAACTAAAGAAGTAGATCAATTCATTGAAAATTTAAATGAGCATACAAAGGAAATTACCGTAAGACTGCGGGAGGTTATTTTTCAAACGTCTCCCAATATAACTGAAGAAATGAAATGGGGAAAGCCATGTTATCTAGAGAATGGTCTTGTATGCTATCTTCAGACTGCACAGAATCATGTTAATCTCGGTTTCTACTTCGGTGCCTCACTTAAGGATAAGGATAACCTGCTTGAAGGAACTGGCAAAAAAATGCGTCATATCAGAGTTAAGCAACTCGATGATATACAACCCAGAAAATTTTCTGCTTTAATTCAGGAAGCCATTGAAATGGAAACATGACTTTTCTTTACTATCTTCATGAACCTGAAATAAACCATGACAAAAGTGATTTCTTTTGTTATCCTTAAATTGAAAACTTAATATTTTAATAATTACTACTAGGGGTGCCCAAAATCGAGGGCTGAGAGGAAAGCACGTATAAGCTTTCTGACTCTTACGGACCTGATCTGGTTAATACCAGCGGAGGGAAGTAGACTGACGATATACTTATTTATATCAGCTATTTCAAGCCAGGTCCATTAATGGATCTGGCTTTTTTCGTACCCGCCCCTTTCACGGAAAGGAGGATTTGATTGAACCGAACTCGATTACTTACGACAATGGCAGTTTTTGTGGCAATAGGTACATTGGGTGCACAGTTACTTTGGTTTCCAGTAGGCGTGGCAAAAGCCTATCCTGTCCAGCATGCCGTCAATGTCATGGCCGCAGTAACACTTGGGCCTGGTCCAGCAGTCGGTATTGCATTTATGATTGGACTGCTCCGTAACATGCTTGGACTTGGTACATTACTGGCGTTTCCCGGCGGCATGATTGGAGCATTTCTAGCTGGATACTTGTTTCAGAAGACTCATAAAAAAGCCATAGCTGCTGTGGGAGAGGCAATTGGTACCGGAATCATCGGAGCACTTTTTGCTGTTCCATTTGCAAAGCTATTGATGGGTAGTTCAGCTGGTGCTTTGTTCTTTATACCGTCGTTTCTTATTAGCAGTGTTACTGGAGCATTGATAGGCTGGTTTGTTATTTCACGTGTTAATCAGGAAAGACTAGTTCAAAATAAAATATAGGAAAAACTACTAGGGGCGCTGTACTGGCTGAGAAACGGAAATATTCCTTGTCCCTTGGAACCTGATCTGGATAATGCCTGCGCAGGGAAGTGGTTGAGGGCCGCATTCTGTACCTCTAGTAATCTACTTTTATCCCCTAGTAGCTTCCTAAATCATTGGAGGCTTTGTTATGTCATTCACACAACAATTAAGAGATGAGAACCAAGATATTTTTCAAGCAATATTTAATCACCCATTTGTCGATGGTATTGGAAAAAAAGATGTTCCCAACGAATCAATTGCGCATTATATTAAAGCAGATTTTGAGTATTTGAATGCATTTATGCGAATTTATGGAATTGCTCTCTCCAAATCCAATAAGCGCGAGGACATCCGCTTCTTTGGGGAACAAATCCAATTTGTTTTAAATAGTGAAAGCCACCCACATCATAACTTTTGCGACTATATAGGGGTTGGCTACGAGGAGCTCCAAGGTCACCCGCTTCCACCAACTGCTGATCATTACATTAAGCATATGATGTATCACGCGCAAATTGGCAGTTTAGCTGAAACCATTGGTGCACTGCTCCCTTGCCCGTGGACATATTTGGAAATAGGCTATGCGTTAATGAACAAATATAAACCAGAAAAGGATCATCCATTTTATCCATGGATCAGCTTTTATGCTGATGAACGATTTGGCAAAATAGTGATGGAAATGCGAAACCGCTTGGATGAATTTGCTGAAAATACTTCACGGGATGAACAAAAAAAGATAAAAGAAGCATTCCGTAAAAGCTGCCAATTAGAGCTGGCTTTTTGGGAAATGGCCTATACTTGTGAAGATTGGCCAATGAAAGAGTTGGTGATTGGCCGATGAAAAGCATTCCATGCGCACTTACAATCGCTGGCACTGACCCCAGTGGTGGAGCCGGAATACAAGCAGACTTAAAAACCTTCCAGGAACTGAAGACTTACGGTATGTCTGTCATTACATCCGTTGTTGCCCAAAATACAACAGGTGTCCAGAATGTGCACCATCTCCCTGTTGAAATGATTGAACAACAATTGGATTCTGTTATGACCGATATCCCCTTTCAGGCATTTAAGACTGGAATGATCGCCAACGTTGACATGATGCAGGCTATTGCTCAAAAGATTAACGGTTTAAACATCACTTATGTTATGGACCCGGTGATGGTCGCAACAAGTGGAGATCCATTAATCGCCAGAGATGCCAGGGATTATTTACGTAAGAAACTATTACCAATGACATCGTTAGTAACGCCAAATATCCCTGAAGCAGAAGATATTACGGGTGAAAAAATTGAAACACTGGACGACATGAAAAAGGCTGCGAACCAAATAGTTCACGAATTTGGAGCAGGTGCATCTTTGGTTAAAGGTGGCCATTTGCAAGGTGAAGCAATCGATTTTTTATATGACGGAAGTTCGATACACACTTTTTCAACCAAACGAATTGATACAAAAAATACGCACGGAACTGGCTGTACTTATTCAGCAGCCATTACTGCCTACTTAAGCCAAGGAGATTCTTTACCAGTGGCCGTTAAAAAAGCAAAAGATTACGTCACTGCTGCAATCCGTCATTCATTTTCACTCGGTCATGGAAGTGGGCCGACAAATCATTGGGCACAACACATGGAAAGGGTGAGGTAAATGAACAAAGATATTATTCAAAAAGTAAGAGATCAAAGTCCGTTGATTCACCATCTGACAAATCAAGTTGTGATGAACTTTACAGCAAATGGCTTGCTATCCTTTGGCGGAACCCCAATCATGGCTAAAGCTGAAGAGGAAGCGAAGGACATGGCGTCCATTGCGGATGGCATACTTTTAAACATCGGAACCATAACAGCACAGGAGCTCCCCGCAATGATCACAGCAGGGAAAACAGCTAATGAAAAAGGAATACCAGTGGTTCTTGATCCTGTTGGTGTCGCGGCAACACCATTTCGGACATCGGTTGTAAAAGAAATACTGAATACAGTGCAGCCAACCGTCATCAAGGGAAATGCTGGCGAAATTGCACACCTCGTAGAAATTCCCTGGGAAACAAAAGGCGTAGAATCAATAGGCGATGGAAATTCTGTGGAGATAGCTTTGAAAGCTGCTGAGACTTATCAAACTACTGCCGTTGTCACAGGAGAAACGGATGTTATCTGCTCAGAAAATGAATATCTTTCGAACAATTCCGGGCATCCGATTCTTGAGAAAATAACTGGTGCTGGCTGTCTGCTCGGTTCCATCCTAACTGCATGTTTAACCACAAATGAACCAATCGAGCAGCAGGTGTTAACTGCAGTTGAGTTTTATGGACTGGTTGCGGAATATGCTGCCGACTACTCAGAAGTAAGTGGACCCGGGACTTTTCTCCCTCATTTTATTGATGCATTATCATTTGAAGTCGATAAACTGGAGAAGCTTAATTAATGAATCTAAGAAAATATTTGATAATGGGCAGTCAAAATTGTGATCGTGATCCAGCTTTTATTTTAGAACTAGCGATAAAAGCTGGTATTACAGCATTCCAATTTCGCGAAAAAGGAGCTGGGTCATTAAAAGGAAATGATAAATTAGAGTTAGGATATAAATTAAGAAACATTTGCGCGCATCATAAAATAGCATTTTTCGTCAATGATGATATCGACCTTGCTGAACCTCTAGGAGCCGATGGAATCCATGTTGGACAGGATGATGTTTCAGTTGAAAAACTACGCGCACGATTTCCTAAAAAAATCATTGGCCTTTCTGTATCGAATCCAACCGAAGTATCTAATAGTCCGATTCAAATGGCCAATTACCTTGGTGCTGGTCCAATTTTTAATACATCTACAAAACCCGACGCAAAGTCAGCAGTCGGTGTGGAATGGATTACAACATTAAGAAACCAATTTCCAAGCATTCCTATTGTAGGAATTGGTGGAATAACCACCCAAAATGCAGCTTCTGTAATAAATGCCGGGGCTGACGGTGTAGCGGTTATTTCAGCTGTGACCCAAGCAAATGATATAACAACAGCTGTTCAAAGGTTGTAAAACCTTACCTTCATATATACTATCGTTTCCCACATACAAAGGGTGGCATAAAATAAATAAATATTTCATGCCACCTTTTGATGATGAGGTTCGATTATAGTAATAGAACCGACCTACTTTTTATTTCTGTCAGCGTATACCGCCATGGCATCACACATGAAGACTGACAAACCTTGACCATACTTATCGATGTTCTTGGTAAAGCGTTCATCATCGACATACATTTGCCCAAGTCCTTTGAATGCATCAAGTGAATAGTTTCCGATTTTGTTCAAATAGTCATACCATACCTTAATACCTGCTTGTGCTTCATCCGATTCAAGCGATTTATGACGGAGCGCTGCAAGCTTTTGATAGATTCTATCAAATTCTTCACCCATTAATTTTTGTTCATCTTTTGACATCCTATCTATTTTCGCATTGGATTCATCGACAGTCTTTTCACCCCAACGATCACGTGCCTCTTGTTCGTATGGGTTATGACTGAAATCGAAGCCTGCAAACTTTTCTTTATTACTCATATTAATTTCTCCTTTCGAGTGTTGCGTGGTTTTATCAATCGTCGTAATCATTTTATCGATTCTGCTGCGTTTCTCAAGAAGCATTTTACGGTGCAATTCAAGCGCTTCTTCTCGATCAAACGACGGACTGTTGATAATTTCTTTTATTTTTTTCAAAGGGAAGCCTAGTTCTTTAAAAAATAGAATTTGCTGTAGAACTTCAAGATCACTGTTTGAATAAATACGATAGCCAGATTGGGTTGTTTCCTCTGGGGATAATAATCCTATAGCATCATAATAGTGTAGTGTGCGCACACTAATTCCAACCAAATCAGCAACTTCCTTAACTTTCATCAGTGTAACCTCCCTTCAATCATCACTATAAAGTATCACGCAACGTTAGAGTCAACATTAATTTTTAAAAGCTTTTAGTTTTTTATGGTTGTTTAATGTCTTTCTAAAATTGTGCTTTTTCCAAGCAATGAATCTTAACAAGTAGTTGATATAGGACTGCGCATAATGTAGAAGAATACTTGAGTGCTATGACACCGCTGCGGAAATACACTTCGCTAATTTTTCCTCACTTTGTCCTAAAAGGATTTATAGCCATTTAAATCAACAGTTGGAATATGCGAGCTCGTGGTGAGCCTACGGAAAGCTAGTATATTCCATCTGCGAGGTCGAAGAGACACACTAAATACTACGAATTGGTGATCCTTGGTAGGTGTCACAGTTTATATCAATAGCTGCCAAACTATACTAAAAGAACCTTTTAAAAACATACAAAGCCGCCATTCGAATGAACAGCGGATTTTGATTATTTACTTTTTGATGGTAGATCTTCCAATTCCGTCGGCTGCGCGCGATATACAAACAACGCCATAATAAAGGCGACGATAGCTAACACAAATGCTATAAAGTATACAAGTTCAACACCCGCAACCATAGACTCACTTATTGTAACAGGATTTCCTGGATCAGCAGCATGTGTTAGATAACTGTTTTGTCTTGCACTCATAATACTGATGAATACAGATACTCCGACCGCGCCTGCAACAGGCTGTAATGTCGTCATTACCGCAGTACCATGCGGATACAAATGTTTAGGGAGCTGATTTAAGCCATTTGTTTCAGCCGGCATCATCATAGCCGAGACAGAAAGCATTAGTAAGATATACCCAACAATAATCATCCATATCGGTGTATTCATATCCAGCCTGCTCATCATAAACATCGTTCCGCATAACACTGCTGAAGCGGGTATTAGCAATAATCTGGGGCCAAACTTATCAAATAAATGCCCCATAACAGGTGACATCAATCCATTCAGAATTGCTCCAGGCAGCAGGATTAAACCAGCCGTGGCTGGAGTGACTCCCAACGGTCCTTGCATATACATTGGCAGGATAATCTCAGAAGAAAACATCGCCATAATTATAATTAGAAATAGGATAATTGCATGTGAATACATAGGGAACCTAAACACCCGTAGATTCAGTAACGGATCTTCTAGTTTAAATTGTCTTATTGAAAAGAATATCAGCGCCACGACTCCCGAGACAATTGGAACAAACACAACAGGGTTTAGAAATCCTGACTCACCTTCACCTGCTGAACTGAAACCGAACACGATACCACCAAATCCAACAGTAGAAAAAATTAGGGATAAAACATCTATTTTTGGCTTGGTAACTTCTGATACATTAATCAAATATTTATAGGCAAACGCTATAGAAAATAATGCAAATGGAATTACTGTGATAAATAAAAAACGCCACCCCAAATGATCAACAATTACTCCTGACAGTGTTGGTCCAATTGCAGGAGCGAACATTATGACAAGGCCGACAAAACCCATTACTTTCCCACGACGTGCTGGCGGGAATATTAATAAAAAGACATTAAAAATGATGGGTATAAGCAGCCCAGTTCCAATCGCTTGAATTAACCTGCCCGCCAATAGAACAGGAAACGTAGGAGCGGCAGCACAAATCGCCGTTCCAATCGAAAATATCACCATCGTTCCCAAAAATAACTGCCTTGTCGAAAACCATTGCAATAATACTGCCGATGCTGGTGTGACAACTCCCATTACTAACAAAAACCCTGTTGCCATCCATTGGACAGTAGTTACAGAAATACCGAACTCATCCATTAATGTTGACAGAGCAATATTAAGTAATGTCTCATTTAAAATCGCAAAGAATGCCCCAATGATTAAAGAAAGCATAATAGGCATGACTTTCACATTGGGATCTTCAGCTAAATACTCATATTTGGTTGATTGATTATCCTTATCCATACAAAAAATCTCCTTTGAAAAAATAAAACACAAGCATTGGTTATTAGCTTGCGTAAGAAGTACAGAGATATTTACCAAATTGAAAAGAGGAAGAAAACCACTCTCCAACCTACTTATTCGAAAATAACAGGATAATTTTACCACTACTATACCTTATTAACAAGGGCACATTTTACTGAATATCCACAACTATTTAATACTATTAAACATTGTCAGCTGCCCATACAAAATTGGACGTATCCCCATATAGTAAAAGGAAGGACTTTTTAGAGGAGGACATTAAATCATGAATCATAATCAACCACCATATGAAGATGAAAGGCAATTTAATTTTCAAGGTATGCTGGACGGTTTATTTTCCGGGTTTCCTGGTGGCGGACAACAATTTGGCCCCCCAGGTGGAGGACCACCATTCGGCGGACCTCCGGGACAGACTGGCGGTGGGCCGCCCGGGTTTCAGGGTGGGCAACCATCTGCCGGTCCACCTAGTAGCCCACCACCATCATTCACACCTTCACAACCGCAAACCTTGCAATCCCAGCAGTTCGGCGTTTATGCAATCGATCCAGGAGCAATTCGACGTTGTCTTTTCCAGTTCACGTATATCTGGCTAAGACGAGATGCCTTTTGGTTTTTCCCAGTCTTTGTAGGAAGAAACTCAATCGCTGGATTCAGATGGTATAGAAACAGATGGGTTTACTACGGCGTAGACTTAGATAGAATTCAATCATTCCAGTGTTATTAGTACCTGTCGCACCTCGTTTTTTGTCATTTATTACCGAATGAGCCTTTCCTTGCTCAAATACAGTAAGCGAAGGGAGGATTTTTAATGCATCAAACAGTATTGCTATATTTGGCATGTATTTTAGCTGGCTTTGCACTTGCGAACGTACCGACATCTTCAGTAATTACTGCAGGTATAGCCACTTTCTTTCAAATAATAGGAGGAATTGCGGTAATTGTTTTTTCTCTTGCCATCCTATATCTGGGAGTCAAGACCTTGCTCGATAAGTAAAAAAGAGGCCGTTTGAACAGTAACGATGAGGATCCGCCAAACAGTCGAAGTGGATCCTCATTCCGCTAAATGGCAGAAAAGATGCTCTCGGAAGGGTGAGACGGATCCTCGTTCCGTTAAAAGCAGAAATTCAGCCAAATTTGAGGCAGAAATGAAAAATAGCGGAATGAGGATCCGAACCCAAGCCTAAAACAAGGTTTCTCAAGGAAATAACGGAATGAGGATCCGCCAAAACAGTAAACCGGATCCTCATTCCGTTAAAAATTGGGTTCTTCAACATTAGGGGGAAATGTATGCTTACCTTCTAATGTTATTAGCATTTTTCTCTCCCAAATAGAACCCGTTATTCAAACGGTCCCTTACTTTCATCTGCTTTTCAGATAGATCACTGGTAAACCAAGAAAAAAGTCACCATTCCTTAGAATAGTGACCTCCATTTAATCATTTCTAATATCTTCTACAATAGTTTCCACTTCATTTCGGGATATTTTCTCCCGTCCTTCTTTTAAAGCTTTAACAGTTCTTTTGGCTAATGCTAATGGGATTTGACAAAACAGCTGGATATTCCGTGTATGAATATCTTTCATATATTCATCAGCCTTGGCGAGATTGTTTTCGGTATATTGAAACATGTCATCTCTATTCCAGCCATCCGGAACAAAATTAACACCACGTTCACTGTCCTCACCCTGGTTTCGCAAAATATTCACTGCTTGCAAGCCACGACCATACCCTATAGCCAATTCATAATCTGTTTCGGTACCATCATACCATCTCCATATATCAGAAAGCATGACACCAACTAATCCAGCCACGTAATACGTATAATCATCCAGATCCTCTTTAGTCTTTATATGCCAATCCTTTTCTGCCCATTTTGCCATTCCATCTGCCATAATACCTGTAGATTTTTTTACTTCTTCCACAATATCAGGTGGACAAATAGATATCCAATCACCTAAACGCAACGTCACTTCAGGCAGAAGCGATTCATAGGCTTTTAACAACTCACGGTATGCTTTTTGATCAAAATCACTCTTCAAAAGTTCACTGGTAGACCGAAGTAACCGTTGCTTTGTTTCCGAATCCAATTCTTCATGATCCTCTATTTCGTCAATCGCACGCATACATAAATATGCGGAAGCAACAGTTTTCTTCAGGTTCGGTTTGAGCAAACTAATTGGTATGTAAAAAGTTCTACTCGTTAGCTTTAGCATGTGCATTGCTTCTTTTTGTAACTTCCTCGATTCACTCACCCGTGACGCCTCCCTTGATAATCCAAGTATAACAAAAAACAGATGTTATTTATATAAATTTACTTTTATAACCAAAAAATGGAGTACCGATTAAGTACTCCATTTCCAATTATTTATTTAGTTTGACTTCCTTCTGGGTCTTTCCCAAATAAGCCCCTGTTTAAGCGCCATTTTCCTGGCTATTCTCGGAGCTGTCCACAGTGGCGGTAGTAATAAAATCGACACTGGCACGGCAGTTATAACAATTGAATTTTGAATAGCCGTTATACTTCCTTCTCCTATTGTCAAAATCATCATTGTCGTACCACCAAAAATTAAAGCCCAGAAAACCCGCAGCCAACGTTGAGGATGGTCATTTCCTGTTAAGGTTACAGCTATTGTATATGACATCGTATCTGTTGTAGTTGCAACAAATATGACCGATATTATTAAAAACATGACTGCCATGACGGTCCCCATCGGCAGTTGGTCCATTATCGCCATTACTGCAGCAGGCATACCCGCTTCATTTAAAGCGCCGGAGACCGATCCGGGATTCTCTATTTCGAAAAATACTCCTGTTCCACCAACAACCGAGAACCAGAAATTCGTAACAAGCGGGGCAACAATGGACACTGCAATAATTAAGTCCCGTATTGTCCTTCCACGAGAAATGCGACTAATAAATATAATAAGCATTGGACCATAGCCGATAAACCAGCCCCAGAAAAATATAGTCCATAACCCAAGCCATGCATCGTCACCGCGATAGAAACTCATCGTAAAGAAGTTTTGCAATTGAAAGCCCATTCCGCCAACGAACGCATCAATTATAAACAATGTTGGTCCAATAACAAGTACAATAGTTCCTAGCACAATTGTCATTCCAACATTTAAGCGGCTTAGTAAAAGAATTCCTCTATCTACCCCGGTAGCCGCAGAAATTGCTGCAATTATAACCAGAACAACTACAACCATAATACTCGTTGTTACTGTATTTGGAACATCAAACAAATGATTAAGCCCATATGAAATTTGTAAACCAAGGAACCCAAGCGGGCCTAATGTTCCTGCTGCGGTCGCTATAATTGAAACAATATCAGCTGTTGACCCAAGAATACTTTTGTGGAATATTTTTTCTCCAAAAATGGGAAACAGCAGTGACCTTGGACGCATTGGAAAACCTCTAGTGTAATGAACATACATCATTACAATAGTAGCCAGTGTCCCAAGAATTGCCCAGGCAGCAAATCCCCAATGGAAAAATGCTTGTGCAAAAGCGCCCGGAATATTAGAAAATTCACCACCTCCAAATAATGGAGGTTCTGCCATATAATGATACATTGGTTCGGCTGCAGCCCAGAAAATACCACCACTTGCCAGCAATGTAACTAAAATCATGGCAACCCAGCGGTAATAACTATATTTCGGCTTATCAAGATTACCCAATCGAACCTTTCCATATCTTGAGAAAGCTAAAAATATCCCAATTATAAAATTACCAAATAATAATAGCTGCCAATAAGCACCAAAAAAGTCTGCGGAGTAACCAAATAATTTATTTATCCAGTTTCCAACCATCTCACTATCAATGAAGGATAAAATAATAAATAAAATTAAGAATCCGCCACTTACTGCAAATACTGTCCAATCTGTTTTAACTTTCTTGTTTTCTTGCACGCTTCTCCTCCTAATTTTTTAGGAGCAAGTGTCTATAACATCATTAGAAATCTTGGTTTATCGCCAAGCCTTAGTGTCGAAAGCCTGCAGTTATGCAGTAAGAAAGTATTGATACTTTTTTAACTGCAAAAACATAACCTAGTCATTACAGACCGATGGATGGAAAGTGATCACCTGTTGCAAAATCATTTATACTACCTTACAACCATCAGCTTGCTCAAAATTTTATCTTACATAGTTTTGTATTATAGTTTTGCCTGGATAATTCGTCAACTATTTATTGAACAAATAATGAATGATTAGTACCAACTAATACCATGTATGTTTCCCCAGTCTTAATAAAAAATACTTAATGGACCTAAATACAGTAATGGAGTGAAATATCATGGATATACATTCAGAAGATGACTTTGCTAATTATTTTGATCAATCTATTTTGGATTACAAACAAGGAAGTAGCCGCCTTCAAAAAAAATTACCAAAAATGACACAAGGATACTTTGATTTCACAGAATCATGTTTTGAAGAAGGGGCAATTGAAAAAAAAGAAAAACAATTGATGGCACTCGGAATTAGTATCTATGCACAGGATGAATACTGTATTATGTATCATACAAAAGGTGCAGTTCAACACGGATGTTCCGAAGATGAAATAATGGAGACCATAGCAATTAGCGCTGCATTAGGCGGGGGAGCCGCTTTTTCTCAAGGTGTAACCTTAGCTATGGATACCTATGATTATTATTCAGAAAAAACGAACCATTAAGGTTAGATAACCGACATCGTTAAAAGGATTCTTATGTAAGCGTATTTTGCTTTCTAAGAATCCTTATACATAACATTAATATAGATATGCCTTAGTTAAACTTTCAAAAGAAAGTGTTTATGCTTTCTTAACTGCTGAGAAAACTTTATGCCTTGATAAGGCTTGCTGTAAAGAACTGTACGTTTCAATCTTCCGAAAATCAATACCTAAGCTAACCATTGTGTGTGCTACCTCGGGGCGAATTCCAGCTATAACTGTTTCAACGCCAACCATTTCGAGTGACTGAAAAATTTTGTAAATATTATAAGCAACCGTTGTATCAACAAGGGGAACTCCCGAAAGATCGATAAATAAATGTGAAAGATCCATTTTATTTGATTCACTTAATGCTTTATTCATCAATTGTTCCGCTCGCTCCGTGCTAACTCCGCCTATGATCGGAAGTACCGCCACACTATCAATCAGTGGCACAACTGGTGCAGAAAGTTTCATAAAGTCTTCATGTGCTTTTTCAATGCGTTCCCTATATGACTCAATATAGGCTGTGCTAAACGCATAAACAGCCTGATCGAGTAACGGATTGACGATATCCGCTACTTCAAATGCCGTTTCTAGAGAGAAGTCCTTATCTAATAGGATACCTTTAATGGAATTCCATATGGTTGCCCTCATATGAGAAGTAGCCTTTAATGACTCCTCCATCTTGGCACCATATTTAATCGCCAGCTCTCCTGTTTTTCTCCCATAGGTTGTAACTTGATCCATTACATCTTCCTGCGACTTAAATGCATCAACAACCATTTGCAGAAATTCCAACCGTACATTCATCGCTTGTTCATCTACATTTCCATCCCTAGCCATCTTTTTAGCAATATCATACTTTAACTCATCTATTTTCATTCCGATGAACCTTACTTCTTGCTGGATACTATTCTCTGCCATAACAAAAACCACCTTAGTGAATTTTTCATTTTACAAATATTCTATGTCCCAATAGTTATCTTTACCCTATTATACTGGAAAATAGCAGGAAGTACTATCTAACTATGAAAGTTTATCTTGCAACCCTTCTAAACCCTATAATATACCAAATTCGATATCTCTTTAATGAAAAATTCGATTTAGGTAATACAGGACTATTATATAAACTGAGAGCTGTTAATCTTCTCCTTCACCAACAAACTTAACAAAAACACCCGGACCATAGTGCAAATCAAAATCATCAGGAATTTGCATGTATAATAATTGCTGATTCAATCCTAGCGGCCTATCCCCTATTCTGTGTATTTTATCTCAACAGACTTCGGTTCAGTTACTGTCATATTGTCTGATGAGAAAGTTATACGTGGAACATTCATGCGATCAGTTAAATCGATGACGTCGAATACAATACAAATAAATACAATCGTATCTCAAGCAAATCCTTGAGGAATTACTGTGACCAATGAGATGATAAAATCGCCAACATAATCGAGGAATCAGTGGGATCGAAAATAAATTGTATAGTAAAAATAACCCTCATAGCCCACCACAATTGAAAATGATAACATCTTCAATAAACCCAAATATATATAAACCATAAAACTTATGTCCAATTAAATAATTATTAACTCCACGGTAACTTTGGGCTAATTTCCTTCTACTAATATAAAACCACCTCGCGCAAAGTGGTTAATAATTTGACAAACTGCTATGCTGTTATTATCATCACTATCAATTCTTAAAAAACTTGGCAATCGTTAAAGGATTCTTGTGAATAAGTATTTTGTTTCTTAGAACCCCTTATGCTCTTTAGTCCAAGTTTTATAATTGTACTTATTCGTAACTGCGAACATAAAACGTTTAGGAGAGAATTCGATGAAAATATACGTTGATGCGGATGCTTGTCCGGTCAAAGAAACCATTATATCAATTGCTTCAGATCATAATATAGAAGTGATTCTTGTGAAAAGCTTTGCTCACTTTTCACATAATGATGAACAGCCAGGCGTTAAAACAATATATGTTGATACTGGCGCAGAAGCTGCGGATTACCGAATTATGAGGCTAGCACAAAAGAATGATATGATCATTACACAAGATTATGGACTAGCATCGCTTGGTCTTGCAAAAGGATGTACTGTCCTTCACCACAAGGGATTTGAATACTCAGATGACAATATCGATCAGTTATTGCAAACACGTTATGCAAGCGCCATGGCCCGCAAAAGCGGCAAACGAACAAAAGGCCCCAAAGCATACACCACCGAAGACGAAAAAAAATTCAGCCAGCTGCTCCGGAAGAAGCTTGAATAGGATGGGGAGGGTGCCTGTCACTTCCCGTTTTTTGTCTTTTTTTATCAATATTTGTCGAATTCATTTTGCTACTTAATTAGTATGTCAGTCGTTCCCGACCACATTGCTGCGTCGTTCAAGGAGCACCACATCCCGCCATACACCATTTAATTTTCCAAGACGTTTTCGAACTCCCACCTCGGTAAACCCAAATTTTTTATGTAACTTAATACTTGTTTCATTTTCAGGAAAAATATTTGTTTGTAATGTCCAAAAACCGTTCGTTTCACTTAAGACAATTAATTCTTCCATGAGCTTAGTTCCAATCCCTTTACCGATGCTGCGCTCACTTATATAAATACTAACTTCACCAACACCTGAATGCGCTTCTCTTGTAGAAATTGGACTTAATGCAGCCCACCCGATTACATCTTTTCCGTCCCTGGCAACAAGTCTGGACACTGAAAAATGGCCTCTATCCCATTCTTCCCACGTTGGTGCCTTCGTTTCAAACGTCGCATTGCCCGTGTTAATACCCTCTATAAAAATATCCCGAACATGTTCCCAATCCTCTTTTTTCATAGTATCCATATAATGCCTGTCCTTTCTCGATGATTGTCTGATTTATTTTCTTGTTTTCTAGTTTAGCATAAGGTTTCTATCAGTTCCCATAGTTCGTATCTGAATTTGTCGAATTCCACTGGTGAATTCACAGATACACGAAGGGTTTAAAGGAGAGGAAACATATTCGACCAGAATCGATTTAATTCTGACCGATACTATTACTCAATCCTGACATACCATTAATTTATTACCATCGGGATCCTTAAACACAAAGAAGTGATCATGCTCAATTTCTGTGACTAGCTCGACATCATTATCCTTCATAAACTGATACGATGCATGAATATCATCTGTACCAAACTGAATAACAGGGACATTTAATGCAGCAATTTCCCCATTTTCATCCCGCCACATTGGCATCGTATCCAAGATCATCCCAGCTCCATCCATTTTGGCTACAAATAGATGCTCAAACATCACTTCACCATCTTCAATTCCTAACATTTTTGAATACCAGTCCTTCGCTTTTTCAATATCCCTTACTGGTATAAATACTAGATTAATCTTGTTTTTTATTGGACTTTTCATTAAAGTCCCTCCCTTTTAGGCAGTTAAGAAACCAACATGGCTGCCGAATGCGCAGCCACCATCTACCATGAATTTTATTTTTCCATATAGCAAATTTGAGGTTTTGCGGACACCAGGGACCTTATTTCACACAAATACAGTCAAATAACCATGATATATGAAATAAGGGCTTTTGTGTCCGGATAACTTCGAGAAGGTTACTTTTATATAGAAATAGCGTCTCCCGTGTCCGCTAAAATCAAGTTAGAGAGGTATTTTCATACAAAAGTATAAATTCCTTCTTACTGCATAGGTGCAACTAAGGCAATTCGCCTAAAGGCTTGCACTCCAAAGTACAAGGGGTTCTAAGAAAACAAGTACGCTTTCATAAGAATCCCTTTAACGAATGCCAAGTTTTCTAATTAATCCTATATTTTTCTTTAAATACGGGACTTAATTCACTCCATACATCAAACATATTTCCGTCCAAGTCTTGAAAAACAAAGTTTTTACCAGCATGACCTCTGTCTTCTATTTCACCTACTGTTATTCCTTTTTCCTTAAATTCCCTATGTAATGATGTTAGTGTATTCATTCCATTTACTTCAAATGTAAGTGAGAAATGTTCCTTGCCACCAATATCGTAAAAGTTAGCACTTTGTTTTTCGCTAGACTTAACTAGGAAGATGCTTTGATTAGCTAAATCTAGTATCGCCTTTTTCTTATCTTGATAATTAAGTACTGCACCAATGTTTACATACCATTCGGCTGCCAATTCAATATCCTGTACTGGAATATATGATGTCCCGACTCTCATTAGACTCCCGTTCATTTACATTCCTCCTGATAAATAAGTTAATATCCCTATTATCTATTCAACAAATTTTAGCAAATTCCTTCTATAAGTTATTTAGAAAATTTATCGTTAAAGAGATTTTTGCCAAAAAACCCTTGAAAAGTGATCCTCCCATTCAAAGGTTTTTCTTAAACTATATATCTACAACTTCCTAACAGCAAAGTTATCCTGCAAAACTGCCCAATTTTGTGGGAATTCGCTTCCAAGCACCCAATAACTGGGTCCCCTAAGTCCATATTCCTTAATCGTATCGTATTTAGCCTGAACACTACGTGCATCCTCAAACCATACTTCGTGTTTTTGTCCAGTCTCGTCAACATAGGTAAAAAAAGGAGATTGATATGTTTCATCATATTGAATGGCCACACCATATTCTTCTGCCAACTGAACTGCTTCTTTTGGACTTACTGTTGTGGCAATCGTTCCTTCCACCCACGGAATCTCCCAATCACGTCCATATAAGGGAACTCCCATTAGAATTTTTTCACGAGGAATTACCGTTACCGCATAATCCAGCACCTCACGCACTTCATTAATTGGGGCAATCGCCCATGGTCTGCCACCGGCCCATCCCCATTCATAGGTCATTACAATGACAAAATCGACAATTTCCCCATGGGCAGCATAATCGTGAGCTTCATAAAGCAATCCCTCTTGATCAGCTGTATCCTTTGGTGCCAATGCTGTGGAGACCAGATACCCTGCTGGATGTAACCGTAACACTACACGTCGTAAAAAGTTATTATAATTCTCCCGGTCTTCTGGATAAACATATTCGAAATCAAAATTTACTCCTCTATAGCCCTTTAATTCCATTAAATCTAACAGATTAGTAATCAATGTATCTTGCAAACCTGGATTACGAAGGACATTGGCTACCACATCTGAATCAAATCCATCACCTGTAATGTTTGTCAGTACTAAAAGCTGGGCCACATTAGTCGCTCTTGCCGCCTCCAAAACTATTTGATCCTGTAATTCTGTGAGTGTTCCATCAGCTGTAATACTGTAGGTGAATGGTGAAAGATAGGTAAAGTATCTTCCTAAGGCTAGAGCTTCCTGTCCGCCCTGTTCATTTAACTGAGTAGTATAAGCGTTCACTTCAGCTACCGGCTTATCAGCGGTCGGAATACGTAACGTTTGACCAGGAAAAATTAACCCCGGATCTCCCAAATTATTTGTTTGAATGATTTCCTCAGCAGTTACATCATAGCGTTCGGCAATCGACCAGATGTATTCACCAGCTTTTACGATGTGAGGAAAATAAGGAAGCTCCAGCATTTGGCCAACATAAATTAGTGAAGGATTCGTGATATAATTAACCTTCGCCAGTTCCTGAACGGACACATCAAACATATTTGCAATCGCCCATAAATTGTCACCAGCATTAATAACGTATTCACGGTTCGGATCAGGGATAATAAGTGACTGCCCTACTACAAGTGTATTAGGATTATCCAATTGATTAAGTAATTCAATTTGATTTATTTCCGAACCATAGCTACGGGCTATCTGCCAAAGTGAATCACCACGTTCAACCACATGAATTTGCATTTGCTCTCCCCCAATTTGTTTGCATTACTACATATCATCGTATTCATCAGATGATTGTCCTAGTAACAAACTGGAGCGAAAACTAAGCATTTTCATGATTAACATAGTGATTACTTTTGTTTAACCTTTCGAATTACAAACCTGCTCTTAGGCATTGGCGGCATTCTCACCAAACTAAAGTTTAAATTTTGCTTCGGAACCTGATAATCAATTCGGTTCGCTAAAAAATCCAAGCTTACTTTCATACCTTCAATCGTTATCCACTCACCGGCACAGCGATGTCCAATATCGTATTCCCCTCCACCTTGTGGAATAAAATTAAACGGACTGCCTTGCCAACCCCTGAATCGCTCTGGTCTGAATTTTTCAGGCAGTTCCCATAAGTCCTGGTCATAATTCGTTCCATAAATATCAAGTAACACAAGGGTTCCATTCGTAAAATTATACCCATTCCAATTAAAATCACTTCGTACTTTCGCGCCTAAAAATGGACCAAATGGATAAAAGCGGCGGACCTCCTGTACAAACATGTGGCTGTATTCCTCACTATCTGTCTGCAATTTGGCTTTTGACTCGGGGTGATTATACAATGCTAATGCACTAAATGTTACATAACGAGCTATCGCTACTATTGGCCTTATAATGTTGAGTAATTCTACCGCTGCCATTTGTATGTCCATCAGTTTTCCATCTAAATTACTGTGCCATGCCATTGCATATAAAGCTGTATCCTCATGGGGCATTAACTGACCTTGACGAACCTGTTGAATAACCCCTCGAATCCATTTCTCAGACCTGTTACGTGCTTGTCTCCCTCGCCAATGTCTGGGTCCAAAGGCTCCAAAAGCATCTATCATTGCTGAAAGGTCAGTAGTCCGCTGTTGTAATTCTTTTGCCCACAATGGTACGCCAGCCCATTCACAAGCGATGCGACACATAATTTCCCTGGTAGCATCGAACAGCACCACTTCTTTTTTTTGCTCCCAGTTTTCAATAGCGATTTGCCACTGTTTACTAGTTATTTCGATAAAATCATCTATGCGCTCTGGTGTCATTAATGACATAAATAACTTTTTCCGATGTTTATGTCCCACTCCATCTAGTGTTTGCACACCGTTTTCTCCAAGCAATGTTTTTTGGATTCGCTTTGGCGCTGCCCCTTGTCGCCGGAATTTTTCATTATCATAGAATACCTCTGCCCCCTCTTTTCCACCTATACAAATTACTTTTTTGCCCCCCATCAAACGTGTCTCAAAAATATCTGATTGGAATCTGATCCGTCTATTTATAATATATCTATACCCTTCTAATAATAGGTCCAAGCTATTATCCAAGCCTTTTTCACGTGGAATTGCCATCAGCCTTTCTCCTCCCTTAACTTAGTCGTACCTATAGATGCTATTTTTCTTTAAATTATAAAATTTATTCACTTTGTAATTTTTAAGGTATAATTAAATTTGAGGTGATCATATGGCGCGCGAACGTAAATTTTCCGACAAGACATTATATAATGCTGCAAAGCATATACTTTTGAATAATGGCTATGAAGGGTTCACCTTTAGTCTGTTAGCAGATAAGTTGAAGGTGTCCAGAGGTGCATTATATAAGTATTATGAGAATAAAGAAGAGCTAATTATGGATTACATGATTTTTGAAATGAATCGATTTTTAGCTGAATTGAAAGAGATCGACAATTATGATCGGTTCGATTCACAATTTGATTTTTTGATTAGACTTATGTTTAAACACAATAAAATACATCAGGTACTTGGGTTTTCATACCAGATCACTGCAACCATCAGTAAAAATATAAAAGTAAAGAAAGTACATTTAGAAAAACTTCATCTGGAAATGTATTCCGTTCTTCAGAGCTTTATCCAGCAAGGTCGAAAAGAACAATTGTTAAATCCATCCATAAAAGATGAATTACTTTTAGGTTTTATTTTTCAATCGGTTGATATCCCTAATCATTCCGAAATTCCTCAAACGGAGTGGGTTAGATCTGTTAAAGAATTAATAAGTCATGGAATGTTCACAGATAAGTAATTGACGTTCATGTCTTATTGATTAATAATAAGAGTACTTCGCTATCGTTTTTTTTATTACCAAAAGTGACACAAGCGTTACTTTATTCTTTTTTTAAAAAAGGAGAAATAAAGCATGAAAACATTTATACACTATATTACAGATCGTGTTAGCACCAAAAAAGGAATGTGGATTACTGTTGGAGTTTGGCTCATTTTATCCATGTTATTAGCGGTGTTTGCACCCAGCGCAAAGGATTATGAGGTATCAAGTATTCAAACGCTACCTGACGACGCGCAATCTATTATTGCCAAAGAAAAGGTTGATAAATACTTTGAAGACAGTGACGGCACGCCTGCCTTACTGGTCTTTCAGGCAAGTGAAGGTGAAGTGAAACAATCTGAGCTTGGAGAGTTTTTATCAACTATCAAGGAAGAAGACATTAAAGGCGTAAAGGAAATCGTTCCACTAACTAAATTACCGCCTCAGGCAGCTGAAAGTTTCTTTTCTGATGATGGAACTACTGCATTAATACCGCTGACTTTTGATGGCTCCTTGGAAACTACGGAAATTAAATCATCATTAGATACGATCTATACGTTAACAGAGCAGAATACGGATATGAGTTTATATGTAACAGGGCCGGCAGGAATTGCCACAGATACAAATGACTTATTTTCCAGAGCGGATATTGTTCTTATTTTATCAACTGTTGGAATTATTTTAGTATTATTGGTTGTAATTTATCGTTCACCATTGCTTGCATTAATTCCATTATTAGCAACAGCATTTGTCTATGAAGTCGTCATGCAAACATTAGGTCTAATGGGGAAATCTGGATTAATCATGACTTCTCAGTCCCTTTCGATAATGACAATTCTCTTATTTGCAGCGGTTATCGATTATTCGTTATTTGTTTTCTCACGATACCGAGAGGAACTGAAGAGTTATGAGAATAAACAAGAAGCAATGAAACTGGCAATGCGAGGTACAGGTATACCTGTGTTTTACTCTGGGGCTACCGTTTTAGCCGCCATGCTAATCCTTTTCTTCGCTGAGTTTGGTGATTATAAAAACTTTGCACCAACCTTTGGTACAACAATCTTTATTGTCATGCTTGCTTCTGTCACACTTGTTCCAGCATTGTTTGCTATTTTTGGAAGAAAGTCTTTCTGGCCAGTAATTCCACGAGTTGGAGATTCACAAGTAAAATCAAGTTCCCTTTGGAGCAAGGTTGGTCGGTTTGTTACAAGAAAGCCAATTATTTCAGTCACAGCTATTAGTATCATTCTGCTTGTTTCAGCAGGTAATATTTTTAATATAGAATATGAGTTTAATACATTAAAGTCTTTCCCTGAAGATATGCCTTCCAGAGAAGGTTATGAGATTCTCGAAGAAAAGTTTCAGCCAGGTGACTTGGCACCAACGACTGTTCTATTTGAAACAGAGAACACTATTTCCGAGGACAGCAGGAGAGAATTAGCAGAAGACCTGACAGATCAGCCACTCGTGAATAATGTTCGAGTCAACGGTTCCGCTGACAATGAGTCAGTTATTTCCTACAGCATGACGTTTGCAAAAAATCCATATTCAGTAGAAACAATGGATGCATTAGAAGAAATCCGAAATGATTCAGAGCAAATTCTGGATGAAAGCAATCTTAGCGGCGAGCTGTATTTTGCAGGTGAAACTGCTTCGTCTGTAGATGATCGTTCCATCAACAACCGAGACCTGCTCGTAATTGTTCTGTTAGAAACACTTCTGATCTTTATCATGTTAATCTTCTTAACGAGATCAATTAAGATGCCTATTTACATGATGGGAACTATCTTAGTATCGTTTGTTGCAGCGTTAGGTTTAGGTGTCTTTCTAAGCAGTTTATTCTTTGATATAGGTACAATCAGCAACAGGGTTCCACTCTATTCCTTTGTGTTCCTAGTCGCATTGGGAATTGATTATAATATTATTCTTGTTTCGCGATTCATGGAGGAAAGAAAACATCATCCTGTCAAAAAAGCGGTAGAAATTGCTGTTGCCAATACAGGTGGCGTTATTTCATCTGCCGGGCTAATCTTAGCAGCCACTTTTGCCGTGCTGATGACACAGCCGATCCAATTATTATTTGTGTTCGGGTTTATCGTGGCCGTAGGAATTCTACTCGATACTTTCTTGATACGAGGTGTATTAATGCCAGGATTACTTGTTTTGTTTGAAAAAGATAAATCAGCTGAACCCGTTAAAGATAGCTCAAATTAGTAAAATGAACACCTATCATGTGGGATTTGCATGATTTAACGGAATGAGGATCCGGTTTACTGAATCGGCGGAATGAGGATCCACATCGACTAATTTTGATTTTAATTTACCCCACAGCCTTTTCAATTAAATGGATAATCCAATTGATCTTTGTTAGAATCAGCATAGGATAATCTGTCGAGGGGGAATCATAATGAAGATTGTATCAATTGAACCAACACCAAGCCCTTATTCTATGAAAATAAACGTGGACGAACAGTTAACTGATGGACAAACAGAAAATTATAAACTAAATGACGACGTTACCCATGCTCCTGATTATGTACAGGAACTGTTTACTGTAAACGGGGTCAAAGGCCTTTACCGTGTCATCGATTTTATCGCACTTGAACGCAATCCACGCGTTCCATGGGAGGAAATTTTGCCGGAAGTTCGTACCGTATTAGGATCATCTGAAGAGAATTCAGATAGTTTAACAAACGAAGCTGCTTCAAGTGATGAAAATTTTGGGGAAGTAAAAGTTTTTATCCAAAAATTCCGGTATATCCCTATGCAAGTGAAACTGGAAGAAGGGGATAATGAGCACCGCTTCGGACTTCCTGAACGGTTTATGAACGCCACAATGGAAGCATCTGTTGCATCTGAAAATATGTTAATGGAAAGAAAATGGGTAGAACAAAGCCCGCGTTATGGCGATGTGGAGGAAATTGGTCAAGAGGTTGTTGATGAAATAGAAGCAAGCTATGACCCTGAGCGTGTAGCAGAGCTAGTTAAACTCGCAAAAGCAGATGAAACAGCCAGTGATCAGAAGTCAGCTCCACGCAAGAAGGTTACGCTTAACATGCTTGATAAGCCAAACTGGAAGGATCGTTATGCCGCACTGGACAGGATGGATCCCATTGTTGATGATCTTCCTGTATTAGATAAAGCACTTGATGATGAGAAGGCATCTGTTCGTCGTCTTGCAACAGCATATTTGGGTATGATTGAAGAACGTGAAGTACTTCCATATTTGTATAAAGCACTCCAAGATAAAGCAGTAAACGTACGACGCACTGCAGGTGATTGTTTGTCAGACTTAGGATTCAAAGATGCAATCCCTGAAATGATCAAATCACTAACTGATAAAAGCCGCATTGTCCGTTGGCGTGCAGCTATGTATTTATATGAAGTTGGTGACGAAACTGCCATACCTGCATTAAAGCAAGCTCTGGAGGACCCGGAATTTGAAGTGCGTATGCAAGTTAAGATGGCTCTAGCCCGGATTGAAGACGGGGAAGAAGCCAAAGGGTCCATTTGGCACCAGATGACTCAGGCAACGAAACAGAAATAATCTAATTAAACAAAGGCCTGGCCGGTGAGAACCCACGTCCTGTGTTGTCACCGGCACTAGTATGTCCTATACATCGGAGCTGGCTGTTGATCACGGCCAGAAGAATGTACTACTACTGTCATGTTTTTTACCATCGACTACCACAGAATTTACCACTTGTTGCTACCGCATTTACCAATGGCATAACGCTTTGGAAGATAAAGGCATGCTAAATTATCATTGTTTAACTGATAAATTAGCCTTTCGCTATTCAACAATAGCATTAAAAAAGTTCATACACCAAGCATATTATTTTTCATTTAACATTGAATACTTTCGATAAGCCCGATAGAAACTGCTGCCAAAGAAAACAACCATAAGTACGGGAAGAGACCTCAAAAGGACAAATGGAGTTTCAAATAACAGTGCCTTCCAAAACAATGAACCTTTCATACTCCAAAGACCTTCAGTTAAATATAATCCCGAATCCTTGTAAATCGAATAAGAAAAAAACAAACACAGCATACCCAACCAAAATGAATACCCCATTAATCTTTTATAATAATTACCCTTTGATTGGCGGTCCGAGAAGATTTCAATTTGATCATCTTCTTCTTTTTGCCAATACTGTTTTCCACCCAGCCGGTACCCCACTATATGGGTCCAACCAAAATCTTCATATATCGCTTGGTATTCCTTGAACTTTTTCTTTGGTAAATAATCTTGATAATCAAGTCGCATAACATATCTATTGTCCGTTTTTTTGAAAGTGTATACCCCCAATCCACTAATATTTGTACAGCGATAGCCCTTTTGCAGTTGCTCGTTTAGCCATTGCTCTTCTTTTTCAATATCAAAAAATACCTTAAATATCTTCATTTGATTCACTTCCTTCATACAAGGATAAAATATGCAATAGCCTTTCCTGTTCCATTTTCAAAATGGCGCTTCCTTCTGTAGTTATCATATAAATTTTTCTCCGACCTGAATTTCCAACAGGTTCAATCCAACCATGTTTATTCAAGTTTTCAATCGCACCGTATAATGTACCAGCCGCTAAAATAACGGTACCATTACTTATTTTTTCTACCTTCTGCATTACGGCATAGCCGTGGAGTGGCTCACGTAGAGCTAATAAAATATAATGCATGGTTTCAGACAACGGCAATAATTTATGTTTCATAATCTCATCCTTTACTCAGTTTAACTATATAGTTTAACTTAATAATAATGTAATACAGTTCAACTGAATAGTCAACAGCATTTTTTAAGTTCATCGAAGGAACTTAAAGTAAAACCTTTAAAATAGGCAAAAATTTAATCTAAAAAAGTCGCTTTCCTTTACGTAGGGAAATCGACTTTTTATGTAATCTTATTCAATTAAATGGCCCTATTGCTGAAGACTAATCTTATTGAAAATCAATCAAATTTGTACCACAAGTATAACATTTTTGATTCCAAATACTATGTCACGGATGGTATATTTCATTGGTTGTCATTAGCTGTAGCTGATTCTGTAGTCCAGTTATCCACAGCGCTCAATATTAGGTTTCCTAAGAACCAATAAAACTGCCACCAGATTCCACATCTGATGGCAGCTTTAGCTTTATTAACTATAGTTCGGAACTGAATTCTTCCTCTGTAATTCATTAATTGCTTCACAAAGTAGCTCCTTATTAAAATCAGGAAAATAAGCATCTGAAAAGTACAGTTCTGACATGGAGGATTGCCATAACAGAAAATTACTTACTCTTTTCTCTCCTCCAGTGCGAATTACAAGTTCCGGGTCTGGCAGATCCTTTGTGTATAAATATTGCTGAATCATTTCTTCACTCACATTATCCCATGCTGTATGCTCGTTTTGGACCTCTTGAATTACTTTTCTGACCGCCTGGAGGATATCCGCTCTACCTCCATAATTAAACGCGAAGTTCACGATAAGCCCATCATTATTTTTTGTTTCTTCGACTGCCTTTACAAGTGCCTTCCTCGTTAGTTCTGGTAGATCTGCCATGTTTCCGGAAATTAGTATCTTTATATTTCTTTTCATAAATTCAGGCAACTTTTGATTAAAAAATTTTACCGGTAAGTGCATTAAGTAGCTAACTTCATGCTTTGGCCGTGACCAGTTTTCAGAAGAGAATGCATACAATGTAAGTATTTTAATATTTAATTCTATGCTGGCATCAATAATTTTTTCCATTGTCTTTGCACCTGCAAAATGACCTTCACTCCGGCTGAGCCCTCTTGCTTTACCCCACCGGCCATTACCATCCATCATAATGGCGACATGTTTTGGTACATATGAATTCATCTGCTCTCCTCCTTAAGTTCAAGTTCCTGCAGCTTTTGTGTTACCTCTTGCTTCATGAAGTTGAAGGATTGCCATGAGCCTTCAGACCGTCTCTCTGCCCACTCTATTCGGTTAGCCAGAACATTTTCCAATTGCGGATATTCTGGATTTTTTTCATATAATTCAATTAACCCATTCACACCAGTGTAGGATAACGAATTCAAATAGTGTATATCTATTTTTTCAGTACGTTCATAGCGTTCCAGGTTGTTATCGACAATGATTTTTTCAATATGGATAACATTTAACCCTGTATAAAACAATAACCCTACAATTAAGTAAAAATGAAGTAATGATAAGCGTTCGACCCACACTTTAATTAGCGTGTAAGCAAAAATTACGATCAAAAATACCATAAATGCATGTGCAAGAATCCGGTCCAATGTAAATCCATATGCCGCTTCATACATACTTAAACGTTGGTACGCGGAGGCAAGCATAACACAGCTTACTCCGATTAGCAGTGAATACATAATTTTAATGGTTATCTTCAATGATTTACGTTTTTCATCTATTAGTTTTAAACAACTTATTAATATCGTCCAGTTAATTAAAGTAACAATCATCAGCTCAAAAAACCCTCGCCTTGCATATTCGGCAAATGTTAAGCCCTCCTGTAACCCATTACTGAAAAAGTACTTAAATTGAATCGCTGCAAATAGAACGTACACAGAATTAAGTAGAACCAGAATAGTTATTGCTGTAACACTGTTCCATCGTACATTCCATTCTTCTGTATCATAATCAGATGCTTTTGGATTCGGCCGTCCCTGCAGAACCTGAAAGACACCAAAGAATACAAAGGTCAAAACGATTACAATTACAAAACGAAAGGCTCCTTCCAGAAAATTAAGCTGTACGATATAGCGCGGGAAGCGTAACACGATATCCTGAAACACAGCATCAGCCGACATTAACAGCCCCGTTATAAGCAAAAGCAGCGGAAGCCCAATTATTACCCCGATTAAAATCCGCTTCACCGTTTGTGCTGTTTGTTCATCCATATTCTTAAACACTCTTCTAAACCCTTTATTGCAAAAAGATGAGCTGTATTTGATCCCCTCACCAAGTTTATTTGTCAGTAAAGTCACGAATACTGGTGTACTCCACCTCAATTTATTTGGGCTTGTTATTAAGACAATATGGAAAAAGACTAACACCGGTATAATAAAACTATTAAGGCTATAGAAAAGGAAATTATCGTACAACAGATAACTTGCAGCCAACAGCCAGATAGCCACCATGACAAGCAGGCCAATCCTTCGATGGGTAAATGTAAGACGAAAGCGAAGAAACACAACAGCATATAATCCAGCGATAAACACCAGATAGGAAACCCCTATACTTCCATGAAAAAAACTAAGCTCCGCCAGAATCCCCAACCCTAAGCAAACAAGCAAAAACAACCAATCTTTTTGTTGAACTTTAATATCCATAATACCCCACCAATACAATGTTATTCTATATACATCGAAATTCTATGTACATAGGTAAAAAAATATATATCTTATCAGGACTGACTCCACAAAAGACCATCAGCCCATTTATACAGATACTTTCTTTCCCCACCGATAACCAACCATACTGACGGGATAAAGAAATGCAGTAAAAACAATACACACTACAATAAACCGAAAACTTAAAAGCGGCTGAAACCATGTGTACGGAATAATTTTAAAAATGATTAAGTACATCAGTAATATGTTTGGCACAATTGAAAAAAGAAACGTTTTTTGCATTAATCTGTATCCACCATGACCAAATTCTTTTCCTATTTCATAGCCTATAAGTCCCCAGAACATTATGTATAACAGCATAATAATAAAAGGTATATTTATCAGGTTTTCCCAAATTAATTCCGCCCAGTTCCAATGAAAAATATTGTAGCTGAGAGTGAGCAGAGCCCCGCCAATAAATATCCCAGCATTAATGATGACAAATAACCATTGTGTTCTTTTGGGCGTAATTATTGTCTCTTGCTTCCATATTTGAGCTATTTCCTGAGGTGTCCCCAACCTTTTAACCAATTCACTATATAGATTTTGATCATCAATGGACTCTTCCTGCAGCATTTCAAATACATGCATTTCATAATCTGCCAGGATCTCCTGCTTATCGGGGTGATTCCCGATTTCCTCAGATAACTCCAGGAAGAACCTTTGATCTTTTAACGTCACGATTCATTTCTCCGAATCAGGTTGTTCATTACCTGAACGTAACGGTGCCATTCATTCGTTCGTTCATCAAGAATTTCCTTGCCTTGGGACGTAATACAATAATATTTACGGGCCGGGCCCTTTTCCCGATTTTCCCAGTAATAATCAATGTATTCCTGCTTCTCCAACTTATGAAGCGCAGGATATAACGTTCCCTCTTTTATTTGGAAATGATGGTCACTTCGCATGGCCATCTCTTTAACCAGCTCATAACCATACATGTCTCGTTCATTCAACAATTGCAGAACAAGCAGGGACGTACTCCCTTTCACAAGCTCACGATTAAACATGTCTTTTCACCTACCTAGAATTATTAGGTATCTATACTATATAAAATTAATCTTTATTTGTAAAGGCGAACAGGTTATTTTTTTCAAATACGCCTTAGGGCTTATTATAAAATATTACTCAGGACGCTTATCATGGTTGAACCTAATCTTTAAAATTACCTTATATAAAACGATGAGGAGTATTTCATGATAAATAATAAAAAGATCTATATGCTATTAACAGACACTGGCACACTATTTACAAGAATGATAAAGCTATACACAAAGAAACCATTTAATCATGCATCAATAGCTTTAGATGAGAATCTGATGGGAGTCTATAGTTTTGGAAGAACAAGTCGAAGAAACCCTTTTTTCGGTGGGTTTGTTAAAGAAAATATTTCGGAGGAGTTGTTCACGAATGCCAAGTGTGCCATTTATTGCTGTACAGTCAATGACTATCAGATCAATAAAATGAATGCCTATATACAAAAAATAGAATCTCAAAAAGAAATCTATCGTTACAACCTGTTAGGGTTAGTTGCCATTATGCTAAATAAGAAGTTTAACAGAGAAAATGCCTTCTTTTGCTCGGAGTTTGTCGCTTCCGTGTTAATGGAATCTGACAACTTTAATTTCGAGAAACCACTATCCTTAATAACCCCCCATGATTTGCAGAAGGAACCTGCCTTTCAGTTAGTATATCAAGGGAAACTTGCTGATTATACCAAGCCGGGATCAGATTCTATCGCCTAAAAAACTACCATCCAATTCAAAAATATGGATGGCAGTTCTTAATCTAAATTTTAGCTTATAAGTGCGGTTAATTGGCCATCTCTCTCTTCCTGTTCACTTTTTGAAGCCAAATCATACTTTTTAAAAAGATGGAATAATTCGTTTAGTGTTTCCTGCGAACGGTCCTCATCCAAAAAGTGATACAATTTTTCGGTTAAATCCTCTGGCAGGAATTCTTCTTGATTCTTCAGCTTCTTTACAACAGATTCCTGTGAATGATCGATATTACATACTCCCACTTAAATCACCCTCCGTTCGAATTATATTGACTCTCCTTCCAAGGTATCTAATTAGCTAGGATAAATCAACTTGAGGATAATTCGACAAATACTGGGTAGTGACAGGCTCCGATTCTTGACTTCTTTATGTTATATACTTTATAATTATCTTTAATTCAGAATAAACTACCGGAGAGAGATGGTATTATGAATAGGAATTTATCATTAAACGCTTTTGTAGTATTGATGCGGGCTTCAAAATCAGTTGAGGAGCGTATTAAGAAAGATATAAAAAGTTATGGTGTCAGCATCACTGAATTTACAATTTTGGAAGCTTTGTATCATAAAGGTGACCTAACTGTAAATCAGATTTGTGATGCAGTACTGATAAATAGTGGTTCCATGACTTACGTAATTGACAAGCTACAGCAGCGAGGTCTGTTGGAACGGATTACCAGTGAAGAAGACAGAAGAGTTATTCATGTTCGAATAACGAATCAGGGAAAAAAACTGATGGATGATATCTTCCCACAACATGAGAAGGTAATAGAGAAGGTTTTTGAAGATGTAAGTCCTGAAGAACTGGAATCAGTTATCGATATTCTAAAAAGAATAGGCTTAGAAAGTGTGAAGAAAAAATAAGCTGAAATCGAAAGGAGAAATATAATGAAACATATATTCCAAAAAGGAAATGACCAATCGAAACCAACACTACTACTACTGCATGGCACTGGAGGGACTGAACAGGACCTGCTTCCGCTAGCAGGAGAGGTTGACAAGGATGCCAATGTGTTAAGTGTACGCGGAAATGTTTCTGAAAATGGTATGCCACGCTTCTTTAAAAGATTGGCTGAAGGTGTATTTGATGAAGAGGACTTAATCGCTCGTACAAAAGAATTAAATGAATTTCTCGATGAAGCAGCAGAAGAAAATGATTTTGACCGAAACAATATAATCGCGATTGGATATTCAAATGGCGCAAATATTGCAGCAAGCTTATTATTCCATTATCAGGATTCGTTAAAAAGCGCTATTCTTCATCATCCAATGGTTCCAAGACGAGGAATTGACTTGCCAGATCTTTCTGGAAAAAATGTATTTATCGGCGCAGGGACAAATGATCCAATCTGTCCGGCACAGGAGTCAGAGGACCTTAAGTCATTATTTGAAAATGCCGGTGCAAGTGTTGAACTCCATTGGGAAAAAAATGGTCACCAGTTAGCATACAGTGAAGTAGAAGCAGCAAGTAAATGGTATCAAAATATATAAAAAAGAAACCGTTCTGCACGTATATGGCAGAACGGTTTTTTAATGGCTCTATTCTTAGGTTTATACATTTCGCTTTCCGCCCGTAGCGAATCCGGATGGCGAGACGAGAGTTTATAGAGGTTATTCCAGCAGTTAGTTCGCAGTTTATATCAATTACGTGTTAGATTCACCTATTGATAATGAACGTTCTAAACAACCTACCCTGTTATTATTCGTCTTTAATGTAGAGAATTTTAGTTTTGTCCCAGCCTCTTTTGTTTGCTAATTAAACTGTTATTATCTTGCTGAAATATATGCTAATTCGTATGATACTTCTATTGTTATTAGCATCTACTACTTCAAAACTGAATCCGTTAATTTAAGAAAACAGCCTTATTAATTTAGGATCAATTGTATTGTATTCCCAGATGGATCTTGTGTTATATAATGATCTGATTCTTGCTTCACATCAGCTCCAACCTGCTTTAATTGGCTAATTGTTTCTTCCCTGACTTTTTCATTTGGATAAACAAGTGTAAACCAATTCATTCCTGCACTGTTCCTGGATGGAGCTTTAGCACCTTCCCCGTTCCATACATTTAATCCAATATGGTGATGGTAATCACCGGTCGATGTAAAAAGTGCACCAGGATAAGTTGTAACAATATCGAATCCAAGGCCATTCTTGTAAAATTTCTCTGTTTCAGCCAAATTAGCTACATGCAAGTGAATATGCCCCATTACGGTTTCATTAGGCAAACCATTCCACTCTTTCTTACTTTCTGCAAGCAGACTTTCCCCATCTAAAGGTTCGGTAGCCATCGCAACCTTCCCATCTGACCAACTCCATTCAGATGAAGGCCGATCACGATATACTTCAATACCATTTCCGTCTGGATCATTAAGATAAAGTGCTTCACTAACATAATGATCAGAGGCCCCCAGGCGTGTTCCTGTCTGAACGATATGATTTAAGAACGAAGAAAGATCCGCGCGACTTGGTAAAAGAATCGCAAAGTGAAATAATCCAGTTTTCCTATCCTCTTTTGGCACAACGTCAGCTGGCTGTTCTAATGTTAACAAAGGCGTTTTTCCATCTGCTGTTAACACCGCTTTACTTTCTGTTTGATCTAGTACATTGAATCCGATAATATTTTGATAAAAAGTAAGTGCTTTTTCCAGATTTGTAACATTTATATTAACCTCACCAACATATATGGTTGGCTCCTCGAAGAATTTCTTTTCCATATTATTTGTTCCTTTCCATTACGTTTTATAATTACTATTAAACACTAAGTTACTTTATGTAAGTGATTATATATAATAAATCCGTTTATGTCAACCTCGCCTTTAACTATTGACGTTAAACGCATAACACTTTATCCCTCTATTCATTTTTCGTATACTTTTAATAAGCAAATCCCAACTGAACTGAAAAGGGTGAGGGTCTATGATTGTAAGAGAACATAGAAATGAATTTGTCATGATTGAACAGGAGCATCATGCCTACCTATCAGGTGAAATTGCTGCAAACCTTAAAGAATCACTGATTCCTGAAAAAGAATTCAGGGAGTCTGTTGAATATGCTATTTATAAACATGATGATGGCTGGAAGTTGTTAGACAAACAGCCTTTTTGGAATGACCAAAAACAAGCACCGTTTACATTTGTCGATTTTCCTGTTCTGCCTAAGACTGTATTTTATAAGCATGGTATTGAGGAAGTTGAAAAGGTTGATAGCTATGCAGGACTTTTATGCAGTAAACATTATTCCCGTTTTCTCCTTGATGATACTTCCAAAGAAGCTCAAGTTTTTGTACAACAAGAAGAAGAACGCCAGAAGCGGATTATCCAATCCTTAACAGATTTTGATCAGGATGCATTTAACTTCCATTATGGCTTGCTTCAGCTTTGTGATAATTTGTCTTTATATATTTGCTTGAATGAACCTGGTACTCCAAAAGAAAAAGAACATCCTTTTTTTCAGAAAGGAATTCCTGTTTCCTCCTCTATTGACGTGTTTAACCGCGAAAAATTAAACTTTCGCTGGGTGGATGAGAATACCATTTTAACGGATAAACTTCTTTTTGACAGGCCATTAACGATTACGTTACAGCAAGAAGTCGTCAACAAGAACTCCATCTCAAAAAAAGGATTAATTGAAAGTTATCACGAGGCACCCACCCAACAGGTTAATGTTAAGTTAGTACGTGATACGAATTAGTAAAGGAGCTGCCAGAACAGCTCCTTTATAATCACTCAGATTCCTGTCTAGCCGGACTCTGACCATCACTTTCCGAGTCCATATACAATCTTCTGCTTGGTATAGCAATGGTAACTCCTTCGTTCTCAAGAATCTCCAGTATTTTAAAGTTTAATTCTTCTCGTACGTTTAAATAGTTTCCCCAGTCAGTAGTTTTTGTAAAGAAATATAACAAAATATCTAATCCATATTCTTTATATTGATCAAGGGAAACAAAAATAGTTTCCTGATGAATTTCGGAGTGTTTTTTAAGTAAATCCTCAATTTGATTGACAACTGTCTCAATTTTTTCGCGAGGATTATCGTAAGTCACCCTTAAATAAAACATTATTTGCCGTTTATTCATTTGACTCCAGTTCGTAATTGATTCATTTGCTAATGTTGCGTTAGGAACTGTGACAAGTGCATCAGCAAAGGTCCTTACTAATGTGCTGCGGAATGTAATATCTTCAACGACACCTTCAACACTATCTGTCTTAATCCAATGTCCGATTGTAAAGGGCTTTTCTGTAATAATAACAATTCCGCCAAATAAATTGCTGATAGCATCCTTTGCTGCCAGGGCAAAGGCTAGTCCTCCTAAACCAAGTCCAGCAACGAAACCACTTACATTATACCCAAACTCCTGAGCAATCACACTAATGCTGATTGCTACAATAATAAACCGCAGCGCCTTCGATAGAAACGGAATCAGTATATCGTCAATATCAATATCAAATCTCTCTTCAATCTTGAAAAAAAGCAGCGATGATGAAGCGGAGAGATTATACAACCCCCAACTTACCATGAAGATAACAAAAGACCTTATGATGTTCTGGAATAATGGATTCGCCTGTTCCAAATAAGGAAAGTAATCAACGGCTACATATATCCCTATAATAATAAACAACCATCGAACCGGCTTTTCAAACGCTATAAATATGTATGAAAAGAAATCATTCGGTGCTTTCTTACTCAACTTTAAAAGAAGCTTGAATACATACTTTGCGAAAATCTTCCTAAAGATTAAAAACAATAAAATAATACCAATTGAGATTGCAATATCTTCTACTACTTCATATGAAAAAAACAGTTCCCAAGACCATGTCATAACAAAACCCCGCCTCCTTTACCATTCCTATAATAACATAGCAGCTTTCCATTCATCGAAGTATTAAATAACCAACCACTAGTAATCTTGTGGTTGGTGTGTTAAATATCGCAGCCGATATGCATTCATTGAAGTCTCCCCTAGGGTATCAAGCAGGTTGTGATTGGCGTAAGCCCCAACTATTGCACCAAACCCCGGGACCAGTTGAAGCATTTTGACTAAATCAATATAATCCCGATATTCCTGCTGGAAAACCCGCCAGTCCATATCAGCTAGCTTTCCCTTTTCTGCTTCCCAATTCTCGATAATATGTAAAGTTTCTTTTCGTTTATCATCACTTGAAAAGGCAAGCTGGAAAACATGAAGTATGAACAAACGCTCCTCGTATTCATCTGTATCGTAACCATAAACAGCAGCAGCTTCAAACAAGAACTTCATTTTAATCGATAAAAGTAATGGGAAATCAGCAAGTCCCAGAAAAATGCCACCTGCACCTGTTCCTGCCCCCTCAATAACCGCTGTTTTTCGATAAGAGGTGAGCTTTTCCTGAAGGATCTCATCCCTCTTATAAAGACTCATTCCAGCTGGCTGTTTTTTCTTTGTTGTAATATTTGAACCGACTAAGGTTGCCTTAACCATATTTTTAATACTATCTGTTATGATTTTATGGGCCCGCTCTGGGATCAACCCATTAACTTTTGTTTGTGCTTTTTTTGATAGTTGATTTATCAGACCTGACTGTTTCAAGACTTTTTTCCGCCACGTTTGCAGATCTTCATAAACCTTCAATTCATAGTCTGTCATTTTCAAAACCTTCCTTATTCAACCTATAGTAAAGTATACGTTTTTTTGATGAAAAGGATTCAGTATATGTGATCCCCTATAGGAAAAAGGTCTACATTTTTCTAATTTACTTTTAATACGAAATTAATTTACGTTATGATATTAAGGTTGCTTCCCAATTAATCAAAGGAGAGAGAAATAATGAATGGAATTAGTCACGCTACAATTGGAAGTGGAATCGGCCTTGCAGTAGGGATTTTCTCAAGCGCTGACTATGTAACAATAGGATCCTTAACATTAGCTGGCGTTGTAGCTGCACTTGTGCCAGACCTGGATACAGGGGGGAATTTAGCCAAAAAGATCTCATTTTCGCATAAACTATTACAGAACGTAATGATCTTAACTGGCATTATAATGATGATCTATTCTTGGGTTAATGGTATAGGAGTTGAGAAGCTAATTGGTGTTGGGATTGGCTTTACCGTAATTATGATTTCCAAAATGGTTTCGCAAAAAATGATGCTTTTATTAACTGGTCTAGGTGCAGTTTCATTGGGAATTATGCTCAGCACATTGTGGATAACGCTTAGCGGTACCTATGTCGCTGCAGCTTCTTTATTACCTCATCGTTCATATACACATTCTTTAATAGGTCTTTCCTTTTTCAGCTATATCGCTCATTTATTTTCGTTAAGTGTACCTGTTGAAAATATATTTATTGTTTGTGTTTTAGGTTATATCAGTCATCTAATTGCGGATATGAAGCTCATTCCCACAAATAAACGTGGTATCCCCTTATTATTACCATTTCCTTTGAAGTTCTGAAAAAGGCTGTTTTCTAAAAAGTTTGTTCCTATTGATACAAGCACCGATGCGACATTATCGTGATTTTCTTTGATATTTGATTAGATGAATGCTAATCCATGCTGCGGAGAAATACTCGATTGATGAGTGACCTTTTCATGGCATTGGAACTAAATTTGAGTCCTCATAACCCTGATGAGTGCCCTTTTCATGGCATTTGAACTAATTTCGAGTCCTCATAACCCTCATGAGTGACCTTTTCTCGCTGTTTGAACAGATTTCGGGTTCTCATTACTCTCATGACCTTTTTATAAAACAAAAGATAAATAAGAAAGCGCCTATACATTTACTGTACAGGCGCTTTTACGAAATTTGTGGCGAAAGACCATGTGTTCACATCCACATGAATTGCGTTGTCCTTCGTCTTACACAAATCAGCTCATCGCAAATTCAAGTGTATCATTATTACCGATACTAGTCACTATTAAATTATATAAATCAACTCTCAATATCTCGCTTATTGTATCCAATAAACCCAACAATTAACAGACTGATGGCGATTATAGTCAGGATGATAACCGGCATAATGCTCATATCTTCTATCGGAAGTTGCGGAATATGACCAAATGGAGAAAGATTTCCGACCCACTCCGGGAATTGGAATATCCCTCCTAAATAAAGAACGATAAATGAATAAAATACGTATAACCAAATGAAACTAATCCACTTTGGTGCAAAGCCAATAAGTAACATCGCAATACCTATTACTACTAACATCGCCGGGAAATATACGATAGCTGCTCCGTAAACCATCCCTAAGCTAAGCCCTTCCTCCATAACAGCTTTTCCAGCACCCCAGAGACCTAGTGCAGAAAGAGAAATCATAACAAATGCATTCACAACTGAAATGACCAAATAACTAGCCATAAGTCGTGTTCGTGAAACGGCCCTGCCAAGTAAGTGCTCAATACGGCCTTTCTTTTCTTCACCATAAAGCTTATTCATTGCCATCACAGGAGGAACCGTTGACAGCAGTGCCATAATAATCATTAGCTTGGGTATAAACTGTTCCGTTACAGAAAAGCCCTCCTTAGTGGCTAACATTTTTTCCAGCATCTCATTTCCTTCAAAAAATGATTCCAAATCGCCGAAAATAGATCCATAAGAAAGGCCCATTAAGAGCATGCCAATCGCCCAGGAAATTGTTCCAGTTCGCTGCAGTCTAAAGGCATGACCTATAGGACTTTGCAGAAGCGTCACAGCATATTTTCTGCCAGGCCTCGATGGCAAAAAGCCAGCTTCTAAATCACGGATAGCATTTAAATAGTTTGCTAGAATAAATAGAATGATAGATGTTCCAATCAACAACAGAATCGGCCACCAATTATTCGAGGAGTATGCCTCAGTCGAAGTGACCCATCCTAAAGGTGAGAAGCCTGACAACGTTTCGTTGCTCACATCACCAATAGCACGCACAAGATAGGCAATTATCAGCACTGTTATTGAAAATCCAATTGTCCCACGAGAACTTTCCGAAAGCTGTGCGAACAAACCCGTAACTCCTGCAAAGAAAATACCGGTTGCACCTAATGCAGCACCATATAGTAAAGATCCCTCTAACCCCATACTTTCTATACCTAGCGCGTACAGTCCCAATCCAGTTATTAAAGCCAACACAACATTCGTTACACTTAAAACAAGCAACGTTGCATTTAAATTAGAAAGACGTCCAACTGGCAGGGAACGAATCATTTCAATACGTCCATCTTCTTCATTGGCTCGGGTATGGCGGGTTACAAGCAGGATACTCATAAGCCCAACAACTAATGCCGTCATAAGCAGCATCTGGTGTGTATTCATGGCCCCAAGTGTATAGTTCACTAAGTTACCAGGACCTACCATCGCTGTCATCGCAGGATTCATCATTGTTTCGGCCATAACATCTCTATCCTCTTGAGAAGGGTATAAACTAGCGAAAGCCGGCGGTACGATTAGTGTAAAAAAAGATATTCCGATTAGCCATAAAGGTATACGGAAGCGATCCAGCCTTACAATTAACTGCGAAAGTCGCCCGGTTTTATTATACAGATTACCAGCCATTAGGATACACCACCTGCTCCCGTCTCTGTTTGCCCCTCTCCCTCATAATGACGCATAAACAAATCTTCTAATGTTGGTGGTGCACTTTCCAGTCTCACAACGCCAAATTGACTGACATGCTTAATTACAGCATCTAACTCTTCCGAATCTACCTGGAATGAAAAAGCTTCATCTTTTTCTTCAATATCATGAACACCTTTTAAATCGTTTAACAATGTTATTGGTTGCTTCGTTTCGACAAGTAAATTCGTGCGTGTTAAATGACGTAACTCACTTAGTGAGCCCGTTTCAATAATCTTACCCTGACGAATGATGCCAACCCTGTCACATAACTTTTCCACTTCAGATAAAATATGACTCGAAAGCAGGACACTCTTGCCTTCTTTTTTAATATCCATTACACATTCCTGAAAAACCTGTTCCATCAATGGATCAAGTCCTGATGTCGGCTCATCCAGAATATAAAGATCCGCTTCTGACGAAAATGCAGCAACTAATGCAACCTTTTGACGGTTTCCTTTTGAGTATGTTCTGCATTTCTTTGATGGATCTAAGTCGAACTTTTTGATCAGTTCTTCGCGTTTACTCTTATTATTACCGCCACGCAATTTCACAAAAAGATCGATAACTTCTCCGCCTGTTAAGTTCGGCCACAAGTTCACATCGCCCGGAACATACGCAATACGTTTATGAATTTCAACAGCGTCTGCCCATGCATCCTTGCCAAAGACCTTAGCCTCGCCTTCCGTTGCCTTTAAAATACCTAGCAATACGCGAATGGTGGTTGACTTCCCCGAACCGTTTGGACCAATAAAGCCGTAAACTTCTCCTTCATTTACGTCAATGTTAATGCCATCCAATGCTGTGAATTTGCCAAACTTTTTTGTTAGATTAGTTACTTTCAATAAGCTCATATAAAATCCCCCTCTATTTATAAAAACTTGTTTTTAAAATATCCAGATATTCATAAAACTCATCCCAGTATGGATCTAAATTAATTGAAGACATTTTTCGTCCAGCAAGTTGGGCTGATATTTCGTTCTGGTAGCCCTCAATTGACCAGCGAACTAGCTTGAACGCTTTATCAACATCAATATCATCCCGGAATAACGTATTATCAATGTTGTCATAGATCTTTGAGTTTCCCAGTTTTTGTAACTCCTGAATCTTCTTTAACTGGTCAGCTGATACTTCTCCTTCACTGGTTAACAGCAGAGTCCCCAGAAAATTAAAGGTATCGGGATTATCAGATCGAGCTTTTGTTTTAACTCGGGCTGCCTGCTTCATTCGTTCAATAAAATCAGGTTCAGTTGTATCAATGAGGGTTAGATATTCATTTTTTACAATGTCTAATGTGTAATCTGTCAAATAGTGATATAGTGCTTTTTTATTTTTAAAATAATAAAATAGCATTCCCTTACCAATTCCGGCGCTATTTACTATTCGGTTTGTTGAGGCCTTTTCATATCCATTCTCAGCAAATTCTTTTAGTGCAGCATTGATAATTCGTTGTTGTTTATCATTATCGAGGTTTTCAAATTTTTTCGTAATATCCAACCCCCTCCTTTGCGTTAGTTTATTCCTAATTCATACAAAATAGACCATGTCGGTCGACTTCAGATTAACACGTTAGACCACCTTGGTCAATAAAATTCTGACAAAATTGAAGATTATAGATAACGGCATACTAATCATTTATGTTACGATGGAAAATGCTATGTATTCTAGCATTAGGGGGGAACTGATGGGGACGATGTTTCAGGTAGTCATACCGATTTTTGCTATCATTTTATGTGGATTCTTAGCTGGAAGGCTTTCCTTATTACCAACTCATGGTACATCATCTTTGAACTATTTCGTGTATTACTTTGCACTCCCAGCGTTACTATTTTTCTCGTTATCTACTGCACCCATTGAGCAAATCACGAATACAAATTTTATTATTATAAATTTAGTTATTACTTTAATTTGCTTTGTCGTGACCGTAGCTATATTTAAATTTATCTTTAAAAAGAAGTTCCCTGAGGTGACGATGTATGGCATGATTACCACTTACGGAAACACAGGATTTCTCGGTATCCCTTTATTAATTGCTGCGTTTGGACAAGAAGCTGCAATACCAGCCGCAATCGCAACATTTATATACGACCTAACAGTTATTACACTTATTATCGTTTTCTTTGAAGCAGCAAAAGCGATAAATACCAAGAATGGTAGAAAGGTGAAAATCGTTCCTATGTTTGGGTCTATCGTAAAGCCTATTCTGTTAAATCCAATTAACGCCTCATTAGTATTTGGGATTATCGTAGCCTTTTTAGAAATCCCACTGCCTGAATCTTTCTATGTATTCACAGAGGTACTTGGTCCTGCTGCAGGTCCCACTGCTTTATTTGCTCTGGGTCTGGGTCTGTCAGGTGAACGAAGCATATTAAAAAATAAAGAGTACAATGTATCTGAATTTATCACGCTATTAAGCTTGAAATTAATATTTTTGCCTTTACTGGCTATTTTTTTCGTTTATATTGTTTTTCCAATCGACGACAATTTATGGGCAACTACGATTATTATTCTTTCGGCTTTACCAACTGGGGCAATTGTATACGTCTTTGCAGAAAAATATAATACTTTGGTTAAGCAAGTACCGTTATACATACTCGCTACCACTCTGATTTCAATTATCACAATCTCGATATTCCTTATTTTAATTGTTGGATAGAACGTTCTTCCGCTCAAGCAGTAAAGGGAAATTAAATAAATAACATCGTTAGCGGACACCTATATATCCGCTAACTTTTATTTTGTAATATAATCTGATGGGCAATCTATGCCATTATTCAACAATGTCCTGCAACGCTTCCATATCAATGAGTTTAATTTTTCGCTGACCCGTTTGCTTAATCCAGCCTTTTTCTTCAAAACTGGTTAATCGGCGACTAAGCGTTTCCTGTGTACTTCCTATATAAGAAGCGAGGTCCTTCTTACTCATTGGCAAAATAATTTCAGATGCAGCCCCTGAATTCGTCTTTTTCTCTACCTGTTCCATTAAATAAGATGCCAGCCGCTTCTCAACATCCTGCGAGCTTAACCGTTCAATTGACTTTTCAGCATCCTTCAGCCGCTTGCTGCTTTCTGCAAGAATTTTAAAGGAGATTGTCGGCTTTTCGACAAGAAATTCCTGTAAATCATTTTTATGAATAGCACAAATCTCTGTCCGTTCGACGGTTTCTGCGTAACTAGTCAGCAATTCATCCGTAAAGACAGATAATTCTCCCATAAAATCTCCCGGATTTAATATTCGGATCAATTGTTCTTTCCCCGACTCGGATAGGTTATAAATTTTAACTTTTCCCCGATGCACAATATATAAATATTCGGACGGATCTCCAGCCTGAAAAATAATTTCCTTTTTTTCATATGTTTTACTTCTGCTTGTTTTGGCCACATCAACCTGCTCTGAATGATCAAGATGGTTAAAAATCGGCACCAATGAAACACAAAGTTTTTTGGCAGACTCATTATGTTCAAAACTATCGCCCTTCATTTTTTCCGCCTCCGCAACAATTCAAAATAATTTCTCTAACTACATTATAACAGAGGACGTTAAATAAAGAGCAGTCCTGAATTATTAAGACACAACCGGGTAGCCTAGTTTCTCAATGGTTGTTTTCAAGTCTTCTGAAGTCACCTTATCCTGATCAAATGTTGCCTTAACTTTACTGGAGTTGAACATGACTTTTGCTTCTTCAACTCCCTCCATTTTTCCTGCTTTACCTTCAATCTTTTTGATGCATGATGGACATGTTAATGGTTCTAATTGAAATTTAATTGTTTTCATTTTAATTACTCCCTCCTTGTTTATATCTTCATTATAAGCTGTTATACCATCGATTACCTTGATGCAAATCAATTTTTGAACAAAAGCGTAAGCGCCTGTTCAGCGCCGTATGGACTGTGCTCAGCGCTGCGGGTGGGTCGACGTTACCGCGCAAAGCGGCGGTGTTAGTCGATCTTCCTTTTCCCGTGTGAGATAAAGGATACACGAAGAGCGTAAGCTGCACCACAGGACGTGGGGTAGTTCGACGTTGCCACAGGATGTGGTGGTTTTAGTCGAACATCCTTTATTTCTTAATCGTAAACACGGGGAGGGAAGTCCACTAGGCGCTAGGAGCTGTGTAACCTAAATATATAACTGCCAACTTTTATACTCTTTAGTACTTAAAAAACTCATAAATAGGATAATTATGGACAACGTAACTGTAGTGAATTTGAATGGAGGAAGATAACGAATGAATGATAAACATAAGAATCAAACAAATATTGAAAACGAAGATACATTAACGAACAGACAAGGACATCCTGTTACAAACAATCAGGACATAAGAACAGTAGGAAATCGCGGTCCTTCTACATTGGAGAACTACGATTACATTGAAAAGATAAGCCACTTCGATAGAGAAGAAGTTCCAGAGCGTATTGTTCACGCACGGGGAGCAGGTGCGCATGGTTATTTTGAGACATATGGAACAGCTGGAGATGACCCCGTATCGAAATATACGAGGGCTAAATTATTTCAGGAAAAAGGAAAGCAAACACCTGTCTTTGTACGCTTTTCGTCAGTTGTTCACGGGGGACATTCCCCGGAAACATTACGTGATCCACGAGGGTTCGCTGTTAAATTTTATACGGAAGATGGTAACTGGGATCTTGTTGGTAATAACTTAAAAATTTTTTTTATTCGTGATGCAATCAAGTTTCCAGATATGATTCATGCATTTAAACCAGACCCAGTAACAAACATTCAAGATAGCGAACGGTTCTTCGATTTTTGCTCGAACTCCCCTGAATCATTCCATATGGTTACGTTTGTTTATTCACCATGGGGAATTCCAGCTAATTATCGGTTAATGCAAGGGTCTGGCGTCAATACGTATAAATGGGTGAACAACGACGGAGAAGCTGTTCTTGTTAAGTATCATTGGGAACCGACACAGGGCATCAAAAACCTGACAGTTAAAGAAGCAAACGAGATCCAGGCCACAAACTTCAACCATGCAACCCAGGATTTATATGATGCAATTGAAAATGGTGATTACCCTGAATGGGAGCTTTACGTACAAATTATGAGCGATGATGAGCACCCTGAATTAGACTTTGATCCGCTTGATGATACAAAACTCTGGCCCGAAGACCAATTCCCATGGTTACCTGTTGGAAAAATGGTATTAAATAAAAACCCGGAGAATTATTTTACTGAGGTAGAACAGGCTGCATTTGGCACAGGAGTTCTTGTAGATGGTCTTGATTTCTCAGATGATAAAATGCTGCAAGGCCGGACATTCTCTTATTCAGATACGCAACGATATCGTGTCGGAGCTAACTATTTACAATTACCAATTAATGCTGCTAAAAAAAGAGTGGCTACAAACCATGAAGGCGGACAAATGCGCTATGAACCAGAAAATTCATCAGGGAAAAATCCGCACGTTAATTACGAACCATCAACGCTTGGCGGATTAAAAGAAGCAAAGCAGATTGGAAAGGAATATACACCAAAAGTTGAAGGAAACCTCGTTCGAGAACCAATTGACCGCCAAAGTAATACAAAACAAGCTGGTGAAACATATCGTATGTTCAAAGATTGGGAAAGAGATGAGTTAATAGCTAACCTTGTCGGTGATATTTCAGAATGTGACCAGCGAATCCAGGATAAAATGGTAGCACTTGCAGAAGATGCAGATGAAGAATACGGTCGCCGTCTTCGAGAAGGATTAGCCGAGACAAGCAAAATGACGACAGGGGGGACAAGTAAAAACCCGCTTGGAAATAAAGATAGTGAGAAAGCACCTGAAGAAGCTGTCAAAAAATCACATGATGCTGACCCGTATTAATTGAGTGCTGTGAGGTGCGCTGACCGTATTAGCTAGGGAAGGCTCGGATTCAGTCTTCCCAGCGATTATTAAGTCTCCATCGCACTTATTTTTTTGTTGATATATAATTGTTATTTTGAATGATACAGGAATGAGGGGTTTAAGCGAGCAGAATATGAATCCACAAACCAATGAAGTGAATCGTGGTTCCGCTAAATTGGTAAGAAAGCTGTTCTAGAAGGTTGAAACGGTTCCTGGTTCCGTTATTTATCCAATAACAATGAAAAAAGTGGCTAATTAGGGTGAATAGCGGAATGAGGATTACATAACACGATCAAAATAGGCGTTTTTAAGGAAATAACGGAATGAGGCTCCGCCAAATCCGTGAACACCAGCCTGTCTAGCGAATAAGCACCAGAATGCTAGCGGGTATCCTTAGCTGAAGTAAGGTCAATATGCAAAGCTCAGAATAAATTCTGAGCTTTTTTTCTTGCTGCTTATAGTGCTAATATGCTGTCGAAAGATATGCTGATTGGTTTGTTATTTACATTGATATTAGTGTTTAACTGACCTCCTTAACTGGATGAGCAGGTATTTTTATTCTTTATTAGAAGTAATCATTGATGGATAAACCTTTCTTTTTTCGAAGTAATGAGCGTTGGAGGTTTTTCTAGATGAAGTTAACAGCATTGCTTACTTGGCTGCGATATTAGAAAGCTTTGCTTATCATATAGATAAGCCTTAGATGCACTTATGCAGTAAGGAAGGATTTATATTTTCTTAACTGCCGAACAAAAGAATTGAGCGATCGTCTTCTTTTTGGTTTTACTTGATAAGTACTTGGTGAATTATCAAATCTGCAATTTGCATTTGCGACTTTTTCTGTCTGTGCTTTATAATTATTAATCTCATACTCGAGAACATTTACGTTGAAATCCATTATTTATGCCTCCCTGTTTGTGTTATTTTCTGTATTAATCATACCTTTAGAACTAGCTTTCAGTCATCGGTACATGGGATGATAATTAGACACAAATAACCCCTGCTATCAAAGTAGCGAATTTACGCCTCTAGGATGAAACTCGAATTAGATAAAGCACTATCTTCCCTGTCAATCATTTAAGAATGTTAAAATAGACTTAATAAAAGAAAAGAGGTGCTTTTTTGAAAAAAATCACATTAGGCAACAGTGACTTAGAAGTATCCACAATAGGATTAGGTTGTATGCGCATGAATGATCTTACCCCAATGAAAGCAAAACACGTAATCAATAATGCTTTAGATTTAGGAATTAACTTCTTTGACCATGCAGATATCTATGGTGATGGAAAATCTGAGGAAGTCTTTGCTGAGGCACTTAAATTATCGCCTGCTAATCGCGAGGAAATGGTATTACAAACAAAATGCGGAATTCGCAGCGGTTATTTTGATTTCTCCAAAGAACATATACTAAAATCTGCTGATGATAGTCTGCAACGACTAGGCACCGATTTTATCGATATTTTACTGCTACATCGACCTGACGCATTGGTTGAACCAGAAGAAGTTGCCGAGGCATTCACACGATTAAAAGAAAGTGGTAAAGTACGCCGATTTGGTGTGAGCAACCAGAATACAATGCAAATTGAACTGCTTAAGAAATACCTAAAGCAAGACTTAATTGTAAACCAGCTTCAATTCAGTATCATGCATACTGGCATGATTGATGCAGGGCTGAATGTAAATATGAAAAATAACTCAGCAACAGTAAGAGACAGCAGTATTCTGGAATACAGTCGCCTGAACAATATGACGATTCAGGCTTGGTCACCCTTCCAATATGGAATGATTGAAGGCGCATTTATTGGAAATGATGAATTCCCGGAAATAAATGCAAAACTTCAAGAGTTAGCATATGAAAAAGGGGTGACTGACTCCGCTATTGCTATAGCATGGATTCTAAGGCATCCTGCAAATATCCAGCCAATTGTCGGTACTATGAACCCAGAACGTTTAACAGGAATAGCCGAGGCATCTGATATCGACCTAACAAGAGAGGAATGGTATGAAATTTATCGTGCAGCAGGAAATGAACTTCCATAACTTCCTTATGAAATCAAAAAGCTTGGCATTCGTGAAAGGGATTCTTATGAAAGCGTACTTTGCTTTTTAAAAACCGTTTATACTTTGGAGTGCAAACCATAATTGGGAATGCCTTAGTTGCACTTATGCAGTAAGAAATTTTTTCTACTTTTGTATAAATACACCCCTCTAGCTCTATTACAAATTCATTTTCATAAAAGTTGGTTGCTGCGCATTGCGGAGCCACGGAGGTTTTCTGAAATAAATTTTTTCTAAACCTTTTATTTTTTAGCGGACATAGGAGACGCTATTTCGATAAAAAAGTCACCTTTTCGAAGTTATCCGGACACAGAAGCCCTTATTTCACATATATCATGGTTAATAGAGGGGATTTGTAACAAATAAGGTCCTTGGTGTCCGCAAAAATCTCAAATTTTCATGATAGATGGTGGCTGCGCACTCGGCAGCCATATTGCTTTCTTAACTGCTAAAAAAGGATCTCCGTGCTGGAGATCCTTTTTCATGTTATGATTATGTGCTTTATTTAGTGGGTATATATGATTAAGCAATATGAAAGGAGCTACTTTTTGCTACTTACATCAACCATTATATTTAGTATTGCAGCGGCGGTATCTGTACTTGCAGCTATTCGCTTGGCAACTTATGCCGATATAATTAGTAGAGAAACAAAGGCTGGTGGGCTTGTTGTAGGTACAGTATTGCTTGCTGTCGCAACATCACTCCCTGAATTAACCGCCACAATTTCAGCAGCAGTCATCGATAATGCCGACATCGCAGTAGGAAACGGTCTAGGAAGCATTACATTTAACATATTTGCCTTATTCCTTTTTGATATATATTTTCGTAAGAAGCGTTTATTTCTAAAGGTGTCAAATAACCACTTTTACACAGGACTTTTAGGATTGACTTTATGCACGATTATTATCCTGTCACTTTATTTTAACTTAAACCAGGAATTTATCAGTATTGGACTGCCAAGCATCGCAATTGCAGTTGTTTATTTAGGTGGACTTTGGCTTATATCGTTAAAACACCAACAAGAGATCCATGAAGAGGAAACAGCTCCTCAGGAGACAGAAAAAACTGCTGTTTCTATAAAGAAGACCATTATTCGATTCATATTATTTTCATTAATTGTTTTTGCAGCAGGGAGTTCCTTATCAATATCAGGCGATTTTATTGCACAGTCAAGTGGTGTTAGCGCAAGTGCGATAGGTAGTATACTAATAGCGGCTACAACTTCATTACCAGACGCAGTTAGTGTTTTAGTCGCGCTTCGGGTTGCAAATGTTAACCTGGCAATCGGCACTATACTTGGGGGAAACATTTTCAATGTTTTTGTCATTCCAATTGCCGATATTTTCTATCGAAGTGACAGCTTGTGGGCCGATGCATCCAGACAGCACATCTCTACTGCGGCCGCAGGATTCATACTGACATTAATTGTAATTAGCATTTTAAAGCGTGATAATACACGGAATACAATGACATATATTGCACCTTCACTAATTGTTGTAGCAGGATACCTAATTTTTTCTGCCTTTTACATCTTAGGATGAATTTCCTTGACGAATAAAAATTTCCTATATGGAAAATTAGTTAATAAAGTCAGGAGGACAGTTATGGGATATATAAATAATGCGAAACTTGCTGTGGAAAAGGCTCAAGGAAGATCAAACAGGATTTAGCAAGGTTCAACAACAGGTGAAGCTGGCAGAAAAAATCTTGAACGAAGCTAATAATCCAGCGATTAATAACTAAGTTAATACATTATAAAACATGGCTTATCGACCTTAGTTGCACTTATACAGTACTTTCTTAACTGCTAAAAAAGGATCTCCGCGCTGGAGATCCTTTTTATCAAGCTATTCTTGTTCCGCTAACTGGTTCTCAATTTCAGTCATAATCCTTCCCGCTTCTTCCCAGTTCCCTTCAGACATTGCCTTTTGATAGGCATTAAATAAGTCACCAAACTGTCGCAGTTTTTCTTCTGCTTCATTTATCTCCTGTGAAGGGTCATCTGTATTTTCATCCACTTCCTCTGTTCCTTCGTCCTCTTCTTCTGCTTGGTCTTCATTTTGACGTTCCGGGTTAATTTTATTCAACATCTCGTCGAGCGCTTCATCAAAAGTTCGCTCCATTACAATATTGTCACCATATGCCATTACAATTCGCTTCACTTCAGGAAGAGATGTTGCATTGGAAGATTCAATGTAAATTGGTTCGACATAAAGAATAGTATCTTCAATTGGAAGAGCCAGCAAATTCCCTCGTATTACCTGTGACCCACCTTGTGACCATAAGTTCAATTGCTGCGAAATATCACTATCCTGATTGATTCGGTTTTCAATTTGTTGAGGACCATATACGTTTTTTTGTTTTGGAAAACGATATACAAACATCTCACCGTAATGTTCTCCGTCATTACGAACGCCTATCCAGGAAATCATGTTTTGCCTGTTTTTCGGCGTGTACGGTAACATCAGAATAAATTCTTCCTCATTTTGATCAGGCAATTTCATAGTAATATAGTAAGGTTCCATTTCAGTGTCTTCATTAAAATATTTCTCCGTTGGAAACTGCCAGAAATCCTCACGATTATAAAATACTTCTAAATTTGTCATATGGTATGTGCCATACATAGAAGCCTGAATAGAAAACAAGTTTTCAGGATATCGAAAATGAGCTTTAATATCTTCAGGAGCTTCACTAGTAAATAGCTCAGGAAACATGTTTACATACGTTTGTAATAAAGGGTTATCTGGTTCTGTTACATAAAAATTCACTTCACCTGTATATGCATCAACAACTGCTTTGACAGAATTTCTTATATAATTAACATTTCCCTGATATGACTCAGAGTAAGGGTAACGCTCTGCCGTTAAATATGCATCAATAATCCATACAAGACTTCCATCATCGCGGACAACAATGTAAGGATCTTCGTCATAATTAAAAAATGGCGCGATTCGATTGACACGTTCCATAATATTTCGTGTATCCAGCAATTGACTGTCCTTTGTTACTTGGTCGGATACAAACATGCGAAATGAGCCTTCGTTTAATGCAAATAAAAATCGGTTGATTCCACCTAAAGGAATTCCCGAATCTGCATCAAAGCGAGTATCGACATTCTCACTTCCTGAAGGGTAATCAAATTCATCAACTCCGCTATTAACAATGACATTCTGATAAGGCTCTTCTCCAAAATAGATTTGCGGACGGCTTACATCCAACTCACCTTTTGGCGGAAGATTATTTACAATAAACTCCGGCTGACCTTGTTGTGTCACTTTATTAACGTGACTCATCGCAATTCCATAACCATGTGTATACCTTAAGTTTTGGTTGACCCAAGTTTTTGCTTGTGATGGAAGATCATCTGTATTTAATTCCCTTGCTCCTAAGAATACTTGCTGGTACTCTCCGTCTATCATATAACGGTCAATATCGACATCATTGTACTCATAGTAAGTACGAAATGTTTGCTTTTGGTTATAAACGTCTAGCAGTGGCCTTGAGTCATTCATTCGTATGTTGTCTACCGTTTTCTTATTTCGTTCTACCATCGCCTCACTTAATGATTCATTTCCCGGGTGTTGCTTTTCATTCATTTCATCCAAGTCATAGGCAGCTCTTGTGAAGGACAGATTATGCTCCAAGTAAGGACTTTCTTTTGAAAACTCACTCGGGGACACAATAAAGTTCTGAACAACAATAGATGTCAGCTGCCCTACAATTACTAATCCAATATATGCAACGATTGGAACTACGATTGAACTTAGCCTTCCCCGAACAAGAGCTACAATCATCCATACTGTTGCAATAACTGCAGCGGCAGCCAACACGTATGACTTAGGAATGTTGATAATATCGTCCGTGTAGCTTAAACCGTACACAACGCTTTCCTGAAATAAATTCACTTGATTTGTCAAAAGCGTCCCATACGGAGCCAAAAGGTGAATACCTGCTAACAGCAGTCCTATAAAACCAAGGGTCAATCCAAGTTGCAATTGAGCAGAGCGGTTTAACCGATACATGTTGTAAACTGAATAAGCCCCAACTTCTGCCACTAAGAAAAAAACACCTAATCCCAACAAGAGATAAACAATGAATCTTAGAAATGGTAAAACAAACATATAGAATGAAATATCTAGATTAAAATAGGGATCCGTTTGTCCGAAAGAAACATGCTCTAAATATTTAAGTGTACGTTCCCAGCCAAACCCTTGTGTAATACTACTGCCAAACAGACCTATCAGAATGGATATTCCAACGATGATCAATAAGCTCTTTTTGCGATCAACTATTACCTGTGACAATTGACTGCTATCAAATTGATTAATGTACGATCGCCTTATCCAAAACAACGTGAAGAAGGTGCCCGCCGCAAATAATAGAAACCCTACTATGCCAAGCAATACTTTGCTTCCCAGTATGGTAGTAAACACATTTTCAAATCCAAGCGAGCCCATCCAGATATAATCTATAATCCATTGATTAGCTATTAAACCTACAATGATAATCAAAATAATACCAACTAATATGTAGCCAATCCAATTCAAACGCTTTTTCCATTTTTCTTTTTGTTCTTCACTAATACTTCCTTTAGTATCCAAAGTTGTGTCCCCCTGATATTCACATTATTTCCTTGTTTATGATGATACACCACATAGCAAGATTAAATTATACTGTTCTACATTACTCCTATAATACTTATATTCCCAGATACGGATTCTAGAAATGATTTCAAAAGATAGCGAGTTTAATAATCTCGAGGATGAATGATGATAATAGAGTGGATAAATTGGTTATTGTATCATTGTTAGCTCGATGCATACTGCCACAGTTTTTTATCAATACTGCAGCAGTTAACATCGATTCTATTCTGCATTCTTAAGCTCTCTGCTTATAGAGTCAGCTGTTATTTTTGAATGGGCGGTATGCCATAATACTTCTTTGTTTTTTATCAAAAAAATCTGCGGTGATTCATGTTTTACATTTGTTTCGGCCGCAATCTGATTGGAGATATCTTTGCTTTCAATCACCTTTACGATATATCCATCAAGATTTTCATCGGATGCTTCCAAAAACGATTGATATTGCTTAAAGGCGCCAGCACTGATTGGGCATGTCGTGCTATGCTTAAACAAGAGAACGGGATTTTGCTGAGAAATCTCCCATACTTGTTCCAATTCTTCGTTGGATTGCAGTTCTTTTAATTCAATCATCGTGATTCCTCCATATTGTTATAAATTACAACTAGTGTCATTGTACTTGATGAATGGGGTATTAACTAGTAATTGAATTCAGCTATCCTTCTATCATCTTAACATGAAATGTCCTTGTCCTTGGACCGTCAAATTCGCAAAAATAGACACTTTGCCAGGTCCCTAAAATTAGCCTACCCTCTGAAATAATTAATGTTTCATTCGCCCCAACAACAGAAGACTTCATATGTCCATCTGAATTCCCTTCCATATGCACATACGCAGATTTATTTGGAAATGTTTCATCAAGCCCCAGTTTTAAATCAGTCTTCACATCTGGGTCCGCATTTTCATTAATCGTAATCGCTGCAGTCGTATGTGGGCAGTAGACAATCATTATTCCATCTTGAATACCACTTTCAGTTAGCGCTTCGTCCAAATAACGATCCAACTCGGTAAACGACTGTTTAGCTTTCGTGACAATAGTAAAAGTAAGTGTTTTACTCAAATCAATCCCTCCTTTTTTACGCCTTTATAACTAAAAATAGCTTAAAAGATGATTAGTTTCAAATATGGCCAGCTGATTCATTCGACCCCCAACAATCAGACTATTTTAAAAAATGTAACATTCCTTTAATCTAATAAGTAACAATATATTGAAAGGGGTTACAATTTTGGGTAATAAAAAAATAGTAAAGTTCTCTTTTATATTTTTAACAGCGTTAATTCTGTTTAATCCGCTAGGTGAAAATAATTCTTCTCATGCGGCAACAACTGATAACAGTATAGTCAACATGAGACTTATGGAAACAACGGACATCCATGTTAATCTTGTTAACTACAACTATTATCAGGACAAGCCAACTAATGAATTTGGTCTGGCTATGACAGCAACACTTATTAAACAGGCTCGTAGTGAAGCGAAGAACCATATGTTGTTTGACAACGGCGACCTAATTCAGGGCAACCCACTTGGAGACTACGTTGCTAGAAACGGTCTTGAAGAGGGAGAAGTCCATCCTGTCTACAAAGCAATGAACCTCTTAGATTATGACACCGCAAATATTGGGAACCATGAATTTAACTATGGTATCGACTACTTAAAGGAATCCATTGACGATGCTAACTTCCCCTATATAAATGCAAACGTCTACTATGATGATGGTGACAGCGACCCAACTAACGACGAAAACTTTTTCCAGCCATACAAAGTTATAGACAAGCAAGTGGAAGATGAAAATGGCAATACCCAAACCGTTGACGTTGGGGTAATTGGCTTTGTTCCACCACAAATCATGCAATGGGATAGCACTAACCTGGAAGGAAAAGTAATTACCAAGGGAATTTATGAAACAGCTCAAAAGTTTATACCGGAGATGAAGGAACAAGGCGCCGATATCATTGTAGCAATCCCTCACTCTGGACTTGGCTCAGTTGAACTGCAAAAAGGAGAAGAAAATGCTACTTACAATCTAACGGAAGTAGAGGGCATTGATGCGATTCTGTTCGGCCATGCTCATGAAGCTTTTCCAAGCGAGTCATTTGCAGGAATTCCCGGTGTGAACCTGGAAAAGGGGACAATTAACGGTGTTCCATCTGTAGAAGCAGGCTTTTGGGGGAACCACATGGGATTCATTGATCTGAAACTCGAAAAAAATGGAGAAGACTGGGATGTGATTGATTCCAGTGCGGAAGTCCGGTCCATTTACGACGAAGAAACAGGTGAAGCGCTTGTCGAGCCAGATCAGGAAATCATTGATGCTGTTTCAGAAGAACATCAGGCAACGTTAGATTATGTACGTTCTGAAGTAGGTGAAACAACTGCACCGATTCACAGCTATTTCGCGCTTGTTAAGGACGATCCATCCGTACAAATCGTATCCAATGCACAGAAATGGTATACGGAAAACGCAGTAGAAGGAACGGAATATGAAGGGTTACCAGTCCTGTCAGCAGCTGCACCATTTAAAGCAGGTGGCAGAAGTGGAGCTAACTATTACACGTATATACCAGAAGGTCCAATTGCTATTAAAAACGTGGCTGACCTTTACGTTTATCCGAACACCTTGAAAGTAGTCAAACTAAACGGGGAGCAAATTCGTCAATGGCTCGAAATGTCTGCCGGGCAATTTAATCAGGTTGATCCAGCTGCCTCAGAACAGCAGTCATTAGTTGATCTTGATTTTTCAACGTATAATTTTGATATAATTGATGGCGTCACTTATGAAGTCGATGTGACTGAACCATCCCGTTATAACAATGACGGTGAGCTGATTAACCCGGATGCACAACGGATTGTAAATCTGCAATTTAATGGTGAACTAGTAAATGACGGGCAGGAGTTTCTTGTTGCAACGAATAACTATCGTGCTGGTGGAGGCGGTAACTTCCCTAACTTAGATGGAAGTCAAATTGTCCTATCTCCACAGGTACAAAACCGTCAGGCGGTTATCCAGTATATTCAGGAAAACGGAACAATTGATCCTTCAGCTGACGGGAATTGGTCATTTGCACCAATTGATGGCAATCCGAAGCTGACATTCCAGTCATCACCGGATGCACAGCAATTCACTAAGCCAGACGGGAATATTAGCTACTCCGGTGAAGGAACAAATGGTTTTGCCAAATATACCATTGACTTATCTAAGCCCGTAACGCTTTCATCTATCCAGCAGAACGTTGCGGACTTGAAACAAGCAGGTGAAATCGACCATCCATTGGCCGTTCAGCTAACGAATAAACTGAAACAAGCGGAACACCAATTGGATAAAGATCATCAAAAACAGGCGATTAAAAAAGCAGAAGGATTCTTAAAGCATTTGAATAACAAAGCAATGAATAAATTTATTACAATAGATGCAAAGGAAGACTTGAATAACGCTGCTGATGAGCTTATTAACAACTGGCAGTGAGAGGCACAAAAGCGCAAGCGCCTGTTCAGCGCCGTATGGACTGTGCCCGCGTATCGCGGGTAGGTCGACGTTGCCGCGCAAAGCGGCGGTCTTAGTCGATCTTCCTTTTCCCTGAGATAAAGGATACACGAAGAGCGTAAGCTGCCCCACAGGACGTGGGGTAGTTCGACGTTGCCACAGGATGTGGTGGTTTTAGTCGAACATCCTTTATTTCTTAATCGTAGACACGGGGAGGGAAGTCCACTAGGCGCTAGGCGCTGGCCGGTGAGAACGCCACGTCCTGTGGCGTCACCGGCACTAGTACGTCGGAGCTGGACGTGGCTGATTCGGGATTCCAGTTATACACAGCACTTAAATTTTATAGTTTCCTAAAGAGTAAAGAAGCCCTGTTATGGATTGATTCCATGACAGGGCTTTTTAATGCTTTTAATTATTCTTTCGTAAATTCTTTTGTACTTCTTACCGTATCAATTGGGCGAACCATTTTTTCGATTTCTTCACGTTTTGGTTCCAGCATTGGAGGTAACGATAGTTTTTCTCCAAGCGTTTCATAAGGCTCATCACCCATGAAACCTGGACCCTCTGTGGCAAATTCAAATAAAATCTGTGGCGCCACGTTGATATACAGTGACCCGAAGAAGAATCGATCAACAAAGCCTGATGTCTGGAATCCTATGCTTCTCATTCGTTTATCCCATTCATCTAACACTGAACGATCTTCAACACGGAATGCAGCATGATGAACCGTCCCAAAACCTTGTCTTGCCTGCGGTAGAACTGTATTATACTCTACGACAACCTGTGCACCATTTCCTCCTTCGCCTACTTCAAATAAATGAAAAGAACCTTCATGATCTATTTCTTTAAATAGAAGGGCTTTTTCCATCAATTCTTTGAAGTAATCAAAATTAGCAATACGAACAAAGATTGGCCCTAACCCAGTTATAGCATAATCTAATGGGATTGGACCTTTTTGCCAAGGAGTACCTGCAGCAACTCCATTATCATTATCATTTTCATCTGAAATCAGTTGGTAATTTTGATCATCAAAATCAACAAAAGGAAGTATCTTTTTACCAAATTGCTCTTTAATTCCGGAGTGTTTTACTTCCAGCCGGTCAAAACGTTTCACCCAATAATCCAGTGCCGCATCACTTGGTACACGAAATGATGTCTTAGAAATCTCATTTGTTCCATGTGACCCTTTTGGAATGCCAGGGAAATCAAAGAAAGTCATATCCGTACCTGCACTTCCCTTATCATCCGCAAAAAATAAATGATATGTTTTGATATCGTCCTGGTTAACGGTCTTTTTCACCAAACGCATTCCCAACACATATGTGAAAAATTCATAGTTCTTTTCTGCACTGCTTGTTATGGCAGTGACATGATGCATACCTTTCAAACCATTCATTTAAAATTCCTCCTATATTTGTGGCTGTAATTCCATCTTCAATCAGTTATATTTATTTTTAATTCAAGATAAATATAATACTGATAAACCTTAGTGTCAATAAATAAGGTTTATATTGATTTAATAATGGATGATTGTTGCTATTACTAAGCAATGAATCTTATAAACTGCGATCCAATCTAATGGTAAGGAACAAACCTTTCATTTCAGAGAAGGAATCGATCTTACAATACAACCAAGACAGAGTACAGACCCTCCTACCTTGGTTTCGCTTCCACTGTTAATGAAAAAATACCTTCAACAGAATTCGAATAAAACCGCAATCCTGAAGAAATTAAAGATGGCTCTTTACGATATACTCAAAATGAAGTCAAACAAAAAGGAGAATGGATAGCATGGAACAGGAAGGAAAAATTATTTCCGCCGATTTGACCGTTCATGAGGCTGAACAGGTACGCAACTTTTATGAGAACGTGATAGGTTGGGAGCACAGCGAGGTCAATATGGGAAGTTACAACGATTACATTATGACCACTAAGGATGGGACACCTGTTGCCGGCGTTTGTCACCAAGTAGGTAGCAATGAAGGGTTGCCGCCCGTATGGATGGTCTACTTCCAAGTAAGCGACCTGAACGATAGTTTGGAAACATGCCGAAAGCTCGGTGGAAAAGTTTTGCGGGAACCAGGAGGATCCGGATGCGGCAGTTTTGCGGTAATTGAATATCCGGCTGGAGCAATCTGCGCTCTCAGTCAAATGTAATACAAAACATAGCAAAGGAATTGTATTAAAGCCTAATCTCTCGCCGTAGAAAGTGTGAAATTAGGCTTAACAGAACAACTTTATACCAGGATAAATATCTAGTTTTGTTTAGAAATCACATTTCATTAAATGGATTTTTCACAAAGAAATGCAAGTCTTATTCCAGATTATGTCGCAGTTTATATCAATTGCAAAAAACTAGAAATACTCTGTATAAAAATAGTTGCGAAACAGAATTTATTACTGAGGTGAAAAAATGAAAAAACAACGCAAAAAGGATTTTCCCATTCCGACGGAGGCAAATTCAGACGGTGATGTAAGTATTCAAGATGGAATAGATGCTAAGCATCCTTTTGCCGAAGAAGACAATTTTGCAGGAGATTCTGTTGATGAACATAAGGAACTTGAAGTAGCCAATGAATACTTTGCGGAAAAAGAAATATCACAGCAATATAACAACTCATAGCTTTCTATTTCAAGTTCAATCACTTAGAAAAAGCCGCGTTCTTCAACTGAAGATGCGGCATAATTTCCAGATCCATTTACTTTTTTTGAATACTAACGGCCGTTCCATACACCAAAAGTTCTGCAGCACCATTGGCAATCTGGGATGTTACAAAGCGAACATTTACAACCGCATCAGCACCTGAATTCTCCGCTTCCTTGACCATGCGCTCTGTAGCCCTTTGTCTGGATTCTGTTAACATTTCTGTATACTCTTTCACTTCACCGCCAACTATATTTCTGAAACCCGCAACAAAATCCTTCCCAATATGTTTCGCACGTACAACATTCCCCTTAACCATTCCCTTCACATCTGTAATTTCATACCCGGGAATAGTTTCAGTATTTACTAACATCACGTTGATCTTCCTCCTTCTTGTCTTTAATTCTGTCTCTTATAACTCCGATGATCACTACCAGAACACCTGTCATTCCAATCACAATAGAGCTAATCAAAAAGATAGTATTATACCAAATGTTAATCGCAAAAAAATCAACGGTATAAGATAACAAAAATGTTAAAATGGAAATCCCAACAAGAACAACACCACAGCGAAATAAGATAACTCCAAGACGAACTATAACCTTCACCCGCCAATCACGACGTTCTTACTAAAGTAATACGGTTATAATTACAAAAGGTTCCAAAAAATCAGACGTTTGGTTTTCAAACGACCTTACCTATGAACAAAAGCGCAAGCGCCTGTTCAGCGCCGTATGGACTGTGCTCAGTGCTGCGGGTGGGTCGACGTTGCCACAGGATGTGGTGGTTTTAGTCGAACATCCTTTATTTCTTATCGTAGACACGGGGAGGGAAGTCCACTAGGTGCTAGGCACTGGCCGGTGACGCCACGTCCTGTACGTCGGAGCTGGACGTGGTTGATTCGGGAGTTCAGTTATCCACAGCACATAAATTTTATAGTTTCCTAGACAAAGAAAAAGCCGGAGGAAACCCCCCGGCTTTTAAAAAACTATTTATTTTGTTTCCATTTCTAATTCAGCAGATTCTTCCACAGATGTTTCTACCGTCTCTTCTGTGTTTTCCTCTTCAGTTGTTTCTTCATCTGTTTCATCGTCACTCGCTTCTACTGCAAGTACTGCTGAGTTTTCTGAAGCATGCGCTTTTGCTACATCGCTAGCGTTTGCTGAAGCTTGTGCGTTGATTTTGTTTTCTTGTGATTTATTTACTTCCTCTTCTGTTGCTTCTTCATCTGTTACTGATTCTTCTGTTTCTTCTGTTCCTTCTTCAGTTTCTTCTGTGTTCTCTTCTTCTGTTGTTTCCTCTTCTGTTGTTTCTTCATCTGTTACTGATTCTTCTGTTTCCTCTGTTCCTTCTTCAGTTTCTTTTGTGTTCTCTTCTTCTGTTGTTTCCTCTTCTGTTGTTTCTTCATCTGTTACTGATTCTTCTGTTTCCTCTGTTCCTTCTTCAGCTTCTTCCGTGCTCTCTTCTTCTGTTGCTTCTTCATCAGCCTCTACAGCTAGTACTGCTGAGTTTTCTGAAGCATGCGCTTTTGCTACATCGCTTGCATTTTCTGCAGCTTGTGAATTTACTTTATTTTCTTGAGATTTATTTACTTCCTCTTCTTCTGTTCCTTCTTCAGTTTCTTCTGTGCTTTCCTCTTCCGTTGCTTCTTCCTCTGTTACTGATTCTTCAGTTTCTTCTGTTGTTCCCTCTTCTGTTGCCTCACCATCTGCTTCAGCAGTCACTTCGACATTAGCCTCTTCTTCTGTAGATTCAGCTACAATAGATGACTGTGATGATGCATTAGCTTTTGCTGTTTCACTAGCATTCGCGCTTCCCTGAGATTTATTTTTCTTCTCAGCTTTTACTTCTTGTTTCTTTTCAACAGGTACTTCTTTTTCTGCATTAGAAGAAGCTGCATCTGTTGATTGAACACCTGCAAATACTCCAATTGTCATAACTCCTGCAAATACTAGAGATTTCATCCGTACGTTTTTCATAATTTAATCGCTCCTTAATTAATTTTTTTATATATTCTTTACTTTTAAAAATTAAGAAGCAATCTTTGGCGGTTCTGCTGGCGGTGCATTCACCCACTGATCCCGAAGAACTTCGGATCTCTTGCCGATTACTTGCGACTTAGAAAAGAACATCAAAGAATTTGGCAAATCTCCTTTTACCACTGAAGAAAAACTGGTTTGTCCACCATAATCACCACCACTTGTTGATGCTGGTGACGGTAATGAACCAGGTTTAATCATAAGTTCCTGACTAACTGGATCTTCGTTAGGTTTTGGAATTGACTTTGACTTCCTTCTTTGTTCTTGTTCAACAAGAATATTATCATTCTCAGATGTACTTTGTTTATTATTATTTTGAACTGTTTTATCTCCTGAATCGGCTACTGAAATACGGGACATTTCTTTACTCTGCATTGGATTTTCTACATTTTTAGAGTTGTCTTTCGCCTGGGTAGTTTGCTCTTCATCAATGTTCGAGCTTTTCTCTACCGTACTTTTTGACATCCCTTTTTTTCCATGCAGTTTATCTTCAACCTGTTTCTTTACTTTTTCCTTCTTTGGCGCCACCTCTCGCTCAAGCTTCTCTGTTTGTTCAGTAGCTTGGTCATTTGCCTGAGGTGGCAGGGTTTTTGAATCCTTATCCTTCGATTCAGATTCCGCGTGTTCGGAAGCTTTATTTGACGCATTCTCTTTATCTGTCGTCCCTTTAGAAACTTGCTTATTATGATTCGACGACTCTTCAGGTATTTCAGGAGATTCCTGCCCCTTATTAGTAGTCTCTTTGGCATCTTGAGAAGTTTGTTTACCTTTTTTTGAAACCTCTTCCGCTACAGGATTTGATGTTTCTTTATCATTAGCCTGTGACGTTGCCTTTTCAGGAGAATTTCCATTATTCGCTAAAGTATCGGCCGGAAGTAAAAATACCGCCAGTACCATTAGGCAACAATATACTAATGGTCTTATGCGCATACACTCACCTCCTTCCCTCTTTCTACATAATTCTTATTTTTCTATCATTTTCTGTCCGTCTTATTAAAATCCAACAACTTTCGATATCTTGCTTTTCCATTCAAAATAAGCTGTTTTGTAACTAATATGAGTTATAATAATGGTGGAGGTGGATAGTGATGGTTACAGCTAAAAACTCAGTATTAACAACTGAGCAGTGGAAAGCTATTCGTGAAAATGACGAGAATTTTGATGATCAATTTTTCTATGCTGTCAGAACGACGAAAATCTTTTGCAGACCTTCGTGTAAATCTCGTGTTCCGAATTTTAATAATGTAACGATTTTCTATAATGTGGATGAAGCATTGGCGGCGGGATTTAGACCGTGTAAAAGGTGTAAATCAGCGGGGTTCCGGCTACCGGATGAAGAATGGGTCCTTCAAGCAGAAGCATACATGAGAGAACATTCTTCCGAACAGTTAACATTGGACAGCGTTGCAGAAGGTTGCCATGGCAGTCCTTATCATTTACATCGTGTGTTTAAGCAGGTGAATGGTATTACACCATTAGAATATATACACCGAATCCGGATGGAGAAAGCAATATTTTATCTTAGGAGAACGGATAAATCGATTCGGGAAATTTGTACGTTAATAGGAGTTCCAAATGCTTCATACTTTGCAACAATGTTTAAAAAAGGAACAGGACAGACACCACGAAAATTCCGAAAAAGTGATGAAAATGAGGTGTTACGTCATGAAATATAATGAAGAAAATGTGGTATATTATGGCCATATTAAATCTGATGGTTGTTCCATTTATCTTGCTGTTACCTATACTGGCCTTTGTTTTATCGGTTCAGATAATGGAAGAGTTAGTGAAATGAAGAGCTGGTTTAATAGTAAACGGCCAAGAGCCCATCTAGTAGAAGACTGGAATGAAGTATCCGTATATGCTGAACAGTTAGTAGACTATTTAAACGGTGAACGGAAAAATATTGATTTACCCATAGATTTAAATGGCACAGAGTTTCAGGAAGCAGTATGGGCTGAATTACAAAACATACCATATGGTAAAACAAAATCATACACGGATATATCAGAAGCCATCGGCAAGCCTGATTCAGTACGTGCAGTAGGAACAGCAGTTGGAGCGAATCCCTTATTGATTGTTGTACCTTGTCACCGGGTGATTAGTAAAAGCGGGAAACTAACTGGCTATCGTGGTGGCATTCCAATGAAAGAAAAATTACTTAGGCTGGAACGCAGCTAATGACACGAAAATATCAATTAATCTATGATAAATTGTTAGACTATTATGGCCCGCAAAACTGGTGGCCTGCTGATACACCCTTTGAAATGATGATTGGCTCGATTCTAGTACAGAATACAAGCTGGCGTAATGTGGAAAAAGCACTGGAAGAGGTAAGACCTTTTTTGAGTCCGAAGCATATAGAAAAGTTAACAACCGAGGAGCTGGCTCAGTTGATCCGTTCGAGTGGCTTTTTTAATATCAAGGCAAAACGAATTAAAGCTTTTCTGGAATGGTATAAATCCTATAACTACGATATTGATGTGATCAAAAAATTAGACAAGCTTCAGCTAAGAAACGAACTGCTCAGTATTAATGGTATTGGTCTTGAAACAGCTGATGTCATGCTGCTGTATGCTTTTGATAAACCAGTATTTGTTGTCGATGCATATGCGAGAAGAATCTTTTACCGGCTCGGATTCGATATGCCAAAATCCTATGATACATTTCGAAAACAGGTGGAAAAAGTGGTTCCGGAAGATCTGGGATTATTTAATGAATTTCATGCTGTGCTGGTTGAGCATGCAAAGGTTCATTGTAAGTCTGTACCGATATGTGAGGGCTGTCCATTGTTTGACGTTTGTGACCGAAGACTGGATAGCAATGATTAGAATGGAGGAAATCAGATGAAGTCATACCATACAAACCAGCGTTCTGTTCGCCGTTTTCTGCTTGATACGCAGCACCTCCTTTCACATAAGGAGAATCCCGCAGCATCAGAAACATTGCAGATAATCCGGCAGCTTGAATGTGTTCAGCTTGATGCAGTTGCGTCCGTTGCACGTAACCAGCATCTTGTCTTAGCCGCTCGAGTTCCCGGTTATCAGCCCGAAATATTAAATGATTTATTAGCAGAAGGTCAATTATTCGAGTACTGGGCTAATGCCGCATGTACGATTCCAATGGAAGACTATCCAAAATTTGAGGCGACCCGACTTCGCTTCCAAAATCAGTCGAAAGTAGAACTGGATAAACTTGGATCTGTTGTGGATGACGTGCTCGATAAGCTGCAGCTAGAGGGCCCGCTTCCTTCACGAGCTTTCAAGGCTGAGAACCTTGTTCACGGTGCATGGGACAACAAATCCCCCAAGACCAAGGAGACCTCCCATGCCTTGAATCAGCTCTTTGATGCAGGAATAATCCGTGTTGTCAGAAGAGTAGGAAGTGAACGGTTTTTCGATTTAACTGAACGTACGATCCCGAAGAACCTGTTAAAAGAAGCTGAAAAAATGGATAGCATTGAATCGAATGAAGCCCTTTTGGAAAAATATATACGGGCCTACCGCGTCTTTGATGCAGGTGATCCCCGTCTGGGCTGGCAAAAAATGAGTGCAGCACAACGTCGAGAAGCGATTACAAAGCGAGTGGAAAATGGAGCAATTATTCCATTAGAAATGGATGATGTTCACCGCCAATATTATATTCTAGCTGAAGATTTGGACGCATTAAAAAAACACGAACAATTCACACCTAAGGGAGAATCTTCCACAGAGGATGTGCCAATCCGATTTCTTCCGCCACTGGATAACTTGCTCTGGCGCAGGGAGCGATTGGCAGATCTTTTTGACTTCTCCTATAAATGGGAAGTATATACACCAAAAGCCAAACGAAAGTATGGATATTATGCCATGCCAATCCTTGCCGGAGACTGTTTAATTGGTCGAATCGATCCAGGCCTGGACAGAGAAAATCAACACTTGAATATTCGTTTGCTACAATTAGAGCATAGTGTGAACATGACGCCAAACCTGCGTAGAAATTTAAAGGAAGCTATAGAGAGCTTTGCCGCCTTTCATCAGGCTCAAACTATCACTATCGAACAAGCAATGCAGGATGTACGGATTTTTTAATATCAATGTTTTTTTACATAACTAGAAAAAACGTACGAACTGGCAAGAGTACTCTATTAGAAGTAAAATAAATATAAGCGACAAACATCAGGCACCCTCTCTCTTACTGGGTGCCTGGATTTTTCCAAAGGGGTGTGAATAAAATGAAAATCGTAATTGCTCCGGATTCTTTCAAGGAAAGTATGTCAGCACTAACTGCTACCAATGCGATTGAAAATGGTTTTAAAAAAATTATTCCTGAAGCAACATATGTGAAAATCCCCATGGCTGACGGGGGTGAGGGAACCGTTCAATCGCTCGTGGATACAACAAACGGAAAAATCATCAGTGAAACAGTAACAGGACCAGCAGGCTACCCTGTTGAAGCATTTTACGGGCTTACGGGTGATGGAGAAACAGCCGTGATTGAGATGGCTGCTGCTTCTGGTCTTCACCTCGTACAATATGAAAACAGAAATCCTTTAACCGCAACGACAAAAGGTACAGGCGAACTAATTCTCGCTGCACTTAACCTTGGTGTAAAACATTTGATTATCGGACTAGGGGGTAGTGCAACGAATGATGGTGGAGCAGGAATGGCTCAAGCGTTAGGTGTCAGTATACTTGACTCAAACGGACTACCGGTAGATTTTGGTGGCGGTGAATTAAATAATATTCATTCAATCGATACCACAAACCTGGACCCAAGATTACAGCAGGTACAAGTTGATGTTGCTTGTGACGTGGATAATCCTCTGACTGGCGAGCATGGAGCGTCTGCTGTATTCGGCCAGCAAAAAGGTGCGACTGAAGAGATGATTGCGACGTTAGATCAAAATCTCACCCATTATGCACAAATTCTACAACGTGATTTAGATAAAGACGTTGAGGCAATACCAGGGTCAGGTGCAGCTGGCGGGCTTGGCGCGGGTTTACTAGCCTTTTTAGAAGCCGACTTAAAACGAGGAATTGATATTGTCATCGATGCAGTCGATTTAGAAAAACACATGGAACATGCCACACTAGTCATCACCGGTGAAGGTAAAATAGATAACCAGTCAATTTACGGAAAGACACCAATTGGCGTTGCTAAAATTGCTAAAAAACAACACATACCTGTCATCGGTTTGGCAGGCTCACTTGGCGAAGATTATCAAGTTGTTCATGACCACGGGATTGATGCACTCTACTCAATTGTACCAAGTGCGGTTCCATTAGAGACAGCACTTGCCAATGCAGAGCAGTATACAGAACAACTAGCCGAGAATATTGCCAGGACGATTAAGGTACTTGGATTATAATATTTGGCATGGTGTCTTGACTAGTGAAGATAGGACGGTATACTTAATTGACTTCCAAAAATTTGTCGACCGTAATAGGGCCTTTTTGTTGAAGAAAAAGCCGTTCCGTTTATGATAGAACCTAAATGAAATGATAATTATATAATGCTTTAAAAAGGGTGGATATGCGATGATTGCAAAAACTGAAGAGGATTTTAATGGATTAAGAGAAATTGGTGAAATTTGTGGAGCAATTCGAGATAAATTAGTCGAATGTACGAAACCTGGTATTACTACAAAAGAACTCGATGAAATTGCGGGGGAGATTTTTGAAAAAGCAGGAGCTGCATCTGCACCAAAAGTAGAATACGATTTCCCTGGGTATACATGCATTAGCATAAATGAAGAGGTAGCGCACGGTATTCCAAGGGACCGGACAATTCAAGAAGGAAACCTTGTAAATATTGATGTTTCAGGTTCTAAAAACGGGTATTTCGCAGATACTGGAATTTCTTTCGTTGTTGGGAAAGGAGAGATAATTTTACAGAAAATATGTGACGTTGCTAAAGAAGCATTCCACGCTGGACTTGAGAAGGCAAAACCAGGTTCGAAAAAAAGTGCTCTCGGAAAAGCTGTACACAATGTAGCGAAACAGCATGGCTTAACTGTTATAAAAAATCTTACTGGACACGGTGTTGGGCACTCGATTCATGAAGCACCAGAACATATTTTCAATTACTTCTCTCGCAGGGATGACGAAGTTTTAAATGATGGTATGGTAATTGCCTTTGAGCCTTTTATCTCTACATTTGAGGAGGAAGTTTTCCAATCCCAAGATGGATGGACCTTCCTGACCGATGAAAGCCATGTGGCTCAATACGAACATACAATTATTCTTACAAAGGAAGGACCGATTATTACTACATTGTAGGAGTACTAATAACACAGTAGAGCGCTTTCTGTAATAAGGAAAAGCGCCTTATTGGCGTATGATTGCTGTCACCTAGGATTTGCAAGGTTTAGTTTTGGGTTGCTTCTCCCCAGGATAAATGAATCACTTGAAATGTCCGAATTTCGTATCAGGGATGATTTCTTCGCTATATTTAGCCTATTGCTTTACGATTATCCTATCCACTGTTATTACTTCAAAAGAAGGGCCAAGAAGGATGATTATCTCTGCTGGACTATCAGCCTTTTGTTGGATTGCTACTGATGTGTATCGTTCCAAATGAGTGGGTGCTGGCGTTAGGAGTTTTACTAACAGGTGGACACAGGCTTGATATCTCCCCCTTATGGTGCGGCCATATCGCTTTGGATTGGCTTTGGGCAGATTGTGGAGGAATGGATTTACTTAATCAATTATTGTAAACTGAACTTACACAATTATTTAAATGACTTATTAACCATTATGATTAAGGGGGAAACTAACATGAGTAATAAACGGGAGTTGTCACTAGAACAACGTGAAGAATTACTCCAAGCATTGAAAGCACGTTTTGAGAAAAACATGCACCGCCATGAAGACCTAGAATGGGCTGATGTCCAAGCAAAGCTGGATACTAATCCTGAAAAACTGTGGTCGCTCAATGAAATGGAAAAAACTGCCGGTGAACCGGATGTTGTTGGTCATGATAAAAAGAAGGACGAGTACATTTTCTATGATTGTTCAACGGAAAGTCCTAAAGGTCGCAGAAGCATTTGTTACGACCGTGAAGCGCTGGAGTCGAGGAAAAAACATAAACCAGAAAATAACGCTATGGATATGGCAGCCGATATGGGCATTGAACTTTTAACAGAAGAAGAATATCGGGCTTTGCAGGAGCTTGAAAATTTCGATAAGAAAACGTCGAGTTGGGTACAAACACCCTCTGATATCAGAAAACTCGGCGGTGCCCTTTTTTGCGATTATCGCTTCGGGCACGTTTTCACGTATCACAATGGAGCAGAGTCCTACTATGGTGCCAGGGGGTTTCGTGGCATGCTAAGGATCTAAATTTTGCACAGACAGCTACTTTGAATTTGATAACTATCGAGAGCACAAAAACTGAGACAAAAAGCACGTTAACCCAAATGGAATTAACGTGCTTTTCTTAAAGCTCAATTAACCCTACACATTTTAATACATACAGTTTAGATGTGCAGCTATAAATGCAGGCAGCCCTATTTAATTAATAACTGAGATAATCCCCAAACTCATATAATTCCGGAATTGTTACCGGTAATTTCCCTTCTGGATTAACCTCACCACTTAGCACTCGGGCTAGTGCTTCGATAGATACGTCACGGTTACCGTACGTAGCTAAGTAGCCATCAACCTCTGGAAACGCCATTATGTCATATGGATTACGAACCGCAGTTACGATGACTGGCTTACCTGTTTCCATCAGGGATTCTACTAAACGCTGTTGGGCATTGTTCGTGTTTGCAGTATATGTTGTCACAATGATTTTATCAGCATCCGCTGCTCTGGATGTTGCCTCAGCGATTTGGTTAGGACTTGGACTTGTGTTTGTTGCGTAATCACTAGAATCGTACCCTTTTTCCCTAAGCAGATCAGAGAGGTAATCAGGATCTCCTGCAGATGGGCCTGTTATAAATAAACTGCTGTCATCCTGCAAAGGCAGTAAATTGTTTTCATTTTTAACAAGTGTAATACTTTTGTTTGCAATTTCGGTTGCTTTTGCCAAATTTTCTTCTGTACCAATGTTTTCAATTTCACTTGGATCCGTATACGTATCTCCGAATAGCCCCTTCTCCATTTTGGCTTTCAGTATTCGGTACACAGATTCATTTACACGATCCTCACTAATCTCTCCACTTTGAACTGCTTCTAACACTGAATTATAAGCCACTTCTACGTTAGGTGGGTTTAGTAAAATATCATTTCCAGCCTTAAATGCTTCTACAGCAACACGGTCTGGTTCAACGACATTGGCACCTGACATGCCTAGGCTGTCGGTAACAATCAATCCCTCAAAGCCCATTTCCTCACGTAAAAGTCCTTGTAAAATTGGCTCAGATAGCGTTGCTGGCAGACCTGAATCATCAAGTGCCGGAACAACGATATGGGCAGTCATAATTGCATCTATACCATTGTCTATTGCTGCTTGAAATGGCTTTAAGTCAACATTATGCAGCGTCTCTAAGTCATGGTTGATAATCGGCAATCCGTAATGAGAATCAACATTGGTATCTCCATGACCAGGGAAATGCTTAGCTGTTGGAATGACACTTTGATCTTCATATGCCTGCACCTGGGCAACAGTTAAATCTGAAACGAGATCGGGATCTTCACTGAATGAGCGAACACCGATAACCGGGTTCTCCGGGTTAACGTTCACATCTGCTACTGGGGCAAAGTTCATGTTAATACCAAGACTGCTTAATTCCTCGCCCATAATAGCTGCAGATTGTGCTGCATATTCGGTAGACCTCGTGGCTCCAAGTGCCATATTTCCAGGAAACACTGTACCAGGACTTGTAATCCGCTGTACAATTCCACCCTCCTGGTCCGTCGAAACAAATAATGGAATTGGCATACGCTGATCCATCGCTATATCTTGTAGACCATTTGATAGAGCATTAACCTGTGTTGTATCAATCGGTGTTCCAATATTACCTGTCCAATTGAAATAGATTACACCACCAATATGATATTTTTCGATGGCTTCTTTAAAATTCTTGGCTCCTCGGTTCATCCGTAAGTTTGTGTCTTCATAATTAGGATCTGTCGGGGTTTTACCATACATATGAATGACGAATAACTGGCCAATTTTCTCTTCCAAGGTCATATGGTTTATTTTGTTAACAATCCAACCATGCTTCACTTTTTCACCATCACCCCAGCCAGGGTGGGTCGGATCGTCCCAGCCATTTGCAAAACTTGTCATTGGAAAACTCATAAAAATTAGCATAAAACTGGTAAGGATCGCAAACAATCGTTTCTTCATTAAAATTTCACTCCTTTTAATCTAGTTATCTCGTGTTAAGAGTACCTCTGTCATTACCGGTAAGTGATCAGATGCTTCTGTGTCTATCACTTGGGTGTTTGTCGGGCTTAGATCTTGGGATGTGAAAATATAATCAATACGTTTTTCTGGTGAAGTCTCTGGGTAGGTATAGCCATCTCCACTTCCTGCTTCGGTCCATGCATCATTGAACCTATTGAAAAGCGGCTGCAGCTCAGGAGCATCAGGTGTTGAGTTCATATCACCGACTAGAAAGGTGTTTTTTTGTTCGGAAATAATACTGAGCATATCGTCTACTTGCATTTCTCGAATATACGGGTCTCCTCGATAATCCAGGTGTGTTACATAAAAGGAAACGTTGACACCCTTCACATTTAGCTTAACGCCAGGAAATCCAGGAGCAGGACTTGGTTCAGGCACAGCATCTTGTGTCGAGAGCCTTGTTATTTCGTGATTTTCAGAATTGATAATAGGGTATTTACTTAAAACAGCTAGTCCATATTTTCTTCTTGGGTCTTCTTCATTTAGTGGATCTTGATTATAAATTGGGGCAAAGAAGGCATGCATATCTAACTTTTCAGCAAGGTATTCAACCTGATCCTGAAAGTTGCTGCGATACCCCCAATTGACATCCACTTCCTGCAATCCAATTACATCTGCTCCAGAACTTCGAATTGTTTCGGCAGTATGATCGATATCGTACAATCCGTCACTTCCAATTCCTGCATGAATGTTAAAGGTCATTACGTTCAGTGTTATGTCTTGGTGTTTGTCGGGGTCATTCTCAGAAGCTGCTGTGGCCATCGGTGAAATTAGAATCATTAGAAGAGCAATGAAAATTACGATAGCCTTGTTCTTCATTATCTAACCTCCTTATAGTGCGTGTTCAAAAAGGAGGATGAAAATGACCGAGTCGGCTAAGTTCGCAACGTCCTGTTGCAACGCCGACACTAGCACGTCCTGTGCGTCGAAAGTTCGAGGCAGCGTAGCTTTGAGTAGCGGAATGTATGCTTTTAATACATGAGCAACGGAAAAGCAAGCTAACGACGAAATTCGATGTGTCATTTTTACCGGACTTTTTGAACAACCTCTTATATAATTCTATTAATTTAGTTCTCCTCCTTCCCAAACTATTAACTCTATCAAGTTAATAGTAGCTTCTAGACGATAGCCTGTATATAGTACGATAGAATTATTATTTAATAATTCAGAATAAACAGAGTAGATATTACCTATTTACCCCACGTAACTTTTGGCTCATGTGTTTTTTGCATACAAGAATTTATAATTGAAGTAAACAACAGTAAACACCCTACTCAGCCTTTTAAATCACAATTATTTCGTTTATGAAATGTGATTTATATTGCAAAAAAGGAACCGAGAAGACGTACCCAATAATACATACGTTCTCGATTCAATTATGATAATACTTAATGTTATTTGTTCTTCAATTTTCTTTTGCAAATTCTGATTCATTAATATACCTGTCAACGTTTTTCAAATCCACTTTACCATCTATTATATTCTTAGCACTAATCATTAGATAACCTTCCTTAGACTTGCTTTTGTTAGGAGGGTTATGAGAATTTTAGGCTAATATCACTAATCTCACCTATTCCCATCCCTCTGGCAATTCTTCATTTGTAATTTCAGACAACTTCGTAGGCTTTTTTAATTTCTTTTCCTTAACCATTATTCTTTCTGTTCTTCTATTTTTTTAATCGATACCGAAGCAGGTTCATCTTTAGGATCTTGCTTCGCTATATTCCCTTGTACAGCAAGACTTAATAGACTTTGCCTCAGTAATTTTACATCTTCCTTTGTATATATTGCAAATGCAAAGTCTTCACGTTGATTTGGATTAGAAACATCTTGAATTCTATTAAATACAGTCGCATTAAGTTTTGACGATGAAATATCTTTTGAACGTATTTGATCAAACAACCAGTCACAGATTCCAATCAATTCATTGATTTTATCTAAAATTCCATTTTATTCAATTAATGGTCGTAAAGGAAAAGGTTGTTGTGCCAATTTAGTTCCTGAAATCTCCTTAAATGTAGTGCCAGTGGCTTTAAATCCATTTTTCGGATTCCCGCAGTCACGAAACCTCTCAACGTTTCAAAGTGTTTTTCTCCATATATTAAAGATACCACAGTGAAAAACACTGTGGCAGAGCACAAAATTTATACTTTCTTATCTTTATATCCTTCAAAAATACCCGCTTTTGCGGGTTTCTTTTAATACATAAATGTCATTTTTACTTTACTTAATTTTTTTCACAGGTTGCTAATATGGATTTAGCATAAGAGTAGGCTAAACTCTTTACCATTTTTTCATTTATAATCAAAATCCATGAAAATGTAATCAGTAATGAAAACATAAATGATAACCAAATTTCTAGAGGTATTAAAGTTATTTTCATTTCATACCTTAGATAAACTCCTAATAAATTGAGTAATAAAGATATTAAACTTATTATTATACCTATTGGTTTTAAGCCAAGTAAATTCCTTCCAAATCCAAAACTTGCGTTATTTGTTTGAACAATCGCAAATTTAGATTTATCTCTTCTGTGCTCTCTTAGCCAATTAACAGCTGATTCATATTGCTGGTCATAAAAAGTTGAATGTTCAACTTCTTCTTCTTCTGAATCAGGAATAACAATACCCTTCACATTTTCAGTTAAATAACTACGATACCTTTGCTTAGTTGTATCATCCAAAGCCTTATCTCGTAACCTTAACATAATAGTTGTAGGGAATCCCCCCCATTTAAGAAGCAAGATTCCTTGTTTTTTATAGCCTAGCTCCCTACTTAATTTTGATAAGAAGTATAGGATGCATATGATTACAATCATATTTACTCCTATGAACTCTAAGGAAATTAGATTCGGGTACCAAATATATGCTGTTATTATAAAAGGCAGTAATGTAAAAATTGCAGGGAACAAACGTGCTTTTACATCATATGGATCGAAAAGTTCTAATAGTCTTTCCATAAAATCACTCCTCTACCTTATCATAAAATGGTAAAGGTTCTATCGGTGACCAACCATCTCTGTCTGACATATCATTGTAATACCAAATTGTCTTACCTTTAGTACTAAATACTTTTGCTCCTCTTCTTCTAAAGGCGTTTGCAACGGATCTTCTTGGGTAATCTTCTGCACCTTTTGATACGGAAGCATAAGCACGCTTTGTGGCCTCTGTATCAGCACTTATTTTTTCACCTAAAATTCTATCTAATGCTGAAGGAGAGACATTATGCCTAGAGCCATGGTGTGGAACTTGTATAAACTTACAGTCTAATAAATTAATTCCGCTGTTTTCCGCAAAATCACTGACTCTATCCAGTGCTTGAATACCTGCATCACCCGTTAATAGTATTCCATTTCCATCTAAATTGCTAAACAAAACAACACTACTTTCATTTCTAGCAGAAGTTTTTACACCTTCTTTTAATGTCTCAATTTCCCAAGTTTCATCAATATACTCAGCTACTTTTCTCATTGTAGTTTGAACCATCTCTTGAAAAGATTTAAAAATAGATGCATATTCAGCTTCTTTCTTCTCAGGCATTCCTTCGAAATTAGGTAATAACTCATTAATATACCAATCCTTATTAGGAGACATCACTGTAAAATTTCCAATCATATCCCCCTCAAAAGGCTCATAAATATTAATGCCTTTCTCTTCTGCAATTTCATAAACGTTATATGCAGCGTTCAATGAATTTTTAATTCTTTCACTTAAACTATTGTCAGTTATTCTCCCATCTTTAAACATTTCACGAATAGTTTGCGAATGTAACCAAGGTAGATGCATCCATAGTTCACCTACCTCTAATTCTTCAAGAACAACACTTAATCCCGAAGCGTGGTCAGCATCCGGGTGAGTATTAACCACAAAATCAACATAATTAGTATTATAGTAATCTTGAATATGCGAAACTAATTTTTCACCGGATTGCTTAGTTCCTCCATCAACTATCATTACCTTATAATTACCGGGATGACCATATCTAACCGCTATAGCATCACCATTTTTACTATTTTCCCCTACAGGTAAAAAATCTACTTCAAACCCCATTGTTTTCCCCCTTTTTATTGATAAGCTTAATTACTGGAACATACTCTCTACTTGAGGATACCACTTTCAAATATATTCATCCACAATTATCCAATTATATAAATTCATATTTAAAATTTGAAACCAGTAAACATTTAAGTCTTCATTTACTCTAAATCCTCAACTTCACAAAATATCTTATCTGTTAAGGTTGTTGGTTTGAAAAACATCAATGAAAATTTCATTTAAAAAAATTAAAGACCACCCAAAATTAAGGACGGCCTTTAACAGATTTAACTTGATTATATGTATTTAAAGATCTAAGTACCTAATCATGCTATTCACTTCTATTAGATTTACATTGGGTACTATTAACAATGATACTGATTTTTATGTACTTAATTCAAAATATCATTTTCAATTTATGTCAAATTAAATTAAAAATATTAATAAATTATTTTTCCTCTAAAATTGATTTTCCTTTTTTAATCAATAATAATCAATAATATAGGTATTTCGGTTAAAATAGAATAATATTATAAAAATCCCCGCTGTGGCAACAATAATTACCACAGCGGTCTGAAAAAGGTTGTAACATTTTAAGTTAAGATCATTTTAATCTAAAAACTGTGACAAAACATCATCCAATACACATGTACGTTTCCCGGTTCCCTCTATTCAACCGTAACACTTTTCGCTAGATTCCTAGGTTTATCGACATCGCAGTCACGATGCAGTGCCGCATAGTATGCTAGAAGCTGCAATGGTACGACGCTTACTAGTGGCGTTAAAAGCTCATGCACGTGTGGTACAACAAATGCATCGGTATCTTGCTCTAAGCCTTTCATGCTCATGATCATTGCATTTGCGCCACGTGCTTACACTTCATTGCTGCGGATTCCGTAACTAACTTCTGATTGTGATGCTAAAGCAATTACAGGAGTTCAATCTTCAATGAGCGCAATTGTACCATGCTTCAATTCTCCACCGGCAAAACCTTCTGCTTCTTTTAACTTTAGTGCACCCTCTATTCATACATAATAGTCAGTGCTGCGTCCGATAAAGAATGCATTACGTGATGTTGCTAGATAGTTCTTTGCTAAGTCTTCAATAGCTTCTTTTTGTTCTGTTAGTACCTCCATCGCATTTGCAACAATGGCTAGCTCCTGCATTGGGTCAAAGTCTAACTGCAGTTCTTTTGCCTGTGCTGTATCTACTGCCAATATAGCTAATACTGCCATTTGTGCTGTGTAGGCTTTGGTTGATGCGACTGCAATTTCCGGTCCTGCATAAAGATTTAATGTGTAATTCGCTTCATGAGAAAGGGTGGATCCTGGCACGTTGGTAATCGTTAGTGCTGGATGTCCCAATTCCTTTATTTTTACTGTAACTCCCACATTTTTAAAAAGTATCGATACTGTTTAATAAACACTCAAAGAATACACTACCAATAATGGATATATATCATATTCAAGGATAAGGGGGAATCACCAAGCTCAATTAGCCTCTTCCGCTTACAATACAGTTAATAATTACTCACTAAGTGTTATTCCACTTTTTATCCTGATGGGTATGCTAATCTCCAATACTGGTTTAGGAAAAGATTTATTTGTTGCTGTAGATAAATGGATTGGCCATTTTAGAGGAGGACTTGCTCATGCCACAATAGGAGCATCCTCTATTTTTGCAGCTATTTCAGGGTCAGCCAATGCTTCAACTGCGACATTAACAAAAATTTGTATTCCGGAAATGAATAAATACAACTACAAAACAACATTCTCAACATCCGCAGTAGCAGCTGGCGGTACATTGGGGGCATTAATCCCTCCTAGTGTTTTGTTAATTTTGTACGGTGTATTGACAAGAGAACCAATAGTAACATTACTTATTGCGGGGATTATACCCGGTATTCTGATGGCGATTCTTTTTATGGTGTTAATCAACATCCAAGTACGACTTAATCCTTCTATCGCCCCAACCAGAAAGGGAAGTGCTCCATGGAAAGAAAAGTTTATATCACTATAAAGTGTTTGGCCATTTATGTTAATGTTCATTCTTAGTATTGGTGGTATATACCTTGGTATTTTCACTCCATCAGAAGCTGGCGGAGTTGGAGCAACAGGTGCATTTTTGATAACACTATTTATGAAACGCTTATCCTTTAAAAAATTGATTACTTCATTACAGGAAACAATTAATATTACCGTAATGATTTTTCTAATTTTGATTGGTGCTTCACTGTTCAGTAGATTTTTGGCCTTAAGTAAAATTCCGGTAAATTTATCCAATATTGTTGGAGACCTAGATGTCTCACCGATTATTATCATGCTAATTATATTACTAATCTACTTTATTTTAGGTATGTTTTTAGAAGCCATTGCTATAATGGTACTTACATTACCTATCATTTATCCACTGATTACACAACTGGGATTTGACGGGATATGGTTTGGTGTCATCATGGTACTTATTATCAATGTTGGGGTACTGACGCCACCACTTGGTCTGAGTGTTTACATCATAAGCGGGATTGTCAAAGATATACCAATCGAAAAAATATTTAAGGGCGTCATCCCAACCATTATAGTAATGATTGTATTCATAATTATTTTAATCCTCATTCCAGAAATCGTTACATTCCTTCCAAGTTTAACCGGATAAAACACAGGCTATGCTACTCCTGATAAAAGACTTCAGTATATTATCTGAAGTCTTTTTATTTTAATGGACATAGTTTTTAGAAAATACTTTTGAAGTTACCCCCCTGTCCACAGGTAAATATTACCTATTTACCCCACGTAACTTTTGGCTCATGTTTTTATAGCCTTAGTTGCACTTACACAGTAGAAATGTTTTATATACTGCTAAAAAAAGCCGGGGTAAGAACTCCGACTTTGCAAATAACTATTTGAACATGGAAAGGTCAACTGATTCAGCCATTTTCTTATAACCTAAATCATTAGGGTGCAAGTGGTCCCCAGCGTCATATTTGGGAAGAAAACGTTCAGGTTCTTCTGGATCTCTTAGCGCTTTGTCAAAATCAATTACTCCATCAAACTCGCCACTTGTCCTAATCCAGTCATTTACCTCCTGACGCGTTTTCTCTTTTTTTGAAGTATACATTCCCGAACCTTTAAAAGGCGTTAACGTACCACCATAAATTTTTAGTCCTTGTCCATGGACAGAATTGATAACTTGCCTCATTCGTTCAATAATTTTATCCGCATCATATTCCGCATAATGTCGAATATCATTTAAACCTTGATTTAGGATTACTGCCTTAACACCTGTTTGGCTATAAACATCTCGTTCAAGCCTCGCCAATGCATTCTCTCCTTTATCAGAATGACTGTTTATTAATTGATTGGCAGAGATTCCTGCATTCAATACAGACATTTTGACTTCAGAAGTACTAAATCGTTTCGCTAAATAATCAGGCCATCGGTGATTGGCATTTACTGTCGAGTGATTTCCATTCGCAATAGAACTTCCCACTACAACGAGGCCACCTTTTACAGATGGATCAGCTACAACATCCACCCCATCTAACCAAAACCAAGCTTCTTCTTTTGTTTTAAATGCTGAAGTATCATCTGAAACATGATTCCCATTTGAAATATACGTCGTTTGCATGGAACGCGGGTGCCATGTAGCTGGCCCAGTTTTATCCTTAACATAGACACTTACAGCCAAATTTTTATCACTATTTACTTTAAGGGGAATGGGATCACTAAATTCTTTCTCCCAAGAGGGAATGGTTACTTTTTCATCGCCCCCAAATGTAACCTTTTGGTCTGTACCAGGAATAATCTCAGATCCATTTTTGGTAATCGCTACATGTACCTCGTCGATAGATAGCGGGTCCAAACCAAATGTATTAGATAAGCGAATGCGCATCTTTTCACCGTCTATATGAGGTCGGAGAATTAATCGTATGGTTTGATTTTCAAATCCTTTATGAGAAACTCCATCTTCTCCAGGTGATTGCATACTTGCAGTCCAGGCACCTATCCACTCACCTTTACCTGAGTTTTTTTCGTTTGAAGATCCCCATCCCTTTAAGCTGTAGATACTGAAAAATATTATAATGGTAATGAAAATAACATATAATAGACGCCTCATGATTTTCTCGCCCTTCATGTTGATGTCGATAGGTTGCTGCACCTTATAATATTTTATTCGAAAAGTGGGGTCCTTTTATTAACGTTAAATGATCTTTTTCCCAATTTTAACATTACCAGCTTTTTTTACTAATAATGATTAGTTAGTTCTTTGTGCTACCTTATCATTGCTTTCTCTACGTAAAACCATCAAAACAACAGGAACAAGAATTAACGATAGAACACCACTGCCAAGTGATAATGCAGTAAAGCTGGAGTTAACTACAACAATACCTGATAAAGCTCCACCTGCAGCCCCTGAAAGGGCAATTAAAACATCTGCTTTTCCTTGTATCTTGGCACGATTTGTTGGTGTTGTTGCATCTACGATAAGTGCAGTTCCGCTGATCAAGCCAAAATTCCATCCTAATCCCAATAAAGCTAATGCAATCGTGAGCATGACTAAAGAATCAGTTGGCGCATAAGCAGCTATTATACCAGCTAATAATAACGTAAATCCTGACGCTCCCGCCATCACTTTACGTCCAACCTTATCAACAAGTATTCCTGTTACAAGTGAGGGAAGATACATTGCACCTATATGAATCCCAATTATTAGTCCAACTTCTCTTAATCCATGCCCATGGTCCCCCATATGCACAGGGGTCATCGTCATAACCGCAACCATGACTATTTGGGTTAAAACCATTACGGTAGCGCCTACAATAATAACTTGCTGATCTATTTTAGGTGTTTCGACTTTATTTTCAGTAATTTTACTTTCATTCTGCTGATCTTTTAGCGCAAGTGCTTCAGCAACTTTAAGTGGATCTGGATGAAGTGAAATTAATAGCACTAAACCAGCTAAAATAAAAGCAGCAGCAGCCAAAATAAATGGTCCAGCTAATGCAGGTATACCCAATAACATGGCGAATTTTCCCATTACATCTACTAAGTTTGGCCCTGCAACAGCACCAAAGGTTGTTGCTACCAATGCCACACTTACTGCAGTTGCTCGTTGTTTTGCATTTGCTAAATCTGTTCCTGCATAACGAGCTTGTAGGTTTGTTGCTGTACCTGCACCATAAACGAGTAAAGAGACAAATAAAAGAATAACACTGCTCGTTACAGATGAGATAACAACCCCAACCGCACCAATACCACCGGCTATGAATCCTGCTGCAAGCCCTGTACGACGACCATGGCGTTGAGAAAGGTTTCCAACAATTAGTGCAGCACCTGCTGATCCTAATGTAAATAATGCGATTGGAATACCCGCAAGGCTATCTGTACCTAACATGTCCTCTGCAAGTAGTGCACCTACAGTTATACCAGCTGCAAGACCCGCCCCGCCAAGAATTTGTGCAATTACAATGATAATTAATGTGCGTTTGTATAATTGTCTCTGTTTTTCCGGATTATCAACATAGTCCTGTATCAATTCCTTGTTGTTCTTATCCGTGCTTTTCTGTCTAGTCATGTATCTACATCCTATCTAAACTATTATAAGTTCTGGCATACCCCTAAGCTTCTTACGTCTTTGTTTATTTTAGATTGAAACATATCTTATCAACATCCACAAATACATATGGGGGTATTTTATATTATAAATTTGAATTATAAACTTTGCAAGGTAGCAGAGCTTAAACATTTAACGAAAGCAGCTTAAGAGATTCATATTAAATTTGTTCGTTATCGTCGAAGTATCATTGAAGAGCGTACAATCTATTGTTCTGCATTCACTACGAAGACTAGAAAGTGTGGGTTATACTGTTTCAATTGTAGAACAAGAAGCTTCTTGATATGATCCAGTCAACTTCAATATACCTTGGAATTTGGAACATCAACAACCACCCTTTAAGAACTTTACTTTCTTATTCCACTAAATGCTTCATTAATTTAATTACATTTGTTCACATATTTAATTTAACATAAAATTCCAATATTTCTTCAGACAAAAATAGGATCGCCATATTCGACGATCCCTTGTTAAACTCTTGCATATAGAATAAGCATTATTTCGTTTTGACAGGATACTCTATTATTTCTACTGTCTTTGTAACAGTATCTAATATGCGGGTGCGTGTGTCATCCCTAGAAAGTAATATGGCTTCTCCGTTTTCATCAAAGCAATAGGCAATAGGAATTGAAAAACCACAATTTCTATAAGAACCGTCTGCGTGGCTTGCTCCTAATACCAATGATTTATGTTGAACAGCGATTTTTTTTGCTTCACCAGACCAATCTGAATATTGCTCTTCACTAAACATTCCGACTCCAATGGGGTTGAAAATTATATCTAATGAGATTTCATTTTTAAGACCTTCTAATCCCTGAAACACTTCCCTGCAAAGCAGGTATCCATATGTAATTCCATTATATTCAGTTATTGAAGGGGTGTACAATTCCCCTTCTTCGGGTGTTTTTGCTCTCTCTAAAATAACCTCGCCCTCATTATTGATAATAAGAACCCTGTCTAAATCTTGTTTATCCTTATAACCCGTAACAATTACTGTATTATACGTTTTAGCTAATTGACTTACTTTTTCTAAGTAACTTTCTTGAAAGTAGCTTTCTGGATAAAGAATTAAGTCTACTGATGAATTATTTTCAATTTCAGTTTCTAGTTGTCTCAAATCTTTTTCACGTTTAGGTTGACCAATAAGTATTTTCACTTTAAATGCACACCTTTTTATAATAATTTCTTTAACTTAAACAATCACCACCCGTTAGAGTAAATAATCAAGATGGTTGGTTTTCAGTTTCTCTATGTTTTTTATTATCTCCCAATGAAAGTAATAAAATAGATACTACCAAGAGGATGGCTCCAATAATATTAAGGACAGTTAATTCAATAGGGAAAAACGGGAATGAAATTACTGCAAGCAGAACAGGGCTAAACGCCCTAGTAACGTTGGCAATAGAAAAGCGCAAATATTTAAGTGCCTCATACAATAAAATTGTTCCAATAAATCCAGTTATAACTGAGGATAAAATAATAAATGCTATACCCTTATACGAATAATTACCATCAAATAAATCACCAACTAATACTGCGTAAATCAAGACAAAAATTAGCGTGATAGAATTGTTTGTAAATAATATAGAGTTTGAGTTTTTATCTTTAGAAAGAGTTTTCTTAATAAAAATGTTAGTCAATGCAAAAAAGAAGGTGTATAAAAGAGCAAATAGACTTCCTAATATTGTCGAGTTACCTACCCCACCTTTATTAACAAACATAAAAGTACCTAGAATTGCCAGAATGATAAATGCAATTTCACTTTTTGACATTCTCTCACCTAATATTATAACGGATAAAATCACAGCAAATACAGTATAAAATCTACCAAGAAACCCCACCTGAACTGGTGATAGCAAATCCATACTGATAAACAAAAAAATTACGCCCATGGAATTAAATACAGCCAACAAGATAATTTCTTTTTCAAAGTGAAATGAAACAGTTTTTTTCGTCGCTATCCCCCACAAATAACTGGCAAAAATAATTGCAATTGTATTAATAATTGCAGCCTTGGATGGTGAGATATGCAAAAGCCCAAACTTTGATAATAACGGACCAACTGCCATCATTAATACTGATAATAAATTAAATGTATATCCTTTTTTTAAATTGGTCATCTTTCCACCCTCAAATCTTCACTTCTAAACAAAAAAACATTAAATAAATTCCCTTTTCAACATTGCAACCACAATGGGTTGCAGAAGGCGAAATTCCTTTTAAAAGATTAGCACCCCTTTAGTGGAAGAGTCATTTCTCTGAATACTCGATTTGAGTTAATGTCATAGGATTATCCCCTTCTTTTCCATATGTTGAAAAATACTCTTTATCTTCTACAATTAGGTTCCACGTCATTTTGCATTTATTCATAACCCCTTTCCTTTTAATAATGTTCTTTTCAACAATACTGCCTCACTATTTTAAGAACATAATATTCTAAATATTTTGTTCTTATTTTAACATAAATTTACCATTTGCCTTCGTGAAAACAATAAAAACAGGCATGCGAAATCCTATGCGATTTGCATCCCTAAATGGTCTGTTATTTTTGGTTTTCTACCCCGTAACTGAACCCGTTATATTGTTATATAGAATGCTCCTCGAAGAAATCAATTCCTTCATCTTTGTCCAGCATCAGATACCGTTGAAGTGTTTTCTTCGGCAGGCTGAATACGTTCATTCGACATTAAAAGGATGGAGAATACTCCTAAAACCGCTGGAACAAGCGTAGCAATGAACGTAAATGCAATCGAAGATGACAGGGCGTCGACCGCCTCATCCAAGACCTCTTCCGACATCTGGTTACGGACTTTCGGTGACAATAAACTTCTTGTGTTTGGCAATTTACTAACGTTAGCAAACTGGGACGCCAGTATTGTTGTAAAAATGTTTCTCTGCACTATTCCGAAAACTGTGATCCCGATGGTCATGCCAAGTGTTATTGAAAATCGGTTAGTCGAGGAAGCCGAGCCTCGCTGCTGAAAATCAAAATTGTGCATGGCTGCCATACTCAATACAGAAAACGAAAATCCGGCGCCGAATCCGATAATAGCCATGTAAAGCGTTACTATTAAACGAGCTGTTGCGGAGTCCAGTGTACCTAATAAAAAGATTCCCGGAACAAAAAAAACACTAGCAATGATCATAATATTCCTATAGCTTGTCTTCGACGTTAAAAACCCGCCTGCCTGACTTCCGATAACGGAACTGAGCATCATAGGCATTAAAATCAGACCCGCATTCGTTGCCCGGCCACCAAATACACCCTGCACAAAAATCGGAATGTACGTAATGGCTGTAATATAAGCTGCACCGATAAACAATGCTGCAACACAGCTCGTCGTAAACAATCGATCCTTAAACATGCTGAACGAAATGATTGGATCTGCTGCTCTTGTTTCGATATATAGAAACACGACAAGCAAGGCAACAAACACCGTAAACAGCCCAATGATGAAGGGGGAACCCCAGTCATATTCCATTCCACCTAGTTGAAGCGCAAGCATCAAAGCAATAACCGCCAGCGCAAGCGTGATAGCGCCCCACCAATCGATTTTCTCCTGCGATAGTTCAAACGATTCATGGTAAAAAAAGACGATAATAAGAAGTGACAGCATTCCAATCGGCAAATTGACAAAAAATACCCAGTGCCAGCTGACATATTCGGTAATGAAGGCACCAAGGAGCGATCCAAAAATACTTGAAATTCCGAAGACCGCTCCAACTAGCCCCATCATTTTCCCTCTTTTTTCAGGAGGAAAGATGTCTACAACGATTGTAAAAGCGATCGGCATAAGAGCCCCGCCCCCAATACCTTGAACGGCACGGTAAATAATGAGTTGAAGCATGCTTCCGGCTGTACCACAAAGCATGGAACCGAATAAAAATGACAACAAACCAAAGATGAAGTATCGTTTACGGCCATACATGTCAGACAACTTTCCAAAAATCGGTGTACTGGCCATCATCATAACCAGGTAAGCAGACGTTACCCAAATAAATTTATCAAAACCGCCAAGATCACCAACAATGCTGGGAAGTGCCGTAGCGACTACCGTGCTGTCCATCCCTGCCATAAGCAACCCAGCCAGTAATCCTGTAAGAACAAACACGCTCTTGTTCCTTTTTTCATTCACGAGTATCCATCTCCTTTTGGCTCTTTGTTCTGCAAGAGAGGCACTCACCACAACTAGGGGGTTATACCAAATCTGTGTCCCCATTCTTGTGCCAGCTGTAGCGCTGACAGGCCCGAACAGCAACTTCACTGCTGTCGTTCCCACCTTCATTGCGGTCAAAAATTCGTACACCTTACCTCTTCGGATCATTAAAATTTAATTTATCTATAGCGACGACGACTTCCGTACGTTTTTTAAGATTCGTTTTTTCTACGATAGTTAATTCATTGAATTATAACCTCTATTTTAAATTAGATTCATGTAAACTATGTTTCTGTAGATTTTCCATGAGCTATTCTTTAATTACCCTTTAATTGTTCTTAAGTTTTTCCGCTTCCCCCATGGTTTAAATATTGAGATGACAATCATTGTTCCCAGTGAAATGATTTGAAGGATGATTCCGATTAAAAATTGAAGTCGATTTTCGATAAAAACCGGATTATGCAGAGAATCCAAGCCTTCAGCTGCTGTAATGGAGAAAGCTTCCAATGTCCAGAAATAAAAACCGATGATACCTAAACCAATCGATACAATCGTTAATATCTCTTTAGTGATAATCCAGTAAAACTTAAACAGACCCCATTTGGTCCACACAGACAGCAAAATACCTGTTACAACAGTACCGATGGTAGAAGCCCGGACTGACGATGTCGCCATTATGTGCATGCTTGTATAACTGGCCTTCAATACACTCACATCATCTGTAGCTGCTGCGGCAATGCTTAAAACAAGAAATATCACACTATTGCCGAACAAAATCGCGGCAAATAAAAGGTGAAGAGACAACAACCATCTTTTTGGTGTAATCGCTAACGGTTTCATTGTGATCACCTCCTATCTCGTTGGATATTTTGTCTGGATTTTTTACCTTTGCTTACAGGATAAACATTATTTCTAAACTCCATCTAAAAAAATTCTAAAATAAGTATAAAAAAAACGTATAAAAATTAAAAACTCGCCGGAAGAGAATTTTCAGTTGAAAATTATTTAATTATCCTTTAATTAGTAACCTTCTCCCAAATCGTTTCAATGGATTGCGAATTGGAGGGATCCATTTCAATTTCCCCGCCAATTTTTTAATCTGCACAGTGACTGCCGCGATAGCACCCGTGGAATTGAGCCTCCAAATGCGTTCAAAAAGGTGCTCTATGCTGAATACATGACTGGGTTCATGTCCAACAATACAAGTACTTCTAATTCCATCCTTTTCTTCCATAGGCAGTCATCTTTTGGTCAGTACCGCAGTATTTTCTGCGCTAGGCTTAGATTCCTACACCTTTAAACAAATAAGAGTGGTATCTATCGCCAAAAATTGGTGATAGTTACCACTCTTATACTATATCCTCTCACAATTCCGTATGAATAGTGGACGAAACGGTTCTACATCTAAACATAAATTCGTTAACTAAAATTGTGTTTTTAATTTTGATGTCATTAGTCAGCTGACCTCAATATTGGATATACAAAATACAATATAACGACGCTAAGTATTAAAGGGAGAGAACTCCATGCCATTAGAATTTGTATTTGTACTCCAAACCCTAGAAACACAGATGTCACAGCGTATGAAAGTGGAATTAATCCTAGAGACCCCGTACGGATTAAACTCATAACACGACCTACTTTTGCTTGATCAGAATGAGATTGAACCAATGAAATCAGTGGAATATTGACACCAGGGTTAAGCATGCCAATAAGAATAATAATACCTACAGCTGCAAAGATAGAATTGACTTGACTAAAAATAAGCATCCCCGACCCTTGAAGGGCAATTAGGTATAATGCATATGCCCCTCTCTTACGCTGGATGTTAATAAGTCCTATGAGTATTGAACCAAGTATCATTCCAAACGTAAAACCACCCTGCACAAAACTAAAATCTACAGAGCTTCCATTAAGTACTCCCTCTACGAATATCGGTAGACCCATCATTAATGGACCAGATATAAAGAAGTTTACAATAATTGTAATGATAAACAAAGCTCTCAATAACGGTGAATTCCACGTGTAGCTAAACCCCTCCATCAATTGAACTTGAAAAGGCTGGTTAACCTTTTCCTGTTTGTTTAGATTATCATTACTCACCTTTATAAATAAAACACCGATCCCAGAGAGGCATAAGCACAACCCAATCAAAATTAGAACTATGCTATAACCGAAAAAGTTGATCAATATTCCTGCGAGTAAAGGTCCAGTGAATAAGGCAATTTGAATAGCTCCCTGAAGTAGGGAGTTTGCTCTTGTTAATTGGTCAATTTTAACAACCTTCGGTAAAAGAGCATCTCTGGAAGGCTCGAATAACCCTCCGCAAGCTCCAAAAAAAGTTGCATTAACAGCAAGAACCCATATGGGTACTTCTGAAAAGAGAGTGAAAAGGCCTGCAAGCGAAATCACTAGCAAGGCTAAAGATATATCAGAAAAACACATAATTTTCGTTTGTCTACTCTTATCCGCAACTACCCCTCCAATTACCATAGAAACCATTCGCATGGTCGTTAAACAAACCAATATAATTCCAAGAGATGCTTCCATACCGAGACTTTCTACGACATACCATGATTGGATAAACATAAACATTGAAAGACTTAAGCTTGAAATTACAGTTGTAAACCACAATAAAATAAATGATTTAGATTTCGATAAAGGGATCATGGCTTCTCTTTCCAATTGCTTCACACTATCCATAATAACTCTCCTTGATAAATTATTTTACACAGTAAGTTTATTTTAACCGTTTACCAAAAAAAAAAGAACATGTTAAGATTCTCCTTTTTTCTTTTCAAAGAGACCTTCCTCAACCTGAAAGCCAAGCATGTGAAAGTAATATAGTTTTGCATCTGGAGATGGTTCAGGTCTTTGAATTTTCGCAAGCTCCTCCATCAAATCTGAAAATTTCTGCTGCCAAGCCAAGAAATCTTCTTCTTTAGCATGAATTTCATAAGCACTCGACCTATACTTCCATTTGGCAGGGTCCTTAGAACCAGACTCATCTTGTAATGACTTCTCTGGGGCAGCAAGAATTCTTCTTTTCGATTGTTCCAACATGCTTATCATCATATGTCTGACCGTTTCTGTCATATCAGAATAAGGTATCAGAGACTGATCAGGTACGAATCCACCTGCAACAGCTTGATAAAACTTTTGTACAATCCCATTCTTTTCTTCTTGGTGTACTATTTCTACAAGATCATTTTTCTCTAATTCTTTTAAGTGATAGTGAATACGGGCTCTTGAAAGACTAAATACCTCGGAAAGTTGCTGTCCAGTTTTTGGCTTTTCCATTAAGCGTAAAAGTAATTCGGATCGAAACGGATCAGATAGAGCTTTAAGCTGTTCATGCGTAGTCAATATTTTTATATCTTTCATCGGTACACTCCATTTACTCAGTAAAATTATTTTAACAACAGTATGTAACAAGTAATTTATATTGTCAAACAGCATTACTCTTTTGTATAGTCTGATTAAAAATACTGACATCTCACTAGTAATAATTCGGTCACAAGATTAACCTTCTTCATTCAACGTTCCAGTTCAGCTATAATAGGCATTCTGAAAAATAACCTCATAACTGTCATTGGTCAATTTTAATTTACACAACAGGACCCTTTAGCCAAAAACAACACCCAAAAAGGGGGTAACGGTGAACTTTTATAAATGTCATTTATTTTAGGCGCTTCCATGCAAATTAACCGTTGGAAATGTAACATAATCAATAGCTACATCATTATTAAAGTCAAAAAAATTTCTATAAGGCTTAAAATATTTGTCCAAATTAAAGAAGATTTTGCAAAAGAGAAAAAGGCGATCCTATTGATCACCTTATTTAGCATCTACACCCATTGAATAAGAATAAAGGAATATTAACAATCTTGTCTTATATCTGAATGACTTTTCTATATATAAGCCTAAAATCATGCTCCCAGTGTGAACCGTCATGTGATGTTTCCCATGAACTTTTTATTGTATCTCCAGACTCATTGATTTCTCCAACAAAACGCTGACAAAAGTCTAATTGTGAAAAATCTGATGTATCCCTCCACACTTTCCAATAATTGTTTTCAAAACTCATATTATATAGACGAGTTACACCTCGTGAATCAAAATAGTGTTGTAAATAAGTACCAGTATTAGAATCATAGTCATAAACAATTGTACTGCTTGGGAACTCGGATTGATTTATAGAAGTTCGCTGAACCATAAACTTCTCTCTCTCCATCCAATCAAATATCGTTTGTCCATAAATCGAATTAGATTGGAAATGCGGATGAATTACTTCTATTTCCCATTTACCTAAAAAAAACTCTAATCGGTTTATCATTTCATCACGAATTGATTTTTTCATGAATAAGGATTCCCCCTTTTAATTTGAAATTTTCATAAATAAAAAAATCAGGTTAAAACTCACAACGAAGTTCTTTTAAACACTTCAGCCCGCAGTTGACTAAGAAACGATGTTTATAACTTGAATCTAGTTGAAATGTCTGTGAACTAGCGGGCTGTATTCATTAACCCCTGTATGCCTTCTGTAACTCTGCAAGATCAAGTTTTTTCATTTTCAAGGTTGCTTGTGTTACGCGCGCAACTTGTTCTGGTGTTCCATTGTTCATCATCGCTTCCTTATCTCTCGGTACAATCTGCCAGGACATTCCATACTTATCTTTCAGCCATCCACACTGCTCAGATTCAGGAACTGCGGAAAGCTTGTTCCAGTAGTTATCTATTTCTTCCTGCGTGTCACAATATACCGTCAATGAGATTGCCTCGCTAAAACTGAATGGATGATTTCCCGCGCTGTCCATTGCGGCTAACATTTGATTCTCAATTATGAAATCTGAAAACATAATGCTTCCTTCTTTGTCAGGTTCCATACCTTGAGGGTAACGGGCAATTGATCCTTTCTTTGCGTTATTGAATACTGATAGATAATAATTCATCGCCTCTTCGGCTTTGTTGTATTGATCACCGACAAACATAAGTGAAGGCATGATTGTAGGCCGCTCATCATCTTCAGGATTGGTTAAAATAAGTTGCCACGACAAACCATACTTATCCTGAATCCAGCCATATTTATCACTAAAGGAATACTTGTCAAGCGGCATTAACACTTTGCCACCTTCAGACAATTTGTTCCAAACCTGGTTTATCTTTTCACTCGCTTCTTTATCTCTCTTTGGGTCAAAATTCACCATGAAAGACACCGCTGGATTAAATTTGAAAATAGGTCCTGCATTGATGGACAAGAACTTTTGCCCCCACAACTCAAACGAAACTAAATGAGAGTCACCAGATGGTGTGTCGTCAAGTGGCGTTACACTCGTAATTCTGGATTCCGGAAAAATGGAAGCATAAAACGCTGCCGCTTCCTTCGCGTCCTTGTCATACCATAAATGCGGAACGATGCTTTGATGTGTTTTTGTCATCGTTAAATCCTCCTTAGAATTGTTATTAACTTCAATTACTCTGATGCTTATCCAGGAATTCTTCAAGCCGATCCAAGAGTTCAATGGCTCCTTCTTCCATACCCGCTTTTATCATGCCATCTCGACCTTCTACTGACTGATATACCGTAGTCTCGGTAAACTTCGTCTTACTACCAGGCATTTCTTCAAAGTGGATCGTGACAAGTCCGAGAAAATCAGAATAGCCTTCAACATCAAAGGTATTGATTATTTTTTCAGGTGAAGAGATTTCATGATAAACACCATTAAATGCATATTCGTTTCCTTCAACGTCTCGGTGAATGAATCGCCAAATGCCACCTTTTTTCACGTCCATCTGATCTACTGTAGTTGTATACCTTTTCGGACCCCACCACTCAGGGACTGTTATTGGGTCGGTATAAGTCTTAAACACAAGCTCCCGAGGTGCATTAAAGATACGAGAAATGACTACATCGTGTGTTCCTTTTTCAGCTATAATCCGAGTTTTTGACATATTATCACTCCTCTATTTTAAATTTGAGAAACATCATATTTGCTCGTCATCGCTCTTTTCAATAGCTTGTTTTTTCATTAAAAGATCTTCAAACCTGTCAAACTGTTCTTCTTTATCTCTGATGAAAGATTCTAACCATTTGTCCATCTCTACAAACGATTCTTGACGAATGGAATATATTCGTCTGTTCGCATCAGCCTTCACGCTAACAAGACCAACTTTAGCCAAAACATGAAGATGTTTGGATGACTGTGGCATTCGTAGTCCGAGCTTCTGAGAGACTTCCCCGACGGTTAGCGCTCCAAGGTCTCGCAGCAATTCAATGATGTTCATTCTATTGGGTTCAGCCAGAGCACTGAAAGTCGCGGCATTCATGCATACATCCCCTCCTTTCATTATCTGAAGATAATATACCACATCTCAAATTTTCTTTCAAGAGAAATTTCCTAATAAGGAAAATTCTCTTGAAAGAAAATACAAGAAGAAATTGTAAGCTTAGTGAATTTTTAACTACGTTATTATATTGAGGTCGCTAATGAGAAGATATCTTTAACCACGGCTTATAAGCTATACCACTGCCAGTTCCTCGACCTTCTTTAATCTATTTATCGACTTTAGTATGTTCTTTTTCTTTTCGCCACAAAAATCCCCTTTAGACAATCATATCTAAAGGGGGAAATGGTGCATCTTATTCTGAAGCCGAAAATACGCATTACACCGTCCTCAAACGAGGACGGTGTAAAAATAAATTTGTTTAATTTTTGGTGCAATTGCTGAATAACACTTCATAGATGTAACAATAAAGTCGTTTAAATTGATGGTTTTTCCACAATCGCGCCCTACTGTTGAAGATGTAATGTTTAGCTGCTTCAAAAATCCACAAACAGACGATCAAACTGTCAAAGATCTGACGTGTAAGTTGACCGCACTGCAGTAAATCTATCAAGGCTAGTTAGTTTATAATCTTTATGGGTGGTTCCATGCTCCCACGCGGTATCTCTGCCCAGCAAATAACCACCTTGCTGGGCTTGCTACTAGTGTTGGGGTGCAGGGGCTTCAGGTAGTCTATCCCTTTCCAATAGGTTTTACTTGTCTGAGTCCGGTCATGGTGAGAATGGCAATACCAATTATGACGATAGCACAAATGGCAGCTACTGCTTGCATGCCACTAGTAAAGGCTTCTCGGGCACTTGAGAGAAGAACCATGCCTACGTGCTCAGGAAGCATTTCTACTGCAGACATAGCACCAGCAAGGCTGTCGCGAGATGCATGTTCTTCAGATGGAGGGATGTCGGAAGTGATGGCACTTGCAATTTGTGCACGGTAAACGGCTGTTCCAACGCTACCCAGTATGGCGATGCCCAACGAGAAGGCGAACTCAGCATTCGTCTCTGATAAGGAGGCTGCTGATCCTGCTTTCTCAGGAGGAGCAGACCCCACCACTAAATCAGTGGCCAAACTGGGAAGAGGGGCTGTACCCAAATTGAAGAGCGCATAGCCTACCACTAAGATCATGAGTCCTGATTCTACCTGTACTTGAGTGAGCAACACACAGCCAAGTGTCGAGATCATGAGTCCCGTCCCGATTAAGCTCGCAGGGCGGATCCGGCGTGCGATAAGAGGTGAAATCAGCATGCCTACCATCGACATGAGTACTCCTGGGAGCATGCACAGCCCTGCCTTGAGCGGTGAAAGACCTTGCACAAACTGGAGATATTGCGCTACAAAAAGCATAAGCGCTCCTGTCAACGTAATACCGAACATGCCTACTAAAGCTATTCTAATAGTAGGTTTTGCAAATAAACGTAAATCAAGTAAGGGATTGCTCAACTTACGTTGCCTTAACACAAATAGTGTGCCAAAAAAAATACCAAAAACAATGGTGAATACCGAAATTAGATTCAAACCGTATTTAACTGATTCTTTAAGCCCGTAAATGAAGGGTAGAATAGATGCTAATGAAAGCGCAACGCTAATCAAATCTAATCGGGCAGCTATAGGGTCTCGATATTCAGGCAGTAATTTCGGTGCGCTCACAAGTAACAATAACATGACTGGAACACCCAGTAGAAATACCGAACCCCACCAGAAATGCTCCAGCATCGCGCCACCGACCAGTGGCCCCAAAGCCATACCACCCATAAAGCAAACCAACCATACGCCGATGGCGAAAGAACGTTGTTTTGGGTCACGGAACATTGTGCTGATTAAGGCCAAGGTTGATGGGGCTAGCGTAGCTCCAGCGATGCCAAGGATTGCGCGGGATGCAATTAGCATCTCTGCGCTTTGAGAAAACGCTGCTAACATTGAGGCAAATGCAAACGCAGCCCCGCCAATCATCAGCAATTTACGACGACCAACCTGGTCTCCGAGTGTACCCATAGTAATCAAAAAACCAGCGAGCATAAAGCCATAGATGTCAATGATCCACAATTGTTGAGTACTGTCAGCACCTAGATCAGCGCCAATGTGCGGTAAGGCAAGGATCATCACCGAAACGTCGATCGAAACGAGAAGAGTTGGCAGACCGAGCACAGCAAGTCCAATCCACTCCCGTATTCCAGCTTGTTTATCCGCCTCGATCATAACATGATTCATTTACGCCTCAATTCTTCACCTAAATTGTTAAGCAACGTATTCGTACCTTGTTCCCGAATGGCTGAAGTATCGTATCCATCAAGGAAGGCACCTTGCTCGGTAAAGATGAGTTGGGTGCTATCGCCAGTTGGCTTGAATTCAACTGTAGCTAGCGACACTGAAATTCGTATATCCTCTAGATCCATAGTATAGGCATAAACAATACGTTGTTCATGTATGATCTGTAAATATCGTGCATCAAAGGTGTACACCGAACCTTCTGGTGATTCTCCACGGTTGGTTTCGCGCCCGCCGACTTGGAAATCAAATTCAATAGGTTTCTGGAACCACCGTGTCTTGGCCTTGCGGTCTGCCCATGCTGCGTAGACGGTTGCAGGAGTGGCATCATAGATTTTTTTAATGGTAAATGTATCGTGAGATACGTAACGTCCATTCATAATAACTCACTTCCTTTTTTGGCATTGTCCAGACTTTCGGATAAGTGGTCACCAAGTCGTTCTAAATGCTTCTCCCAAATATTACGCTGAGCTATGAAATACTTATCATGATTCATTCTCATCACTCCTAATAGTTTAGTGAAATCTTCAACTGATACGTTTTCCTCCTCATGCATTAAACTTGACATGTTTTCTAATTGCATTAACAGTTTTTCTTGCATTGAAATATTTTCTTTAAGACGTGTAATTTGGAGTGATATGATCTCAATAGGGCTAAATCGATCACCTGATTGAACCGATTTAATTTCATTCAGCGTTAAACCCAATTCTTTTAATGATAGAATTTGCTGTAATACAGTAATATCAGATTCGTTGTATAGCCTGTGCCCAGAATAAGTATGCTCTGATGGTGAAAACAAGCGGATTTGATCATAGTATCGCAAAGTTCGAACAGTTAATCCTGCTATCTTAGCGAGTTCTCCAATTTTCCATAGCCGTTTCATGATCCTCTCCTTCTTTCGCATTATTTTTTACTAGCAATCAATCCTAAATCCAGTATATATCATTACGTTACGTAAGGTTCAAGTGCCTATGCCTATCATGATTAAATAACCACCTAATAAATATATATTGGGAGGTTTATCAAGAAGTATTAATAAACGATTCGAATCGTACTCTTACCATTCTTAACTATTTTTCCAGAAGCCAACAATCACTCACACCCACAAGTATTTATTACAGCCAAGAAAACAATACAGAAACGGCTATGTAAACATCAAAATTAGAAGGGAGCATTTATCTTAAATATTTAATTTTGATGTCTTGACAAGTAGGGCCATTACAATTTAGAGAGGTTTGTTTTCTTAGTTCAAGGAAACGTATCTTTCAATTGTTTGTCTATTGATAATTACAACAGGCTTACTTCAGAATATGGCCCGTTTGCGGTATAACCTTATATTACTGTTACCATAAGAATACCCTTTAGACAAATTACATCCAAAGGGTTAAAACGACATATCTTTTTTACAAACGGTACGACTTTATGTCAAAGCCACACTTAAACCTTCAATTTTTCGCTTTATATTCATATTGAAATCTCGAATAAAGTCAATTTGTACATCATATGTAAAAGGCACAGACATTCCCCCAATAAAAAACACACGTTCGATTACTTTAATTGTAATCGATAACGCGTGTTTTTTTAACAACTTTATTGTCACTCAACAAACTCTTTACTCACATTCTATAACTTTATTCAACCGTAACACTTTTCGCTAGATTCCTAGGTTTATCGACATCGCAGTCACGATGCAGTGCTGCATAGTATGCTAGAAGCTGCAACGGTACGACGCTTACTAGTGGCGTTAAGAGCTCATGTACGTGTGGTACAACAAATGCATCCGTATCCTGCTCTAAGCCTTTCATGCTCATGACCATTGCGTTTGCGCCACGTGCTTCTACTTCCTGTACATTGCTGCGGATTCCGTAATTTACTTCTGATTGTGTTGCTAAAGCAATTACAGGTGTTCCTTCTTCAATTAGCGCGATTGTTCCGTGCTTCAATTCTCCGCCGGCAAAACCTTCTGCCTGGATATAAGAGATTTCTTTTAACTTAAGCGCACCCTCTATACATACATAGTAGTCAGTGCTGCGTCCGATAAAGAATGCATTACGTGATGTTGCTAGATAGTTCTTTGCTAAGTCTTCAATAGCTTCTTTTTGTTCTGTTAGTACCTCCATCGCATTTGCAACAATGGCTAGCTCCTGCATTGGGTCAAAGTCTAACTGCAGTTCTTTTACCTGTGCTGTATCTACTGCCAATATAGCTAATACTGCCATTTGTGCTGTGTAGGCTTTGGTTGATGCGACTGCAATTTCCGGTCCTGCATAAAGATTTAATGTGTAATTCGCTTCACGAGAAAGGGTGGATCCTGGCACGTTCGTAATCGTTAGTGCTGGATGTCCCAATTCCTTAATTTTTACTAAAACTGATCGGCTGTCGGCTGTTTCACCACTTTGTGAAATAAACACAAATAATGGTTTTTCCGATAGCAGCGGCATATTATAAGAAAATTCACTTGCTACATGGACTTCGACTGGTACGTTTGCTAATTTCTCAATGAACTGTTTGCCAACTAACCCAGCGTGATAGCTTGTGCCTGCTGCAATAATATAAATGCGGTCACATGCTTTCATTGCATCACGAACATCCTGATCAAGCTTAAGGTTGTTGTCGTCATCCTGGTATTCCTGGATGATTCTGCGCATAACAAAAGGCTGTTCATCAATTTCTTTCAGCATGAAGTGAGGATATGTTCCTTTTTCGGTATCACTCACGTCAATTTGTGCTGTAAATGGTTTACGGTCAACAACTGTACCATTCAGCTTTTGCACCTCAACAAAACTGCGATTTACAAGGACAACTTCCTGGTCATAAATTTCAAGATATTGGTCTGTTTCTTTCAATGTTGCCATTGCATCGCTTGCAATTACATTGAAGCCGTCACCTAGGCCAATTAGTAATGGGCTTTTATTTTTTGCCACATAAATGGTATCCTGATCTTCTTTGTCGATTAATCCAATCGCATAAGAACCTTTTAATAGACTAATTGTTTGGCGAAATGCTTCTGCAGTGTCTTGGTATTTGTTGAAGTTTTTTTCAATTAGCTGAACAATAACTTCTGTATCTGTCTCACTGATAAACGAAACATCACCCAAATAATCTCTTTTTAAATCCTGGAAGTTTTCGATGACACCGTTATGAACAAGGGTGAACCTGCCTGTTGTGCTTTGATGTGGATGTGCATTCGTCGCACTCGGCACACCATGTGTTGCCCAACGTGTATGACCAATTCCCATTGTTGATTCAACTGTTTCATCTACACGGCCTCTTAATGCTGCAATTCGGCCTTTCACTTTAAAAAGATTCATTCCATTATCGTTTAACATTGCAATTCCCGCTGAATCATAGCCGCGGTATTCCAACTTTTCCAGTCCATTTAGCAATACGTCTTTTGTATCATTCTGTCCAATATATCCTACAATTCCACACATATCGTTGCATCCTCCTTGATTAAAAGAGGCAGACAAACGACCTGTACGTTTAATTATACTGGGGCGTTCGGCTGCCCCTTTCTCGTGTATATATAATTAATACATCCTGCTTTATTCCATTGTCCAACAAGTCACCTTGCTGTTTTAGAAAATAAAGCATATCGATTGGGATGTGCAATCGGGAGGTATCCGCCGATTCATTCGATTAACCTCCACCTCGTCAACTATCTTCGTTCCCGTCCAGAAAATAGTTCAGGCGCTTTTCGTACGTTATAACATCGATCCACCTTTCTATGTTTGACTAAATACATCCACCCTCGTGTTTATCCTAAAATTTCGGATAGTAAACCTTTTTATAGGGCTCATTACATTTTAACCGAGGCGAGCTTATACGGTCAATTACTTTTTTCGTAAGGGTGTTGTATTATGTATATGTCGAGTTTACATATATGTACATTATATGATGTCATCATGTATACTAGGAGAAAAATATGAGGTGAATCTAATTAAAGTATTTAGATCATATGATTATCAGAAACTTGCAAGGCTAAATGAAGTTGTTCATAATCTGCACGTTAAATTATACCCTCGTTATTTTAAGCCGTATAACTATTCAGAAATGGAAGTCGAGTTTGAAAAGTTAACGAAAAATGAAAAATACACCTTTTTAATTTTATCAGATAAAGGTGAAAACAAAGGTTTTATCTTTTTTGAAATACTGAATAAGCCTAGTACACCATTTAAAAATCCATATAAAAGCCTGTATGTGCATCAGCTCAGCATAAACGAGTCAGAGCAACGAAAAGGCTATGGACAAGCATTAATGGAGAAGACCCAACAAATTGCACACAACGAACAAGTTGATTGCATAGAGCTCGATTACTGGATTAAAAATGAATTTGCCAGACAATTTTATCAAAAAAATAATTTTGTACTAGAAAGAGTGTTTGTACGAAAAAATATTTGAAAGCCAAGGTGATAATCTATGAATATTGCAGATATCCCATTTAATATGAAATTTAAATACGGACCGAATTTACGGGAAGTTGCTCAGGATCAGTTGAGTATGCTTGAAGGAATGCTATATATTAAAGAACAGCTTAATGATAATACATATGATGATTATGAAAAAAGTAAACGGTACGGGTTACTTGGTTACTTTTTAAGAATAATAGGTGAATTGGAAGAAAGTAAAAAACACCTCAACAAAGCAATTACAATTTCCGAAAATACGAACAATGAGCAAAGTGTTTTTGTTAATAAAATACGTTTAGCAAATACCTATCAATGGGAGAACAAATTCGATATTTCCAACAAAATGTTTGCTGAATTAATTGAAATGGCAGAAACAGATTCGAATTATAGCGCATATTTGGACTTTGTCTATCAACATTATGGCAAAAATCTGTTTGACCAAAAGGAATTTCAGCGTGCGACAGATTACTTTAATAAAGCTTTGGAAATACGCCTGGAAAAAGGTAATAAAGATCTTATTTCAGAAACCGAACACGCTATTCGAACATGCAGTTATAAGTAGTCCTATCTTTCTACTCCTACAATCGAATACTAAACGGAAAAAGTGGCATGTGAAATTTATTTTAAAATCATGCCACTTTTTTGAACCGGCAAACGATAGTAATTATAGATCAAGCTCTACCCTGTTTAGCAAATGGATTAAGATTTCCCAAAGTGGATTTCAGGCTTGCTTCGTGATCTTCCTGGCGAATTCCTTCAGGTACGTTCTCACAAATGATAGTGACTTTGGTGCCCTCTGAGACAGTGTCCAGAGCCCAGGTCATGATCATTGCACCTGCAAACGAGGGATCCTCTGATTTGAATTTGATCTCCTGCACGATTTGCTTATCCTCGACCAGTTTTAAAAATATCCCCCGAACGACGTCAGTGTCCTCCGAAGTTTTGCCAGGCATCGAACGATCTGGGCTGACTTAGGTAAGAGACATTTGATAGGCTCCTCCTTCCCGGGGTTCGAAAAAGTTGATACTACCTTTCATCCCTTCCGGTGGTAGCCATGAAACGAGCGCCTCCGGGTCAGTGAATGGCTGGTAGATAGTTTGCGCTGATACATTAATAACTTTTGAAGCAGAATCAGTTCTCTTCTTGCCTGACGAGTTTGTCATGAAACATCCTTAGCGGAAGTATTTTATTATTGTTATAAAATGCCTGCTTAAAGTGCCCCTTCACTTTGCCATTCAATATCTATCTGATTTTCTCAGCCAACTCTAAAATAATCCCTTCTGGTCCACGAACGTAGCATAACTTATAAGCGTTTTCATAGTTTTGTATCTCACCAATAAGTTCCGTGCCTTTCTTTTTCAATTTGGCAACAACGGTTTCAATATCTTCAACAGCAAATGCAATATGCCGGATACCCAAGGTGTTTGCAAGAGATTGCTGAATACCTTTTTCATCTGACGGTGTATGGAATTTGACCAGCTCCAGAGTTGCCCCGCCTTCCGGCATCCCTAACATTACAACCGTCTCTCTAACATCATTAAGCCCAATTATTCGTTCTACCCACTCCCCTTCTACTTCTCCTTCCCCTAGCATTTCAAGCCCAAAATCGAGAAAGAACTCTTTAGCAGCAGAGAGATCATTTACAATTACACCTACATGATCTATTCTTTGGATCTTCATATCCATACCTCCTGTTATTTTGTAATTCTAATTCGCTAAAAACAGAACATATCCTTATTAACAATATGGCCCTTTCGTATTATGGAAGTATCGTTTTATTTTAATTATCATAAACCCCTTTAGAAAATAATATCCAAAGGGGTAACATGATGCCAATTTCCTAATAGGCATCTCAGCTTATTTCGCTTTCAAATTCACAGCTTATGCTTTTCCAAAAAGTCCAGCATACGGTTATAAACGTTAATTTCATTTTCCTTTTTGGAGAAACCGTGTCCTTCATCTTCAAGCACGAGATACTCGACATCACGGCCCGCTTCTTCAAGCTTGGCTACTATATTGTCGGATTCTTCTTTCACGACACGCGGATCTTTTGCTCCTTGGATAACGAGCATTGGCTTCGTCATACCATCCAAATATGTCACTGGTGAGTCTTTGATAAAACGTTCTTTATCACGTTCCGGGTCACCTAACCATCGGTCCATAATTGGCTTCCAGTGCGGTGGCACAGAATTGATGAACGAGAATAAATCGGATGGTCCAAAGATATCAACGCAAGCTTTAAAGTATTCTGGATGGCGTCCATGAAGTAATAATGTCATATAACCTCCATAACTGCCACCAACCAAGAATAACTTTTCACGGTCCGTTATAGTTTTCTCAAATAGCCATTCAATGCCCGCTACACAGTCCAAACGTGGCCCTTCTCCCCAGTCCTGTTCGACTAGTTTTACGAAAGATGACCCATAGCCTGTGCTGCCGCGGAAGTTTGGTGCAAAAATTGTGTATCCACGGTTGAGAAAACACTGGAACATCGAGCGGAATGACTTTCGCTCAGACGCTTGTGGTCCGCCATGTGGCCAAAATATCGTATAGCCATTATCATTTTCAGGTTTTGCCTTTAACAGTAAGGCTTCAATTTCCATCCCATCAAATGACTTATAGGAAACAACTTTAGGCTCAACCATATCATCGTTATCCAGTCCTAACACACGGTTGTTGGTCAATTGCTCCCACCCTTTACCGTCTTCCGATTTAAAAATATTATGTGGTACTGTCGCGCTTCGTCCTAATACATACATGTTCCCTGATTTTGCTACATGAATTTGTTCAATGACGTCGACTGGTGCCGACAGTTTTGTAAGACTCTTGACACTCAGGTCATAACGGTATAATTCATCCGTAACCCCATTTTCAGTAACAAGGTATAATGCATTATTCTCTTTATTGAATTTCAGTGATTCGACGCTTTCATTCTCGATTGAAATCAGTGATGAGAACTCTTTTGTTTCAAGTTCAAATTCAGCAACATAACTATATTCACTATCATAGTTGGTTACAAAATAAATCGTTTTTTCATCAACAAATACAGGATCGAATGTTACATGAACTTTTTCTGGATCAGGAGTTAAGCTGTGCTGTTCTTTACCGGTTTTAACAAATCCTGTAACAAACGTATTTGCAAAAGCCCTTAAATAAACAAAAGCATCCTCATTTTTCGAAACAGCTGCTAATTCGGTAGGAGACACTTCGCCAATATTGACTAATGTATCTGTGTTGTTTTCCAAATTACGGACACGCGCATTCAGAAATGACGGGTTTTCCTCTGAAGTCATGTAATAGACGCGCTTACCATCTTCACTCAGGTGCGCAAAAAAATACTTCTCCGCTGCTCCCCCTGAAATCAATGGCTGCGGTAAGCCACCCTCACTTGGTATTGCATAAATATGGTGGTTCTCATCACCGTCTTTATCGAATCCAGCTAATACGTGGCGATTTCCTGGGTCAAATTTGATAAAGCTACAGGATTCATCATGCTGGGCAAACTGATACGGAAATGTGTCAGGTAAATCCATTGCCCACAAGTTCATTTTTCCATTCAGATTTGAACTGAATACAAGACGTTTTTCATCATTACTCACTGTAAAATTCGTGATGACATACGTACGAAAAAATTGCTCCACAGTTGGTTTTGGAAATTGTATCATCATTTTCCCCCTAAAATTATTTCTTTTTTTTATAGATGTTTGAAAAGTTCCATTTGTAAGATTAATTATAACTTAAATTACGTATTGGAGATAGTGCGTTTGTGGTTTATTCCTTTTTTCGTTTTTCATGATTACTCTGGAATAGACATCACATATAAAAAAACCTAAATAACGAAAAACATATATTTCTGAATGTAAAAGCCTTTTATAAATAGCAACAACCTCCATATTTTTGGAGGTTGTTGTTATTTATTATTCAATTTCGATTCCTCCGTGCATTCCAGCTTCTTCATGTCCTGGAACACTACAAAAGAACTTGAATTCTCCTGTTTCTTGAGGAATAAACTTAATTTTAACTGTTTGACCAGATCTGGCGTTCATATGAATGTAATTTTCCTCCTCACCATGACCATCATCGTGACTACCACTAGCATGAACCTTGTTTAAACCCAAAATTTTATCAATTTCATCTGAAAAAGACATTTTTTCAGGATGGTCAGGCATCTTTCCCATATGAGTGATTTTTACATCAAGTTTTTTTGCAGTTAAATCATGAAAGATTTTTCCGTTATTTTTCAATACTAAAGTATATTCTTTACCTTCTTCCAAAGTAACTGAAGGTGGCGTATAACCCATCTCAAACGCAGATATTTTAATTACATTATCATTTTTTGATTCTTCTGAAGCAATGGGTTTATCTTTTTGTTGTTCCGTTTCTTCCTTTTGTTGCTGTTTTGGTTCCTCTACTGGCTTGTCCTTTTCTGGAGCAGATTCCTCACTACTTCCACAACCAGCAAGCAAACCTATTGTAACAAGGGCACTACCTATTAAATAAATCCCTTTTTGTTTTATTTCCATCAATTAAATCCTCCATAGTATTTTTTATCAACTTTATACAACTTTAACAAAAATTCTTTTAAAAAGCATCTCTGTTTTTATAAAATTGCGTCGTTCGTAAAACAAGGTATTTTCGTAAAAACTCAACTCCTTGTTCAGCTCTTGCACCCGGTAATGTAATTAGGAATTAGTATCTATTAGCTTATTTTGTTGATTAATAAAATTTAAGGGCTTGCAACAAGAGAACTTAATGCCCCAACTATTTCAAAAGGTACTTTTTCATTTCCTTCAACTACATTTCCCTTAAAGTCAATCTCCAAATCAATTGCATCAATATCATCTTAGAGAGCAAGTAGAATTGAAAATTCTTTTGTTTCATTTAGTTTAATCTTGAATTCTTCTATAAATTCAACCGTTTCTCTTTTAGCAGCATTAACAAATCAGATTCGTTAACGCAATAAGAAAATTACTCATAAAATTTCCCAGCTATTAAAATTTCGACAAAAGAACTCCAGTTTCGATTACATGGCAAGGAATTTGTCTCCTTTATATTTACCTTTAATTGCTTCAAAGTAATCGTCAAGGAATAGGATTCCCAGTAATTTTTATTAGCCTCAAAATCATTCTTTAACTTATCAATAAAGGAAACCGATTCTTCCTCACTTTTAATGCTTTCGGTATTCAGAAAATGACCCCTTTAATGAACAATCTATATTATAAATTCGATAGTTTTAGCAGTTCTTTCAGCAGTAGATTCCCCGAGATTTGCTCAACAAGATATAGTGCCATATTAATTCCTGAAGAAACTCCACCACAGGAGATATAATGTTGCCATCCTGTACAACTTTTCTTTCGGCTAAGACTTGAATCTCAGGGTTAATGCTTGTTCTGCTTTATTTTTAACTGTTAATGATAACCTTCAGTGGGAAAATTCATCATTAACTCTTCTTACACTATTTTGCTGCGTTAGTCTTAGTGTAATCTTTCACAATCTCTATTTATTTTAACATGAATATCCAGAATACCTTGTAAAATCAAGTAAAACTAAACAATTTCCAATATATTGTAAGTTTAAATATGCCAATTCGTATATAAATTTGTAAGTCAAGTTGGAGAATTAAACTAGCTATTGTTAGCTAACAAATTGGTGTACAAATTACACTGTAATTTAACCAAAAATCCTTTTATACCTAATAAGAAATGACCATCAACTTAGCATACAAGTTGATGGCCCATCACAGTCTATTATTTCATCCCAAGCAGGTCATCAATCACTGTGACAACCTGATCAGCATATTTTTCACATGCTTCCTTCGTTGGTGCTTCCACCATTACACGTACCAGCGGTTCTGTTCCAGATGGACGTACAAGAACTCGCCCTTCTCCGTCCATTTCTTTTTCCACTGCTTCGATTGCTTCATTGATTCTAGGATTTGTTAGTGCACTCTTCTTATCGATCACTCGGATATTTTTCAGTACTTGAGGATAAATTTCCATTTCATCTGCAAGCTCTGATAATTTCTTTCCGGTTTCTTTCATAACATTTATAAGTTGGATCGCGGATAACATGCCGTCGCCTGTTGTATTATAATCAAGGAAGATAATATGTCCGGACTGCTCACCACCAAGGTTATAACCACCTCTAACCATTTCCTTCATTACATAACGGTCACCGACTGCCGTTTTATCACTGCGCATGCCATTTTCTTCTAACGCTTTATAAAAGCCGATATTACTCATAACAGTTGATACAACCGTATCATGGCGCAGTACACCTTTTTCATTCATGTACTTGCCGCAAATGTACATAATTTGATCACCATCAACAATGTTTCCTTTTTCATCTACTGCAATTAAGCGATCACCATCACCGTCAAAGGCAAGCCCAACATCGGCACCCTTTTCAGTTACAAATGCCTGCAAAGTTTCTGGATGGGTTGATCCAACACCATCATTGATATTCAAACCGTCTGGAGAAGAACCAATAGAGAATATATCTGCTTCTAGATCTGCAAATAAATGTGTAGCTAAACTGGATGTTGATCCATGTGCACAATCTATCGCTATTTGCATATCATCAAAGTCATTATCAATTGTCCCTTTCAAGAAAGAAAGATATTTTTGTCCGCCTTCAAAGTAATCGTTAACTAGTCCAACATCAGCACCAACCGGGCGAGGCAGATTATCCTCAGCTTCCATTAATTGCTCGATTTCATTCTCTTGATCGTCTGTTAACTTAAAGCCATCTGGTCTAAAAAACTTAATACCATTATCCTCAACCGGATTGTGTGAAGCAGAAATCATGATTCCTGCTTCGGCACTTGTTGCTTTTGTCAAATAGGCAACACCTGGCGTAGAAATAACTCCTAAGCGCATAACCTCTGCACCAATAGAAAGCAGTCCTGCTACAAGGGCACCCTCTAGCATATGTCCGGAGATTCGTGTATCGCGCCCAATTAGAATTTTCGGCTTCTTTATATCTCTTGTTAATGCATAACCGCCAAAGCGGCCTAATTTAAATGCCAGCTCTGGTGTTAATTCAGTGTTTGCTACTCCTCTAACACCATCTGTTCCAAAATAATTTCCCATGTTGGATCTCTCCTTTACATCCATTTAACCAATTGTGAGAGCATTGTGGATTTAAAGCACTTAATTACTCCCTAATCCATTTCATAAAACACTATCCCTATCAATCCTATAAAATCATCATGTAATTTCTATTGTAACTTGACCAAACTGGCCATCTACTTCACTATTCTCAGGACCTTCAACTGTTACCGGAAGCTGATGCTCCCCACTCTCTAGTCCTCCGGCATCCACTGTTACCTGAAAATCCTCTGCTGTAAGTTGACTAACATCACTTTGGTTACCTACAACAGTTATATTCATAACCGGTTCTGCAGGTTCAACAAACGAAACTTCTTGTCCTTCCTCAAGATTTTCCACATCTATCGGAACATCCTCAACAGTTTTCGTCTGCTCAAGTTCAATTGTAACCTCAACTTGCTCTGTTTCTGGTGCATTGGCACCATTTGGCAATGCTAGTCCAACATTAATCGTGCCAGACTCGTCTATCTCTGACAAATCAATATCTTCTGTTGAAACTTCTTCTATACCTTGTAAAACATCACTTGTTGCGAATATTTCTGCCTCATCTACATTAGCAGATATGGAGGACAATGAATACCCTTCAGGCAGTTCTCCGGTTGTCGACAGGGTTACTGGAACTGTCTTACTCGGATTTTGAATTTCAGCAGAAACAGCTATACTCTCGGGTTCGACTCTAACATTCAGCTCATTCCCACTGGCATCATATACATTAACTGGAACTTCCCGATTATCAATATTTTCCTCAAGTTCCGCAACATCCACAAATACTTTAACAATTGCTATTTTGCTAATAACATCACTTGAGCTTGTAATTGTCACGGTTTGCGGGTTTACTTCTGATTCTCCTACTTCAAATCCCTCTGGAAGTTGTTCGGTATTAATAAAGTCAACTGCGACATCAAACTGTTCTGATGCTCTCTCTTCAATTATTACTTCAATTGTTTTTGGCTCTATATATACTGTAAGCTCATCTGGAACACCACTATGCTGCATCTCAACTGTATGTGTACCTTCTTCAAGATTTTGCAGGTCGACAAACACGTCAAAATTCTGCTGTCTTGCTGCAGCTGTCGTTGTACCTGTTGGACCTTCTAACGAAACCGTAGCCACTTCCGGTACACCACTTACTACATAATTATCTTCATCAATTCGTATATTTACTGGGACATTCTCAATCGTCTGAATTCCTTCATTGTTATTTGGAATTCGTGAATCGTTTTGATATTGCCCTATCTCCACTTGCACAAAGACATACAGGACTATTGCAAAAAATAGTGAAATACCACGGACAAACCATCGACTTTTAAACCAATTATCCATTTTCTTTCCCCCTCTGATTTCGTGTCTTAGATTCAGGGGCTCTTAATGATAATGGCAAATTATCACGAAGGTATTTACGTAAACCCTCGCGGTCCAATTCGCGCTTTAATTCGCCGTTTTTCGTACATGATATGTTTCCGGTTTCTTCTGATACAACTATTGTAATTGCATCCGTTACTTCACTAATACCCATTGCAGCACGGTGTCTCGTCCCCAATTCTTTTGAAATGAACGGACTTTCAGATAGCGGTAAATAACAGGCCGCAGCCATAATTTCCTCATCCTTAATAATTACCGCCCCATCATGCAATGGTGTGTTAGGTGTAAAAATATTCGTTAGCAGTTGATGTGTGAGATTACCGTTAATTGGAATACCAGTTTCAGCATAGTCGCCAATGCCAGTCTCACGCTCGATTGAAATCAAGGCACCAATACGGCGCTTGGCCATATAAGTACTTGATTGAACAATTGCTTCAATTTTTTGTTCCAAAATTTCTTCCTCTGATTTTGACCCTCTGGAAAACATATTTCCCCGGCCCAGCTGCTCTAATGCCCTTCTAAGCTCTGGCTGGAATAATATAATTATGACAACAAAACCCCAGTCAATTGCCTGGTTTGTAATATATTGAATCGTATGTAGATCAAATGCGATGCTTAACAACCAAACGGCCAATACGACAACAATTCCCTTTAAAAGCTGAATTGCCTTCGTACCTCGAATTAACATGATTAATTTATATAAAACATACCAGACGAGAGCAATATCTATGACGATTCTCAACAGGTTTAAAAAATCAAATCCCCCATCAAGCATGTTCACACTTCCTTCCGCACATATGGTTCCTTCCTATCTAAATGTAATAATAGTATATCCATTATATCATATTTTGTATTGTACCATGTTATATTGCAAGCACAAAAAAACCCGGATTTTATACCAGGTTTCTTCGGCCTTTATTCTAATGCATATTCGAAACTAGTCCCAATGAGAAAATACTTTCAACCATATCCTTCAAGTGGAACCAGATCCATTCAAATATTCGATCTACCTCTTTTAGCTCTCCGTTTACTTCACCAGCAGATGCCATAAGACCAGATCCTTCAATCGAGTCATCCACAAGTTCACTATTTATCAATGTAACATTGCCATCTACAGTTCCATCTATCCTCAGATTACCATTTTTAACTAATAGGTCACCCGATACTGTAACCCCTTCCGGAACAATAACAGTATCACCTTGAATAATCAGGTTTTCCTGTTTGGAAACAACCAATTCACTTTCCTGATTCCAAGCTGAGAAAATACCACTAAACATAAAGATGAAGAATATTGCTGCCGATGTAATAATCGGATGCGCCCTAAACCAGCGCTTATACCTTACATGTTTCTTTTCTGTCGGTAATTTTTTCATCACATTAGTTGTAAAATCTGCTGGAGCAGAAATATGCTCGGCACTCTGAATAAGTGTGATCGTACGCTTCAATTCATGAAAGTGTTTTTGGCAAGCCTCACACTCTTCCAAATGGCGGCGCAAATTCGTTTCTTCTTGTTTGGTTAAATCACCATCTAAATACTTATGCATAAACTCGATAATTTCTTCATTACAGTTCAAGTTGATCACACTCCTTTACACATGACGAAGCTTTTTCCTTAGTGCTTCACGGCCCCTATGGATTCGAGTTTTCACTGTTCCTAGAGGGATATCCAGAATTTCACTAATCTCCTGGAGTGAAAACTCCTCTAAATACCTAAGAATAATAACACCTCTATATTTGGGTGGAAGTGTAGATATTTCGTGATGAATATAGTTTTGTAATTCCATTCTTTCTACTTCTTCTTCAGGTGCCGGTTCATCAGTCGCAAGCCGTGAATACATATCCAATCCTTCTGTCCCTTTTATTTCAGCATCGAGATAGTAATCCGGCTTACGCTTTCGTATCCGGTCGATTGTTAAATTAGTGGCGATTCGGTATAGCCACGTCGAGAACTTACGTCGATCGTCAAATGAGTGTATATTAATATATGCCCTAATAAACGATTCCTGGGCAATATCCTCCGCCTCATGCTGGTTTCCAAGCATCCGATAAACATGTTGGTAAATTTTATTTTGGTAAAATGAAACAACATCTTCGTAGGCGGACTGATCCCCTCTTTTAACCTGTTTTATTTTCTCTTTTATTATTAAGTTCATTATTAGTACCTCCGCTTACTATGCGGTATTTTAAATACGAAACAACATCGTGTAAGGTTTCAAAAACTTTTCTAAAAGTTGTTTATAATTATATTAAATTGGTAAATTCATACTACATTATACTAGATTGGAGACCAGTTTTGTGGAAAATAATTCAATATTGTTAGAAAAGATTGAGGATTGTCGTGATACCTTAATTTCTTTAAGCAACACCTATGGATTGACCTCTGAATTCGTAATTCAACCCAGCAGAAAATAAGACATACTTCTAAATGAATACCATAGTAACTTAATTACTTATTAAACATGCCAAAAATAGAGAGATATAGGGTAAAAAGACATGCAAAAATGGATGTCTTTTTTTTCTGCTAAAATGTTACAATAGAAGAAACTCTATAGCAGGTGTTTCTATGACCCATAAATACTTAATTGTATTATACAGTTCGTTATCGATCGCAATATTGTTTATCATTGAGCAAATTCTCTCTTTCGAGTATCTATATAAAACAATAGCAAAGGTAATAATTTTCTTCCTGGTACTATTTATTTTTCATTACATAACCAAAAGCAAAACCACCTACTTTACGACACGAAGAATCGACACCAAGCGATTGAAAATAAGTGTCAGTTTGGGAATTGGGGCTTCCCTCATTCTAATAGGGACATATTTTGTTTTAAAAGATCATATCGACTTCGCTCAAATTAGTGAAAACCTGGCACAGAAAAACATTACTGGAGATACTTTTTTATTTATTAGTATATATATTATATTCGGCAATTCATTCTTAGAGGAGATTTTTTTCAGAGGATTTATTTTTAAAAATTTACAGCAGAAACATCGGCTATTTGCCTATATATATTCATCGTTTTTGTTTGCGATCTACCATACAGCAATATTTCTTACCTGGTTTAACATCGGATTATTCCTGTTAGCACTAATTGGGCTGTTTACGATAGGTTTAGTGTTTAACTGGCTCAATGAAAACTCCAGTAATATTTATAACTCATGGCTGGTTCATATAATTGCTGACATAGGGATAATTATTATCGCGTTAATAGCAGTATTTTAAAAGACCTTAAGAAGTCCGCCCTAATCAATACAACACGAATTTGATGCTTTGTAGAACACAAAAAGAGCATCAAATTACTTTCAATTCGATGCTCAATTCACTTTTTACTTCAAAACTACTTACTTCAACTTTTCACCAAACAGTGAACCTATCAACCCAACAGCTACAGTTGCCGTTTTATTCTTGTGGTCCAAAATCGGATTTACTTCAACAAATTCTGCTGATGTAAGGATATTGGACTCTGCAAGCATTTCCATTGCTAAATGGCTTTCACGATAGGATAAACCGCCAATTACCGGCGTTCCAACACCAGGAGCTTCCTCTGGATCCAATCCGTCCAAGTCCAGACTTAAATGAACTCCATCTGTACGATTCTTTAAGTAATCTATTGCCTGACTCATTACAGCTGGCATCCCCAACCGGTCTACTTCATGCATGGAATATACGTTAATGCCGCTTTCTTTAATCAAATCCTTTTCTCCCGGATCAAGTGAACGAGCACCTATGATCACGATATTCTCAGGCTTAATTTTCGGCTGGTAGCCAAGTATGTTCGTTAGCTTTTCATTCCCAATGCCCAAACTTACCGCAAGTGGCATTCCATGTATATTCCCAGAAGGTGATGTATCACCAGAATTCAAATCACCATGTGCGTCATACCAAATCACACCTAAATTTTCATAGTGTTTCGCAATACCAGCTAGGCTTCCAATTGCAATACTATGGTCACCACCCAATACTAATGGGAAATGATTACCGTTAATTTCCTTGTCGACCATTTCTGCAAGTTTCTGATTTGCATCAGCCACCTGTTGCAAATTACGCAAATTATCTTCCTGTCTCTCAAATTTGCTGTCGGGGCGGGAAACTGGTACATCACCCAAATCATTAATGCTGTAGTTTAAATTTTCAAGTGTTTCAACAACCCCTGCATATCGAATAGCGCTTGGCCCCATATCAACACCTCGCCGACTTTGTCCAAGATCCATCGGCACGCCAATTATAGACATATTTTTCTTCATCTGAATTCCTCCTCTACCTTTTTATTTTAGCCAAAAAACAAGCAATGACTCAACTCGACAAAAATATGTATATATATACACTTGTACATGATTGCTGGATGCAGCGGATTGAAATAGCGAAGGATTTACTGGCATAAATAAAAGCAGGGTTGTCTAATGAAGACAGCCCTGCTTTTATATCTCGGTTGCACCCATCTTGCTAAGTTGAATATCCAGTGGTTTAATTCCTGCCTCTTCCCAGGCCTTCATTAGCTGCTGAGCTTGTTCTTTAGATGGCAGAAATGCGATCCCACAGTCACCGCCACCTGCTCCGGATGGTTTACCTGCCCCACCATGCAGTTCAGCTAGATCACACAACTTTTGCAGCATTGGGGTTTCTATATCTGCATTAGCGTGTTTTCCAACAGTAGCTAACGCTCGTCTGTTCCGTTTCGTACCCTCAACAATAAGTGCAGCATCCTCCTCAGTAACTCCTTTGATAAAGGTACTTACTGCCCTATTACTTTCTTCAAGAAATTGCTCATATAATGTATTATTCTCTGTTTTAAGGCGTTTGATTTTATCGATTAATTTCCCTGTCGATGCAGGGGTTCCTGTCCAGCCAATACACATGTATGCATTGACTGGCAGTTTAATTGGCTTAAGAGATAAATACTGCCAATCCTTTTCAACTAATTCCCTTATCGTGTCTGCCTTTTCATATTCGTACTGTAGCCATTCTGCTTGAAATGAGGCATATTGTAAAAAACCACCATAAGATGATGCAGCAACATCAGCTCCTGAACCACTTCCTTGTGTCTTCACATGCGAAATAGCCGCTAACTTAAAAATCAATTTAGCGGATGGCTCTTTTGGTAGGTATTTTTTTAAAATGGCAGCAACCACAGATGTAACGACAGCGGCACTAGAACCTAATCCGTATTTACGACCGGATTCGTCATCAAGTTCACTGCGGATTTCTAAATGAAAATTAGCTAAAGAGACGTTCATTTCTTTTAAATATGTATATACGACTGACATAGCATCTTCAACAAACTTTACACGCTTGTCAGCTGTCTTTATGTTGACCTTCTTTTCATTATAGGTCCATTCGAGGTTAGCTAAATCAAAGTTTAGCAAAGAAAGGCGGTTTTCATCCTGTTGTGTTAATGACACATAAACAAAACGATCAACCGCCATCACGACTAGGTTTTGATAAGCTTCAAGTACTGCAAATTCTCCTGCTATCATTAATTTGCCTGGGACTTTAAGGCTCAATGGTGTAGTTGGCAATACGGTTCAACTCCTAAATATAGGATACTCCTTGACCTGCTCGACTTGCAATAACGTCATCTACCCCAGGTATTTCACGGAGCGTACTTTGTATCGTTTCTTCGTTTTCTGGCAGGTAAAGAACTTTTACATTTGGACCTGCATCAATCGTAAAGTATGCTGAAACTCCGTTTTCACGCAGTTCCTGAACAGTTTGCATTACTGCCAGCGTTGTGTCACGCCAATACGTAAAAGGTGGATTGGCAGCCAAAGTAGTGGCATGCATTCTAAGACAATTAGCCTCAGCTATTTCTCCTACTTTCGCAAAGTCCCTATTCTTTATACCCTCTTTAATATTACTGAGATCATCTGGAATACTCTCAACCCAGCTGGAATAATAAGCAGACGTATCGACTGTCCGCTTCATACCTTCCCGGCTCAAAACCTTCTTAGCTGAGGAAGATAAAACGACTGCGGCGACGCGAATATCCCAATGATTTGCAGGTGCTACCTGAATAGCATAAGAATCAGATCCATCAGACCTGTCTCCTTTTTCCCATTCTACAAAGCCACCATAAATTGATCTGCAGGCTGACCCTGACCCTTGTCTGGTTAAGATAGAAAGTTCTTCATCACTGATCTTAAGTCCAAGCGATTTGGCAGCGGCTGTTGCTAATGCAGCAAACCCAGATGCTGAAGATGCAAATCCAGCAGCTGTTGGAACATAATTAGTAGAATGAACTTCTGCAAATAAATTCGGTTTTCCTGCATATTTCCTAATTAGGTCTAGAAATGATGTGACACGTTCATATTCCACACCACTTACAAGTTGATCATTTAAATAAAAACTGTCCTCTGTTAACGATTCTCTAAAATCAACAGTTGTCGTTGTATAAAATCCATCTAAAGTCAATGAGAGGCTATTATTCATCGGGAGTATTAACGATTCATCCCGTTTGCCCCAGTATTTAATTAAGGCAATATTTGTATGTGCTTTGGCTGATGCCTTCATTGTATATCCCCTCTGTGTCGCAGTTTAGAAAATATAAAAATCCTCGTACTGCATATATGCAACTAAGGCTTGATGATAAGCCACGTCTAATGATGATGCTTATTCAGGCTTCTTTCTTAGAACAAAAGGCCATACCGTGTGTGCGCCGAATTTCTTCAGCTTTTCAGATAGCTGCCTAGAGTGTACTTCATTACGTGCTAAGGCAATTATACAACCGCCATTTCCGCCTCCAGTTAATTTGGCACCTAAGGCACCTTCCTGGCGCGCAAAGTAGATTAACCTGTTCAGGCCCGCATCGCTTACACCTAGTGCTTCCAGTTCTTTTTGTGCTTCATTTAACATCTGTCCTAATAAATGCTTGCTCGCACTCTCAAGCGCATGTCTTGCACGATGCGTAATTTCACCAATACGGTCAAGCTTGGCCTGTATTCTTCTTGGAGCTGATTTGAACAAGTTTGCAACTGATTCAACAGCTAAACGTGTATCACCCATTCTGCCTGAATCGGCAACAATGAAGTGAAAATCACCCTTAGGTTCGATAAAATCAGATGGCAGTTCCTTCTCAAACCAGACTGGAAAGTCCGAAGTAATAGTTAGTGTATCGATACCACTAGGCACACCATGAGCATACGTTTCCGAAATGTTAGCTAAGGTCAGAAGTTCATCTTCTTCATAGTCCTGATTGTTATAGGCAAATAATGATCTCACTACCGCAATAGCCACTGAAGCACTTGATCCAAGTCCTTTTCCGGGTGGTATAGATGATTTAATCCGTATCAAAAGATCCTCACATGGTAACTGAAGATAATTTAAGGTTGCCTTAATACAATTTGCAAGCCCCTCCAGCGACTCTGGAGCAGATTCAAGCGGACCATGGTAAAAAGTACTATCAATCTTTACCGAGCCTGGAACATAATCAATCACTGATTCCACCCCTACTAACGGGAAAGGAAGCGCAATAGCAGGTTGTCCGTGTACAACTGCATGTTCCCCGATTAAGATCAATTTACTATGAGCTATACCTATAGCTGTTTGTTCTGAAGTTGTTGCTTTTTCTGCACTCATTTTATATATTCTTCCACCATTTCTTTAGCTTTTCCAACACGGATTTCTTTTTCGTCTACTAATCGTTCAGCAATGATATCAATCATCTCCCCTGTAGCTCCTGCTGCTATGGCAACAGAACGAGAATGTAAAGCCATATGACCTTTCTGAATACCATCGGTTGCTAAGGCTTTTAGTGCACCAAGGTTTTGTGCAAGTCCAACAGAAACTATAACTTGTGCAAGCTCCTGTGCTGAATCAACGTCTAAGATTTTATATGCAAGTTTAGAAATTGGGTGAACATGGGTCGAACCACCTACAGTTCCGACAGACATAGGGAGTTCTATTTCACCAACTAAATTTCCACCCTCATCCTTCGACCATTCTGTCATCGAACTATATTTCCCAAACCTCGCTGCGTGTGCATGGGCCCCAGCTTCAACAGCACGCCAGTCATTACCAGTTGCAATAACGATTGGATCAATCCCATTCATTATTCCTTTATTGTGGGTAACAGCGCGGTAGGGGTCAGATGCGGCAAACTCATAGGCATGAATAACTCCATCACGTACTTCTTCGCCTGTATAACCGTCTGTTTGTAATAATTCAGGAGGAATAACGCAACGCGCTCGTGCAAGACAACGATCAGGATAATTGGAAAGGATTCGTAAATATACTTTCCCTTCCGTAATGGTCTCAACTGTCGGTGCAAGTGACTCAACCATTGTGTTAATGATATTTGCCCCCATTGCGTCACAAGTATTTATATATACGTGAAGGATAAGCATTTGACCATATTTTGAGTCTGATTCTTCATTTAATACTCTAACTTCTAGATCCTCTGCACCGCCGCCCCTAGCCACTAAACTGGGGTATGCAGCATTAGCATCAGCAATCAATGCATCTTTTTCCTTTAAAACAGCCTCTTTTGCTGCTTTAAAATCTGGACAGCCTACTACTTGAATTTGACCAATCATAACGCGATCTGTCGCCTCTGTAGTAAATCCACCAGCATTTCTGACAGTTTTTGCAATGTAGCTTGCCGAAGCAACAACAGATGGTTCTTCAATTGCCATTGGTATTACATATTCATTCCCATTAATTAAAAAATTCAATCCCAATCCTAATGGAAGCGGAAAAGTCCCGACTACGTTTTCTATCATTTTATCCGCTGTATCAGTTGGAAGAGGCTCGTTTGAAAACAAATAACCTTTCTCTTCATCAGTGAACGTATCCATCGTAGTCAACAACTGTCTGCGTTCCTCCACAGTCATATTGTAAAAACCAGGAAATCTAGAAGTTTTCATACCATCTCATCCTTTTAACTAGCATAATTTATATATGTTAAATTTTTCGTTTTTTAGTTAATGAATAAATTACTGTATCTATTATGTAAAAAAACAGTACAAAATGCAAATAAACAAGGTTGTTGGTAATCATAACGACCTTGTTTATCTGCTATTATAATATGTGTTATGTATTTACGCTAGTGTTTTTTCATATAAATTGATGAGCCATGGAGGATTCGAACCTCCGACCCTCTGATTAAAAGTCAGATGCTCTGCCAGCTGAGCTAATGGCTCATGTCATAAGTATTGCCCGAAAAACCTCATAAAATAAAAAAAGGCTGGGCTACCAGGATTCGAACCTAGGATCACGGGATCAAAACCCGATGCCTTACCGCTTGGCTATAGCCCAATTAAATATATATTATGGTGGAGGGGGAGAGATTCGAACTCCCGAACCCTGAGGGAGCGGATTTACAGTCCGCCGCGTTTAGCCACTTCGCTACCCCTCCATATTTTAACTACATTACTATAAATTATACATAAAAAAATGGTGCCGGCCAGAGGAATTGAACCCCCAACCTACTGATTACAAGTCAGTTGCTCTGCCAATTGAGCTAGACCGGCATAATGGTGGAGGATGCAGGGCTCGAACCTGCGACCCCCTGCTTGTAAGGCAGGTGCTCTCCCAGCTGAGCTAATCCTCCTATGTTCAGGATGTACTAGTACTTGGTTTACATGTGTTCCTAATTGCTTTAAATTAATGGTGACCCGTACGGGATTCGAACCCGTGTTACCGCCGTGAAAGGGCGGTGTCTTAACCACTTGACCAACGGGCCTTACAATGGTTTTATGTAAGAAAGAAATTATACTTTTTTACATGCTTAAAAAAAAACTTGTCATAAACCGACGAATTTTATTATATACAGATTCAGCATCTTTGTAAAGGGGAAATAAGAAATTTTTATTTTCAAATACTTTCAATACACATATAATGTAATTATAGATATCATTTTGGGGGTATTTCATGTGGTATTGGCTAACTTTAGGTGGTGAACCATTTATTACGTTTGGCACAAGTCACATTATTATGCTACTTATATATTTCATAGGAATCGTAATATTTATTTTATTTCTAAAAAAAATCTTATCTAACACAACTTTATACAATATAATACGTTGGATCTTATTTAGCCTATTAATTTTATCAGAAGTATCCTATCAAACATGGACAGCTGTAAATGGAATATGGAGCTTGCGTGAGCACACACCATTACACCTTTGCGGAATTGCAGGTATAACAGGTGCAATTGCATTAGTTACTCACAATAGGAAGCTTATACAAATCACTTTTTTTATTGGTCTTATTCCTGCTTTACTGGCACTAGTTACTCCAGAACTGCCATATGATGTTCCACACTATCGCTTTTGGAAGTTTTTTATACATCATACTGCCATTTCATGGGCAAGTATTTTTCTTGTAGCAACCAATTCCTTAAAGATCAATTTTAAATCATTACTTGAAACTTTTGGCTACCTATTATTGTATGCTATTATAATTGGCTTCTTTATTAATCCATTTTTAGATTCCAATTACCTGTACCTTTCCCATACACCTACAGCTACCACACCACTTGACATGCTTGGCAGTGGTATTTGGTATTATATTAACCTTTGTGTGTTAGCATTTATTGCCTTCTTTGTTCAGCTACAGATTTATAAATTACTTAAACGTGAAAAATCAACACTCAAATAGCTTTGTGTGTTGATTTTTCAGTTAGGAATACATAATAGCTACTACCCAAACAATTACAATTACCGGTAACGAGGTATACAAAGATTGCCAGATCTTCATATTATGTTTTTTGATCAAAAAATACGCCACAAGCACTTCCGCTATAGTTACTACAATTGCTAAAATTAAAAGCAATGATAAACCACTTCCCATTTTAAAACCACCTATCTAATTATTTACTATAACAATTATATACAAAATTAGAAAACTTGGCCTATAGACAAGCCTTAGTTGCAATTGCAAAGAACAACTGCACTAGTACGTCTGAACTTCGGAGCTAGACGTGGCTGATTCGGGAATCCAATTATCCATAGCAAAATTTATAGTTTCTTAAACAATGAAAAAAGCGTTTAAACCTTATCGAGGGTTTAAACGCTTCTATCTAACTAAGAGCTTCCAAGCGGACTTGAACCGCTGACCCCCACCTTACCATGGTGGTGCTCTACCGGCTGAGCTATGGAAGCAATAAAATGGCTCCACAGGTAGGAATCGAACCTACGACCGATCGGTTAACAGCCGATTGCTCTACCGCTGAGCTACTGTGGAATAATCTAAAATAATTACCAAGGAAATTTAACCTTATGTATTGTGCTCATCGGGCTAAAAAATTATTAATTACTATAAAAAAGTATATAAAAAATAGCCTGGCGGCGTCCTACTCTTGCAGGGGCAAAGCCCCAACTACCATCGGCGCTGGAGAGCTTAACTACTGTGTTCGGCATGGAAACAGGTGTGTCCTCTCCGCTAATGCTACCAGACCTACAGGATGTAGGTCGTTCTGTGTTGTTCACAGGACGTGAACGATTTTAACAGAACTTCCTTAATAATCTTATTGAAAGACAAAATATATTATATGCATTTCTAAGAGAAAATGCAAGGGGTTTTTTAAAGTTTGTACCCTAAAAACTAAATAAGAGCTTCACATCAATGTTTTCAATTTGTCATTATTAGTTAAGTCCTCGATCTATTAGTATCCGTCAGCTACACGTGTCACCACGCTTCCACCTCGGACCTATCAACCTCATCGTCTCTGAGGGATCTTACTCACTCGAAGTGATGGGAAGTCTCATCTTGAGGGGGGCTTCATGCTTAGATGCTTTCAGC
>NZ_FOEH01000006.1 GCF_900110695.1 Virgibacillus subterraneus | reverse complement strand
GTTTTCCGGTTGATATGTTCGTTTTCCGGTTGATATGTTCGTTTTCCGGTTGATATGTTCGTTTTCCGGTTGATATGTTCGTTTTCCGGTTGATAAAAACCCCTGAAAAGTTTCAGGGGTTTTTACAAAACAACATTGCTCTTATCGTAGCTGAAAAGAAAAGGATACGTAATCCTGAATTGGGATCCATGCCCCAATTCCTTGTTTTGTTACATTTTTAATAACAAGTGATTTATTTGACCCTTTTAATTGGAAGTACACTTCTCCAAAAGTTACCTGCCCTTTCTCGTTGATAGCAGGCGCATACGCTTGCAAGTGACCGTACTTTTGGGCTGGGACATTGTAGGAATTTTCCTTCTTTGTATCTTTTCCGATTATGGTGCTATAGGAGAGCGGCAATTTTGTTCTCTCTTTTGATTTTAATAACATCATTTTTTTTATATCATCAGGGTTTGTGATTTTATTTGTTAATGCACCCTGTATTTCCTTCTTTTCCTTCTGGTTATAATGCATTTCCTGGTTTGATTCGCCACCAATATTATTTAACTCATTTGCATTTATTTTTTGGTATTCCCAGTTTATATTTGTCTCATCCGATTTGTAGTTGAGCGGCCATCGCCCAAGGTAAACCATACCACGATATCCGAATGCAATTGGTGATGGTTTTATAGATGTCTGGTTAAGCATTTTTATTAGGTCCGGATTTTCAACTGGTATATCTAGCTCATCAATCAAATCCTTAGTCAACCCGCTCGGTTCCACCACTTCCTGATCCTCAGTTGAATTCGGGAAGGTATTTTCTTTTGATATATCCAAAACATGACTTGGTATGTCATACTCATTTTCTGACTTTTCCTCTTCCTTTCCTAAGCTATTGAAAGGAAGTAAAAAAACGAAAACAAATATAATTAATGCTGTGATGAAAGTTCTTTTTTTCATGTGTCCCATTCCTTTCCTTTTAGCTTAGTTTTTTCAGACACATGAATATTATACCTTTAATATTATTGACTTAGTTCAATTGTTTCTAAATGTTCCTCAATCTTTATACTATATTCAACAGAGCGAATCATAGAACAGTTTTTTCTTGCTAGCGCTAAATTTTTGCTTAGTTTGTCAGGGTCTAAATGGTAGCCCTTAATGGCATAATATAATACAACACGTTCAATTCGATTTGCTTCCTTTGGATTCCGTTCAACTTCTGCATTAATAGATAAATCTTCATATTTTATTCGCTGTTTAGATAAAATTTTCCGTAACACTGATCCACTGCATCCTGCAATTGACGCAATCATTAGCTGAAAAGGTCGAAAACCGTAGTCTTCATTACCTGATACATCCAATGATCCATATTCTAATTCAACCTGCATCCCATTCTCTTTTAAATAAAAATCCATTGTAAATCTCTCCTTTATTTTATATGAACAGCTTATTTATATTTAGCCTATTTTGCAACCATCATAACCTATTTTGATTTAAATGTATTTGAATTGACCTTTTTAGCGAAAACAATTACATTGAATGGAACTGAACATGACATTTAATAAGTGAGATTGAAGGAGGAGAAATATGGCTTCAGAGCGAGCAAGGTTTTGGATATTAATTTCTCTTGTTTCTATTTCAGGATTCTCCCAAGGTATGATTCTCCCTTTATTAGCAATTATTCTGGAACAAAGTGGTATAGCATCATCTGTTAACGGATTACATGCAACAGGATTATATATTGGCGTGCTTTTAGCATCTCCCTTTATGGAAAAACCAATGCGAAAATATGGGTTTAAACCTATCATTGTTGTTGGCGGAATGCTTGTATTTATCTCATTGGCCCTTTTCCCTTTTTGGGAGTCCTTATGGTTTTGGTTTATTTTACGCGTCACTATCGGTATTGGCGATAACATGCTGCATTTCGGAACACAAACGTGGATTACAACTACTAGCGCAAAAGAAACTAGGGGAAGGAATATCGCTTTCTATGGTTTGTTTTTCGGAGTAGGTTTTACAATAGGGCCACTTATGACACGTTTATTAGAGATCAGCCAAGCACTCCCATTTTTATTATCAGCAGTCCTCAGCATGCTTGTCTGGTCATCCATGTTCTTCGTGCGAAACAAATTCCCGGAAAAGGATGGGTTCACCACAAGCAGTACTGCAAGCTCGTTAGGCCGCTTTATTAAAACTGGCAAAATAGCATGGGTTGCTCTTCTGCCGGCATTCGGCTATGGCTTTTTAGAAGCTACATTACATAGTATTTTTCCAGTTTACGGATTACGGATTGGCCATAATGTGGAAATACTCTCAGTCATTATTCCTTGTTTTGCAGCTGGGAGTGTCATAACGCAAATTCCATTAGGTATGTTGAGCGACCGACTTGGAAGAAGAAATGTCTTATTAGCGGTATTAAGTTTCGGGAGTTTTTGCTTCCTTGCTGCCGCATCGTTAGAAGACTCAGTGGTCGCATTGTTTATTACATTTACTTTAGCAGGTATGTTCACTGGTTCTTTGTTTTCTTTAAGTATTACGTTTTTGGCGGATATTTTACCACCTTCACTTTTACCGGCCGGAAATTTAATGACAGGAATTTCGTTTAGCATCGGAAGTATAAGCGGCCCATATTTGGGTGGCCTATTTCTTGAATATTTCCCTGGAGTTTCCTTTTTTTATGTGATTGTCATTATGTTGGTACTTATTTTGACTGCAACATACATAAAGAAGAATGTCGAATTTCAATATAGTTAGAAAACTCGACTTATTGCCAAGCCTTAATTGCACTTATGCAGAAAGAAAGGATTCATACTTTCTTAACTGCCTAGTAAAGACAAAGGACACTCAAACCTAGAGTGTCCTTTGTTCTTTATAGAAATCTGCTATATCTAACTTCTAAACGATCCTGCATAAATGAAATGATTACACATATTGGCCAGTATATTAAGGCAACCAATATATATAATGTCATGGCATCGAATTCCCTGCCCACAACAATCTGCGTTTTTTGAAATAACTCTGGAACAGTTATTACTGCTGCCAGGGAAGTTGCTTTAACAATGTCCATAAACACATTTGTTAGCGGAGGAATTGCTGTTCTGGTTACTTGCGGCAAAATAACTTTCCTTAATGAGTTCCAATAACCTATATTCAGAGCTTTGGATGACTCCCATTGGCCACTGTCAATACTATTCAATGAGGCACGATTAATTTCTGCGATAAAAGCTGCGCTATTCAGTCCAAAGCCAGCTGAGGCAGCCACTAGCGCCGACAATTCTAGTCCGATATATGGAAGTCCAAAGTATAATATATATAGAAAAACCAGAATTGGCGTGCCACGCATAAAGGAAATATATGCCCGGGACGGCCAGCGCAATAAAATCTTATCTGAATTTCGTGCTAATGCCAAAAACAATCCTAGAAACATTCCAATTGCCATACCTGTGATTGCGACACCAAGGGTAGTAGGCAATCCACCTAATACAAAAGGTAAGCTTTCCAGTGCTAACTCAATATCAAACACTCCACCAAAGTCAAAACCATTAAAATTAATCATGTTCTATTATAGTTCCAATCCTTCTATTTCTTTTATTTCGCCTTCTGGCCTTTTGGAAGCATCTTCCTTATAAAACTTCTTGGCTAGTTCTGACAACGTCCCATCTTCCCGCATTTCTTCCAAGACTTTATTAATCTCTTCGGTTAATTTATCTGCTTCATTTGGTAAAATTGCTGCCTGTTCTGTTGGGTGAAACTTTAATTCAGGATGAAGCATAATATCAAAATCCGGAAATGCTGCCACACCAAATTTTGATAAATAGTAGTCATTTACAATTACATCAGTTCTACCATTATGTACGTCACGCAGATATGCTTCATTAGGTGCATTTCCGTATGTTTTAACTTTCGCTCCAAAATGTCTGGCAATCTCACTGTAGACAGTTGTTGCTCCGCCACCGGCTTTTTTACCTTCTAAATCTTCTAATGAATTTATTCCGGAATAATCTCCTTTACGAACAACCATCGTTGAATAAGAATATTTATAAGGATTGCTAAAGTTAAATTCTTCCTTTCTGCTACTCGTTATTTCAATATCGTTTGCAGCTACATCAATTCGTCCACTTTTAATAGCTGGAAGCATGCTATCGATCCCCATAATTTCATAGGAGACGTCTAGATCAAGACGATTTGCTATCTCTCTCATTACTTCAACATCGTAACCTGTTAATTGGTCTTCACTCTCGCCTTCACCCTTGTAATAGGAAGATGCGATAAGAGTTCCAGATGTTCCAACAACCAATTCCCCGGATTTTTGAATTTCAGCCCACTTACTATCTTCAGAATTACTGTTGCCCGTTTCTTGGTTGTCGTCATCACCACATGCTGCTAAGGCGAATACTGTTACTAGTAACATAAATACTAACTTCTTTATATACATAAATCCCACTCCTTTTCATTCACAACATTTAATTGTGTTATATCTAAAAGTTTATAATGATTGTAACAGTATAAGTCTATTGTTTCAACCGAAAACTAAACTGTATTCATGTTATGACGTACCTGTATTAGTATCCTGTATTTGCACTTGACTTTATTTTATCTCATGGTAAAATAATAATAAGTATTTATTTGTAATAATTATAATCTGAGGGGTTCATAATAATGACGACCAATTCAAAAACATTACATTCGCCAAGGTCACATACGTTCAAATCTTTTTTTGCAAAAAGTCCATTTAGACGCTTCATCGTGCATATAGAATTAATTGCTGCGCTGTTCAGCGGTTTGCTAATTTTGATTACTTGGTCACTAGAGGATACCATTTCAGCTACTGCATGGGTCATCCTGCACTTAATTGCCTTTGTAATTGGCGGCTACGCTAAAGCGAAAGAAGGAATTCAGGAAACAATAGCAAATAGAGATCTAAATGTGGAAATGCTGATGATTTTTGCTGCTATTGGATCGGCCTCCATCGGTTATTGGACAGAGGGTGCCATCCTCATATTTATCTTTGCATTATCTGGGGCTTTAGAAACCTATACATTGAAAAAAAGTGACAAAGCGATATCATCGCTTATGGATTTACAACCAGAACAAGCATTGAGGATTACAAATGGCCAGGAAAAAATTGTTCCCATTTCTGAACTGAAACTTGATGATATCATTTCGGTACGTGCTGGTGAGAGAATTCCTGCAGATGGTGTAATAGTTAAAGGGGAAACGTCAATCGATGAAAGTGCTATTACCGGAGAATCAGTACCCGTCAGTAAAATAAACAGCAATGATGTTTTTGCGGGGACAGTTGCACTGGACGGATCCATATCAATTAAGATCACCAAGCATGCGGATGAAACACTTTTCCAAAAAATCATTCAACTAGTTCAATCAGCCCAGGAAGAAAAATCTCCTTCACAGTTGTTTATAGAACGGTTTGAGGGAACATATGTAAAAGTAGTTCTTGCAGCGGTTGCTATAATGATGTTTTTACCCTACTTTATTTTCGGATGGTCATTATCAGAGAGTATTTACCGAGCAATGATCCTGCTAGTTGTTGCTTCACCTTGTGCCTTGGTAGCTTCGATTATGCCAGCCACACTTTCCGCCATTTCAAATAGCGCTAAAAGTGGCGTTCTATTTAAGGGTGGCGTTCATGTTGAAAATTTGAGTCATATTAAGGCGATAGCCTTTGACAAGACAGGTACGTTAACGAACGGGACGCCTGAAGTAACAGACACATACGTTCACACCGATTGGGAAAAGGAAAAGGTACTTGCTATTGCTGGAGCTATTGAAAAAGAATCCATACATCCATTAGCAAAAGCGATTTATGCCTTTAGCACAGATTATACAAACGTACATGATCTGAATATCCATCATGTTACAACAGTAAGTGGTCATGGTGTTTCTGCCTATGTAAATGATGAGACTTGGGAAATCGGTAAAGCTGGTTTTGTTGGTGAAAAGGATGCTTTCAATTTCCATGGGGGAGTAGCAAAGCAACTTGCTGAACAAGGTAAAACCATCGTATTCGTCAAAGCAAATGATGAAATCGTAGCACTTTACGCACTCAAAGATACAATCAGAAACAATACAAAACAAGCGATAAAAACCTTGAAAAAGCATGGTGTGCATACGATAATGCTGACTGGAGACAACGAAACAACTGCTAAAGCAATTGCTGCTGAAGCCGGTATAGACCATTACATTGCTGAGTGTCTCCCAGATGAAAAAGTAAACCATGTAAAGCAGCTGCGAACCGATTATGAAAATGTAGCGATGGTTGGGGACGGGATAAATGATGCCCCAGCATTGGCAAGTGCAAATTTAGGAATTGCTATGGGTAAAGGAACCGATGTAGCACTGGAAACTGCAGATGTCGTATTAATGAAAAATGATTTATCTAAAATAACAAATGCCATTAACCTGTCAGGCCGTATGAATAGAATTGTAAAACAAAATGTTGTGTTTTCTTTAAGTGTAATTCTATTATTAATAGCGTCAAACTTTTTACAAATAGTAGATTTACCATTAGGTGTAATCGGTCACGAAGGCAGTACTATCTTAGTTATTTTAAATGGGTTGCGGTTGCTAAAATAGCTATCACAAATTGTGATAGCTATTTTTCTGTTCCCTTCCCTATTCCTTTGTTAAGTATTGCGTTAATCGCGCCACCAATCATAATAATAATTCCGGATAAATAAAACCAAATCATCAAGACGATGACGGTACCCAGGCTACCGTAAGTTGCTGAGTAATCTCCCATTGAACTTACATAAAAAGAAAATGCTAATGAGACTAGCTGCCAGCCAATCGTTGCAAAAAGTGCACCCCATACTGCATTTTTAAAATAAATCCGTTTATTGGGTGCGAGCTTATACAATGCGACTAATACAATGAAAAATACTACAGAAGAAACAACCCAACGCAATGTTTCCCATACACTGAGGAAACCAGCAGACAACCCAAAAAATGTGAAGATGTATACTCCAATCGTTTTCCCAAAAATAGGCAATAAAAATGCCATACCAATTATAAGCACCATAGCAATTGTCAACACAATCGCTATAAGACGGGATACAATAAATGAACGATCCTCATCGACATCATAGGCTCGATTAAACCCCCGCATGATTGCATTTATTGCATTCGATGCTGACCAAAGCGTACCGATAATGCCAATCGAGAGTAATTGTCCATTTTGATCATTCATCAACTCACTCACATTTTGATTTATCAGATCTGTTATTTGTCCAGGTGCGTATGTCTCAATAAAACTTATTACAGTTGCTTGATCAATTGGCAAATAACCAATTAAAGTCATTAAAAACAATAGGAAAGGAAAAAGGGATAGTAAGAAAAAGTAGGCTAACTGAGCTGATAAACCAAATATATCATCTTCCGTAATCCGTTGATAAAGTTCTTTTAAAAATGCCATAATCCTTTTCAATTTCTAACCACCCTTATATCAAATCTTACAGTGTGTTTTCCAAATCCTTTTGCTCTTTATTTGCAAACTTGTCTAGGGTGTTTTCCACTTGTTCTAAAGCATTAATCGCATTTTCTGCACCGCTTGAAAATTCTTTATTGAACTTATCAAAACTTTCCTTGGCGCTTCGAACTGCCTCTGATGGATGTTTCACATAATAGCCTGACCTGTTTTTAGCGTAATTCATTTTTAGTTTTGTATAATTTCTTGCATCATTATTAAATAATGAAACTAATCCTCCTGCAATTGCACCCATCAAAACTCCAATAAATAAGTTTCGTTTACCCATTTTGTATCGCTCCTTTTATCTTATATGTTATTCTCAGTTCTAATATACCTTAGTAATTCATTACAGCCTTCAGAGATTAATTCGTATGTGTAATCAAAATTGCCTGTATAATAAGGGTCCGGTATATTTCCTTCTTGGGGATCCTGTACAAAATCCATCAGTTTGGCTAATTTTGCATCACCAGCTTTATTACTTAGATTTTGCATGTCTTTTCTATTCTGCTCATCCATCGCAATGATATAATCAAAATCTCCCCAGTCACTAAGATTTACCTGTCTAGCCTTTATTTCCTTATACCCTATTTGATACTTGTCTAACAATTCTCTAGTACCTTTATGAGGAGATTCTCCAGAATGCCAGTCACCAATACCTCCTGAGTCAGCATCAATTCTATCAGTTAAATTTTCTTTATCAACTAAATCACGAAATACTGCTTCAGCCATTGGTGATCGGCAAATGTTACCTAAACATACAAATAAAACACGAATCATATCCACATCCTACCCTTCATAAGTATTATAATCAATTATTATCTGCTGATTAAGTAAAATGTCATAAACGCTTTTCTTTACTCATTGTTCTAATAATATTCCTTTGGTACGCAATGCTTCACAAGCTTCATCAAGCTGACTCTGTGTTTCAGCCTCAATCGTATGTAAGTGAATACCTTCAGTAAGGTGGGATAGCAAAGTAGCCTTTGTTTGTTTCATTTCATCAAGAAAAGCATCAACATCACGGCGGTTTTTTAACATCAGTGATCCAGTAATATCTCCGTAAATAGGGTGCTCCACCATTACATTCTGAACCGATACTCCATGATCAACAAGTGTATACAATTCAATCTCCGTATCTTCTGACAGATGACAAACCGCGATTACCCTCTGGATCTTGGGATTCTTATTATTCTCCTGAAAATAAACATACCCGCGTGAGGTAGCAATTATGGGTTCACCTTTTGCTTTTAAAAGGGAAACATCCTGTACGATAACTTGGCGGCTGACATTCATCCGTTCCGCCAACATTTTGCCGGTCATCGGATCATTACGGTCTTTCAGCCACGTTAAAATTAATTTTCTTCTCTTTTCACCAAGTACCTTATTCCCTTCTTCTGTCATATAGATCCCCCTAGAATTGTCCTTTTACGTATTATATACTTCATTATACCGAACAAGCTTCTATCATGCATTAGACTTCAACTATTTTTTTAAAAGACTTATGATATCACTAAAGGAATGTTTCTGAAAGTGTACCTTACTTTTTTAGAAACCCCTTATATATTCTCCAAACTCATCTATATGAAGGCTGTTATTGTGCTTTTTCAACGTAGGTGATATAAATTGCGTCACAACTTCATCATGGTTTCCTTCCATCCTTTATAAGATGATTACTAATCCAACGCTACGAAAAAATACTCGACCGATGAGTGACCGTTCTTAGCCGATGACCCATTGGAATCTCGCATTTTCTTACAGATTAGAATAACTTCCAATGAAACGTTAATTTTATGGACTATAATCAGTAAATCTCTATCAGTGGAGGCAGAGACCGTGGCTAGTAAGACACTGCAAAAGCGCTAGCTTGAGCAGATGTCGCATTGGTACCCGGAGCGGTGAAAGCAAAGTATTCTGCCGGAACGAATTAAAGGACTCCACCATCATTAGAACGGGATAAAACGTCACAAAAGAGAATTCCCATTGTGTCGCAGTTTAAATCCATTACAAAGTAAAAAAAGTATTGCTTTTTCAGTTTCAATGTGTAAATATAAGTGTAAAGACACATGTAAATGTTATGCCGTTAAAAAATAATCATTTATCATAGTGTTATTAGTTTTGCTCATCATTTCACAAGGAAGGGGATTTACCGTAATGAAACATAATAAATCGAAAGTTGTGTGGGGCGTTCTTATTGTTTTCCTAATATTATTAGCCTATGCCCTTCCCTACACAGTCCTGTCAGGTGTTCAAGCCTGGTATGGAAGTTTCCTTTTATGGGGAATTATCGGATTACTCATCATCATTGCAAATTTCATGGTTACAAAGGATTGGGGGAAGTAAGTTGAATACAAATATGGTAATTTGGGGAATTGCACTTTATATTATACTAGCATTATTTGTTGCGTATAAGTCTCGTCGTGGTGACAGGACGGATATGTCAGGGTATTACCTTGGGGGTCGTCAAATGAACGGCATCCTTTCAGCATTAAGTTATAGCGCAACGACGTACAGCGCATTCATGATGGTTGGTCTGGCCGGACTGACTTATCAGGGTGGTGTTGGCGCACTTGGTTTTGAAATCGTTTATTTTACAGGGGTTTCACTAGTTGCATTGTTCGGGCGGCGTTTCTGGCTAGCCGGTAAAAAGTATGGATATGTAACACCCTCTGAAATGGTCGGCGATCGTTATGAAAGCAAACCTGCTGCATCTGCAATTGCACTCGTTAGTTGTTTATTTCTCATACCGTATTGTGCGGTACAACTTGCTGGAGTAGGATATCTATTACAAGGCATCACCGATAATGCTATTCCGTTTACAGCAGGTGTCGTGATTGCAACAGTGCTGGCAATTCTTTTTTCCTATGTAGCTGGTATTCGTTCTGTTATGTGGACAGATTCGCTGCAGGCTGTGATTATGATTATTACGTCAACAATTGTAGCGTTATTAGTAATCGATGGATTGGGTGGATTCGGACAATTCTTTGATACCTTGCAAACGAACCACTCAGATGCGCTTTCCGTACCTGGTAATGGCTATTTTAATATCCTAACCTTTCTTGGGATGACTCTACCATGGTTTTTCTTTAGCTTGTCTAACCCGCAAGTTAGCCAGCGAATGTTCATGCCATCCTCGTTAAAAGGGTTACGTCAAATGCTGATTGGCTTTCTTGTGTTCGGTCTCATTTACACCTTTGTATCAGTCTTATGGGGTTTTTCCGCGCTTCAGTTATTTCCGGATCTTTCAACGGCAGATCTGGCAACTCCCAAATTGTTGTCATCTGACCTTGTTCCACCTGTACTAGGTGTTATCGTAATGATCGGTATATTAGCTGCCGCTGTCTCAACGATTGATTCAATTATGCTGACATTATCTTCAATGTTTGCTCGAGATGTCTATGGTAATTTGAAAAAGCGTCCAGATGATAAGAAGCAATTGCAAGTTGGAAAAATCGTCATTCCAATAATCGCTATCTTAGCATATGCATTTGCGGAACTAGAATTAAATTTAATTGCTGTATTGTCAGTTGCTGCATCTTCTGGGTTAATAGTTGGCGTTCCAGCTTTTTTCGGCACGTTCTTTTGGAAGCGTGGAACTGCTGCTGGTGTCATCTCCAGTGTATCTTTAACTGCAATTCTTGTTCTCATACTTGAATTTACTGGTATAAAACCACTAGGACTTGCTTCTGGTATTTGGGGGCTACTTGTTTCAACAATTCTTTTTATTGGGGTAAGCCTTCTAACAAAGGCACCAAAACAAAAAGCATATGCATTCATCAATATTTTAAAAACAGAATCAGAAAGCACCGAATAAAAGCCAAGGAGCCTCTTTTTATAATGAAAGGAGGCTCCTTTATATATGTGTACTATTCAGCTAAAGGGGCAATACATGCATCATCATTATTCCTAGCAGTATTTACATAGCTGGAAACATTATATGCATTTAATTTCTCCGCTTCAACGGTTTGCAAAAACTGATGTATTTCGTTTGGATGCTGTTTACCAGATGCAATCCATTCATCTTCTTGATTTTCAGGTAAAATAATCGGCATCCGATGATGGATATCCTGCATAAAGTCGTTCGCCTCTTTTGTAAGGATGGTACAAGTAAAAAGCTCTTTATCTTCTTGCTTCCATTTGTCCCATAGGCCTGCAAATGCGAATAATTTACGATCACTAACCTGAATTCGCTTTGGCTGTTTTTCTTTTCCATCACGCTTCCACTCGTAAAAACTATCAGCAACGATCAGGCAACGCTTTTGTGCCATCAACTTTTTAAAGCTTGGCTTTTCATGTGCTGTTTCACTTCTGGCATTAATCATTTTATAACCTATCTTTTCATCATTCGCCCATGAAGGAACCAACCCCCAGCGTAAATATCCTGCTCGCTTTTCATTCCCATCATGAATGATAGCCAATACATTTTGCCCAGGTGCAATATTGTAGCTTGGCTGATATGAATCAATAGCTTGTTCAATACCAAACTCATTCAAAATCTCCAGCTCATCAGCTAATAGCGTATAACGTCCACACATTGATTATCCCCCTTTTAGAAAACTTGCATATCACCACTTTAATGGTGAAAGCTTTAGTTGCACTTATGCACTTAGAAAGTATAAATACTTTTCTACCTTCTAAAATATACTTAAATCCCATTGTTTTGCAATATGTCGCAACAGACGGATTCCTGCAATACTGTTCCCTTTGTCATCCAATGCAGGTCCATAAACACCGATACCGCAGCCATCAAGAAATGGTAATTCCTCTTCTCGCACCCTGGGAGGAACTGCAGCAAGTATACCACCGGAAACACCGCTTTTCGCTGGTATACCAACATATGTAGCAAATTTACCAGAGGCATCATACATGCCACATGTCAGCATGAGTGCTTTTGCTATCCGCGCGACTTGTCTTGGTATAATTTCCTCCTGTGTATCAGGATCTTCCCCGTCGTTAGCAAGGATCATACCAATTCGTGCCAAGTCATCCATTGTAACTTCGATCGAACATTGTTTAAAATAAGTCTCTAATGTTATATTCAAATCAGACTCCAGAAAACCAACTTCCAATAAATAGTATCCAATTGCCCTATTACGCATGGATGAATCTCTCTCTGATTCATATACTTCAACATTTATAGCAGGGCGATAACCTAACATATCTTCTAAGAGTTCGAGTATTGGCTTTAGTTTTTCATCCGAAGTCTTTCCTTCCAATAGTGATGTTACTGTTATCGCACCAGCGTTAATTAGTGGATTAAACGGCTTTTTAACCTGTTTCATTTCCAAATGAATAATCGAATTAAACGCCTCACCTGCTGGCTCAACATCAACTCTATCAAGCATGTAAGCTACTCCGCGCTCCATACAGCCTACGATAAAGCTAAGCACCTTGGATATACTTTGCATAGTAAACGGAATACTATCGTCACCTGACCGTATCGTAATTCCATTTTTTCCGATAATCGTAATACCTAAATTATCCGGATCTGCTTCTTGTAAAACAGGAATATATGATGCTACTTCTCCATCAGTAGTATGTTTCCGATAAAACGCTACCCAATCGTCAACATAGCTCTGAAGCCATTCTTCGGTTTGCTCCGTATTCCAATTCGCTATACCTTGTACCATCTTATCACCTCTCATCTCGTAGTATGCCTATATTAAAGAGAGACTTTTGGCCGGATAAATTATCAGAATATTGCCTATTGCGTCCCTACTTATGCTACCATATATATAATTATTCTGTAAGAAAAGAAAAAATCTCGCCATTCTTATATTTTGGAATGCAATCCTTAATGGAGAGTACCATAGGTGCACCTATGAAGTAAGAAAGTAAGCTTTCTTAAAAATGCTTAACTTAAAATTAAATCTGTATTTCTCTGTTTTTATAAGCATCCCCACCATCTTAATGTGATATGTGATAAAAGCCTGAATAATTTAATGATTTATTGCAGTCATCCTTATTTGATTGGTTTCCGCTAATTGGGTTCCTGAAACTGTATTTCATAAAAAAATTGGAGGTTAGCAAAATGAACAAAAGAGAAAGTATTTTGCAAGCATTGAGTGAGATCCAGCAAGAAGATCTTAACCCAAAAGGAGGCAATGTATGGGCCTACGTTTACGATAGTGGATTACGTGAAGCTGAAAGAGTAGCAAAGGAGGCACACAATATGTTTATGAATCATAATGGGCTTGATTTCACCGTTTTCCCTAGTCTTTTAGAACTGGAAAATAATATTGTAGCAGAAATCGCAGAACTCTTTTCAAATGATGCGATGTCGGTAGCAGGCACTTTTACCAGTGGTGGTACAGAAAGTATTATCCTTGCTGTAAAAGCAGCAAGAGACTATGCAAGTGAGCATAAACCAACGATTACAGCTCCAGAAATAATTCTTCCAACCACTGCACATGCGGCATTTCATAAAGCTGCACATTATTTGGGAATTAATACAGTAATCGTACCTGTAGATAATACAACATTTAAAGTTGACTCCTATGAAGTAGAAAAATCAATAACACCAAATACAATCATGCTGATAGGTTCGAGTGTCAATTATTCTCACGGGGTTAGCGATCCCATTTCTGAATTGAGCTTGCTAGCAGAAAAATATGAAGTTTGGCTGCACGTTGATGCATGCATAGGTGGTTTTCTACTAGCTTACTATAAAAAACTGGGACTTCCTGTTATTGATTTTGATTTCAACCTTCCTGGTGTTTCGTCCCTGTCGGTTGACCTGCACAAATACGCTTTCACACCAAAAGGGGCATCGGTGATTTTATATCGGGATAAACAATTACGTAAATATCAATATTATACTTGCACCAATTGGAGTGGCTATCCGGTTATTAACACAACAATCCAGTCGACCAAATCCGGTGGTCCTCTAGCTGCTTGCTGGGCGACACTTAAGTATATTGGTGACGATGGTTATAAGAAATTAGCCGAAACGATATGGCAGGCGAAGCAGGAAATTACCAAGCATTTTATGAGGCTGGATGATTTATATATTTTAGGAGATCCTGAAGGAAGCCTGTTAGCCATTGGTTCTGATACGCTTGATATTTTTCAGTTGGCAGACGAGATGAAAAAATCAGGATGGTATGTTCAAGTCCAGCCAGGTGATTTAATACACAACCCTCTATCCACTTAACAATCACACCTGTTAACCGAATAGATGAATTTTTTCAAGAATTGGAGGAAGCAATTACTCATGTAAAGTTATATCCAAGGAACTCCCTTAAGCATGAAGTAGCCTTACTGGTCAAGGATCATGGTATAACTAGTGAAACTATATCAACCCTCTTGCATGCTGCAGGAGTAAAAGCAGACGGAAGTCTCCCAAGCGAAATGGCATCCATCAATGAACTACTCCATTTATTACCCCACGAAATTACAAGTGAAGCTTTCCTCTATATAACAAATGAATTATTCACACCCAATAAATCCTTTACTAAAGGAGTCGAATAGCATGAATCGTTGGGTACACCTTACCGGCTATGCGCTACTCATATTCAGCTCACAAGTTTTATGGGTTACGTTCTCCCCCATTACAACTGATGTTGCAAAGGATATGGGTACAAGTCTAGGTAATGTGGGTACTTTAGCGGCACTATTCCCTATCATTTATATTATTGTAGCGCTTCCGGCAGGGAGATGGCTTGACTCGCATTTTAAAATTGCATTAACTATTGGGGCCGTAACAATAGGATTTGGCGCGCTTGCAAGGTTAGCTGACCCTACAAGTTATTCCTGGCAGCTTGGAATTCAGGTTGTTATGTCAATTGGTCAGCCATTTATCATTAATTCAATTTCAGCGTATGCAAGCCGATACTTTCCGGAGAAAAACCGTTCAATGGCAATATCTATTTCAAGTGCCGCCTTATTTTTCGGTGTGATATTTGCCATGTTATTTAGTCCAATATTATATGTTCTTGGCGGACTTACATTAGTTTTAACAATATTTGCAATTCCATCGGTATTAAGTATGGTTTGGGTATTGTATACACTAGCTGGGGCAAAGACCTATACAGTTACGATTAAAAAGGAAGATACTCCTAAGCTTTCTGCTCTGCTGCGTGATAAATTCTTATGGACCCTCAGTGGATTGCTGGCAATTGGGCTAGGAGTATTCGATGCATTAAGCACCTGGGTCGAACCAATCTTTGACCAATATGGGATAGCCGGATCAACAAGTGGTCCATTATTGGCTTTAATGATTTTTTCAGGAATAATTGGATCTATCTTTATGCCTTCGTTAGTAGCCAAAAAAGATACTAGAAGAGCCTTCATAATAATTGCGGTAATTTTAAATGCAGCAACATTCTCGGCAATAATTATCTGGCAATGGGTACCATGGATTGCATTCTGGCTAATTGCTGACGGTTTCTTCCTACTTGCTGGATTTCCAATTATTATGGATTGGACAGAGAAACAATTCAGGCCGAGTCAACTAGGTACAGCAATAGGATTCGTAATGCTTACAAGTCATGCTGGAGGCATTTTATTAATATACCTTGTAAAAGTACTTTTGTCCCCACCATCATTAGCATTAGGCTTATTGGTTTTCATAAGCATATTGGGAATGCTACTAGCAGTAAAATTGCCAAAACGGCAAAAGCCAATAACAGATGTTCTTGAGAAAGATCAAAAAATAATTTAAAAAAATGAGGCTGCCATTTTCACTAATGGATAGCCTCATTTATTTCATACTTACCAAGATTTGCAGTGTCCTGAGAGCGAATGGTTTCCTGTATTGTCGTTTGGATACTCGCTGCAAGCTCTCCATGTTTCTTGTCCTGATAATCACTTGGATAAATTGGTTCAGTGATAGTCATCGTGATTGTCGATGGCTTTATTTTCCCCTTATCCTCCTCCATCATTTGGTAGGTTCCATTTATTGCTACTGGTACAATCGGGACTTTTGCTTTTGTTGCCAGCCGTAAACTGCCCGATTTAAATTCATTCAGATTGCTTCCCCTGCTCCTCGTACCCTCGGGGAAAACAACAATCGAATGTCCAATTTTAAGATGTGCAATTCCTTGGTTAATAGCCTTAACTGCCTGGCGACGGTCACTTCGATCAATGAATACACAATGAATCAATTCCATCCATGTACTTACTATAGGAAGCTTTTTTGTTTCTTTTTTTGCAATAAATCCAATTGGCTTCCCTAAATAACCAATCAAAACTAAGATATCAAATAGTCCCTGGTGATTAGCAACAAATAAAACAGCTTCGTCCGGTAGTTTTACCTGTCCGTAAACATGAACGTCCGACTTCGTTTTTTGTATCACTTTCTGTGAAACCATCTTTGGTCCAGCAAATATTTTTTCTTTATTTAACTGATTACTCGATTGTGATGCGAGCTTTTTAGATTTGCGCAGTTTAAAACCGCTCCCAATCACAATGAATATAGCGTATATGTATATTTTCAAGCTACGTATCATTTATAACCCCCCTCATCCAACAGCTTAATTATACCGTCGAAATATGGAAGCGCAAGTGGTAACTGCTAAAAAAAGAGACCGACCGAAGTCAGTCTCTCAAAAGCTATTTACTTACCAATAAATTGTTGTGTCCAATAGTTACCTTGCTCTACATATCCTACTCCAATATGCGTGAAGTCAGAATTCATGATATTTTTACGGTGACCCTCACTGTTCATCCAGCCATTCACTACTTCTTGTGGAGTGCGTTGACCTTTTGCAATGTTTTCACCAGCTGTTTGATATGAAATTCCAAATTGTTTCATCATATCAAAAGGAGAACCGTAAGTTGGGCTATTATGTGAGAAGTAGTTGTTTGTAGACATATCACTAGATTTCTCACGCGCAACCTTACTTAGTTCTGTATCAACCTTAAGTGGTTCTAATCCTTGAGCAGTACGCTCTTTGTTTGTTAGTTCAACCACTTGTTGTTCAAATTCATTTAATTGTTGTGATTGTGTTTGTTCTTGTTTCTCTGGTTGTTTAGTTGTTTCTTGCTGTTGTGGTGCTGGAGCTTCTGACTGCTCAATTGGTTGCTCTTGTTCCTGTTTCTCTGTTTGTTCTTGCTTTTGCTTATTTGCCTGTGGTTGTTTTTCTTTAGACTCAGGTTTTTGCTGTTTTTGTTCTTCTTTATTTGACTGTTCTTTAGGCTGTTTTTGTTGTTTTTCTATTTTATTCCGCTCAATTTGGAAATCTTCAAAGTAGTTGTTTAATAGATTATTAAGATTCTCTTTTGAGAATTGCTGCCCATTAATAGAGTAAAATACTTTATGTGATTTATCCTCCGATTGATCTGCGCTTGCAGATGCATCTGCAGAGGTTTGAAAAGCTCCACCAAATAGTAATGCTGCGGATAATGTTGTTACAATTATTTTGTTAAACATGTGTTTTACACCTCTCCTGTGGTTTTTTGTGTTGCAAAATAATCATACCACGTGTTTCTTGTAATAATTTTGGAAGCTATTGCCATACTGACTGATAAGACTCCTATCATTATAAACAATCCTATGATTATAGATTTAAAGATAGGTTACTTCCTAGATTATTAGGAAAAACTTAAAACTAAAGGAAAAAATTACTATTTAATCCCTATTGACACTCTTGAAATCCAACCTGTTATATTACAAAAGACAACATTTTGTAATCATACTGTTACTTGATTTATTTTACAGGTTTCTCTGTTGTACTGGCTTTTAAAGGCAATATATGTAAGTTCTTTATCTACCCCCAAAAACTATGATAAAGTATAGAAATGATATAGAGAAAAACTGTCATCATTGGAGGAGCTTATATGTTATCTAATGCAGAGATTGGAATCGATTTAGGTACTGCAAATATACTTATTTATTCAAAGACTAAGGGAATTGTCTTGAACGAGCCATCAGTTGTGGCTATTGATATGAATACGAAACAGGTCGTAGCTGTTGGATCAGAAGCAAAAGAAATGGTAGGTAAAACCCCACAGAACATAGTCCCAATAAGACCATTAAAAGATGGTGTTATCGCTGACTATGATGTGACTGCACAGATGCTTAAAGAATTTTTGAAAAAAGTAAGCAAAAAAATGGGGCTATCCATGCGTAAACCGACTGTTGTTGTATGCACTCCATCAGGAAGTACAACAGTAGAACGTCGTGCCATTCATAATGCCGTTACGAGTTACGGTGCAAAGCATGTTCATTTAATAGAAGAACCGGTTGCTGCTGCAATTGGTGCTGATTTACCTGTTGATGAACCAATAGCAAATGTTATTGTTGACATTGGTGGCGGCACATCTGAAGTTGGTATTATTTCATTTGGTGGTGTTGTTTCATGTAATTCCATCCGTATCGGTGGAGACAAGATGGACGAAGAAATAACCCATTTCATACGAAAAAAATACAATATTTTAATCGGTGAGCGTACTGCCGAAAATATTAAAATGGATATCGGCCATGCACATGAGGAACATACCGAGGAAAAAATGGAAGTACGTGGTCGAGACATGGTGACAGGTTTACCGAAAACCGTAACTGTTTCTTCGAAGGAAGTTTATTCTGCATTAAAAGAATCTCTTCAGCAAATCCTGGAAACAATTCGTGCCACATTGGAAGAATGTCCACCAGAATTAAGCGGTGATATTGTTGACCGCGGAATAGTGCTTACCGGAGGCGGCGCCTTACTAAATGGCATGAAAGACTGGTTAGCAGACGAAATAATTGTACCTGTCCATATTGCACCAAATCCACTGGAATCAGTTGCAATTGGAACAGGACGAGCACTCAAAATGATAACAAAATTACAAAAAGCAGCAAAATAAGATTCTAAGAAACCATGTCACCAGCAAGGGGGAGGCGTGGTTTTTTTCGTATGGATTGTGAAGGGGGGGCGGCTGTTGATGTTCCCGTTCTTCTGTTGATGTTCTCCCTCTTCTGCAGATTCTCGCCCTCCTTCTGTTGATTCAAGCTCCTCTTCTGTTGATTCAACCCCCTCTTCTGCAGATTCACGCTCCTTTTCTGTTGATTCATGCCTCTCTTCTGCAGATTCACGCCTCGCTTCTGTCGATTCACACCCCTCTTCTGCAGATTCACGCCCTCCTTCTGTTGATTCATGCCTCTCTTCTGCAGATTCACGCCTCGCTTCTGTTGATTCACGCCCTTCTTCTGTTGATTCACACCCCACTTCTGCAGATTCATGCCTCTCTTCTGCAGATTCACGCGCCTTTTCTGGCACTTTTCCATCAAAATACTAGATAACTATTTACAAATTTTTCTGAATATAATACTATATAGATAGTGAATCATGTAAAAACGTCTCCGCGTTTATGACACATGATCGATAAAGCACGAATCAAATGAATGCTGCCTAATCTGTTTACAGTCCTATTCCAGTTCTGATTCAACAGGTAAAAGCCAGTTCAAATTGACTTACAGGGTAGTCTGTAGTCATTTTGGGGTGGCTTATTTTATTTAAGAAAGGAGTGAGCAAATGGCTGGAGCACTTGAAAATATCAAGGTTCTGGATTTGTCACGTGTACTTGCTGGCCCATACTGTACAATGATTCTTGGTGATCTTGGTGCAGAGGTTATAAAAGTAGAAGCACCCGGTGGAAGTGACGAAACGCGCAAATGGGGTCCTCCCTTTCAGAATGGAGTTAGCGCTTATTACCTTAGTGCCAATCGCAATAAAAAAAGTATAACTGTCGATCTAAAGTCGGAGGAAGGTATTGACGTTATTAAAAAACTCGTAAATGAAAGCGATGTCATCATTAATAACTTTAAATCCGGGAAAATGAAGCAATTTGGTTTGGACTACGAAACACTCGCAGAAATAAACCCTGGTATTGTATATTGTTCCATTACAGGATTTGGTGAAACCGGTCCATACAAGGATATGCCGGGATATGACTTTATTATTCAGGCGATGAGTGGTCTTATGAGCATTACTGGTGACAAGGAATCAGGTCCGCAAAAAATGGGAGTAGCGATTACTGATATTTTAACAGGATTATATGCTTGTATAGGAATTCAGGGTGCACTGCTCGAACGTACACAATCAGGTAAAGGACAAAAATTGGATATTTCTCTTTATGACTCTGCCGTCAGTGCTCTCGTAAATATTGGCAGTAACTACTTAATGGCTGAAAAGATTCCGACTGCGCTTGGGAATCATCATGCCAATATTGTACCCTACCAGACTTTTAAAACAGTTGATGGAGAAATGGTCATTGCAGTTGGAAACGACAATCAGTTTAAGAGACTTTGCAATGTTTTAGGGAAACCGGAATATTCATCAGATAAGCGATTTCAAACAAATCCCGATCGTGTTGAACACCGGGATGAGCTTGTTCCGTTATTACAGGATGTTCTTTCAACCAAATCAACAGCATACTGGCAGGAAAATTGTGAAGAAAACAATATCCCATGCGGACCTATCCAGACAATTGATCAAGTAGCAAACGACCCGCAGCTTAATGAACGGGATATGTTTATTGATAGTATTCATCCGACTGCAGGAGCTATTCGAATGATTGGGAGTCCACTTAAACTTTCACGAACACCCTTTCAGCTAAAACACCACCCACCAGATGCTGGTGAACATACTGATGAAATCTTAAATCAATTAGGAATATCAAAAACGAACAATTAGGAGATGATTAGATGGATTTTAATTTTTCAGAAGAACAAACGATGCTGCGTACTACGGTAAGAAACTTTGTTGATAAAGAGATAATGCCTAATATTGCTGACTGGGACCGCGAAGGAAAATTCGACCCTTCCATTATGAAAAAACTCGCCGATCTTGGATTAATGGGAGTTTGTATTCCAGAAAGATACGGTGGCAGTGGGATGGATTATAATTCACTTGCAATTGTCTGCGAGGAACTGGAGCGTGGCGATACAGCATTTCGTACTTCAGTTTCCGTCCATACCGGCCTTAACAGTATGTCCTTACTTCAATGGGGTACTGAACAGCAAAAAGAAAAGTACTTAATTCCGCAAGCAAAAGGTGAACAGGTTGGCGCCTTTGGATTAACCGAACCTGGTGCTGGATCAGATGTTTCCGCATTACAGTCCACTGCTGTTAAAGATGGTGATCATTATATTTTAAACGGTCAAAAAACATGGATTTCCTTATGTGATACGGCTGATAATTTTCTTGTTTTTGCCTATACCGACAAGGACAGTAAACATCATGGTATTTCTGCTTTTATTGTTGAACGAACATGGGAGGGTTTTTCCTCAAAAGCTACGAAAGGAAAGTTAGGTATTCGAGCAGGTAACACTGGGGAGCTTTTTTTTGACAATGTAAAGGTTCCAAAAGAAAACTTACTCGGTGAAGAAGGAGAAGGATTCAAAATAGCAATGGCATCACTTGATAACGGGCGATTTACAGTTGCTGCTGGTGCAGTCGGGCAAATAAGAGCATGCCTTGAAGCAAGTGTGAAATATTGCCATGAACGCGAAACATTTGGAAAACCAATCGGAAAACATCAGCTTGTTCAACGCATGATTGCCAACATGGAAGCAGGACTGCAAATGAGCAGCCTCCTCGTTTATCGTGCCGGTGAATTAAAAAACGAAGGAAAACGAAACACGCGCGAAACGTCAATTGCAAAATGGCAGGCATGCGATTTCGCCAACAAAGCAGCTGACGACGCCGTTCAAGTTCACGGGGCATATGGCTATTCAGATGAGTATCCTGTTGAACGTTACCTGCGTAACTCGAAAGCACCAGTTATTTATGAAGGAACCCGGGAAGTCCATACTCTAATGCAGGCAGATTATGTATTGGGTTATCGACAGGATAAGCAGTTAAATAAGATGTTGCCAGCTTGGGAAGGAAAATAGTCTAAGGAGGGTCTCACATATGTTCGAAAATGAAACAAAAAGTATTTTTATTAATGGTAAATGGCGAAATGTAGATTCACAGCAAACGGATACTATATACAACCCGGCTACACTGAAACCAATAACAAAAGTGGCTTATGGTGGAGCAAACGAAACTGAAGAAGCAATCAAAGCTGCATCAGAGGCATTTCAACTATGGGGTGAAATGACAGGTCGTGAACGATCACGCATATTATACAAAGCACATGAACTTATGCTTGAAGAAGTCGACCGATTAGGGGAAATTTTAACGATCGAGCAAGGCAAACCAATTAAAGAGGCAAAAGGTGAAATTAAAGGTGCTGCAAGCTTTTTACTTTGGTATGCCGAAGAAGCAAGTCGTGCGTACGGAGAATGGATTCCTTCTTCTAATAAATCTAAGCGACTGCTAGTTATTCCGCAACCTGTTGGCGTGGTCGGTGCTATTACACCGTGGAATTTTCCCGCATCCATGATAACCAGAAAAATAGCACCTGCATTAGCTGCTGGCTGTACGATTGTGTTAAAGCCAGCTCCAGAAACACCATTATCAGCCATCGAAATTGTCAAGATACTTGAACGCGCCGGCATGCCTAATGGTGTTGTAAATTTAGTGACTGGAGATGCAGAAGCAATCGGAAATACAATGCTAACGAGTAAAGAAGTTCGTTTGATAACATTCACTGGTTCAACAGAAGTCGGAAAACATTTAATGCGAGAAAGTGCTGATCACGTTAAAAAACTATCACTTGAGCTTGGCGGTCATGCACCGATTATCGTGTTTGACGATGCAGATATTGATAAAGCAACTACCCTTGCATTAGCAAGCAAATTCCGAAATAATGGCCAAACGTGTATTTGTGCTAATAGGATATATGTTCATGATTCCGTTAAAGACATCTTTACACAACAGCTTACTAAAAAAGTCGAAAAGCTAAAGATAGGTTATGGGCTTGATGATGATACAGATCTCGGTCCACTAATCAATCAACAAGCATCAGAGAAAGTTCAGAAACATCTTGATGATGCTATTGAAAAAGGGGCAGCAATTGTTACAGGCGGTGATAAATGGTCCGGAGACATGGAGGGTTATTTCTATCAGCCTACTGTTCTATCATGCATTTCGGATGATATGCTTATCATGAACGAAGAAACTTTTGGCCCCGTCATGCCAATTCAAACGTTTACAGACGAAAAGACAGCAATCCAAAATGCAAATAACACAGATTACGGATTAGCCGCCTATATTTTCACAGAAACAACAAGCCGCGCTATCCGTGTTTCTGAAAAGCTTGAATATGGAATTGTTGGTGTGAATGATGTATTTCCAGCGGTTGCTGAAGCACCATTTGGAGGTATCAAGCAATCAGGTGTTGGGAAAGAAGGCGGGCATTACGGTATGGATGAATTTCTGGAGATGAAATATGTATCGATGGGGATAGAATAAAGTAGTGCTCCCACCTCGCTCTGGTGGGGGCACTTTAGTTACCCATATAATGCTCATACTGCTTATATAAATCATTCAATGCAGATGCCAACGCATTCCCAGCTTTACCTAAATAATGCTCCTTCACTTCGTCAACAGGCATTTCAATTCCATCCTGCAAACTATGTCCTCTAAGTAATTGCTGCACAAATTGCCTTCCATGTTCTGTTGCCAGTGTACAATTAGCTGCTACAATCACGCCATATTTTTTGTCAATTTCAGCAGTGATGGTCAATGTTTCATACATATTTTTCGCAGCCATACCAGATGGCAGCCTGGCATGGCCAGCTATAAAGACTGTATTCATAACAATTCAGATCCCTTCGCAATTATAAATCTGGCCCGCGATAACCTAATTGCCTCGAAATAGTTTGAGCAGATTGCTTTGTCTTACTTTTTAGTAGTTTTAGGTTATCTCCTTCAAAATGACTGGATAACCCGCTGACAGCTAATGCGGCGATAACTTGGTTGCGAGAATCAAAAATTGGATAAGAAATTCCTGTCGTATCAGCATCTTGCTCCCCAATACTATATGCATATCCATCCTGGTAGATTGTTTCCAGCTGCTCCATTAATTGCTGTTTATCGATTGGAGTATGATCACCTAACCGATATAGTTCTGAATTACTTAATATTTCTTCCTGCCGTTCACGTGACATATTAGCAAGCAGCATCTTAGGACCAGATCCCACATACAGTGGTGAACTTTTTCCAATTCTAGTATACAATCGCAACGCTCTTGAACTGTCCACTTTTTCAATGTACGTCGCTTCATCCTGACTAGAGATAACCAAATGAATTACTTCATTAATCTCCTGTGCGAGCTCTTCCATATATGGTAAAGCAATCGTTCTTATCTCCAGTTGGTCTGATACGATTTGTCCCAATTCAAGTAACTTTAATCCCAATCGGTAGCGGCTATCATGTTCGTTTTCCTTTGTTTTATATAAAAAATCACTAGATTCCAAAGCGGATAACAGTCTGTATGCGGTTGGTTTTGGGATTTCAGCCTTATTAGCAATCTCTTTCAATGTTAATTCCGGTGTTTCCATTGTAAAGTAATTTAGTAGTTTTAATGCCTTTATCACACTTTGATTCATGGCCGAAGTCTCCTTGTTGCATCTATTTTCACCAAAACGCTGTAATTATAATAAAGAGGTTGCCTCATTTGATGTAGGACAACCTCAACAAATCCATTAAATATTTACATGCTCTTTTTCTGTATTACCTGTTTCCAGTATGTTTACATCTCTTTTTGCCATTTCCTTCATGTAAATTTCACCCGGGACACACTGTTCTGGAGGGTATACACCTCGTTTAGAAATTGTACCATTTCCAATCATTTGTGCAACTACCGAAATGGTATTGGCTGTAGCACGGGCCATTGCTGTAACATTATTTACTCTATCTTTATAAGTCGTCATTTCGTATTCATATGTTTTTGGTTTTCCATCTTTTTCACCTGAAACTTTTATTCGTAATAAAACTGCATCGTCCTTCTCTTTTAGATCTACAATTGGATCAAGGACCTTTAACAATACCTCTCTTGGATTGATTTTTTGTCCATTGACATCTACTTGATAATCCATCCGCGTCAAATTAAGATCAACAAGTAATTTAAACTTTTCTGCATGACCAGGATAACGGATTGTTTTGTATTCCAGTGTTTTTAAGTTCGGATATGATATCGATAATGTAGATGTCCCACCAGATGTATGGAAAGCCTCCAATGGTCCAAATTTTTCAAAATAAACACGTTCAACCTCAGTCAACGATGAAATTTCCTGCTTCACTCCGTTTCGAACAATAAGGGATGGGTCTGTATAATGATCAAATACACCTTCCATGGAAAATACATGATTATATTCAAATGGTGGCTCTGGTTTAAGCGGGATACCACCTACATATAGTTTAATTTCCTCTAGCTTATCTAACTTGCTAGCACCATGACCGGATAAAATGTTAATCATACCTGGAGCAACGCCCAAGTCAGGGATTAAAGTAACCCCTGCAGCTGCAGCATCCTCTTTCATCGCCAAAACTTTATCTGTCATGTGGCCAATGTGACCACCCAAATCTACTGAATTAACCCCAACTTTAATTGCTGTCTTTGCAACAATTTCATTAAACGAATAAAACAAGGCGTTTATGATCACATCAAACTGGCGCATATAGTTAGCCAATTCCTGCTCATCACTAGCATTTACCTGATAAGCTGTCAGTTTAGTAGAATTTAATTGATCACAAACCCGCTGGGCTCTCTCCAAATCAATATCTGCTAACCCTACAGCAGTTACACCTTCACTTTCTACTAAATCGCGTGCAGCTTCTTTCCCCATTAATCCAGATCCTAATACACCTATTTTCATACATCCTTCACACTCCCTGTATAAGATTTTATATTTAATTCCACCTTGTATACCTATTTTGAACAGTCGCTTTTGCTTTTCTTTGTCTGGCTGCGGCTCCTACCGACTAGTGGACTTCCTTCTCCTCCTTACGAAAATCAACGTCGTTTCGCTTACGATCTTCGCGTTTCCTTTATCTCATACGGATCAGTCCACTCCATACGTCGCTGAACAGTCGCCTTCGCTTTTCTTTCTACTCAACGTCTATTTGGGCGCGTTGGAGTTTCCCGCTGAAATCCACATAGACTGCTTTCCATTCAGTGAATACATCAAGCGCCTGAACACCAGAATCGCGATGTCCATTACCGGTTCCTTTTGTACCTCCAAATGGCAGATGGATTTCTGCTCCTGTTGTACCTGCATTGACATAAACGATCCCTGTATCAAGGTCACGTTGTGCTTTAAACACACGATTGACATCACCTGTGAAGATCGAGCTTGATAACCCAAATTCCACGCCATTATTTACTTCGATCGCTTCTTCAAAGCTTTTCACGGGTACCAATGAAACAACTGGCCCGAAAATCTCTTCTTGTGAAATACGCATTTCAGCTGTTGCGTCCGTGAACAATGTTGGGGCAAAATAGTGACCCTTTGCATGATCACCCTCATCCATAACATAGCCACCAGCCAGCATTTTAGCTCCTTCATCTTTGCCTATCTGAATATATTTTTTAATTTTTTCAAGACCTGCATTATTAATGATCGGTCCTACTTTTATTGACTCATCAAGACCGTCGCCGATTGTTAATTTCTCCATTTCAACAAGCAGACGCTCTTCCAGTCTTTCTTTTACATCTTCATGAACAATTACGCGGCTGCATGCTGTGCAGCGTTGACCACTAGTTCCGAAAGCACTCCATAAAATACCTTCGACGGCAAGGTTAAGGTCCGCATCATCCATGACAATTACGGCATTCTTCCCACCCATTTCTAGTGATACTTTTTTCAGCTGTTCCCCGCATTTACTTGCAATGCTCCGGCCAGTATCGTTTGATCCAGTAAATGATATAACACGAATATCATCATGGTTTACCATTGCATCACCAACCGCTGATCCCTTTCCAAAGACAACATTCACAACACCTTTTGGCAATCCTGCTTCTTCAAATATCTTAGCGAGTTCAAACGCCATAATCGGTGTTTCTGTCGCCGGTTTCCAAACAACTGCATTACCAGAAACAATTGCTGGAAACGACTTCCATGTTGCAATGGCGATTGGGAAATTCCATGGTGTGATAATTCCAACAACACCAACAGGACAACGTTGACTCATAGCAAATTTATCCTTTAGTTCTGCTGGTGTCGTTTGACCAAACATACGACGACCCTCTCCAGCCATGTAAAATGCCATATCAATTCCCTCTTGCACTTCGCCTCGTGCTTCTTCAATTACTTTTCCATTCTCCATTGTCAGTAATTGTGATAAACGTTCTTTACGTTCTTTCATGATGCTTCCAACACGGAACAGTACCTCCGCACGTTGTGGTGCCGGAACTAGCGCCCATTCCTTTTGAGCCTTTTTAGCAGCTTTAACAGCAGTGTTTACATCCTCACTGCCTGATAAAGGTACGTCAACAACTGTTTTTCCATTTGCTGGATTAATAACCGCGGTCGATTCATTAACATCGATCCAATTACCATTGATAAAGTTTTTAAGTTTTTCTGCCTTGAGTAATGTTTCAGTCATTCTAAATACCTCCTAAAAATTAGTGTGTAATCTATTTTGTAGCACGATCACGAATTTGCGTAATCGTGGATGAAACTGAAATCTGTTCTTTGTCGGTCAAAATCTCAATCACTGCTGGTCTGTTTTTTTCTAAGGCCATTTCAAGAGCTTCAGCAAACGCCTCTATTGTAGTAACCTGATAACCGTCAGCACCAACACTAATCGCTAAATTTTTAAAGGAAACAGTTCCTAAATCAGTACCAACCACTTTCTCCGGGTACTGAATTTCCTGGTGCATGCGAATGGTTCCATACATGTTATTATTAAAAACAAGACATATGACTGGAATATTATTTCTAACTGCTGTTTCCAGCTCCTGAACGGTCATCATAAAACCTCCGTCACCAGATAAAGAAACAACTGTTTTTTCCGGAAAGGCCAATTTCGCCCCAAGCGCTGCTGGCATTCCATAACCCATCGCTCCAGATGTTGGCCCTACATACGTATGTTTTTCGGTAAATGGATAAAAGGCATGCAGCCAACCAGCAAAATTACCCGCATCATTTGTTAATAAAGCATCTTTGGGCAACTTTTTTTCCATCAACGCAATAATATGTTTATTGATTCCGTCATTATGAGAAACATTTAAACTGTTTACCTCCTCATGTGCTTGACGACGCTCTTTCACCCAATTAATCCATGAACAATCGACATCTATCTTAGCTAACACTTGTAATGCTTCACCTACATCAGCTACAATTCCTGCATCAGGTGCGTAAACCTTTCCGATTGTGTCATAACTTAAATCAATATGGATAAGTTGTTTGTTTGCTGTAATAATTTGATAATCCTGTGTTGTTACCTCTGAAAGACGGGTGCCGAGTGCGATAACCAGATCTGCCTGCTCTACGGTTTGCAGCACTTTTTTATTGGTCCCAAGCCCAAGATGCCCTACATATAATGGATGATTATTCGGAAAAACATCCTGCCTGCGAAACGCTGCCATTACAGGGATTTTATACTTTTCAGCAAAAGCTACCAGATGTTCTTCTGCCTGCGAGCTTTTCACTCCACCTCCAGCTATAATCAATGGTTTCTTTGCTGATGAAAGCAATTCTTCAACATGGTCAATTTCCTGTTGCGCTGGTACTGGTGACGGATTAACGGTTACAGGTCCAAATTGCATAGCAGCTTCAACTGGGAGAACATCCTCCGGCAGCGAAATAATTACTGGTCCCGGTCTTCCAGTTTGAGCAATTCGGAATGCCCTCTGAACAATTTCAGGCATGCGCTCCGCATCCTTAACCTCCACTGCCCACTTGGCAATGTGCTGAAAATAACGGTCAAGATCAACTTCCTGAAATCCCTCTCTGCCTCTAAACTTGCTATGTACCTGTCCTAGAAATACGACCATTGGAGTTGAGTCTTGGAATGCAGTATGCACTCCAATTGATAGGTTTGCCGCCCCAACGCCACGTGTGGCAAGCACAATACCAGGTTTTAAGGTCGACTTTGCATACCCTTCAGCCATAAATGCCGCTCCACTCTCATGTCTTGCACTTAAAACACGAATACTCTTCTCGTCATGCAATGCGTCTAATACAGGCAAATAACTTTCACCAGGAACACAAAACACATTTTTAATCCCCTCTATTTTCAAGCATTCCACGATTGCTTGAGCTGCTGTTATGGTCTTCGTTATTCGTGTTGCTTCTACCGTACTCTTCACTTTTGGACCACCTCCTTAAAATCTAACTTTTGAATCCTTTCAATCACATCATCTAAACGTTCGGTAGTAACTGTCAGCGCTACTCTGATAAAGCCTTCACCACGTGGGCCGAACGCGTTTCCAGGTGTTACGATAACTCCTGCTTCCTCCAGTAATTTATTAGCGAATGACATGGAATTAAAGCCATCAGGAACCTTTGCCCAAAGGAAAATGGTGCCGTTCGGCTTATCAGCATAGATACCAAGTTCCTGGAAGGCATTGTGTAATTTCTCCATTCGTTCCTGATAAATCTTGTTATTCTTGGCTACTTGGGAAAAATCACTTTTCAACGCAGTAGCAGCCGCTTTTTGAATAGGGAGGAATTGACACGTATCAATGTTGCTTTTAAACGTTGATAATGCCTTAATAACTTCTTTATTTCCAACCATGAAACCAATACGCCAACCAGTCATATTAAAGCTCTTTGACAAGGACCCAAATTCCACAGCATTTTCTTTCGCACCAGGAACTTGCATCACACTAGGCGCCTTGTACCCGTTGTAAGTAACCATGTCATAGGCGGCATCATGAACGAGCAAAAGATTATTTATTCCAGCAAATGTAATCGCTTTCAAAAATGTGTTATAACCTACAGTTGCCGCCGTTGGGTTACTCGGGTAATTTAAAAGCATTAATTTTGCCCGTTTTACTGCAGCACCCTCAACTTGGTCATATAATGGAATATAGCCATTCTGTATATCCAATGGTAGTGGAACACTTTCTCCTCCAGCTAAATGAACAGCTGTCCGATAGACAGGATAACCAGGATCAGGAACTAATACCATGTCATTATGGTTTAGCGTAGCTTGCATTAAGTTGGCTATTCCTTCCTTTGAGCCAATTACAGCCATAACCTCCGTGAATGGATCTAAGTCAACATTATAATGTTTCTTATAAAAATCAGCTACTGCCTCTTTGTACTCTACGCATCCGCTATATGTCGAATACCGGTGATTTTCAGAAATCCTGGACTCCTCAGTCAATCTATCAATCACAAAATCTGGTGTCGGCAGATCAGGCGCACCAATCCCTAAATCGATTACATCTACTCCACTTGCTTCCAGTTCCTTTTTCTTTCGTTGAAACTCTGAAAATAAATAGGGTGACAAATTCTTTACTTTGTCAGAAACAAAGTTCATTCTTTCACCTCCGTATTTCATATAGTAAAACGTTGTTTCATATCTAATTTAAGTATAAATCAGTATTTTAAAATTTGCAATTGTTTTTAATATACAGAATTCAAATGATTCGAAAGTCTTGTTTACTTTTCATTCCAATAATCAAAAGATATAAGTTTCAAACCCCCTCATTCATTGTTATTATGAAGGTGGTTAGAAAACTTGGCTTATCGCAAAGCCTTAGTTGTACTTTTACAGTAAGAAAGTATAAATCCTTTCTTAACTGTCAAAAAATTTCTGAACAAATGAGGTATGATAATATGAACACGGAGAAAACATATGCGAACCAATTAGATCAAAAAGATAACTTAAAAGATTTTCGTAAGGAGTTTTATATATCAAATGGGACCATCTATTTAGATGGTAATTCATTAGGGCTCTTATCAATGCGAGCTGAACAAGCGGTAGATGACGCCGTTAACGCATGGAAAAAATACGCGATAGATGGATGGACTGAGGGAGAACATCCCTGGTTTTATTTATCCGAAAAATTAGGATCGATGACCGCACCTTTAATAGGAGCAAAAAAGGATGAAGTAATTGTAACGGGATCCACAACGACGAACATGCATCAGCTTGTTGCCAGTTTTTATAAACCGAACAACAAGAAAACCAAAATACTTGCAGATGAATTAAACTTCCCTTCTGATATTTATGCTCTGAAAAGTCAATTAAAACTAAAAGGGTATGATCCAGATGAGCACCTTATTCAAGTAAAAAGCAGAAATGGAAATACACTTGAGACAGAGGATATTGTAAAAGCCATGGCTGATGATGTAGCTTTAATTGTGCTGCCAGGAGTTCTCTACCGGAGCGGACAAATTCTTGATATGGAAAGGTTAACCAAAGAAGCACATAAACGCAATATTACAATCGGTTTTGATTTGTGTCATTCAATTGGTGCAATCCCACATCAACTATCCGAGTGGGGTGTTGATTTTGCATTCTGGTGTACCTATAAACATTTAAATGCTGGTCCGGGAAGTGTTGCCGGTCTGTATGTTAATCAAAAACATTTCGGCAATGAACCAGGACTTGCTGGCTGGTTCAGTTCTTCAAAAGAAAAACAATTCGATATGGAGCATACTTTGACACCGGCTGAGGACGCTGGTGCCTATCAAATTGGTACACCACACTTATTAAGTGCTGCACCTCTACTTGGGTCATTGGAAATATTTAATGAAGCAGGGATTAAACAGGTTCGCCAAAAATCTCTTGAGCTTACTCACTATTTAATGGAACTAATCGACAGTGAATTATCCGATTATAATTTTACTGTAGTTAGTCCGACAGATGAGGTTACTCGTGGTGGCCATATTTTCCTTGAGCACAAGGAAGCCGCTCGTATCTGCAAAGCATTGAAAGCCGATGGAATCGTACCGGATTTTCGGACGCCTAACGGAATTCGCCTTGCCCCGGTTGCTTTGTATAATACATTTGAAGAAGTGTGGAAAACTGTTCATACTCTCAAACAAATTATGAAGGAAGAACGCTATAAAAGATATGAAAACAAACGGGGGGTAATTGCATAATGACAGAATCAAAGTGGATTGATATCTCACAACCATTAACAAATGATATGGCACACTTTCCAGGAGACACGCCATTTGACTATTCACTTACCTATTCAATAGAACAAACCGGATCAGTTAATGTCGGGCAAATGACAGGAAGTTTACACACCGGAACACATATTGATGCACCTTTTCACTATGATTCAAAGGGAAAAACGATAGAAGAGCTTGACATAAATCTAGCGATTGGAAAAGCAAAAGTAATTGATGTTAGTGATGCAGAAAAAATTACAGCCGAAACATTTCAGGGTTATGAATTCAAAGGTATCTCGAGAGTGTTGTTGCATACCTCTCTGCCAAATAATCCAAACCGCTTCCCAGATAAAATGCCAGATTTAAACCCTGGTGTTGCTCCTTTTTTAAAGGAAAAAGGCGTAAAACTAATCGGTGTTGACATGCCTTCAGTTGATGCTCCTGATAGTAAAGATTTGGCCACCCATCATGCATTATATGACAATGGGATTTTTATTTTGGAAAACCTCATGCTCGACCATGTAGTACCAGGAGATTACGAGCTAGTTGCTGTCCCGCTCGCTATTACAGGTGCTGATGCTAGTCCAGTCCGCGCTGTATTAAGATCACTTAGTTAAAGGAGGAAATTTTTTTGAGCGATAATAAGTTCACTAATGAAGAGGGGATTCATACCGATTTTATGGAAGATATGAACTACGGTGATTACTTGCAGCTAAATCAGTTACTGACTAGCCAGAAACGTTTATCTGGACATCATGATGAAATGTTATTTATCATCATTCATCATGTCAGTGAGCTTTGGCTTAAATTAATTATTCATGAGACGAAAGCTGCTGTGACCTCGATTCAGGAAGATGACCTGCATACTTCGTTTAAAATGCTTGCACGTGTTTCTAAAATTCAGGAACAAATTATCCAGGCTTGGGATGTGCTATCAACATTAACACCTGCTGAATACATGGAGTTTCGTGACAAACTTGGCAATGCATCCGGTTTCCAATCCTATCAATATCGTTTGGTTGAATTTGTTTTAGGTTATAAAACACCACATGTCCTTAAGATTTACAAAAAGGACCCAGAGATCCATGCAATATTGGAAGATGCCTACTATAAACCAGGGCTTTATGACGTTTCGATTCAGGCATTAGCACGTAACGGTTTTGATATTAATCCAGATGTACTTAATCGCGATTTTTCCAAAACATATGAAAAGGATGACTCAGTTGAACAGGCCTGGATGAAAGTATATCGGAACGTATCCGACCATTGGGAGCTCTATCAGCTTGCAGAGAAATTGGTCGATGTTGAAGATTGGTTCCAGCAATGGCGCTTTCGCCATATGAAAACGGTCGAACGGATTATTGGACATAAAACGGGAACAGGCGGTTCATCTGGAGTCGGTTACCTAAAACAAGTATTGGATCACTACTTCTTTCCTGAATTGTGGGATTTAAGAACTAAAATATAAATCTTTGTCTATTTTTTTGCGCAAAGAGTAAATAATGATATAATACTGTACAACATTAAAGAAAAGGGAGGCAAAATATGAATTCAGAAAGAGATCAATGGTCATCCAGACTTGGCTTTATTTTATCATCAACAGGTGCGGCAATAGGTCTTGGGGCAATATGGAAATTCCCCTATATGACCGGAATGAATGGTGGCGGCGCCTTTTTTCTACTTTTTATTGCGTTTACAGTTATCATCGGCCTTCCTTTATTAATTTCTGAATTTATAATAGGACGCGGGGCACAAAAAGAAGCGATTAGTGCTTTCAAAAAACTTGCACCTGAAAGTGGCTGGTCAATAATTGGTCGTTTGGGTGTATTTGGATCATTTGTCCTTATGTCGTTTTACAGTGTCGTAGGTGGATGGGTACTAATTTATAGTGCATTATCCATCCCAGGTTTAATAATTAAAGACAACGCCAACTATGAGCAATTATTTGGTATGATTACCGGAAATCCTTTGATAACGATTTTAGGTTTAGGATTATTCTTAATCATAAATATTGTTGTTATTACATTTGGTATCAAAGGCGGTATTGAAAAGGCAAGTAAAATATTAATGCCATTATTGTTCATCTTTTTTATTGTATTAGTCATTCGCTCCGTCACATTTGAAGGAGCTTCGGAAGGATTGAGATTCTTTCTTCAGCCTGACTTTTCCAAAATAACCGGCGAAAGTGTTTTGTACGCATTAGGGCAGTCCTTCTTCTCCTTAGCAGTAGGTTTCTCGGTAATGGTTACGTATAGTTCCTACTTAGGGAAAGATGTTAGCTTACCGTTTTCAGCAGGTTCTGTATCAATTATGAATATTTTCGTTTCCCTGTTAGCTGGTTTAGCCATCTTCCCTGTTGTCTTCTCATTTGGACTTGAGCCAACAGCGGGGCCAGGATTATTATTCATGGTTTTACCTGAAGCATTTGCTCAAATGCCTTTTGGGGAAATATTTTTAGGCTTATTTTTATTATTATTCTTATTTGCTATACTAACGTCATCATTTAGTATGCTGGAGATTATTACGTCGGCTTTTACCGCTAATAAACAACGGTCACGTAAAAAAGTAGCATGGATTGCAGGTTTGATTGTCTTTATTGCAGGGATACCAGCTGCACTATCTTCGAGCACTTTAGCTAATTTTAAAATTTTCAACCTGACTATTTTTGATGCAAGTGATTTTCTCGTGAGTAATATATTATTGCCTGGTGGGTGTTTATTAATTGCATTGTTTATTGGATTTAAGATGGATAAAACGCTGATGAGGCGAGAGTTCAATGAAAGCAATAATTTGTCACCAAATATGTATCAGCTATGGTTCCAAATTATGCGATGGTTAGTGCCTATTACTATTGTGATTGTATTCTTAGGATCATTGGGAATATTATGATGAAAAGATGCCGAATATGGCATCTTTTTTCATGGTTCTTTTGTTGTTGCTGATAGCATTCAAAGGGCCTTTGTTGAAAAACCCATTTATTAACGGAACAAGGATCCGCTTCGACTGTTTGACGGATCCTCATTCCGCTATTTGCTTGAAAACCCTCGTTTTAAGCATGAGGGCGGATCCTCATTTCGAGTGGCAATACTTCATCCTTCTATTGTATAATTCTGCCAGTTTGAGTACAAACATACCACATACCCCTAAAACCTTTAAACAGCTTTATTCATAAATGATTAGTAAAATGGATTAAGGGGAATTTTGAAAATAGGAGGAATAAAAATGACAAATCAAATTATTATTGTCGGCGGTGTTGGTGGCGGAGCAACAGCTGCAGCACAAATTCGCCGCGTTGACAAAGAATCAGAAATCATACTTTTTGATAAAGGAAATTACGTAGCTTTCTCCAATTGCGGAATGCCTTATTACATTGGTGGTACCGTTGATGAACGGGATGACTTACTAGTTGATAATCATGAATTTGCCAAAAAGTATGATATAAACCTCAAAACAGATTCAGAAGTTGTTTCAATTAATCGTGAACAAAAGCAAATTGAATATAAAAATAATGGAGCAATCCAACATGAAACATACAATAAACTAGTCCTTTCACCTGGTGCTTCTGCAATTGAACCCAACTTGAAAGGATTAAATCCTAAACAGACATTTACGTTGCATACTATTCCAGATATGGACGACATCTATGCATTTATTAATGAACACAAGCCACGCACCTGTGCGATAATAGGCGCCGGTTTCGTTGGACTTGAAATGGTAGAGAATCTAAAATCCCTAGATATAGAATGTACTGTGGTTGACCGCTCTAAACAAGTAATGAAGCTAGTCGACGAAGACATGGCTACAATAATCCAAGACCACTTAAAAGCGAAAGGAGTTAACCTTATCTTAGAGGATGGTCTCGATTCATTTACCAATAATGGTTCAACTCTACATTTAAACAGTGGAAAAAGCATTCAGGCCGACATGACCATTCTAGCAGTTGGTATAAAACCGAATACCAAAATCGCTGAGGACAGTTCACTCGATATTGGTGAAACTGGGGCAATAAAAGTTAATGAATACATGCAAACAAATGACCCTGATATATATGCATTAGGGGATGTGGTTGAAACACAAGACTATTTGACTGACACGCCACGCCATGTAGCACTGGCTTGGCCAGCGCACAGACAGGCATTTATTATCGCAAACCATCTGCAGGATAACGATTTGGCCTATAAAGGAACACAAGGTTCAGCTATTTTTAAGGTCTTTGATTTGAGCGTTGCAGTATCTGGATACAGTAGTCATGCACTTAATAAACTAGCTATCCCATTTAAAGAAGTAACCCATGAATCGTTGTCACATGCAGGTTATTATCCCGGAGCTGAGAAAATTAGCATGAAAATCCTCTTTGAAGAAAATAATGGTCAAATTCTTGGAGCACAAGTCATTGGTGAAGATGGCGTTCATAAACGTCTAGCTGTAATTGCTACAGCAATGAAAGGGAAAATATCTGTTGAAGATTTGGCAGAACTTGAGCTCGGATATGCACCACCATACTCGTCACCCAAGGATCCTATAAATATAATTGGATACAAGGCAGGTAGTATGATGGATAAATAAAAAATTAAGCACCAGGAAAATACCTGGTGCTTTTGAATATTATATTAGTTATTTTTTGATTTGTTGGCTTTTTCTTGTTTCTTTTCAGCCTTTTTCTCAGCTTTTTCTTGTGCCTTCTCGGCTTTTTCTTCCGCTTTTTCTAATTTCTTAGCTGCTTTCTCCTGTTTCTTTTCGGATTTCTTGGCAGCTTTCTCCTGAGCTTTTTCTAATTTCTTAGCTGCTTTTTCTTCTGCTTTTTCAGCTTTTTCTTGTGCCTTCTCTAATTTCTTAGCCGCTTTTTCTTCTGCTTTCGCTAACTTCTCAGCAGTTTTATCTGTTTCATTATCGTCATTTTCCACTTCGGATGCTACAACTGTTAACTCGGATTCTTCCTCATTTGTTGGTTCCTCTTCATCTGCTTCAGGTTCAGTAGTATCTTCTTCTGACTCTTCCGCATTACCAGCACGCTTTTCAATCTTTTCTGCTAGTTTTGCAAAAGATTTTTGGATGTTTTTCAGAATTGCAGCTTGTGCATTCGGATTATCGATTTTCAGAAGTACAGCTGATAGAGCATCAATGTTATTTGCAAGATTTATTCTTACTTCGTCTGTTTCTTCATCTGTCTCTAGATCTGTGTCCTCTTCAGCGACGACATCATCTGTTTCCGTAGTATCTTCTTCTGGTGCATCGCCTTCTGTTGTAGTACCTTCTTCATTTTCTATTCCGTCTTCTTCTGTATTGGTACCTTCTTCAGTTGACGTATCGCTATCTGAATCTGCATCAGTCTCACTATCAGCAGTTTCATCTGAACCTTCAGAACTATCTAGCATATCTTCTGCCTCTTGCTGTGTTGCAGCTGCTTTTTCTAGAAGTTCAGCCGCTTCTTCTGTTTTTCCAGCGTTAATAAGTTCATTTGCTTCAGCAATACGCTCAGCAGCAAACTCAGCTAGTAATTGGCTTTCCTTATAATCATCAAGCGTAATCGCTAATTGAATATTCTCTTTTACTGCTTTAATAAAATAGAAGAAGTCCCCAGGAATTAAATTTGGTGCTTCAGCTTCCTCTTCACTTCCATCTTCTTCATTTGTGCCTTCTTCTGTTTCTTCTTCTGTTCCTTCTTCCGTTCCTTCTTCTGTTTCACCATCTGCTTCTTTGACAGTAAGTTTGTCGTCTACACTCGCAAACGCCATACCAGGTCCTGCTGTTAATGCGAATGTCACAACTAGCATCGCACTTACTACAATCTTAATAAATTTTTCGGATAATTGCATGAATATATTCCTCCTTTATTTAACTTAATACATCTTTCGAGTTTCTATAGGGGTTTATGTATGTTCCTGTAATATTTTTGTAAAAATACTGAAATATGCCTATAATAAAGTATGTATAAAGTCCCATAAACTGCAGAATCTCCTATAAGAGAATATTAGAGAGCTTGGCATTTGTTAAAGGAATTCTTATAATTATTTATGCATTCTTAACTGGTAAAAAACTCCTGAAAGTATATTTTTACCTTCAGGAGTAATTTCTACAGATCTTCTTCAAATCGATAAACTAATCTATATTTATCTTCATCTAAAACTTCACTAACATGAACCCGAACGCCATGACCGAAAACTATTTCGTTCTCTGTCATTGCAACAATCATTGCCTTTGTATTAGTTTGATTATCCAGATAAATGTCACCCACAACAGGCTTCATCTCACTATCTTTTTCTGCCAGAAACTCTGGAGATTCATCTTCTCGTTGTTGTTCTTCAGATACAAGCGCTTTATCATAATATGATATGTCTTCACTGTCTTCCATTTTACCTGGTACCATAACAACATATTCACTATGTTTTACCCCATTATCTCTAGTAGTAACTACATTGCCATCTTCTACATTATCGACTTTTTCGATTTCATTTAATGAGTAATGATCAAGAAAATCTGGGGCGGGTTTAACAATTAAAATATAATCCCCTGGTTCAGGCTTTCTATTTTGATCAACTGTGTAGCGTTTACCATAAAAAATAAACGTATCCTTATGTTTTGGTTTATACGGATGTATTTCGCTCGCTTTGGATAATATCTGCTGCATATCTTTTAAACGATATAAGTGGACAGATTGTTTAAACATCGGCTTTACCGAATATACTTTATGAAGTTCATTTTTGTAAAAAACAAACTGACCCTTCCTTACCTGAAATAACTTCACTATAAGTTAACCTCCTTTTGTATATATTATTACATACTTATTTTCCCTTAATACTAACTAAATTAAACATGAGTCAAGAAAACCGACATGTGTTTCTGCCAGATAGAGATTTCTAAGCTACTTTATTGTTTTTGAGATAGCCTGTTAATAATGTTGCAATAGTGAGTCCAGCCATTATAGCATACACGAAAGCACCATGGTGCAAATTAAATAAGTCAATAACGAATGCATCTTCAGTGCTCATCTCCCCGGCAATCCAAGCAAGAATTCCAGCTCCAATTACATGCTATCCACGGCTGCTTTTCGTGAACTCGCACAATTAATGTTTTGGTAAACCCCTTTGTCGCCATAGCGATTACAACCGCATTATCACCGGATAATACAATAATTTTAAGTAAAAGCTATCATCAATTCAAATGTAAATTCAATTCCTGCTTATCGTCAAGCTTTAATGGCGAAAGCCTTAATTGAACTAATGCAGTAAGAAAGTAGTTATCTGCCTAGGAGTTGCCACCTTTCTACAAGACCGATTATATTATACTATGTTCTGTATAATTGTAAAGTGGACTAGAAGATTCTATGTGGTAATTTGGGATATATAATGTATTGTTCATCTAGGAGTGGTGAAGAGGATAGTAAAGGGTGATAATCATAGATTTCTCAGTATGCTTACCTAATATATTCGTGTGCTCGAATTTCCTGCTATGCTAGTCCTGCTAACTCATACTTGTTCAAGCATACCAATTGTCTTATCTCCTATTTGAATAGAACAGATTATGACAGCTTTATCTTGCGTTTTCATCCATGTGAACAAAAGGTAAATCGGTGTCAACCTCCCCTAAAATACGTTTTGTTGTTATTTTTTCACCACTTAGCCATGCTGCGAAATCAAAGACAACAGGTTCCCGATCACCACCTAAAGCGAACCAGGCCTTTAGGTCTTTCGGGAAATATGCAGCAGTGTGAATTGTTCCCGACCAATTTTTATATTGATTGGAAAAAACACCCTTGTCCGTATCGTTCAGCATACGAAATGCTTTATAGGCATCAGTTGCAGTCTGTTGTTGTGCCCTAATAGCGTCCATTCGTTTGTATGAATCATCCAAGTGATGACGATTCTCATCCTTCATTACTTCAAAGTGATTCGTACAGATATTTGATTGGCGCACTTCCACCCCTCTTGGTGTTGCTTCAACTACAAATGTTTTTTCACTTTTATCCAGCACAATGTAGCTAAAAGAGTGACGATGTGGAATTTCCTTGAGCATCGAAATTGCCTGATTTACATACGCACAGCTTTCCAAAATAAGCCGTCCAATCATATTGCAAATAAACCCGTCACCAGGCTTTTTACGGTGCATAAAATTATAGCCTAAAGCAAGACCTTTTTCATTCATTCCATCCATCCGACCCGTTATTCGCTGTGATGGACCAATTACAGCATAGCCATGATCACTTGGCTGAAATATAGTGTACCTGCCTTCGTACGTTTTAGGATGATAATCATAATTGCGAATCATATAGTCATTGCCTGTGAAAATGGAACAGCCGCTTTTAACGTATTCCAGCCTGTATCCGCCAAAGTCCTGAAGAATATCCTGCATGTCCCACTCAAGCGCATCCTGCATGCCTACAAGTTCATCCCAAACCCCTGGAGCAAACCTTTTTATAGCCTGCTTTACTTCATTTATGTCAATTATGAAACGTGGTTTTCGCACCCGCCATTGCTTCTTGCGATTCTTAACCGTTAACGAGTTTTTCAAAAGTTCTCCCTGTCTATGTCCGAAATCGTAATGTGTGCCTTTAAATTGCAGAATGTCACTATATATTTTTTTCAAAAATAACGCCCCAATCATGAAACTTATTTCATCTAATTCCGTATCTATATATGTAACATATCACAACATAGGAGCTGAAATCATGACAGGAATCTTAACAACTACTATTTTATCATTCATATTATATGTGGTGCTAGCTGGTATCATTATTGCCAAGAATAATAAATCAAAAGTAGTCACAAGTAAAATCGCAGGAATTGTATTTGTTGTTCTATTTATAATCGGTGGAATCATGAATTACTTTATTCTGCTGCCAATTACCGTGCCAAATATGGTAATTTCTAATATTGCAATAGCTGGTGCAGGGATCTTTTTGGTATTTGGAATGACCTCCACCAAACTTCAAAAGAAGGCAAAAGGAACATATGAAGCTGTATTAGGGCTAATTATTATCCTTGCTGTATTGGCTGTTCCAACCATAATCGTATTAGGAATTCTTACATTGGATGACACGTATGAATCAATTGAAAAGAAAGATGTTGAAGAAGCAAAACCACTGGATGAGGATTCTACGCCAATAGCAGTATCGCCTGAGGTAGCGCGTAATAAAATCCAAAAATCAATGGGCGTTGTTCCCAATACACAATTTTACGATCTAGGTAAATTACAAGTTCAAAAGATCGATGGTCAAGTTAAGTTTGTTGCTCCCCTAGAGTTCACAGGGTTTTGGAAGTATTTCCGCGGAAAAGAAACGGAAGGATTTTTCACCATATCTGCAACCAACATCAATGCTCAGCCTGAATTCATCGATAGTAACATGAAGTACACCAATTCCAGTTACTTAAATCATAATGTTCAACGTACTATATATGGTGCTTTTCCGAACTATATTCCAAGCGGTGAAGCTCAAATCGAAGTAGACGAAGATGGTAAGCCATGGTATGTCCAAACGTTATATCAGCCAATCGGCATAACGAACAAACCGGATATGCAAAATCTGCAGGTTGCTATTGTTGACCCTGTTACAAGTGAAGTTAGTAAATACAAAACAGATGAAGCGCCAGAGTTTGTCGATGGATCAGTTAGTTCTGATGTTGCTACAGATGAAAATGAGTATTTCGGTAAATATGTCCATGGATGGTTAAATTCTCTCTTTGGTAAAAAAGATGTAAAAATACCGAATGAATCAGGTACTGAAAGCAGTGTAACACCTATTTTTGATGAACAGGGAGATATGTATTACTTTACCGATATGGCGTCGCCGAGGGAAAATATTGACTCTGCTTTAGGTTATACACTAATAAATGCGCGTACAGGTGCACTAACCTATTACAATGGAAAGAAAAACAATGGAATTATGGACAGTAAAGGTGCAAAAGAAATCGTAAACAAACAATATCCGGAGAAAAACTGGACCGGATCTATGCCGATACTCTATAACATTGACGGTAATCCAACATGGGTTGTTAACGTACTGGACCCAAATGGTTTATTCAAACAGTATGCATATATCAAAGCAGGCGATGCAGACTTTGTTGTGTTTGGGGAAACAGCAAGAGAAACATTGGAAGCATATCGGCTGCAGCTTGCTCAGGATCCAAGTAATGTCGAGGCATCCGATGAATCAGCATTTGAGACTATTCGCGGAGAGGTTAACCGTGTATTAGTAACAACAACACAGAAAACAGGTCAAGTCATTCAATTCCTGTTAAAAGATGACCAGACGATTTATACCGTTAATGCTGGAAAGGAACCACTAGCCTTATTCCTGCAAGCAGGAGATAACGTAAAGCTTAAAGCAAACATACGGGATAACGGAACTGGCATTGTTGATACAATAGAAATTGATCAATTGTCGAAGTAAGGAAGTATTTATACTTTCTTAACCGCAAAAAATGTGGCTTGGACAAAATTGTTTTGATCAAAGTAAAATCCGAACTATGATTCAAAATTCTTGAAATAGAATTCGAATCAGTTCGGATTTTTTTGTTGCTGTTTAGCGTTAAATTGCGACACAATTTGAAAAGTAATTTATGTGCGATGACACCGCTTCGGAAATACATTCCGCTTTCCGCGGGCAACGCTTCAGCTTCCTCGGAAGCAAAAACCGCTTCCTGTGGGATCTTCAGCTGTTGCTGTTCCCGCAGGAGTCTCCATGTATTTCCTACGCTACTATGCTTATTTCACCCTAGAAATTAACAAATAATTATTGTGATGGATAATAACAAAATTTTAAATTTAAACCAGCAGTTGGAATATGCGAGACTCCTGTGGAGCGAGGAGGCTCGTGGTGAGCCCAGGGAAAGCGAGTATTCCAACTGCGTGGTTAGAGAGCCACACTAAATACTACAACCGGTTATCTTAGTATGTGTCGCATTTTATATCACTACGGATTAGATACAACTTATGAAAATCAACGTTCTAAACATCCTATCCTGTTATTATTCGGCTTTAAAGTGGAAAGTTTTAGTTATGTCCTATCTCATTTTTTACTTTCCTTTTATTTCTTCCATTAATACCGAAAGTGCTTCCCAGCGTTCCATTTTTTCCTGCAGCTTATCCTCAGCTTCCTGTTGCTGTTCATAGAACTTTTGTACTTTTTCAAGGTCACTCCCTGCATTATTAATACCTTCCTGTAACTCCTCAATTGCAGCTTCCAATTCGGTTATCTCATCCTCAATTGTTTCCCATTCCTTCTGATCTTTATAGGACATCTTTTTCCGATTCTGTTGTCTTCTGGGTTTCTCCTTAACAGAAACGGATGAGTGTGATTCTTTTTGTTCTGTTTCATGCTCCAGAAACTCACTGTAATTCCCCTGATAACGCTCAATGGATTCATTATTTTTAAAAACCAGTAAATGATCAACAACACGATCCAAAAAATACCTATCGTGGGAAACAGTGATTACAACACCAGGGAATTGATCCAAATATTCCTCAAGCACTCCTAACGTTTGGGTATCCAAATCATTTGTTGGCTCATCCAAAAACAATACATTCGGCTCAGTCATTAGTACTTTCAGTAAATAAAGACGTCGTTTCTCCCCGCCGGAAAGTCTGCTAATATAGGTCCACTGCTCGGAACGTGAGAATAAGAACCTTTCTAGCATCTGTTCGGCAGTGATTTCTTCACCGCCTTTTGTATGAACTACTTGTGCAACTTCCTTAATAAAGTCAATTACCCGCTTATTCGTATCGAGTTCTTCCTCACCTTGTGTATAATAGCCGATTTTTACTGTTTCTCCAATTTCGACTTCTCCTTGATCAGGGAGGACGCGTTCAGCCATGATATTCAATAACGTTGTTTTCCCGGAACCATTCGGCCCAATAATACCAAGTCGTTCACCAGGTACAATGAGATAATCAAAGTCAGCTATTAGTTTTTTGCCTTCATATGATTTCTCAATCCCCTGAACTTCAATAACCTTTTTGCCCAGACGGGTAGAGCCTACTTGGAAAGAAACATTTTGTTTACTGGTATTAAAGTTCTTTTCCTGCATGTCATTCACACGATCAATACGTGCCTTTTGCTTGGTTCCCCGTGCTTTAGGTCCACGTTTAAGCCAGGCAAGCTCTCTCCTCAGCGTATTTTGGTGTTTTAACTGATCACTAGCCTCAAGAGCCTCACGCTCTGCCTTTTTCTCGAGAAATAATTCATAATTGCCTTCATATACATATAGATTGCCGTTATCGAGCTCATATATATGATTTGTCACACGGTTTAAAAAGTAACGATCATGGGTGACAAGCAGCAATGCTCCTTTATACGTAACTAAAAACTTCTCAAGCCACTCAACTGTTTCATTATCCAGGTGGTTTGTCGGCTCATCCAAAATCAATAAATCTGCAGGCTGAATAAGTGCTTTTGCGATTGCCACGCGCTTTTTCTGCCCACCGGATAATTCAGTAACATTCTTATGAAAGTCAGTAATTCCCAGCTTTGTCAGAACTGTTTTGGCAGAAGTGTTAGCCTCCCATGCCTCCTGATCATCCATTTGCTGTTGCATGTTGAGCAGATGTGTTTGAGCCTTTTCACTATCTGAGTCTTGTTCCAAGGCCTGAAGAGCTGTTTCATATTCTCGCATAACCTTCATTATTGTTGATTCACCATAATATATTTGTTCTATTACTGTCAGATTCGGATCGAGTTCCGGATCCTGTGCCAAATACTCAATTTGGTAGTCTTTTGCATGTTTTATCGTCCCTTTTTCAGGTTTATCCATTCCTGCAATTACCTTTAAAAAAGTCGACTTCCCAGTGCCGTTTACGCCTATCAGCCCAATCCGGTCATTTTGTGTAATCGTACATGTAACATCCTGAAACAATAATTTATCGCCATATGATTTATATAAATTTTCGATAGTGAGCATAAACATTACCTTCCTATTGTTGAATCCTCGTCACCTTTACGACCTTTCAGTATCTTCTTCAAAAAAATAATGATTAAAAATAATAGCCACGATGTTCCCATATAAAATATAACCTTGCTTACCTCATCCATTTCTGAGAAAAAGAAAGCCATACCTATCCAGATAACACCTAACCCTAAGATTTGGTACCCTAAAAATTTAATATCTATCTCCCCTTACAAAGATATTCAGATGCCGGCTATCAGTCAACTTCAATTTCCCTCACAACATTTACTGTTTCAATTGCGGCTACTGCTGCATCTGCACCTTTATTCCCTGCTTTTGTACCTGCACGCTCAATAGCTTGTTCAATTGTTTCGGTCGTTAACACACCAAAGATTACAGGCTTACCAGATTGAACTGATGCATTGGATACGCCTTTTGCTGCTTCATTACATACATAATCAAAATGTGGAGTAGAGCCACGAATAACTGTGCCAAGCGTTATAACAGCATCATAATTATTACTCATCGCCATCTTTTGGGCAACTAAAGGGATTTCAAATGCGCCTGGCACCCAAGCAACATCAATATTTTCCTCATGTACACCATGTCTTTGAAGCGTTCCAACAGCCCCATCCAGTAACTTACTTGTTATAAAATCATTGAAACGTGCGACAACTATTCCTATCTTCAAATCTGTTCCTACTAACTTGCCTTCAAACGTTCTCCCCATTATAATCATCTCCTTTAGTTATTATGAAAGTTGAATAAGTGGCCCATTTTATCAAATTTTGTATGCATGTATCTTTCGTTTTCTTTTCGTGTGCCCGTTTGGATTGGAATACGCGCACCGATTTCTATTCCATACGACGAAAGTGCAGTCATTTTTTTCGGATTGTTGGTTAACAAATCCACCTTTTTCACACCTAAGTCCTTTAAAATCTGTGCACTTAAGTCATATTCCCGTAAGTCTGGTGCAAACCCTAACTGTTCATTTGCCTCAACCGTATCCATTCCAGCATCCTGCAGCTGATATGCTTTAAGTTTATTAATTAGTCCGATTCCCCGGCCCTCCTGGCGCATATATACTAAAACACCTGCACCTGCGTCATTAATCTTATTCAAGGCTTCGTGTAACTGTGGTCCGCAATCACAACGGTAAGAACCAAATATATCGCCAGTCAGACATTCTGAATGAACTCTTGCCATCACCGTCTCATCAGAATGAATATCACCTTTAACAAGCGCAACATGCTCCTTATCATCAAGATCGTTTGTATAGCCGTATACTTTAAATATCCCAAATTCAGTAGGTAAAATTGTTTCAACAGCACGAGTTACATGAACTTCATTCTGCTTTCGGAAAGCCTTCAAATCTTCAATTGTTATGAATTTAAGATCAAATTTCTCAGCCATTTGCTTCAAATCAGGAACGCGTGCCATTGTTCCATCCTCATTGATAATTTCACAGATCACACCTGAAGGAAACGACCCACTTAACGCTGCTAAATCAACCGATGCTTCTGTATGACCAGAACGAGTCAATACGCCTCCGTCCTTAGCAACAAGTGGAAATACATGACCAGGCTGTTTAAAATCAGCAGCACCGACACCCGAATCAAGCAATGCTCTAATTGTCTTGGAACGTTCTGCCGCACTAATACCAGTTGTTGTATCGACATGATCAATACTTACGGTAAAAGCAGTTCCAAATGGATCACTACTCTGACTTGTCATCATAGGCAGGTTGATTTTTTTAGCCAAATCCGCCTTGATTGATGTACACACCAATCCTTTAGCATGGGTTATCATAAAATTGATTACTTCTGGTGTAGCCTTTTCAGATAAGGCAACAAGGTCCCCCTCGTTTTCTCTATCCTCATCATCGACTACGATTACTGGTTTTCCTGCTTGTAGATCTTTTATCGCTTCCTCTATTGTGTTAAACATATTCTCCACTTCCTTCGCTTAAATGAGTCCATTTCTATTTAGGAATGCTTGATTAAAACCATTATTATGATCGTTCAATTGATGATTAAGTAGATTTTGTACATGTTTTGCGAGCATGTCACATTCAATATTTACAACATCACCCTCATCTTTATCACCTAGAATAGTTTCTTCTACTGTATGCGGGATAAGTGATATCGTAAATGTACTTTGCCCAACATCAAATACAGTCAAGCTAATACCATCTACAGCAACAGAGCCTTTCATCATGAAATATTTCGCTAGTTCTTCCGGAATCTCTATATCATAATAAATAGCATTTTCCTGCTTTTGTTTCCGAGTGATTTTTCCGATACCATCAACATGGCCAGATACAAAGTGTCCACCAAACCGGCCATTCGCCGCCATTGATCGCTCCAGGTTTACCTTTGAACCTTCTGTTAAAACATTTAATGAAGTAGACTTAATTGTCTCCGGCATGACATCAACTTGGAAATCATTTGAAGAATAATTCGTGACCGTTAAACAAATTCCATTAACTGAAATACTGTCACCAACATGAACATCTTCCATAATTTTAGTTGAACTTAACGTCATTTCCACCGACTGCTCAGAAGCATGTTTCATTTCTTTGACGGTGCCCAGCTCTTCAATTATTCCTGTAAACATCTGCTTCTTCCTTTCGCGGTTCCGCAATAATTTTTATATCCTTATCAATCATTTCTACATGCTTAATCTCAAGTGACAATGTATCTGCCATCGATTGAAATCCATTACCTTCAATGAAAGTTGGAGCTGTTTTACCACCAATAAGCTTCGGCGCCATATAGGTTATCAATTGATTAATTCGCCGTTCTTCCAAAAAAGAACCATTAACCGTAGCTCCACCTTCCACAAACAAAGACATTATTCCTTTAGATCCTAAATCAAGTAGTGCATCTTCAATTGTTAATCGTTCCATTTTGATAACATCTATTCCACTTTTCTCTTTAAAAGGTGCCATATCTTGCTCTGTGACATCCTTCCCGGTAAAAAGCCATGTATCTGCTTGCTGATCATTTAAAATAGCAGCATCTAAAGGTGTACGGAGTGATGTGTCCAGAATAACTCGTATTGGGTTTTTCCCACCACTTGGGATACGCGTTGTAAGACTCGGATTATCAGCAATAACAGTTTCTACACCAACAAGAATTGCATCATGTGTATGTCGATAGTGATGTACATCGAGTCTTGCAGCTTCTCCAGTTATCCATTTGCTGTCACCAGTTACAGTGGCCGTTTTGCCATCTAAACTAACAGCGGACTTCATCGTGACATATGGTGTTTTCGTATTTGTATAGTGGAAAAAAACACTGTTTATCTCTGCTGCTTCTTTTTCCGCGACACCAAGTTCGACTTCTATACCAGCTGCTCGCAGCGTTTCAATCCCACGTCCAGCTACTTTTTCATTCGGATCCGTAACAGCTATAACTGCTCGACTGATTCCTTTTTCAACAATAAGGTCAGCACAAGGCGGTGTTCTGCCATGGTGGCTGCAAGGCTCAAGTGTGACATAAATCGTTGCACTTTTTGCTTTATCACCAGCCATGTTCAGCGCATGAACCTCTGCATGTGCCTCACCAGCTTTTAAATGTGCACCAAACCCTAACATCTCACCATCTTTTACAACTACAGATCCCACCGGAGGATTAGGACTTGTTTGGCCAGATACTGACCTTGCAAGGTTTAAAGCAAATTTCATATAATATTCATCGTTCATCTCTTGATCCTCCCTATCGTAACCAATTAAAAATGCCCCTGAATAAGCTTCAGAGGCATAAGGGTAGAATTTTTTTAGTATAGCGCATCTTCAAAATGTTTGATTAAAAATGAATACACAAATAACAAATAACATTGCCTAGTCATTTTTAGTAAAACATGCGTACTACCTGAAAAATTCCTTCTCCCATCCAGACTATAACTGTCGGCTCTGGAGTTTCACCAGATCCACCGCTTGGTTTTAGAAAACTTAGCTTATCGCCAAGCCTTAATGTCGAAAGTCTTAGTTGCACTAAAAACCGCACGGGTCACGGACTAAGAAGTATGCACTTCATCACCGCCGATTGGGAATTTCACCCGACCCCGAAGGAACCCGTTAATAAACGGGGTAGTTAATATTAAGTTTTAAATTAAATTCTATTATAATGTAATCATATACATATTGATTGTTTAAATCAAGAAAAATACGTGTAAAGTGAAAAAAGCAGCATCTTGTAATAAGAAGCTGCTTTTACTGTATAAGTTTCGGTTTAGGAAATCGTTGAGTGTTGTTTTTGCAGGTTTTTGACCATATATTTTTATTGAAATGACAATGTTTTAGAATTAATTATACACTGGAATATTTATACACATTTTTCTGTATCTATTTTAAGTTAGCCATTTTTTAGCCAAATTAAAATTAAACCTTCCTCCACTTTCGATAACAAGAATAGAAGGAATTTTTTATGGCAGGAAAGTCTAATGAAGCAATTGGCGATCAAGAATTTGAAATCGGAGGTTCTGATATACGAGTATACATATCGTGACGTAAAAATTCTCTAAAGGGCCGTGAGATTCGATATGAACCTACGGATGGGGATATGGTGAGTTGTGTAATAGGATGTCCGGAGAGGCAGTAATAGTAAGACACCCTAATTTCTTAGGGTATCTGGTGGGGCGGCAAGATGTAAGCTCTCCTCAAACCCTTTGATGCAAAAAGATTGGTAAAACAAAAGTTACCAACAAAAAACGACTCGTTAAGGAGTCGTATTTTGTTGTTATTCCGTATTTTCATTTGTATTTTTTACCTCAAGCATTACATTATCAATTACAATTTGGTGCTTGTCGGCAAAATTACCCATTAAAAGTTTAAGAGAGGTTAGATCATCCGCTGTCATTTCCCATTCAAATTCAAAGTGTTGCATGTCTTCATTTACAGAAATAAAGTCACTAAAATAGCGCTGATAAGCTGCATTTTCGACTGTAACTTCAAAGTCTCTTGGAAGACTCGACTTGGCATCAAAAGAAAGACTGTACGTATTTCCTTTACTCAATTCTATGTCCTTTTGCTCAATGAGAACACTCCATTGTTCATTACCTGCCTGATCAATATCTAGTTGCAGCATCTCATCAACGATGGATGTTTTTGCTTGAGCATCAAAGTGGATATATTCGGACCACGCTTCCATCCCATTGGAAAAGTCCCCGTTTTGTAAAGGATGTAGATCTACTGGGTTCGATGTTTGCACAAGCCTAACATCATCCAAATACACATTTCCGCTTTGGCCGCCAACTTCAAATAAAAGCTGCGCTTCTCCATCGGTCTTATCAGCCGGCATTTGAACCGTTATCGTATTAGAATTCATCTCCTCATTTAGATGAACCTCCTGAGCAGTTAAATAACTTGTTTGACCATCTTTACTCACGAGTTCAACCTGCATGCTTCTATCTTCCGTTGCTCGAGCTTGAAAAGTTAATTCATACTCCTGATCTTGCTTTAATGGAATACCTATTTGCTTGAACTGGATATCTTCAAGAGTATTCCCTTCCTGTACTGGATGGATTTCAAGCTCCCTTTCAGCCTCTGAAACTTTAGCTTCAGCAGAGGCGTCGTTTAGGAGTACCAGCTCCCAATAATCCATACGTGTCATATCTCCTTGATCGAAAGTACCATTATAAATCAGGTTTCCATCGCCTAAGGCAGGCTTCGGTTGATTGCCTTCCTGATCACTAGTGATATCTTCGACACGAACATTTCCTATCCAGACAGGCGCGGTGCCATTACTGCCCATATTAAACTCAAGCCTTGCTCCTAAGTCTGTGTCTTGATTCAAAGTAAAGGTATATTCGTACGATTGTACATGATCGCTCAGCTGCATCGTTTTTTCGCCAGAATAGTTGGCGTAACCTCTTTCCGCTCCACCAGAAACTTTCGTCATGATGTTCCGACTAGTATTCGATTTAGCATCAAACGTTACTTGATAGGTGTGACCTTGAAGGATCGCTAACTTCTGAATCTGTTGCAGCGACCACAAAGCATTCCCTGCATTAGTAATTTCCGTCTTTGCAAAAGTAAATCCATCAAAATTGTCTGTTGAAATCGTTCCATCCCCCTGAAAATCAGGTAGTTTTACAAAATTCCAAAGTGTTGAATGAAGTGAATCCTCTGGCTGAGCTACCACGGTAATAGGTTCTTCGTAAGCTTGATCATAGATCAAGTTTCCATCTTCTAATGGTTGTTTGGCATCTTCAGGAAGCTCTTCTTTTTCCAAAACTGGCTCTACAGGCTCTCGATAATCTCTTCCTGTCAATTCATACACTCTTACGTAATCTACTTCCATTTTACCTGGGAATTCCGTTGTTTCATCAGGATTTCCTCCATACCATCCACCGACAGCCAGATTTAATATCATATAGAATTCTTGATCAAAAGGTGCTGGATAAGCATATTTATCCCCTTGATTTGTCCCTTTACTGAACCAGTCATTCAAAGTCTGATAGAGTTCTCCATCGACATACCAGCGAATTTCACCTGGTTCCCACTCGATCGAATACGTACGAAAATCTGTATAATCTTCTCCTTCTTTGAAGTGATACTCGCTGCCTCGATAGGTGTTATTTGGATACTCTTCTCCATAATGAATCGTCCCACCAATTTCACTCGTTTCTTTCCCTGCCGCTTCCATGATGTCGATCTCCCCAGATGTCGGCCAATCGCCATATACTTCATCTTCCGGCATCATCCAAAAGGCGGGCCAGTATCCTTGCCCTTCAGGTAGTTTCATTTTTGCTTCAAATTTTCCGTATTTCTTACTAAATAATCCTTTAGTTTTCAATTTTGCGGAAGTATAATCATAGGATCCAAATTTATCGGTGATTGGCTCTTCTTCCTTTTTGGCTTCAATGACTAATTTGCCATCTTCAATATAGGAGTTATCACTTGAGTCTGTGTAATATTCAAGCTCATTATTCCCCCATCCGGGCGAAATGCCATCTCCATTATCATCGACAATCCAGTTTCCTGTATCATACGTCCATTTCGTCTGATCAATCTTTTCTGACATGAATTCATCTGACCAAACCAAAGACCAATCGGACGCTTTTTCGTTTGCATTATAAATAATCACTTGGTTGAGAGTAGAATTCCTCGAAATGACGCTGTTCTGAACGGATTTTTCAATATAAACAGTACCAGATACCTGAATATCCTCTAATTGAATGTTTCCTGGACTTGCTCCTTCAGTGATGAACAAATCGCCTTTAATTATGGTTTCGGTAAGCGTTACATTTGCAGCGTTGATCCAAGCATTTCCTTGGATGGATTCTCCCTTGTAGTTCCCTTCATTATGATAGAAAGCTTCAATAGAAGAATCCATCATTTGAAGAGCATTTAAACGCTTGAGTGGACGGTCTGACTCTAACTCCTTACCAAAGTTTGTTTGTACTTGAGGTGGAAGCAATGAATCGATCATTTTTGCGGCTGCCTCCTGCTTGATAACAGATTTCTTATTAAAATCTTTAGAAATTGATTCATAAGCTTTGTAAACATCATCCGTACTGATTCCGAATAAATTACCAAGCAAAATCGCGTATTCATCATAAGACATGGAAGCATGGACACCCTTTTTCTCATTCAAGTCATCAAACAGCGCCCGATCTGACCACCGTTCGATCAATTCTTGAGACCCTTTTTGACCATGGACTGGAAACGACACGCCAAAGAATACAAGAACGACCAATAAACAACTAAGCAATGTTTTTTTCAAACATACTCCTCCTCACATTAATCAAACTAAACTTAAAGAAACCGGTTTCGTTAACCATCAAAAAAATTTAGCGCTCAAACCCTTGATTCGTTACCGTTTGCTTATACCAGTAGTAGCTGTCTTTCCTCGTACGCTCAAATGTCCTGAAGTTAACATGAATGATACCAAATCTCTTCTCATACCCTTCTGCCCATTCGAAATTATCAAGCAGCGACCACACTATGTACCCTCGGATAGGAACTCCTGCTTGAATCGATCTGTGCAACGATGTAAGATGCTGTTCCAAGTATTGAATCCTCTCTTGATCATGAACGGCTCCATTGTCTACTTCATGATTATAGCAAGCGCCATTCTCTGTAATATAAATTGGAACATCCCCATACGTTTCGTGGATATTAGTTAAGACTTTATAAAAACCATCAGCATATATTGGCCACCCAATATCTGTTCTGCGATTATCTAACGGAACCTCTTCTACTTGGAACAATCCTTCATCCTTCTTGAAACGCCCAAGGTTTCCTGTATAATAATTGATTCCCATGAAATCAATCCGCTGTGAAATCACCTCAAGGTCTCCTTTTTCTATTTTTAAAATTGCGTTATGTTCTGCAAAAAGATTAATCAGTTCATCAGGATACGTTCCTTTGAAAACAGGATCCATAAACCATTCCTTCTGCCACATCATGGAACGATTACAAGCTGCTATGTCTACTTCACTTGAAGTATAAGGTTCTAGCCAGCCAACATTTGGAGCGTAGCCGATTTCACCGTGTGGAACAAGGTCTCTAAACGACTGTACAGCTTTTCCATGGGCTAACAGTAAGTGATGCGAAACATCAACACCTGCTTGTAAATCTGTTTTTCCAGGTGCATGGATTCCTAAATAATTTGATAAGAAAGATGCACACCAAGGTTCATTTATCGTGATCCATTTATTCACTTGACCGCCAAACTCCTTGAACATAGCAATCGCATACTCCTTGAAAGCATCGACAGTTTTTCGGTTTTCCCAGCCTCCCTCTTCTTGTAATACCTGAGGCAGATCCCAGTGGTAGAGAGTAATCATAGGTTCAATCCCATGATCGAGTAATTCTTGAATCAAGTTACGGTAATAAGCTACTCCATCCGGGTTCAGATCACCAGTTCCTTGAGGGAGAACTCTCGACCAGGAAATTGAAAATCTGTAGAGATTGACTCCAAGATTTGCTAAATGCTGAACGTCCTCTTTATAAAGGTGATAACTATTACATGCATCGTCTCCATGATCGCCGTTTTTTACGTTACCAGGAGTATGGGCAAATACATCCCAAATGGACGGTGTTCTTCCGCCTTCATGAGCAGCACCTTCTATTTGATAAGAAGCTGTAGCTGCTCCCCACTTCAATGTCTTTGGAAATTGAATGATTGTCATACTTGTAACCTCCTATTTTTATCTATTAGGGGGTAACTACCTTTCTATACTAGATGAACGAATGACCAGCTCCGGATCTACTTTGACTGGATGGATATCGTGGTTATCTTGAATAAGATCATCAAGCATATAGGCAGCTAGCTTTCCTAACTTCTGTTTATCTTGTTTGACGGTTGTGAGCGGCGGATCACTATATCGACAGGCCTCTATGTCATCACAACCGATCAATTGAATGTCTTCTGGGACAGATAATCCTTGTTCCTTCATTGCTTTTAATGCTCCAAGTGCCATCATGTCAGAAGCAGCAAATACTGCCTGCGGACGATCTTCAGCACTCAATATTTCTTTCATAGATTGATAACCGCTTTCTTCAAAGAAATCACCATAGCGAAGCCACTCTTCTCTGACGGGCAGCCCGAATTTCTTCATTGCCTCAATATATCCATCGTTTCTGATCCCAGCTATTAATGAGTCCTGCTTTCCTCCTATATAGGCGACCTTTCGAATTTGATTCAAGTAGAGGTACTCCACCACTTTCATGCCGATTTTTGCATTATCGGTCATAATATGGCTCGAATGTGGACCTTCTAACTTTAAATCGATTCCAATACATGGAATATTACTTTGATCAATTTCAAGGACGGCTTCTTCAATTTCATCACCTGCGATAACCAAACAGCCATCTACGTGGAAATGTTTACACCTTTCCAGATACTTGCTTTCGCCCTGATAAATCTTTTCGTTTGAGAAAAGCAGAAGATCGTAGCCTAAAGCTCCGACTGATTTTTTGAAAGTGTTGACCACTTCGTTGAAGAATGGGTGCTTAAAATCCACATTTATTTTACCTGCATAAATTAAACCAATTAAATTTGATTTTTTTGTAGCTAAGGATTTTGCTGAGAACGTTGGCTGATACTTCGTGTCCTCTATGATTTTATAGACTTTTTGCCTTGTAGCATCGCCTATACCTTCATAATTGTTGATAATTTTTGAAACTGTGGCCGGTGATACCCCAGCCATTTTAGCAATATCTCTAATTGTTAAGTCCATCGTGTATTACAACTCCTTATGCATTATCCGCTATCATGTTACTCATATTGTACCAACAATTAAAAGAAGTAGCACTGACTACTTGATAGATCCTTCTGTAATACTAGAAATGAACCATTTATTGAAGATAAGAAATATAACAATAAGAGGTACAGTTGCCCAGAATACTCCAGAAAGCAGCATCCCGAAATCAACACGAAAAGCGTTGTTCAAGGAAGCAAGCGCTACTTGCAATGTATAAGAGGAAGGATCACGCAGCACTGTGAATTGCCACAAGAATTCGCCCCATACAAGTGTAAACACAATGATTCCGAGTGTAGCGAATGCTGGTTTAATAATCGGCAGAACGATACTTCTGTAAATCCTGAAATTCGAACACCCATCAAGCTTCGCTGCTTCCATCAACTCATCTGGAACGGATTGGCTGATGTATTGACGCATAAGAAAGATTCCTAACGGATTAAGCAGGAACAACACCCCAGCTCCGAGCAATGTATCTAACCACCCTAGCTGTGAAATCAAGTAATATTGAGGGATTAACCCTAATTGAGGCGGAATTACCATCGTTAGCAAAATACAGATGAACAAAAAGTTTTTACCTGGGAAGTGGAATTTTGCGAACGCAAATCCAGATAAAGAACTAATGATTAACACCGCCACAGTTACCGTTGTACATAAAAGGACTGTATTCCACATCGCCTGGAAGAAAGGAATCGTATCCAGCACCTTTTGAAAGTTTTCTATAAGCATTCCACCCGGAAGAAGCGTAGGAGGGATGGAATTATAGGCTGCACTCGGTTGAGTAGCCATTACAAACATCCAGTAAAATGGGAAGAGTGATAAAATAGAAGCTAATGTCAAAACAATATATACGGGAAGTGTACCTGATCTGGATGTTTTCTTATTATTTTGCTTCATTTATTTTACCCCTCTCTTCTTTTTATTACCGACACCTGATGTTAACCAAGTATTCAGAGCTGCCGCAGCTATAATGATGATAAGCAATAATACTGCAGTTGCTGATGCTGTTCCGAATGAACCTAAATTAAATGCATCTCGGTACAAATACATTACGACTGTCATCGCTTCATCCCGATTGAAAGCTGATGCTCCAAGGAATACAGTTGGTTCAGCGAAAAGTTGAAGCGCTCCAACGGTAGACATGAATACAGTCAATATAATAAATGGTTTCAATAAAGGAATCGTGATATGAAGAAACTGTTGTACTTTATTCGCACCATCAATTGTCGCCGCTTCATATAAATCTTTAGGAATACTTTGAAGACCAGCTAAGTAAATGATGGTGTTATAGCCTACCCATCTCCAGAAAACCATTAAAGATATCGCAATTTTGGCTCCCCACTCTGAAGTTTTCCAGCTGATAGGATCGATTCCAAACCATCCGATGACATAGTTTGCAAGGGCACTTTCATTAGTACTGAAGAACACGCCAAACACTAACGCGACAGCTACCATTGATGTAATATAAGGCATGAAAATCGTAACTCTGAAAAAGTTAGTGAATCGTATAACAGCCATATTTAAGAAATATGCGAGTATAATTCCAACTATTAATTGAGGTGCAGTCCCCATCAAACCGATAATCACAGTGTTATATAATGATTTCCAGAACAATGGATCTTGCAGTACAATGGCAAAGTTACTGAACCCTACATAATCCATTTCACCTAAACCGTTCCACTTCTGAAAAGCTAGCACGATACTAAAAATAGCCGGGTAGAGTCCTATAATGCCAAAAACGATAAAGAAAGGAGCTACATATAAATAACCTGAAATCATATCTTTCTTTTTCTCAGACATTTTGCTGACTTTAGCAGAGGAGACCCGTTGTTGAGTTTGTGTATTTTCCACCTCTATTCCCCCTTATGTAATGAGGGCTAGATGAGGAACCCATCCAGCCCAGTTGATTACTTTTTAAGCAAGCCTTCGATACGCGTAACAGCGTCCTCCCATTCTTTCTCAGGATCTCCGCCTTCTTGAACATTTCTTAAGGCAGTCAAGATTTCGTTATTTACGGTTACATATTTAGGTCCTTTATAAACTTCAGGAATTTGTTTTGCCGCTTCTGCGAAGTATTTAGCTGTATTTTGGCCGCCAAAATATTCGTCTGAATTATTTTTAAACTCTTCCATTTCATACACTTCTGGAGCGGATGGGAATAAACCACTGTCTACAAATGATTCCAACTGATTCTCTGGAGATAAAAGCCATTTAGAGAACTCATACGCTTCTTCGCTATATTCCGTTTCTGAAGGAATCGCTATATAAGACCCGCCCCAATTACCAGCGAATTGAGTTGGCAGTGTAGTCACGCGCCATTTACCAGCGCCTTCAGGAGCATTCTCTGTCATGTAACCTTTCAACCAAGCTGGAGCCATTTCTACACCGAAACCACCTTTATTCAAAGCGTTCGCCCATTCTGGTGTCCACATTTCGAAGCTTCCTACATAGCCTTGTAAATCAAGTTCAACTGCATAATCGTAAGCTTCTTTAACTCCGTTATCGGATTCGCTTAGTAATAATTCATCATCACGATTGAAGTAACTAACTTGTAATGCATCCATATTTGCACGAAACGCCATTTCCATACTATCTACCATCGGTTTATCTGTAGCATCAAGTATTTTACCCGCTGCATCAGCAAAAGCTTCCGATGTAGAAATCAATTCGCTGACTTTATCAGGATCTGTTGGTAAACCTGCTTCTTCAAAAACATCTGTATGATAATACATGGCTTTAGGACCAATGTCTGTAGGAAGTCCAAACAAGAAATCTCCCTCGCCATTCTCTGCTCCATTCCATTTCCAATCTAAGTATTGATCTTTAATGTCTTCAGCGCCTAAATCATATAGATTCACAAAACGATCTTGTGCCTCGCGGTAACGGTCCAACTGATCGACTTCAATCATTGCCAAATCAGGAGCTCCTGTACCAGCAGAAATAGCAGTAAATAAACTGTTATGATGATCGCCCAATTCTGACGTCTTAATATTAATTTCCACATCCGGGTTTTCCTTTTCATACTCTTCAGCTAAAGATTCATAGTTAGTTGCTCCGAACACCCAAAAGTCCAGGGACACTTTTTCTTCACTGGAAGCCGACTTATTGTCCTCGCTGCAAGCAAATAAAATAGCACTAAAACTAAGCAACAAGACCATCAGTAAACTTTTTTTGAATTTCATTAGTAAAATTCCCCCTTAATAATAATCCTCTTATTAACCTTACTTACCTGAGAAACGACTACATAAGAAACAGATTAATTTACGAAACCGGTTTCGTAAAAGGTGAAAAAAAATGAATCAATTCCATTTCTTAATCTGATTATAACTATTAATGTATCCGTTTTCAATAGTTTTTTTCGAAAATTAGCAACTTTATTTAGATTTTAAGTAAACCGGTTTCGTGAACACTTTGAAATCCTGTTTTTCATACTTTTGCTCATTGGGAATTTCACTAAAACGTCGATATCAGCGAACGTAAGAAGATTATACACACTCTTTTCGAATCATTCTCTATAGAATGTTTGCAATCCCACAAAGGTGAAAAGGTCAGATTTTGTTGAATAATAATTAATATAGCAATGAACATCTTGGAAATACAAAAATATAGCTTACGGTATCCCTCCTACTATTACAATCGAACGCGAACAGCAAAAAGTGTCATGTTATTTTTTTAAAATTCATGACACTTTTTTGGGTCTGAGATTCGATTATAGGTGTAGAACCATTAACTTTCTTTTATACGTTTTTTTCGAACACTGTAACCATACAACACTACTCCACTTAACAGCACAATTGCTCCGATTAATAGAAAGTTATACATTGATGTAGCCGTATCAGGTAATAGCTGGCCTACACCTGAAGATATGGTTTCTTCAGATATGTTTGTCATAGAAAATGTGAATTCAAATTTACTGCCTAACCCTTGAAATTCATTGCCAAGCTTATAAGGCATTAAAATTTTAAATCTGATCACTTCTGAATCGCCATCAGTTAAGTTACGTTGCTCCAGCGTAGTAAAATCTTTCAACATACCATCGAATAATACAGACGATTCATCTTTAACGGTCAAATGAAATTCATCATATAGCTTTTTAGATCCATCAATAAAAGTGTTTGTAAATTTATACTGAATCCCCTGATTACCATCATTTGATACGGTTAAATTTTTAATAGCATAATCCCCGGGCTTCATATTATTGAGATTAAAAAATATACTGCTGGGGCTAGTTGCTAAGTCGATTTCTTCAATTTCATTCACATTACCTTCAGAAGCATAACTATTAATTGGAAAAATCAAAATCAAAACTATTGTAAGAAGCACTATTATCACTTTATTTTTTCTCATAAAATCACCCCAGCAATGTTTAAAAATTTCACATCATACATTTCTAACTTTTATCTTCGCCGGACATCTGAGTTGCCTCGAATATTAAGTCAAGACTTATACTTTCACCTTGGAATTTATTTTGTTCCATAAAAAGACTATTAGGATATTTTTTCTCATTGTTTACAAAGCTAATTTCAATGTCGATACTCATATTAGCACCGGATTCCAACGCTCCTCCTTCTGAACCCATAATCACTTTACCTGAATTTAAATCAGCAAGAGTTCCATTGAATACTTCTGTTTCGCCTTGATTAACTATTACATTAAATTGTTCTAAAAAGTCATCCACGGTGTTCATACCGTTATCTGGTAACTTTTGGTTTGTCTTATCTGTCCAACTTCCTTCTATTGCCATCGAGCTCATTAAAATTTCCTTAATTGCCAATGACCCGTTGTTCTTTAAAGTTATGGTTTTAGTTAAGGATTCTCCAGGTTCCAAATTGCTGAATTCAAATGACGTTTTTTCTTGTCCTGTTAAGACCAAATCCAACGTTCCTGCAGTAAATGTGTTATCAATTTTTTCTACGTCATTAAAAGCTGCAAACGTTCCAGATCCTACTAGTGATAATCCTAGAGCTCCTGCTAAAATAACTGTGCCCATCTTCTTCTTAATATTCATTACTTATTCCTCCTAAAATTTCTGCCCGCATGGGTATATTTATTTTTGTAAATCTTCTTATTGTAAATTGATCGATTTTGTTCTTGATTCAATTTCTTTAATCGTTGCACGAAAGGTTAGAATTGCATAACCCAGTAACAACAATCCAGGTACGATTAAGAGAATTGCAACTCCGATTGGTGAACCAGCATAATTAACTAAATAGCCTGCAAACGGAACAGTGAATCCAGTGTATTTTGAAACCACATTCTCTGGTAAAACAAGGTTCATGTCAGCATTTTCGTTATTGTCCCCTTTCGTTCTATATAGGGTTAATCCATCATTCTTTACAGCTTCAACAACTCTATGGGTTACAAAATTATTACCATCTTGGTTAAATGTGATTACGTCACCTTTTATAAGTGTACTTGTGTCATTGATCCGCTTCACCAAGATGATTGAACCTGTACTAAATTCAGGATCCATTGACCCGGAAAGCACTGTCTTAAACTGATAACCGAAAAGCTGTGGTTCATCACCAGAAACCCTAGCTGAAATAACTAATAAAGTCATGCCGATTAACGTTACAATCAGAAGTGTCGAGATTATCCTGCTTATTCGATTCATCTTATTCTTTTTCCACATCTTTTCCCACCCCTTTCACTGCTTCCCTCCAATAGATTAGTGTGCGTTCTTCTCATCATAAAAATCGGCAGTATCCTCTTTACTTACTTGGTTATTTGCTTCTTGTCCCTTATTAGCAGATTCTTTCGCTTCTTCTGCATCAGTCTTATTTGATTTCTTTGTGAGATCTACGTCTTCATCAACTGCTTCCTTGTCCGTGTTATTATTCAATCCCTCATTGCTAGATTTACTGCTTTGTTCTGTCTGCGTAGACAAGGCTATGCAACTATTGATTTCCTCTTGCGTAATTGTGATTTCCTTATTACCCCAAATTTCCATCAATGGTCCATCAGGGTTATCATTATTCGGATCCCCGTGTCCTAGTCGTTGATATGCCTTAAACTTATATTTGCCTGGTTCCAAATCATTAAGATTATCAGGTTCAAATTTTAAGATGATTGATTCACCAGTTTCTAATGGTTGTATCACACCTGAATACACAACATCTCCAAGTCTATTTTTGTTAGGGGCTTTGTCTTGATGATAATGAACATCATACGCTGATTCTCCATTCATATCACCGTCACCACCATTTATCACACCTGAAAATAACCCGGATACATCTCGTTCACAAAAACCATATTCAGCGTTTTCGCCCGAAAATTTCAATGAACTTTTATCCCAATATTCTTCCTGAGGTGGATCTTTTACATCATCAAGCTCCCAATTAACGTGCAATTCTCCATTAATTTCTTCAATGTCATTAAAACTTGCGTTCGTATGAGAATTGAAATAGGTTCCTGCTATTAAGATGCAGCACCAAATTATAAATACTTGTATGACAGTAGCAGTCTTATTATAGCTAGTAAGATGTTTTCTCGTCCGTTTTTTCCTCATTGTTCTCCCACCTTCCACTACGTTCTTTTTAATGAACAATAACATTAAAAAAATTAGTCTTTGTTTCTACTTAAGGTCAAGGATTCACTATGTAAATTAACAAATCGTTCTATATAATGAACTTTAAATGAAGTATATGTCAAAATACCTAGATTGAAAAACCTCAAATTCACCCGAATATTACGGTTATGAGCATCTATGTATCTTAAATACGCTTTTTCCTCCATTTTTCTTATTATTCCGTATTTTTTAAAGAACATATTATATTTTATAAAGAACGAATTAGCAAGAAGTGTATTGGTCATCAAATCGCAGTCCACCATGTCGTTGGTGATTATTATGGAGAGATTTCACTTAATAATGAAGATACGCTGTTGGTTGATGCCCTGCTTGGGTGTATTGCAGAACATAATGCGAAGTGGCAGGAAAGTTCCTATTGATGATTAGGAAAATCACCCTCTTTCCGTGGACGAACAATCAGATCTAACAATAAAAAACTGTTAAAAACTGATTAAATCACGCCGGGAAAGCCTGAATCCGGGCTTTCTGAGCCATGATTGGGGGGGGATTATGACTCCTGCGAAAAAATGGGCTGGCGAGCCTGCGTATAGAGGGGGGATACTAACGAGGAGTAGAGGGGACATCCTGAAAATCCGATTACTCGCCCCATCGACCTCACGTCGTGTGTGGCCGCGAAAAGCGAGCACATCCCCATTCCTAACCGAACTACATATGCTCCTTTACGCTAGTGGTAATGTAAACCAGAAAGTGTTTATGTTTTTTTCGGAAATAACTCCGATTTCTCCGCCATGCCGGTCTATTATTTCTTTAGCTATAGCAAGCCCTAAGCCGCTTCCACCTGTTTTGCGGCTTCTGGATGTATCCAGTCTATAAAACCGTTCAAATATATTTTCCCGTTCATGTTCTGGGATGAAATCACTTGGACCACTTACAAGGATTTGATAAACAGAATTTTGCTGTTCGCCAAGTACATGAATTCCACCCTCACCATTGTAATAATGGATAGCGTTCTCTAAGAGGTTATTTATAATTTGCTGAATACCTTCCTCATGAATATGTAACTTACATGAGGATACATTTATAGACAAGCCAATATCTTTTTCCTCCATTTGCAATTTAAACATTGCAACACACTGATCAATCAGATTAGCAATATCGACTCCTCTACTTTGGGAATAGGTTTGGGAAGTTACATAATCCCATTCCTTAAGTTGTTCCAATTGTTCTATCATAACTGTAAGACGTTGCGATTCCTGGTACAACGCCTTGTAAAGCTCCTGATTCCCTTGAATATCGCCTCGTTCCAATGACTGAAGATATCCATTTAAATTAGTTAAAGGCGTACGAAATTCATGTGATAGATCAGATACAAGCTTTTGGCGGTGTTGCTCGTTCGTATGCAGTTGTTGAATAAGAGCATTAAATTGTACAGCAAGCTCGCCTACTTCATCCTGGGATGTCACCTCAACAGGATCGGGATAATTGCCTTTTTTTAATTGCTTAGTGGATTCTATTAAGCTGCGAATTGGTCTGATTAGTTTTTTTGTCATATAAAAATGCAATAAACTCCCCATAAAAATCGCTGTAATTATAAAGATCCACAAGTAATTAAATAGCGTTGCATTGAATTGCTGCTGGCGTTGTTCCTCCAACCCACCCATGGCGTCCACTAAAAAACAAGCAGTATTATAAGTCGCCAGTCCACTCACGACAATTGCAGAAGCAACAACAAGGAAATTTAGCGCAGATAACCGCCATAAGAATCCTTTAGGAAATTTTGATATAATCCGTTTACGTATTGACAAATTTATACCCCATTCCCCGAACAGTCTGGATACGCTTGGGTTTGGATGTGTTATCCTCAATCTTTTCCCGCAGCTTTTTGATATGCGCATCAATCGTGCGATCCAGCACTGTATGATCTGCATATGGATATATTTGCATGACTAATTGTTCACGACTAAGCACCATATTCGGATTTTGCATTAAAAAATAAAGAAGATTAAATTCAAATTTCGTTAGCTTAATCGATTTGTCGTAAAGAAGCACTTCACCTTTTCGAGGCTTAATACATAACCCGTCATATACAATTTTTTGGCAAAATTGACCTGTACGTCGCAATACTGCTTCGACGTGTGCCATGAGTTCATTTGGATCGAAAGGCTTCGTGACATAATCATCTGCTCCCATTTTCAGCCCATCAATCTTATCTTCAATCTTCGCTTTTGCTGAAAGCATTATAATGGAAACCTCATTACGTTCCTGAGCACGTACCCATGCACAGAAATCTTCGCCACTAACTTTAGGCAACATTAAATCAAGGATGACCAAACAAGGATGATGTTTTAGAAAAATACCTTTTGCTTCCTCACCATCAGCGGCTTCTACCACATCGTAATCATTTTTTTCCAAATGTATTTTTATTAGTTCACGAATCATCATATCGTCTTCTACGACTAAAATTGTTTGTTTCATATTGAACACCTCTTTTCTATTTTAAACTAAAAAGAGGATCTATTTCATCTTTTCAAACTCCTGAACCATTAACTCATAATTCATAGCACCTAATGCCTTAAACTGAATTACTCCGTTCGAATCAATCATGTATGATGTGGGAATAGGCTGTATTTGATATTGATTTGCCACTTCCACTGTTTCATCCATTAATATTGGAAATGTCAGTTCAAACTTTTCTACAAAATCGGATACATCACTTTTCGTGCTCTCTGTTTCAGTAAGATTAATCGCTAAAATTGTAATATCTTTATTTTGATGAAATTTCTCCATATCTGGCATCTCCGCGCGACATGGAGGACACCAAGTTGCCCAAAAGTTAACAAGAACTCGCTTACCACGAAAATCGGAAAGCTTGACTGTCTTCCCTTTCAAAGTCGTAAGTTCAAAATCGGGTGCCATATTTCCTATTTCAAGTCCAACTTTATTGTTACCTTCGCTTTCCTCACTTGTACTTTCTTCTTTAGTGTCATCCTCTACAACATAATCTCCACTATCAGCCGTTTCCTCAGAGCTGTTTAGTACATCGTATACTGCCCAGGCAAGCATCCCGGTAATTATGAGGATTATAATTGTTTTTTTCATAATTTAAACCTCCAATTTTTATCCTAAAATAGATAACCACGTATCCTGAACGATCCTTAATAGAAAAATTGAAATACGTGTCATTTGCATTCGCCAAGCCAAATTGTCAAACCTGCAGCAGCATCATTATGAATTCTTCCTTCTATGGTGATAAGTCAACAGTGCCAAGCTTATTACAAAAATAACTAATAAGAACCAGCGAGCCATCATATAGCCAAATAATGTTGTAAAAGGCAGTATAAAGGATAGAAGCAATTGCCCCAAACTCCACCCGACAAAAAAACCACCTGCTGCCGTACGAGATGATATCCTCTCGTGCACGAATACATAAATGAAAGTCAATACTATGAGTAATAGCAAATGCCCCCATGCTAAGGTGCTTTCGTTCCACATAATATCGATAAATTCATAAACAAACGATGCCCCCAAGAAAACTGGAACAAATGATGCCAGTAAAGGAATTGTATCGATATTTTTTCGTTTTGCCTTATAACCAACGTTTATTATCAGAAATAATACTGCAACGTAAAAGGCGTGTGAATTACTAGGGTACGCTAGTATGGCAAGTGGATCTTTTACAAATACAGATAAGCTTAAGAGAACCTTTCCAATCCATATAAAAATGACAAAATTAATAAGTAATGATATTATTTCTTCCAATTGTTGCTTTTTCATTGTTTTCTTTAATGGACTTATTATGTAAAAAAACAACAGACCAGAAAGAACACTTATTACAATAATCGCAACGTTGGTTAATACCCAAGCTGATGGCATAGTATGACCTCCATGTTCCCATTTCGTTATTCATTATAAAGAAGTTATGTGAAAGTTTAATGAAAGAATTAATTTTCTTTAAAACAATTCTACTTGGAGTTTATACAAATAATTAAGCAATACATATATCTGCTATAATACTGGTAAAATAACAGAAATTTAAGGAGTGATTCAGATGCAGTTACCTAAAGGAAAATCCAATTGCATTACCGATGTTGAGGGGGTGCAGGTTGGACATGTAACTTTGTACGAGAAATTGAATGAACAAGATACGGTTTGTACTGGTGTTACTGCTATATTGCCCCATAAGGGTAATATTTTTTCAAACAAAATACGTGCAGCAAGCTCAGTTATTAATGGATATGGAAAAACTGCAGGCCTTGTCCAAGTAGAGGAGTTAGGCTTACTTGAATCACCAATTATGCTTACCAACACGCTCAGTGTAGGAACTGTCTGGCAAGGAACACTCCAGTATATGCTCAACGAAAATAAAGAAATTGGAGACTCAACAAGTTCACTTAATATCGTTGTTGGTGAATGTAATGACAGCTACCTGAATTCAATACGACTGCAATCCGTGAAGCCTGAGCACGCGATTCAAGCCATAGAGAGTGCTAACAGTAATCCTGTTGAAGAAGGTGCGATTGGCGCAGGAAAAGGGATGGTGTGTTTCGGGTATAAAGGGGGAATCGGCACAGCATCACGACTTGTAGATACGTACACTGTTGGCTGCCTCGTATTAAGTAATTTTGGCAAACGGGATGATGCCTTATTTACAGATTTCGGAAGCAGCATAAAATTGGATACACCTGATGGATCAATTATGATGGTTGTAGCAACAGATGCACCGCTATATGACCGGCAGCTGAAACGGCTTGCCAAACGATGTGCAGCGGGGTTGGGCAGAACTGGAAGCAATATCGACAATGGCAGCGGCGATATAGCAATCGCTTTTTCAACAGCGAATACATATAATCATAACGCCACTGTACAGCTGGAGTCGATGTCATTTATACGTGATGACCACCCTATTATGAGTAAACTTTTTCAAGCCGTAATTGAAGTGACTGAGGAAGCTGTTATCAGTTCTCTGAAAAATGCCGATACAACAGAAGGACGAAGTGGGCGAGTTGTTGAAAAAGCACCGCTCAGTTTGTAACCTTTATCGATTCTATGTCGAACTTTATCTATTCCGAGTCGATGTTTATCTATTGCGTGTCGAATATTACCGTTTCGTTGTCGATCTTTATCGATTCACCATTTGGCATTCGCTAGCCTTAGCAACACCTACGCAGTAAGAAAGAGGCTCTTTTATAAAAGAACCTCTTTGATTAATGCTTTCTTCATGGATTCAGCTGAATAAGTTTCTGGTAATGTCAGCATAACAAATTTATTGTTAAAGCGATTAATTTCATCTAGTTTGTCTTCAATGGTATCTGCTTCATTATTCTCCTGAAAGAATTTAGTTGCACTTATCATTTCATTTATTTGAGAAATAATAGGACGCTCACTTGTTGGAGCATAATTCACGTCATCACATTTTTTCATATATGTTTCCACAACTTTTTCAGCAAATCCCTCAGCCAATAGGTTTTTACGTATTCCTTCTTTAACTAGTGAAGAAAACTGACTAAATTCTTTTTTTCTGAGACTGCCAATAATGAAGTTATAACGTGTGCTGTTATTCATAACGATGCAGTATTTTTTTCGGTTATAGTAAAAAATATGTGCATGCCATGAGTACAGTGGTTCGTTGTCTGCTATCTGTTCATTAGATGTTTTTATTTTTAATTCATCGGCCAGCTTTTTTGTACATTGAATTTGTAAAATATGAAACACACCTCCTATGTAACACTATTTTGATTTTGCAAAAAATGACCCTGGAACATCTGCTTCAAACCGCATTAACTTACCTGACGTAGGGTGATTGAAGGACAATACCTTCGCATGAAGACCAAGCCTCCTGATTTCATTCGTTTTGGAGCCATATTTTTTATCACCTACAACTGGGTTTCCCAGATCCTGCATATGAACGCGAATTTGATTTTTCCGCCCAGTTTCCAGCTGAATTTCAACTAATGAAAACTTTTTGTTCGATTGGATTACATTATAATGTGTAATTGCATGTTGTCCGTCATTCTTATTGGGGCTGGAATATACCAAATGTGTACTGCTTTCTTTCAGCCACGATGATATGTAGCCTTTCGATTTTTTTACTTCCCCTTCGACAAGTGCAACATATGTACGTTCTTTAACATTTTCCTTCCAGGCATCCTGCAAGGTCCGCTTAACTTTTTCATTTTTAGCGAACATCATAACTCCCGATGTATCCTTATCAAGACGATGTACAACAAATATTCGATTTGCGGGATCTTCACGGCGCACATACTCCATCAATTGATGGTGCGCAGTTCGTTCCTTTTCTTTTTCGGTGGCAATCGAAAGTAAACCAGCCTCTTTGTTGATGACAATGATATCTTCATCTTCATGAACAATATTCATGCCAATTAGTGCACTCTCTTTAACAGAAGCTTTATTTTTTAAGATGGTTACTTCCTGTCCTGGGTTCAGTTCATAATTGTATTGTGTTTCCATATGTTCATCAACTGTTATCTGACCGCGCGCAAGGATTGACTTAACTGAGTTCCGGCTGCGGTTGGGCATGACTTTTATCAGAAATTTTAAAAGCTCAATAGGCTCCTCAACTGTATATACAATTGATTTTCCGTTTTTCGTGGTTTGGTGGTTTTTGGGCATGGACAATTGCTCCTCTATGTAATTTATATCTAATCTTCATCCTTCACATCGGGGTCTTCCGGAAGTGGTTCATTCAGGTAATCTTGAATCATTTTTTTATAATTATCCATTTGCTCTAGATGTGTACTAAATTGATCCTTGTTAATAAGGAATCTATCTCCATCATAAACAGAACGTATACGACCTTGCAGTACAAACGTTTTGACTTTTGATTCTTCAATTGATAAATATTCAGCTGTTTCCTGGATGGTTAAGTACATATTATTAGTTCCCTTTTTTCAGTAGTTTATTTTTGATTAATCTTTTCATAGGGTATATTGAGGTCGTTCATCCAATCGAAAATGGCTTCCTTTGCATCACTTTGTTCAAAGGTATACCATTCATCTTCAATACCAAGTTGAATAACCTTTTCCTTGAAATTTCGAAATGGCTTTCTACGGTTCAGTACATCAATCAATTTCTCAGCTACAGCTGGTTCCTGTTTTTCTGCAAATCTATCCATTGAATCATATGCTTCATTTGATGTAATTTGTGGAATTGGTAAAAGATTATCAGTTGCGTCCTCGTCATCCCAGTCAATCCCTGGTTCTCCTGTTAATGATTCAGGAGCATCCATTAGAACTTGTCCTTTATTTGTGTCCAATACATAGTTTATTTCAAAGTCGTTATGCAAATACGCATTCGTTGATTAAATCCATGCTCTCTTCTCCTAACCCTCCAGCACATCGTGATATTCAGGCGTTTTCTCCATTTTATCTTTGGCATATGAGCATGTTGGGTCAATTTTCTTTCCCTCTTCTCTAGCATATGTAACAACTTTATCAACTAGCTTCCCTGCGAGACCTTGTCCACGAAGCTCATCTGATACATACGTATGGTCAACTATTAATACATTATCACCTGATGGCTCGAATGTGATTTCACCTAATGGGTTCTGTTCATCTTTGCCAACATAAAATTTGTTATTACCTTTTTTAATTTCAGTCATTAATTAGCCTCCTTTGAATTATGTTCCTGTCGTACCGATTGCTTCTTTTTTTTAAAATTATTAAAAAGTATATCTACCTTATTAAATGCCCACTGCAGTGCTAAACCTTGTATTGCAATCCCTATTATAGATATTCCTGTTAAAATCCAAATTGAAACCTGACCCTCGATTTCAAAGACACGATGACCGAAAAAAAGTAAATATCCCAATATTACATACAATGCATCATAGTATGCGACAATCGAGCTTTCCAAGTTCCAAATAATGAAGGATGCTGCAATCATTAATGAAAGAAGTATTGATACAATTAGTGATTTGGATTGAAAAGTAAGCTTTTCGGCATATGGCACAATGTAGTACTTGGCAATAGTTTTGATCCGAAATAAGTAGATGATCCTTACCACCCTGGCAACCTGGAAAAACTGATCAAATGGGATAATCGCTATCAGAAGAAATGGATTTTGTTTAATGAAGTCCCACTTTTTCTTTGCAGTCAGTAATCGAAAGAAGAAGTCAATAAAAAAGACACCCCATACAATCCAATTGATTGTTGAACTGTATGTGTTTTCAGTCCATAGTGTAATGATTGTCAGCATAACGAGCAGAATCATAATACTCTCATATGCTATTTTCGCCATTTTCTGCATAACATATCCCTCTTCTAAATTCCTCTTAACCTATTATATTAGAAAAAGCGAAGAAGTGTAACCTTGACAACTTTATGATGACAAACCTAAGGTCAATTAAAGTAAAAAACTTCGATAAACTCCAGTAATACTGGGTGCTTATCGAAGCAGGAACTCAGCGCAAACATGTTGAAGCCGGAAAATAAACTGAATCAGAATTGCTGTACCGCTCGTCCAATCCTAATTGCTGGCATTTTTTATAATGCTTGAAACCAATTTCTGAAACTTCCAGTGTCTTACAAATAGTATCTAAAGGATATTGACTCTGAAGAGCATCAATCGCTTGATATCTTTCTTCAATACTATGATGAGACATGCCAATAAACTTTTTTAGTATGTCTAATTCCGACGATAATTCCTCAATTAATTTATCCGGTGATGCTGAACTTTGCTCTCTATAAGGATGACCAATATTACGATCGAATGCAGAGGCACCTTCCTTGTGGTACTTCTTAATCCACACATAAATATTATCTCTATGACGAATTCCTAAATCGTTTAGCACTGCCTGAACAGGCTCATCTTTATCAAGTACACGCCTAACTGCCTCAAGTTTAGTTTTCTTTGTATACCGCTGATACTTTGGCTGCTTTCCCATAGCCTCTACCTCCATACTGTATATGTACTTTGTCCGTTCATATACTCATTGTAGCGCGTATGGTATGCAAATAATTGTGTAGCTAAGAATTATTAGCCAAACCATGGAACAGTAGCGATAATCATGATGATAAAGATAATCATTAAATAATTCACGGAGTACAGAAACATTTTATTAGCCCAATTTAAATCGTCCTTGGTAAAAAAACCGCTAATTCCAAGTGTCAGCCACCCAATATTTAACAGGGTTGCGATCACCATAAACGTTGTTCCCAATGAGGCAAGATAAAATGGTAACGGAAGTAAGCAGGCAGTATAGATAACTGTTTGCCGTTTAGTAATAGCGAGTCCATGTACCACCGGAAGCATTGCCACCCCTGCAGCCTTATATTCGTCATATTTCCGTATGGCGATGACAAACGTATGGGGGATTTGCCAGATAAATAAGATAAGAAACATGATAATCGGAACAGTATGATTAGCAGGCTCTAATGCAGCCCAGCCTATTAAAGGTGTTACTGCGCCAGATACACTTCCAATTACAGTATTAAGCGTATATTTACGCTTGGACCATATCGTGTAGAGAAACACATAAATAAACCAGCCAATGAAAGCATATAAAGCTGCTTCTATCGTTGTGAACAATAACAGGATTAAACCAACTACGGAAAAAATAATTCCCATTGTCAAAACAGCTTTTAACGAAAGATTTCCAGTTACTGTAGGGCGGTTCTTTGTTCTTTCCATTATCGTATCAATATCAACATCGTACCAATTATTGAGGATAAGTGCGCCAGCCATCACGCATGTACTGCCAGCCATTGTTAACAGGAACAATTCCCAACTTGCAGTAAAGGTCGAGTTAGTAAAATAAAGAGCAAGCCAGAACCCAGCAAAAACAGGGAGTACATTAAAAATTAATACTACCGCCTTAAAAAGTTCTTTTAAATCAGACAGAAAAGTATTGGGATTTTGTTGAGGCGATATAACAGTTTTCTCATCTTTCTTCATTTATATTTTCCTCCCAAGCCTTCAATTACATCTAATCCATTTTAACATTTATCATACCCAATCACATGGATGAAAACTGCAATTTAAAAACAGACAGGGATTCTAACGGATTCCGTTTCCTACCAAGACCAAAAATCACTTTTAAAAATAGCTATATTCGTACAACTAATTGCCCTTCTTTTGCAGTGTTATTAATAAAATCTCAGTTCAGTTAACTGAGATTTATCTTAGCAGTTAAGAAAGTATAAATCCTTTCTTACTGCATAAGTGCAACTAAGGCTTTCGCCATTAAGGCTTGGCGATAAGCCAAGTTTTCTAATATGTATTCTAAAATCAATTCTTTAAAAGGCAGTAGTGAAAATTAAAGATAGTTCATAGCTGATTTAACTTCAAACATTCCACTTTCTTTCAAAAATTGAGAAATCAAATATACGTGTGCGTGTCCAATTATTAAAATGATTCTATCCGAAGACGAGTTCGATATATTAGCTAAGTTAGAATATATTATTAAATTTCTTTGATACCACCATCTAAGCCAGTCAATACCCACATAATTCTCTTCACTCCCAATACGTGCAATTGCCATATTCATTTCGTGCCCTTTTCTAATGTTAGCTTCATTATTTGAATCTCTCATTAAATCTACTATACTTTTATCCGTTAAGTTAAAATCTCTATCTGATCGATATTTTTTGTCAATGTAGTCATATAATTCAGGTTGATTTGTTTTAGCCCAATCAAACACCTGACCAATTCCCATGTTTCCGACTGATTCCATCCAGTCAATCGCATAAACCTTTGGGTGATTCAGTTCAGAGGCAATTCTGAAACCATATTGATGAACTTCATCAACTTTCAATTTGATTTCATCATTCAAATACTTTTTATATTCTTCATTTAATTCTTCTTCTTCACCCTTAATCACCTCAAATGCTAATTTTGTAGGATTGAACATCTTTATTTTCTCTATAACACCTCTAATTTCCTTTTGCCTATTGTCATTCAATAAATCAGCCACTTTGATCCGATATAAGTCAGGTGTATATCGCATATGAAACGTTCCTAATATCATTATCTTGGGTTTTCCCACAAAAAAACCTCCTTAAAATATTATGTTTATTGCTCTTCAAAATAGACCTAAAAAATCGCTTAAATTTAACTAAACTGTTTCGTGAGCACAATAAAATCCACTCAGTACAATAAACATAATCCACAGAGATTTGTAAATGAAATCATAATTTTCTGAACCAGTAAACAAAATAAAAAACCGATTAAAATCTCGATCTTCTTTTTTAACTCTTGCTCCCCGTTACTTTAATTAGATTTTTTATTCATTGTTTTTAGTGCCTTGCTTTGATCACCTTTTTTAACATAAATTTTATAAACCTCTCCAAAAGTACTGTAAGAACCAACAACAGTTGCATTCGTATTTGAAGTTATAGAAACTCTATACTTAATAAGTTCCGATTCTAAAAGTGAAACAACCTTATAATAATCTTGTTGTTTTATCGTAGTATAAACCAGTGTCTTTTTACTTGAAAATAAGTATACGATTATATTTAAAAAGAATTGCAAAATTTACCCCCCATACTTATTGGATTATGTATACATACGAATAACCTTTTAAAATGTTTCAGCATTCAATAAGATGAGCCATAAAAAAACGCCAATAATTCCAATAATAGTTAGACAAACAAAAAACGACCACCAAATCAGCATACAAAATAATGGTCATTTTACACTACATTTATATTGTTTGTCATAGGATACGGAACCCGATACAGTAATTCTGTCTATTTATCAGAGGTCATCGTATTAGGCCATAATGTGTATTCTATCAAGCATTTTTTTGCAGGTTAATACACAGCTGCTGATAGGCGTCCGATTCGTGATTTAACCCTTTATCCCGATAGGCTTTAGATAACCATTGAAGTGGTTTTGGTTGAGTAGGCTTAAGCTCCATTTCCCAGCTAAAGCATTCAATTGCCTTATCCAACAGATTAAACTCATAATACAACTCTCCAAGAGTCTGCATTTGATCCAAATCATCACTTAGCCTTTCCATGGTATCAATTTTTCTAATTATCTCCAGATTTCCATGATTTTCTTTGAATGGTTTTAATAAATTCTTAATATATGCTACTTCATGGTTTTCCAATAACGAGACAACGTATTTATTAAGAAGTTTTTCAGCTTTTTCAGGGGATACGTTAATAACTGATTCCAATATAGTATTAAGCATTTCTGGATGTGAAGAATATGTTCTTGAATCAAGATGTTCAAGCAGTTCTCCAAAGGTTTGAATATGAGCATTACTTAGTTTGAAATCACGATTCTGCATCATATGGAAGACTTTTTCAATTTGGTGGGTTTTTACATATTTATTAAATAAATCTTGCTGTAGTGGAAGAAAGGCTGGTAACTGATTGTCTAAACGTTCTAAAATGAATTGTGCTTCATTTTCGTTTAAATACTGCTCCAGTAAATTTGCCAGAGACCTGTAGTAGTCAGTTGCAGGGGATATTGATAATTTGTAACAATACAAGGCAACCATATCAGTCCATCGTGATTCTTTTTCCAAATGGGTGATTAGCTGCTGGAACCGTTGATCATCATCTTTCTTGGAATAAAGAACTTTTTCAGCAAAGATTAAATCCTTCGCTACCAGCTCATCTAATTGGTTGTTATACTGGTCATCATATTTTTTAAAAATAGGATCATTGGAGACCTGTGTCACGAAACTGTGCTTCGGTGCAAAATCCATTAAAATACGAATAATCTGATAGCCCAGGAAGCCTTGGCCGTTACGGCGATAAACATAAAATATTGATTTGATCTCTTCAAATAGATGTTTTTTTGGAATAAATGATTCAAAGAAGGTAAGTATAAACGCTTTTTCTTGCGGAGTATAGTTTGTTTCGAGTTTCTTTAGCAATGGCTTAAAACCGATAATTTTACATGGGTGATTGGATGAAAGCAGCTTGTTGATAAACGGGTGTGGGGCGTTATAAACAATTCCTTTTGTAAATGCTCGCTCGATGAATGATTGTCGACGAAGCCGCTTTGCTTTTGCTGCAGTGAGGAAATTGTTTTTATAAAAGAACAGGTAATACATCTCATTGTTCTCACTAATCGCTTCGATAATTTCACTTTGCATATACAACGAAATTCTTTCTGGCTGCACTCGGACCTGTTTCTGCTGATCATAAATTAAAAATTGACCCATATCCATATCGCACACTCCCTAATCGCTTTCTCTAATTATAACATATGAAGACAGGTTCGTCGTCCCAGGCTAATGAACGGGACATAGGGGACAGGTTTATTGTCCCAGATTGCTACTATCTTTATAAGACAGACGCAGCTAGAACATAATAGGCGACCATCCTTTAGGACAATCGCCTGTTAATTTTATTTTTTGCCATCGTTTAATTTTTCGACTTCTTCAGGGCTAGCCATTTTTGTTGACCCTTTATAACGAAGACCAACATCCCGATCTGATTCCACGCGTCCGCTTTGTTTCAGCTTTTTTTCTTGACGGTCTCTTCCCATTATTAAGCACCTCCTATACTTAAAATGAGAATAGTGATGAAGATTTATTCATACCGAGAATATTATTTAGCACACAAAAATCAGTACTGTTTTTTCCTTCTATTCTCTGAAACCATCTCAGTAGCCATATCATACATTCTCTCAACACCCTTTTCAGAAGCTTCAAAGTTAAATGCATTTTGTTCAACAATTCCAATATTATTTGCTTCTTTCGCAGCATCAATATTGGCACCCATAAAAATAAATTCCCAGCTATATTTATCCTGTTGGTGTTTTATTAGTTCTTTAACTTTCTTATAGGAAAACTCACGGCTCGCATTTTCCATGCCATCAGTTGTAATAACAACTATAACATTGTCTGGTTGCTGCTCTTCACGGGCTCTCGATAACCTGTAACCCACATCCAAAATTGTCTTTCCCACTGCATCCAATAACGCTGTCGTCCCTCTTACATAATACTCGCTCTCTGTAAGCCTTACACTATTAGCATCAACACCATTCCATAATACTTCATATTTGTCATCAAACAGAACTGAAGTTAGAATCGTTTCCCCCTCAAGTTGGCACTGCTTATCAATGAAAGCATTAAACCCACCAATAGTATCACTTTCGAGCCCCGCCATTGACCCACTTCTATCCAACAGGAAAATAATTTCTGTTACAGTCTTATTCATATTTATCATCTCCTCAAATTTTTAATCTGTTATAATATTAACTGTGATTATCCGTGTTTTGGTCGCCTGATAAGCGACATATTTGGGAGGTGGACAATGTGCTTGATGAAAAGTTTTTTCTGGAAATGCAGAAGTATGTAGAGAATCATATAGGTATAATTCCAGTTGATGTTTGTGAATCCTCTGAGAAGGTTGACTACAGTATTCATAAAGAAATAGAACTTGTTGAATTAAAAGACTTTATTGAAGATAACCGTAAGCCTACACTCAAAGAAGTATTGTTTAACTTAATTGATGAAAAAGATACTAGTGACTCTGACATATACAAAAAGGCCGGAATTGATCGCAGGCATTTTTCAAAAATACGATCTAATCCTGATTACCAGGTTGGAAAAAACACCGTTATTGCCCTTGCTTTAGCTCTTGAACTGAATAAAGAAAAAACCGACAAGCTACTAAGCTCTGCCGGCTACTCATTGTCTGAAAGTGATACCTACGATTTAGTTATTCAATTCTGTATTGAGAAAAAGGTATTCAATATCCACGATGTAAATCAGGCGTTAGACTATTTTAGTTTAAAACCATTAACGGGTTTGCACTCCTAGGAAGGGACTAGAGAAATGGCCTTATTTACGGAAGATGGACAAAAACCTATCCAAAGTTCCTTTAGGTTTTGTCATCGATTTTTCTAAACGTTTGTTAAAATCACTTTGTAATCGCCATTCTTTTTTCTGTTCGTCCCGCATATTCTGTATCTCTTTTTGTAAGAATTCGCTTTTTTCTTTTTCTTGTTGCAGCAATGACTCATAGTGGCTATTCTGTTGTTCAGTTAATTTCTCAATTCGAGCAGTTTTTTGTGCCGAGTTTCCGATACCAGAACTTATAACGTGATGATCTTGCTGGAGCTGGGAAACCGTAGTTTTAAGTTGAGACATATCGTTTGTCAGTTGGACATTCATTTCACGTGTGGCTGCTAGTTCATTAGCTAAAAACATTAAAGACTCTTTTAATTGATTGAGATCTTGGGGTGAATTATCAGTTGTATCAGATATCGTTATCTCTGTTTCATTGAATCCTTCTAATCTTAATTTTTGTTGATTTACAAGATATGTAGCTGTTACGTCTAAGGGCTTGTCCGTATCGCGTATCGCTATAAGCGATTCGATGTCAGATCGAACGAAAATCCGCCGATCGCCATCTTTAAAAAACTCGTATCCATTACGCTCTAGTACTTGGCCATACTTTCTAACAGTGGGTGTCGCAATTCCCAGCTCGTCTGCTACTTCTTTGGTAGTATAAGATCGTTCATTTGGCTGTATATCATGTCGCATATCGGATCTCCTTTCTATTAAAATATGTGGGTTTTCGATAAGTTCACAAGTTGTATCGCCCGGCGATATGAAACGCACAAACGGGCAGACCAATACTATTTTTGATGAATTTAATAAAGACTTATCTTGTCTTATCTAAGATTCTAAATCGCTCCAGATCCCATTTTTTACGTCCATATCGCATAGCGCTATAAGCGATACGAAGATATCCAATCCCCAATATATTGCTCTTAAATTTAACCGAAATTTCTAGCAGGAAGGATTCCCCCCACTCCTTAGAAAGATAATTACAACTCATCTAGTTTGTATATATCATGTCATTTATTGAATCTCCTTAACTATTAAATATGAAGGATTTTTGATAAATTTGCAAGTATATCGCCTAACGATATGGAGGGACAAGAGGGACAGGTTCATCCTCCAAGCTTGTTATTTTCGGATGTATCTATCATGTCATATTTCGGATTCCCTTATCTGTTAAATTATGAAGTTTTCGAAGAGTTGGCGTACCATATCGCCCGCCAATACGACACACATAAATAGAGTCAACTACCTCATTTTTATTTAGGAAGAAATCTTGTTTTGTCCAAGTATCAGATCCTCTTGCAACTGGGGGTTACAGAAGATATGCTAGCCCATATCGCGTGTCGCTATAAGCAAATACGATAAGGGATAAGAAGCATAGGTTCATCCTCCCAGATGTTATATTCGGATGTATCTATCATGTCATATATCGGATTCCTATCTTTTAAGATATGAAGTTTTCGAAGAGTAGGTGTATCATATCGCGTGGCGATACGACACACTTAAAACGAGTTAACCGCACGTTTTTATAGGAACATCGGAAGTGTCCAGTCCGCCCCTCACCAGGCTGTACAAAGGATACGCCCGTCCATATCGCATATCGCTATAAGCGATACGGTAAGGGATAAGAGTGACAGGTTCATCGTCCCAGGTTATGGTTTTGGAAGGTGTTTACCCACATGTCCATTCCTTACCACAGCACTTTTTTACTTTTTGCAACTTCCACATATACATGGATCATTACGACCAGCTTTGATATTCTTTCTTATCAAAATCACATTTGACTCCTTGTCACTCCCTAAAGATTCAGACTGTTCTACTGGAAATAAATCGCTAGGTAATTATTTCGAAACTCTTTTAACATTCTATCCATTTATTTATCACCTCGGAATTTTTAATGCCGACTCTCCTTCATTCACTGCTATATGTTCACTTAAAATCATGTGCAGCTTCTCTTTCATTTCATCTGTGGTTACAATACAGCTTATAAAATAGAATTTTGTCTTAATCCTCAATTCATATCTATCATTAACCTCTTTTGAGGATCCATAGTATCTATGGTTTAAATCAATAGGGAGAAATTGAAACGACTTTATTTTTTTCCAAGTAACAAAGTGACTTCCACAAAGTACACCGTCACCAATTACCGCAAACAAGTTTATAAAACTATATGAATTGATAAGAAGGATAGTCATCAATGGATAGAAAGACCAATTAATCCCATCTAAAAATACTCCTAAGAAAAACATGACTATCACAAACACGAGATTAAGAGAGTAAGCAATGATTCCTATCTTTTGTTCAGGATATATCGGGAAATTCACTACTTTTTGAGGGTATTTTCTAATGGAAGCAATCTCTTCATTGGTTGTAGGTAAAATAATGTCTTGCCTCATTTTTATCATGACTTGAATAAACTTGTAGCTATAGTACCCAATAACAATTAAAAGTAATATATCAATAAATAACTTCAATCAAATCACCTCTTTGCTATGTAACGAACTATAAAGGACAAGAGGGACAGGTTCATCATCCCATATTGTTGTTTTAAAAGGGATATATCCCCTGCCCCCATGTCTCAATGTTTTTTTCAATCAGTATATTCAAAAATCATCTTTTTACTTTTTAATTCTTCACCGCCTTTGATAACCCTTTCTCCATTAACCGATAAATTACGTTTCATATACTCATCATTCTAAGAATCGAGTGAAGCAAATATCTTTTCATATGCTGTTCTAAATTATCTATGCAGCTTTTAAAGTAGTCATTTCCATAAGCTTCTAAGAGGGGCTCATTAGTGTACTAATTTCCAGATGATTTACAGTAAGTTTTTCTCACTCTGAGCCCCCGTCGCCTCAGCATTTTTTCGTTCAAAGTTATCGAGCAATGCACGCACTTCATCTGTTGACTCTGTACTCATTAATTGATTTCTCAACTCACCAGCCCCTGGAATCCCACGGACATATACCTTGAAAAATCGACGAAGAGGCTTGATCTGCCGTGGTTCTAATTTTGAATATTTATCATGAAAATCCAGATGCAACCTTAAGAGATCAAGTAATTCCTTACTACTATGATCTTTTGGCTGCTTCTCAAAAGCAAATGGATTTTTAAAAATACCACGCCCGATCATAACCCCATCGACACCGTATTCATGAGCGAGCTTCAAGCCAGTTTGTCGATCAGGAATATCCCCATTGATTGTCAAAAGTGTATCTGGTGCCACCTGGTCACGAAGTTTCTTAATCTCCGGGATTAGTTCCCAATGAGCATCTACATCACTCATTTCCTTTTTTGTACGCAGATGAATAGAAAGATTAACAATATCTTGTTTCAAGATGTGTGTTAGCCAGTCGTGCCATTCGTCTACATCAGTGTAACCAAGCCTTGTCTTCACACTTACGGGCAATCCTCCCGCTTTTGCTGCTTGTACTATATCTGCAGCAACTTCTGGACGACGAATTAGGCCACATCCCTTCCCCTTCTTTGCCACATTATGCACAGGGCAGCCCATATTGATATCTACACCCCTAAACCCTTGTTTCGCCATACCAATACTCATTTGCCGAAAGTATTCAGGCTTATCTCCCCATATATGGGCTACAATTGGTTGTTCATCCTCTGTGAAAGTCAAACGCCCACGCACACTCTGGATCCCCTCTGGGTGACAATAACTATCTGTATTTGTAAACTCTGTAAAAAACACATCAGGTCTGGCTGCCGCGCTTACTACGTGGCGAAAAACAATATCCGTCACATCTTCCATTGGTGCCAGTATAAAAAACGGTCGTGGTAAATCACGCCAAAAATTATCTACCATATCTTAATTCAAATCCTCTCACTATGGAATACTAGGTCAAACGCTTATTCCAAAATTAAAAAGCAAAAAAGCCCCTGCTTCTTTTACACTTATATCATGTTTAAGCACTTTATATCAAACTCATCAGAAATGTTTATTTTACAAGGTACTGTATATTTTAACTAGACACTCGCTGTACACCCGAAATAAACTTTTCCGAATCTCCATCTCAAACCCTCATTCCACCTTTGGAGTTAAAAAAGAGTTTTCCGATCACCCCTCATTTTTTCAATTATACCTATATAACATAAAAAATCAGCAAAAAATAAAGAGCCACTAAGAAGGCTCTTCATTAAGGAGGTTTGAATTCATTTTCAGGTTTATAGCGGGCGGTATCATGGTTTAGTAATAGAAGGATGCACCGACGATAATTAAAAGGATAAATAGTACGACAATTAACACAAAGCTGTCATTATATCCACATTTACTCATAAAGAGTCACCCCCTTTAAAAGTTGATAAAACATATTATTCGAATTTTTACTTTTCGTTTGGGCATACACAATGATCTTATTCTTTATAGATCTCTGCTTTAAAGCAAAAACTTCATCACGCATATCAGTGTTAATTTTCTCATGGTTCAACACATAGCCAATATCCAAAAATAATTCACTAGTAAAGTCAGAGTTCAATTCTTATAAACAACTACAACTACTATAAATGTGCCTTTTACACCCTCTTCGTCCCTCTGTCACAGTCAAACAACATACTCTCAAATTTAACTGATCAGGGGTGATTTTCCAGAAAAAAGTGTTCAATTCTATCAAGCGAAACTGTTCAATGTAGTCTTGCAGTTACAAGCTGTCAATCATGATGCAAAAGCAGTGTATCAAAAGTATATCGGCTGGATAAATTACTACCTGAAGTATCAGCCAAGAAATATGTGGAATATATGGGTGAAGAGGGACTTGTTATAGAGAAAGCTAAGCAGGATTTCAGGAACGGAGAATATCAATGGATAGCAGAGGTTACAAAACAGGTTATTTATGCAAGTCCAACTACGCTATGGTATTCTTCCGGCTAAAGGTTCGATTATTACTGAAGATGTATTAAATAATCTATCACTAGCGTATGTGATCTACTTACTTAGTATTCGAACACTCTAATATTAATATTATCCGGTTGGATGATTATATGAACATATAGTAAATATTGACTATTCACTCTAGTAAATATACGATTAATGTAATACATAACCATTAGTGCATTAGTTTGTATTTGAAACTGAAAAGAAATCATATCATCCTGATTTATTTATCTTATAGGAGAGCAAATTACATAAAGGATTGATGGTATTGAATACTAGAAGTGAAGCAATAGAGAAGATAAAACATTTTCTATAGACTGACGAAACATATTGCTTAGTTACAGGAACGATGAGAAACACCGACTCGTTTTGTAAGTACTCGCTAAATATTATAAAAATGGTAATTTTCTCTTTAGAACCAGTACCATGCCTAACGCTACTAATTTCTTAGAATCAAGTAAAAGACTTGAAACGCAAAGGATATTCATTGAAAGAGAACCGTCTCTATGTTGATACCATACAAAGAAGAACATGGTTAAAGACACCAAATCAAATAGATGTAGCTATCATTTATCCTCTAATGCCTTTGGAATAAGAATGGTTATTAACCGATATTATGGAGGATTTAAGGTTTAGACAAACACAAAAAGTATTCATCGTTAGTTCATTTGATACAGTTGATTTATCAAATCTTTCAGAGTATAGTCCTATTGAAGTCGCATATGATGTATTAGAAGAAGATCCAGACTATCATCAGCGTGTACTAGATAATTTAAACAAAAGAAGGCATTATTTTTCCGTGGAGACATCCTTCTCATCTCCAGAGCTACTGTACTGTATTCTCTTCTTTTGATCGTGATTAAAAACTTTAAAGAAAACTTAAAAAGGTTCTATTCAACCCAACCATCATTGATCTCAGGTAAAAATGCCAAGGTTATATCAACATCGGTTAATAATTCAATACTTTTATTAAATACATATAAAGTTCATATGGTTAATCTACAGTATAATTTTGGAGGCGATAACATTGGAAAGTACTGATTTTGCAAATAGGGAAAGCACTCACAAAATCATGAAAAAATGGGATTACGACAGGGAGAATATATTGATAAATATCCTGACTTATTTACTTTAGATAGGGTCTATGAACAAGACTTTGAAGAGTATGCAAATGTTGAACTAACTTTAATAGTAAATGAAACAAATGAAAACGCTATTAATTACTTATTAATGGAAAATCAGGTTATAGAGTATGAACATTTTACTAGAGACAATTATCATTTCTATAGGTTTTTCTATTCCATTAAACGTGGCTTTACTAATAATAACAAAGAGCGAAGATATGATTGGTTTGGAGCACTAGGTCCTGATAGCAATGACAACTCTATAAATATACCAAGATATAATTATATTATTGGATCAACACCAGTAGGAAAAATATTTGGCGACTCCAACTATCTATTGAAGGATAATTTTTATAAACTTGATAATGCTTGTTATCTGTCTTTAAACAATGGTAGAGAAATATATAGTTTAAAAGAATTCAGACAGAATGATTCTGGAGCCTCTCCAAAATATTACGAAGATTTACAGGGGATTTTTTGTTCAAAGTGGGAAGACAATAAACACGAATTTTAAATCACAAAAATATAGAATGGGAATTGGAAAGGAATCTTTCTTGATTGAAACCAATTATAAACAGGGTTTAAGTTATATCCCAGATTTCTTTTTAAAGGAGGAGACTGAATGGAAGTTTTCTATTTTAGACTTGGGTGGGTAATAATATGAAGACAAAAAGGAATGGTGAAAATAAGGACCTGTTAATTTCGTTTCAACAACTCATGGAAGACTTGGACGTTCCTGATTGGCTTCAGAGGAAGACGATCAAAATCCTCGAAATCAAAAAACAAATGATGACGGATGAAGTGTTATATCAGTACTTGGAGCAGTTAGGCAGATCAGAAACCAAGACACTTCCTGATGAATTAATGAATGAAGAATGGCTTCAGTCGGTGTATGCTTCTCACTCAAATTGGGTAGAAAAGGAAATCACCTTTCTTGAGGAGACGACCTATGAATCTTTCAATACACATCTAGTAACGACCCCACAATCTATCAAAGACATGACTGAGAATGCACAAAGGAGCTACATAGCTGTAAGTTCGTGTTTGTTTAATGTTTTCGCTCAAATAGATGATATTTTTTATCAAAAGAAAACAGTTAAGAGCCAAAGCAACGAGGGAAATCCTTCCATCCAAAGGAAACTTTTTCGTTTTTTAATAGCAGCGATTGGCTATCCCCTCATCATTTTCAGTTACATGTCTGCTATTGCTGCATTTACAACTTTTGACGAGGAAGGTCTGGTATTTTATTTTGTAATGCTTTTATTCATGGGAATGATACCATTTATAATTGGATTGTTCCTAGTTAGAGATGTTACACTGAAAAATTTCTATAAACATGCCATGTTTCGAATTTATTGTTATTTTGCGTTAGTGGTTCCATTTGGTTTATATATCTTTATCAATCTGATGGAATGGAAAGAAAATTTATTGGAGGAACCTGATTTCATATTTTTACGTCTTGTTTCTGATCAATGGGTAGGGGCACTTCAATCGTTGATCCTCGTCATCATTATACTGCTGGCAGGTCCTATTACCGTTTGGAGAAAAAACAGGAAAAAATTCCTTATATCTATTAGTATCTTTTTCCTCATGTTTGCCATATTGCAGTACGTCACGATTCATGATTATCAGGCTATTGGAAAGGATGGAGTGGTACAATCTGCCTTTGGTTCCAATCAGACTTATGACTGGAACAAGGTAGAATCGGTTTACTTATCTGGAAAAACAGATTTCCCTCCTTTAGCAGGAATTGCAAGAAGCAAAGAATTTAAATGGTCCTTCCAATTTGATATGGAGAATGGAGATACTGTTTCGTTTGAGTCATTTGGATACAGAGAAGGACCGATCGAGGACTCTCTAAAAATTAAAAATAAGATAAAAACGGAAAACATTCCGATGCAAATTGATTCATTAACGGAAGAAGATCGTGCGTTTGTAAAAATAGACATGGATTATCTTGAACCGGAATTAAAAGATAAATTTTTCAAGCTTTTTGAAATAGACAGCTTTTAATAGACATAGCGGCCGATTTGTATACTATTCTTTACTTGAGAGTACTTTTTGCGGATATAAACAGCGGTGATTTTTGCAGATAGATTGAACCACTTGTGCATATACGATAGTGTCTGACTATCAGCCTCTTTATCAGTTCGGGCAAGTGTTCAGACGTTTCAGCAAAACGTAATGTTCGTAGGATTGATTCTAGCTCTTTATACGTACGCATGAAGAATCACCTCCCTCCATAATTTCCATGTACTTAGTTAAATCTCTTGTGGGAGGTTTAATATCTAATCAATAAGATGATTCATGGTGAAGTGCTTGTATTTCTTGCACTGGTTTTACAGTTTTAACAGGGCGTTGTGCCATTAAATATTTTGTCATGTCTTGAAATTCAGAAGCGCTGTAAAGCTTTTGTTTTACACACAAAGCTTGTAGAATTCAAAAAACTCACTCCAGAGATTTTGCATAAGTTGATTGAAAAGAATGAAATTAAAGCAGATGGGACTCCGAGAATCTTTTATAGATTCTCGGACCCAACTGCATAATCTTTCACCCTTTCTATTAACGCACAGCACTCCACATGCCCTGTCTGTGGAAACATATCTACTGGCTGAACTTCTTGTGTAGCATATCCTCTATCCTCCAGCACGCGTAAATCCCGTGCTAATGTTGATGGGTTGCAGGATACATACACAATTCGCTTTGGCTGCATTTCAGTCATTGCTTTAAGAAGTTCTTCATCACAGCCTTTTCGTGGTGGGTCAACGACGATGACATCCGGGTTTAATCCTTGCATCTTCCACCATGGCATGACCTTTTCTGCTTCACCAACGTAGAATTCTGCGTTCGTAATTCCGTTTAACTTGGCATTCTTTTTGGCATCGCTGATTGCTTCTGGCACAACTTCGACACCGTATACCTTCCTCGCTTTTTGGGCCATAAATAACGAGATCGTTCCAATACCGCAATAAGCATCAATTACAGTATCTTTTGTTCCAATGTCAGCATATTCTAATGCCTTATCATACAGTTTCCTGGTTTGTGCTGGGTTTACTTGATAAAATGATTTTGCTGAGATAGCAAAGGTGATTTCACCAATTTTATCGTGAATATATTCATCGCCCCAGATTACTTTTGATTTATCACCCATGATGACATTGGTCCTTTTATGATTAACATTATGAACGACAGATTTTATATGGGGAAACTCACTAGTAAGCTCCTTCACCAACTCATCCTGATGTGGCAATTTATCTGTCCGCGTTACAAGTACGACCATAATATCCTTTGTCTCTTCACCCGTCCTCACCATGATATGGCGAAGAACTCCGTTATGCTCTTGTTCGTTATAAGCTTTGATGCCAAGTCTATTGGTAATGTCTCTTACAGACTTCACAACGTCATTAATCACTTCGTTATGTGTAACACATGTTTCCGTGTTTTCGATAATCCGGTGGCTGCGTTTTTGATAAAATCCAGTTATGAGTTCACCGTTTTTTTCGCCAACTGGAATTTGCACTTTGTTTCGATAATGTAATGGATCATCCATGCCGATAATTGATTTTACTGGCACATGTTCAAGATGCGCAATTTTTTTCATCGCATTTTTCACTTGGTTTTGTTTCATTTCAAGCTGCAGCGAATAACTCATATGCTGAAGGCCACACCCATTGCAATGGACATGACAGACAGGTTCGATCCGGTCTGGACTTTCTTTGGTTAGTTCAAGTAATTTCCCGAAACCAAAATTTTTATTTACCTTAACAACTTTTACTTCCCCTTCTTCTCCTGGTAAAGCCTGAGGGACAAATAATGGATAGCCATTAATTTTTCCGACACCATTCCCTTCATGGGTGAGGTCCTCGAAGTTAAGCGTAATTGTTTCATTCTTTTCCACTGGTGCTGTGTGTTTAGCCATTGGTACCTTCCTTTACGTTCATGTATGTGATTATTATCTTATCATAACCTGATTGAATATTTACATTATAAAACCCTTGATGTTATCTATATACATCAAGGGCTTAGCATCTAACTTTTCTGTGATTCTACAAACTTATCCGGTACAAAAAACTCAATATGCTGTTGGAGATTCTTAAATTCCCCTGGCAACATTCCGCCAAACTCACCGTCTATATTTAACTGCATTTTTTCATCCGTATCGACTTTTACTTCTTTTGCCTTCACGTAAATTACATGGCTGTCTTCAAGGTGTGCACCGCGAAGGGCCAGGCTTGCAATTCGAATGAATTCTGCGAGGTTAGCTTTTTTCAAAATCAGCAAATCAAAATAACCATCGTCAAGCTTGGCATCTGGAGCAAGCTTCTCAAAGCCTGCAACCGAATTGGAGTTTGAAATTAGAAAAAGCATAATTTCTTCATCAACAATATTGCCGTCATATTCTATTTTTGCTCGTATCGGCTTCAAGGAAGGAAGCATCTCAATTCCCTTCATATAATAGGCCATCTGTCCGAGCATTGTTTTTAATTTGCTTGGAACTTCATAGGTTAACTCAGTAAGTTTACCGCCACCTGCTATATTCATGAAGTATTGATCGTTTACGCGACCAATGTCCAGCAGCATCGATTGATCATACAAAATAACATCGACCGCTTTTTTAATATCGCGAGGGATACACAATGCCCTGGCAAAGTCATTTGTCGTTCCCATTGGGATAATCCCAAGCTTAGGGCGATATTCTTGTTCTGCCATTCCATTTATAACTTCATTAATAGTACCGTCACCGCCTGCAGCTACAATTAAGTCAAAGCCTCGTTCAACAGCAGTTCTCGCTGCGTTTATAGCATCACCCTCACTAGTTGTAGCGTGGGTGGATGTTTCATACCCAGCAACTTCAAAACGCTCTAATACGGGCGCTAATTCTTTTTTAAATGCTTCACGACCTGATGTTGGATTATAAATGATCCGGGCTGTCTTCATTGTGGATCCCTCCCCCCTGCTGTTCCAAACTAATCTATATTTAAAATACATCAACATTTATCATAGCCCTTTTTAGCAATTTTGAAAAGGGGTTTTACAGAATATTATAGACTACTGTCACCCATTTGACAGTAGTCTATATGCAAATCGTATTATCTTTTATCCATTTCGGCTGCAAGTATTTTGTTGACCATAGGTGGATTCGCCTGTCCTTTGGTAGCTTTCATTACCTGTCCAACGAGAAACCCTTTCGCACGTTCTTTACCGTTTTTGTAATCGATAATTGACTGCTCATTTTCATCGAGAATTTTTGTAATGATTTCAGTTAACTGACCTTCATCGGAAATTTGTACAAGACCTTTCTCTTTAACAATCTTTTCCGGGTCGCCACCATTTTCAACTAACTCCGCGAAAACTTTCTTGGCGATTTTTGACGAAATCGTTCCGTCCTCTATAAGCTTGATCATTTTGGCTAGTGATTCTGGTGTTAGGGCAAGTTCATTTAATTCTTTTGAATGTTTATTCATATAACCTGACACTTCGCCCATCAGCCAATTTGATGCTTGTTTAATATCAGCATTATGATCCACTGTTACCTGAAAGAAATCGGACATTTCCTTGGAATTCGTTAACACTTCAGCATCATATTCCGGTAATCCAAGCTCATCTATATAGCGCTTTTTACGTGCGCCTGGAAGCTCGGGAATCTCCTGGCGAATTCGTTCTTTCCATGCTTCATCAATATATAATGGTACAAGATCTGGCTCGGGAAAATAACGATAATCATCCGAACCTTCCTTAATACGCATTAGGACTGTTTCTTTTGATTTCTCATCATAACGGCGTGTTTCCTGTAAAATTTCACCACCAGCTAAAAGAACCTTTTCCTGACGTTTTTCTTCAAATTCCAGTCCTTTTTGTACAAAGTTAAAGGAATTCAGGTTTTTCAATTCTGATTTTGTGCCGAATTCCTCCTGCCCTATTGGACGGATGGATAAGTTGGCATCACACCTTAGTGATCCTTCTTCCATTTTACAGTCGGAGACACCGGTATATTGAATAATGTTTTTCAGTTTTTCCAAGTATGCATACGCTTCTTCTGGCGATTGCATATCTGGCTCGGACACAATTTCTACTAACGGGGTCCCCTGACGGTTAAAGTCAACCAGTGAATAGCCGTCATCCTGGTGATTTAATTTACCTGCATCCTCTTCAATATGAAGACGGGTAATTCCAATTCGTTTCTTTTCTCCATTTACTTCAATCTCAATCCAGCCGTTTTCACCGATTGGCTTATCAAACTGGGAAATTTGATATGCTTTTGGATTGTCCGGATAAAAATAGTTCTTACGGTCGAATTTTGTATCTGTTGCAATTTCACAATTAAGTGCAAGCGCAGCCTTCATAGCAAAATTTACCACTTCTTCATTTAATACGGGAAGAACACCGGGATACCCAAGATCAATTGGATTAACATTTGAATTCGGCTCTGCGCCAAATGCATTAGGACTTGGACTGAAAATTTTGGAGTCTGTTTTTAACTCAACGTGTACTTCTAGACCAATAACTGTTTCGAAATTCATTATTTTGCACCTCCCAGTTGAGGTCGTTTTGTGTGATGGTCTGTTGCTTGTTCATATGCATACGCTGCACGATAAACGGTACTTTCATCAAAATGCTTCCCTATAATTTGTAAGCCAAATGGAAGGCCGTTTTCCGAGAATCCACATGGTACAGAAATTCCGGGAACACCAGCAAGGTTTACTGGTATGGTCAGAATATCGTTTGCGTACATTGTTAATGGATCATCAACTTTTTCACCAATTTTAAAGGCAGGTGTTGGTGTTGTTGGTCCAATAACAACATCATAGTCTGCAAAAATCTTATCAAAGTCATTTTTGATTAATGTACGAACTTTTTGTGCTTTCTTATAATATGCATCATAGTAGCCTGAGCTTAATGCGAATGTTCCAAGCATTATACGGCGTTTAACCTCTTCTCCAAACCCTTCACTACGGGAATTCTTGAACATATCAATCATATTATTGGAATTCTCCGATCGCACACCGTATCGTACACCATCAAAGCGTGCAAGGTTTGCAGATGCTTCTGATGAGGCTAATAAATAATAGGTTGCAACTGCATATTTAGAATGTGGTAATGATACTTCTTCCCACTCAGCGCCCAGGGATTCGTACACTTTCAACGCATTCATGACAGATTCTTTTACCTCAGGCTCAACACCTTCAGCAAGATATTCTTTTGGCACAGCGATTTTAAGACCTTTTACATCACCGGTCAGTGCCTTGGTGTATTCAGGAACATCAATATCCGCGCTGGTTGAATCCATCTTGTCATGACCAGAAATAACTTCCAGTACCCGTGCGTTATCTTCAACGTTCCGTGTGATTGGGCCGATTTGGTCCAGAGACGACGCAAATGCCACCAATCCAAACCGTGACACTCGTCCATATGTAGGCTTTAACCCAACAACTCCACAAAATGCGGCAGGCTGACGAATCGAACCACCTGTGTCAGAACCTAAAGAGAACAACACTTCTCCTGCAGCTACAGATGCTGCCGATCCGCCACTTGAACCACCTGGAACATGATCAGTGTTCCAAGGATTGCGAGTTGCCATGTAGCTGGAATTTTCATTTGATGAACCCATCGCGAATTCATCCATATTCAGCTTACCTATTGTTACAGCCTTTTCGTTATTCAGCTTTTCAACAACATTTGCATTGTAAAGCGGGTCATCAAAGTTTTTCAAAAATTGACTTCCACATGTGGTACGCAATCCTTTTGTTACAATATTATCCTTGATACCGCTTGGGATACCAAATAAACGCGCTGCAGTATCTGGAGCAGCATCCAATTGCTTTGCCTGACTGCGTGCTTGCTCTTCATCCAATGTCAAAAAGGCCTGTACCTGATCATCGACCTCATTTATACGATCATACGACGTGTCAACCAGATCTTCTACTGAAATTTCTTTGTTATGTAGCATTGTTTCTAATTCTTTTATGCTATGGTCAAATAACGACATGCTGTTCCCTCCTTACTCCAAAATCGATGGTACACGAAAATAACCGTTCTGCTTATCAGGAGCATTCTTTAATGCATCCTCTTTTGATATCCATTCTTTAGGCTCGTCCTTGCGAAGAACATTTTTCAAATCCATAACATGCGTCGTAGGCTCCACACCTTCTGTATCCAATTCATTTAATTGTTCAGCATATTCTATGATTGAACTGAGCTGGTCCGTAAACAGATCTGCCTCATCTTCTGTAACTGCAAGTCTTGCTAAGTGGGCAACATGCTTTACTTGATCCTTTGAAATATCTGCCATAAATGACACCTCCATGAAAGGTAGTTTTTATTATTTTAATCGATTTTATATTTTAAAAGACACTATTGATAATAGCAGAAACCTTCTTGTGTAATCAACTAAACAGAAAAAACCACTTCCCTCATTAAGGAGGAAAGTGGCTTTTGACAGATCAATTATTCGTTAAATGTTGCTTCAGCCTTATCAAAATCAGCTTCAATTTCTGGTGAAGGCTTTCCTAATTTACTAACTAATACTGCAACAATTAAGTTGAGTATGAAACCAGGAACGATTTCATAGAGGTCGAATATTCCACCTTCTAAGAATTCACCCCAAACGATAACTGTAACAGCACCAACAATAATACCTGCTAATGCACCGTTTCGAGTAAAGTTTTTCCAGAATAGTGCTAGAATAACAGTTGGTCCGAATGCTGCACCAAATCCAGCCCATGCATAACTCACGAGCTCCAGTACAGAACTGTCTGGGTTCATAGCAATGAGAGCTGCGATTAGAGCAATTCCAAGCGTAGCGAATCTGCCAATCCATACAAGTTCTTTGTCAGAAGCTTCACGACGGAAAAGAGCTCTGTAAACATCTTCTGCAACAGCAGATGATGATACTAACAACTGCGAGTCAATTGTACTCATAATAGCTGAAAGGATCGCAGCTAATAAAATACCCGCAATAATTGGGTTGAATAAAATTTGAGAAAATGCAATGAAGATTTTTTCTGGATCCTCAAGCATTTGGAAACCATTTTCAGTAATTACACTAATCCCAAATTCAGATAAAACGCCAACATCTTGTGTATGAATAAATGCCAAGCCGACAAAACCTGTAAATATTGCGCCATAAAGCCCAAGGATCATCCATGTCGTTCCTATAAAACGTGCTTTTGGAACATCCTTATGTGAACGCAATGCCATAAAACGGACAAGTATATGTGGCTGGCCAAAGTAACCAAGTCCCCAAGCAAGAGAAGATATTATTGCCATAATACCAACTCCTTGCACCATTGTTAAATGGTCAGGGCTGATTTGTCCTACTGCATTAACTGCAGTGCTCCAGCCACCCATTTCATTAAGGGCAACAATTGGAACTAGAATTAGTGCTAGAAACATTAGAATACCTTGAATAAAGTCAGTCCAAGTAACAGCTAAGAAACCACCTAATAATGTATATGAAACTACTACTAATGTTCCTATCCATAATGCTGAGTTGTAAGATAACCCAAATGATGCTTCAAATAGTTTAGCTCCGGCCACCATTCCTGATGAAGTATAAAAAGTGAAGAATAATAAAATGACTAAAGCAGAGATAACGCGTAGTACGTGAGACTTGTCTTTAAAACGATTCTCTAAGAAGTCTGGAACTGTAATAGAGTCATTGGAAACCTCTGTATAAATACGTAGACGTTTCGCAACAAATTGCCAGTTTAAGTAAGCACCTATTGCCAACCCGACTGCAATCCACGCTGATCCCATCCCTGATGCATAAACAGCACCCGGTAGACCTAGTAGTAACCATCCACTCATATCTGAGGCACCCGCACTTAATGCTGCGACTCCTGGTCCAAGTGAACGCCCGCCTAGCACATAGTCAGATAAATCGTTTGTCATACGGTACATTACAATACCAATAACAAGCATACCTATTAAATAAACAATAAATGTAATCAGTGTTTCAAGACCCATCTACTTTTTCCTCCCTTCTGTGAACAATGTAATAATTGAAAGTAAAATCAAAATCGGCATAGGTATAAATAACCAAAGCCACGATGCACCTGAAATAGCGTATTCCATTGGCGCACTCCCCTTTCTGAATTTTTTTAATTGTGCTACATTTCAATAATAGCACAAATATAATACTTTCACACCACAATAATTTTTACAACAGTGCTAGGTTAATTCTAAACCTTTAGATAATTGTGTTATCTTTTCGATGTATTGCTATTATAGGACTTATAGAGCATTTTAAAATGTGAAAAAATTTCAGATTCATGGATTGCTAAATACATTTTTTTTCTTAAATAGGAGGTAATTTGGAATATATTGGAATAAAAAGCCGATATGAGGCGATGTGGTTTTTGTTTTGAGATGTTTTTTTGATTTTCTTTCCGTTGATGTTCGCGCTCTTCTGTCGATGTTCTCGCTCTTCTGTTGATGTTCTCGCTCTTATGTTGATGTTTTGTTTTTATAATGATATTCCTTGTCTTATGCAAATAGTTCAAATTTATTTCTAAACAAAAAAGACCTGAAATAGCTTCCACACTATTTCAGGCAAGTTCATCATATAGTAATAGGGTAAAAAAATTACTTGCTAGCTCTTCGTAATTTAGAAGAGACTTGAATCATGGCTAATTGAAAATACACTTGGTTCTCTTTCCATAGTAGTGTCAGCTGGGCTATCTTGTGCGACAGCGAATCCCGCAACTAAAAGAGCTCCAAAAGCAAAAGTTGCCATTAGCTTTTTCATTTTATCCCTCCTTTATAAGCTTACTAACTCTTCATATGTTATATTAGCTAGTTTATAATACTTCACAGCATCCTTATATCTGTTATACCCCTCGAAATGTTTCGCAACCATATTAGTATAAATCACTAAGTTGGCATAGTCTTTATGTTTTTTTAAGTAAGGTATGAATTCATTAATTACCAATGATTCGAATTTATCCTTTTCCTTCTTAATCGCATAATCGTATGTGTAAATAATGTAATAAAATAATTTATACGCATCGTACATATTTTTTGTTTCAAGTAATTCTAAACTTCTGCTAATCATACGTTTTGTTTGCTCAAAATTGTATACATTATAATACTCTTTAATTAATGAAGTCGCTGCAGCAACTCTCTCTACTAAAACAACTTCCTGATCATCCACAACCTCTTCATAAAAATGAATTGCTTCTTTTGTGTCACCTTTTGTGGAGTGAAGATAACCTAAGTTTTGATTAGCAAGTTGAATAATCTGCTTGTTTTGGCTTAGTTGACCTAAATGTTTAGCCAGATTATAGTTTTTAATTGCTTTATCATACATTCTAATTCTACGATATGATATTCCTAATACAATATGACATTGGGCACAACGGATAAAGTTATACTGCTTTCGAAAGATATCGATAGCTTTTTCTGCATATTCAATTACTTCAAGAGTATTTCTTAATTTACTGTGGGTTACGGCAATTGTATACTGCAGATCTGCTATCTTTTCTTCTGATAATTCAAGCTGGTTCAATTTCTCTTCTGCAATCTTATACATTCGCATTGCCTGGTTAAATTCATTTTTGGCTGTATTATAGTTACCTTTAAACTTATACCAATAGAACTGGTGCAAACTATCAAAGGTCCCGGACATATCAGCCAGTCTATTAATCTGAGTTAATGCTTTTTCATATTCGCCTAGTATTAAAAAATACCTTATCTTATGAATCTCAAACATTATTAAACTGTCTGAGTGATGTTCATACATTAAACTATTTAATTCTTTGTATGTTTTTATTAATTCCTCTTTGTCATTAACCTCAAACAGCATTTCATACCATTGCTGGCACTTGTCCCTAATTGTTTCATCTGTTTCGTTATTCAGTTGAATTCCAAGACGAGTACACAATAGGCTTATTACATTTGAGCTTGCCTCTGTTTTTTGGTTCTCTATTTTTGATAAGTATGCAAATGAGACAATTCCCTCAGCTAGTTCTGCTTGAGTCATTTCCTGTTTAATGCGGTGTAATTTGATATATGGACCTATTTCCATCTTTATACCCACCTCACTAGCTGAATTTAAACAAATATTATTTAAGCTTTCTATATTTCTATAATAACATATTTTCAAATAATTCATATTGGGAAAGTTGAGGGGTTTATATAGCAATTAACACCTTAAAAACTTGCCAACTTTCCTGTAATGAGGAAAGTTCGACATAAAAAGCCCTTTTATGCGCATTTAAGCGCAAAAAAAGGGCTTTGTCGAAAATTGTAAGCCTATTTACTTAGAACATTTCAGATGTCGTCTTACCTTGCATGTGGTGGATTAGGTAATCCGGACCACCGGCTTTTGAGTCTGTACCTGACATGTTGAAACCGCCAAATGGCTGGTATCCAACAATTGCAGCTGTACAGCCACGGTTGAAGTAAAGGTTTCCGACATGGAAGTCTTTACGCGCCTTTTCCTGGTGAACACGGTTGTTCGTGATTACTGCTCCAGTTAAACCGTAATCTGTGTTATTAGCAATTTCGATTGCTTCATCAAAGTCTTTTGCTTTTGTTAATCCAACAACTGGTCCGAAGATTTCCTCCTGCATAATGCGTGCTTCAGGATCAAGATCAGCAAATACAGTTGGATTTACAAACCAGCCTTTGCTATCATCGCCATCTCCACCAACAAGAAGTTTACCTTCTTTTTTACCAATTTCAACATAACTCATAATTTTATCATATGCACCTTGGTCAATAACTGGACCCATAAAGTGTGAGTTATCATGTGGATCACCAGCAGACTTTTCTTTTGTTAATGCTGCTACGCGATCTTTTACCTGATCATATACATCTTCATGTATTACAGCACGTGAACATGCTGAACATTTTTGGCCAGAGAATCCAAATGCTGATTGAACAATCGATTGGGCAGCAAGTTCAAGATCTGCTTCATTATCCACAACGATTGTATCTTTACCGCCCATTTCGATGATGGTACGCTTAAGCCACTTTTGACCCGGCTGTACTTTTGCAGCGCGTTCAAAGATACGGGTACCGACATCGCGAGAGCCAGTAAAGCTAATGAAACGAGTCCGTGGATGATCTACAAGATAGTCACCTACTTCACTTCCAGGTCCAGGAATATAGTTGATTACACCTGGAGGCATCCCTGCTTCTTCAAGTACTTCCATCAATTTATATGCAATAACAGGGGTTGTACTAGCTGGTTTTAATAATACAGTGTTACCTGAAACCATTGAAGCAACAGTTGTACCTGCCATAATTGCAAAAAGGAAATTCCATGGTGAAATAACCACACCAACACCTAATGGGATGTAATTGTATTGGTTATATTCGATTGGGCGACTATTAATTTCAACGCCATCTTTAAATTTGAGCATCTGACGTCCGTAATATTCCATGAAATCAATTGCTTCTGCTGTATCAGCATCCGCTTCTTTCCATGGTTTTCCGCCTTCTTTTATTAAATGTGCAGTGAATTCATGCTTACGGCGTCTAACAATTGCCGCTGAACGAAAAAGAATATCTGCACGGAATTTCGGATCTGACTTTCTCCACGTTTCAAACGTTGTGTCAGCAACTTTCATTGCCTGTTCAGCCAGTTCCTGATTAGCTTTTGATACATAACCCACAACTTCATCTTTTTTTGCAGGGTTTACTGATACGATCTTATCATCTGTTGTAATGCGTTCCCCACCAATGATTAATGGGTATTCTTTACCAAGATCAGCTTCAATCTTTTTAAGTGCTTCTAGCATTGCACTTCTATTTTCTTCTACGGTAAAGTCTGTAAAAGGTTCATGCTTGTAAGGTACTACCATGAAAAAACCTCCTTGAAATTCTCTATTACTCCATGATTGCGTTTTCATATAAAATGAGGGATGGAGCTTTCCCATCCCTCATTTTAACCGAATAGCCCAAACACTTCAACGAATCTAGTTTATTTATTTAGAAACCTTGGCTTATCGTTAAAGGTGTTTTTATAAAAACGTACTTCACTCTCTTAGAATCCCTTATACTTTGGAGGCCAAGCCATATTTATACAGTAAAAAAGTATTATACTTTTTTACTTATCAAAAATATGGACAGTTGGTTCGTCTGCTCCTGCTTCCCGGTATATAATACTCTCCATTTTATTATTCGATTTGATTTTGACTTCGAGATCATAATAGTCCGAGAACATTTCTTTAACTAACTGGTACGTATACTGTGTAAAGCCTATGACTTCCCCTTTCCCATAAAACTCCAGCGGTATTTCAAGAGTAAGTTTTTTTAATTCTTCATTCTTGTAGAAGCCTTCACCGATAACACCCACATAATTTGGAAAGAATTCTTCAATCCTAGTACCGAAGTTTTGTACCAATTGTTGATGATCATAATATTTTTCTTTACCTTCATCAGAAGGGAAAAGAATATTTTCTTCATTTACTGTTTCCCATTCCCCAATCGTCATGTCACTGCCCTTTACACCTGTTTTGGCAACATAGCTTCCAGATACAGGTGACCCTTGGTCTTCCTCTCTGTATAGGGTGATAAGAATTGGTATTTCAGCTAAGCCATCCATTTTACGTACGCGTTCAAGAACTGTTTGTGCGATTTCTTTTCCTTTTTTAAGCATCGTAGATTTTGGGATTTCATGATGATAACTTGTTCCGCCAATTTCTGTTTGAAAAGTATATATTGACTTCATTGCTATTCCAATAGACATTCCAACTAATTCAACCGAATTATCTTCATTCTTCTTAAGAAAATTTTGTTCTAGAATGTGAGTTAGATATTTTGGATTATTTTCTTGCTGTTTTTTCGAACCATCATCTTTAATTGATGGGTTAAATGCCAAGGAGGACTCATATCTTATTTCCTCCTCCTTAGATTCAATTTGCTTCTCAGTTGCTTCCGGATAGCTTTCTTTAAAGTTAGCAACCGTATCCACTATTTGTTTTTCTGTCATTTTGCGATCCAGCCAATTGTACATCATATCCTCTTCAAGATATTGACCTTCTTCAAAAAAGTACTTTTCCGGGTCATAATATTCCTTCGAAAGGCGTCTTAATCCTTGTTCCATCTCATCAATATCGAGTCGATTACCCATCTGATTAACGATAACTCCACGAGATGCACTTGGTCGATATGGTAATATTGTTCGGTATTCCTCTTTAGAGAACTGATTGCTTGAGACGATGGATGTATTTTCTTCTGATTCATCTTCTTGTTTAACAACCTCATCATCATTGATGCTTGGGCTACAGCTCGTTAAGACCAGTAGGGTACCTAACAACCAAACAATAATTTTTTTCAAAGCGCTCCACTCCTTAACTATCTAGGACATCTCTAAGTTGTTCTTCGGTCCAAATCGAAATCTCGAGCTTCTGAGCTTTTTCTAATTTCGATCCGGCTTCTTCCCCCGCTATGACAATGTCCGTTTTTTTGCTCACACTACCAGTCACAGACCCGCCAAGTTGTTCGATAGCATTTTTTGCTTCTGTCCGTGTGAATAGCTCCATTTTGCCTGTAAGAACTACCGTTTTCCCCGAAAAAGGAGTATCCTCAGCAATATCTTGTTTCTTCGGTCCTTTGTACTCCATATTTATGTCTAATGTATTTAACTCACGAAGGAGATCTTTGACTTCTTCTTCGGCAAAATAACGGACAATTGAGTCAGCCATCACTTCACCCATTTCATTTATGTTAATGATATCATCAAATGTTGCCTGTTGTAAGGCTTCCATTGTTTCAAAATGGGCTGCAAGTGTTTTTGCTGCTTTCGAACCAACGAAACGAATTCCTAATCCAAAAAGCAAACGTTCCAGCGAGTTATCTTTTGATGCATCGATTGCTTTTAATAAATTATCAACCGATTTCTCGCCCATCCGTTCCAATTCCAGCAGGTCAGCCCGCTCCAAACGATAGAGATCAGCAATCGTTTGAATCAATTCTTCCTGAAATAGTTGAATGATTACCTTTTCCCCTAGGCCATCAATGTTCATTGCATTACGGGAGACAAAATGGATTAGTCCTTCTTTTAACTGTGCAGGGCAGTTTGGATTAATACAGCGTAATGCTACTTCCTCTTCCAAGCGAACGAGTTCACTACCACATGCAGGACATTCATCCGGCATATGAAATTCCTGTTCATGACCTGTTCGCTTATCCTCCACAGAACGAATAACTTCTGGAATAATGTCTCCAGCTTTTTTAATAACAACAGTATCACCGATGCGAATGTCCTTTTCGCGAATTAAGTCTTCGTTATGCAACGATGCCCGTTTTACGATTGTTCCAGCTACTTTTACTGGTTCTAATATTGCCGTAGGGGTGACCACACCAGTTCTTCCAACACTTAATTCTATATCATGCAGTGTCGTTACTACCTCTTCTGCAGGGAATTTATATGCTATTGCCCAACGTGGACTTTTCGCCGTAAATCCAAGTTCCTCTTGCTGTGTCAAATTATCAACTTTTATCACGATACCATCAATTTCATAATTTAAATTTGGCCGTTCATTTTCCCAATACTCTACATATTCAATGACTTCATCGATGGTTTCGCACTTTTTCCACTCCGGATTGGTCTTAAATCCTAGCTTCTTCAAATAATCCAGACGTTCACTATGGGATTCCAATGTACCTGCATCCCACTCTCCGACACCATATAAAAATATATCCAGATTCCTTTTTGCTGCAATTTTTGGGTCAAGTTGCCGCAGTGAACCTGCTGCAGCATTCCTTGGGTTGGCAAATGGTTCTTCTTCTTTTTCTTCGCGTTCGTTGTTTAATGCAATAAATGACTTATGTGGCATAAATGCTTCCCCACGTACTTCGATTGTTTCTTTTTCTTTAATCTTAAGCGGAATACTGCCAATAGTTTTAAGATTACTTGTAATATCCTCGCCAATTGTTCCATCACCACGAGTGGCACCGCGAACAAACTTGCCATCTTCATATAATAATGAAATGGCAAGTCCATCTATTTTCAGCTCACATACATAAGCTATAGCGTCATCCGTCCCTTGACTGGCACGTCGGGCGAAGTCACGCAAATCAGTCGCATTAAAGGCATTACCCAAGCTCAGCATTGGCACATTATGCCGTACCTTTTGAAAAGCATCCAACGGTTCACCGCCAACACGCTGTGTAGGTGATTCAGGTGAAATTAGTTCAGGAAATTCTTCCTCTAAATTACGCAATTCCTGCATTTTTTGATCATATTCTGCATCAGGTACACTTGGATTATCAAGTACATGATATTCATAATTGTATTGATGAAGCATTTCTGTCAGCTCATTAATTTTCTCTTGTGCTTGTGGTTTATCCATTAACAAGCACCTCCTTATTCTTTCGTAATTGGAGCGAATTTGGCTAACACACGTTTGATTCCCGTTGGTGCTGGAAAGGCGATATCCATTTCCATTGCTTCTCCTTCACCTTGAACCTTAACAACAGTACCAACACCCCACTTATTGTGTTTCGCTTTGTCACCTGGTCCCCATGATTCGCTTTCTGCACCAGTCGTATGCTGCATTTTTTCGGCACGTCGTTTAACAGGTGAAGGTTTATCTGGTGATTTTGAAATAGAACCATACATAGTAGCACGAGCCTGCTCAATTCCGTCTATGAGCTCTTCCGGAATTTCATTAATGAATCGGCTAATGGGATTCATATTTGTTCGGCCGTATAAGGTACGCATTTTTGCATGTGTTAAGTATAGCTGTTGTTCAGCTCGTGTAATTCCAACGTATGCTAAACGGCGTTCTTCTTCCATCTCATCATTATCAAACATCGATCTGCTGTGTGGAAACACATTCTCCTCCAAACCGATTAAAAAGACGACAGGAAATTCTAGGCCTTTGGCAGCGTGCAATGTCATTAAAGTAATCTTCTCTTCATTTTCAGAGTCTTCCTCATCATCAACACGATCTAAATCAGCTATCAATGCTAAGTCAGTCAAAAATGCAACAAGTGTCTTATCCTCACTAACCTTTTCGAAATCCTGTGTTACTGTTTTGAATTCTTCCAGGTTTTCAATACGACTTTGTGATTCTATTGTTCGTTCATTTTTCAGCACCTGTTCATAGCCTGTACGCTGTAAGATTGCTTCAACCATATCTGTCGCTGTTAAAAATTCCTGCTGCTGTGAGAGTGTTTTAATTAAATTACCAAATTCCGCTAGCGCATTTGCAGCCTTTTTTGGAACACCGGTAAAATCAACTTCTTTTACCGCTTGATAAAATGAAATATCATGCTGCGCGGAATAGGCACGCAATCTTTCTACAGATGTTTTTCCAATACCCCGTTTGGGTGCGTTAACCACACGTTCAAAGCTCAAATCATCATCAGGGTTTGTAATCAGCCGTAAGTAAGCAACCATATCCTTAATTTCTTTACGATCATAGAACTTTGTTCCGCCCACCATTTGATAGGCAATATTCGACTTCATAAAAGTATCCTCAACAGCACGTGATTGGGCATTTGTTCGGTATAATATCGATATATCATTCGGTGAAAAGCCTTCCTCACGTATTAATTCCTGGATTTTATCCGTTACAAATAATGCTTCCTCTTGTTCGGTTGCACCTTGAAAATAATGGATATTCTTGCCTTCTGCATTCTCAGTCCAAAGATTCTTCGGTTTCCGTCCTGAATTATGCTCAATTACTTTATTCGCTGCAGAAAGAATTGATTTAGTCGAACGGTAATTTTGTTCAAGAAAAACAGTTCTTGCTGACGGATAGTCTTTTTCAAATGACAAGATATTTGCAATATCAGCTCCACGCCAGCCATAAATAGATTGATCAGAATCCCCAACAACACATAGGTTCTGAAAACGATTTGCCAGCTGCTGCACTAAATAGTATTGGGCATGATTCGTATCCTGATACTCATCCACATGAATGTACTGAAATCTGCGCTGGTAATATTCCAATACTTCCGGAATCCTTTTGAATAAATGGATTGTCTGCATTATCAAATCATCAAAATCGAGTGATTGATTCTTTTGCAAGGTTTTCTGATATCTGTCATATACCTGTGAGACTTGCCGTTCGAAAAAGTCACCGACATTCTTGCTGTATTCCTCAGGTGTTATTAATTCATTTTTTACTGAACTAATCGATCCCAGCATTGCACGCGGCTCAAACTTTTTCGGATCAATATTAAGATCTTTTAGCGTTTGTTTGATAACAGATAATTGGTCACTGCTATCAAGAATAGTGAAGTTACGGCTATACCCTATCCGATCAATATCTTTTCGTAAAATACGTACACACATCGAGTGGAAGGTTGATACCCAAATTTGGCCACTTCCCATTCCAACAAGTTTATGTACACGTTCCTTCATTTCGCGTGCTGCTTTATTTGTAAATGTTATCGCCAGGACACTTTTTGGCGAAACTTCTTTTTCACGAAGCAAATAGGCAATACGGTGTGTAAGCACTCGTGTTTTACCACTTCCCGCTCCTGCCATAATAAGTAATGGTCCGTCTGTATGTTTAACAGCCTGTTGCTGTTCCTTGTTTAATCCACTTAGTAAGTCACCCATCATTTGACTCACAATGACACCACCTTAATCCATATCGTTAACTGCTTTAACAGTTTTTAATGCTTTTTTTATATCTGTATAAATGCTATTTCCAACTATTATCGTATCGGCATGTTCTTTCATTTCACGAGCTTGGAAACTGTTTTCAATACCTCCACCATAAAATAGTTTTGTGTTACTTAGTTGTTCCTTCACCTTTTTCACAAGTGACGGATCGCCATATGTACCACTGTATTCCATATAGAAAATCGGTAAATGGAAAACGCGCTCAGCCATGTATGCATATGCTGTCACATCGTCTTCATCTGGCATTTCACAGTTTGTTTTCGTAAAAGCCTTGGCTTCTTGATTTAAAATACAATAACCCTCTACAAACATTTCATTCCAGTCCATAATATCCTTATATTCCTTGATTGCTTGATGCTGCAAATCCATCATCCATTTTTTCTCGGTACTGTTGACAACCATTGGAATGAAATAGAAGTCAAATCCCGGTGTAACAGCATCCATGTTGGATATTTCTAAAGCACATGGAACTGTATGCCGGCGCACTCGTGAGAGCAAATCCAGCACTCCATCCAATGTAACATTATCAGTTCCTCCAACAATAACCGCGTCTGTACCAGATTCACATATCATATCCAGGTGCTCGTCCGATATTTCTTTAGCAGGATCCAGTTTAAATAAATGCTTCCATGTGTTCAATGTATAATTCAACGTCAAAATCCTCCATATTCAAAAATTGGATCAGCTCATTCAGCGTTATAGTATATCATTCTTAAAGTATACCAAAAATCAGGCATAGAAATTAGGATAAAGTTTAATGTTTTTGGGTTTTTTTAAGAAGGAGGCTAATAATGGGGAAAATAAGGATGGCTCTCTAACCACGCAGTTGGAATATACTCGCTTTCACCACTCTGGGTACAAAGGCGACATTTGCTCAATCTAACGCTTTCACAGTGTCTTCCTTAGCCGTGGGCTCACAGGAGTCTCGCATATTCCAACTGCTTGTTTAAATGGTTTCAAAATCTTGCTTTTTTCCGTCACAATATATATTTTGATTTATCAAGATAAAGAGGGCAAAGTCAAGCGCAGGAAACACTCGAAGACTCTTGCTCGTCACCGGCTAAAACCGGTCACGTCCTGTGACCAACGCCGGTACTAGAACATCCTGTTCATCGAAGCAACAGCTGAAGATCCCGCAGGAAGCGGTTTTTGCTTTCGAGGAAGCTGAAGCGTTGCCCTAAGGTGCGCGTAGTGTATTTCCGGAGCGGTGCTATAGCACTTAATTCTCTTCCACATTATGTCGCAGTCATTCATTAGAAACAATCTCTCAGAGAAAAATGCCGCTACCTCAACGAGATAGCGGCATTTGTTATTCTTCCTCGTCCATAATCCGATCTAAAACCAGCTGATAACCATCACTGCCAAAGTTAATACATCGCCGAACACGTGATATAGTAGCGGTTGAGGCATTCGTTTCCTTTTCGATAACATTGTATGTGTGACCTTCAGTTAACATTTTTGCAACTTGCAATCGCTGGGCAATAGAGTGTATTTCTGACATTGTTGCAATATCATCAAAAAATTTATAGCATTCCTCACGATTCTTAAGTGACAGAATAGCATCAAACATTTGATCTAACTGTTTTCCGCGTAGCTTATCAATTTGCACAACGAAACCCCCTGATTCATACTAATTCGATATATTTACAGATTGATCGATTCCTGGGCTTGATGGAACAACGTTGACCCATGTTTTACCTTGAACAAATTCAACTGGCTGACCATCCTTTACAGGGATTATTCGCCCGTCACGATTCTCCCATTGTACCTCCTGAACCTTTCCTTTATGAATAAGATACCCATTGCCGCCTGAAGTTATATCAATTGCTCGACGACCTGCGTCATCAATAACTTCATGATATGTCTCCACAATAAATATATTGTCAACCTGTATTGGCTCTTCAGAATTCAATTCAACAGTTTTCTTCCGATCGCTGTATCGTGTATATTTTTCATTTTTTTCATCATATTCATATTCAACAATTTCCATTGGGCTGTCAGAATACACAATTTCAACATGATTTGCTGCCTCACCTGAAATGTTTTTCGTTTTATCTTCTGATAAGAACGGTAGTGGCTTGTATGAATGTTTAACATCATATCCTTTTTGTGATGCTACGTCATATACTGCTCCAAATTGCAAATACGAATTATGCGGTGCACGTCGGAAAGATTCCCGTTTGAACAAGTGGCCGTCATTATCGTAAATAGCGCCATCTAAGTGTTCAATACCGCGCTTTTTAATCATATCATTTACGAAATTCGCTGCACCGTGATAAATATATAACGCGTCATACCTATCTGCCATTTCAAAATAATATTCACGCGCACTTCTTACCGGACCCACAACATCTGGCTTTTCGCTTTGAAACATAGCCAGTAAACGAGTGATTTTTCCTTCTGCCAAAAATTCAAACACTACATCTGCACTGGAAAGACCGGTTTGCGGTCGAGCTTTAGTATGATTATTAATCATAACACTGACTATGCGATCATTTACTTTTTGATCTGTTTTAATTCCTGTTAGTGGGAATGTATTTGATTTTTCAGCTTCCTTAGGATCCGGTACCTGATCTTTCTCTTCCACTGCGTTATCTTTTGTCCCATTATCTTCAGCTTCCTGCTTTTCGTCTGAACAAGCTGCAAGCAAGACGAACATTAACAATAACAGAAGGTAAAATAGTGCCTTCTTCATATCCCCACCTCTTTCTACTAAAATACTTATACTTTAATTCATTATACGCTATCGCATGTTAGCTGGGAAGAGGACTTCACGTTTCTTAACGTCCATAATTCCTTGTTGTGTAATGCGAATGTATGGAAGATGGGTTGAAGACAGGAATAAAATCGAATATATTGGGTCAGTAAAACGATAGCCAAATTCTTTCAGCAAGCTTTTTAGCTGCTTTTCTTTTTCCATTAATTCCTTCATTTCCCCAGCAAACATGCTTCCTGCCAACCGAAGTGGCAATTCAAAAATAATTTCACCTTGATGCACCAATACAATTCCTCCACCAAGCTCTTTAATGCGTTCCCAAGCAATAAGCATATCAGGTTTACTTTTACCGATAAAAACAAGATCACCTGTTGTCGAGAAGGAGCTTGCTAATGCACCTAATTGATTTGTAAATCCCCTAATCGCAGTATTGACACGCCATTTCCCTTTTCGATCTACTAATAAAAGAAATGCGTCATCGTATTTGTCTGATATTACATCAAGTGTTACGTCAGTTTCAATAGGATATGGATTAATAATTACCTCATTTACCATCTTTAGGCCGATTGGCACTGAAAATTGCAAGTCCTCCATCGTTAGATCCCAATCAAAAGTAAGTGGTTCTATTTCATATTTTCCCCAGTTAATTCTGGAAGTGTTGTTCTGTTCCTCATTATCTTTTAAAATCCATTCGCCCTTTGCTAAAACGCTTATTGGATGCGGGTTTGATTTTCCTTTAATAAAGTTAATGTTTGCAATTCGGCCTGGCGCAATACTTCCTAGCTCCTCATGCAACCCATAATGCTTAGCGACATTAATTGATGCCATACAATATGCATCCGCAACAGGAATACCCTTTTCAATGGCAATTTCTATACAAACATTCATTACTCCATTTTCATAGAATGAAGGGGTTGCTCCATCAGTTGTCATGGTAATATTATCAAAGGTTTGCAGGTTCTCTGCAAGAATTTCATCTATCAATTTTGGCAAGTCAGGGCGGATGGATGAATATCGCAAACCGACCTGATAGCCAAGCTGCAAACGTTTAATCGCTTCTTGTCCAGTCATTGCTTCATGTTCTGCAGAAATACCCAGCAATTTCATCTTCGTTAACGTCTTTTCGGAAGCCCCAGGCAAATGTCCTTCCATTGGCTTACCTAACCTTTTGGCCTCTTGAATCCAGTATAGCAGACGATCATCACCTGCAAGCAGACTTGGCCATGATGTCAGTTCTCCGCCTTGCAGGACTGATTCATGCTCCAACCAAGATAGTACATTTTCCGTACTGAAAAGCTCTTTCTCATCTTGCAATGCCGTTTGCGAATCGAACCGGGCCCACCAATACATCGAAATAGGCAGCCTATTAAACTCCTCTAATATAGAAAACGCTTTCTTTTTATCTAACAAAAAATTCCACATTAAGTTGTCGTTTATCAATGTAGTTGTTCCATATTTAGCCGCGTGAAAAGCAAGAGACTCCGGATTATACAGCTGGTATGGATGTGCATGCGGCTCCATGTATCCAGGTACAAGAAATAATCCTTCACAGTCTATCACTTCGGTAGTTATATTATTTTCAGGAAGTTTATCACCAACATAGACAATGCGATCGTTAAATATCCAAATGTTCGCACGTAACCATTGCTTCGTATATGTGTTTAAATATGTTCCATTTTTTAAAAGAATTGTTGGTGCAACTTTTCCATCTAGAACAGCAACATGTTCTCTCAGTTCACGGTTTCTCCAGTAATATCCATTTTGTAGCATATAGCAACGCTCCAATATATAATTTTTTCCATCTTAACATATTTTTCGCTTTAGAACTGTAAAGTTTTTGTATATTAAATTGAAAGTTTTGTGACGAGGGAGGTGAGGATGAACGAAAGCCCAAGTGCATATTTTGCTATCTTGGGCTCATTCCATTTTTACTTATTTTTTTCCGATATCTCTTCGATAAAAAAATTCATTTGATAAGGCAAGAGAATCTAAACATTTATATGAATCTTCTACTGCGTTTGATAAGTTCGAACCTTTTGCCCCTACTAGAAGAACTCTTCCACCCTCTGAAACAAGGCCTGAGTCTGTTTTCCTTGTTCCGGCCTGAATAACAAATCCGCCTGCGCATGGCTGTATTCCAGTTAGCGGAATTTCCTTTTTATATGAACCTGGATAGCCCTTTGCTGCAACTACAACTCCTGTACAGCTTTTTTCTTCCCATTCTAGAGCTGGATCCTCTCCATTCATCACATCCAGAAAAACTTGCAGGAGGTCATTTGTTAATAACGGTAGTACTACTTGGGTTTCAGGATCACCGAAGCGCATATTGAACTCGATTACTTTTGGTCCATTTTCAGTCATCATCAAACCTGCATACAGGATTCCTGTGAATGGTCGTCCTTCATCCATTAATCCATCAGCTGTTTTTTGAAGAATTTTGTCTACTGTATAATCCAAGGTTTCTTGTGAGATATCCTGGACGGGAGCATAAGCACCCATACCACCGGTGTTTGGCCCTTGATCATTGTCATGTGCCCGTTTGTGGTCACGAGCTGGAATCATCGGATACACGTTACTTTCATGGACAAATGCCATTAGCGAAAATTCCTTCCCAATAAGGCATTCTTCAATTACTACTGTAGCACCCGCTTCAGCAAAAGCTTTATTGACCAGCATTTCGTCAACAGCTTCAATTGCTTCCTTATCAGTTTCAGCAACAACAACCCCTTTTCCAGCTGCAAGTCCGTCCGCTTTAACTACAATCGGTGCACCTTTTGTTTCAATATATTTTTTCGCATCATAGGCATCAGTAAAACTAGCATGTTCAGCTGTTGGAATATCATATTTTCGCATAAATGATTTCGCAAAACGCTTACTACCTTCTAATAAAGCTGCTTCCTTTGTCGGGGCAAAAATAGACAGGTTTTCTTCCTGAAATCGATTAGCAATCCCTGCCAGTAATGGGTTCTCTGGTCCGACAATCGTGAGGTCGATAGCATTTTCTTTTGCAAATTCAACTAGACGATCGATATCCATTTCTGAAATATTAACACATGTGGCTAATTCAGCAATTCCTCCATTACCTGGAGCCGCATATAACTGATTGATATTATTGTTTTTGGCTAAATCAATCACGATACTGTGCTCACGTCCGCCTCGTCCGACAACTAATATATTCATTAATAACACCCTTTATGTTTAATGTTTAAAATGCCGCATCCCTGTATATACCATGGAAATTCCGTATTTGTTACACATATCAATCGATTCCTGATCACGCTTGGATCCGCCTGGCTGAATTACTGCTGTTATGCCAGCTTTTGCTGCTATCTCAACAGTGTCTGGCATTGGGAAAAATGCATCTGATGCCATTACTGCATCTTTTGCCTTCTCTTCAGCCTGTTCAAGCGCAATATCTGCAGCTCCTACGCGATTCATTTGCCCTGCACCAACACCAACCGTTTGCAGTCCTTTAGCCAGAACGATTGCATTTGACTTCACATGCTTAACTGCTTTCCAAGCAAATAACAGGTCCTTGATTTCATCCTCAGAAGGTTTTTTATCCGTTGGAAATGTAAGGTCCTTTTGTTCTACCTCTGCGTCATCATTACTTTGAATTAACACGCCGCCTTTTATCGTTGTCAGCTTGTGATAGGTTGACTGCTCATTAACCATTGCCAATTCAAGCAATCTTATATTTTTCTTATTCGTTAAAACAGCTAGTGCGTCGTCGGTAAATTCCGGTGCAATAACAATCTCCAGAAAAATTCCGCTCAATTGGGTTGCTAACTCAACATCAATTTTACGGTTGCAAGCAACAATCCCTCCAAAAATAGAAACAGGATCAGCTTCATATGCCTTGGAGAAAGCTCGGTTAATCCCCTCTGCAACACCAATTCCACATGGATTCATATGCTTCACGGCCACTGCAGTAGGGCTTCCATATTCAGCAATTATTTCAAGGGCTGCATTTGCGTCCTGTATATTGTTATAGGAAAGCTCTTTTCCATGTAATTGTTTTGCTGAAGCCAGACTCATTGCGGTTTCAGTTGGATTTTTATAAAATGCGGCTGTTTGATGTGGGTTTTCTCCATAACGTAAGGTCTGCGCCTTTTCATATGTAACGGTATAATTCTCAGGAAAAGCATCCTCGGTAAAATAACTAGCAATCATTGAATCATATTGTGCTGTATGCCGAAATACTTTTGCAGCAAGCTTTTTCCGTTCCATTTTGTCTAACCTATTCTCTTGTAAAGATTTCAGAGTGCTATCGTAGTCATCTGGATCGACAACAACCGTTACATCCGCAAAACTTTTTGCAGCAGCACGTAACATTGTAGGTCCACCAATATCAATGTTTTCAATGACTTCTTCTTCAGTTACATCCAATTGATCAAACGTTTGTTTAAATGGATAAAGGTTAACCACCACCATATCAATTAGATCAATGTCACTTTCTGTAAGCTGCTTCTGATGATCAGCATTATCGCGTTTCGCAAGTAACCCCGCATGAATTATCGGATGCAATGTTTTTACACGGCCACCCAGCATTTCCGGAAAACCTGTTACATCTTCTACTGCAGTAGCCTGAATACCTGCTTCAGTTAATTTATTCAGCGTACCACCTGTTGAAATAATTTCATAATCTAAATCAACTAGACCTTTGGCAAAATTGGTAATATTAGCTTTGTCAGATACGCTAATAAGTGCTCTTTTTTTCATATGGTTAGCTCCTCACTTATTGGATGTTATGTTCGTTGTGGATGCTTGTCGCTCGAGTTCGGGTGCTTGTCGCTCGAGTTTCGGTGCTTCTCGCTCGAGTTCAGGTGCTTCTCGCTCGGGTTCAGGTGCTTCTCGCTCGGGTTCAGCGGCTTGTCGCTCGAGTTTTGGTGCTTCTCGCTCGGGTTCGGGTGCTTCTCGCTCGAGTTCGGGTGCTTCTCGCTCGAGTTGAGCGGCTTGTCGCTCGAGTTTACTTCCTCACACTATTCCTTCATCAACCTATTGATAATTTTTGGGTACAACCTGTGTTCCACTTGCTGGATTCTATCTTTCAACGTGTCTTCTGTGTCATCGCTGAAAACTTCTACCGATTCCTGTGCGATTACCGGTCCAGTATCAATTCCTTCATCAATATAGTGAACAGTTACACCAGTATTACTAACACCTGCTTTATAGGCTTGACCAATAGCATCTTTTCCAGGGAAATCTGGAAGCAATGACGGATGAATATTAATTATCTTATTTTCATAGCCGTTTAATAGAGTTGGTCCAACAATTCGCATGTATCCGGCTAAAAATATCCATGAGATGTCTGCTTGTTGCATCCTACGTACAACTTCCTTCTCGTAATCGGATTTAGAAGCATACTTCTTGGGGTCAAAAACGAACGTCGGGACACCGAACCTTTCCGCTTTTTCTAGTACACTGGCACCAGGTTTATCACAAACAAGTAGCGAAACATCACACAGAAGGTCGTTTTTTTCCATGATTGCCTGAAAATTACTGCCTGAACCTGATGCGAATACAGCAGCTCTTATCTTATTCTTATTCATGATGTAAAATGCACCCCTTCGTTTGATGTAACCTTCCCTATAACGGAGGCTGTTTCCCCTTGTTCCTGTAAGCAATTTAATACGTCATCAACATCTTCCTGAGCAATGACGATTGCCATACCAATTCCCATGTTAAATACGCTGTACATATCCTCATCAGGAATATCACCCTGCTTTTGCAAAAAAGAAAATATCGCGGGACGTTGCCAGCTTGAATGATTAATCTCTACTCCAAGTCCTTCAGGCAACATGCGTGGCAGATTTTCGTAAAAACCTCCACCTGTAATATGTGAAATTCCTTTGATTGATATTTTTTTCATGACAGCAGAAACTGCCTTTGCATAAATCCTGGTAGGAGTTAACAGTGTATCTCCTAGTGACTCTGACAGCCCTTCATATATTTTCGTTAAATCAAGATCCTCTACTAGTTTCCTTACCAATGAATAGCCATTCGAGTGAATTCCACTTGACGCCAATCCAATAATGGCATCACCAGAAGTAATTTCGTCCCCTGTAATTAAACGGGACTTTTCAGCAATGCCTACTGTAAAACCTGCCAAGTCATATTCATCATCACTATACATACCGGGCATTTCAGCAGTCTCACCACCAATTAAGGCTGCACCTGCATCAACACACCCATTGGAAATTCCAGAAACAATTTGCTCGATCATTTCGGGGTTGTTCTTACCGCATGCTATATAGTCCAGGAAAAATAACGGCTGTGCACCTTGTGCAACAATGTCATTGACACACATAGCAACAAGATCTTCGCCAACTGTATCATGCTTTCCTAATTGGAAGGCCAGTTTCAGTTTGGTTCCGACGCCATCGGTCCCTGAAACCATAACAGGTTCTTTGTAATTGAATGAGGATAGCTCAAACAAACCAGCAAATGCCCCAATACCGCCCAGTACTTCCGGCCGGGATGTTTTGGCTACATGCTTTTTCATTCGTTCAACGGCTTCATATCCCTTATTAACATCGACACCGGCATTTTTATAAACGTTTGACATGTTTGACACATCCTCCAGTAAAAATTATTAACATCTCGTATAAGAAATTTCAGTTTGACCGCTTTCTTTTACAGGATAATTTCCTGTCATACATGCAGCACAAATTCCTTGATGGAGTGTTTTATCTTTTATGATTGCTTTTTCTAATCCATCAATCGATAAATAAGAAACACTTTCAGCACCAATAATTTCACAAATTTCATCAATGGAGTTGTTCGCTGCAATTAACTCTTTTCGTGTTGACATGTCAATACCGTAATAGCACGGATTTTGAATAGAAGGTGAAGCAATTCGAACGTGAACTTCTTTCGCACCGGCTTCTTTGAGCATTTGAACAATTCGTCTGCTTGTCGTTCCGCGAACAATTGAATCATCTATCATCACAATACGTTTTCCTTCAACAATTCCACGTACTGGTGCAAGCTTCAGTTTCACACCTTGTTCACGCAGCTCCTGGGAGGGCTGGATAAATGTTCTTCCAACATAACGGTTTTTGATGATTCCCATCTCATAAGGAAGTCCGCTTTCTTCGGCAAATCCAATCGCAGCAGAAATGCTGGAATCCGGAACACCAATTACCATATCTGCCTCAGCAGGAGACTCCTTGGCAAGCTCCATTCCCATCCGTTTTCTGGAAGCATGAACATTCACTTCATTTAAGTCACTGTCCGGTCTCGATAAATAAACATACTCCATCGCGCACATTCTACGTTGCTCACGCATTGCAAAACGGGTTGATTCTACTCCTTTATCACTAATCGTTACAAGCTCCCCTGGTAACACTTCACGGATAAAAGTAGCTCCGATTTGGTCGAATGCGCACGTTTCAGATGCAACAACATAAGCATCTCCAAGTTTTCCAATCGATAAAGGCCTGATTCCGCTTGGGTCAAGCGCGGCAAACATTTTATCTTCTTTTAAAATTAAATAAGCATATGCTCCAACAACTTTATTTAGCGCACTGGAGATAGATTCCTCATTCGTTTCCATACCATTTCGTCTTATTAAATGAGCAAGTACTTCTGTATCGGAAGAAGTTTGTAAAATACTTCCTTCGTCCTCAAGCTCTCCTCGCAGTTTTTGTTCGTTCATGAGATTCCCATTATGTGCTAAAGCCATACTCCCTGTTTGGGAACGGAACAGTAATGGCTGGACATTTTCGACTCCCTTTCCACCTTGTGTGGAGTAACGAACATGCCCAACAGCCACATTTCCTGTCAGTTCGGAAAAATTCGCATGCTTGAACACGTCGTTGACTAAACCCAACCCTTTATGGGCTTTTAATTCCATGCCATCATTTACAACAATCCCAGCACCTTCCTGTCCGCGATGCTGCATCGAATGCAGTCCATAATACGTAAGTTCTGCTGCCCTTTCATGACCCCAAATTCCAAATACACCGCATTCTTCGTTTATGCCTTTGATTTCAGCAAGCATGGAATAGCTCCTTTCCATAATTCGTGAAGTGCTCTAGCATCTTCCTCAATAACAACCCTGTCTTTGGTTCGGACGATAAATTGAGCATTAGCCGTTACAGATCCAACCTCTGTTGCATGATCGATTATGTTTTCAAACTGCTCTTTATCCTCAGGTTTAACAGTGACAAGAAATCTCGATTGTGACTCGCTGAATAATGCAGCAGTTGGATTTCCAGAGACTTCCACATCTACTCCTAGTCCTTTTTCGTTAAAAGTACCCTCAGCTAGCGCTACGCCCAATCCTCCCTCAGCCAAATCATGGGCTGAATGAACAATGCCTTGCCGGATGGCTTTCAGCAACTGCTTCTGACGTTCCGCTTCTATTTGTAAATCAATTGATGGAGCTTTTCCTTCGTATTTTCCTTGAATAATATTCTGCAGCTCACTGCCGCCAAACTCAGCCTTTGTATCGCCAATCAAGTAAACGGAGTCCCCTGCCTGTTGGAAAAAGCTTGGTGTAAGATGTTCTAGCGATTCGATTAATCCGACCATCCCAACGACCGGCGTCGGAAAAATTGAATTTCCTTTAGACTGGTTATATAATGATACATTGCCGCTTATAACTGGCGTATCGAGAATTCGGGAAGCTTCACTCATCCCCTCAACACTCTTTTCCATTTGCCAAAAGACTTCCGGATTAGTTGGGTTGCCAAAATTTAAGCCATCCGTTAAGCCTAATGGACGAGCTCCCGAACAAACTAAGTTCCGTGTCGCCTCTGCAACCGCAATTTTCCCGCCAGTTTCTGGATCCAGGTAAATATAACGGGAATTACAATCGGTCGTAATTGCTAAGGCTTTATCTGTTCCTTTAATACGTACAACAGCTGCATCCGATCCAGGCGTTACAACTGTGTTCGTTTGAACCATTGAGTCGTATTGGTCATACACCGATTCCTTGCTTGCGATAGTAGGCTGCTGCAGAAGTTGTTTTAACATTTCAGCATGATTTTCGACTTTGGGAATTTCGTTTTTCATTTCTTGAAATGCTTTCACATATGACGCTTTCTTTGATGGCATCTGATAAACTGGAGCTTCCTCTGCAAGTGCATCAACTGGAATATCTGCAACAAGTGAGCCATGCTGTTTAAGGCGAAATACCTTTTCCTTAATAACCTCACCAACTGCTGTTGCCGCAAGTCCGTATTTTTCGAATATATCAATAATTTCCTGTTCACCTCCCTGTTTCACAACAAGCAGCATCCGTTCTTGGGATTCAGAAAGCATTAATTCATATGCATTCATATTTTGCTCGCGCTGCGGTACAAGGTCCAAATTCATTTCCAATCCAGTCCCAGCCTTACTCGCCATTTCGCTTGCAGACGATGTAAGTCCTGCCGCTCCCATATCCTGCATTCCTACTAATGCATCAGAATGGATAACTTCCAGGCATGCCTCAATTAATAGTTTTTCCATAAAAGGATCGCCAACCTGTACTGCCGGACGATCTTTATCCGAATCCTCAGCTAAGTCACCTGAAGCAAATGTTGCGCCATGGATACCGTCTCTTCCTGTTGCTGCTCCAGCATAAATTACTGTATTCCCAACACCTGATGCGATCCCCTTTTGAATTTCATCGTGATTTATCAATCCAATACACATTGCATTTACAAGCGGGTTATCCTCATAGCTATCATCAAACTGCACCTCTCCACCAACAGTTGGAACACCGACACAGTTGCCATAACCTGCAATGCCATGAACGACTTCCTGGAACAGGTACTTAACACGGTCTGTTGTCAGATTGCCAAAGCGCAATGAGTTCATCAAAGCAATCGGCCTTGCTCCCATTGAAAATACATCTCGGATAATACCGCCAACTCCAGTGGCAGCACCTTGGTATGGTTCAACTGCCGATGGATGATTATGGCTTTCTATTTTAAAAACAACCGCCTGATCATCCCCGATATCGATGACGCCAGCACCTTCACCTGGCCCCTGCAGAACATGGGGACCCTTAGTTGGGAACTTACTTAACAGTGGCTTTGACGTTTTATAGCTGCAATGTTCCGACCACATGACGGAAAATATTCCAGTCTCGGTAAAGTTCGGTCTACGTTTTAGAATATTTTTTACCATGTCATACTCTTGGTCACTTAACCCCATATCCAGGTATAACTTTTCCTGTTCGATTTTCACCGGGCTGATATTACCTGTTAACAGCATAGGATTCCCTCCAATTTTTGACTACTGACTGAAATAATCTAAGTCCATCATCACTGCCCAACAGCTCTTCAACTGCCCGCTCCGGATGTGGCATCATACCAAGAACATTACTTTGTTTATTGGTAATTCCGGCAATATCTGCAACCGACCCGTTTGGATTATTTTCGTACGTAAAAACGATTTGATCATTTGCTTTTAAATCGGCTAATGTCTGTTCATCGCAAAAATAGTTTCCTTCACCATGAGCAATTGGAAAACGAACGATTTCTCCCTTTTCATATCCTGTAGTAAATTGGGTTTGATTGTTCGCCACAACCAATGGCTCCTGATGGCACATGAATGCAAGATTTTTATTACGGAGCATTGCCCCTGGCAAAAGCCCTGCTTCAAGTAAAATTTGGAATCCATTACAAACGCCTAAAATCGGCTTGCCTTTTTCAGCATGTGCTTTAATCTGCTGCATCACATTTGACGTTGAAGCAACCGCACCTGAGCGAAGGTAGTCTCCATACGAAAATCCACCAGGCAAAAGAACTCCGTCATAGTTTTCGAGATTGCTATTTTCATACCAGACTAAATCAGCATCTGCTTTCAGAACATCTTTGGCAGCATGATACATATCACGATCACAATTTGAACCCGGAAAAACGATTACAGCAAACTTCACGATTGGACAGCCTCCTCCACATTAAAGCGATAATCTTCAATTACCGGATTTGCCAAAAGTTTGTCGCACATTGCTTTGACACGTGCTTCAATATCAGCATCATCTTCCATGTGCAATTCAATGTACTTACCCACTCGAGCTTCTTCTACTTCCGGAAATCCTAATGAATGTAACGATGTTTGAATTGCCTTCCCCTGAGGGTCAAGCACACCTTGTTTTAACGTAACGTGCACAGTAACTTTTTTCATGATTTTGCCTCCAATCGCTGAAAAATTTCCTGATATACTTCGAGCAAATCACCAGTACCTTGGCGAAATACATCCTTATCCAATTTTTCATGTGTAGTACTATCCCAAAGTCTGCATGTGTCTGGCGAGATTTCGTCTGCAAGCACAATACAGCCACTTGCTAAGCGTCCAAATTCAAGTTTAAAATCTACCAATTCAACTTCTATTTCCTTGAATACCGCAGTTAACTGCTTGTTTATTTCCAATGCTTTCTCTTTTATTTCCTGTAGTTCAGTGGATGTGACATTACTTAAGTAAAGCGCGTGCTCATCATTAATTAACGGGTCACCCAATTCATCGTTTTTATAAAAAAGTTCAATAATCGGCTGGTTAAATTTTGTTCTCTCTTCAATCCCCAGACGCTTTGTAATACTTCCTGTTGCCAGGTTACGTACAACAACTTCCAATGGAATGATTTCTGTTTGATGGACAAGCTGTTCTGTTTCACTTAATCTTTCAATAAAATGAGTCTGAATATTTTTGTCATGAAGAAGTGGAAAAATAAGTGACGATATATCATTGTTCAATTGACCTTTGCCTGTAAACGACGCCTTCTTCTCTCCATTAAAAGCTGTTGCATCGTTTTTGTAAGCCAGCACTAGTTGTCCTGGTTTATCCTTTGCCTGGTAGACACGCTTTGCTTTTCCCTCATATAACAGATCAGCTTTCATCATTTCACCTCAAGTCCGATTCGGTTGAAAATTGCATCCACATTTTTAAGGTGGTACGTATAATCAAAACAATCATCGATTTCAGCCTGTGACAGTTTCGTACTAATCTGTTCGTCAGCCTCAACCAACTGCTTAAAATGAGTTTCAGTCTCCCATGCATGCATTGCCTTTGGCTGTACAATGTCATAAGCAGCTTCACGAGCCATACCTTTTTCAATTAATGCCAGAAGCACACGCTGTGAAAAAATAACGCCATGTGTTTTATCAATATTACGTTTCATGTTTTCCGGGAAAACGGTTAGCTTTTTAACAATGTTAGAAAAGCGATTCAGCATATAGTTCAAAGCAATTGTTGAATCTGGCAAAATTACGCGTTCTGCTGAAGAATGGGAAATATCGCGTTCATGCCATAACGAAACATTTTCGAATGCTGTTACCATTTGACCACGTAAGACCCTGGCCATCCCGGTCATGTTTTCTGATCCAATTGGGTTACGTTTATGCGGCATTGCGGAAGATCCCTTTTGACCCTTAGCAAAGAACTCTTCAACCTCGCGCGTTTCTGTCTTCTGCAGGCCACGGATTTCAGTAGCAAATTTCTCGATTGATGTTGCAGCAAGCGTGACTGCAGATACATATGCAGCATGACGATCACGTTGTAATGTCTGAGTTGAGACAGGTGCTGGAGTCAGACCAAGTTTTTCACAGACATACTGTTCAACGAATGGATCAATATTTGCATAAGTGCCAACTGCACCTGAAAGTTTCCCGAACTCCACGCCTTTTGCAGCCATTTCAAAGCGCTCCAAATTTCGTGTCATCTCCTCATACCAAAGAGCCAATTTCAAGCCAAATGTTGTAGGCTCAGCATGGACGCCATGTGTTCTTCCCATCATGACAGTATGTTTATGTTCGATAGCTTTATTTTTCAGTATTTCAATAAATGCATGAAGGTCTTTTCGGATGATTTCATTTGCTTGTTTCAATTGATAGGATAGTGCCGTATCTACTACATCTGTAGAGGTTAAGCCGTAATGCACCCATTTGCGTTCATCACCAAGCGTTTCTGACACAGCACGCGTAAATGCAACAACATCATGTCGTGTTTCCTGTTCAATTTCATAAATCCGCTCAAGGCTAAATGATGCATTTTGACGAATCTTTTTCACATCCTCAGCTGGAATAGCTCCCAGTTCACTCCAGGCTTCACATGCTAAAATTTCCACCTCAAGCCATGCGTTGAACTTATTTTCCTCTGTCCAGATTGCACCCATTTCTTCTCGTGTATAACGTTCAATCATTTTTTTGCCTCCTCATATGCAGTAAGTCTTGCACGGACATCATCCTGTGTTTTTTCAATAAAAGTAATGTGCCCCATTTTACGTTTAGCCTTCACGCCTTCTTTCCCATACAAATGAACAAAGCCGTTATCCAGTCCAGGCAACATTCGTAAAACATCATTCATATCGTCACCAAGTATATTTACCATTCCAGCAGGCTGCAGCAATGTAATTGGCATTAGACTTAACCCGCAAATTGCTCGAATATGCTGCTGAAATTGTGAAATATTACATGCTTCAATGGTGTAGTGTCCAGAATTGTGCGGTCTTGGTGCCATTTCATTGAGAAAAATATCTTCATCCTTAACGAACATTTCAAGCGCAAATGTACCGACGATGTTCATTTTTTCTGCAAGTACTTTTGCAGCATCGACAGCTTTTCCATTAACGGTTTCACTAATCAGCGCTGGTACCGTTGTTTGATATAAAATGTGGTCTTGATGCTTATTCTCTGCAATTGGAAAAAAAGTAATATCACCTGACTTTGTACGGGTGAAAACGACTGAAATCTCTTTATCAAACGGTATCCACTGTTCGATAATGCATGTGCTATTTTGATCAGCAAATTCACAAGCTGCCGTAATATCGTCTATTGAATTTAGTTTAAGCTGTCCTTTGCCATCGTAACCGCCACTGCATGTTTTAATTACTGCTGGAAATGACATAGTTTTCAAAGCTTTATTCGCATCTTCACCATTTGAGACTATTGAAAAATCAGGTACTGGCAAGTTTGCATCCTTCATGATTGTTTTCTCTTTTTCCCGGTTTTGGGTGACTTCCAAAGGGTATGCTCCTTGTGGCAGTTTACCATGCTGCTCGATATATCCCGCAGCATCAAGATCAACATTTTCAAATTCATATGTCACAACATCACTTAGTTCTGATAACTTCTTAATACCATTCATATCATCATAGGGTGCAGTGATTTGCTGATCTGCTACCTGAGCAGTTGGACAGTTTGGTGTTGGATCAAGGACTGCAACTTTATATCCCATATATTTTGCAGCAATTGCCATCATACGCCCAAGCTGTCCGCCGCCAATGATTCCGATTGTTTGAGGTGGGATGATTACCTTATTCTTTTGCAAGATCTTCCCTCATTTCTGCAACATTTGCTTGTAATTCTTTACGATATGTCTCCAGTCTTTCTGCTACCTTTTCTTCAAAAGATCCAATAATTTGGGCGGCAATAATTCCTGCGTTTTTCGCACCTGAATCGCCAATTGCAACCGTTGCAGTTGGCACCCCGCCAGGCATCTGCACGATAGAAAGAAGCGAATCCAGACCATTTAGTGCTTTACTCTGGATCGGAACACCAATAACAGGTAACGTCGTTTGAGCTGCAATCATTCCAGGTAAATGCGCTGCACCACCTGCTCCAGCAATGATTACCTTCAAACCACGTTCGCGTGCGGATTTGGCATACGTAAACATTTCATCTGGCGTACGATGAGCTGAAATCACATCCTTCTCATATGGAATGTCTAGCTTACTCAACATATCGCAGGCATGCTGCATTGTTTCCCAATCTGATATACTTCCCATTATCACACCAACTTGAACCATCAAATCCCTCTCTCCCTGCTTAGAAAACTTGGCTTATCGCCATGCCTTAACTGCTAAATTAGAAAACTTGGCATTCGCCAAGCCTTTGGGCGAATTGCCTTAGTTGCACTTATGCAGTAAGAAAGGAGTTATACTTTCTTAACTGCTAAAAAAGTCTATTCCTCTCCCTCAAAAACTTGAGAGAAGATGAATAGACTTTTTTCACGACATCTTAAAACGGATCGTTGCTATACAACGATTCATCCTCCCTCATAGTCCAGCATTTATGGTGCTTGGTAGAAACTTTTGAGCCATATTCTCAAAAATATATGAGGAACCGTATTTATTTGTTGGTTTTAGCATATCAAACCAGCTTCTAAAATGTCAATAAAATATCGAACAATAGCGAATAAATATAATTTAATGTTCGGATTTTATTGATGAATACCTTAGGAACTCACCATTTTCCTGCCATTAACATGGATAACCTGGCCAGAAATACAGGAAAAACATCAGAAGCAAGATAAACATATGCAGACGCTAGTTCATACGGTTGACCTGCTCGTTTCATAGGTACATCAGTGCCAATTTTTTTGCAATGTAGTCATCAACAAGATGGAAATACCTTTCCGTCTCAACACCAGGTTCACTGAATCAGCCTTCTATATAATTACAATCGAATGAGTGATACGAAAAGTGGCATTAAAAAGCTATTTTCAAATAAATTCTTGCTTTTGCCATACAATGAAGCTTCACAAGTAGTTGATGTAAGACTGGGAACCGATTCGTAGTATTTAGTGAGGTTCGCTGACCACGCAGTGCGCACCAAATAGGGCGAATCGCCAACCGCCCTAAGGTGCGCATAGTGGTGTATTTCCGGAGCGGTATCATAGCACCAATTATTTTTTCATATTACGTCGCAGTTTATATCAATAGAAACAATCTTTTAGAAAACTGCCTTAAAAAATAAATAATAAGTGACACTTTTTCCATTCGAGATTCGATTGTAGTTATAGAAAGATAATCGAACAGGCTGCAACCTGTTCGATTATCTACTTATTATTCTTTTAAATCTTCATCATTTTGCTTTGGGGGCTGCTGTTCCTCTTGCGGTTTTGCTTCACCTGGATAGTTCTTTTTTTGATTAAACAGTCGGCCTTTTCGTACTTGTTTAACCCAGAAACCTCCGTTAATCTGTTTTGGTTCATACGAAATAATAAATGCTTTGGGATCTATTGTCTTAATTGTTTCATATAGTATCAGCTCATATTTTCTTGGTGTCAGAATTTGCATGGCAAGACGATCGCCTTCCATTCCATAGGCAAACCAGCTTGTCACGCCATACCCTTTGTCCCTTAGCTTTCTTGTGAATTCGATATTCGGATCGGACGAGATAACATTAACGGTAATATAGCCTAATGCAAGCTTTTCCTCAATTTTTGTACCGACTATAACGCCAATTCCAAAACCAAGCGCATACGCAATAAGGTTTTGTATTTCATTTAAATTATCCAAAACCAGTCCAAGTCCAACAACATAAATAACCACTTCAAACATGCTAACAAATGCCGCTATATACCGTCGACCTTTTAGTGTCAGGATCATGCGAATTGTTGATAACGATACATACACTATATTTATGATAAGAATGATTGCCACCATGATATATGCATTTTCCAGCAACATTAACCCTCCTAGATCTTCTTACTGCAGAAATACGTTACTTTCAATAATACTCACCTTACGCCTAGCTAATGCATACATTATAAAGTAATTCTATCCAACTTTAAACGAGGTGTCTAAATGGATCCTTTTAAACAAATGTCTGATTGGCGAAAGAACATGGATCATTTTTTTGGTGATCAATTCTGGAATGAATTTGAAGGGGTTATAAGACCTACTATTCCACAGATCAATATTTATCAGTATGACCATGAACTTATATGCATTGTTAATATCCCAGGTCTAACCGATTTAAACAAAGTTGATATCTTTGTAGATTACGCAAGATTGGAACTTAAAGGTGCTATAGACATTTCCTATACAGGTGGTACTGTGGTCAAAGAAGAAATACTTCAAGGTGTGTTTGAACGTGAAATAACGTTACCATTTCCCGTACGAAGAGATAAAATAAACGCAACATATAAAGATGGTTTGGTATTTATTCAGCTGCATAGACTCATATCGGATGAAAGCGGTCGGAACAAAGTGAACGTTCAAATAGTAGAGCATGATTAGACTTTGTTCGGCCCAAACACACGCTTTTCAACTGATGAACTCTTACCTTTCAGCCTCTTATTTAGTGTGTTTTTCCAACTATATGCTAATAACTCACATGAAGCAAGTTCATCAGCTGCTTTTAAATCTTCTTTGTTAAAATGCATGACTTCGTTGCAGGCAGCAATTGTCCAATGAGGATATGGCCGTTCGAGTAATTCAAGTTCCAGTCCTGCTTCGGCATATCCTTCCTGCAGCACTCGAAAATACCAGCCTGTCCGCCCACTATTTTGTATACGTAGTGCAAAATCCATTATACGAAAACGACGCGCAGGCTTCCAGCAAGGCTGCCTCGGCTGCGCAACCTGAATAATGCTTTCACCGAATTGGTACGTATCACCTATGCAAATAGTGAATTCATCTGCATTATCCAGTGATAAATTTTCACCCATTGCACCGATTCCAATTGAATTTAATTCTAAATCCTTCTGCCAATAGAAATAATGCTCTTTTGGATAAGCAAATACAGCTTTTTCTGGGCCACCGTGGTTTTTATTGTCCGCCACTTCATCTTCAACAAATCCAGCGTCTCCAAGCCATATTCTGTCGTCTGATTCACTTTTAAACATGCCAGTCTCCCACAGCCTATCCATGCGATCTTCTGCATGAGCATCTCCTAAACGCTTTACTTTTCCAGTTAATAATTTATCTACATAAGGTCTAGTCATAACGCCACGTCACCTCTTTTTATTTACATTGTATCTTTATTGATGAAAAAATGAAAATAGCACGGAGCCATATTTTGGATTTTAGTAATTCAGTTGGTATAGATGGATGTTCTGGATTTCTGCGATCAAACTTGCGGGGGTCCTCGTTCGTGGGTCTCTGCGAGGAATTGCTATCCCGTTTTTCAACAGGAGTCTCAAAAATTCCAGTCTCAAAACGCCAATAAAAAAGCCTAAGCAGTATTAGAACTCTTATTTGGCATCACTTATCAACCTGGGATCTGATATATCAACCTGAAATACGATATATCAACTTCAATTGTCAGATATCAACTTGGAACATGCTATATCAACCCAAATTGTGTTATATCAACTTAGAATACAGTATATCAACCTCAATTGCAGGATATCGACTAAATTCACTGAATATCAACCCAAACAGGGGTACGAACGAAAAGCTTGATTGTTCATTTGCGGAATGTGAGGTGCAGCCCTGCTATCAACAGTTCCCCTCCTTGCTATTTCACATAGAAAAAGCGGTTCAATTAAGGGGGCAATCACGTGTTGTACTCCCAATTAAACCACTTTAATCAAAATTCCGCGTTTTTTTAATTCATTTCCATTACTTTTTCTTTCAATACGACCTTATTAATTTTTCCAACATGAGTTTTCGGTAATTCTTCTAATAATAGAAACTTCCTGGGCACTTTATATCTAGTCAATTTATTCTCACAATAGATTTTCAATTCTGTTTCAGTCATTTTTTCAGTGGGCACAACAAATGCTACGACAATTTCTCCCCACTTATCATCAGGTAAACCGAGAACTGCAGCTTCACTTATATTGTCATTAGATTCAAGCCAATGTTCAATTTCCAGTGGATAGACATTCTCTCCCCCGGTAATAATCATGTCTTTCTTACGTCCAACAATATATACATAACCCTCTTCGTCTTGTCTTGCTAAATCTCCAGTATGCACCCAACCATCAATAATCGTTTGATCTGTTTGTTCCTGCTTATTCCAGTAATATTCGAACGAATGATTCCCTCGTATCAGGAGTTCACCAACCGTTTCACCACCAACTCTTTCTCCCTTCTCAGTGATAATCTTTATATAATTGAAAAGCATAGGTTTCCCAACTGACCCCACCTTTCGTTCCGTGTCAGCAGGATCTATATAAAAATTATTCGGTCCCGCTTCTGTTAAGCCATAACCCTCTTTAAATGGAATTCCTTTTTCCCGAAAAGCCTTGTAAATATCGTGGGGACATGGTGCACCACCAGAGAGGAATACTTTCATTTTTGGAAAACTTGCTTGTTGGAATGCTTTAGTACGAATCATCATGTGATACATCGTTGGTACACATAAAACGATCGTACATTCATATGTAATTAGATCATTGACTGCTGTAGATGCTTCAAATTCTGGTGAAATGACAACCTTTCCACCAACAAGCATTAGTGGTAAAGATAATGCGTTTAGTCCGCCTGTATGAAACATCGGCAGGCAAGTTAATGTTATGTCTTCGTTTGTTAAGTTCCAGCTGATTATGGTGTTCATTGCATTCCACAAAATTGACCGATGTGACAAGACGGCCCCTTTTGGCTGGCCAGTCGTTCCACCAGTATAAATCATGGCTAGTGCGTCCGTTTCATCCGGTTCGTGTACCTCTGATAAAGTACTAGAGGTCTGCAAGCGATCGATATAATTATTATTATCAATTTCTATTAAGATATTATCTATTTCAGTCTGAGTTAAATTACCCTGAAACTGTGGGTCAATACCTATTAATTTTGGTGAACAATCCTGGATTACGTAACGTAATTCATCAATTGATAGCCGCCAATTCAATGGTACAAATACTGATCCAATTTTCATACAAGCAAATATGAAATCAAAATAACTAATATGGTTGGAGGCTAACAATGCAATTCTATCACCCTTTTGAATATCATTCTCGATAAAATATTGTGCTAAACGCTCCGCTCGTTCATTAAGCTGTTTATATGTCCAGGTGTGATTTGTTTTTGCATCAACCACGGCCTTTTTTTCAGGAAATAAATCCACCCGACTCTGAAACCAATCTAATGCACAATGCATTACTACCCCTCCATTGCATCTCTAAGTATATTACAGTAAGTATAGAAGGTTGGAGTTACATGATGGTTACAGTTAAACACCCTCTTTGTGAATGCTATAAGAAAAGATTTATACCTTCTTACTGCCAAAAAGAGCGTTCCAATACTGGAACACTCCTCTGTCTTACATCATAATTCCACCATCAACGTGCAGGACATGGCCATTAACATAGTCTGCTTCATTTGAAGAAAGGAACAAGTAGGCGTTAGCTATATCCTCTGGACGCCCTAATCGTCCCATTGGAATTTGTTCCTTCATTTGATTAATCACTTTATCTGGCACGCCAGCAACCATTCCGGTTTCCGTGAACCCTGGAGCAACTGCATTGACATTTACCCCTTTTCTTGCAAGCTCTTTTGCCCACGTCTTAGTCATGCCAATAATTCCAGATTTAGCTGCCGCATAATTAGTCTGCCCGACATTTCCATAGGTGCCGGATACGGATGAAGTATTGACTATTTTTCCTTTTCCCTGCGCAGTCATGGACGGCAGGACAGCCTGCGTACAATGGAACACACCATTCAGATTTACATCAATTACTTGCTGAAATTGTTCTGGTGTCATTTTTGAAAGCATCGCATCTCTTGTAATTCCAGCATTATTGATTAATATATCAACCTTTCCATAAGTCGATAATACTTCGTCGACCATCGCATCAACGCTTTCTCGATCAGCTACATTTACTTGAACGAATGTACATTTCATACCTTCTGATTGAAGTTCACCTTCTCGCTCTTCACCACTAGCTTCATCAAAGTCAGCAATAACAACCTGCGCCCCTTCATTTGCAAAAGTTCTTGCTGCTTGTAAGCCGATGCCGTTTGCTGCACCTGTAATAATGGCTACTTTATCTTGTAATCTATTCATCTTTCTACGTCCTTTCTGCTATGCATTAGTCTTTTGTTAAAGAAAATTGGCTTATCGTCACGTATAAATGGCGAAAGCCTTAATTGCATTTATGCAGTAAAAAAGTATTTATACCTTCTTACTGGTTAAAAAAAAGTCTTCCATGAGTTCCAAAAGATTGTCAAGATCATCAATCAGTGGTGAATGTCCACTTCCGGTTAGTTCTTTGTAAGTTGCTTTTTCTCCATAGTCCTCGATGAGCTCATCTGTCATTTGTTTTGTAACAACAAGGTCTTCATCGCCCCAGGCAATTAATAACGGGATGCTTATATTCTTGATTTTGTCTTGACCTTTCGTAAGCCCGTTATGAACATTGCTTAGATTGAAGATATTTAACACTTGATACGTCTCAGCAAGATTTCGCTGTGTTGTCATGTCAGCCAAATATTTTTCATATCTTGCTTGATTAGGCTTATCTTTTCGGTAAATTAACATATCCCACGTTTGCTTGAGTAAATCGAAGTTCTTTGTGTCATATGCATTTTGAACAACTTTTGTTTTGCCATCCTGCTTAACTTGCTCCAACGTTTCAAGACGATTTGATGTTACTGGCAATCCATCTGCTCCAGTTTCAAAGTAAGCATATCCTCGTGAAGATGCGGAAGCTAGTAAAAATAGATGTGTCGCATAATCAGGATAATCAGCACAAAACTGCTGGGCAACTGCTCCTCCGAGCGACCATCCTACAAGTGAAAAGTCCCGCAATCCAATTTCATCAACAAACAGTTTTAAGTCATTCGAGAAATCCATTATCGTTTCTATCGGCTTGTTGTAGGATGATTCACCAAACCCACGCAAATCTACTGCATATACTTTAAAGTCTGGTGATAGATTTTCAATTACCAAGTCCCAATGAACCGATGATGTCATGTTCCCATGAACAAGTAACACGTTCTTATCTCCACCCTTTCGTTCACGATAAGCGATTTCTTCACCATTCGACAATAAAACCTTGTTCAGCAATACGTTTGACATAAGACTAGCCTCCCTTTATTTTCCCCATTGAATCACATTGGCTCCCCAAGCATATCCAATCCCGGCAGAAACAAGTACTACGATATCGCCATCTTTAAGCATATCACGGTCTTCTGCAAGCTCGAGTGAAATAATTTGATCCATTTGACCAATATGACCATAGTTTTCCAAATAGATAGATTTGTCATAATCAACACCTAGCTGATCTAGTACGTATCTATGCGCAGACCTCTTCATGTGCAGCATCGCAACATAGTCAATATCCTCTTTTGTATAACCGCTTTTGTCCAGTGCCTTCTCAATACACGTTATAAAATTTTCCATCGATTTTTGTTCCAGACGTTTTTTCATCTCTGGTGGGTCCAGTACATCCAATTGATACAATCCTGCGTCCAGCGTTTCTTTAGTAACTGGATTTTTCGTACCACCTGTCGTAACAACTACATCCTCAGAAAAAGAACCATCTGTAATCATGTGGGTTGCCAGCAAATGGTTTACAGCGTGATCCTTTTGTAAGATTATTGCACCCCCACCAGCTCCAAGATTGAACATAAATCGGGTACGAGGATTCTGATAGTTAATAAAATCGACATTCCGGTATCCACCCGCTAACAAGACAGTGTTTATACCTGGATCAGCTAACATCATATCTTTAGCCAGCTTTAGTGCCATTATCGTTGTTCCGCACCTCAATGCCGTATCAAATGCCCAAGCATTGACTGCTCCAATCTCATACTGCAGTTTTATTCCAGCAGTCCATAAGGGATATTCTTTATGTTCTTCCCCAATATAGATTACAACGTCAATTTCTTTAGGATCCAACTTCACTTTAGCTAATGCATTTTTAGCAGCAAATATCCCCATTTCACACGTATGATCGTCTTCGCCAGGGATAGGTTTTTCTCTAATTCCCATCTTTTCTTCAATAACTTCCATGGGGAGTCCGGACTGATCAGCTAAATCTGCTGATGTAAGCTTCTTTTCAGGAATATATACCCCTGTACTTAAAACACCTACTGCTTCCATAACCGACACCTCATTTTTTAAATAACCCTTTAGTCACTCGATTAGAAAACTTGGATTGTATTGTTCCGGCAATACCTAATGGGAAGAAAATAACAGCTAAAATATAAACAATCCCATATAAAATAATCCAGCGTTCGAAAATCCAATGCACGTCAGCTAAGTCCGATAGCCAGTGGTGAGCAAATTCTACCAATCCGGCACCGATAAGTGGACCAATCAGTGTTCCAACCCCACCGATAATCGTCATTAACAAGGCATCCAGCGTAACGTCTACTGCAAATACACTTGTATCAATAAATCGTAACGACAATACATATAGTACACCGGCAAAACTTGCAATCACACCTGCTATTACACTAACAATCACTTTATAATGCAGTACCTGAAATCCTAAAGATTCAGTACGATTTTCATTTTCTCTTATCGCCACCAGCACTTTTCCTAATGGTGATTTTGTAAATCGCCTGAGTCCAAAAAAGAAGACTACAAGTGAAATAAGACAAATCATATACATCGTTCCCGAGTCTCGAAGGAACTCTGGCAATCTAAATGTGAACCCTTCTCCACCACCAGTCAAACTGGTCCACTTTTCGGCAGCTACCAGAAACAGCCCAGCCAGTGCCAATGTCAGCATGGCATAAAAGTGACTTTTAAGCCGCAGCGTGAGTATACCGGCTATAAAACTGACAATCGCAGCAATAATTACCGCAACTAAAACCCCTGCGGCTAAAGAAAGTAGTGTAGAATCGTTTAAATCCATCACAATTGCAGCAGAATATGCACCAATCCCAAAAAACATTGCATGTCCGAATGAGATAATACCGGTGTATCCCAGAAGCAGATCGTAACTCATTGCAAAAATACCAAAAATAAAGACCTGCATAATCATAAATAGCATGCTGCGACCTGTAAATAAGAATGGGACGATAAACAATAACAATGCAAAGGCTATATATATCCAGGTACTTCTTTCAATATGGCGTAAATTCATTTATTATCTCACCCCTTCACCTTAAATAATCCTTCTGGTCTGAAGATAAGTACTGCTGTCATCAAAAGCATATTTACCGCTAACGATAGTGCTGGTACATAATAAGCCATAAATGCTTGAGTTAACCCTACTAAAATAGCTGCAAATAAGGATCCTTTAAAACTGCCCATTCCGCCAATAACAACCACAATAAACGCTAATATCGCAAACTCCAGGCCCATTTCTGCATATATAACTCCTGAATATGGTGCCATAAGCATTCCACTCAATGCCGCCATCGCTGCGCCGACCATGAATACTGCCATAAATACAAATTGGATATTAATTCCGAGTGATTGTACCATTTCTTTATTCATTACTCCTGCTCGAACAATTAATCCAATACGCGTCCGTTTTAAAATAAACGTAGTAAGCGCAAATATAAATATTCCTACTGCTATGATAAATAATCGATATTTAATGAGGATGATATCACCCAACATAAAGCTCCCGTCAAGAAATGCCGGGGGAACTGCGGACTTTTGTTCTGGCCCAAAAACGACCTTAATCAATTCACCAAGCACCAGCATAAGCCCTAATGTTATTAATATCTGTTGAATGTGATTTCCGTAAACCGGTCTGATGATTAAAAATTCCGTAATTGCTCCCAAAATCAGCCCCGTTACAATTGCAGCAGCTATTCCAAGCATGAAATTTCCGGTTAGATTGTAAACCCATACACCGCTGAAAGCTCCCCAAACAAATAAACCGCCATGTGCAAAGTTTAAAACATCCATTAAACCAAAGATCAGTGTAAGCCCTGCCGCGAGAAGGAAAATCAGCATACCGGTCGCAAGCCCATTTATTGCCAAACTAACTATTAAATCCATACCTTCCCCTCCCTATGCAATACCTAAATATTTTTTCATCAATGCTTTGTCATTTTTTAATTCATCCATCTGGCCATTATGAATTGTTTGCCCATCATCAATAATATAAAAACGATCACCAATTTTACTTGCCATTAGAAAATTTTGTTCCACCAGCAAAATGGTCGTTTGTTCCTTCATTTGCTGAATAGATTCCATCACTTTCTCTACGATAATCGGAGCGAGCCCTTTACTAGGCTCATCAATTAAAAGCAATTCATTTTCATTTACATATGCTCTTGCAATTGCGAGCATTTGCTTTTGTCCTCCACTTAATTGTCCACCTGGTTTCTTCCAGAATTTTTGAAGATCCGGGAATAATCCAAGAACCCATTCCATACGTGTTGTTGTCTCTTCATCTTCTTTTTTCATTGCAACTTTCAAATTCTCACCAACAGTCAGGTTATCAAATATCCCCTGATCTTCTGGCACATAGCCAATCCCGTTTTGGGCAATTGAATGTGTCTTTAACTGTCCAATTTCTTTATCATTATAGATAATGGATCCACCAGAAGCCTGATTTAGCCCCATAATTGTCCGCAAAGTAGTTGTCTTGCCGGCACCATTTCTGCCAAGAAGTACGGTTACTTCACCCTTTGGTACTTCAAATGAAATGTCGTGTAATATATGATATTGCTGTATGTATGCTTCAACCTGTTGTAGCTCAAGCAAGTTGCTCATCGTACATGCCTCCTAGATATGCTGACTGAACCGTTTCATTCTCAATTATCTCCTCAGGGGTTCCCTTTGCTAATAACTCCCCATGAAATAGAACCAGTACTTCATCCGATAAGTCCATAATCATGTCAATCTTATGTTCTATTAGCACAATTGTCCGATCCTCTTCTTCCTTAATCTTTTTAATCACTTCGATAATTGCCGGAACCTCTTCAAGGGACATTCCTGCTGTAGGTTCATCAAGCAAAAGGACCTCTGTATCCAATGCCAGCAGCATCGCCATTTCAAGCTTCCTTTTTTCCCCGTGTGCGAGGTTAACAGCACGTAACTCAGCTTTTGCGTCCAGGAATACTCTTTCAAGAAGCTCCATCGCCTTTGCTTCAAATTGCTTGTAATACTTGAAATGTGCAAGCATTTGATAACGAACCTTTGCTTGGGATTGCACCGCTAATCGAACATTTTCAAGTACTGTCAGATTAGGAAAAACATTTGTGATTTGAAAGGATCTTCCTATTCCAAGACGAGTTCGCTTAGTCGTTGATAGTTTTGTAATATCTTGATCCTTATAAAGAATTTGACCGTTTGTTGGAGATAATTGGCCACTAAGCAGGTTAAACAATGTCGTTTTCCCCGCACCATTTGGACCAATAATGGAGGTAAACTTCTTTTCGGGGATTTGTACGGAAATATGGTCAACAGCTGTATGGCCGCCAAATGCTATAGCCAAGTCTTTTGTTTCCAATATTGCGGTCATCGTTATTCCTCCCTGTGAATTAATGGTGGAACAACCCCCACCACATCAGGCGAGGGGATGTTCCAAGTTTGGTCAGTTAATTATTTTTAATTGGTGGTGCAGTTTCCTCTGGAGTAAGCACTCTTTCCAGGACAGGAATAGGATAATCATGCTCGTCACTTTCCTCTAATGTGACAGCATATAATGATTGTAGTGCCTGATGATCTTCTGGACGGAATGTCATTGTTCCTTTAGGTGATTCAAAACTCATCCCTTCCATTGTTTCTATCAGTTTATCTGCAGATGTCTCTCCTTCTGAATTCTTAAGTGCTTCCACAATTGAAATTGCAGCACTCATACCGCCAGGAGTAAATAAATCTGGTACTTCACCATCAAAGCGCTCTTTATGTTCCTTGACCAGCCAATCATTTACCTCATTATCAGGTAATGAATGGTGGTATACCGTAAACCCTGCCATTCCAACCAAAGGCTCCATTGTTGGCAATGTAGCGATATCTGCTACACCAGTTGAAATCTGAATACCCTGTTCCTGTACTTTCATGTCAGCTATCTGATTCCAAGGTGTATTTGCCCCTGCCCAAATAACATATAAATAATCTGGCTCTGACTCTATAATTTTTTGGATATTCGCCGTGAAGTCTGTCGCTGCAGGATCCGCATATTCTTCATGACTTATTTCTGCACCCAGATCAGTTGCTGCTTCCTTAAATGCTGCAACTCCGTCCTGCCCAAATGCAGAATCAGGAGCAAGTGTCGCAATTTTTACTCCTTCATCAGCAATTGCTGCTGCACCTGCGACAGCATCCTGAGATGAATTACGACCTGTTCTAAAAATATAATCGTTGTACTCTGAACCTGTAATACTGTCCGCTACAGCTGGTTCAACAACCATGATTGTTTCATATTCCTCTGCTAATGGTGTCACTGCCAAGGTATCACCTGAACTCGATGATCCTACAAGGAAATCCACATTTTCATCCTCTAATAAACCAATAGCTTTTTGACGAGCAACTTTCGGATCTGTTTCAGTATCCTCAAAAACTACTTCAATTTTTTTACCTGCTACTTCCATTGTTCCATCAGTTGCATAGTCAAGTCCTAACTCAAATCCCTTTCTAGTTTGCTTCCCATATGCTTCCAATGCACCAGTTAATGAAGCAAGAACACCAATTTTAACCGTTTCAGCCGTTTCTTCCCCTTCTCCATCACTTCCATTAGATGAACCTTCACTTTCACCAGAAGCATCCTCATCTCCACAAGCTGTTACAAACACAGCAATTAACAGCATGATAAATAAAAACCCAGTTATACGCTTTACATTCATGACTAGTTTCCCCCTTTTTAAATGGTTGTTTCACTTGCAGTTATCATAAACAATTGAAGTTACATAGAAGTAACAACTCTACTTTTCACCCAGCCAGCGGATTACCGTAGCTGCCCATGTATACCCGGTTCCAGCAGAGACTGCTACAGCAACGTCCCCTTTTTTAAGTAACCCTTTTTCCTCAGCGATATGAAGTCCATAGCAAGGATCCAGTGCTGACATGTGCCCGTAATGGTCTAAATAAACAGCCTGTTTCTCCTCCAACTCCAATTTATTCAATATTTCATGAAACATTGACTTTTTTGTATGGAGTGGCAATAGAACTTTTAAATCCTCGAGATTTACACCACTTCTTTCTAAGGCGGTTTTAATTACTTTTATAAAATTTGGTATCGATACAGGATCTAAACGTTCTTTCATACTTGACGGGTCTGGCACATCAATATAATGAGATTTATCATCAACAACCTTTTGACTGACTGGATGAACAGATCCTGCACCAGGAACTAAAACGTCCTTACTAAATGAGCCATCTGTGATAATTGATGAGCCTAAAATTTCACTTTCAGTAGCGTTCCTGGAAACTAAAGCTGCAGCTCCACCATCAGCAAAATTAAACATAAAACGCGAACGCGGATTATCGTGATTGATTATCATCGACTCTTTGGAGCCACCGGCAAGCAGTATGTTATTTATATAAGGATCAGAATTTATCATATCCTTTGCAACTTTAAGTGCTAAAGGAAAACAGGAGCTTACATTCATCATCTCAAATGAATAGGCATTTATTGCCCCTAACTCATGCTGAATCCGGGAGGACGCTGTCCAAATCTGATAATCTTTAAAGGGACTCCCAAAATAAATAACTACATCAATAGACTCCGGATTTACATTTTCCAGGATCTTTTTTCCTGCTGCTATCGCTAGATCTGATGCATGCATGTCAGACGATGCTACTCTTTTTTCTACTAGACCAAATTTTTCAATTATAATATTTTCCGGGATTTCTGTTTTAACAGCCAGGTCAGCTGCAGTCTCTATTGTGTCCGGTGTGAATATGCTAGTTGCTTTTATACCTATCATTATCCCTGCTCCTTCTTCGGAAGCTTCATAACCCCTTCACCATCCAGCACGGTGCTCCCGATCTGATTTCGACAAGTTGTCTGTAAGATTAACAATCTTGAATCTTCGTTTATGTTTATTACTTCTGCGTAAGCTGTTATGGTGTCTCCTATATATACTGGCTTGGTAAAGGTCAATGATTGGGATACATAGATGCTGCCCGGACCTGGCAAGTGCATACCTAATAGTCTTGATAACATGCTGGCGGTCAGTAAACCATGGCTAATTCTCCCACCAAAAAATGTACTTTCAGCATATTCCTGATCGATATGAATTGGATTATAATCACCACTAAGTCCTGCAAACATAATAAAGTCCGTTTCCGTTACCGTTCGGGAAAATTGCGCTGACTGGCCTATTTCAAAATTCATGTAAGATTTCACCCCTATCCCAAATAGTACGTAATGCCTTCTTATCTATTTTTCCAGTAGCATTTTTAGGTAATTCATCCAATTTAATTATTTTTTTAGGAATTTTATATTTCCCTAATTTACTAGAACAATAGGCTTTGACCTCATCAGAAATTACCGAATGATTACGATTGGGAGACAAGAACGCAATAGGCACTTCCCCCCATTTTTCATCATGGACGCCAATTACAGCAGTCTCACTCACTTGAGCTAACTCCTTTATTACCTGCTCAATCTCCAATGGATAAATATTTTCACCACCGGAAATGATCATATCCTTCTTTCTTCCAGCGACATATATAAATCCTTCTTCATCACGACGAACTAAATCTCCGGAATAAAGCCATCCATCACGAAGTGCCTTATCTGTTTCATCAGGAAGCCCCCAATATTCCTTCATTACATTTGGACCTTTGATTAAAAGTTCTCCTATTTCACCATCAGGTACAGACTCGCCACCCTCATCAATAATCGTTATATCTGTAAACATTACTGGCTTTCCAATAGATCCTACTTTTCTTTTATAATCTTCTTTTGATATCATAAATATAGTGGGTGCTGTTTCTGTCATGCCAAAGCCTTGCCCAAAAGGAAGGCCATGGTCAATGTATGCATTTATTAGTTCTTCAGGACATGGTGCACCACCACTGTAAAACCAGCGCACCAATTCAAAATTGGCAGTTTTGAACTCCTTACTTTTTCTAATCGCATCATGTATGGCAGGAACTCCCATGACAACCGTTACCTGATAATCCTCTATAGTTTGTATTGCACTTTCCGGTTCGAACTTTTCAGGTATGATAATTGTTCCACCAGCAAGTAAAGTCGGAAAGGCAAATAATCCTATCCCACCTATATGAAATAGCGGGAGAAGAATAATAGATTTATCAGCAGATGTAATATCTATTGCCAATTGATTATTTACAGCATTCCAATACATGTTTTCCTGCGTTAAAACTGCTCCTTTAGGACGCCCCGTTGTCCCAGACGTATAACAGATAATAAAGGGATCGCTTGATAGATGAGAGGATTCACTAATTTCTTCATAGCTAAGTTTGCTTATGTCGGATTCATCAAAGGAGAAAGCGTTTCCAAAATTAATGTGATTCCTTATATCGTTATATAAAACCTCCGTTTCACGCTCATATATGATCGTTCTCGCTCCACTGTCCTTAATTTGAAATGCTAGTTCAGGTGCGGAGAGACGAATATTTAAAGGAACAGCGATCAACCCCAAATGAGCAATAGCAAAATATGTAACCATATACTCTTCACGGTTTTGTGAGAGGATAGCTACTCGATCACCCTGACTTAGCAGCAATTTATGTTTAAGTATGGAAGCCATTTTATGGATGTCCTGTGAGAGATCACGATAGGTACTTTCTTCCTTCACACCAATCATTGCTACCCTATCAGGTGTTATCTCGGCTCGTTTATGAATCCAATACGAGATGCTATTCATTCTTACTTCACCTCCTTAGCGTTTAATCCATTAAAAATTAATTCCATGGCATCATCAAAAACGTGTGCGGGAACGACTTCTTCATCCCAATATACCCAGCGCATACCGATGAACTGTCCTATCCCCATCAGACAATAGCTGACAGTTTCAGCATCCAGCGGCTTGCATTCCCCGTTACTCACGGCTTCATTAATAGATTGAACAAAGCCCTTTGCCAACTTTTCGTAATACCAGCGATAAAGATCCTTATCGACCAGGACGGATTGCTGAATGATACTATAAAGATTTCGATGATTGATAACCCATTCAAAAAAGGCTAAGTAACCTTTCCGCTGCTTTTCCTTAAATGCAGATGCTTCTTCCATTGCTACTTTTATATGATGCCGCAGATTCGAACTTAACTGATAAACCAACTCATCGTATATTGCTTTTTTGGTTTGAAAATAATTATAGAAAGTTCCTTGGGCAACACCAGCACGTAAGGTGATTTCTACTATTGACGTTTCAAAATAGCCTTGCTCACCGATAATTTCTTCAGCTGTATCGAGTATTTTTTGTCTAGTAATCATCCCCTTCTTTGTTAATTGGTTATTTTCAGGAATTGACATATGAACCACCTCTCAGTTTTTGATTATACGGAAATTTCTAAAAATTATCAAGTGTTTTCAGAAATATTTTTAATAAAGATTGACATGCTTAATATCGCAACGGAAATATGCTCGCTTTACGTGAGATCGTTCGGTGTTGGTACAGGAATTTAGACGAAACTCACAGAAGTTTAGCATATTCCAACTGTTGGTTTAAATGGTTTAAAATCTTGTTTTTATCCATAACAATAGACATTTGTTAATTTCCAAGATATTGTGAACAAAGCTTAGCTTAGGAAATTCACAAAGCCTTAATAGTGGATGCTGTAGTTGCACTTATGCAGTAAGAAAGCTTTTTTACTTTTATATGGAAATACCTCACTAGCTTGGTTACAAATTTTTCTTCATAATAGCTGGTGGCTGCGTGTTGCGGAGGCATGGGGTTTTCTTTAAAAAACTTAACGAGCGGACACAGGGGACGCTATTTCTATAAAAAAAAGACCTATTCGATCTTATCCGGACACAGAAGCCCTTATTTTACATATATCATGGTAAATAGAGGGCATTTGTGCTAAATAAGGTCCCTGGTGTCCGCAAACACCACCATTTTCGTGGATTTCTACCAAATAAGGTCTCTGGTGTCCGCAAAATCTCAAATTCGCTATATGAAAACACCTCTCTAATTCGACCACAAATTCATTTTCATGCCAGATGGTGACTGCGCATTCGGCAGCCTTGTTGGTTTCTTAACTGCTAAAAAACCCCCTTGATTCTGCTGTTATCAAGGGGGGGTTATCAGTATGATTTTAGCTCTTCCGATTCGATAATCATATAGTACATTTCTCTAGTTGGTTCCATCGGCTCGATTCCAAGTTCTTCCTCTAAATTAGAAGCACATTTCTCATACCATTTAATTGCTTGGGGACGGTTATTATTTTGATAGTAGCTATACATTAACAGGCGATATGCCTCTTCCCATGCATTATCAATCGCTAAAATCTTTTCACACCAGTCAATACATGCATTGAATTCACGGAGTCTAACTGACACCTGTGCCATTTTTTCCAAACCACGGAGATAAATTAATTGCAGCCGTTCACGTTCTGTAACACACCAGTCCGTAAATCTGAGATCTGCCAGATAATCGCCTTCATACAATGCTAGGGCCTTATCCAACTTTTCTTTGGCATGCTTTGGGTCGCTTTCTTCAATTCCGCTTAGTACTCCTTCTTCAAATATAATACTATCTAATTTGTATCCAGAATCTTGGTTCAGCCCGTATGCACTGCCTTTTCGTTTTATAAAAAAGGATTCCTCACGAGCCTTTCGCATTGGTTCCAATGCTTTTAATAATGCATTCAGGGTAACTTTAAATGTTTTATTTGCACCATTCTCATCCTGGTTAGGCCAAAGCTTTTGGAGGATTTCCTCTTTTGATATGAGCTTTTCCCGATTCGTTATAAGTAATTCAAATAGCTCCTTAGCCTTTCCACGCTGCCAATCAGTGTTTTCAACTTGCTTATTTCCTAGCCAAACCTTTAAATGACCAAATGTCTGAATTGTTAACGTATAGCCTGGATGACTTTTTATTGTTTCATCAAACCCAAGTTCATATAGTAATCTTGAAACAAATGCGGGCTCTATATCAAGATTTTTAGCCTTTAACAGCATGGGAGCAATGTTTTGAACATCAGTTGGACCAAAGGTAGTTCTTTTTTTAAGGAAAAAATCATATTCTTCTGTTTGCAATTCCTTCAGAAAGAGTTGCATCTCTTGTTTGAACCTTTCATCATTTTCCTGTTTAAAGGCGATAAACGTATTCCAAAACCTACTAACTAAATTGCCATAACGATCACCACATGATTTAAACTCTCTGTGAACCTCCATCATAACTTGTGACGCTCTTTCTAAATCATTGTTATAAATTTCGGTTATCCCAATACATAACTTAATCATTGCGCTTAGCCAGCGATCCTTAACTTTTTCCGTTTCACGCAATCCTTTATTTGCAGTTTCAACTGCTTGATCATATTGTTGCTTTTTTCCATAAAGGATTGCTAAACCCATATAAGGCTCCGCTTTACCTCGTGATACGTTAATTTTCTCCATGATATCCAAGGCGGTCTCATAACAATTAATTGCTAAATCAGACTCATAGTGATCCGATAACTGAACAGCATGGCCCATTCGCATCCATCCGCATGCCTCTACAAACGGAGACTGGATATTCAACCCTAACTGTATTCCATTACTCGCCAGTTTTCTACTCGATTCAGCTTCACCCATAAATGCTTCGATAATCGATAGCAGAATGTCTGTTTCGCGATGAGACTGTGGTAAATGTTTTGTTGTTTTTGCGTTTTGTTTTCGTTGAATCAGAGTCTCTCGGGCTTTTGCAAGTTTGCCAGTCCGCAAGTATATTCGCGCTTGAAGGTTTCCCTCTTCCAATGGCAAATTTAATTCTTTTGCACGATCAAACCAGGATTCTGCTTTCATTGCCTGACCAGCATTTATCAGGTTTTCAGCCATTAACTGATATAGTCTTGCCATCTCTTCCTTGCTTGCACTTGACCTCTCACGCATCTGGATAGCCTGATTCACATAGCGTTCTGCAATGTCGGGCTGGATGGTATCCAGATATATTCGCGCCATCCCTTCGAGTGCAATGCCAGCAATATAATAATCTTCTTTACATCGCTCCAGTATCCGGTTATAGTTCTGCTCGGCTTCCGCATAGGATGACCGGTAACGCTCAATTTCACCTTGATAGAAATATAGAATCAGATCTTTTTCTTTAAACTTTTCCGGTAGCTCGTATAATAACTCGTATAAGTGCTGCAATCTCCCTGTTCGAAGCAATTTAGATCCTTGTTTTTGCAAGATATGAGCTATCGCACTAAATGCCTGTATTTGTCGATAATGGTATAAAGCTGTTTCCATATGAAATATTTTTTCGTAGTATTGTGCCGCTCGTTTATGTAAGTCTTTGAATTCGACTGGATACGTTTTCTGCAGACGATTTTCTAAAAAAGCCTTGAATAAGGCGTGGTAGCGATAATGACTACCCTCACCCTCTACAATAAACAAATTCTGTTCAACCAGTCCTGCCAGAATTTCCTCTGAACCGTTAATTTGTAACACATAATCACTAACATCAGGTGTTAACACATCAATGATGCTCGATTGTAATAGGAATTGTTGCGTAATTAGTGATTGTTTTGATAATACTTCAGACGCCAAGTAGTCGAATAAATCCTGCAGCGATTGCTGACGATTTTGAAAGATATTATCTATCGATGACTCTGATTGCATATGCTGGATAAACATACTAAATGCTATTGCCCATCCTTCAGTTAACTGATGAATTTTTTGTAAATCTTCTGATACTAGGTTAACTTGATATATGTCTTCTAGAACATGATGCATTTCATCAGATGAAAGAACTAAATCATTTTGTGGAATATCAAGTAAGTCACCCTTTATCTTTAATTTCGGTATGATATCCCATTTCGGTTTAGTTCTGCTGGACAATATGATATGCATATTTTCCGGAACATAATCAAGAAGCTGTTTTATCCATTGCTCGATTTCATTCGAATTTTTTACATGATGGAAGTCGTCCAAAATTAATGTAACCTGTTTTTTCATTTCAATAATCTCATTAATAAAGGATGAAGTCAGTGACCATATTTGCTCGTCATTAATGTAATTGTCCAACTTCTCAATTTCATTTAGAATTGATTTGCCAAACAACGGATATTTTAACTTAACTGCGTGAATTAATTTATTTATGAAAGGAAGGATGTCGTCATCGTTTTGGGAAATTGAATACCAGCATGAACCAGGACTAATGTCATGCACAAATAAAGCCAATGCAGTACTTTTTCCATATCCTGCGCCAGCATGCAATAATGTGAGTGGATACTTATTCGCATTGATCAGTTTTCGATTCACTTTTGCGCGCCTAACAAATCTATCTTTTATTGGTGGTGGACTAAGCTGACTTTGTATGATTGGTATTTTCCCCATAGAACCCATACCTTCTTTCAAAATTTCAGTCTCCCCTTATTTTAACATATGATTTAAGATTCAAAATAATTTCTTTAGCTTCCTTGTTTGTGATATATTTTACTTATGTAACAAATTTTAGAAAATTTGGCTTATCGCAAAATAAAAATATGGTTAGAAAGTCATATCGATACAGACATAGACAAGGGGATCATAATGAGAAAACATCTATTTTGGATTATACCATCCATCATTATTGCAATTGGCATTTTCAGTGTTTTTTATCAAAATATTACAAACGCGTCAGAACCTCCAGATGAAGGCTGGAGCAGAGCATTACAAATTGGAACGACAACTGTAAATAACGGACTTCCAGTACAAAAGACTAATGACGATAAGCTTATCATTCAGACTTATGAAGAAGGCCAGCTTTTGACTAAGACATTAAATAATAATTTTGAAGTAGTTAATGAAAATTCGTATGATATTCCGTTTGACAAATGGACACAAGTGTTTATTCAAGAAAATAATCTGATTTACCATGATTACAAACACATTTATGACCAGAAAGGTAACATAATCGTCTCCGATGCTAAACGATTCTATCCATTGAAGGACACCATTCTTTACACAAAAGACAATACATTATATAAGCTTAATCAAGTTGATAAGACTTCAAATAAGCTGATGGATTTAAAAGATGGTACAGATGAGATCACTCCATTCGAGGGAAAACAGGGACTTTACTTAATGACAAAAAATTCCATTAATAATAATGTTGAGATTAATGTTTATGCAGTTAAAGCTAAAGGTATTGAACAAGTCCATCAGGAAAAATTCACAATTACGTTTGGACAAATTATCAACCATATCGATTTTGCCGTTAATGACCAAGAATTGACTTATGCATTTGAAACACAGCAAAAACAATCCCAGGGACCACCACAATTTTATACGTACTATAAGCAAGTAACCATAGGTAGCAATGAGAAGTTTCCACTAGAGCAATTGAAGTTCAATGACCCTGCTGGCAACGGGAACCTTAGTGAAGTTGGTAGTATTAACATCTCGTATCGTGACGGCAACCCCCATTTCATTTTTAATGCTAGCGGCTACACTCAGACAAAATTTAAAGAAAATACTGCATTCAATATCTATTCAGCATCCATGTCAGATAATGGAGATGTAGAAGTCTTTCGTAAAAGTAATACACCTGATGTATCAGGAAATCCACAATGGCTGGATGAATCAACAGTTATATGGCTTGATCTGAAAGGGGAAAGCAATGATATAAACGTTTCCTCCAGCAAACCTGCAATTGTTGATAAGGCTCCTGGGCTGACTATGGATGACTGGATTAGAGGACTCGGCAAAACACTGGGTATGATGTCCATGACGGTAATCACCATATCTATTTCAAGTATTTGGTTTATTTGGCCCGTAGTGTTCATAGTCATCATGCAGATGTCAAAAAGTAAAAAGCTGGACGAAGATCCGCCATGGATATTTTACACAGGGGTAGGTATTTACATGCTGGCAGTCTTCATTTTTAAGGACTATATTTTCGTTCAGTCGATCTACTTAAATGCACCTGATTACCTGACGTTTAATGGCAGCTCGTATGTGTTTATCCTGCTATCCGCTATGATTGCATACATTGCAGCACAATCAACAAAGAAAACAAGGGACTGGAATGCATCGGCTAGGATATCTTGCTTTGTTGGGGCGCACATTTTAATGCTACTTTCATTTTTCGGACCATATTTTATCTAAAGGATAAGGCTGTCTGCAATTGAAGCAGACAGCTTTTTAAAGCACTTTTAGACAGATTTCTAATATGAAAATCATTTATTTCCTTATATATTCCAATCTGTGTTATAGTAAAAAACAATCATTAAAGAACAATTGGGGGAAACGAGCATGACATACCAACGAAAGAAAGCCACATTTGCAGGCGGATGCTTCTGGTGCATGGTTAAACCGTTTGATAAATGGGATGGGATTCATGGGGTAGTGTCTGGATATACAGGCGGTCTGACTGCCAACCCAACCTATGAAACTGTAAAAAGTGGAACAACCGGTCACTATGAGGCTGTTGAAATCACTTATGATCCTTCAGTTATTTCCTATGAGACAATTTTAGAAGTATACTGGCGTCAAATAGACCCGACCGATGATGGCGGACAATTTCATGATCGCGGCGATTCATATCGGACAGCTATTTTTTATCATAACGAAGAACAAATGGAACTAGCTGAGAAATCCAGGCAGTTACTCGAAAACAGTGGAAAATTTTCCAAACCAATTGCAACCAAAGTCCTGTCAGCTACAACTTTTTATCCAGCTGAGTCGCATCACCAGTATTACTACAAAAAAAATGAGGAACATTATTTGCAGGATCGTGCTAAGTCGGGACGCGATGAATATATTGAGGAAGTATGGGAGAAGTAGATGACTAAATCTGCTTCTATTTATTTTCTTGTTGAGATTTCACTTATCCGGCCGAAATTTGTGATATCCACTGTGGTCCCTCACATCCAGCTAAATATTTCGCCTATTGGGTTGAATATACATACCCTACCTACTTTTTTAGTGGCATTCACCAAGCATTAATAGTGAGTGCCTTAGTTGCATTTATCTAATCAGAGAGTAGTTATGCTTTCTTATCTGCCAAAAAAGTTTATTTGTATACTCCAAGTATAGTATAATTAAACCTTTACAACTATAGGGAGCGAATTCAATGCCTAATAATCAATCATTAACACCCTTGAAAATGTTATTATTCAGTTTTCATGCTACAAATACAATTATCATAAGCTTCTTGCCATTGTACCTTAACTATAAAGGATTAAATGGTACGGAGATAGGATGGGTACTAGCAGTCGGTCCTTTAGCTGCAATCTTTTCACAACCTTTCTGGGGCTATATGAGTGATAAATATAAAACCGTTAAAAGAATGCTGATAATTTGTATTTTCGGATTACTGATTAGCAGTGTTTTATTTTTCCAAATGAATGGTTTACTTGCAATTATTCTAATGGGATTCGTATTTTACTTTTTCACCTCACCGATAGGGGCTCTTGGTGACAGCTTGGCTCAACGCCGGGCAGATGATTTACGAATTTCATTCGGAACAATCCGAACATGGGGGTCAATCGGTTTTGCAACCTCTTCTTTAATTGTTGGGGCGGTTCTCTCAGAAATTGGTGTTCAATATATGATCTGGCCATACTTATTTTTTGGTGTAACAGCATTAATTGTCGCGTTTCGCTTAACCGATGTGAAAGTAGAATCTGATCCTATTCAATTAATTGATGTAAAGCGATTAGCCAAAAACAAGCCATTTATCATTTTTCTATTTATGATTATGTTTCTGACAATTTCACACCGCGCAAATGACAGTTTTATTGGATTATACATTACTGAACTTGGTGGTGGCGAAGGATTAGTTGGCATAGCTTGGTTCATTGGTGTTGCAAGCGAGGCAGCAGTCTTTGCACTGGCTGGTCGATGGTTCAGAAAATACCATACGCTATTATTTATTATTTTTGCTGGAACTATCTACAGTATGCGTTGGTTCTTGTATGCTGCAGTTGACGATCCGATGTACATCCTTGCATTACAGTTTTTACACGGCTTAACTTTCGGCGTATTCTATTTAGCATCATTTGAGTATATCACCAGATTAATACCAAGCATATTACAGTCAACTGGACATCTCGTGTTTTATTCCGTATTCTTCGGCGTATCAGGAATCATCGGATCGCTTACTGGTGGGGCATTAATAGATTCATACGGCGGTGGAACATTATACTTTGTACTGGGTTGTTGTGCATTATTCGGCACTTTATCTCTAACTGCATTTCACCTGTTACCATACGGAAAAAAAGCTTGAGGCTAAGACTAAAGCGCAAGCGCCTGTTCAGCGCCGTATGGACTGGACTGACCCGTGTGAGATAAAGGATACACGAAGAGCGTAAGCGATTCGATGTTGACTTATCGTAGACACGGGGAGGGAAGTCCACTAGGCGCTAAGCGCTGGAGCTGGACATGACTGATTCAGAATTCCAGTTATCCACGGCACTTAAATTTTGTGGTATCCTAACAAACAAAAGCGAAACCATCCTATGAGATGATTTCGCTTTTTTTCAGTGTTCTAGCTTAGGAACATAAAATAAAGAATAAATATAACAAATAATACATACATAACCGGATTTATTTCTTTGATACGGCCCTTCAATATCATCGTGATTGGGTAGAAAATAAACCCAATAGCAATCCCGGTTGCAATACTATATGTTAATGGCATCATAATAATAGTTAGAAATGCTGGTACGGCAATTTCAAACTGATCCCAGTCAATATTTTTCAGTGTTGACGACATCAATACCCCAACAATGATCAGTGCTGGTGCAGTTACTTCTGCAGTCACAACACTCAACAGAGGTGAGAAAAATAGCGCGAGAAGGAAAAAGCCTGCTGTTACGATTGAAGTGAAACCAGTACGACCACCGGCTCCCACGCCTGCAGTTGATTCAATATAAGATGTTGTTGTGGAAGTCCCGGCAACCGAACCAACAACTGTCGCTGCTGAATCGGCAAAAAGCGCCTTTCCTGCACGCGGAAGCTTATTATCCTTCATTAATCCTGCCTGATTAGCTACCGCCACTAAAGTCCCAGCTGTATCAAAGAAATCAACGAACAAGAAAGTTAAAATAACCACTAGCATTTCAATAGTAAAAATATCACCAAAGTGAGCGATTGCCTGACCAAATGTTGGCGCTAAGCTGGGAACTTCCCCAACAATTCCACCAAGACCTGACGGCGGATCAATCAGATTAAAGATAATTCCTGCGATAGCAGTTAAAATCATACCATAAAAAATGCCGCCTTTAATATTTAAACTTAATAGAATAACAGATATTATAATTCCAAAAATTGCTAGCAGTACAGTTGGTGATGTTAAGTCACCCATTCCGACAAGTGTTGCGTCATCACCGACAATTATTCCTGCATTTTGAAAACCTATAAATGCAATATATACACCAATACCCGCTCCAACTGCCATTTTTAAATTTGCCGGAATAGCATTGATAACTTTTTCGCGAAGTCCCGTTAATGTCAAAACGATAAAAATAAGTCCGGAAGCTAATACGCCCGCTAGAGCAGTTTCCCATGGTATCCCATATCCCAGCACAACGGTATACGCAAAAAATGCGTTTAACCCCATACCGGGTGCAAGCGCAATTGGATACTTCGCAAAAATACCCATAATTAATGTACCGATAGCTGCTGCAATGGCAGTTGCTGTAAATACTGCACCTTGGTCGATTCGTGTAACTCCTTCTGGTAATTCTTCAATTCCTACCAATGCAAGTGTTGATGGGTTAACAAATAATATATATGCCATGGCAAGGAATGTCGTTAGTCCTGCCATAAATTCAGTCTTATAGTCTGTTCCCAATTCTTTAAAACGAAAATACTTTTTCATCACTATTCCTCCTCACTTCATCTCAAATATTAGAAACTTTGCTTATCGCTAAGCCTTTGTTGCATTTATGCAGTAAGAAAGGAAAGATTACTTAACTGCAAATAAAAAACACCCTTGATGGACAAGAGTGCTACAAAACTATGCAGGAAAAAGCAATTTGGCAAAGATATACTCTCTCAGCCTAATTACTATTATCCGCGTAGTCAGACCATTTACGGTAGTCTGGTAGAAACTCTGGGCCCTATCCCCGAAATTATACGCAAGATGCTTATTTAATTACCGAATCTAAGACTATATTACTATCAAAATTCGACAAAGTCAACAAAAAAACGAACAATTATTCAACAAGTTAATCTAATGTCCGTTTATTCCCATTCGATTGTTGCAGGTGGTTTGCTGGTTATATCGTAAACAACTCGGTTAATGTGCTCAACATCATTCACAATTCTTGTCGATATTTTCTCCAGAACATCCCACGGAATTCGTGCCCAATCCGATGTCATCCCATCGATTGAGGTGACTGCCCGGATACCAATTGTATAATCGTATGTGCGGGCATCCCCCATCACACCGACACTTCGGATATTAGGAAGGACTGTAAAGTATTGCCAAATATCACGGTCCAATCCTGCTGCAGCAATTTCCTCACGTAGGACGGCATCTGATTCACGAACGATCGCCAATTTCTCGTCTGTTACTTCTCCTAATATTCGAATAGCAAGACCTGGTCCTGGAAACGGCTGTCTCCAAACAATTCCCTCTGGTAATCCGAGCTGTAAACCAAGTTCCCTTACTTCATCTTTAAATAAGGTATTCAATGGTTCAATTAATTCGAACTGCATATTCTCTGGCAGGCCACCAACATTATGGTGTGACTTAATTGTTTGTGCTGTATCTGTACCACTTTCAATAATATCTGTATAAAGTGTACCTTGTGCAAGAAAGTCAATATCCTTCAGCTTTGCTGCTTCATCATCAAAAACATAGATAAATTCATTACCAATAATTTTACGCTTTAGTTCAGGATCATCCACTTTCTTCAATTTAGATAAAAATCGATCAGCAGCATCAATCTTAATAATGTTCATGTTAAAATCATCAGCAAATGTCTTCATAACATCGTCTGCCTCATTTTTCCGCAACAATCCATGATCGACAAATATACATGTGAGCTGATCTCCTATTGCTTTGTGGATGAGCGCTGCAACAACAGATGAATCAACCCCTCCGCTCAAAGCACACAAGACGTTCCGATCACCTACTTTTGCTTGTATTTTCTCTACTTCCATATCGATGAAATTTTCGATTGTCCATTCACCATCACATTCGCACACATCAAAAACGAATTGCTTCAGTAAATGATTTCCGTACTCAGAGTGACGAACCTCCGGATGAAATTGTACACCATACAATTTACGACTATTATCGCTCATGGCAGCTATAGGTGTTGAAGGACTAGTTGCATCAACTTGGAAAGATACAGGTACTTCCATTACTTTATCCCCATGACTCATCCAAACAGACTGATTTTTTGGTGTGTCTTTAAATAATATTGGGTCATGTGTTAGTTCAATTAGAGCCTTCCCGTATTCACGATTTGTGGCTTTAGCAACATTGCCACCAAAATGTAAAGCCATAATCTGCATGCCATAGCAAATTCCTAAAATGGGGATATCTAATTCAAAGATTTCCTGATCACATCGGAAGCTGTTTTCATCATAAACACTATGCGGACCGCCTGATAGGATGATTCCTTTTGGGTTCATTTTTTTAATAGCTTCTGCTGTTAATTTGTGTGAGTGTAATTCACTGTACACACCGTGCTCTCTAATCCTTCTTGTGATTAGCTGATTATATTGACTGCCGAAATCAAGCACTAAGATCATTTCATTACTTTCCATGTCAATCACTCCTATCCATTTACACGCTATCGATAAAGACAACAGGTTTACCCACATTAAAAACCTGGACCTACCTACTGTGCAGAATATAAAAAACTACACAAAGGCAGAAATCCAGGTCGACAAATGAGCATACCTTGAGAAATTCCGCCTTCATAGTCAGAGCGTTTACGGTGCTCCGGTAGATACTTTCGAACCATATTATCGAGGATATACGAACGGCGTATTTATTTCGTTAAAATTAATATTATCCTATTCTACTAATCAAAAGAAGGACGGTCAAGCCATTATACGTTTAATTAAATTTTTCCACAATTGGCGTAAATTTACTGCTTCCTCAGTATCCAGTTCATTTTTATACAGGATACGTTCATAATGACTTGTTAAACGTTTCATCGTATTTGAACCATAGAGTGAGTCAATTCGTTTGGAATACTCTCGTAAAGTTTGATCAGCATCTTTTGGGAATCCGTTATGTGCCAATACATTGAGTAAATGGTGATATGCGTTTTGATATGTTTTCGCATCACCTTTATTTTTAATTTTCATGTTTAAATATACTGTCTTCCAGCGAAATCTTGTTAGATAAATGATAAATGTGAAAAGAAGTATTACAGTAAGTCCAATTAGAACATACCACCAATTCACTTCAAAATTGCTTGTATTACTAGTAGATGATGATGTTTCTGATTCATTCTCTTCTGGCAGCTGTTCTTGCTCAGACTCGGTTTCTGGTGCCTCATATTCGTCATCATTTTCTGATGTACTATCTGAGTTAAAATGAAATTCTGCCATATTAGGAAATCCTTGTGTCGGTTCGAAGGGAACCCAGCCTTTATCTGGAAAATAAACTTCAACCCATGAATGAGCATTGGAATTTGTTACCTCATATATATCATAGGAATTCTGATTTTCACCTTCTTCAACTATTTCACCACTCGTAAAGCCTTTTACCCATCTTGCAGGAATATCAAGTGATCTGAGCATTACTATCATCGAAGTGGAATAATTGTCACAATACCCTGCCTTGGAATCAAATAAAAATTGATCCACATAATCCTGGTTTTCATTAGGGACAGGAACATCACTTATCTGATACACGAATCCATTTCTGCTAAAATACGATTCTAATGATCTGGCTTTATCATAACGATTATCATCTTCTGCAGTAACTTCTGCCGCCAGTTCACCTACTCGCTCTGGTAATGAATCTGGTAATTGTGTATATCGCTCGTTTAGACTAGCAGGATCCTCATCGCTTACTTTACGTAACTCATCAATAGCAAATGAAGGTCGTTCATAAGTAATCGTGTAGTTATTCAGCCTTAGACTACTTCCTTCAAGCTCTGTTCTAATTTCTCCAAACTGACTATCAAGCATTAGTCCAACATTCTGTGTTGTTTCAACACCGCTAATGCCGTATGGATAGATCAGTTTTTCCATATTGTTATTACCTTGAAAATCCAGTGTGGTAGTAAACTTCTCTGTTTCTACACTGTCAGCAAAAGTCTCAAGTGAGATAGCATTATTTTGCTGTAATTCATACTGTGGATCCTGCGACTTTTCCCAACCTTTTCCTGTATAGACATCCTTCGTTTCTACTCTCCAGTAGTGGTCATCTTTAGCTGCTGCCTGAAATACTGGGGTATAATCTTGTACAAAGGAACCACCAAGTCGTGAATCATTATCACCGTACCCGACCTTACTGACCCCCGAGCCAGCATCTGAACTCCCAGCGTTTTCAGCGGTGCTTTTCAAGAAAGGAACTGGATCAGGCCACTGCGGGTCAAATTTCGGTGCAGCAAATCCTATTAACGTGGAAAATAGTACGATAGTTATTAAAGGGACAACCCATATTGGTGATTTTTTTAACCACGAAAAGCGAATTGCTTCACGGTCAATTTCTTTAAAGAAGTTTGTCATACCTAGTGCAACAAACGATACGATGAATGTACGGACAATTGCTGCATCTGCTTCATATATCGTAAATGTATCCAGAACAGTTATATAAATAATCGTAAGTAGGACAAATAAGAAAATCCGCTTCATGACAATGAACCAATAATGCAACAGATAGCTCATTAGCCAGATTAACAATAAGAATAATACACTGCGGAATAAAGGCGTTAATTCGTACCATTGCTGTGAAAACAATACATTGATATTAAACGATATTTCCATAAATAGTTGATCGAACCATAGTTTACTAAAAAGAGGGTGCGTTAAAAATAGACTATTAATAATAAAAAGTAACCCGAATCCTTTTAAAGGCATTGATATATACCATTCAATTTGAAGCATAGAGATAAAAAAGCAAAATATTGTAAACAAAATAAAAACGGTTAAGTTGTTTACATCACCAATGACATTTACCGGATAAAGCCATTCCAGAAATAAAACAAATGCGCAGATATATAAAATAGAGGTGTATAATAATGGGATTTTCATTTTCATGATACATTCACCTCAATAATTTTCTGGACTAACTGTCTTTCAGTTAAAACATTAATAACAACACCTTCAAAACGAAGCTGCTGGATAATATTGTGTTCACTACGTGAAATAAGTGCAGATGATTGTATGAATAGGATAATTACACGTTTAGAGCGTTGCTTCACCTTCTGAATTGATTCTCTGAACATGTCATCCATGTGAGTTGTAACCAATATCATGTTAGCTCCCGATGAAATCTTCGTTGTTTCCTCTCTCAATACCATCGAAAAGGACCTTGTCCCACCAGGCTGCAGTCTTGTTAAGTGTTGCCTGATTAAATCTTTTTTGGCTGGATCATGGTGCATAGGAAAATAAACCACGTTTTCGCCAATTGACAGAAAGCCTACTTGTGATGCCTGTTTTCGGATCGATTCCACTAACGACATTGTCAGCTCAATTCCTGCTTCAAAAGCCAGATCATTTATTCCACGATTATAGCAACTGTCCAATATGACCATTGTATCTGTACTTTTTTCTTGTTCGAATTCTTTTGTGATTATTGTATTCTTCTTTGCTGTCTGTTTCCAATCAATCCAAGAAAATTTATCACCAGGCGTATACTCACGGATCCCCGTTGCAACATTTGAATTCTTTAAATTCATCGCATAAGCAGAAATAGACCCTTGTTCATAGCTAGTGATACTTTCTGTAATGTGTACCGGACGTTCATTTGGAAATGCTACAATTTGGTCTGACAAGTAAAAAATATGCTCTTTTTTAACAAAACCAAGCACATCTCCAGTTCTTATGCGTAAAGCCTGGAGCTGATGTTCACCACGAGGTACTTGCTCGATATAATATGGCAGTTCGATTTCACGACTGAATCCCGGGAAAACAATCTTCTTTATTTTGCGACTTACTTGTAACTTATTTGGTTTATCCATGTTACGGTACTTCTCGTTTTGATTATCCACTTTTTGAAGAGTATCTGGGAAAATCTCCTCACAAATACAATAATATAAGGGGTAAGGGATAGTTCTCTTTATTTTAACCGTGACAGCTATTCGTCCTCCAGCCCGAATGACATGATGTGACAAGCTTCGTGTGACATGCCATCTTTTGATTGGGTAAAACAATAACCCTAAATGATAAAGGAAAATCGGCAGAAACCCAAAAAATAAGAACCAGCTTACAAACCCGCCCTGGAACATTGCAAATGAAAATAAAAGTAGTAATAAGAAAACGACAAAACTTAATTTGCCTATAAATCTAATAGTGCCAGTCATTAATTAAATTCCTTCCGAATCGGGATATGTGTATCTTTAACAACTTTTTCAATAACCTTATCACTCGTAAGCCCGTCATATTTTGCTTCAGATGTTAAAATAACTCGGTGAACCAATACAAAAGGGGCTAAGTACTTCACATCATCTGGCAATACATAATCACGACCATGAATGTATGCATAAGCTTTGGCAGCCTTCATTAAGGAAATTGATCCACGAGGGCTCACACCTAAATAAATGGCTTTATTGTTCCGTGTTCCAGTTACTAGATTTATAATATATTGTTGGACATTCTTGTCGATATAAACATCCTTGACTTCTTCTTGAATGGATAGTAATTCATCTCTATTAATAACAGATGATATAGATTCAATTGGATGATCTTTAGATGTGAGCTCTAACATCCGCAGCTCTTGTTCAATTGATGGATAACCCATTTTTAATTTTAAAATAAATCTGTCCAGCTGAGCTTCCGGAAGTGGGTATGTTCCTTCATACTCAATAGGATTCTGTGTTGCCATGACAAAGAATGGCTGTTTTAATGGGATTGTATTACCATCAACGGTAACGTTCTTCTCTTCCATACCTTCAAGTAGTGCAGACTGTGTCTTTGGAGAAGTTCGATTGATTTCATCAGCTAGGACAATATTCCCGAGAATAGGACCACCTCGGAATTCAAACTCCATTTCTTTTGGATTATAAATAGAAACTCCGGTAACATCTGAAGGTAGTAAATCTGGTGTGAACTGAATCCTTCTAAAGTCACAATCCAAAGACTTTGCTAATGTTCGCACAAGCATTGTCTTGCCAACACCCGGTACATCCTCAAGTAAAACGTGCCCCTGTGCCAATAATGCTACCAAACTTAAGGTAGCAGCTTCTTCTTTTCCAATCATAACTTTATTTATATTCGCAAGTACCTTTTCTACTCTTTCATGATATATAGCAGTTTCTTGCATCATCTTGACTGACCCCTTCCCGGCTACGTTACTTTTCTATTAAATTAGTTAGTTTAACTATACTAAAAATGTCCTATGAATAAAAGCATAATCACAGGCATTTTTGATTATTTGAAAAATTTGGCTCATCATCCAAAAAAGGTGCGCCTTCGTTTTACAAAAAAGATATAAACTGCGTCGTAACTTAATCGTGATTTACTTCCATCTTTTATAAGATGAGTGCTATGACAACGATTAGGAAATTCACTACACTGTTTTTTTCACTTTATCCTAATAATTAACAAATATATATCGTGATGGATAAAAACAAGATTTCAAACCATATAATCGTCAGTTTCGAGAAACGCGCAGTTCTTTTTAATTTAGGTACGGAAAAATACTCGCTTTCACATTGTTCTTAGCCAGTGGAGCACTTCAGCCTCTAATTAGAAATCTCTACCAGCGGAGGCAGAATACGTGGACTCCTATGGGAACAGCACGTGTCCAAAGACCCCGGAAGAAGCGTTCTTAGCATAATGAGAAGACTGAGGGCGTCCCATGGCTAATAAGACACTGCAAATGTGCTAGCTTGAGCAAATGTCGCATTGGTACCCTGAACGGTGAAAGCGAAATATTCTGCCGAAACGAACCTAAGCACTCAATCATCATTAGAACAAGAGAAAGCAGCATAAAAGAAAATTCTCATTGTGTCGCAGTTCAAATCAATTACAATGGTTAAAAAGCATCAATCTTTTAAGAAACGTCTTCAGTAAAAAACTTACAATCTAGTATTAGTCGATTTGGGCTGTTTTATACGGTAACATCGGATTTCCATTCATCCCAACCCAAATATTGGATTGCTCCAATTGAAACGCTAACTGCAGGAGCATGTCCTCTGCACCTTTGGACGCCATTACCTGAACGCCTAAAGGAAGACCATTTTCCGACTGATAAACCGGAACGGACATTGCTGGTTGTCCTGTCAGATTCGCAAGCTGTGTAAATGGTGTATAAGTTAAACTTGGCAGAAACATGTCATAAATCAGTTCTTGCTGTTGTGACTTATCTACCTCTCTAATTTGCTTCACAAGATTTCTCTTCTTTGTTTCTGAATGGGACAACTCACCAATTTTCGGTGCTGTAAATGCTGTAGCTGGTGTTATATATAAGTCATATAATTGATGAAAAGCAGCCATTTTTGCTGCTGCGACATCCCATGAAGCCAGACTTGCAGAGAACTCAGCTGCTGAAACAGATTTCCCAGCCTCATTCAGCAACCAAGTTTCAACCTCAACATCCTCAGCAGTCAGTGGTCTGCCGAGCGATTTTTCAAGCTGTTGAATGACAGAAGAGATTTCACCACTATTCATGAGATAGTAATCTTTCATTAATTGAATACCATCTACATCATTTTCTTTTTCCTCAACAATATGCCCTTCATTTTCCAACCATTTAACTGTCTTTTCTACAGCTATGCTGGCATCCTCTGAAACAGGGGTGTCTACAGGTGATTTCGTCGTATAAGCAATTCGAAGTGAATTATTAAATGGCTCTTTCATATTGTCCTTGTAACTTCCACTAAATAGCGGTGTATTAAATGCCGCTGCTGGCTCTACAACTTGAAGATTATCAAGCATTGCAGCACTGTCACGTACACTTCTGCTCAGTACGAAGTCAATTGCCGCACCTTGCCATTGACGCCCTACTCCTGGACCAACAGGGGTACGTCCGCGAGTTGGTTTTAGTCCAAATAAGCCAGTGAAGGAAGCAGGAATTCGAATTGACCCACCACCATCACTTGAACCAGCAACAGGAACAATACCAGCAGCAACTGCAGCCGCAGATCCCCCACTTGACCCTCCTGATGAATGGTCCTTATTCCATGGATTTCGTGTCGGTCCATATAGTTCAGGCTCGGTAATGTTTTTCAATCCAAATTCAGGTGCATTCGTATGCCCCATAAACAATACTCCAGAATCACGAAGCCTTTTCACAAAATTTGAGTCATACTCACTTATTGTAGCCCCTAGTAGTTTAGATCCAGACGTGATCGGCTCACCCTTTAGTGATTGTGAAAGGTTCTTTAATAAGAAAGGAACACCAGAAAAAGGTCGATCTGCACTAAAACTGTTTACTTCATTTCTTACACGTTCTTTTCGATTATGTACAACAGCATTTAAAGTTGGATTAACTTTCTCCAACTGCTGGAAACTTAGATCCATCAACTCAGATGGGTTAACTTTGCTTGCTTTAATTTGTTCTGCCATTTCAGTAGCATCCATTGTCAAGTATGTTTGAAGGTTCATTAACTCACCCCAGATATTTATTATTTATATTGTATCATTTCATTCAACAGTTTCCATTTTATAGCATTTAAAAATCATATATTACTTTCCTTGTTATCCAATCCTCAGATTGAATGTTTCCCATTACTCTAGATTCTTATACTGGATACCTGACTGTTTGTGTATAAGAGTCTTATTTATAGCCAAACTAATAACGAAATAGTTTGAAGGGGGAAAGAAGGCGAACGCAGACCATTAACAGCCCTCGAATGGCCAACCTTTTCTTTAATCTTCTAAGTAATGATTCGGGCATGGATACGTTAACAGGCTTCAGTTAGGTTGTACAATTGAAGTAAGTGAAGAAATAAATCATAAAAGGCATCAAGATTACAGAAAAACATGTTAGTGTGCGGAGTTGCTGCCATTGGTATTAGCTTCTAAGGAACGAGTAAACACCAAACATTAGAAGAGAATCAGCTACACAATATACAAGGCTCAGATCTGAAATCGCATTATTTTCCGAGGATGGTGCAAATATAATTACAGATAATGAATGGCTTGAAGAGCCGCCGCGTATGATGGATCGTGAGGAATTAGTAAAGGAGAAGTGAACATATGGAAAATCTTAAGAAAAATATCCCTTTAACCTCTGCGGAAATCTCCAGCCTATGGACTTCCTATCAAAATGAGACAATGACGATATGTGGATTAAAATATTTTCTGCAACACGTTGACGATGATCAAATACAATCTATCCTTGAGCAAGTACTAGCCGTATCAGAAGAAAATAAAAGTAAATTGACGAACTTCTTTAACGCTGAGAACTACCCTATCCCACACGGATATACGGAAAAGGATATAGATTTACAAGCTCCACGGCTTTTCGCAGATAAGCTTTATCTTGAGTACATGCTCAATTTAACAATCTTATTACTTGCTGCATATGGGACAGCATTAGGACTTGCTGAGCGGACAGATGTGATTAAGTATTACTCAAATTGTCTAAATACAACACAAGAATTACATTCTAAGATAAAAGAAATGTCAAAGGAAAAAGGGATTTATTTACGCTCTCCAAAAATTCCGAAGCCTAGGCAAATCGATTTTGTGAAGAAACAAAAATTTTTAACTGGTTGGTTTGGTGACCGCAGACCACTTCTAGGCATTGAGATTGCTAACCTTGTTTTCCACGCAAAGCGCAATGCTCTTGGACAAGCAGTTATTGCTGGATTTAGTCAAGTCGCTAAATCCAAAGAAGCAAGACGTTACTTTGAAAGAGGCAGGGATATTTCTGGCAAACACGTTAATATTTTTACTTCCATCCTGCATGAAGAATACTTGTCTAATGGAACATTGATACTATTATCCGAAGTAACTGATTCTACAGTTCCACCTTTTTCAGACAAACTCATGATGTCGCTTGTAACTCTACTTACCGCATCTGGAATCGGTCAATATGGTATGGCCATGTCAGCTAGTCCTAGACACGATTTAGGTGTCCATTATACCCGTTTAATAGCAGAAATAGCACACTATTCCGATGATGGGGCAAACATCATGATTAACAATGGATGGCTAGAACAGCCGCCAATAGCAGCAGACAGAAAAGAACTGGCAGACTAAATAACAATGGAAAAACAATACGGGAAAAACAAAGACAAATTAGAAAAGCTGCTATGGAGTATTGCCCTACCTGGATTTGGACAGTTATTAAATGGTAAGTATCTTAAAGGAATTATCTTAATTACACTCGAATTTGTTGTTAATGTTTTTGGGCATTTTAATCAAATAATCCTACTTAGCTTTAATGGTAATATCAGTGAAGCCATTGAACAAACCAATTACCAATGGTTGATGTTTTATCCATGTCTATATTTCTTCGCGATGTGGGATGCTTATAATGACGCAGAGGGAGAGAGTAAGCCGTATGCATTTATGCCATTCGTGTTTTCAGCTTACTTTGTAACAGTTGGTTTAATCTATTCGCAAACGTTTACTATTTTTGGACATTTAATTGGGCCAGTATGGCTACCAATAATCTTTTTAAATTTTGGTCTGCTTATAGGTGGGGCTATACGATGGGTGTTGTTGAAGCGACTTGAAAAAGGTCATAATACATAAAGGATTCCATGCAAATGCATATACATAAGCGGGAATCCTTTTTGTTTTATTTCATTTATATTCTTTTCCGACTATAGAACAGGACTAATAAACTTAAAACAATTATGATCGCAGTTATTACTAACATGGGGAAATAATCACCAAACATTGAATTTGTCTTAATATCCTTATTCACAGTACTAGACTCATTAATTTTTACTCGATCAGATAACTTATCAAGATGGTACGAATTAATGATAGTGCCATCTTCCCTTACAATATCCAAAGTCCCATCCTCATTCACTTCTCTATTCACCTGTTCACCCTGCATATGGGTAAATCTCAATTCTTCAGATGTTTTATATGTTTGTTCACCAGCTTTAAATGTAGTCCCTTTGGCAACGCTGGATCGCTCAAAGTTTTCAAATCCATAGTTTAGCAGATTTTTAGTATCATTGTATGAAGCGGACGACAAATTACTATTCAAAGTAATTACTATGAGGTTCAAATCATTTCTCTCTGCTGTAGTTGCGAGGGTGAAACCGGACTTACTTACATATCCTGTTTTACCACCTGTAGCGCCTTTATACGGAATAACTTGCCTAACTAATTTATGATGTTTCAAGAGGGTTGTATCCCAAGATTCACCATTCCATTTCAATTCTACTGTACCAAAAATATCCCGAAACGTTTGGTTTTTCATAGCATATTTCGTAATTTTGGCTAAATCTTCAGCTGTAGTAACGTGATTTGGATCATAAAGACCATGAGGATTTTCAAAATGTGTATATTGTACACCAATTTCATTTTTTAAATATGCATTTAAGTCCGTTGAAAATTGTTCAACACTCCCGCTTAAGTGTTCCGCAATAGCCACACCGGCATCATTGCCAGAATTAATTAATAATCCCTGAACAAGCTTTTTGAGTTTAACTTGTTCCCCTTCATTCAAAAAAACGCTTGTACCTTCTTCATCGCTAGCGTTCTCACTTACAGTTACAACATCATCCAAGTCACCTATCTCTATTGCATAGATTGCGGTTGCGATTTTGGTAAGACTTGCTGGATACATGGATGATTTGGAACTTTTTTCATAAAGTACAGTACCGGTTTCTGAATCCATTACAATTGCAGCTTCGCTAACCACAGATGGCCGCTCCTCACCAGATCCAGCATGTGCATATGCCAGGGATGGTGAGCTTAAGATTACGATGACCACTACGAATAAGATGATTCTATTCACAATTACACCTGCTTCTTAGTTGATATATATTTTTATTGTATATTATTTTCACTGATATTTTGTCCAGATTAATTAATTGTTATTTGATTGTAACAGGAAAATAAAGGGAATATTTTCATTTATTCAGAAAACTCGGCACTTGTTAAATAGATTCTTATGAAAGTGTATTTTGCTTTCTTGGAACCCCTTATACTTTGTACAAGCCTTAATGGTGAATGGCTAAGTTGCACTTATTCAGTAACAAAACCCTCTGATGCCCAGATCACGAAATATTAGGAAAACCGTAAATGTATTTCTAAGGTTTACTGACGTTTACTGAACGTCACTGAGTCCACTCAGTGTTACTCACGGTTCTTTACGCCGTTTGGGCAATAGAAAGATGACTGTTAGTGTACTAGTACTAGGAAACAATTGGGAGGATTTAGAATGAATAACAACCAGCAATCGCCAAAAAAAAGAATTATTGACGTTGATATCCATGAAAGTGTCCTGTACAAAGATTTATTCAAGTATTTAGACAATCCTTACAGAAGGTATATAGAGGATGCAAATTGGATTCAGGAGAAACATTTGCCGTATACACAACCCTCTGTGGCGGGTGTGAATCGTGCTGATGCAAAAACACCAGATGGCGGAATAGCAGGGTCTGATCTACCCTTCATGCAGGAACAACTGCTTGATGACATTGGTCATGAGTACGGTATTCTCACCGGTGCCTTGGATCCTTCACCATCATCTATGCACGGATGGTATGAGATGGCGACAGCACTAGCTTCTGCCTATAATGACTGGCAAATAGAGAATTGGTTAGAAAAAGATGAGCGTTTGTACGGTTCTGTACACATTAACGCCGAAGACCCAAGTGGAGCCGTTCGTGAAATAGAACGCGTTGGTTCACATCCGAAAATGGTTCAAATATTGCTGCCTATTGATGATAAGATGTGGGGCGATCCTTATTTCCACCCCATATATGAAGCTGCCGAAAAACACAATTTGATGATCGGCATGCATCACAATGAGCCACCTATTTATTATGGTAAATGGCCAAGATACTTTATAGAATGGCACAGTCTTCTGCCAACAACACACATGATGATGGTCACAAATATGATTTTCAATGGTGTTTTCGAGAAGTTCCCAAACCTTAAACTTATGATGATTGAAGGCGGCTTTACTTTTGTTCCTCACTTAATGTGGAAGCTTGATCAGCAGTATACTGACCTTCGTCACGAAGTACCGTGGATTAAAAGAAAGCCCAGCGACATTATGAAAGAACATGTCCGGTTTTGCACCCAGCCATCAGAAGAATTAAATAAGAAGGATTTCTTATCCGTACTTGATCAGATGGGTTCAGAAGAAATGATCTGCTTTGCAACGGATTATCCGCATTGGGATTTTGATTCGCCACATCGAGCCATACCGAATTTTGACCCTGATTTAAAGAAAAAGCTATTTTCCGAAAACGCCAGAGCATTTTATCCAAAATTAAAATAAAGGAGGGATAACATATGAAGGAACAAACTGTCTGTCACATCGATGATATGCAACCGGGGGAACTTAGAGAGTCTGTAATAGGACGAATTTCTATAGTAGTTTGTAAGACTCTAGATGGAGAATTTTACGCATTTACAAATAAGTGTATTCATCAAGGTGGCCCTTTAGCCAAAGGTAAACTTTGTGGTGCTCCCCAGTCTGATAACCCAGGTGAATATACATTTTGCCAGGATGGGGAAATTCTTCGTTGTCCTTGGCATGGACGTGAGTTTGACGTAAAAGATGATGGCCGCATGCTAGCTAATCCAGAACGTAAACTGCCAAGCTTTCCGGTCAAAATAGAAAATGATTATGTAATCGTATATAAATAATTGGAGTGGTTTTTGTGCATCAAGAACAACACATCCATGACGTGACTATTATCGGAGGAGGTCCCGCTGGATTATTTGCGACTTTCTATGGAGGTATGCGCGGAATGGATATTCACTTAATTGAAAGTCTGCCAGATCTGGGTGGACAGCTAACTGCATTGTATCCCGAAAAGTACATCTATGACGTTGCTGGCTTTCCAAATGTAAAAGCCAAGACGCTAGTTAAACAGCTTGAGGAACAAGCATTAGCATTTGATCCTGATATATCCTTAGATACAGCTGTAACACATGTAGAAAAATTAGACGATAAATTATTCCAAATAACAACAACAAAAGGTGTATACTTTTCAAAAACAGTAATAATCAACAGGCGGAGTTGGTGCCTTCCACCCACATCGTCTGCCTATTGAAAATGCTATAGAATATGAAGGTTCACATCTGCACTACAGTGTTAGTGATATCGAAACATTTCGGAATAAGAGAGTTCTGATTTCAGGTGGAGGAGATTCAGCTGTTGACTGGGCATTAACGTTACAGTCTGCTGCTTGCGATGTTACATTAGTACACCGTCGTGACAAGTTTCGTGCCCATGAACAAAGTGTAAAACAATTACAAACATCCGATATTACCTTATTTACTCCTTATGTTATTAATTCTTTATCAGGGGAAAATGGAGAACTGAAACAAGTAACAATTGGGAATAAAAATAGTTCAGAGGAAATTAGTTTGGACATTGATTCGCTAATAGTTAGTCATGGATTCAAGTCAAATCTAGGACCTATCCAGGACTGGGGAATAGAATTAGAGAAAAAATCTATCATTGTCAATCCAAAAATGGAGACGAATATTGATGGTATTTATGCTGCCGGTGACATTACTAGCCACGAAGGCAAAGTAAACCTGATTGCCCTAGGATTCGGTGAAGGGCCGATAGCTATTAATCACGCAAAGTCATATATTGATCCCAAATCACGCGTTCAACCCAAGCATAGTACTAGCCTGTTTTGACAGCAAACCGATAATTTACAATGACAGGAGGATTCTGAATGTATAGTAAAAAGATGTTTATAAATGGGGATTGGATCCAGCCACACAATGACCAAACCCGTGATATTATTAATCCCTTTAACCAGGAAGTCGTCGCCACTGCTGCTGAAGGTGATAAAGCAACTGCACAAGAGGCTGTCAACGCTGCTAGAATTGCTTTTGATAACGGGGATTGGCGAAATACTTCTGCCACAGAGCGCGGAAAGCTTATATTTAAGGTGGCTGATTTTATTGAACGCGACAAAGAAGAACTAGCTGAGCTAGAGACACTTGATACAGGGAAAACAATAGCAGAAAGTCGTGCAGATATGGATGATATTGCTGGAGTTTTTCGTTATTATGCTGGACTAGCTGACAAAGATGGTGGAGAAGTTATTGAATCACCTATCCCTAATTCCTCGAGTAAGGTCGTACGTGAACCAATAGGTGTATGTGCACAAATCACCCCATGGAATTATCCGTTACTCCAGGCTTCATGGAAGATAGCACCTGCACTTGCAGCTGGTAATACGGTGGTATTGAAACCGAGTGAAATCACACCACTTACTACCATAAAAGTTACTGAGTTAATCGAAGAGGTTGGAATACCAAACGGTGTCTTTAATTTAGTACTAGGTGCTGGAGATACGGTCGGCCAAGAGTTAGTTGATAACAAGATGGTCGACCTCGTATCCTTTACTGGAGGTATTCACACAGGAAAGAAAATAATGAAAGCTGCAGCCGATTCCATGAAAAACATTGCTTTGGAGCTTGGTGGTAAAAATCCAAATATCGTTTGTGCCGATGCTGATTTGGAAACTGCATTGGATCAGGCACTTAACGCAGCTTACTTCCATGCCGGTCAAGTGTGTTCCGCTGGTTCCAGGTTAATCGTAGAGGATAAAATCCACGATTCCTTTGTATCTCAATTAGCTGAGCGTGTTAAAAAAATTAAGCTTGGCAATGGGTTTGATGAGACGACACAATCCGGGCCAATGATTTCAGCCGAACATCGTGAAAAAGTGGAAAGCTTTGTAGCAATTGGGAAACAAGAAGGGGCAACTTTACTCGCAGGCGGAGAGCGCCCTGATTCCCCTGAGTTACAGAACGGCTTCTTTTATAGGCCAACAATTTTCACAGATTGCACAACAGATATGGAAATCGTCCAAGAAGAAGTATTTGGACCTGTACTAACAGTTGAGCGTTTTACAACCAAAGATGAAGCAATCCAATTAGCTAACGATTCCATTTATGGCTTAGCAGGTGCAGTCTGGACAGAAAATATGCTTAAAGCTAATCATGTAGCTGCCGAACTCCGCATGGGAACGGTATGGATTAACGATTTTCACCCATATTTCGCCCAAGCACCCTGGGGCGGCTACAAACAATCAGGGATTGGTCGGGAATTAGGTAAACCTGGCCTTGAAGAATATACAGAAGTAAAACACATCTTCCTAAACACTAAGCCCGAGCCGATATATTGGTTTAAATAAGTTCTTTATTTCAATAACCGATGATTTAAAGGCTGCCACAGAAGGTCGTATCAGAGTCCTTTCTATGGAAGTCTTGCATGATATTCCAGATATAAGATTAAATAGCATTTGAAAGGTATATCGTTAGCCTATTACAAATTTGGCCACAGAACTTTCATCCCCTTAGGCAAGTTAATGAACGGATAAAAGTTTCTTTGTATAGATAGCTTGATTAGGATTACTTTCATAATGTTCAGGAGGGAAGTTTTGGTGCCTGTTATAAGATTGTTCGATTTATATTAGCTTTTTCTCGCCGTAAAACACTTTATGTTTAGCCAAGCAAAAATAACTACCCTCTATCCTGCTAGGCTTATGGGTGGTTATTTTTTTTGGTCTGACAGAACCGCCACAATTAATGACCCAAAAGTGATCATTAGTACAAGCGTTTCGAACACTGTCACCTGCCACCATCCCCTCTCACTTTTAAGTCAGGGTAGTGAATCGCCATTTGTGAAAGCTTTATTGTGTAGATTTGTTGGTTATCTTATTATTAATTTATCATTTTACTCGATATATTCACTCTAAAATTAATTCTTTTTCGGGTAATCCATTTGCGACTTAAATACCCTTTCCTCTATCTTGCCATTTATAAATAGTTGTTTATTTTGCAATTCAAGGTCTGTTAAGAATTATTACCCTCCCATAATGTTTTTGATACTTACTTTATAATTTTAATATATATAATGATATGGGCAGACCTGCTCGTCTTATTACATTTATTATTTTTAAAAGCGCAAAAAAAAAGCCTAAGCGACAAAACTCCTTATTCTTCCAAGTAAATACACTGGCTTAACGGCGGGGATCCTAACACAATCCAAATTTTGATAAACAACTCTAATCGTGGCTGAGACACGTTGTTAAATATTTTGCTTATATTTGGCGGTTGCATCTCCAGTTGGTCAGCCACATCTTTAATATAGATATTTTTATTTTTAGCTATTTCTTTAAATCTGTTCTTCACTTTTGCCTGTGCATTGTTTTTAATCAATGGGTTAACCTTATTAAAATGTTTTATTTGTTCTACTTTATCCACTATACAACCCACAACAAACTCCTCAGTTTTATAATTGTCACTTCTATTTTTGTCTCTGTGGCGATTTATTAAATTTTCCAGTTCTGTTATTTCTCTTATTTGTTCATATGTTTCATCATTTAATTCAATAGTAATTTTTTTCACGTATAAATCACCTCACTTTGGGACAATGTATAGTTGAAAGGATGATAAAAAATGATTAAAAATAATGATAAAGAAGATGTTATAGAAATAATCCATGAAACATTTGATAAAGGTAGAAATGGGTAATATTAAATTCAAGAAATTGTGGAGTTAAGCGAATTAACCTTCTGTTTATTAATACAAGACTCAGGTATAGTTCCTTAACTCCTTTCTGTTTTAATGTAAACTCTTTATAAGAATATATTCTATTTCTTCTGGAAAATTCCTTTGCGATTAATATACAGAAGAGCCTGATTACAACTGTATCACTTAAATGATTTAATATTACCGAGTATCAATCAAGTGGAACTGCATCCTTTCTTCTACCAGGAGGAAGTGCGCCAGTAATATGAAAAGCATGTCAATATGAACCGACCATCTTGCTCGATCCAAGAATATAACCATTCGACTTCAATTTCGTAAAAGTCAAAGTAGCGGACTATATCTATTATGTTAGAATATCCATATCAGTCACATTTATGAACAAGTTCCACGTTATTTTTTGAAATGCAAGATAATTGTTCATTATCCGAATCACTTAACAATACTGAAGCTAGGAATAATAGTTCAATATTTTCCTCATCTATTGGGACTTCGATCAACGTTTTGAATACTGCTTGTTCTAATTCAGTTAAGCTACCACTATCACCTTACTAACAGATCCTTCCACATCAAGAATTTAAGGGCGTAACCAGATACAAATCCCATGTCCTCGCTGTATAAGCTCTACAGTGGATGGCAGGAAAATTCTTTCTTCAAGCATTCTTTGCAAATTCAAATTTAATCTTATAATCTTCATCTAGTGTTAAAGCTGTACTAAACGTTTTCTTTCCCTTAAATCCTTTTAGAACTTTCGTCCGCTTCATCTCACACAACGTTTTAATCATATTCTTCGTTAACGTTTTTCCGGCTAACTTTTTCGGAAAAGTTACTTTGCACCCTTCTTTGTAAGCGGAACATCCATAAAATTTGTATCGATCCATAATAGATCCTGTAGGACAGGAAGGACATTTGGCGATAGGATCATTCCATTTGCTTTTCTCTCCGGTGCTTCGAACGTTAACCTTTTGAATCGAGTCGGGGATTTCTTGAATTAATGTTTCAATAAATTGGCTTGTCTGTTTAATAAATACTTGTTTCGATCCTTCACCGCTGCCGATTTTCTTTAAGTATGATTCCCATTTCGCGGTCATAGAGGGGCTTGATAATAGCGTTCCTTCAATCGCTTCACAAAGCATAATTCCTTTATCTGTGATAGACACGTTGTTTCTTTTCACTTCAATATATTTCTGTGCCTTAATCGTTTCAATAATACTTGAACGAGTGGCTTCTGTTCCCAAACCTTCAACTTCCTTTAAAATTTCCACATCTTCCTCATCATCCATGAGCTTTCCGCAGGTTTTCATCATATTGATCAGTTGACCTTCTGTGTACGGCTTCGGCGGCTTCGTCATACTTTCCTTAATATGAAGTCGTGCGCCTACCTGCTCACCATTTTGGACATACGGAAGATTTGCTTCCTTCTCCTGTTTTGCTTTAGACGACTTTGGAAATAGCTCTTTCCAGCCGCTTTTCACTTCTCTTTTGCCTGTAGATTTAAAGGGTAAGTCATAAACATTTGTAAAAATCGTAGTCTCTTCATACACGTAGTCCGCATGGAACATCGCGAGGGTCGTGGCCAGAACTTCATGATAAATATTAAGTTCTTCATAGCTTAGTCCAGTCAGCTTTTTTTGAGAGGGGACTGATTTTGTCGGAATGACCGCATAGTGTTCCTGAACCTTGCTACTGTTTACATACCGTTTATTGGGTTTTAGGGACGCAGGTTTGAACGAAATGTTCAACACTTCCTGATACGAATTCAAGTTATCCACTAAATAAGCAAATTCATGTTCGGTTATAAAGTTACAGTCTGTTCGTGGATAGGTGACAAGGCGCTTTTCATAGAGTTTTTGCAACGTCTTGAGGACTTGCGACGGTGTATATTTCCAACGTCTGTTGGCAACACTTTGCAGGGTGGAAAGCGAATGCAGTTTAGGTGACTTTTGATGTTTTGTCTTTTTGTCTGTATTTTGGACAATCCCTATTAAATCCACCTCTTCTTTGAGCCCATACTCATCCAAAAGTGCCTGCACCTTTGTCTTATCCTTTTCCTTAATCTCAGCCAACCCTTGATATATACCTGCCTCCGATTGAAAAGACCCCTCAATCTGGTAAAAGGGTTCGGATTTAAAGTTTTCAATTTGCTTGTGCCTTTGATAGATTAAATAAACTGTAGGAGACTGGACGCGTCCAATCGATAAATAGCTTGGGAAACCTTTTTTCTGCAAAAGCAAAGTAAACAAGCGACTAGCATTGATTCCAACCATCCAATCACTGATTTGACGGGCTTTCGCTTCATCAAACAACCGCAAATCCCTTTCGTTGTTTTGTAAATTCTTAAATCCTTTACGTACTTCATCTCTCTCGAGAGAATTAATCCACAAACGTCGAATAGGCATTCCTTTTACACCCGTTAAGCGAAGAATACTGTAAAAAATATTCGACCCTTCCCGATCGACATCTGCCGCATTCACAAGCACATCCGCCTGCAGGAATAACCTCTTGACCGCTCGAAACTGCTCCCACTTTCCTTTAGAGACCTTCTCATGGAACCTCTCTGGAACAATCGGCAGTTGATCAAGCTTCCACTTCTTCCACTCGGGCTTATAATCATGGGGTTCATTTAATTCAACCAGATGGCCGACTCCCCACGTGATTGTCGCACCATTTGGGAATGTATCATCTGGCTTTAATTGAATGTAAGTTTTCGTTTTTTCCAAAATCGTAAAGGCCTCTGCATATGCTTTTGCCTGAGAGGGTTTTTCCGCTAAGATGACCACTTTCGTCATGGTCTCTCCTCCCTTCAATGAACTTAATAGTACTATGAGATATGATTGGTATTCACCCCTTGAAACCCTTCTTTCACGAACATATGTTTCCATTAATTATACCCCGTTCAAATACTTAAATCAATGATTAACGCAAATATTTTTTTATTTTTCAAAATAATTTCGTGTAGCTTGTTCCAGATACTTGAAGTGCCACATAAACCCTTTGTTCATGTGACACTCCGCATCTACCTCATTTTCGTCCCTCACATAAAAGCGATAGCGTGAAAATCTGTAAGGGGGAACCAGCAGACCCTCTTTTCTAACATTTCAATAAAGTTATCGGTTACCTGCTTCTTCTTTTAGTACTAATTTTGCGACCGCTTCGACATGCGCCGTCTGCGGAAACATATCCACCGGCTGAATACCTTCAACCGCATAGCCGTTCTTCTCCAAGTACTTCAAATCCCGTGCCTGAGTCACCGGGTTACAAGACACATACACTACCCGCTTCGGCTGCAGCTTCACCATGCTGGATAAGAACGCTTCGTCACTCCCGCTTCGTGGCGGATCCATTATCACCACATCAGCTTTCTCACCACGTGCTGCCATCTTCACCATGAACTCCCCGGCATCGCCCTGATAGAATCGGGCGTTTTTCACACCGTTGCGCTTTGAATTATGGATAGCATCACGAACCGCATCATTATTCAACTCCACACCAATGACCTTTCCGGCTTTCTTACTGGCAATCAGACCAATAGTGCCGATGCCGCAATACGCATCCACCACAGTTTCCTTTCCAGTCAGCTCTGCCATGTCAATTGCCTTTGCATACAACTTTTCCGTCTGGACCGGATTAATCTGATAGAAGGATTTCGCCGAGATATCGAACTTCAGTCCGCAGAGTGTATCTGTTATGGTACCCTTGCCAAACAGTACTTTTTCTTGCTTGCCCAGAACCATACTGGTGTCCCGGTTATTGACGTTCAGCAGGATAGTCGTAATTTCTGGATGCTCTTTTCTTAGTGCTTTCACAAAATTATTACTGCCCTTGAACATAGGTGAAGCAGCTACCAGCACTACCATGATCTCACCGCTTTTCTTTCCGACCCTCACCAATACGTGTCGCAAAAATCCCTGCCCAGTGTCTTCGTTGTAAGGCTGCATTTTAAAGGACTTCATCATCCCCTTGATGGTTTGAATAATCTCATCCGCTTTTTGATCATGGATGATGGACCTTTCCATTGGTATTATCTGATGAGTATTTTCAGCGTATAGCCCACATATAATCTGCCTTTTTTTATTCAAACCGAATGTCATAACATTTTTGTTACGGTAGTAAAACGGAAGCTCCATGGTTATGATTGGCTCTGGTTTTCCGAAAGGCTTCATTAGTTCATCTATAATTTTCTGTTTGAAACGCTTTTGGGCATGCTCATTCATGTGCTGAATGTGGCACCCCACGCCCTCGTAATAAGATGAGCGCGATAAATTGGCACGGTCTTCTGAAGGTTTAATCACCCGCTTCAGCTCTGTATCGAAAAAACGCCCTTTCTTAGAAATGTTCACCTCAGCCGTCTCACCAGGCATTAGATGCGCTACTTCCAATTGCTTCCCTTTCCACTGAACAATGCCTTTTCCATCATTGGTCAGACCTGAGCAGGTTACCTCTGCGGTTGCGTTTTTCTGGCTACGCTGACGCGCATTATTCGCCGTATGCTTGCCTTTTGATTTGCCGCCTTCCGTTCGACTCCCACGTGCCACGTACTGTTTTTCAGATTTATTGTGCTTTTTTCCCTTTTTTCTATATTCGCTATTCTTTTTTTTAGTCATAGGCACTTCCCATCTTTCCTTCTTCTTTGACACCTCATTATATAATACACAAAGCCAGCAAGTAAAACGAACTATCGTAAAAATCGCCTTGGTCACTCTCAACACAAAAATTGTACAGAAATCTAACAAGAGAGAGAACAAAAGCGAGCGCCTGTTCAGCGCAGTATGGACTGCGCTCAGCGCTGCGGGTGGGTCGACGTTTCCGCGCAAAGCGGCGGTCTAAGCCGGTCTTCCTGTTCCCTGTTAAAGGATACACGAAGAGCGTAAGCTGCCCCACAGGACGTGGGGTAGTTCGACGTTGCCACAGGATGTGGTGGTTTTAGTCGAACATCCTTTATTTCTTTCTTAGAAACGGGGAGGGAAGTCCACTAGGCGCTAGGCGCTGGCCGGTGAGAACGCCACGTCCTGTGGCATCACCGGCACTAGTACGTCCTGTACGTCGGAGCTGGACGTCGCTGATTCGGAAGTCCAATTATCCACAACACTTAAATTTATAATTTCCTATACATTAAAAAAGAGGCTTCTCAAAAGTTAGATTTAACTTAAGAAAAGCCTCTTATTATATTTACAATGTTAAGTCATACTTTCACTAACATCAAAACCCTTTTATATCAAGGGAATGGAAGTATAGTTCAACTCCCAGGTCATTTTCATTTTTTGGATTACATCATGCCCGGCATTCCGCCGCCCATGCCGCCCATGTCTGGCATGCCGCCACCGGCACCGCCATCTTCTTCTGGGTGGTCTGCTACTACTGCTTCAGTTGTTAGGAACATTGCTGCAACAGATGCTGCATTTTGCAATGCTGAACGTGTAACTTTTGTAGGATCAACAATTCCTGCTTCAACCATGTTTACCCATTCGCCATTAGCTGCGTTATAACCAATGCCTACTTTTTCACCTTTTAGGCGCTCTACTATGATAGAACCTTCAAGGCCTGCATTGTGTGCAATTTGACGAACTGGTTCTTCTAATGCACGAAGTACAATACTTGCACCAGTAGCTTCGTCATCACCTTTAAGTGATAGTCCGCCTACTTTACTAAGCACGTTAACAAAAGCAGTTCCACCACCTGCAACAATACCTTCTTCAACTGCTGCACGTGTTGAGTTCAATGCATCTTCAATGCGAAGTTTACGTTCTTTTAATTCAGTTTCTGTTGCAGCGCCAACTTTAATTACTGCAACGCCACCTGCTAGTTTAGCAAGACGTTCTTGTAGTTTTTCTTTATCAAATTCAGAAGTAGTTTCTTCAGCCTGTGCACGAATTTGTGCTACACGAGCGGAGATAGCTTCAGGGTTTCCTGCACCCTCGACCATTGTTGTATTGTCTTTTGTAACAACAATTTTGGATGCGCGACCTAGTTGCTCCATTGTTGTACTTTTCAGGTCAAGTCCAAGGTCTTCTGTAATTACTTCAGCGCCAGTTAATGTTGCGATATCCTCAAGCATTGATTTACGACGATCACCAAAGCCTGGAGCTTTAACAGCTACGGCATTAAATGTTCCGCGAAGCTTATTGACAACTAATGTTGCAAGTGCTTCCCCTTCAACATCTTCAGCAATCATTAGAAGTGGTTTACCTTGCTGTACTACTTGTTCTAGTACTGGTAATACTTCTTGAATGTTACCAATCTTCTTATCTGTAATTAGAATGTAAGGATCTTCTAGTACTGCTTCCATTTTATCCTGGTCAGTAACCATATATGGAGAAGCATACCCACGATCAAATTGCATACCTTCAACTACTTCTAATTCAGTATTAAATCCTTTTGATTCTTCAATTGTAATTACACCATCGTTACCGACACGTTCCATCGCTTCAGAAATTAGACCGCCAACTTCTTCATCACCTGATGATACAGATGCAACTTGTGCAATTGACTCTTTGCTTTCAATTGGCTCTGAGATAGATTTCAATTCGCCTACAGCAGCTTCTACAGCTTTTTCGATACCGCGACGAACACCTACTGGATTAGCTCCAGATGTAACGTTTTTCAAACCTTCACGAATCATAGATTGCGCCAATACAGTTGCCGTAGTTGTACCGTCACCTGCAACATCATTTGTTTTCGATGCTACTTCTGATACAAGCTGTGCACCCATGTTTTCAAAATGATCTTCTAGTTCGATTTCTTTGGCGATTGTAACACCATCGTTTGTAATTAATGGTGAGCCATATTTTTTATCTAGAACAACATTACGACCTTTTGGCCCCAATGTTACTTTTACAGCATTTGCTAATGTATCCACGCCATTGAGCATTGCGCGACGAGCGTCTTCACTAAACTTGATTTCTTTAGCCATAGAAATTATCCTCCTTAAATTCGTATGATATATCTTTCTGACATTTTAATTTAGCCTACAACAGCTAAAATGTCATTTTCGCGTAGAATTAAGTATTCTGTGCCTGAATATTTCACTTCTGTTCCAGCAAACTTAGAGAAGACGATACGATCTCCTTCACTTACCTCAAGAGCAACTCTTTCTCCATTGTCTGTTACACGGCCAGAACCAACCGCCACAACATTACCTTCTTGTGGTTTTTCTTTTGCAGAGTCTGGAAGGACAATACCGCTTGCTGTCTTTTCTTCTTGCTCAACAAGCTCGATTACTACACGATCTCCTAGTGGTTTAATCATGTACACAACCTCCTTAATTCCTTTTCTTATTTTTATTATTTATTAGCACTCGAATATAGCGAGTGCTAATTCCAATTATTATAATAAATAAATCAGCTAAAAAATGCAAGTATTCTCTTTTAAATTTTTTCAGTTTTATATTTGTATGTCCATCTAAACCATTCTATTATAACGCATACTGAAATTATGATAAAATATTTATAGAGTCTTTCTTTTTAAGCTGTTAAGATAGTAGCCATTAAGGCTTGCACTCCTAAGCATAAAAAGTTTTTAGAAGACTTGGTGTTCGCCAAGCTTTAATGGAGAGTGCTTTGTTAAAGAAAAGTAAGAAAATATAACTGCTATGAAAGCAAAATACGCTTTCATAAGAATTCCTTTAACAATAAGCAAGTTTTCTAATAGAGAAATTATCCAAAGCATACACTATATTAATTATGAATGCTAAAGGGGTCGTTACATTTTGACAAAACGTTATTGGTATGTGATCTTAACATATTTAATTATGCAATTTTCAGGATTACTATTTGTACCAATCCTGCTTATAACATTGCCAATAGGACGGCAAGATGCTGTTATCTATTGGACAATATTCAGCTTTATCATTGCCCTGATTATCGTTTTAGTATTAATGAAACCAGATATGAAAATGGCACAGTCCAGAAATGCCGTATCAATCAGGGGCGTTATTCTATGGTCGTTTGTTGGTGTTTTTATGGCTTATTTTGCCCAAGCAATCGCGGTGACTATTGAAACGAGTGTCTTTAATATTGAACAAGGTTCCCAAAATACGGAGATGATTATGGATATTACACGTGCTGCACCAATATTTATGATTATCCCTGCAATAATTGCACCCATATTAGAAGAACTTATTTTTCGTAAAATAATCTTTGGAGCGTTATATAGCCGTACTAACTTTTTTATTGCGGCCCTACTCTCCGCGCTTATTTTTGGCGTCATCCATGGAGAACCACAGCACATCCTGATATATGCATCGATGGGATTTGTTTTTGCCTTTTTATATGTAAAAACAGAACGCATTATCGTGCCTATAATTGTTCACATGGCTCTTAATTCTATTTCTGTAATTGTACAATTTTCATTGGATCCTGAAGATATTGAAAAAATGCAGAAGCAACTTGAACAGATGCAGATGATTTTAATTGGAGGCTAATACAGATATGAAGATCTCACCAAAAGCTATGTTTGTCATTTATTTTATAATGGGGATACTATTCACGTATATGGCAATACAGAGTACCGGAGAATCCGTTTGGAACTTTTCTACTATCATTCTTGCAATAATTGCAACACTTGATTTCGGTGTCGGATTTCGAATGCTCGTCATCCATTTTAGATTAAAGAAAAAGGATTAGAAAACTGGGCATTCGCCGAGCCCTTAGGCGAATACACTTAGTTGCACTTATGCAGTAAGAAAGTAGATATACTTTCTTATTTGCTAAAAAGAAGTAACGCTGCTATGCGTTACTTCTTTTTAATTCATTCAGTTCTTCAGTTCCCTTCATGGCAAATGATACTGGGACCATCAATAAAATGAATACACCGGCAATCATGAAAGCCTCGTTTAATGCCTGCAATGTAGCCTGCTGGGTTTCCATATTCTGAGTAAACAGTTGTGCCCGCCGTACCTCATAATAAATTGAGAAAAAGACGATTCCAAACGATGAAAATATTTGTCGGATAACATTATTCATTGCCGATCCTTGTGCAACCTGATGGTCAGGTATCGTGTTCATCCCGGCTGTAGTTGCAGGCATATTGCACATACCGAGTCCTGCACCTCGAGCAGAGTTCAAAATCAGGATAAACCAAAATGATGTAGACAATGTGTTAAACCCAAGAGCCAGTGTGAATCCTCCAAGAATAACAAGACCAATTGGAACCACGTGTTTTGGGCCTTTTTTATCCAATATTCTTCCACCCAAGGTCATAAACACACCACTTAATAAGGCAGCAGGCAAAAATAATAAACCTGTCTGTATTTCACCTAACCCATAAACTTCCTGAATCAACAGCGGCAACAGGAATATTCCTGAAAATAGCCCGATTGATGCAGTTGCCGTTATAGCAATTGAAACGGTATATGTTGGTATTTTAAAAATAGATAAATCAAGCAATGGCTGTTCTTGTTTGTTCTCATACTTCACAAAGATAAAAATAAGGATTAGTCCAGTTAATATTAACCCGATGCTTAATGGTGAGAACAGTAATTCTAATGTAGCTCCTCGACCCAGCGCATATAGTATTGAGCCAACCCCACTTGAGATTAACAGGAATCCAGGAAGGTCAAATTTAAGATCCTGGTTTTTTTCGGTTGGGGCTAGATATTTAGTAGAAAATAATATTCCTAAAAGAGCAAATGGCAGATTAAATAGAAAAAGGAACTGCCAAGTAAAAAACTCGATAACAACCCCGCCAACGGTTGGTCCAATTGCAGGTGCTACCATTGCTGCAACACCATAAATACCAACGGCGAGACCTCTTTCATTTTTAGGAAATGCGTTAAAGATAAGTGCCATCGCTATTGGCATCATAAGGCCTCCAGCAGTACCCTGAATAGCTCTTGAAATAATTACCATACCTAAATCAGACGATACCGCCCCTGATATCGAGCCAATCATAAATATGATGAGCCCAATTATGTAAATACGCTTTTTCCCAAAACGATCACCTAAGTAACCTGTCAACGGCATTGTCATTCCCATCGACACCATAAAAATTGTCAGCATCCAACTGACCGCTACAGCATCAACTTCAAATAGTCTCATAAAGGTAGGCAGTGTTGGGTTTAGCATACTATTATTTAAAATGACGGTGAATGTCCCAAACAATACTGACATTACTACAAGCCATTTAGAATCTATTCTTCGCATGCAAATACCCCCAGTAACAGAAGTTAGCTATTTGAAATTTAATCTAAGTCCAGTGGATAATGTTTCAAAAAGTAAACCAATGATTGCAATTCTACTGCTAAATCAATATGATGAACACGGATTTTCTCAGGAACCGTAATTCTTGCTGGAGTGAAGTTAAGGATTCCGGAAACGCCATAGTCGACAAGTCTGTTTGTAATGCTTTGTGCTTCATTGGCCGGTACAGTTAAGATTGCTACACTGACTCCTGTCATTTTCTCCTCTAAATCATTAATATGAAATATCGGTACGCCTCCAATATCTGTTCCAATTTTTTCTGCATTAGTATCAAAAGCCTTCACTATCTTTGTATTGTTATTTTTCATAAAATTATAATGTAAAAAAGCAGTTCCAAGATTCCCTACACCAATTAATGCAACTTCAGTTACCTCATCTTGGTCCAATGTCTTTCGGAAAAACCCAAGCAGGTATTCGACGTTGTAGCCATACCCTTTTTTTCCCAATGCCCCAAAGTAAGAAAAGTCTCTTCTGATAGTAGCGGAATCAACTTTTACCGCCTCACTCAGTTCTTTTGAAGATACTCGCTTTTTCCCTTGGTGATTCAAGTTATTTAAAAATCTATAATATAATGGAAGCCTCCTTGCTGTAGCCTGCGGAATTTTATTTTGATCCATGATTATTCCCCCTGATCTTCACGATAGTAATTTCCTGACTTACCGCCTTTTTTCGACAGTACATACGTTGGACCGATTACCATTCCTTTATCAATTGCTTTACACATATCATATACCGTAAGTGCTGTAGCTGAAGCTGCTGTTAGGGCTTCCATTTCAACACCTGTACTTCCTTTTGTCTTCACAAATGCCTGTATTTGCAATACATATGTATTATTAGTCTCCCAATCAAATGAAATATCAATTCCCTTTAATTGTAAGGGATGACACATCGGTATCCAGTCAGGTGTTTTTTTGGCAGCCATTATTCCAGCAACCTGAGCCACCGAAAGTACATCTCCCTTTTTCATCTTATTTGTTGTTATTTTTTGATAGATTTCTTTGGTTACTTGAATACTTGAAATAGCAGTAGCTGTCCGCTCGGTTTCACTTTTATCACTAATATCAACCATTTTTGCTCTTCCCTGTTCATTAAAATGAGTAAAATCTGCCATATGCTCAACTCCCTGCCATGTCTTATTAAGACCTATTCTATCAGAAAAAAACAGATAAGTCGTGATTAATTTCACAATATCATTGCCGAGCCAATTCATTATAAGATACACTTGTATAGGATGAGGTGAACGAAATGATTATTATGCAAATGAATGGTCTCTCCAAATCATTTGGAGCAGACGAGATTTTATCAAATATAAAAATTGAAATAAAAGCTAAAGACCGAATCGCGATTGTTGGCAGAAACGGGGCTGGCAAGTCAACCTTACTTAAAATTATGGCTGACGAACTTTCTCATGATGTAGGTGAATTGTTTAAACCAAAGGATCTAACCACAGGCTATCTTTCGCAACACACTGGCCTTGAATCTGATAAAACCATTTGGAATGAAATGGTAGAAGTATTTGAGCACTTGCTAATCAAGGAGCAGGAACTTCGTAGTCTTGAAAAAGAAATGGAACGGGCAGCAACGCTTTCTGACGCAAACTATGAACAGCTTCTGCTTGATTATGACAAAAAACAACAAGCGTTTGATGATGAAGGCGGTTATCGATATGAAGCTGATATCAAAGCAGTTCTAACAGGCTTACATTTTCATGATTTCGATTATAATACACCAATAAATGAGCTTAGTGGCGGGCAGAAGACGCGTCTGGCGCTCGGGAAGTTATTGTTGAAAAAACCAGCACTACTGATTCTGGACGAGCCTACAAACCATCTCGACATTGAAACCTTAGCGTGGCTAGAAAATTACTTAGCAAACTATCCCGGTGCTGTAACTATCGTCTCACACGACAGGTACTTCCTAGATAAGACTGTATCAATAGTTTATGAAGTATCTCGTCATAAAACAAAGAAATACCATGGAAGTTACAGTAAATTCCTCGAACAAAAAGCATTGGATTATGAACAGGAATTGAAGGAATTTGAAAAGCAGCAAAATGAGATTAAAAAAACAGAGGACTTTATTCAAAAAAACATTGTACGTGCATCCACAACAAAGCGGGCTCAAAGTCGACGTAAGCAATTAGAAAAAATGGATAAGCTTGACAAACCAAAAGGTGATGAATCATCTGCCTCTTTTTCGTTTCAGATTAACCGAAGAAGTGGCAATGATGTGTTAAAGATTGATGATTTATCCTTTCAATATGATGAAACACCCATTTTTTCCAATCTAAAAATACATGTTAACAGAGGAGAACGCATTGCACTTGTTGGCCCCAATGGAGTTGGCAAAACAACTTTGTTAAAAACAATTCTTGGTCAGATTAAGCCAACAAGTGGAACAATTCATGTTGGTACAAATGTACAAATAGGATATTATGATCAGGAACAGCAAACATTATCATCGTCCAAGACAGTATTGGATGAATTGTGGGATGAATATCCCTCTGTAGATGAAAAAGATATTCGTACTGTTTTAGGTAACTTTTTATTTTCTGGTGATGATGTTCTACAATCTGTCCGTTCACTAAGCGGGGGCGAAAAAGCGCGATTATCTCTAGCAAAACTGATGATGCAACAAGCAAATTTCCTTGTACTTGATGAACCGACGAACCATCTGGATATTGATAGTAAAGAAGTACTGGAAGCCGCATTGATGGAATTTCCAGGAACAATTATTTTCGTATCACACGATCGTTATTTCATAAATAAGATTACGGATCAGGTCGTTGAAATGCAAAAAGATGGGGCAACTGTTTATTTAGGTGATTATGACTACTATACAGAGAAGAAACAAGAAGAAGTTGAAATCGAGAAGCTGCAACAGGCAACAGAAGTAGTGCACACTCAAAATCAACGAAAGAACAAATTTAAAGAGGAAAAAATAATTCGTAGTCAAGAGCGTAAACGACAACGCCGTATCGACGATTTAGAATCGATAATTGAAAACCTCGAGAATGAATTGGCCGCTATTGAACAAAAAATGACTGAACCGGAGATATTTCAAGATCACGAAAAGTCACTAGAGCTGACAAAACAAACCAGCAAGCTTAAACAAGAAATCGAGCAATTAATGGAAGAATGGACAGCATTACAAGAGTAAACCACATGATAGGCTCTTCATGTGGTTTTTTATTTAAATAGATAATCCTGTTGAATAGAATATTCTACAGCTACTCGATAGACAAGGCCAAGTCCGATCATCGTTGCCAATACCGAGCTCCCGCCATAACTAATTAATAATAACGGAATTCCAGTTATCGGCATAATCCCGATTGTCATACCTATATTCTGAAATGCGTGTATCAGCAATATGCTCATATATCCTAAACACAGGTAGGCACCAAACGGAGTATGCTGAGAACTAGTTAAACCTAGTGTCACAAGCTTGTATAATAAAAGAAAATATAGGAAAACAACTATTGCAGTGCCAAGGAAACCAAAACTTTCGCCAATTACTGAAAATATAAAATCTGTGTGATTATCAGGAGTTCCCACTTGTAAACTACTCAATCCTTTACCGAATAACTGCCCTGAGCCGAGCGCACGTATTGACCGATCAAATTGAAAGGTGTCATTAGTAGTTTCCTGTGAGGGATCAAGCCAGCTGGTAACACGTTTCACCTGATATTCTTCAAGTCCTATTAACTCCTGCGACATTTCAGGGAATTTAACAGTTAACCCTACCGCCCCGCCAATAATTATCGTAAATGCTAAAATTAAGCCAATAATTATTTTCCAATCGATACCTGATAACAGAACCATCATACAAGCTATGAATATATAAACCATTGATGTACCAAAATCCGGCTGATTCATGATTAAAATTACTGGAATTGCTGTTATTAAAACAATCTTTAAAAAAAGTAAACTATCACTTTTTAAAGAACTTATTTCATACTTCTGCTTGTGCCTGCTAATGGCGGCGGCCAAATACAATACTGTTGTAATCTTCGTGAATTCAGCTGGCTGCATCGACATTCCGGGCAAAGTAAACCAGCTTTTTTGTCCTTTTATAATCGGAGCAATACTTTCAGGACTAATTAATAACCCAATTAACACTAGAACACCCACGATGTAAATAAGAATACTAGCTTTATATAATTGTTCTAAATCAAAAAATTGGATGACCGCTGCAATTAAAATACCGGCGATGAACCATAAAATCTGCTTCAGAACAAATTCATCCCCATTATACTGTGGCAATTGTTGTGCATTATAAATGGATATTAAACTAACACAAATGAACAAAGTCAGTAAAATAATAAAATCACTTTGTATGTAATGGGATTGTTTAGTTGACATTGAATCTCCACCAAATTTCTTTCTTTAGATATTGTTCAAACGTTTGATTAACTTTTTGTGAGTTATTAAGATAATCCACAGACATATACACAGGAAAATAGTGAATACATTCGTTTCTGAATAAAGTTATACACAAAATCCACAGTTATCCACTGATTTATCCACAATTTATATCCACATCATTATCTTAATCAAAACTTGCTTTCGCAAAAAATATCCACAGTCCTGTGGGTAAACATTAAAGCTAAAGAATCCATTCATATTAAATAACAACATTAAAAAGTCACAATTAAAAGTAAATTTTATTTTAAAACTAATGAAGGGTTTGCATTCAAATCCCAATCAGACCGTTTTCCTTGTTCATATGCGATGTACCCCGCTGCTGCAATCATCGCAGCGTTGTCTGTACATAATTTTAGTGGTGGAATTAATAAAGGTATATTCGTGCCACTAAATTTTTCATTTAAAGATTTACGTAGCCCGTCATTCGCAGCAACCCCTCCTGCAACAATAACTTGTTTTACATTATAGGCAATGGCTGCTTTTAAAGTCTTCGTCGACAACACGTCGACAACACTACCTTGAAAGCTTGCAGCAATATCTTCTTTTTTCAATTCATCACCACGTTGCTTCGCGTTGTGGATCGTGTTAATTACGGATGATTTTAATCCGCTAAAGCTAAAATCAAAGCTGTCTGCTTCAAGCCAAGCACGTGGAAAAGTAATATTTTCTTCTCCAGAAGCAGCTAACCTGTCAACATGAGGACCACCCGGATATGGTAACTCCAGCATACGTGCAACCTTGTCATACGCTTCTCCTGCCGCGTCATCACGTGTTTCACCTATCAGCTCATACTTCCCATGTTCTTTCATTAAAACAAGCTCAGTGTGTCCACCAGAAACGATTAGAGCTAATAGTGGAAAATGAAACTCCTGTTCATAACGATTAGCATAAATATGTCCTGCAATATGATGAACTCCAACTAAAGGTTTTTGTTTTGCAAATGCAAGTGCCTTTGCTGCATTAACACCGATAAGCAACGCTCCAACTAGACCAGGGCCTTCAGTCACAGCAATCGCGTCAATTTGATCCCAGGTAATATTTGCTTCATTAAATGCTTCTTCCAAAACAATTGTTATTTGTTCTACATGATGGCGCGACGCAATTTCTGGTACAACCCCTCCAAATCGCTTATGGCTTTCAATTTGTGAAGCCACAACATTGGAAATAATCTCTCTACCATCTTTGACGATTGCAACAGCAGTTTCGTCACAACTTGTTTCTATTCCAACTATATAATTTTCTTTTTTCATGATAAATTCACCCACATTACAATAGCATCTTCTTGATTATCCTTATAGTAATTTTTGCGAATGCCACCAGGGACTAGCCCAAACTTCCGGTACATCCGCTGTGCGACTTCATTAGACATTCTGACCTCCAATGATAACCGCTTTGTTCCCATTTGTATCGCTTGTTCAATTATATATAAAAACAATTTCTCTCCTAATTTGTAGCCTCTGTACTTAGGCGTAACAGCAATATTTGTAATCTGTGCATCGTCAATTACGAGCCACATCCCCGCATAACCTATAATTTCTTTGTCTAATTCCATAACATAGTAGTGCGCATGTTGATTTCCACTTACTTCCTGAAGAAATATATCCTCTGGCCAAGGTGAATCAAATGTAGCCCTTTCAACGTCCATAACAGAATCAATATCAGCCAACTTCATTTGTCGAATAACTAACTCAGCCATTATTTTGCTTTTCCTTTTGTGCATTTAGCCACTTGGCTTCAGCTTCAGCCATACGTAAATAATTTGGTGTCAATGTATGGGTTACATCTGGCTCTTGATTTGAACCAGTTAACGCCAAATGAGCTGGGTCGGCCATATGAACAAAGCCATTCGGGATAATTGCTCGATCTCCCAAATATTTCTGAATTGCTTCTTGATGAAGTTCTATTTCCGGACTTATAAATAACACTTCTTTTTGTGTGGATGCTAATTCCTGCAGCCAATTCTCCATGAGTATATTTTTTTCCTTATCCACTAATTCAAGCTCACTATTTCTCCAGCGATATAATCCAGTAAAAACTAAACCTCGCCTAGCATCGAAAAATGGACATACGTATGAATTAAAAAATCTGCCCTGGTATGCAAGAACTTCGAGACTGGAGACTCCAACAACCGGAATGTCCAGCGCCCACGCCATAGACTTGGCAGTGGCAAGCCCAATACGTACACCAGTATATGAGCCAGGACCTTTTGCAACTACAATTTTGTCTAGCTGGTCAGGCGTCATATTCACATCATGCATTAATTGATCTATTGCAGGCATTAACCTTACTGAATGATTCTTTTTTATATTCGTAACGACTTTACCTATTAACTGATCATCTTTAAGTAAAGCAACACCCAATACTTGATTTGATGTATCCATTGCAAGTATATTCATTCAAGTAACTCCTCATATTTAACCGAATAATTCGGCTGTAATCCATTCAAAATGTGTACCAATGGCAGTGAATTCTAGCAAGCGAGTACAATCATCTAGGTAAGAAAACTTTATATTTAAACGCTCATCCGGTAAGAATTCCTCGATAAAATGTGCCCACTCAACTATTGAAATTCCATCTCCGTTAAAGTATTCATCAAAACCAATATCTTCATCAGAATTCTCCAATCGATAAACATCCATATGATATAGAGGCAGTTCTCCCTCATACTCTTTTACAATCGTATATGTAGGACTATTTACGTTTCGTTTAATACCAAGTCCGTTAGCAATCCCTTTTGTGAATGTTGTCTTCCCAGTTCCAAGGTCACCCTCTAATGTAACAACATCACCAGGTTTCAAAAATAATGCTAACTTCTCAGCTATTTTTCCTGTCTCTTCAACAGAATTTGCCTTTAATTGATGCTCGCTCATTCTTTTCACCTACTCCAAGTGGGTATAACCCTTTTTTTCCAAAAGTTTCTTTTTATTTTTTTGATTGACTCCAAACACTTTGTGCTCATCACTTTTACTGAAATCAACATAGCCAACTTCTTTAAGAGGAGTATTTGTTCTTTCAGCAACTAACTTCATGGCTTCCCATTCAGCTTTCGCAACGGTACCTACAAGTTCGAAATCTTCTCCACCAAACAATTTCCACTCACGCTGAAGTTTAACAGGAAATTGTTTATATGAAGTACTTGTTGGCAGTTTATCTTCATATATAGTTATACTTACTTTCGATGCCTCCGAAATTTCATTCGCCTCATTAGCAATTCCATCACTAATATCATTTAAAGCCACTCTAGATAAACTTCCCAGTTCCAAAGCAAATGCCACCCTTGGTTCAGGCATACGGTGTTTATTATAATAGTATTCCTTTTCTTTAAATTTACCGGGGTTATTAAGTATGTGAAACCCTGCTTGAGAATCACCTAACGTCCCAGTCACGAACAAAATATCACCTGGCTTTGCAGAGCTACGATATCTGGCATTTCCTTTACTTACAAAACCAATTACAGTTATAGAAATCGACAACTCTTTTCCCGAAACTGTATCACCACCAATTAAGTCCATGTTGTGTATAGTTGCCAGATTGTCCATCCCTTTGTACAGTTTGGTTAATTCTTCATCGGCCCAGTGTTTCGGGATAACAATTGATACGAGATAAAATGCTGGCGTTGCTCCCATTGCTGCTAAGTCACTAATGTTTGCAGCAAGTGACCGGTACCCAATATGAAATGGATCCATTGTTGCTCTTGAGAAATGTACTTCCTCAACGAAAGTATCTACAGCAGTTACAATATCTTGTGATGTATTGCGAAAAACTGCTGCATCATCTCCTATACCTTTTACAACTGAAGACTGCTTGTAAGTCTGTTGTTTTATCGAATTTATAAAAGAAAATTCATCCATAGATTACCACCACTTCTCATTGTTAACTATGTTAATGATAGCAAAAAGAGGATAAAAAGAAAAAGTAAACGTTATTTTAACTATTATTGGTGATATTTGATCTTGCTAGCTAAATTTAAAAAGCCGCTTCCAAGTTGCGCGGAAACGGCAGTTAAGTAATATAAACTTTTTAATATTATCGATAAAATATAAGACTCTATGAATTAGACTTGTTTGGCATCCATTAAAGTGATTCTTATGAAAACAACCCCTTATACTTCTACAAAGGTTAACGGAATCTAAGACTTTTATTTTTTAGCGGACACAGGAGACGTTATTTCTATAAAAAAGTGACCTTTTCGAACTTATCCGGACACAGAAGCCCTTATTATATATATATCATGGATAATAGAGGGCATTTTTGCTAAATAAGGTCCCTGGTGTCCGTCAACACGACCATTTTCATGAATTTCTGCCAAATAAGGTCTCTGGTGTCCGCAAAGCAAATTTGCTATATGAAAACACCTATCAAATTCGATTACAAATTCATTTTCATGATAGACGGTGGTTGCGTATTCAGCAGCCATGTTGTTTTTTTTAACTGAAAATAAAAAAACATGTTTCCAAAATTGGAAATCATGAGTTAAAAGTAATGGCGGTCCGGACGGGACTCGAACCCGCGACCTCCTGCGTGACAGGCAGGCATTCTAACCAACTGAACTACCGGACCAAGATATATTTATGTGTTAACTAGTGGTGACTTATTCAACGTAGACAGTTGAAGTAAATTCGACTTAGTAAATTAAATTAAATTGGTTGCGGGGGCAAGATTTGAACTTGCGACCTTTGGGTTATGAGCCCAACGAGCTACCAGACTGCTCCACCCCGCGATATGAGATAATATTAACTTAATACTGTTTTCCGTATTGCTAAAAAGCAATTTCTTATCTTCCAGAATAAATCTAGAAGGCCTGGCGGCGTCCTACTCTTGCAGGGGCAAAGCCCCAACTACCATCGGCGCTGGAGAGCTTAACTGCTGTGTTCGGCATGGGAACAGGTGTGACCTCTCCGCTAATGCTACCAGACCTAAAGAATCTTGTTCACAAGATGTGAACTACATCATCATAAATTCTTTATCTAAAATTAGGAGACAAGATATATTATATGCATTTCTAAGAGAAAATGCAAGGGGTTTTTTAAAGTTTGTACCCTAAAAACTAAATAAGAGCTTCACATCAACGTTTTCAACTTGTCATTATTAGTTAAGTCCTCGATCTATTAGTATCCGTCAGCTACACGTGTCACCACGCTTCCACCTCGGACCTATCAACCTCATCGTCTCTGAGGGATCTTACTCACTCGAAGTGATGGGAAGTCTCATCTTGAGGGGGGCTTCATGCTTAGATGCTTTCAGCACTTATCCTTGCCACACGTAGCTACCCAGCTATGCTCCTGGCGGAACAACTGGTACACCAG
>NZ_FOEH01000010.1 GCF_900110695.1 Virgibacillus subterraneus | reverse complement strand
ATGTGCTGAAAAATGTTATCCGGTATTAGCCCCGGTTTCCCGGGGTTATCCCAGTCTTACAGGTAGGTTGCCCACGTGTTACTCACCCGTCCGCCGCTCGTTCCACAAACTTCACCCCGAAGGGATCCGTCTGCTTCCCGCGCTCGACTTGCATGTATTAGGCACGCCGCCAGCGTTCGTCCTGAGCCAAGATCAAACTCTCCATAAAAGTTAGTTTGAATATGATTGACACCAATCAATCATCTATTGTCTTAGCTTTAAAAATTGAAATCAGGGTTTAAAAGTTTAACTTTTAACCTGTTTTCTTGACATACTGGTTGTTTTGTTCAGTTTTCAAAGATCAATTTTTCCGTTTGTCGTTTTTTTGCGACAAGATATAATTTATCATGGCTGCAGATGATTGTCAATAACTTTTTTCAATGACTTTTTTGTCTGCATAATTTGTTGTTTTCTTAACTGACAACAAAAAATAATATAGCATAATATGTTGATAAGTTCAATAGAAAAACCAAAAAACCATAAATTAAATTAAATGATTTTTTGGATGACTTAATTCCTGATTAGAAATAAAGGTATCAATTACCAGTCCGTTTGGGGATATATTTCATGCATTCCTGTTCATTAGCTACACGGCGGAACACGTTAAACAAGACCTTATACCTCTCCCTCATTGCATGTTTAACCATATTATCTATTCGGTGGTCCTCTAAATCCATCAATAATTCTTCTAACTCTCGTTTTACCAGATATTCTATTTCTTTTTGCTCTCCATCATTAATTAACAAACCTAACATTATATACACCTAACCTTCTTTATCTGATCAGTAATTACTGTTTACGTCAGTATATTTCCGTGTTGAATTCTCTCTTCTCTTACTTTAATAATAGTCGTTCGTTTTTATTATCGAAATCCGTCGGTTACTATTTTTTTGAACCCAAAGCTACATACAAAAATACCCATACAAATATTATGTGTAGAATTACTATTCCCCATATTTATATATTTTCATCCCTTTTTCGCAACTTTTTTATCTTTTCCTATTACCGAGCAACAGCTTGTTCATATTACAGACTGTCATTCATAGAATAAAGTAAGGATATTGGGAGGATTGATATTATGGAACATTTTTATGTTGTACGATTTAATAAATGGAAACGCTGGTTAATTGTTTTTATCTTTGCTTTATTTACTGCTACATTTTTATGGTTTGAAAGTGAAGGGGCTCTTTCTGTGTTTTCAGAGGATGAGCCGGTGGCTTTAACAAAAGGAAATGCCAGTGAGTCTAATATTGCATTAACCTTTAATATCAGTTGGGGTGAGGACAAAGTCCATGCTATCTTAAAGCAGTTAGACCAAAAACAAGTACAAGCAACCTTCTTTGTAAGCGGGGAATGGGCAGAACGTCATCCTGAAATATTAGAGAAGATAACTGAAGCAGAGCACGAAGTAGGAATGCTTGGATACCGTTATGAAAATTATTTGGATCAGGAAATCGATCAAGTACGCGATGATCTATTACATGCAAAAGAAGTATTTGGGAAAATTGGCTATAAGGACATAGAAATGTTACGTCCACCAAGTGGAAAGTTTAACAAGGAAATCATTGAACTTGCTGAACAATTAGGTTTTACAGTAATACATTGGAATGTTAACCCTAGTGACTGGAAAAATCCGGGCACCAAAAAAATTGAGAACACCGTAATGAAACAAACATCAAATGGCGATATCATATTGATGCATGCATCAGATTCCGTTAAGCAGACGGCTGATTCGCTAAAAACAATTTTACCTGGATTGAAGAATAAGGGCTTCCAGTTTGTCACTATATCTGAACTGGTTAACCAAGCACATGCAAAATCAAAAATTGTGGAATAAAGACAAAGTGCAGGTATCTGCACGGGGTGGGCTGAAGTTAACGCGAAAAGGATAAACAAGAGCATAATCTGCTAATGCCGAACTATTATCGTAGACGCATGGCTGGAACTAAACGTTGCTGATTTGGAAGTTCAATTATTCATAAAAAATTATAAATAAGCTAAACTTAAAAGCCCTAATATGTCTTTGGCATATTAGGGCAAAATAAACGTTATGCTTTATTCGAACTAATCTTTGAGTTAATTTTTTCTTTACCTATTGAATCACTATTGGTTATTCGATGTAATACAAGTAATTGATATGTATTACAAGCAAGTAATGTAACAATCATTAGCCATGCATAATCAGTTCCACTTGTACGCAGGCCAGGAACCCATTCGATAGCTGTCATAACGACCATTAAGAATAATGCCGGAATAAAAGCTCGCTGGTTCGTCTCACGTGCTTTTATTTTAGCTATAATCCATCCATACCCGAGTATTGCTGCCGCCATTATGATAAACCAAAATAACGAAACATCGCCACCAACTGCATTATATGGAAAATAAATTAAATCAAATACAACAAACGCAATTAGTAATACCTGAACGGTCGGCCAGAATGTTCGAAACAGGCTTAGGCCAAATTGATTGATGAATAAATAAACAAAAAAACCGGTCTGACTTATGATGCTAAATAGTAACCCTAATCCTGTGAAATAGATAATTAACCCAGTTAACTCTATAAAATCAAATGGATTCAAAAAATCGGTATATAATGAGGCCTTCACAAAAAAGCTAGTGAATAGCCCTATAATTCCACCTATCAGTAATGTCTTTAAAAATAATCCTACCCACTTACGACTATTCAATCCTATTTCCTCCTACAACTATGTTCAGCATCCAGTCATATTTTATCATGAACGATGTCTTTTTTCCTCCATGAAGAATATTTTTTTGTTTCATAACTCATATTAAATATGAGAGGAAGGAGGATCATAAATGTTTCGTATGATTTTAACTTCAATGATTATTTTATCCATCATATTTATTTCCGCATGTAATGGAGGAGGAGCTTCTGGAAAAGAAGCTGATTATGATGCTACGAAAAAAATGGTGGTTGATATATTACAGACAGAAGATGGAAAGAAAGCACTTAGGGAAATATTAGCTGATGAAAAATTAAAGCAACAACTTGTGATTGAATCTGAAGTTGTTAAAAAATCGATAAATGAAGTACTTGTTTCCGAAAAAGGAAAAGAAATGTGGAAAAAACTATTTGAAGACCCTGAATTTGTTAAAAGTTATGCAAAATCAATGTCTGAGGAACAAAAAAAGCTAATGAAGAATTTAATGAACGATTCAGAATACCAGAAACAAATGCTTGAACTTATGCAAAATCCTCAGATTAGCGAACAAATGCTAAGTGTCATGAAAGGTCAAGAGTTCCGCAAGCATTTAGAAGAGACCGTTCAACAAACCTTGCAAACACCACTTTTCCAAGCAAAAATATCCGAAATATTACTAAAAGCAGCAGAAGAGAAAAGTAAGCAGGAAAGCGGCCAGCAATCAGGTGGAGAAGGCGGCGGTTCCGGTGGTGGCTCTGGAGGATCAGGTGGAGGTGGTTCTGGCGGTGGTTCTGGCGGCTCAGGTGGAGGTTCCGGTGGATCCAGTTAATATTTAATCATCTAAAAAGAGGTGACACACGCCACCTCTAATTTTTTATTCTTCTATTTTTGCTACGATTTTTGAAGCAATCTTGTGATATTCTTTTCCAATTGGATGATCCTGCTGATATACAGATGGAGCAAACTCATCCTCTTCTTCATATGGCTGTTGTAAAGGTAATTGACCAAGTACTTGCGTTTGTAAAACCTCGGCAAGCTTTTTACCGCCACCTTTACCAAATACATATTCTTTTTCACCTGTTTTTTTACTTTCAAAATAGGCCATGTTCTCCACAACGCCTAAGATTTCATGATCTGTTTTCAATGCCATTTGACCAGCGCGCGCTGCCACAAATGCTGCAGTTGGATGTGGTGTTGAGACGATTAGCTCTTTACACGTTGGAAGCAATTCATGGACATCCATTGCAATATCACCGGTTCCTGGTGGTAAATCAAGTAGTAAGTAGTCTAAATCGCCCCACTCTACTTCTTTAAAAAAGCTGTTAAGCATTTTACCAAGCATTGGTCCACGCCAAATGATTGGAGAGTTGTCCTCCACAAAGAAGCCCATGGAAATAACCTGAACTCCAAACCGCTCAACCGGAATTATTTTTTCGGCACGAACTGCAGGTCTTTCTTCAATTCCCATCATATCTGGAACACTAAAGCCATATATGTCTGCATCGATAATACCTACTTTTTTACCTAGGCGCATTAAGGACATAGCTAAGTTAACTGTAACAGTCGATTTACCTACACCGCCTTTACCACTAGCAACAGCGATAAAGTTAGGTTGTTTACCTCCGCCCATTAATGTTTTTTCCTGTTCTGCTTCAGCAGCAGGCTGGAACTTTTCAATGGTTTCGTCAGGCAACTGTTCAAAACGTAAACCGACTGTTGTTGCTCCATTCTTTTTCAGAATGCCAACAATCTCTTGCTGTAGCTGCATCTGTTCACCAGTATTCGTCTTTCCAATACCGATTTTCACACTGACATGCTTCTTTTCTTCTTTAATTGTAATTTCTTTCACACCGTCTGTTTCTTCAAGCGTTCTATGTAAAAATGGATCCTTAACAGGGTGAAGTAGTTCCTTTACTTCTTCTTGTGATAACACGTTAGTCACCATCCCTTTCCTAGAGTCGTTATATATACAAAATAATATCATTTTATTTGCACACAACGCTAGTATAACACAAATCACGTAAAATCTAAGTGATATGTATCATAGGATGTTTTGTATAATTCGTTACTTTTTTTCAGGTTCTTCTGTAACATAACGGAGAATCCCCTCATAAATACTCCCGGCAATTTTCCGTTGGTAGGAATCTTTCTTCAGATGTTCGCGCTCATGCTCGTTTGATAAAAATCCAATCTCAACAAGTGAACCAGGCACTTCAGCATATTTTAAAAGATATACACCATTTATTGGCAACGGCTTCCGTGTAGTATTCTCCAAATTTCGAATAATTTCAGATTGAATCATTGTGGCTAAATGCTTACTCTTATCATATTTTGAGTAGTAAAATGTCTGTGCTCCACTCCATTTATTGGATGGCAATGCATTTAAATGAAGCGTAACAAAAAAGTCAGCATCTTTATCGTGTATAAACTTAAGGCGCTTTCTTATATCTTCTGCTTTTCGCCTCGACAATCCTTTTGTATCATCGTTCGCCAGATCTTTATCTTTTTCTCGCGTTAAATAAACAAGAGCACCTGATTGTTGCAGGAAGTCCTGTGTTTTTTTGGCAACAGCAAGCGCAATATCTTTTTCCAATGTCTCGTCCTTTCCAACCGCTCCACCATCTACACCACCATGACCTGGGTCGATAACTATTGTTTTACCCGAAAGAGGTAATGACCATGTTTCCCAAGTGGTTTCCGTTTTTTGAATTGGATATTGAATAAGAAAGGCCAAAATGACAAAACCTACTCCCCAGGTAAACACCTTCCCAAATCGTCCCATAACATTCGCTCCTTATTTATTCTACTTCAACTATTGTATGGGACAAGATTGTTGATTATGATTAAACATAATGGCCAGTTTAATCAAAACATAGCAGTGGTAATAAAAAAGTAGTGAATCTTGTTCTTGGAAGGAGGAAAACACATGGATTGGCTTGGAATTGGCGTACTGATTATTGGAATCGCATTTCTCGCATTCGTAATAATGTTAATTAAGCCGCTAAAAAATTTATCGGGTGTATTTTCGAGCTTGAGGTCAACAACAGATGCCCTGCCTCAGCAAGTTGCTGATATAACGTCTGGTGCAAAAGATACGCTCACCACTGGAAGGGAAACGATACAACAATTAAATAATCAAATGAGCGAATTAAGCCCAATTTTTACGATCTTAGGAGACGTTGGAGAAACAACAAATAAACTATCATCATCAATGGTTGATATCACAAAGGAAATGAAAGCAAACACCAAAGAAGGAAGCACATTTATCGAACGAAAAAACCTTGAAGGACTATATGGTGCAATAACACTAGGATATTACGCATTTCAACGAAGGAATCCCTAACAATAGCAACAGATGTGAAATGACCATCAACTTATATGCTAAGTTGATGGTCATCTTTTGGTGTAATCGTGTATTCTGGAACAATAGCCAGTGCCCGCTTGATTTTTGAATATCTATGTTAAAATAACTACAAAGATTGTGAACGATTATTTTTTAGAAAACTTGGCTTATCGTCAAGCTTTAATATAGATAAGCCTTAGTTGCGCTTATGCAGTAAGAAAGGATTTATACTTTCTTAACTGCTAAACAAAGACTAACAGACCGAGTTAAAAAGTCCTCTGTTAAGCTTATAGTGGGTTAAAAATTATTAGGAGTGAATCAAATGCTAATCGGTCATATGAAAGAAATTGTCCGTCATCCAGTAAAATCTTTTTCCGGGGAAAGTATACGAAAATCCAAAATAATGGATTATGGTTTATATGGAGACCGTGGCCATGCTTATTTAGATGAATCAAAAAAACAAAATTTCTTAACAATAACACAGTTCCCGGAAATGGTTCGATATAAAGCAAGATACATAGGAGAAGAATTGCTGGACGAATATCCGGAAGTAGAAGTCATAACACCTGAGGGCAAGATATATGATTGGGAAGATGAAGAATTAATTAAAGAAATGGAAAACAAATCGAACCGAAAGATTTCTACTATTGAATATCCCCCTTCTCACGTGCCTATTGGACCAATTGCAGTAGAAAATATTCAGCTTGTAACGGATGCTTCAATAGATAATTTGCAAGAAATATGGGGAGAAGCCGAGGTTGACTTTCGACGTTTTCGTCCTAATTTATTTATTTCATTAAAAGAAAAAAAACCGTTTATTGAAGAAGAATGGATTGGTAAAAGAATTAAAATAGGAAGTGCAGTAGAAATTGAATTAGTAGGACACTGTAAAAGGTGTATGATTATTACTGTAAATCCTGATAATGCTGAAAGAAATTCAAGTTTGATAAGACGGTTATAAAAGAACGAAAAAACAATTTTGGCGTTTATGCTTCTGTGATAAAAACAGGTGATATTCATGTGGATGATGAAGTTCATCTACTTGATTAATTTTTATTAAAAATAACATTGGAATAAACTCTTTAAGACATAATAAATACTCCCCATCAAGTTACCAAATGGGGAGCATATCGTCTAGTATAACTATTAAGTTAATTACTTTACTGAGTAAAGATTCTCAATGGATTCGATGTCCATATAGGATGGTATAAATATCACTACAAATACGATGCAAATAGTTATCACCTAAAGTGTAACCCCGACTTGAACGGAACCCGTTACAACAATAGGGGACTTTTTCTTGCCTTCTAATTCTTTTCTTCCGTTTTCTTTTTCCTCGATACATTAAAGTTCGCTAGTGGTGTTGTCAGCTTTCTCGACATCTCTCCGACATCTTCGACAATATAAAATAAAGGACTTAACGTTCTTAGCTTTTCATTAACATCAGAAAGCGTACTGTTCGTATGATTGATAAGATTCCCGGTTTCTTTAAAAATATCGTTAAGCTGATTCGGTAAATGCTCAACTGTCTTCTCAACTCCACGCAGTACGTGTGCTAAATTATTCAATGTCCATGATAAATATACAGCTAATACTAAAAAAGCAATTCCTATTAATAATACACCTATTCCAACTAAAGTCATTGTTATCCCTCATCTCATTATTTTTGACTCTTTTTATCAGTTTTGTTTCTTTTTAATCTTCGCAATTGATATAAACTGCGATGTACTGTGGAAAAATAATTGCAGTGCTATGATCTCGCTACGGTTGGTTTTGCTCACTTTATCCTGTAAATTAAACAATGCTTATTGTGACATTGCTTCTTAGCCCCCAGGGAACACTTCAGCCTCTAATTAAGAAGTCTCTACCAGTAGACGCAGAATACGTAGACTCCTATGGGAACAGCACGTTCCGAAGTCCCCCGAAAGAAGCGTTCTTGGCGTCACGAGGAGGCTGAGGTCATGCCCATGGCTAATAAGACACTACGAAAGCGATAGCTGGAGTATATGTCGGCGTTGTACCCGGAGCAGTGAAAGCGAAGTATTTTGCCGGAACGAATCGAAGCACTCAGCCTTATTTCTTTACTGGTAAATTTTCTTCTTGAGCAATTAATTCATTCTTATCATTTCGATGTTTCCACTTCTTAGCTATCCGATATGCTACTTCACCCCATCTTATGCTTTCCGCAATTCGATTCATTGATTGAGTTGATGTATATTCAGGTAGTTTTTTTGCTTGTTGAGCCAACATTTCACTTGATGAATTTAAAGAAGTACCTACATTCTCCAGCGATTTAAATACATTGTCAGTTGCCTTTATCTTATCATCAAAGTCATCGACCATTTTTTCAGTTTCGTGTAAGGTATTTCTTATTTCAGGCGTGATATATTGGAGTTTCCCTTCTACTTCTCCTAAGGTTTCACCCAGTGTTTCTATGGTGCTTGATACACGCTTTAATACGAAGGAAATATAGATAACTATTAAGGCAAATGCCAATGCAAACAATAAAACTCCTACATAGACTAATTCCATTTGGATATGTACCCTCCTTTAAAAAGGTTTACCACTAGTAGGTTGCACTAAAACTTATCTTGATAACAACCCGACAACAAAATATTTTCCCCAATTCACATTATCATATTTCCCTAAACGTTTCCATTTTATGTTATCCAGTTTCAATGGCGTAATAAAAGTTGCTGCTTCACGAAATTGTGAAGGTTCTTCTTCAGCTACCCATTCACCAGGGTTTGCTCCTTTTGTCACCTCAACTGAATCATCCATGAAAATCCCTGTTTGGACTTTTTGCTTATGCATGGTTCCTCTAGTCGTCATTTTCCACAAACTTTGATCAAAAAGATTCTCTTCAAGGACGGCTGTTGCACCAAGCGATTTATTAGTTGTAATGGCTAGATCCGCATGAAACCCTGGCAATAATTGTTCCGTTTTAGCATCCTCAGAAAAGCTTACATCAAACGGGTAGATACTTGTTCCATGAACGTTTACTGTCTTTGGCGAATCATTAATCTCATTCAAGTTCCCTTTTAGTAATGCTCCATTTTCTCTAATAGACACTTCGACAGGCATTTCCCTTTCAGCTTCCATCCGCTCCGCTTCCGTGAATTCGCCCTCTGCTTGGAGCTGCATATCACGAATGGTAACAACAGGATTACTTAAGCTTTTGGATATCTTAGTTACCTGCCCCTGATAAGAGCTTTCCACTGTAATGGTATCCCCAGTCGATTCAAGGTCCGATAACTGCGCCTGAATGTTTTGCAGTTGCGCATTCTTCTGATCAAGTTCTTTTTCCTTCTCTGCTAGATATTGTTCTTTCATATAGTTAGCAGTTACAGATTTGCTCGTAATATCAAGGTTGCTATTTTCATCCTCATATTCAGCCGTTAAATCTGTTTCTGGTATCTGATAAAAGGAAATAGAATCTATTGCTTGCTCGATAGCACTAACTTCACCGGTAAGCTTGCTTCTTTCACTTTCAAGAAAGGATCTCGTTTCGTAATAATCCTCTACTTTATATGTGAATAACCCATCACCAACATCGACTTGAGCACCCTCATCGATTAGAAACTCCAGAAAGCTCCCTCTGTCCTCATCAAAGTATACACGTTTCTTATTTACTGTGGCTAAAACACCTGGAGTTTCAATTTTTTCAAACATATCCTTTTCAAAGGTTTCCGACCATTCTTCAATATAAGATAAGCGTGCCACTTTTTCTTCATCGTCTAAATATACAAGTAAACTATTGACTGCAATAAATAGAATCACTAATGTCCAAATAAGCTTCCTGCGACTCATTCAAACCACCCACTTATCATATGAATATCCATATAAGCTAACGCAGTCACAACAGCCCAGTAGAAAATATGTAGAAAGATGACACTAAACCATATCCAGCGTTTTCTAACTGTCGCCATATAATTTAAAAACCTTACCTGAAACCAAATGATCCAAAGCTGGAAAAGTGAAATAGTTCCAAAGAAAAAGACAACCCAAGGTATATCAGTGAAATAAGATGAAATGACCCCAAATGATAGTGGTGAAACGAACCAATTCAAGCCGAAATAAACGACTAATGGTATCCAGATAACTCGCTCAATCAGTAAAACCAAAAGAACGACTTCCTGCATGATTAATAGTTTTTGATAAGGTATACCTGTTATTAAATAAAATAAATAGGATGGTACAAATAAAACCAAAAGTGCAAATAAAATTGCAAAACCAATCCTGCCAAGAATAAACCAGAATTTACTTTCCTCGTATTCTAGCGGATTAAATGCTGTCGCGTTTTCCGAGATAATATCCGACCCGATACCTAAAATAGCCATCCAAGCGTATACGACCACACTAAACAAAACGAGCAAAGAAACGATCTTCCACAGATTTTTTAGCGTTTCTGTTTTATGAACACGATAGAGATGATCATCTAGTGAAAAGAGAAACCTTAGAATGTTAACCGGATAGATCATATACGACATTCCTTTTTATAGTTCTATTATATTTCTATGTCTATCTATTTTAACGTAATATACTAAAATATCCCACTTTTTAATATTTTCTGCTTAGAAAACTTGAAATTCGTTTAAAGGGATTCTTATGAAAGTACGTATTTTGCCTTCAGAACCCCTAATACTTGTCATAGTTGTACTTATACGTAAGAAAGTATTTATACTTTCTTCTTAACTGCCAAAAGCAGGGATTAATTCCCTATTCATTAAAAGAAATCCGGAAAAAAGGTTTGTCGCTTTGGTATTATGCTATCCAGCTGCTCAATTTGTTCATAATTACCACGGACTAAACCAAGATGATACAGTTCCATTGGACGTTTATATCCTAGTAGCATAGAAGTAAGATACTGAATGGTACAATGGATTCCCTCGTGATCACCCTGATCCCCATAAAATAAATGGTTCACTGCTGTCTCACTGCCGATTTGTCTTAGTTGATAAACCCCGCTATTTTCAGGAAGAAAGGAATCTACCACATGTAATGAAAGTGATTGTTCGCCACCATCATGAAATGCATATTGTTTTAGGAATTCCAATACATCCACGATACGCGCCATAAAAAAGGGTTCCGTCTTTTGATCAAATCGTGGCTCATCGATTAAAAGATGCAGATTATCATTTTCTGGTACAACCATCTCTACTGTGTCAGCCATCGAATCATGATTTGCCATAAACTGGATCAGCAGCTTTTGAGCATTTAAAGAGTTGTATACCAGTTCATGGACGGTTACTTTTTCTTCTTTTACTTTATATATAATATAACCTTCCGCTTGATCATTTCCGTCATAAGCGATTGCTTTATGCCAATCCCCTTTAAGCACACGCTGTTCCCACCATTTTTCGTCACGGACAAGCGTACCGTTAAATTGTTTGGCGTATTCGGTATAAACCTTATGGAGAATGGATATTTCAGAATCCACACGTTGTATATATCCATCAGCTCCCCATTTACGTTTCAACTTCTCCAAGGGGATTGTGTATTTTTTTTCTGAGAAAATGTGTTCCCAACCATACTTTCGATAAAAGGAAAAAGAAAATGGATGAAGAAATGACACGACTTCACCCTGTTCTTTCATATGTTTAAGTGCATGGTGAAGCAAATTTTTCACAGAACCTTGCCTGCGGTATTCCGGCCATGTTGCAATAGAGCTGATCCCACCCATCTCAAACGCTTTGCCATTAATATAACAGGACAGTGGGATGAGGTGGAGTTTTGCTGCCAGCTGGTCATCCTCCATCCAGCCCCAAATAGTATGCCGCTTTGCTTCCTCCTGCTTTTTTAATAAAGCTTCTTCAGATAAATCATATTGAAAGGCGTATTGCGACAGCAAGAAAATCTTATCAAAGTCCTTATCAGTTAAGGTTTTAATCTTGTTCAATGATTTGTCCTCCCCTACCTATTATTCATATATTTATAATACTAGACTTTTACAGTAAGCTCTATTAAAAAATAAAAACTTTAGAAAACTTGGCATTCGTTAAAGGTTTATTTTACTTACTCAGAATCCCAGTTTACCTTGGAAAGTCTTTGATATAATTACGTGCTTTTTTAAATCATGTTAATCTTCTAGGCTATTAATAGGTTCAAGACCCTTTGTTTCTTTTTCAAATATTTCCTTAAGTCCCCCTTAGTCAATATAAGATGTATTTACAACGATTTTGCTTCTTCCCAAAGTATTAAATTTTTCATTGGATATAATTCATGTTTTCTAAATCTATTTTTCCATCAACTAAATGTCCAGTATTAATGAAAGGAATATCATCATGTTATTAATTCAATATTAAAAAACGCCTACATCCCTGAGGGTATAGGCGCTTAACATAAAAGCATCAACACATATTCTAGTTACTGAACCCTTCTAGTTAAGGATTCACGACTTCAACATCACTTTTTTTAACAAATCCAAGCCGGTGATTAAAGGAAATTTGATAATATTCTTCTTCACCTATCACCACTTGGTTCGTTTTCGGATCGTTAAAATACTTTGCATGGTAATAAGTTGATTGAAACGGTCCTGTGGCTATATAGAATTGTCCTTCAGAAATTTGGTATAGTGTTTCAGTGTTTCCTTGTGCCCACTCTTCTATTCCTGTTTCGTCATAGGCAGCGACTTCAGGATAAGCAGCCCCATAAACAGGAATTGACCCCATTCCTTCCTTAGGTTTAATTACAATTCCATTCCCTGGAGAAACGTTTTTATTGTTTGGATTAAAAAACCACGCCTTCTGACCACCGTAATAAACTGCGGTCCAATCTCCCTCTTCGTCAACTTTATAATAATTTTGCCCAATAGCAGCCTTGTTCCCCCAATCATTAATACGGTTGGTTCCACTATTGCTAAGAAGTGGATCAGTGATTAGCGGAGCCTCAAAACTAGGTTCAGTGTATAGATGTATAAAACTCGATGATTGAGGCTCCAGTACTTCTGAGCCGTATGTGAATGTCGGCTTATTTGTATTGTAATTAGGATTTATCGTTATAATGTCGCTGTCTTTGTTGCCATTACTTGGGTTAACTGGTTCTCCCAAAAGATTAAAGAAGTGCGACCAATTCCAATAAGCACCTGGGTCCCAGTGCATTGTTCCCTGTCTGGCTTGAGTTAATCCCGGAACTTCGTCATGCCCAATTATATGCTGGCGATTAAGTGGAATGTCATATTTTTCTGCCAAATATTTCACCAATTTTGCAGATGAGCGATACATTTGCTCACTATACCAATCTGTCCCTTCAACCGCAAATCCTTCAAGCTCCAAGCCAATGGAGTGCGCATTAAAATACCAATTACCTGCATGCCAACCTGCATCTTCATTTCTCAACATCTGTGTAATGGCCCCTGTTTCTGAGTCAAGAACATAATGAGCGCTTACGTAAGATCTGTTTCGAAAGTGGTTAATCGCTGATTCGGCAGTGCCTTCAATATCATGAATGATTATATATCGGATATCTAGACCATCATCAGGACGATTCGCGATATCATAGTTCCCATAACTACCAGGACTACTAGAGAATTGCTCATAAAGTGCAGGAATAAATGTACATTCTAGACCGTTTGGACAATCAGCACCTGTCTTTTTGGCATTTCGTAGCGGAATATTTTTTGCAGTGTCTTTATTTGGCTCAACATTTTTCGCCTTTAATTTTACTTCATGTCCATTAATTGTTACTCTCTCTGCCCCCTCTTGAAGCGTGTTATAAACATCATCTGCAAACCCTTGAGCAACAGTTTTAATATCAGAACCACTGTATTTTACAACTGCTCCATACCAATCAGATAGATCAGATGGGGTTTCTCCGACTGTTTCCTTTGCATACATTGCAAGAAGGGCTGCTCCCCCACGAATATTTTGTTCGGGATCATTTTTTAATACTTCCAAATCCACATTGAGCAATTGAGCTGCTTTGTCCAGTGTGTTAACGGAATCATTATCGTCTGTAGAGGCTTCAATTTGTTCCTCATTCTTACCGCTGGCATCTTGATTCCCATCAATATGCACCAGGTTCATAAGACTGTAGCCACCTACTTCACTATGACCTTCATGATGATCCCATCGCGATTGATTATATGATACTGCCATCAAAACACTTTGCGGAACTCCAAATTCCTTAGCTGCCTTTTCGAACACTTCCTGTAGATCAACTGAATCTACTGTAGCCGCAACAGTTTCTCTTTCTTCATCAAGGTTAAAGAAACCTAATGAAACGAACAATAAGCTAAGTCCCAATACAATAGCGAAAGATAATTTTAAAAATATTCTGGATTCAAAGGTCATTATAATCCCTCCTCTTTTTTATTTAATATAAGTTTCTATTAAACATTAAGATAATCCTTCTAAACAATAGGAAAATAAACAAATTTGCCTATGAAATCACACATTAACTGCGATGAAATAGGGTTAAAGTACTTTCCGTGTAATAAAATAGGAGTTTTATTATAAGTGCCCTGTCACTCCTCGAATTATGAGCAAAGTTATTCGAGCTGTTATTTTTTAGGCAAACAACTTTACACATAAAAAAGACCCCCAACCAATAATGGTTGAGAGCCTTTGAATGTAGATATATTAACGTTTTGAGAATTGTGGTGCACGACGAGCGCCTTTAAGACCGTATTTCTTACGTTCTGTTTCACGTGCGTCACGTGTTAGGTATCCTTCGCGTTTTAGAGAACCGCGGTATTCAGGATCTGCTTTAAGAAGCGCACGAGCGACACCGTGGCGGATAGCACCAGCTTGGCCAGTAAATCCTCCACCATGCACGTTTACTAAAACATCATAAGTTCCTTGAGTTTCAGTAGTTGCAAGTGGTTGATTTAAAATTAATAGTTGCGTTTCATATGGAAAGTAGTCTTGTGCATCACGGTCATTTATAACTACACGGCCAGTTCCTGGAACTAGACGTACACGTGCAGTTGATCTTTTACGACGACCAGTGCCGTAGTATTGTACTTGTGCCAATTGATTAACCTCCTTTTAATTATCCACGAAGCTCGTAAACTTCTGGTTTTTGTGCTTGATGATTGTGTTCAGAACCTCTGAATACGTGCAATTTCTTACCCATTTTACGGCCTAAAGGACCTTTTGGAAGCATACCTTTTATAGCAAGCTCTATCATTTGTTCAGGGTAATTTGTACGCATTTCATTTGCATTACGTTCTTTTATTCCACCTGGGTGGCCTGTATGACGATAGTACATTTTGTCATTTAATTTATTACCTGATAGTTCTATTTTTTCAGCGTTAATAACAATTACATTATCACCTGTATCAGCGTGTGGTGTGTAAGTTGGTTTATGCTTCCCGCGAAGGATAGCAGCAACCTCACTTGCCAAGCGGCCTAAACGTAGACCTTCAGCATCCACAACTAGCCATTTACGTTCAATGTTATTTTCATTCGCCATGAAAGTTGTGCGCATGATGGTTTCCCTCCATATTTCAATAATTCGTTTCAGTTGTTATTCCTATATTTTCAACACAATTAGATTCCGGGGCTAATCGCGGTTTTAGAAATAAAATGCCAATAATCATCATATACCATCACTAATGTGTTTGTCAAGCTTTAGAGGGATTTTTTAAAAGGAGCTCTGTTCGTGAATTATGTTGCTCTTTGTCTATTGTGACACAGGCAAAGGGGAACCGATAAATCTGCGGTGCGGATCCTCGTTCCGTTAAATAGGGAAAAATCCGTCCCAAATGGGATGAGATGAATCCTCGTTCCGTTAATTGCTCAAAAAACAAGAAACTTGAGGGTGTAATGTACAAATAGCGGAAAGAGGATTACATAACGTGCTTCAAACATCCGATTTACAGGAAATTACGGAATGAGGATCCGCCAAATCTGCAAAACTGACTCCGGTTCCGCTAAATGTACTTAGGCAATATCGTCGGATGAGGACTTTGTGAAGAGTACTTAGTTCAACAAGGTTAGTAAATGATTGCATAAAAAAAAGCTCTAATTAAATCTGACCGTTTTTTGCTTGTTAAGTTTACTGGTGAGGCTCCTCATACTTTACCTGCCATAAATATAATCCCTGTGCTGGTACGGTTTCGCCGAGTAGTCGCCGGTCTTTTTTTTCCAATAAATCAGTGATATCAGTTGGCTCGCGCCTTCCCTGTCCAATATCCAGCAGGGCTCCGATGATAATCCTTACCATATTGTATAAAAAGCCGCTTCCACGAAAAATAAATTCAATCTGACTTCCCTCTTTGTGGCAAGTTACTTCGTACATATGGCGCACCTTACTACCTTTTATTGTTGCTTTTGCTGATGAAAATGTAGTGAAATCATGGGTTCCTTCAAAATAGCGGCATGCATATTGCATCGCTTGAATATCGAGAGAATACGGAAATTGATACATATAATTTTGCTTGAAAACATCTTTTTCTCGTTCATTCCAGACATAATACCGATACTCTTTCTCCGCAACATCATAGCGGGCATGAAACGATTCTGGAACTACCTCGACTTTATACACGTTTAAATCGACGGGGAGAAGGGTGTTAAGCGCCTGTTTCCAATTTTGAGGAGGCAGAGTGAATGGTGTTTCAAAATGAATTGTCTGCCCCTTCGCATGCACTCCTGTATCTGTGCGGCCAGAGGCATGCACCCGGATATGCTCCCCTTTATGAATCTTTGTTAATGCCTTTTCTAGTTCTCCTTGAACGGTACGTGTTCTTGGCTGGATTTGAAAGCCTGAAAAGTTCGTACCATCATAGCTAATAACACATTTGATTTTTTCCATGCTTCCTCCAACCCTTTCTTGCTTTCTAACTCCAGTTTCTCGTGAAAAATAGACTGGCAACTACAAATACGAATAATATATAAATAAATATATCGCGATTTTCGATTTTTAGCTCCCGCAGTTTCGTTCGGCCTTCGCCTCCCTGATACCCCCGAGCCTCCATAGCCATTGCAAGGTCTTCAGCACGCTTGAATGCACTAACGAATAGCGGAACCAATAAGGGAACAACTGCTTTCACTCGTTCTTTAAGCGGACCGGTCCGAAAATCCACACCTCGTGATGCTTGTGCTCTTGATATTTTCTCTGTTTCCTGCATGAGCGTCGGAATAAATCGTAGCGAAATAGACATCATAAGTGCAAGCTCATGGACAGGGAACTTCATTTTTTTCAGAGGATGTAGTATATTCTCGATTGCGTCTGTGATTTCAATCGGTGTTGTTGTTAAGGTCAAGAGTGATGTTACCAGAATAAGCAGGAAAAACCGCATTGAAATAGCAAAACCTTGAATAAGTGCACCAGAATAAATTTTAAAACCTAAGAATTCTATTAGTACTGATCCTTCTTTTGTAACGATTAGATGCAATAGGAAAGTAAACACAATTAGGAACCACACAGGCGTTAACCCTTTGATAATATAGTACATTGGAATTCGTGTCGTAAACATGCTCGCTAGCGCAAAAGCAGTCAGAACACCATAACTTAAAACAGAGTTTGCAAAGAATACGATGAACACGAAGAAGAAAATAATAATTATCTTTGTTCGTGGGTCCAACCGATGAATGACGGATTTTCCAGGAACGTATTGTCCAATGATTAATGAATTACTCATGATGATTCAGCTCCCTCCAAAAATTGCTGAATTTCACTTGCAATTTCTTCAATTGATTGCCGTCTATACGGAATTCTTTTCCCGAACTTTTCCTCGAAAGCATTCAAAAATTGAACTATATCCGGGACTTCGAGTTGAACCTTTTCAAGGGCTTTTTTCTGTATGAATACTTCTTCTGGCTTCCCCTCCATATATTTAGTGCCATTATTTAATATAATTACATGATCAGCATATTTAACTGCGTCTTCCATGCTATGAGTTACAAGAATTGTAGTTAGGCCTTGTCTACTATGCATTTCATAGAACATGTTCATCATTTCTTTTTGCCCTCGTGGATCAAGTCCGGCAGTAGGCTCATCCAATACGAGAACCTCAGGTTTAATGGCAAGTACTCCCGCAATGGCTACCCTGCGCATTTGTCCACCACTTAACTCGAATGGTGACCGTTTTAATAATTCTTCAGGTATTCCTACATCAGGTGTTATCTCTCGAATCCGTTTTTGTATTTCATCTTTCGGAACATCAAAATTTTCTGGGCCGAAAGCTATATCTTTTTCAACAGTTTCTTCAAATAATTGGTGTTCCGGATATTGAAATACAACGCCAACTCGACTGCGTAATTCTTTCATGTTTTTAACTTTTGCATCTTTTGTTAAATAAAAATCACCGATTGTAACATCACCAGAACTGGGACGAACCAAACCATTCAGATGCTGAATAAGTGTTGATTTACCAGAGCCAGTGTGACCAATTATCGCTACAAATGAACCCGACGGAATATCAAAAGATAAATCTTCAATTGCTTTATGTTCAAAGGGTGTACCCTTTTGGTAGATATAGTTTACGTTCTTGAATGTGATATCCATAAATCCTCCAGAAGTTCTCTTTGATTTAAGGGTTCATTTGTAATCGATACCCCAGCTTTTAATAACGCATCAGATAAAATTGCAATAAATGGAACATCTAAGCCAATTTTCCGCAGTTCAGCCCTTTTTGCAAATATTTCCCGTGGTGCAGCCTCATCCCAGATTTCACCTTCATTCATCACAATTACACGCTCAGCTCTTACTACTTCCTGAAGATCGTGGGTAATCGTGATCAATGAAAGTTGATGTTTCTCCTGGACACTAGTTATTGTTTCCATAATTTCGGTTCGACCTTTTGGATCTAGCATAGCTGTTGCTTCATCCAATATTAGAACTTGTGGGAAAATCGCTAAGACACTTGCAATTGCTACTCGCTGCTTTTGACCTCCCGAAAGTTTATGTGGCTCGATCATAAGGTAATCCAGCATACCGACAGCAGATAAAGTATCATCAATCCGTTTAACCATTTCAGCACGAGGTATCCCACGATTTTCCATACCAAATGCAACGTCATCCTGTACAGTTGTTCCAACAAATTGGTTATCGGGATTTTGGAAAACCATGCCAACATCTTTCCGGATTTCCCAGATTGACTCTTGTGTAACTTGCTGGCCGTTAATAAAAATTGCTCCCTCTTCCGGGAAAAGTAAACCATTCATTAACTTAGCAATAGTTGATTTACCTGAACCATTATGACCTATAATCGCTACTTCTTCGTTTTCATAGATTTCGAACGAACAATCTTTCAGCACCCAAGGCATTTCTTCAGTGTACCTGAATGACACGTTTCTAAATTCTATTAACTTACTTTTCATAGCAATAATACCTCCTGCTCTGCTCAATGCCCTGGGTGTAGCGTGAGTTTATATTGGTGTTCCGGTTGATGTTTTGGGCTCTTCTGTCGATGTTCACCGCTCTTCTGTTGATGTTTCCATCTTTAAGCTACTGAACAGTCATCTGAGCCTTTTGCATACAAAAAAAGGGCCTGGATTCACCTCATGGAAGAGATTCTGTCCTGCCCCTTAAGCGCACGAATTCATTAAACTAGTTCAATGATTGCCATTTTTGCTCCGTCACCTTGACGAGCACCTAGCTTAAGAACACGTGTATATCCGCCTTGTCTGTCTTCGTAGCGTGCAGCGACGTCATCGAAGAGTTTTTGCATAACACTTTCGTTTTCATTCGCTTCTTGATTATATAGGAAAGCTGCTGCTTGACGACGCGCGTGAAGATCACCGCGTTTCCCAAGTGTAATCATTTTCTCTACTGTTGACTTTAACTCTTTCGCTTTTGCTTCTGTTGTTTCAACCCGTTCGTGAATAATCAAATCAGATGCAAGGTTGCGAAGTAGTGCCATACGAGCGTCTGTTGTGCGACCTAATTTTCTAGCCATGGACTATCCCTCCCTTATACTGTTACGTAGATATTATTACTTCTAGTAACCTTGATTATTGAACATCTGCGCAGGGCCACGTCCAGCTTCGACGCACAGGACGTGCTAGTGTTGATGAAGTCACAGGACGTGACGTTTTCATCGACCAACGCGCCTGACGACTACTGAACTCCTCTCTGTACTTCAATAAGTCAATCACAAAAGAAAACCACTTTTGGATTTCCTTTATCTCGAACAGAAAATTGTTCGATTTAATCCGCCGCTTGAGCGGCAATATCGAATCACCCGTGTTGTACGGGGAAGTTCATTCGCCGTTGAGCAGGCACTTCCGCTTTTGTTCTATTCTAAAGGTGTCTGTATCGATCAGTCATCATCACGTAAGCCTAAGCCTAAATCCTCTAGTTTCACTTTTACTTCTTCTAGTGATTTGCGACCTAAGTTACGCACCTTCATCATATCTTCTTCAGATTTATTTGAAAGCTCTTGAACTGTATTAATTCCAGCACGTTTCAAGCAATTATAGGATCTGACAGATAAATCGAGTTCTTCGATTGTCATTTCCATAACTTTTTCTTTTTGATCTTCTTCTTTTTCGACCATGATTTCTGCATTTTGTGCTTCATCTGTCAACCCTACGAAAATATTTAGATGCTCTGTGAAGACTTTTGCACCTAAAGAAACTGCTTCTTCAGGACGAATGCTTCCGTCTGTCCATACATCCATTGTTAATTTATCGTAGTTTGCAACTTGCCCCACACGGGTATTTTCGACTTGATATGTTACACGTGATACTGGTGTAAAGATTGAATCAACCGGAATTACGCCGATTGGTCGCTCATCATGATTGTTTGCATCAGCTGGACGATAGCCGCGGCCACGTTCTGCCGTAATCTTCATATGCAATTTACCTTTACCGTTAATTGTAGCAAGTGGTAAGTCAGGATTTAATACCTCTACATCACTATCATATGTCAGATCTGCAGCCGTAACTTTTCCTTCTCCCTGCACATCAATCTCTAAGGTTTTCTCTTCTTCAGAGTAAATCTTTAGAGCAAGCTTTTTCAAGTTCAAAATAATTGTTGTTACGTCCTCAACAACGCCTTCGATTGTTGAAAACTCATGATGCGCTCCATCCATCTGAACTGATGTAACAGCAGCACCCGGAAGTGAGGATAATAGGATACGACGCAAGGAGTTTCCTAGAGTGGCACCATATCCACGTTCAAGCGGTTCGACGACGAACTTTCCAAATTTAGCATCATCGCTGATCTCTACCGTTTCTATTATTGGTTTTTCAATTTCGATCATTCAATAAAACCCTCCTTTAAAACGTCGAAACCCCGGTTAGACTTTTCGTGTCTAACCGAAATTCCTCAAATAGGCAGTTGGCGTTTCTGCGCTATTAAAATTTCATTCGTACTCTCTTGTCTCTGTCATGTTGTATAGTAAAGTCTGTTCAAAAAGGAAATTTCCCTTAAGCTTTATACTTTTAGCTATCATAACCCATTATAGACAGGGTGACAAATTCTATACAGTACAATTATACACGACGACGTTTTGGTGGGCGGCAACCATTGTGAGGTACTGGGGTTACGTCACGGATAGCCGTAACTTCCAAACCTGCTGCCTGTAGTGAACGAATTGCTGCTTCACGTCCAGCACCAGGGCCTTTAACAGTTACTTCTAATGTTTTCATACCGTTATCAACTGCAGTTTTAGCTGCGGTTTCAGCAGCCATTTGTGCAGCAAATGGTGTAGATTTACGAGAGCCTTTAAATCCTAGTGCGCCGGATGAGCTCCAGCCAATAGAATTACCTTGGACATCCGTAATCGTAACTATTGTGTTGTTAAACGTAGAACGAATGTGTGCTACACCCGTATCAATATTTTTTTTCACACGACGCTTACGTGTATTTGTTTTACGTGCCATTGATTAGCTTACCTCCTTTACCTTACTTTTTCTTGTTTGCCATTGTACGACGTGGACCTTTACGAGTACGTGAATTGTTTTTCGTTTTTTGACCACGTACTGGCAATCCACGACGATGTCTGATTCCTCTATAAGAACCAATTTCGATTAGGCGTTTAATGTTGAGGGATAATTCACGACGAAGGTCACCTTCAACTGTAAATTCGTTAATTGCTTTACGAATATTACCTAATTCATCTTCTGTCAAATCGCGTACACGAGTATTTTCTGAAACGCCTGCTTCTTTAAGGACTTCCTGTGCAGTATTTTTTCCAACACCGTAAATATAGGTTAATGAAATAACTACACGTTTATCACGCGGAATATCTATACCTGCAATACGTGCCATAGCTCAATGCACCTCCTTGTTTATTAGCCTTGTTTTTGCTTGTGTTTAGGGTTTTCACAAATCACCATTACTTTGCCCTTACGCTTAATGACTTTGCATTTTTCACATATTGGCTTTACAGATGCTCTTACTTTCATCATCTTTACCTCCTTTTATATCGGAGCTCACTCGTCTATTTATAACGGTACGTAATTCGTCCTCTTGTTAAATCATACGGGGAAAGTTCTACCGTCACTTTATCACCAGGTAAAATGCGGATGAAATGCATACGAATTTTGCCAGATACATGAGCTAAAACCGTATGGCCATTTTCAAGTTCGACATTAAACTGTGCATTCGGCAATGTGTCAGTAACGGTACCTTCCACTTCAATTACATCGTCTTTCGCCATCGTGTTGATCTCCCTTCATTAAATCAGTCACAATTTCATTGACAAATTTATCTATGGCAAATCGTAATTTACCATTTGTGACACGACCAGTTTCTAGAAGGCTGTTTTGGACTTCCGGAGAAATATAATCCATAACTTCAATATGATGTAGATTCTTTTTCTTTGGTCGATCATATTTACGTTTTTCCCCATCTGCAAGCAAGACAAATCGATCATCTATCATTTTTAGTACTACAGCATATTGTCCTGCTTCTCGCCCTTGCTTTATACGAACAACTTGACCTATCCGCGGAATCGAATCAGCTTCGCTCAACAACGATCACCTTCACTTAGGCTTTTATTTTAATCCTGCCAATCATAGGCACACTACCAGTTGCTATTCTGTGTCACTGTTATATCAAGTAATACACGTTCTGCCGCATATTCTACGATTTTCATTATAACTTTAACAAAAAAGAATTGCATCTATCCTGTGCTGGTAATACAGCCAAGATACTTACTTTTCTATTTTTGCTTGAATATCCTGAAAGACTTGATCAATTTCTTGATCACCATCAACGGTCACAAGATATCCTTTCTCTTGATAAAAATCCAATAACGGTTGCGTTTGTTTCATATTGACTTCCAAACGTTTTTTTACCGTGTCTGCTTGGTCATCTTCTCGTTGTATCAGTTCAGAGCCATCTTTATCACATATTCCCTCTTGTTTAGGAGGATTATATATGACATGATATGTTGCTCCACAATTCGGACAAATTCTACGACCCGTTAGACGCTCCACTAATTTTTCTTCTGGTACATCTACATGCAGGACATAGTCAATTGATTCCTTCAGATCAGCTAAAAGAGATTGCAATGCCTCAGCTTGTGCAATGGTCCTTGGAAAACCATCCAATAAAAAACCATTTTTACAATCATCTTTTCCTAAACGCTCTTTAACAATTCCTATTGTTACTTCATCCGGAACAAGTTCACCTTGGTCCATATATTCTTTAGCCTTTTTACCAAGGTCAGTTCCTTCTTTAATTGCTAATCGGAACATATCTCCTGTTGAAATATGAGGGATGTGATATTTTTCATTTATTTTTTCTGCCTGTGTGCCTTTACCAGCACCAGGTAGACCCATCAAGATTAAATTCAACAATTTTCCCCTCGCTCTCATTGGCAGCAATCTGTTACTTAATAAAACCTGTGTAGTGTCGTTTCACTAATTGACTTTCCAATTGTTTCATTGTTTGCAGTGCAACACCTACAACGATTAGTAAGCTAGTGCCACCGATTTGTACTGCTTGCGGCAGATTTGCAAGACCACCTAAGAGGATAGGAAGCACAGAAACAGCTGCTAAGAAGATAGATCCTACAAATGTTAAACGATACATAACGCGTGTAAGATACGTTTCTGTATTTTTCCCAGGACGAATACCTGGTATATATCCACCTTGTTTTTGCAAGTTCTCTGCCATTTGTTCTGGATTTACTTGAACAAACGTATAAAAATAAGTGAATGCAATGATTAATGCTACATAAATGACCATGCCAATCGGCTGGGTATAGTCAAATATCGTTCCAATTGTTTCAGCAAACTCATTACCTTCAAATAACCCTGCAACCGTTCTTGGTGCAATAATAAATGCTATTGCAAAGATTACCGGGATAACTCCGGCAGCATTTACTTTTAACGGTAAATGTGTAGAGTGTCCACCCACTGGCGAACGATTTACAAGCTTTTTAGCATATTGAATTGGAATTTTACGTAGTGCTTGCTGGATAAAGATAACACCAACAACTACCGCCACTACTACCAATGCAATTAAAGCAACAATTATGATGTTAATAAATAACTCATCACCAGGATCTACAAAATACTGGCTATATAATTGATTTACTCCATTTGGAACTGCTGCTACGATACCAGCAAAAATTAAAATAGAGATTCCGTTTCCAACACCATTTGCTGTGATTTGTTCTCCCAACCACATCAAGAATGTTGTTCCACTTGTTAGTACGAGTGCAATGATAATAAATTTTAATACGCTTGGGTCAGCTATTAATAATCCACCAGCCATTGCATTAAAACCAATTGACATCGCGATCGCCTGGACAAACGCAAGTGCAACTGTGCCGTATCGAGTAATTTGTGCTAACTTCTTGCGGCCCATTTCTCCTTGCTTTTTCCATTCGGTGAACTTTGGTACAACATCCATTTGCAGTAATTGCATAATAATCGCTGCAGTAATATAAGGCATAATCCCCATCGCAAAAATAGAGAAGTTTTGTAATGCCCCACCACCAAATGTGTTTAAAAAGCCGAATACGTTTTGTTGATTCATAAAATCGATAGCTTCTTTATCTGTATATGGCACTGGAATAAATGTACCAAGACGGAATACAACTAACATTAGTAATGTAAATATGATCTTCCGTCTAATGTCACCTACTCGCATTAAATTGGAAATCGTACGGAACATTAAATCACCTCTGTTTTACCGCCCGCTGCTTCGATAGCTTCCTTCGCTGAAGCAGAGAACTTATGAGCTTTTACAGTAAGTTTCTTTTCAACAGCACCCTTACCTAGTACCTTGATACCAGCTTTCAGATTGCTAACGGCACCTTTTTCAAGTAATAGCTCAGGTGTAATTTCTGTGCCTTCTTCAAATTTATTTAATGCATCCAGGTTTACAATCGCAAATTCTTTACGGTGAATATTTGTGAATCCTCGTTTAGGCAGGCGTTGGAATAATGGCAATTGGCCACCTTCAAAGCCCGGGCGAGTGTTTCCACCTGAACGTGCTTTTTGTCCTTTATGTCCTCTGCCGGAAGTTTTTCCGTTACCAGATGACATACCACGACCTACGCGATTACGCTTTTTGCGAGTTCCTTCTGACGCCTTCAATTCATGAAGTTTCATTCGAGCACCTCCTCTTTACGCTAATGTTTAATTAAACTTCTTTAACCGCTATGAGATGAGATACTTTGTTAACCATACCGCGTACAGCTGGAGTATCTTCACGAACTACGGATTGATGAATTTTTTTCAGACCTAGTGTTTGAACAGTTTGACGTTGTACTTCTGTTCGACCAATAACACTTCGCGTGAGGGTGATTTCTAATTTTTTAGACATAGTATTTCCCTCCTTATCCTAACAGTTCTTCTACAGACTTTCCGCGTAGTTTAGCTACGTCTTCTGCACGTTTTAAGTTTGATAGTCCACTTAGTGTTGCACGAATCATGTTGATTGGTGTATTTGAACCAAGTGACTTAGTTAAAATATCGCCGACACCTGCAAGTTCTAGTATAGCACGGACAGGTCCTCCGGAAATTACTCCAGTACCTTCAGTTGCAGGCTTCATTAATACGTTACCTGAACCAAATCTTCCATTAATTTCGTGTGGAATAGTTGTTCCAACGATAGGTACTGTGATTAGGCTTTTCTTTGCATCATCAACAGCTTTCTTAATTGCTTCTGGTACCTCTTGTGCTTTTCCAGTACCAAAACCTACATGGCCGTTTTTATCTCCAACTACAACCAATGCAGCAAAACGGAAACGACGTCCACCTTTAACAACTTTTGCAACACGGTTGATTGTAACAACACGTTCTTCAAGATCTAATTTGTTCGGATCAATGCTAGTATGCATCTATGTCCCTCCTTTATCTATCGATTAAAATTCAAGACCTGCCTCACGGGCAGCTTCAGCTAATGCTTTTACACGTCCATGATAAAGGTAGCCTCCGCGATCAAACACAACCGATTTGAAACCTTTATCCTGGGCACGTTTTGCAACTACTTCTCCGACTTGTTTAGCTGCATCTACATTGCCTGTCGCTTCAATCTTCATTTCATTATCTTTTGTAGAAGCACTTGCAACAGTAACTCCTTGAGTATCATCAATTAATTGTGCATAGATGTGTTTATTTGAACGGTACACATTTAGACGAGGCTGTTCGGTTGTTCCAAAAACGGATTTACGAACTCGCGCATGTCTTCTCTTGCGTACAGCGTTTTTGTCAGGCTTTGTGATCATCTAGGTCACTCCTTTCTGCTCCCTAACTAACCTTACTTAGCAGTTTTACCTTCTTTTTGTCTTACATATTCACCTTCATAGCGAATACCTTTACCTTTATAAGGTTCTGGTGGTCTGATTGCTCTAATGTTTGCCGCAACCTCACCAACTAACTCTTTACTAATACCTTTTACGATAATTTGTGTGTTTTTAGGAACATCTATCTCGATACCATCAATTGGGTCAAGTTCAACCGGGTGTGAATAACCTGCGTTAATCACTACTTTGTCACCTTGTTTTAAGGCACGGTAACCAACACCACTGATTTCAAGATTTTTCTCAAAACCTTTATGAACTCCTTGAACCATGTTACCAATCAAACTGCGAGTCGTACCGTGCAGAGCTCGGTGTTCTTTATGGTTACTTGGACGTTCAACAGTTAAAACATTATCTTCTATAACAACTTTCATGTCCTGATGAAAGTCTCTTGTTAATTCACCTTTTGGGCCTTTTACTGTAGCAGTGTTTCCATTAATGTTTACCTCAACACCCTCTGGAATTTCCACTGGCTTAAGTCCTATACGAGACATCCCATGCACCTCCTGTCTTAAAAGTATATATTATTACCAAACATATGCTAGTACTTCGCCACCAATAGCTTGTGTACGTGCTTCTTTGTCAGATAGCACTCCATTTGATGTTGATACAACAGCAATACCTAAGCCATTTAGTACACGAGGTACTTCATCAGCTTTTGCGTAGACACGCAAACCTGGTTTACTTATACGTTTGATACCTGTTATTACTCGTTCGTTGCTTGCGCCGTACTTAAGGAAAATACGCAGTACGCCTTGCTTATTGTCTTCAATAAATTCATAATCACGTACGAAACCTTCACGTTTAAGGATATCAGCGATTTCGTTCTTGATTTTTGAAGCCGGAAGCTCTAACTTTTCATGGCGCACCATGTTTGCATTACGAATACGAGTTAGCATATCTGCGATTGGATCTGTCATAACCATTACTACATTACCTCCTTCCCGAATCGGGGTTTACCAGCTTGCTTTTTTGACACCAGGAATTTGACCTTTATAGGCAAGTTCGCGGAAACAAATACGGCAAAGTTTAAATTTACGAATTACAGAATGCGGTCGTCCACATCGTTCACAACGTGTATATTCACGTACTTTGTACTTTTGTGGGCGTTTTTGTTTCGCAATCATTGATTTTTTAGCCACAATTTTCCCTCCTTGTATTAGCTCCTAGCTTACTTTTGGAAAGGCATGCCTAGCTGAGCTAAAAGTTCACGTGCTTCTTCGTCAGTATTGGCAGATGTTACAATAACAATGTCCATACCACGAACTTTACTTACTTTATCATAGTTGATTTCTGGGAAAATTAGCTGTTCTTTAACACCTAATGTATAGTTGCCACGACCATCAAATGCTTTCTTTGAGATACCACGGAAATCACGAACACGTGGAAGTGAAACTGCAATAAGCTTTTGTAGGAATTCATGCATACGATCGCCACGAAGCGTTACTTTTGCTCCAATTGGCATCCCTTCACGCAAACGAAATCCAGCAATTGACTTTTTAGCACGAGTCACCATTGGTCTTTGCCCAGAAATTAGTGCAAGTTCTTCGACTGCATTATCTAATGCTTTTGAGTTCTGTACTGCATCACCAACACCCATGTTGATAACAATTTTCTCGATAGACGGTGCTTGCATAACAGAATCATAATTAAATTTATTCATTAATGACGGCAATACGTCGTCATGGTACTTTTGTTTAAGTTCATTCATCATGTCGCCCTCCTTTCGTCGCTAAACTATTTATCTAATGCTTCACCGGATTTTTTAGCGATGCGGACTTTTTTTCCGTCACGATCTTCATATCCAACGCGAGTTGGTTCACCGGATTTTGGATCTAATGGCATTACGTTAGAAACATGAATTGGTGCTTCCTGATTAAGAATTCCACCTTGTGGATTGTCTTGTGAAGGTTTTGCGTGTTTTTTAATCATATTGATACCTTCTACTAGGACACGTTCTTTTTTAGGATATGCTTCTAAAATAGTACCTTGTTTATCACGGTCTTTACCGGAAATTACTTTGACTTTATCACCTTTTTTTACATGCATGCTTTACGCACCTCCTTGACAAGGCTTTTCATTACTCATTATAGAACTTCTGGAGCTAGAGATACGATTTTCATGAACTTTGCTTCACGTAATTCACGTGCAACTGGTCCGAAGATACGAGTACCTCGTGGACCTTTATCATCACGGATAATTACGGCAGCATTTTCATCAAAACGAATATATGATCCATCTTTACGGCGCATTCCTGTCTTTGAACGTACGATGACGGCTCTTACAACCTCACCTTTTTTAACAACGCCACCTGGTGTTGCGTGTTTTACGGAACAAACAATTACATCACCAATGTTAGCTGTTTTACGTCCAGAACCACCCAATACTTTAATGGTTAATACTTCACGAGCACCAGAGTTATCTGCAACTTTTAAACGAGTTTCTTGTTGAATCATATCGCTGTGACCTCCCTTCGGATACCTTCCGAGCGAACTTTATTATATTATTACCGCTTCTTCAACGATTTCAACTAGACGGAAACGTTTAGTTGCTGATAGCGGACGAGTTTCCATGATTTGAACAACATCATTATTTTTAGCTTGATTATTTTCATCATGTGTTTTGAATTTTTTAGAGTACTTTACACGCTTACCGTATAAGGAATGAAACTTGTAAGTTTCAACTAAAACAGTAATTGTTTTATCCATTTTGTCTGAAACGACACGGCCTGTATATACTTTACGATCATTACGCTCAGTCATTGAGGTTATCCTCCTCTCTTGTTTCAGTTATTCACGCTTACTTCACGTTGACGTACAACTGTTTTCATACGAGCAATAGACTTTCTTACCTCACGAATACGTGCGGTGTTTTCCAATTGGCCTGTTGCTAGCTGAAAGCGTAAATTAAATAGTTCTTCTTTTAACGATTTAACTTTTTGTTCAATTTCGGCAGTGGTTAGTTCTCTAATTTCATTAGCCTTCATTGATTTCACCACCAATTTCTTCACGTTTTACGAATTTAGTTCTAATCGGCAGTTTATGAGAAGCAAGACGCAACGCTTCACGTGCAACTTCTTCTGGTACACCAGCGATTTCAAACATTATTTTTCCTGGTTTAACTACTGCTACCCATCCTTCTGGAGCACCTTTACCGGAACCCATGCGGACCTCTAGGGGTTTTGCAGTATATGGTTTGTCTGGAAAGATTTTAATCCAAACTTTACCGCCACGTTTCATGTAACGAGTCATTGCAATACGAGCGGCCTCGATTTGACGACTTGTAATCCAAGAAGCTTCAAGTGCTTGTAGACCATATTCACCAAAAGCTACTGTAGTTCCACCTTTAGCACGGCCATTCATTTTACCACGATGTTGCTTACGATATTTCACACGTTTAGGCATTAACATAATGCATTTCCCCCTTCCTTACTTATTAGTTTTAGTTGGAAGGACTTCTCCACGATAGATCCACACTTTAACGCCCAACTTACCATAAGTTGTGTCAGCTTCAGCTGTGCCATAGTCGATATCAGCACGCAATGTGTGTAGTGGTACTGTTCCTTCACTGTAATGTTCCGCACGAGCGATGTCTGCGCCACCTAAACGTCCGGATACTTGTGTTTTAATTCCTTTTGCTCCTCCGCGCATTGCGCGTTGAATAGTTTGCTTTTGAGCACGACGGAATGAAATACGATTTTCTAATTGACGAGCAATGTTATCAGCAACTAATACAGCGTTTAAATCAACTTTCTTGATTTCAACGATATTGATGTGAACACGCTTGCCAGTCAGACTATTTAATGATTTACGTAGAGCTTCTACTTCTGAACCGCCTTTACCAATAACCATACCTGGTTTACCAGTATGAATGGTGATGTTTACACGGTTTGCTGCACGTTCGATGTCGATAGAAGAAACAGCAGCAATGCGTAAGCGATTTTCAAGATATTCTCTAATCTTAATATCTTCGTGTAGTAAGTCTGCATAGTCTTTGCCTGCATACCACTTTGACTCCCAGTCACGAATGATACCGACGCGAAGACCTTTTGGATTTACTTTTTGACCCACTGACTATCCCTCCTTCTTTTCAGTTACAACCACTGTAATATGGCTTGTGCGTTTATTGATTTTACTTGCACGTCCTTGTGCACGTGGACGAAAACGTTTCAATGTAGCACCTTCATTTACAAATACTTCAGAAACTACCAGGTTATCTGCTTCCATTTCATAGTTGTGTTCCGCATTCGCAATTGCAGAATTTAGTACTTTTTCTACAACTGGAGAAGCACCACGTTGTGTGTGGCGTAGTATTCCTACTGCTTCACCAACTTCTTTTCCTCGAATCAAATCTACGACTAAACGAACTTTACGAGGAGCAATACGAACAGATTTCGCAACGGCTTTAGCTTGCATGTGGAGCGCCTCCTCTCATTAGCGTTTTGTTTTCTTATCATCGCCACCGTGTCCTCTATAAGTACGGGTTGGCGCGAATTCACCTAATTTATGTCCGACCATATCTTCTGTAACATAGACAGGTACGTGTTTACGTCCGTCATATACAGCAATCGTATGACCAACAAAAGTAGGGAATATTGTTGAGCGACGAGACCAAGATTTAACTACTTGTTTCTTGTCAGATTCATTTAAAGTATCAATCTTTTTCAATAGATGGTCATCTGCAAAAGGTCCCTTTTTCAAGCTACGACCCATGGATAAACCTCCTTTCGTAATTGAACGACGGATCTTACCGCCCGTCGTCTCATCCGTTTATTTTTTACGCTTACGAACGATATATTTATCTGTAGGTTTATTACGCTGACGCGTTTTGTAACCAAGTGTAGGCTTACCCCAAGGTGACATTGGTGATTTACGTCCGATTGGTGCACGTCCTTCACCACCACCATGTGGGTGATCATTAGGGTTCATAACAGAACCACGAACAGTCGGGCGCTTGCCTAACCAGCGAGAACGACCAGCTTTACCTATAGTTATAAGCTCATGCTCAAGGTTTCCAACTTGGCCAATTGTTGCACGGCATGAAGATAATATTAAACGAACTTCGCCTGATTTCAAGCGTACCAACGTATATTTATCTTCACGTCCAAGAATCTGAGCTTCTGCCCCAGCTGAGCGTACAAGTTGTCCGCCACGTCCAGGCTTCAATTCAATGTTGTGGATAATAGTACCCACTGGAATGTTTTGAAGTGCAAGACTATTACCTAGCTTAATATCTGCTTGTTCGCCAGATTCAATTTTTTGTCCTACTTTGATTCCTTTTGGTGCTAATATATAACGCTTTTCTCCATCTGCATAATGAATTAATGCAATATTAGCTGAGCGGTTCGGATCATATTCCACTGTAGCAACGCGTCCAGGTATTCCATCTTTATCACGCTTAAAGTCAATTATACGGTATTGACGCTTGTGACCTCCGCCTTTATGACGAACTGTAAGCTTACCTTGGTTATTACGACCGCCACGCTTGTAAATTGAACTTAATAGAGACTTTTCCGGAGTATCCGTAGTAACCTCTGCAAAGTCAGATGAAGACATGAAACGCCTGCCGTTAGTTGTTGGTCTGAATTTTTTAATAGCCATTTTGTTTTCCCTCCTTCACTAGTTTCTCTATTTAACCTTCAAAGAAGTCTAGGTCTTTACTATCTTCTGAAAGCTGCACAATAGCTTTTTTGCGATCTGAACGGTATCCGCCGTAACGGCCCATTCGCTTGAATTTACCTTTAATATTCATTGTGTTTACTTTTTCTACCTTCACACCAAAAACCAGCTCAACAGCGTCTTTAATCTCTGTTTTGTTTGCTTTTGGAGTTACTTCAAAAGTATATTTCTTTTCTGCCATTAAGTCAGCAGAACCTTCTGTAATGACAGGGCGCTTTATAATATCACGTGGATCTTTCATTATGCAAGCACCTCCCCTGCTTTTTCAGCTGCATCCTTGGTTATGATCAGCTTGTCATGCGTAAGCAAGTCTAGTACATTCACTTCTTCTACAGTAAGTACATTTACGTTCTGTAGATTATTGGCAGAACGAACTACTGTTTCGTCTCTGTCAGCAGTTACGATTAATGCTTTTTTATCTGCATTAAGCGCATTAAGCATTTGTACAACTTCTTTTGTTTTTGGAGCATCTATTGCAATGCTTTCCACTACAATCAAGTCTTCTTCCTTTGCTTTTGAAGAAAGTGCCGACTTAAGTGCTAAACGACGTACTTTTTTCGGTAGTTTATAGCTGTAGCTACGTGGTGTTGGGCCAAATACAGTTCCACCGCCAACCCATTGTGGTGAACGAGTTGAACCTTGACGTGCACGACCTGTTCCTTTTTGTCTCCACGGTTTAGCTCCGCCGCCACGAACTTGTGAACGGTTTTTAACAGCATGTGTGCCCTGACGTAGTGATGAACGTTGCATTAATACTGCTTCATTCAAAACATGTGTGTTTGGCTCAATACCGAATACGGAGTCGTTTAATTCAAAATCTCCAGCTTTAGATCCATCTTGTTTTAATAGTGCTACTTTAGGCATGACATATCCTCCCTTCGTGTATATGATTAGTTAGCCTTTAATGCACTCGCAATTTTTACGAATGATTTTTTTGCACCAGGGATATTACCTCTGATTAAAAGCAGATTGCGTTCAGCGTCTACTTTCACAATATCAAGGTTTTCAATGGTGATTTGTTTACCACCCATTTGACCTGGAAGTTTCTTGCCTTTGAAAACACGCATTGGGTCAATTACACCCATCGCACCTGGCGATCTATGAAAATGAGAGCCGTGAGTGGACGGTCCGCGTTGTTGTCCGTGGCGTTTGATAACCCCTTGGAAACCTTTCCCTTTAGAAGTACCAGTTACATCGACTTTATCGCCAGTTTGAAAAACATCAACGCCAAGTTCTTGACCAACTTCATATTCATCAAGATTTGCGTTACGGATTTCACGAACGTAGCGCTTAGGGGCTGTGTTTGCTTTATCAGCATGGCCTTTTTCCGCTTTGTTTGTACGTGATTCCTTTTCATCTGCAAAACCGATTTGTACTGCTTCGTAGCCATCATTTTCTAATGTTCTTTTTTGTAATACTACGTTTGGCTCAGCTTGAACAACTGTTACCGGGACTAACTCTCCCTCGTCAGAAAATAACTGAGTCATGCCGATTTTACGACCTAAGATTCCTTTCGTCATCCGTTACACCTCCTATATAATTCAATAATTTATAATTTAATTTCAATATCCACACCAGATGGTAAGTCAAGACGCATCAATGAATCAACTGTTTGTGGTGTTGGATTAACAATGTCGATCAAGCGCTTATGAGTACGCATTTCGAACTGCTCACGAGCATCTTTGTATTTGTGCACCGCACGCAATACAGTGTAAACAGATCTTTCTGTAGGCAACGGAATCGGTCCAGAAACACTCGCTCCAGAACGCTTCGCTGTATCTACAATCTTTTCAGAAGACTGATCTAAAATACGGTGATCATATGCTTTCAATCGAATTCTAATCTTTTCTTTTGCCATTATTTTCCCTCCTTTTCGCCCATTTTATAATAGACATTCTCCGTGAAAATTTCTTGACCATCCGCCATGGCAAAGGGGCCGGGTGTGTCAACAACCTTTCACTTCATCGCCTTTTTTTGACCAACATTAATATTATAAAGAAAAAACGTGGTCAATGCAACCTTTTTCTATGAATAACTATTTGATTGCACATCTATGTATTATACAAACTTATTCCGCTGATTGCAAGGAGTTAGAGAAATTTTTTTGTAGAAATTTGCTCAAACTAGAATTAAATTCTGTTGAGCGGGTTTTGTGTGCGTGACCACTCGCCTTAATCTCTCATTTCATATGTGGGTTAGTATCTCGAGAATTACCGCAAATGCTAGGTACCGCCCCAACTCATAATAACTCGCCGGAAATTTACTACGCGTACTTTAGGGCATGAAGTTTGCCACTCGGAATGATAGTCTGACAAACGGGCGAAATGAATCCTCATTCCGCTAATTGGCAAAAAAGGTGCTCTTAGAAGGGTGAGACGGATCCTCGTTCCGTTAATAGCTGGAAATCAGCCAATTTTGAGGTGAAAATGACAAATAGCGGAACGAGGATCCGAACCCAGGCTTGAAACGATGGTTTTCAAGGAAATAACGGAATGAGGATCCGCCAAATCAGTTGAAGCGATTCCTAATTCCGTTAGAAATGGCTTCTGAAATAAAAGGGGCGAAATCTATCTAATTTCTACGCTACTTCTATCGTTATCCGGACAGAAGCCCTTATTTTAGCAGTTAAGTATAAATACTTTCTTACTGCATAAGTGCAACTAAGACTTATCTCTATTAAGGTTTGGCGAATGCCAAGTTTTCTAACTTATACCTTGATTAATAGAATGCTTTAAGGTCCACAGTGTCCGCAAAACCACATATTTGCTATAAAAAATGTTTCTAATTTGATTAAATTCATTTTCATAATAAATGGTGCTGCGCATTCGACAGCCAAGTTATTTTCTTACCTGCTGAATAAAACGAAACTAAAAAAGCAGACAGCGTCGTCACGCTGTCTGCTTTTTATTTAACATAATAATTATTTTTGAATTGAAGATACAACGCCTGATCCAACAGTACGTCCGCCTTCACGGATTGAGAAACGTGTACCGTCTTCAATAGCGATTTTTGAAATTAACTCAACATCCATTTCGATATTATCGCCAGGCATTACCATTTCTACTCCTTCTGGAAGTTGAATAACTCCAGTTACGTCAGTTGTACGGAAGTAGAACTGCGGACGATAGTTAGCGAAGAATGGAGTATGACGTCCACCTTCTTCTTTAGATAACACATAAACTTCTGCTTTAAAATTTGTATGTGGTGTAATTGAACCTGGTTTAGCTAGTACTTGACCACGGTTGATATCATCACGTGATACCCCACGAAGAAGTGCACCAATGTTGTCACCTGCTTCAGCATAATCAAGAAGCTTACGGAACATTTCAACACCAGTTACAGTTGTTTTAGATGGAGCTTCAGCAAGACCGATAATCTCAACATCGTCACCAACTTTAACTGAACCACGTTCAACACGGCCAGTTGCAACAGTACCACGGCCAGTAATTGAGAATACGTCCTCAACTGGCATCATGAATGGCTTGTTATTGTCACGTTCTGGAGTTGGAATGTACTCATCAACTGCAGCCATAAGTTCGAAGATTTTTTCTTCGTAATCTGCATCGCCTTCAAGAGCTTTAAGTGCAGAACCTTTAATTACCGGGATATCGTCACCAGGGAAGTCGTATTCAGTTAATAGATCGCGAACTTCCATTTCAACTAGTTCTAGTAATTCTTCGTCATCTACCATATCTGTTTTGTTAAGGAAAACAACAATCGCCGGAACACCAACGTTGCGTGAAAGCAAAATGTGTTCACGTGTTTGTGGCATAGGACCATCAGCGGCAGATACTACTAGAATAGCACCATCCATTTGTGCTGCACCAGTAATCATGTTTTTAACATAGTCAGCGTGTCCAGGGCAGTCAACGTGAGCATAGTGACGAGTATCTGTTTCATACTCAACGTGAGATGTCGCGATTGTAATACCGCGTTCTCTTTCTTCTGGAGCATGGTCGATTTGGTCAAATGCCATTGCAGTACCTTCACCAGATTGTTTGTGCAATGTAGTAGTAATTGCAGCAGTTAATGTTGTTTTACCATGGTCAACGTGTCCAATTGTTCCAATGTTAACGTGACTTTTTGAGCGATCGAACTTTTCTTTAGCCATTTATAGTTCCTCCTTTAAATAAATAAAAGTATGTTTTAGATTTTATATTTTCAGCCAAGAAATAACAATTATGTTATTTCTTAGCCTTCAATAAAAGTTATACTTCAGATTTAGAAAAAAATCAATTATTCGCCTGCATTTTTCTTGACAATTTCTTCTGAAATACTTTTCGGCACTTGTTCATAATGATCAAAGTGCATTGTAAATGTCCCGCGGCCTTGCGTGTTTGAACGTAATGCAGTTGCATAACCGAACATTTCTGCAAGTGGTACAAATGATTTAACAAGTTGTGCCGGCCCGCGTGGTTCCATTCCTTCTACACGTCCACGACGTGAAGTAACATCACCCATGATATCTCCCATGTATTCTTCAGGGATTACGATTTCAACTTTCATCATAGGCTCTAAAAGAACAGGCTGACATTTGTTTTTAGCAGCCTTTAAGGCCATTGAACCAGCTATCTTAAATGCCATTTCGTTTGAGTCTACATCATGATAACTTCCATCATAAAGTGTTGCTTTAATATCAATTAATGGGTAGCCAGCTAATACACCATTTGCTGTTGATTCTTTAATACCTTGTTCAACAGATGGAATGTATTCACGTGGTACAACACCACCAACGATTTTATTAGTGAATTCAAAGCCTGCACCTTCTTCGTTAGGTTCAAATTTAACCCAAACGTGTCCGTATTGTCCACGACCACCAGACTGACGTACGAATTTACCTTCAACTTCAGCTGATCCGCGGAATGTCTCACGGTACGCTACCTGTGGTGCACCAACAGTTGCTTCTACTTTAAATTCTCTTTTTAGACGGTCAACGATAATATCAAGGTGTAATTCACCCATACCAGAAATAATTGTTTGACCAGTTTCTACGTCTGTTTCTGTTCTGAATGTAGGATCCTCTTCTGCAAGTTTACCTAAAGCAATTGCCATTTTATCCTGGTCAGCTTTTGTTTTAGGTTCAATTGCAACACCGATAACCGGTTCAGGGAAGTCCATTGATTCCAAGATTACAAGATCCTTCTCAGCACAAAGTGTATCCCCTGTTGATGTATCTTTCAAACCAACTCCGGCAGCTATCTCTCCTGCATATACAGTTGAGATTTCTTCACGGGAATTTGCGTGCATTTGCAGGATACGTCCTACACGCTCACGCTTATCCTTTACTGAGTTCTTAACATAAGAACCAGAAGATAATGTTCCAGAATATACGCGGAAGAATGTTAACTTACCAACGTATGGGTCTGTCGCCACTTTAAATGCTAGTGCAGAGAAAGGCGCGTCATCAGATGACTCACGAACTACTTCCTCTTCCGTACCAGGGATCTTACCTTCTATTGGTGGAACATCAGTTGGTGCTGGCAAATAATCAATTACACCATCCAACATTAGTTGAACACCTTTGTTTTTGAAAGCTGACCCAACAAATACAGGGTAAAATTCAATATTTAGTGTTGCTGTACGAATCGCTTTTTTAAGTTCGTCGTTGGAGATTTCCTCTCCTTCTAGATACTTCATCATTAGCTCTTCGTCTAACTCGGAAACAGCTTCTACTAAGCTAGCACGCAGCTCTTCTGCTTTTTCTTTATATTCTGCTGGAATCTCGCGCGCTTCTGCACGTGTTCCCAGATCATCTAGATAATAGTAAGCATCCATTGTGATGAGGTCAATAATACCTTCAAAATCATCCTCAGCTCCAATTGGTAATTGAACTGGATGAGCGTTAGCACCTAAACGTTTTTTTAATGTCTCTGTGGAATAAAGGAAATCTGCTCCCACTTTATCCATCTTGTTAATAAATACCACTCTAGGTACACCATAAGTTGTTGCCTGGCGCCATACAGTTTCGGTTTGTGGTTCCACACCTGATTGCGCGTCAAGAACAGTTACCGCCCCATCAAGTACACGCAATGAACGTTCAACTTCTACTGTGAAGTCTACGTGTCCTGGTGTATCAATGATGTTTATACGATAACCTTTCCATTGAGCAGTAGTTGCTGCGGATGTAATTGTGATACCGCGCTCTTGCTCCTGCTCCATCCAGTCCATCTGAGAAGCGCCTTCATGAGTTTCGCCAATTTTATGAATACGTCCTGTATAGAAAAGAATACGCTCAGTAGTAGTGGTCTTACCTGCATCAATGTGTGCCATAATACCAAGATTACGCGTCTTTTCCAAGGAGAACTCTCTAGCCATGTATTCTTCTCCTTCCTGTAAAAATCTTTATTTTGTTTTATTACCAGCGATAGTGAGCAAATGCTTTATTGGCTTCAGCCATCTTATGCAATTCTTCGCGTTTTTTAACTGATGATCCTGTGTTGTTGGAAGCGTCAAGAATTTCATTGGCAAGTCGCTCTTCCATTGTTTTTTCTCCGCGAAGACGTGAGTAATTAACAACATAACGTAAACCTAGTGCTTGACGGCGTTCTGGGCGTACTTCCATCGGTACTTGGTAGTTTGAACCACCAACACGACGTGCTCGAACCTCAAGTACTGGCATTACATTTTTCATTGCTTGTTCAAAAACTTCCATTGCGTTTTGTCCACTTCTTTCTGCGACAAGTTCAAACGCATTATAAAGAATTTTTTGTGCTTTACCTCTTTTACCGTCTATCATGATTTGATTGATTAAACGTGTAACTAGCTTTGAATTATAAAGCGGATCTGGCAAGACATCGCGTTTAGGTACTGGTCCTTTACGTGGCATATGTCCCCCTCCTTTCCTAGAACTATATTATAAAATTATTTCTTTTTAGGTTTTTTTGCACCATATTTAGAACGGCCTTGTGCACGGCCTTCTACACCAGCGGTATCAAGTGCTCCACGTACAATGTGGTAACGAACACCCGGTAAATCTTTAACACGACCGCCACGGATCAATACTACACTGTGCTCCTGTAGATTGTGTCCAATTCCAGGAATATATGCAGTTACCTCCATGTTATTTGACAAACGAACACGTGCATACTTACGAAGTGCAGAGTTCGGTTTTTTCGGTGTTAATGTACCAACTCGTGTACAAACGCCACGTTTGTGTGGTGAATTTTCATCCGTAGCTCTTTTCTTGAAGCTGTTGTACCCTCTATTTAGTGCAGGAGAGTCAGATTTTCTTGGTTTGTTCACACGACCTTTACGTACAAGTTGATTTATTGTAGGCATAATTGTTATCCTCCCTTCTTGTTTATAAGCTTAATTTAACCCAGTTGCCACCCAATTTTTGGTTATTTGTAATCCCACATATCCAGGTGGTTCATCCTTTAGCAAAAAACAAAGCCTTCGCGAAAAAATCCGCCAAAACCTCTATTGTTTTACTGCTACTGTCGATGCACCAACGTCTATGCCGCAAGCAGCGCCTAGTCGTTCCATCGAATCAACACGGTGACAAGGCATATCCAGCTCATTAGCTAAACGCTCTACCTTTTGTGTGATTTGTTGGTCTGCATCATCAGCAATAAAAACTTCACTTACCTCGCCATTTTTCATAGCTTTAAGTGTTTGCTTCGTTCCGATTATCAGCTGTGTTTGAACCTGAGTTACTTTTTCATAAGACATCAGCATATCCTCCAAAGTAACAAGTACAATCGGAAACACCTTAAACATAGTATCATTCTCGTTTTTTAATGTCAACTGAAATTTTACTATTTTATTAGTGTTTCCGAAATTTAGTCACTTGTTTTTGGCAGGAAGAAAATTATAGAACTTTCCTTCCTGCATAAGTTCAACTAGGACTCTCAAGAGTCACGACGACGAAAGCCAAGTTAAATGGTTACTTTACCGTCTCTGTTTCTTCTTGTTCTTCCTCTTTTTCACTCGTTTGATCTAAAGATGATTTGAGCTTACGGTAACGTTGCATTCCAGTTCCAGCAGGGACCAGTTTACCGATGATTACATTCTCTTTAAGACCTAACAGTTCGTCGCGTTTACCCTTAATGGCAGCATCCGTTAACACACGAGTTGTTTCCTGGAAGGATGCAGCTGATAAGAATGAATCAGTCTCCAGTGATGCTTTTGTGATCCCCAGTAATACAGGTTTACCGACAGCTGGTCGTTTTCCTTCCTGTAATACTGCGTTGTTTGCATCTTTGAATTGGTGTATTTCGAGTAATGATCCAGGGAGTACATTTGTATCTCCGGATTCAACAACACGAATTTTACGAAGCATTTGGCGAACCATTACTTCTACGTGTTTATCCCCGATTTCAACACCTTGCATGCGATAAACACGCTGTACTTCACGTAACAAGTATGATTGAACTCCTTGTACGCCTTGTGCACGAAGAAGTTCTTTTGGATCAACAGAACCCTCGGTAAGCTCTTGACCAGCGGATACTTCATCGCCAACAGTAACTTTCATGCGTGCATTGTACGGAACAGGATAAGAGCGCTGTTCTACATCACCTTGAACAACAATTTCCTGCTTATCTTTTACTTCTTTTATTTCATAGACTGTACCATGAACTTCGCTGATAACTGCTTGCCCTTTAGGGTTACGCGCCTCAACCAGCTCCTGAATACGTGGTAAACCTTGTGTAATATCGTCTCCTGCAACCCCACCTGTGTGGAATGTACGCATTGTAAGCTGTGTACCTGGTTCACCGATAGATTGTGCAGCGATAATACCTACCGCTTCACCAACTTCTACCTCATCACCCGTTGCTAGGTTTCGGCCATAGCATTTCTTACAAACGCCATGTTTTGTATTACATGTGAAAGCAGTTCTTATGGTAACTTGCTCATGTCCTGCTTCAATAATTTGTTTTGCTTGATCCTCTGAGATAACTTCATTGATATCTACTATTACTTCACCTGTTTCAGGATGGCTAACCTTTTCAAACGCTGTACGTCCGATTAACCGATCCAACAGTGGTTCGATCAATTCTGTTCCATCCGTTAACGCTGAAACAGGTAAACCACGATCTGTACCACAATCGTCTTCACGAATTATTACATCCTGTGCTACATCGACGAGACGACGGGTTAAGTAACCAGAGTCGGCTGTTTTCAGTGCAGTATCGGCAAGACCTTTACGAGCACCGTGTGTAGAAATAAAGTATTCTAACACCGTTAAACCTTCACGGAAGCTTGATTTGATCGGTAATTCAATAATTTTACCAGCCGGGTTGGCCATCAGACCACGCATACCTGCAAGCTGTGTAAAGTTAGATGCGTTACCTCTTGCACCTGAATCACTCATCATAAATATCGGGTTTCTTGGGTTAAGTGATTGCATTAAACGTTCTTGAATATCGTCTTTTGATTTAGACCAGATTGCAATAACTCGGTCATAACGTTCTTCATCGGTAATTAAGCCGCGTCGGAACTGTTTTGACACGTTATCAACCTTAGATTGTGATTCTTCGATAATCTTTTGTTTTTCGGCTAAAACAACGATGTCGGATACACCAACAGTCATTCCTGCTTTTGTTGAATAGCTGAATCCAAGGTCTTTCATTCTGTCAAGCATTTTAGATGTTTCACTAATCTTAAACCGTTTAAACACTTCAGCAATTATATCTCCAAGTATACCTTTCTTAAATGGAGGAATAATCTCACGTGATTTAATCTCTTCCCTAATATCTGTTCCTTTTTTAACAAAATACTTCTCTGGAGTTTTAATTTCCAGATTATCATTTGTAGGTTCATTAATATACGGGAATGATTCAGGTAATATCTCATTAAAGATGAGCTTACCTACTGTCGTAATTAACAATTGAGTCTGCTGTTCATCAGTGAATGATCTCTTGTTCAAACTGGATGCCTGCACGGCAACTCTCGTGTGTAAATGAACATAACCATTTTGATAAGCTATCAGCGCCTCATTAAGATCTTTAAATACGCTGCCTTCTCCAATTGCATTCTCGCGTTCAAGTGTCACATAATAGTTACCTAACACCATATCCTGTGATGGCGTTACAACCGGTTTACCATCTTTTGGATTTAGGATGTTTTGAGCAGCAAGCATTAGAATACGTGCTTCCGCTTGAGCCTCTGCCGAAAGTGGCACGTGGACCGCCATTTGGTCACCATCAAAGTCAGCGTTATAAGCTGTACATACTAATGGGTGAAGGCGAATTGCCCGACCCTCTACTAATGTTGGTTCGAATGCCTGAATACCCAAACGGTGCAGCGTTGGAGCACGGTTAAGCAGTACAGGATGTTCTTTAATAACATCTTCTAATACATCCCAAACATCTGGATGCACCCGTTCAATTTTTCGTTTTGCCGATTTAATATTATGAGCTATACCTCTTTCAACGAGTTCTTTCATGATAAATGGCTTAAATAACTCAAGCGCCATTTCTTTCGGTAACCCGCACTGGTACATTTTAAGACTTGGGCCAACAACAATTACCGAACGCCCTGAGTAGTCTACACGTTTACCAAGTAAGTTCTGGCGGAAACGACCTTGTTTACCTTTTAACATATGAGATAAGGATTTTAATGGTCTGTTTCCCGGACCTGTAACTGGACGGCCACGACGCCCGTTATCAACCAATGCGTCAACAGCTTCCTGTAACATACGTTTCTCGTTTTGCACAATAATACTTGGTGCACCAAGATCCAATAAACGTTTCAATCGATTATTACGGTTAATAACACGACGATATAAATCGTTCAGATCCGAAGTCGCAAAACGTCCTCCATCAAGTTGCACCATTGGACGAATTTCTGGTGGAATAATTGGAAGTACATCAAGGACCATCCATGACGTGTCATTACCTGAATGGCGAAATGCCTCTAAAACATCTAAACGTTTGATTGCACGAGTTCTGCGTTGTCCTTGCGCTGTTTTTAACTCCTCTTGCAATGCTTCAACTTCTTTTTCAAGATCGATATCCTGTAAAAGCTTGCGTATTGCTTCGGCTCCCATTTGTGCTTTGAAAGTTTTGCCATACTTGTCATAATATGCCCGATACTCTTTTTCTGATAGAAGTTGTTTCTTCTCTAATGGTGTATCACCTGACTCTGTAACGATATATGCAGCAAAATAAATCACTTCTTCTAACGCACGTGGGGACATATCTAATACAAGACCCATTCGACTTGGAATCCCTTTAAAATACCAAATATGTGATACTGGTGCAGCTAATTCAATATGACCCATACGCTCACGACGTACTTTAGCTTTGGTAACTTCTACACCACATCGATCACAAACGACACCTTTATACCGTACACGCTTATATTTTCCGCAATGACATTCCCAGTCCTTTTGTGGACCGAAAATACGTTCACAAAATAATCCGTCTTTCTCTGGCTTTAGTGTGCGGTAGTTAATCGTTTCTGGTTTTTTGACCTCGCCGTATGACCAAGAGCGAATTTTTTCTGATGAAGCTAAACCTATTTTCATATACTCAAAGTTATTTACATCTAGCAAGGGGCCTACCTCCCTTTTAGTGTCCGATTTTACCAATTACTTAGAATTATATAGATGGAGGTGCTGACCCAGTATTGAGTCAACACTCCGTTATTTTTAGTTGCCTTCTACTTCTAAGTTCAGTTTGCTTGCTGCTTGCGTTTCTTCTTCTTCAAGATCACGCATTTCTATTTCTGACTCATCACTTGCGAGCATCTTAACGTCCATGCCAAGACTTTGTAATTCCTTAATAAGGACTTTAAAGGATTCTGGCACTCCTGGTTCGGCAACATTGTCGCCTTTAACAATTGATTCATACGTTTTTACGCGACCGACAATATCATCAGATTTAACCGTCAATATTTCCTGAAGTGTATATGCGGCACCGTATGCTTCAAGTGCCCAAACTTCCATCTCACCGAAACGCTGTCCACCAAATTGCGCTTTTCCGCCTAGTGGTTGCTGTGTTACAAGTGAATACGGTCCTGTTGAACGAGCGTGCAACTTGTCATCAACCATGTGCGCAAGTTTAATCATGTACATGACACCAACTGATATACGGTTGTCAAACGGCTCTCCCGTTCTTCCATCATATAATACGGTCTTGGCGTCTTTTGGCATACCCGCTTCTTCCAATGTATCCCAAACATCTTGCTCTGAGGCACCATCAAATACCGGTGTTGCCACATGAATACCAAGTTGACGTGCGGCCATACCTAAGTGCATTTCAAACACCTGTCCGATATTCATACGTGATGGTACACCCAATGGATTAAGCATGATATCGATTGGTGTCCCGTCTGGTAAGAACGGCATGTCTTCTTCAGGTAGTATTTTGGAAATAACACCTTTGTTACCATGTCGTCCGGCCATTTTGTCACCTTCAGATATCTTACGTTTCTGAACGATATATGCTCGAACAAGCTGATTAACACCTGGTGGCAGTTCATCGCCATCTTCACGATTAAAGATTTTAACATCCAAAACAATTCCGCCAGCACCATGTGGCACTCGTAGTGATGTGTCACGAACTTCACGTGCTTTTTCACCAAAGATTGCATGTAGCAAACGTTCTTCAGCGGATAGTTCGGTTACCCCTTTAGGTGTTACCTTTCCAACTAAGATATCTCCATCCGAGACTTCAGCACCTACACGAATAATTCCTTCTTCATTTAGGTCTTTTAAGGCATCCTCGCCAACATTCGGAATATCTCTGGTAATTTCTTCTGGCCCGAGTTTCGTATCACGAGCTTCAGATTCGTATTCCTCTATATGAATAGAAGTATAAACGTCATCCTTTACAAGTCGTTCACTCATGATGATTGCATCTTCGTAGTTGTAACCTTCCCAAGTCATGAAGCCGGTAAGGACATTTCGGCCTAATGCCAGCTCCCCATCTTCCATGGATGGACCATCCGCAAGAATTTCGCCTTTTGTAACACGATCTCCTTGGCTTACGATAGGACGTTGGTTATAACAACTTCCTTGGTTGGAACGAATGTATTTTTGCAAACGATAACGGTCTAAATCACCTTTTACTTCTTTTCCGTCCACTTCAGAAACACGACGAATGTGAACTTCTTTTGCTTCTACACGTTCGACAATACCATCGTTAACACAAATAATCGCTGCACCCGAGTCTTTACCGGAAACATATTCCATACCTGTTCCAACAACTGGTGCTTCAGGTTGCAACAACGGTACTGCTTGACGCTGCATGTTAGCTCCCATTAATGCACGGTTAGAGTCATCGTTTTCTAAAAACGGAATACATGCAGTCGCAGCCGAGACAACTTGTTTAGGAGATACATCCATGTAATCAAGCTGTTCACGCGGTACAGCTGTATTTTCACCGCGGAAACGTGCAATTACTTCATCGTCTGTAAAACTGCCATCTTCGTTTAAACGAGCGTTCGCCTGAGCTACAACGTAGTTATCTTCTTCATCCGCCGTTAGGTAATCAATTCGTGCTGTTACTTTACCTGTTTCAGGGTCAACTCGACGATACGGCGTTTCAATAAAGCCAAATTCATTAACCTTTGCATAACTGGACAACGAGTTTATTAAACCGATGTTTGGTCCTTCTGGTGTCTCAATTGGACACATACGGCCGTAGTGAGAATAGTGAACGTCACGAACTTCGAATCCTGCGCGCTCACGGGTCAAACCACCTGGTCCCAGGGCAGACAAACGACGCTTATGTGTTAACTCTGCTAATGGATTTGTTTGGTCCATAAACTGTGATAGCTGTGAACTCCCGAAAAATTCCTTGATTGACGCAATCACAGGTCGAATATTAATTAATTGTTGCGGTGTAATACTAGACGTGTCCTGAATCGACATTCTTTCACGCACAACACGTTCCATACGAGATAGACCGATACGGAATTGGTTTTGTAATAATTCCCCAACAGAACGAAGTCTGCGGTTACCCAGATGATCTATGTCATCTGTGCCTCCAACACGGTGAAGTAGATTAAAGAAATAGTTAACCGCCGATAAAATGTCAGCAGGCATTATGTTTTTAACGTTTCTGTCCACACCGGCATTACCAATAACATCTAATTCTCTTTCACCACTTGGGTCAGTAGGGTCTATTATTTTAATTGATTGTACAAGTATCGGATCCTCAAGAACTCCCTCTTGTAGTTCAACACTTTTTGCGCCGAGTTTATTCTCCTCATTTTCCAAATAAGGAATTATCTTATCAAGTAGTTTACGCTCTAATTTATCACCTTTTTGCGCTAAGACTTCCCCAGTTTCCGGATCGACAACTGGTTCAGCTAGCACTTGATTAAACAGGCGATTTTTAATGTCCAGCTTTTTATTCATTTTGTAACGACCTACATGGGCAAGGTCGTAACGCTTCGGATCAAAGAAACGTGAAACCAATAAACTTTTTGCGTTATCTACTGTTGGTGGTTCACCAGGACGTAGACGTTCATAAATTTCTAATAACGCTTTATCTGTTGTTTCTGTATTATCTTTTTCTAATGTATTCTTAAGGTACTCGCTTTCACCTAGTACATCGATTATTTCCTGATCAGAACCAAAACCAAGTGCACGTAAAAGTACCGTGATTGGCAATTTACGTGTGCGATCAATTCTTACGTATGCGACATCTTTGGCATCTGTTTCAAATTCCAGCCATGCACCACGATTCGGAATAACCGTTGCTGTAACACCGCGTTTTCCATTTTTGTCGAATTTCTCATTATAATAAACACTAGGTGAACGTACAAGCTGAGAAACGATGACACGCTCAGCCCCATTAATGATAAATGTACCCGTGTCTGTCATGAGTGGAAAATCACCCATAAATACTTCTTGCTCTTTCACTTCACCGGTCTCATTATTGATTAAACGAACCTTCACGCGAAGTGGAGCATTGTACGTGACATCTCGATCTTTTGATTCGTCTACAGGGTATTTCGGTTCCCCGAGACTATAATCAACAAATTCTAGCGAAAGGTTGCCTGTAAAATCTTCAATAGGAGAAATATCCTTGAACATTTCTCTCAAACCTTCTTCTAAAAACCACTGGTAAGAAGCGGTTTGAATCTCGATTAGATTTGGTAATTCTAACACCTCGCTAATACGCGCATAACTCCTGCGTTGGCGGTGCCGTCCATACTGAACTAGTTGACCTGTCAACAACTTCACCCCTCAAATCAAGCATTTTTCATAAACTATTAAAGCGTAAATACGCTCTTTAGAAAAATGACTAATAATATTTAGCAAAAACGAACTGATATAATGTAGATTAAATCAGTTGTTTTTTGAATCCTATTTGTGTGTTGATACGAAACAACAATAGCACAAGTGCTACTGTTCGAAAAACATGCTGAACAAACTTGTAATTCGGAGTTATACAAGCACATATTTTTCATTCACCAGTAATTATCACTTTTCAATATGATATAATTAAAATATTAGAAAACCCGACTCATCGTAAAAGGTCTTTTTGAAAGCATCTTTCGCTTTTTTAGAAACCCCTTATACTTTGGAATGCAAGCCCTAATAACGAAAGCCTCGGTAGACTTATGCAATAAGAAAGTATTATACTTTCTTAAATGCGAAAAAAGGCTTTTATAAAAACCTTTGTGTTTATTTTTTGGGATTTTAACAGTGTCTCCGATTACCGATGAATTATACGTTTCATTTCTCACAGAATTTCCCCTTGACAAAGGAAGTCCCATGTTAGCATTTTACTATACTATCACATGTAAAAACTAAGGTCAATCATTTGTAGCTCTCAATATAAAATATCCTTTACTGCGTACAACAACTTCAACATTCCCAAATAAATCACTTAATTTTTCCTTTGCTGAAGGTGCGCCTTGCTTCTTTTGAATAACCACCCACAATTGACCATGCTGCAATAGAGCATTCTTGCTATCTTCAAACATTTGGTGAACCACTTTTTTTCCTGCTCTAATCGGCGGATTTGTCAGTATAGCAGCAAACGACCGATTTGTTAGATTGCTCAAACGATCACTTTGCACAAATTCAACATTTACTACATTATTGTGGTCAGCATTTTGTTGGGCAAGGTTGATAGCGCGTTCGTTAATATCTGTCAAGATTATGTTTCGATCTTGATAACAATCCGCCAACGTAATTCCAATCGGACCGTAACCACAACCCAAATCCAGAAATTCGCCTGTAATCGAAGGCGGCCTGAATTGTTCTATTAGTAAACGTGAACCATAATCCACTTCATTTTTTGAAAAAACACCATAATCACTTTCAAATGTGTAAACCTTGCCTCGTAATTGGTAAATCCATTTCTTGGGTGAACTTTTAGATTGAGGATTTTGCGAAAAGTAATGCTCTGACATTAGGGCACCTACTTCGTGTGTAATATATGAAGAAATAAATATATAGAGAGCCCGTCGTGGATCCCGACGAGCTCTTTTTAGAAAACTTAGCTTATCTCTAAGCCGAGTTCAACTTATGCAGCATTCTTAACTGCTATTAAAACTATAATTACTTAACTTCTACTGCTGCTCCAACTTCTTCTAGTTTGCCTTTGATTTCTTCAGCGTCTTCTTTAGAAGTAGCTTCTTTAACTGCTTTAGGAGCATTGTCTACTAAGTCTTTTGCATCTTTAAGACCAAGACCAGTGATTTCGCGAACAGCTTTTACTACTTTAATTTTTGAATCTCCAGCACTTTCAAGTACTACGTCAAATTCAGTTTGTTCTTCAGCTTCTTCCGCGCCGCCAGCAGCACCGGCAGCAGCAACTGGAGCTGCAGCACTTACACCAAATTCTTCTTCAATTGCTTTAACAAGATCGTTTAATTCTAAAACAGACATTTCTTTAACCGCTTCAATGATTTGTTCATTAGTCATGATTTATTCCTCCATTTTTCTTTTTAAATTTAATATTTCCAGAATGCTATATTGCTCTAAAGTCAATTTATGCACCTTGTTCTTCTTCTTTTTGATCTGCGATTGCTTGTGTTGCATACGCAAGATTACGTATAGGCGCTTGCAGCACGCTAAGCAGCATAGATACCATGCCTTCGTAATTTGGCAGATCGGCAAGTTCTTTAATTTGTTCAAGCGATGCAACCTGACCTTCAATTACGCCGCCTTTAATTTCTAGCGCATTGTGATCTTTTGCAAAGTTATTCAATATTTTAGCTGGTGCCACTACATCCTCATTACTAAATGCAATTGCAGTTGGACCTACCAATGTATCAGATAACTCTCCTAATTCTACAGCATCCACAGCACGACGAGCCATTGAGTTTTTATAAACTTTGAATTCAACATCAGCTTCACGAAGCTGTTTACGTAATTCTGTTACCTCAGCTACATCAAGACCACGATAATCAACTAACAAAGTAGATTGGCTGTCACGGAATTTAGCAGAAATCTCTTGTACGATTTGTTGTTTTTGCTCAATAATATTGCTATTGGACATTGTTCCACCTCCTATTAACGTTACCGAAAAACGAGACTAATAAAGCCTCCATGTAGACATGGAGGCTTTTATGACAAATTATAATCAATAATGATCAGTTAATCTGCTTTTAAACACCTCGGCAGGAAATTAAGCGATTGCTCGCACCTACTGTCTACGGTTCAACGTATTCATTTTTACAACGCAATTCAGTATACCTAATTGTCGTTAGAATGTCAACAACAAATTAGCCGCGAACATAACTTGAGACGTCTACTTTAATTCCAGGTCCCATTGTTGATGTCACTGATGCATTACGCATGTAGATACCTTTAGCAGCTTGTGGTTTAGCTTTTACAAGTGCTTCTGTAATTGCTTCAAAGTTTTCAACTAATTTTTCATTGTCGAATGAAATCTTTCCAATTGGAACATGAATGTTAGCTGACTTATCAACACGATATTCCACTTTACCAGCTTTAATATCGTTAACAGCTTTTTCAATTTCAAATGTTACTGTACCGGTTTTCGGATTAGGCATTAGTCCTTTTGGTCCTAATACACGTCCAAGTTTACCAACTTCGGCCATCATGTCAGGAGTTGCAACAATCACGTCGAATTCAAACCAACCTTGATTGATTTTATTGATTAAATCCTGTTCTCCAACATAATCTGCGCCAGCTTCTTCAGCTTCTTTTGCTTTATCACCTTTTGCAAATACTAGTACACGTTGTGTTTTACCAGTACCATGCGGCAATACCATTGCTCCACGAATTTGCTGGTCAGCTTTCTTAGGGTCTACACCCAAACGAAATGCCGCTTCTACAGTTTCATCGAAGTTTGCTTTTGCTGTTTCTTTTAACAATGCAACAGATTCTTGCACTTCATATGATTTCGTACGATCAACAAGCTTCGCAACTTCTTGAAGTCTTTTACTTTTTTTAGCCATTTTGTTTCCTCCTCAATTGTGGTTATAGCGGTAAGACCTCCCACTTATAAAAGTATAAATACTTTTATAGCTTGCAAAAAGGTTGCGATGGATGGTGACCCATTCCCGCAACCTGTACCTATTAAAGATTGTTAGACATTAGTCTTCAATCGTAATGCCCATACTGCGTGCAGTTCCTTCAACCATGCGCATCGCTGCTTCTACGTCAGCGGCGTTTAAATCAGGCATTTTTGTTTCCGCAATTTCTTGTACTTTATCACGCTTAACAGTAGCAACTTTATTACGGTTTGGTTCACCTGAAGCAGTTTCAATCCCAGCTGCTTTTTTCAACAATACAGCAGCAGGCGGAGTTTTTGTGATAAATGTAAATGAACGGTCTTCAAATACCGTAATTTCAACCGGAATAATCATACCAGCATCATCTTGCGTACGCGCATTAAATTCTTTACAGAATCCCATGATATTAACACCTGCTTGACCTAACGCCGGCCCTACTGGTGGTGCTGGGTTTGCTTTACCAGCTGGAATTTGTAATTTAACTAACTTGATTACTTTTTTAGCCACGAGACACACCTCCTTAAAGTCCGTGATGTGGTAATTGGGGAAATTTCCCCTCCCACTCATTATTAGCCATTTTCCCCGAATATCGAGGACATAAATAACAAAAGAATTTTAGCATGAATCATAAAATTATGCAAGGTTTTGTTGAAACACTTTTATAAAACAGGCTCTTTTTTCATAGTTTATTGCTATGAACATAACATACCATTTCGTAAATACACTATGCTTTCCGCGGGAGTTTTCGTGTACTCCCTTTGCTGAATGGCTGAAATCGCGCATTAGAAGTAGGACTGCTTAATAACAAATAAATCACTGCTACCATCATTTACTATGGATTCTTTTCTTTCACTTGATAATATAGTAATATCTAGCTGCGGAAAAATACGAGACTCCTGCGGGAAAAGCAACAGCTGAAGATCCCTCAGGAAGCAATTTTTGCTTCCGAGGAAAGCGAGCTTTTTCCTCACCGGTAGTTTAGCATAAATTCCTCAGTTGATAGGCAGTGATTCTCGACGCGGTCTAGTTCTATTAGATTAGAAAACTCGGCATTCGCCAAGCCTTAATGGCGAATGCCTTAGTTGCACTTATGCAGTAAGAAAGGATTTATACTTTCTTAACTGCCAAAAAACAGCCGTAAAATAATTCCTGTTATAATTTTTCAATCTGGGAGAAATCCAGTTCAACTGGTGTCTCACGCCCAAACATATTAACATGTACCTTAACCTTTTGCTTATCAACATCAATATGCTCAATTGTTCCTGTGAAATTTGTGAATGGCCCATCATTAACTCGTACATTTTCTTTTATTTCAAAGTCGAGCTGCATAACAGGTTCGGCTACCCCCATGCGCTTCAGAACAGCATCTACCTCATCAGGTAAAAGCGACGTAGGTTTCGTTCCATGTCCACTTGATCCCACGAACCCTGTTACGCCGGGTGTGTTTCTAACAACATACCATGAATCATCAGTCATCACCATCTCCGCCAGAACATATCCAGGGAAAAATTTCTTTTTGACAACTTTTTTCTTACCGTTTTTAATTTCTGTTTCTTCATCTTCCGGCACGATTACACGAAAGATTCTATCTTCCATACCCATTGATTCTACACGTTTTTCTAAATTTGTTTTTACTTTATTTTCATACCCGGAATATGTATGAACAGCATACCAATTTTTTTCCATTTAAGCAGGACAAAATTACTTGCCCTTCCCTCCCTTAGCTTAAAAACTTTAAGTTCCCTAAAAAGATCTGCAATATTAAAAAACCCGTTTACCCCGGGTTTTTTTAAATCGAAATATTATATTCCATTATAACATAATTATAGCTTAATTATTCAAAAAATGAACTTAAAATTTCGGAAATCCCAAGATCTATTACTGTGAAAAACAATGCCACAAACACTACTGTTGATATTACAGTTATGGTGTAACTAGTTAATTCACGACCTTTTGGCCAACTAACTTTTTTCATTTCCCGAGATACATTCTTAAAAAATTGAACAAGATTCATGCTTGTACCCCCAAACTCTACCCGAAGAGTGCTATTATTTAGTCTCACGGTGCAATGTATGCTTCCCACATGTTTTGCAATACTTTCTAACTTCCATACGTACAGGTTTTGTGGATACATTTTTACTAGTTGTATAGTTTCTGCTTGAACAAATTGCACACGCTAATGTTATTTTTTTATTCATTTTATCACCCCGTTGTAGGGTTTTTTACTCATATAACTGTAGCATGGTTACTAAGATGTGTCAACGGCTATTATACGCTGGTTTCATTCGATTCCAGCAGCTGTTCCAATTTACGCTTTACCCGCTGCAAAGCATTATCTATCGATTTCACGTGACGTTTTAACTCGACTGAAATCTCCTGATAGGTTTGTCCATCTAAATATAGACGCAACACTTCTTTTTCTAACTCGCTAAGTAATTCTGACAATCTATATTCCATATCACCAAACTTTTCTCTATTTATGAGTAATTCCTGTGGGTCAATTGCTTTTGACCCTGCTACAACATCCAGTAATGTCCTGTCTGATTCTTCATCATAAATTGGTTTATCTAGTGATACATACGAGTTAAGTGGTATGTGCTTTTGTCTAGTAGCTGTTTTAATTGCCGTAATAATTTGTCGGGTCACACAAAGTTCAGCAAACGCTTTAAACGATGATAGCTTGTCCCCGTCATAGTCGCGTATTGCCTTATACAGACCTATCATGCCTTCTTGAATAATATCCTCTTTGTCAGCACCAATGATGAAATAAGTTCTTGCTTTCGCTCGTACAAAATTGATATATTTATTTATTAAAAAATCTAGTGCTTGACTATTCCCTTGATGCACAAGAAGGATAATACTATCATCATCCAGCATTTTTAGGCTTTGGTTCTTTTCTGCTGCTAGCTTAACACTCACCAAAAATGACCCCCCGACTACAATGTAGTCAATTTAAAAGTATTATACAGTAAGCGCTTCACTAACGTCAATATTAGAAAACTTTGGAAGATAGGAAAATTTATACTTTTCTTAACTGCCGATACAAGCGCAAATATTCATTCAACGTTAGTCACTAGTATATTCTATACACCAATACTGGACAATTAAAAAGTGGAGAACGAGGTGTTATTAGTCTCCCCGTCTCCACTTTTCAAATTTTTCATGTACTTCTTTTTTTAATGGGATTCTGATTTTAGGTTGTACCTTTTTGTGTACTTCTATATCTTTTTCAATTTCTCTTTCAATATCTTTAAATTCAATATATAATTCTCTCGCTGACTTCCTTAAAGCGCCACGCCCAAATATAGTTCGTTGCTCTGCGTAGTCTGACGTTGCTACATACACTTGATTTTTTACGTTCTTTAATCCTTTAACAAGCCTTTCAATACATTCGTCGGCAGTTTCGTTTTCTTTTGTGTAAATAACCTCAACATTGTATGATTTATGCTTGCTTTCGATCCCTTTTACATAGTACGCGTCAAATACGATGATAACTCGGCACCCTGAATACGATTGATACTCTGCCATCAATTCAATCAATCTGTCCCGTGCCTGTCCAATATCTTTTTCTTTAAGTTTCTGGAGTTCTTCCCATGCACCGATGATATTATAACCGTCAACAACTAGTACAAACATGTCTATTCACCAAGCGGAAATCTTTTTCGATATATTTCATACAGTAACAAACTGCATGCTACAGATGCGTTTAAGGAGGAAACATGTCCAGTCATAGGAAGGCTAACAGTCCAATCACACTTATCTTTAACTAAACGGCTTATTCCTTTACCTTCATTACCAATCACAATGGCGACAGATAAGTCACCATCAAGCTCACGGTAATCTTCTGTACCATCGGCGGCTGTTCCAACGACCCAGACATAACGTTGCTTTAATTCATCAATGGTATTAGCAATATTTGTCACCCTTACAACAGGAATATGCTCTAGTGCTCCTGCTGCAGTTTTTGCCACGGTTGAAGTAAGGCCAACTGACCTGTGTTTTGGAATAATTACCCCGTGAACACCTGTAGCATCAGCAGTCCGTAAGATAGACCCTAAATTATGAGGATCTTCCAGCTCATCCAATATAATAAAGAAAGGTGTTTCATTTTTGTCATTTGCTTTATCAAACAGATCCTCTAAAGTTGCATATTGATAGGATGCTACATAGGCTACAATCCCCTGATGTGAACCTTCCACAAGTTGGTCAAGCTTCTTTTTGGGTACTTTTTGAATTATTGTCCCGGCATTTCTGCTAAGTTTCTGCAACTTCCCGAATAATTGTTTGTTCAGTTGTTCTGATACTAATACCTTATTTACTGATCGTCCGGAGTTCAGTGCTTCGATTACAGGGTTCTTACCGATAATAATTTCCTGATCCATAATTAGCCTTTCCTCCCTTCGCTGAATTGAATTGCTTGTGTTATCAACTCGTCTAACCGGCTTCCATTCTTTTGCAAATAATGATAACCGATTAACGCCTCAAACGCCGTACTATAATTATATGCTTGTACACTCGTATTTTTAGGGACTGTTCCAGATTTTGCATTACGCCCTCTGGAAACTACTCCTTCCTCTTCTTCAGAAAGAAGTTCCGTTTCCAGCCAATATAATATAACAGCAGCTTGTGCCTTTGCCGACACAAAAGATATCGCCGACCGATGTAACTGATTCGGTTTCACTTTACCAGTTTGTAATAAATACTCTCTTACATGGACTTCATAGACAGCATCACCCATGTAAGCGAGAGCTAAACTTTTCATTTGCTTTACATCAAGACTCATTACTATCCCTTTTCCAGCGGGTTCCTTGAGGAGTATCTTCTAAAATAATACTCCTCTCTTTTAGATTATCGCGTATTTCATCTGCCCGATTAAAGTCCCGTTTCTTTCTGGCTTCCACTCGTTCTTGCAATAATGCTTCAATTTCTTCATCGAGTAAATCCTCTTCCTGCTCAATATAAATACCCAACACATCCAGTAAAGTGGTAAAGCTGTTTTGAAATGCTTCGATTACTTTTATGGAGGTGTGTTTTCCCTGCAGATAGAGATTAGCTTCTTTGGCTAAATCGAACAAGACCGAAATTGCATTTGCAGTATTAAAGTCATCATCCATTGATTCCTCAAATTGTTCATTCAGCTTCGTAACTTTTTCCAGCCACTGATCTGCATTTTTATCCATGTCCATACTTGTTTGTTTACGATGATCCAAGTTGAAATAGGCATTTTTAATACGGTCCAGGCTATTTTTAGCACCTTCCAGCAATTCTTCAGTAAAATTTATCGGATTTCGATAATGAACACTTAGCATAAAGAACCGAACCACCTGCGGGTCATGCTGCTGAATGATATCCCTCGTCAATACGAAGTTACCCAGCGATTTGGACATTTTTTCATTGTCAATATTAATATACCCATTATGCATCCAGTATTTGGCAAAAGATTTACCTGTCATTGCCTCAGATTGTGCGATTTCATTTTCATGATGCGGAAACGCCAAATCCTGTCCACCGGCATGGATATCAATTGTTTCAGCAAGGTATTTTTTGGCCATTGCAGAGCACTCGATATGCCAGCCCGGCCTGCCCTGTCCCCACGGGGATTCCCAGGCTATTTCATCATCCTTTGCTTTTTTCCACAACGCAAAATCAAGCGGGTCTTCTTTTTTCTCACCTACTTTTATACGTGCACCTGAACGCAATTCATCAATTGATTGGTGTGATAACTTCCCGTATCCATCAAATGAGCGAGGCTTAAAGTAGACATCTCCTTCAACTTCATATGCATACCCTTTTGCAATTAATGTTTCGATAAACGTCAAAATATCACTCATTGCCTCAGTAACTCGTGGATTATAGGTTGCTTTTTTTACACCCAAGGAACCGACATCCTCCAAATAGGCATCTATAAATCGATTCGCAACTTCCGATACTTCTTCGCCCACCTCATTGGCAGCCTTAATGATCTTGTCATCAACATCTGTAAAATTTAACACATAGTCAACTTGATATTCTTTATATTCCAGATACCTTCGTACTGTATCAAAAACAATAGCAGGACGGGCATTCCCAATATGAATATAATTGTAGACAGTTGGGCCACACACGTACATGCTGACTCTACCTTCTTTAAGTGGCTTAAATACTTCTTTTTGGCGTGTTAATGTATTATAAATGGTTATCGGCATTTTGCTTCCCTTCTTTCACCTTGGCTAGTTCTTCTTGTAATGAGTTAATTTCCTCTTGCAGCTGATCACAGCGATCTGCTACAGGATCTGGCAATTTATGGTGGTCGAGATTTTTACGTAATTTTTGACCGTTTTGAACGACTACACGTCCAGGCACCCCTACAACCGTTGAGTGATCAGGTACATCCTTTAATACTACCGAACCACCTCCGACCTTAGAACTTTCGCCGATGGTTATTGAGCCAAGCACCTTGGCACCTGTTGCAATAAGGGCGTTGTCTTTAATAGTTGGGTGACGTTTTCCTCTTTCTTTCCCTGTACCACCTAACGTTACCCCTTGAAAAACGGTAACATTATCACCAATTTCGCAGGTTTCACCAATCACAACTCCCATACCATGATCGATAAAAAACCTCCTGCCGATTTTCGCACCAGGGTGTATTTCAATACCAGTTAAAAAACGGCTAATTTGTGATATAACTCGCGCAATAAAATATAACCTCCGCTTAAAGAAAAAATGAGCAATACGATGATTCCAAATTGCATGTAACCCCGAGTATGTTAAACCTACTTCAAAATAATTCCTTGCTGCTGGATCTTGTTCAAAGACTACATCCATATCTTCTTTCATTCGTTTAAAAAATCCCATAATGACAACGCCTCCTCCCCATTTGGCATTAGATAACTCGGCATTCGTTTAAGGAGTTTTATCAAAGGTATTTTACTTTCTTAAAACCCCTTATACTTTAAATTGCCTTAGTTGCACTTATGCAGTAAGAATTTATTTAATCTTTCTTAACTGCTAAAAAAACGCCCCTGTGTATTCAATACACAGAGACGCTTTTGGCGCGGTTCCACTCTGTTTGGAGATATCGTTCTCCCAACTTATACTCTAATAACGGCAGAGTACCGCCGTTATGTACATTTCTTCCATAACGGGCTCAAAGGTGCATTTCAAAAACGATGCTTTAAATCGCTCGCAGCCTCAGGCGATTCTCTCTGGATAAGTCATCCGTTTTTTACTTCTCCTTATCAACGCTCCAATATTGTATTACTACTATATTATATTTTCGGCTCGATGTGAATTAATTAAGCTTTTAATTTTTTTAACACTTTATCTAATCTGCTTAAAATAATTTCTTTTCCTAATAATTCTATCGCCATTGGGAGCTCTGGACCATGTGCTTGTCCAGTTGTAGCAACTCGAATTGGCATAAATAACTTTTTACCTCTGTGGCCTGTTTCTTTTTGCGTTGCCTTAATTTCTGCTTTAATAGAATCCTTCGTAAAATCATCCAAATGGATTAGTTTGTCTGTAAAAACCTGCAATACCTCAGGTACCTGCTCCTGTTGCAATATTTCCATGGCACTTTCATCGTAATCAATTGATTCCTTGAAAAACAACTCCGTTAATTCAACGATTTCCGCTCCATATCGCAGTTGTTCCCGATATAATGTGATAACATTCTCTGCCCATTCCCTTGTAGAAGCATCCATATCTTCAGATAATCTTCCAGCCTCAATCAAGTGCGGCATTGCTAACTCAATTACTTTTTCAATATCAGTTGCTTTAATATACTCATTATTCATCCATTTTAATTTATGCTGATCAAAAATTGCCGCAGACGTTGATAACCGCTCAGGATCAAAAATCTCAATTAATTTCTCTTTATTAAAGATTTCCTCTTCACCTACCGGAGACCAGCCAAGCAACGTAATAAAGTTAAATAATGCTTCAGGCAAATAGCCTAAATTATGATATTGTTCAATAAATTGCAGAATATGCTCATCACGTTTGCTCAGCTTTTTACGATCTTCATTCAAAATGAGTGTCATATGACCAAATTTTGGCGCTTCCCATCCAAAGGCATCATATACCATCATTTGTTTAGGCGTGTTGGAAATATGCTCTTCTCCGCGCAAGATATGTGAAATACGCATTAAATGGTCATCAATCGCAACGGCAAAATTGTATGTTGGTGTGCCACTTTTTTTGACAATTACCCAGTCACCAAAATCACTTGATTCAAACTTTATGTTACCTCTTACAATATCATTAAATGTATAATTCTGATTAGCAGGAACACGCATACGAATACTCGGCTTACGTCCTTCCTGTTCAAACTGGGCAATATCTTCTGCCGTCAAATCACTATGTGCACCAGAGTATTTTGGAACTTGTCCTTTAGCACGTTGCTCTTCTCGTTCCTGATCAAGTTCTTCTTCGGTCATATAACATTTGTAGGCTAATCCCTTTTCAAGCAATTCATCTACGTACTTATCATATATATCCAACCGTTCCATCTGACGATATGGGCCATAGTCTCCACCAATGTCAGCACCTTCATCCCATTCGATGCCAAGCCATTTTAAATATTTAAGCTGACTCTCTTCTCCCCCTGCAACATTTCGCTTCTCGTCAGTATCCTCCGTACGGATAATAAATTTCCCATCAAAATGCTTAGCATATAAGTAATTAAACAGTGCCGTCCGCGCATTTCCTATGTGCAAATTACCAGTAGGACTTGGCGCATAACGAACACGAACTTGATCTGTCATGTTGGGTACCCCTTTCTATTAATTAACAATATATAAAGTATACAGTACATTTAGTATTAGAAAACTTGGCTTATCTCCAAGCCTTAGTTGCGCTTATGCAGTAAGAAAGTATTTATACTTTCTTAACTACTTAGAAAAAGTGATAACATATTACGTTATCACTTTTCCATCCTCTATAAGTTATACCTTTTTTACAGCGCTTTTTCAAGTAATTTCGGTTTAGCAAAAATCATTCTTCCTGCAGATGTTTGCAGAACACTAGTAATAAGTACCTCAATCGTTTTACCGATGTAATCGCGGCCTTCTTCAACAACGATCATTGTGCCATCATCCAAATAAGCAATACCCTGATTTTGCTCTTTACCATCTTTAATTACTTGAACCATTAACTCTTCACCAGGCAATACCACTGGTTTTACAGCATTTGCGAGATCGTTAATATTTAGAACGTGTACACCTTGAAGGTCACACACTTTGTTCAAATTAAAGTCATTCGTAACAACAATACCATTGATTACTTTCGCTAGTTTTATCAATTTGCTATCAACTTCCTGTATCTCTTCAAAATCACCTTCGTATATTTCAACTTTAACCGGCAATTCTTTTTGGATACGGTTCAAAACATCCAATCCACGTCTTCCGCGGTTACGTTTCAATACATCTGATGAATCAGCAATATGTTGTAATTCTCCTAATACAAACTGCGGAATCACAATGGTTCCTTCTAAGAAACTAGTTTGGCAAATATCAGCTATACGTCCATCAATAATAACACTTGTATCCAAGATTTTAGCCTTAGGCTGCGTCTGCTCACTAGAGTCACCATCAGTTGCAGTCCGCTTTTCGCGTTCCTTTTTACTAATATTTAATAAGTTCACGAATTCTTCTCTTCGTCTAAACCCAACTTGAAAACCAAAGTAACCAAGTAAAATGGTAACAAACAATGGAATTACCTGTGAAACAAACTCAATATCAATATCTTTCAGTGCAATATTAATCAGATATGCAACAACTAAACCAATAATTAATCCCAGGCTGCCAAAAAATAAGTCACCTACAGGCACTTTAATAAGTGCCTCCTCAATCCACCTTAATAATCCGACAATATAATCAGCCAGCCAATAAGAAATAAGAGATAGTATAATTGCACCTAAAACTAAACCAACATATGGGGATGCTACCCAACTTGCATCTGTAAAATCTAATAATTCTATAATATCCGGTATATATAAATACCCAATGGTACCTCCACTAATAATAAAAAATAAATGGACAATCTTTTTCAGCACCACCGTCACCTCCTATCTTTTTATTATTACCTATTTTTCTAAAAATAACCCTAAATAAAAATAATCTTGGAAGTGTAAAAAACTTATAATATCAACTAAACCATAGCATAACTGCAATTAACAGTCAATTTAATAAACCATAAATTTTAACACATGACATTATGTCTGTCAATTTATTTTTAACTGAATTACTGCTTATCTATCCAATCCAATATCCAATGCTTCCTGTACAGTATTAACACCAACTACCTGTATCGATTCAGGTGCTTTCCAGCCTTCCAGGTTTTTCTTTGGACAAATAACCCGTTTGAATCCCAGTTTGGCCGCTTCTTGTACACGTTGCTCAATCCGGGACACACGCCTTATTTCTCCTGTCAGTCCTACCTCTCCAATAATAATATCCTCCGGCTTGGTAGGCTGATCACGAAAGCTCGAGGCAATGCTCACTGCAATTGCCAAGTCTATTGCTGGCTCATCAAGCTTCACTCCCCCAGCTACTTTTATATAGGCATCCTGATTCTGGAGCATTAATCCAACACGCTTCTCTAATACAGCCATTAACAATGGAACACGATTTGAGTCAATTCCAGTTGCCATTCTTCTTGGATTTCCAAAGCTTGACGGTGATATTAATGCCTGGATCTCAACCAGAACAGGTCTTGTCCCCTCCATTGAGGCAACAACAGTTGACCCTGAAGTACCTTGAGAGCGTTCTTCCAAGAAAATTTCAGAAGGATTTAACACTTCTCTAAGCCCTTCTTCCTTCATTTCAAATATTCCCATTTCATGTGTACTGCCAAAGCGATTCTTAACTCCGCGTAAAATACGATGTGTATGATGTTGTTCCCCTTCAAAATAAAGAACTGCGTCAACCATATGTTCAAGCATTCGTGGCCCCGCAATCGCACCCTCTTTCGTTACGTGTCCAACAATAAAGATTGGAATTCCATTTGTTTTAGCAATCCTCATTAATTCACTCGTACATTCACGTACTTGCGATACACTCCCTGGTGCACTTGTAACTTCCTCGCGAAAAATAGTTTGAATGGAATCAATTACGACGAAAGACGGTTTGATTTGTTCAATTTGATTAGCAATATCAAGTAAATTAGTTTCGGCCAGTACGTATAACAAATCAGACTTAACTCCCAATCGGTCTGCACGGAGCTTGGTTTGGCGAGTAGATTCCTCACCAGATATATAAAGAACCGGTAATTGCTTTTCAGCTAATTGGGCTGATATTTGTAAAAGTAATGTGGATTTCCCGATACCTGGATCACCGCCAATTAGCGCTAGTGAACCTGGAACAATACCACCGCCGAGTACACGATTAAATTCCTTCATCGTTGTTGTCATGCGGGGTTCTTTCTCTGAATCAATTGCAGTAATACTCTCTGGTTTACGGGCAGCTTTTGCTTCCCCACCTACTGTATGTCTGTTTTTCATATTTGATGCTTCAATTTCTTCTACTAATGTGTTCCAATTATTACAACCTGGACATTTACCCATCCACTTTGCAGATTCATAGCCACAATCCTGACAAACAAACTTCACTTTCCGTTTTGCCAATGTGATTCAACCCTTTCAGTTCACCTTCTATTCTATACGAAAAACGTAACATGAAGGTTACAGAATTCTATCAATTAAACAAAAAAATTTACATACTTATGCCACAATAACTAGTTTAACATCTTTCCTTGTTAAGTGTGATGAATTAGAAAACCTGACTAATCGCTAAAAGGATTCTGATGTTTTGCTATGTTAAGAGCAAGAGCTTTCTTAACTGCTAATGCTCTTTTAGTAAGATTGCTGTTTTTGCCACAAAAGATATAAAATGCGAAGTAACTCTTTATAAACTCTCGTCCCGCCGTCCGAGACCGCTACGGGCGGATGCGCACCTTAGGGCACGGCCTTAGCCTCCTCGAGCAAACCACTCTGCGGGGTCTTCGGACACGTGCTGTTCCCGCTGGAGTCACCGCCCTCCGCTCACCCGGACTAGTGTAGTGCTGTCACACATTTATATAGCGATTCCTACTCCAGTCAACAGCGGAGGAAATACACGTAGACTCCTGTGGGAACTGAGGCCTAGATGAGACTACGCAGCGACGTAGGAGCAAGGAGGCTCATCAGCCGCCCACGGAAAGCGAAGTGTATTTCCGAAGCGGTGTCATAGCACTCAGCTTTTTTTTAGTTAATAACAATAAACTTTTAAGCATTGCTTTAGAAAACTTGGCTTATCGCCAAGCTTTAATATAGATAAGCCTTAGTTGCCCTTATGCAGTAAGAAAGTATTTATACTTTCTTAACTGCTAAAAAAGCTGAAAGGGAGGTCCCTTTCAGCTTTTTGCAGTATATTTAGAGCTTTCTTAGGATAAGACAGTAAATTCTCCCTTGTTATTTAACCCTATTTTTACTTTTTCACCTTTTGAAATAGTTTCTTTCAGCAATTCTTCAGATAATAAATCCTCTATATTCTTTTGAATGGATCTGCGTAATGGGCGTGCCCCATATTCAGGATTAAATCCTTCATTAGCAATCTTTTCTACCGCTTTATCTGTAAGCGTGAATTCTATTTCCTGTTGTTTCAAACGATGCTGCAATTGTTTAATCATTAATGTGACAATATCCTTCATGTGTTTGCGCTCTAATGAATGGAATACTATCGTTTCATCAATTCTATTTAAGAACTCTGGTCTAAATGCTTTTTTCAACTCTTCGGTTACTTTGGTTTTCATATTATTGTAATCCTGATTCTCTTCTTCCAAGTTAAAACCAACATATTTATTCCGTCTCAACTCATCTGCACCTACGTTGGAAGTCATAATGAGAACAGTGTTACGAAAATCAATGACACGGCCTTTTGAATCAGTTAGGCGACCATCCTCAAGTACCTGTAGTAAGATGTTGAATACTTCTGGATGGGCTTTCTCAACCTCATCTAATAATACAACTGAATATGGTTTTCTTCGTACTTTCTCAGTAAGCTGACCACCTTCTTCATAGCCTACATATCCAGGTGGGGATCCTACAAGACGGGAAGTAGAATGTTTTTCCATGTATTCAGACATATCAATTCGAATCATCGCTTCCTCATCAGCAAACATTGCCTCAGCTAACGCACGTGCAAGTTCGGTTTTACCGACCCCTGTTGGACCTAGGAAAATGAATGACCCAATTGGGCGTTTAGGATCTTTTAATCCAGCTCGAGCACGGCGGATTGCTTTTGATACTGCGTTTACGGACTCTTCCTGACCAATTACACGGTCATGTAATGTTTTCTCCAAATTTAACAGACGGTCACTTTCATCTTTGGTGAGATTAGAAACAGGCACACCAGTCCATGTAGAAACAACCTTAGCAATATCTTCAACAGATACCTCTGAAGTTTCCTGACCTTGCTTTTCTTTCCATTTACTCTTGGTTTCTTCTAATTCTTCACGCAGACGCTGTTCTGAGTCACGTAACGATGCCGCCTTTTCAAATTCCTGACTTTGTACTGCGGAGTCCTTCTCTTTACGAACTTCTTCCAGTTTCTGTTCCAAATCCTTTAAGTTTGGCGGAATTGTATAAGAGCGCAGTCGAACTTTAGAACCTGCTTCATCAATTAAATCAATGGCCTTATCTGGTAAAAACCGGTCTGTAATATAACGGTTTGACAGATTTGCTGCTGCCTCTACAGCATCATCCGGAATTGTCACACGATGATGGGCCTCATAGCGGTCACGTAACCCCTTCAAAATCTGAACCGTTTCTTCCAATGTTGGTTCATCTACCTGAATTGGCTGGAATCTCCGTTCTAACGCAGCATCCTTTTCAATATATTTACGATATTCATCAAGTGTAGTGGCACCAATACATTGCAGTTCGCCACGGGATAATGCGGGTTTAAGAATATTGGATGCATCGATAGCACCTTCTGCTCCACCAGCTCCAATTAATGTATGCAATTCATCGATGAACAGGATAATGTTGCCTGCCTGACGAATTTCCTCCATCACTTTTTTAAGCCTATCTTCAAATTCGCCACGATATTTGGTTCCTGCAACTACAGTTCCCATATCTAGTGTCATAACACGTTTATCACGTAATGTTTCTGGAATTTCATTATCGACTATTTGCTGAGCCAATCCTTCCGCAACAGCTGTTTTACCGACACCCGGCTCCCCGATTAAGACAGGATTGTTTTTAGTCCGGCGGCTAAGTACTTGAATTACTCTTTCAATTTCTTTCCCACGACCAATAACCGGATCAACATTTCCTTCTTTTGCACTAACAGTTAAGTCACGTGCCAGTGAGTCCAATGTTGGAGTGTTCGCGCTTGATGCCTGTGCATTACCACGTCCCTGGCGACCTGCTTGCGATTCGTTACTGCCTAATAGCTGAAGTACTTGTTGCCGCGCCTTATTTAGACTGACACCAAGGTTATTCAGAACACGTGCTGCAACACCTTCGCCTTCACGTATTAAACCTAATAGAATATGTTCCGTTCCTACATAAGAATGACCTAATTTACGTGCTTCATCCTGAGATAACTCGACTACTTTTTTAGCTCGTGGTGTGTAATGAATCGTTTGCATTGGTTGTTTGCCTACACCAATTAGCTTTTCCACTTCTTCTTGTATTTTTGGAACCTCTAATCCTAATGATTGCAGTGCTTTTGCAGCAATGCCTTCACCTTCACGAACAAGTCCTAATAATATATGCTCTGTGCCAATATTATTGTGGCCCAGTCGTACCGCTTCTTCCTGGGATAATGCTAACACTTTTTGTGCTCTTTCTGTAAAACGTCCAAACATCATATCGATTTCCTCCTACCTATTTCTCTAATTGCAGCCGTTCACGAACTAATGATGCTCTAAATACATCTCGCTCACTCGCTGTTAAATTCTTTTTTGCATATTGCTGTAAAAAACCAGGTTGAGTGAGAACCATTAACTCACTAAGTATATTACGAGGTACTTTTTCTATAATTCCCAAATCAATTCCAAGCCGAACATTCGATAGACACTTTGCTGCTTCTTTTGATTCCAATATTCGGCTATATTCCAATACTCCGTATGATCGATAGATTCTGTTCTCTAATTTCGTACTCGACTGATCCATTATTCTATTTCGAGCATTACGTTCATGTTCAATTAACTGCTGGACAACACTTTGTAAATCCTCAACAATATCTTCTTCGGATTTCCCTAGTGTAATCTGATTGGAAATTTGAAATATATTTCCAATAGCTTCGCTGCCTTCACCATAAATACCACGAACAACAAGGCCCAGCTGATTTATTGACGGTATCATCCGATTAATTTGCTGAGACCATGCTAATGCCGGAAGGTGCATCATAACAGAAGCCCGCATCCCTGTTCCAACATTTGTCGGGCAAGTAGTTAAATAGCCATGTTTCTCATCAAATGCATAATCAATTTTTTCTTCTAGCCAATCATCAAATTCGAAAGCTTTTTCAAGTGCCTTATTTAATTGGAAACCGGGAAAATAAAGCTGAACCCGAATGTGATCTTCTTCATTTATCATAACAGATACTTGTTCGTTTTTTGAAATGAGTGTTGCTGCGGAATTATCATGCTCCACTAAGTGCGGACTAATCAAATGTTTTTCTACCAGAACACGCTTTTCGACTGGTTTTAGACTGCTAATAGGTATAAATTCGAAATTCAGGTAATCCTGAAAAGATTTATGTTCGTATTCATCCTGAAAAAACTGACTTATGCTTTGAAGGTCTTTCTGATTAGCTAATATTGGATATGAATAATCTGCAAAATTACGTGCCAACCGAATCCGGCTGCTCAATACAATATCACTATCAGGACCTTCTTCTCTCATCCATGGGCTAATGGCTTCATTCATAAAGTTTTGTAAGGTCATGTATTATCACCTCGCATCTGTTTTTCCAATTCTTTAATTTTATCTCTAACCTTTGCAGCATCCTCGAAAGCTTCATTATCAATTAAATGGTGTAATTCTGCCTTATGTGACTCTATTTCCTTCTTCATGTGCAAATCTCCACCTTTACGGGTAGGAATCTTGCCATGATGCTTCGTATTACCACTATGCACACGACGAAGAATTGGATCTAAACGTTCAGAGAAGGTCCGGTAGCATTCAGCGCAACCAAACTTACCAACACGTTTAAATTCAGAAAATGTCATTTCACATTGCGGACATTGCAAATCTTGTGCCTGTTTATATGATGAGCCCTTTTGATTGTCTATAGATGAAGTATCAAAATTAAATAAACCAGATAATAAATTATGAAGGGAATATCCTTCTTCAGGATATGTCATATATCCTTTTTCTTTTGCACAGACTTCACAAACATGTACTTCTGTTTTATTGCCGTTAATAACTTGCGAAAAATGAAGGGTAGCTTGCCGTTTATGGCACTCTTGACATTCCATATATTCTCTCCCCTTTTATTTATTTAAATATTTTAAAGTCGAAAGCATTGAAGTTAACACACGGGCGCGAACCTCGTCTCGTAAAGGTAATTGAAATGCCAGTGTATTTCTGCCAATAGTGCTTAAAATAATTTTCGCCTCACGTTTTGTAACAATTTCTTCTTCTAGCAACCTTTCCAGTATATCAAGTGCAGCTTGTTGTGTTACTTGAGGATTTATCATCTCTATAATATCATCAATTAATTCAGACTTGTCCTGATGCTGAATCCGGATAATACGGATATATCCTCCACCACCACGCTTACTTTCAACTATATACCCTTTTTCCACTGTAAAGCGTGTATTAATCACATAATTAATTTGTGATGGCACACAATGGAATTGATCAGCGATCTCACTTCGTTTAATCTCAATCGCATCCTGCCTAGTAGCCTCCAGAATTTTCTTTAAATGTTGTTCAATTATATCTGAAATGTTACTCATATACCCTCCCCCACTTTCATCTTATGATTTACCCTTTTATGTCTTTCCAACTCTTTTTAATTTTAAGTTTTGACTTTGACTAACTTTGACTATATTTTTATTATACTTTAAATTAATTCTTATGCAAATACAATGTTCTATACATATTTTAGCCAAGTTAAAGATAAATGAAACATTAGAAAACTTGGCTTATCGCCAAGCCCTTAATATATATAGATAAGCCTTAATTGCACTTATGCATTCAAAGGATCTATTATTTTGTATGAAAACACCTCTCTAGCTCTATTACAAATTCAATTTCATAACAGATGGTTGCGCATTGCGGAGCAACGGAGGTTTAGCGAAATAAATTTTTTCAAAATTTTTTAATTTTTAGCGGACACAGGAGACGCTATTTCTATAAAAAGTTACCTTTTCGAATTTATCCGGACACAGAAGCCCTTACTTTACATATATCATGGTTAATAGAGGGGATTTGTAAGAAATAAGGTCCCTGGTGTTCGCAAAACCTTTCAACATTATTTATATGAAAATTCGATTACAACATTTTCATGACAGATGGTGGCTGCGCAATCGGCAGCCATGTTGCTTGCTTAATTGCTGAAAAAAACCTTACGATATAACTAATCGCAAGGTTCTTAATAAATTATTTTCGCTCAATGATATTTTTGACATGTTTTATTTTTGATACTTCTTCGAACAGTGATACACGATCTAAATCTTGATTTGGATAAATCTTAATAAATATATTACGAAGATTGTTATCAACTCGTTCGATTTCGACTTGTTTAATGGATAAATTATATGATTCAAAGATTGATACAATATTATTTATTTTCAAATCAGGCAGAGCAACAATTTCAATTAGATAGGAAGATCGTGCTTTAGTGAATAACTTTTCAATGTTGTTTAAAAAAACGAGACTTAACAAGATGATTAATGTTGTAAACATTGCTGGAGCATACATTCCAGCACCTACTACTAAACCTAATCCAGCAACCGTCCATATAGAAGCAGCAGTAGTTAGCCCACGGATAGTCATTCCATTTACAATAATAGTACCAGCACCAAGGAACCCAATTCCACTTATAACATAAGAAGGTATACGTGCTGGGTCAAAACGAATATTGTCGTATTCTCCAATAAATTCTTCAAAACCATATAAGGATAATAGCATCATTAAACAGGAACCTACTCCCACTAAAATGTGGGTACGAAATCCAGCTGAGTGATTTTTTAATTCTCGTTCAAACCCGATTAACCCTGAAAGGAGTAAAGCAATAAGTACGCGAACCATAATGGTTGAAAAATTATCGCCAAAAAATTGATCTATATATTCAATCATTAACTATCCTCCTCACTACTTCTATATATATCCTTTTATTTTAAACTAAATTACAGATTTTCACGAACGATAGAGCTCATCGCTTTAAGCATGGGATGAAAGTAAGGTCAGATACATCATAAACGAAAGTGATTAATTGACGATACTATAGGCGGTTTAGGACCTTGCTTGCGAGAGCCAAAAGATGCGGCCGTTCATGGTAACAGAGGTTGCTTTAACCGTAAAAGTTCTGATTGTCTCAGTATCCTGAATTACCCTAAATGCCGAGCGTATGAAAACATAAACTATGGCTGCCGGTCGGAAGAAGGACAATGGATTCATAACCCCACTGCTTTAGCTGTGTCGGAGTATCAGTTTAAGTGAATAGTATTTACTTGAGTCGTTAATTAGGCAAAATCTAATTTAAAAATTTCTCATATAGAAAAAAAGCTAAGATACAATGTTGTACCTTAGCTTTTTATAATGCCTGGCGGCGTCCTACTCTTGCAGGGGCAAAGCCCCAACTACCATCGGCGCTGGAGAGCTTAACTACTGTGTTCGGCATGGAAACAGGTGTGTCCTCTCCGCTAATGCTACCAGAC
>NZ_FOEH01000003.1 GCF_900110695.1 Virgibacillus subterraneus | reverse complement strand
CCCATTCTGATTTTTCTCCAATCCACAATCCTAGCTCAGCATTGCGATTCCACGGATTAATCTTATACAATTGTGCGTTTCCAATGGACTTATCCTCTTTATTAATAATTGTAAAGTAGACACTTTTATCATTTGATTCAGCATACTTTCGTGTCCGTTCTCTGACTGTATTAGGAGTTAAAGGGATTCCATTCCCAGATGGTAAAGTTGAGTTGATTTCAGGGTCTGATAACCATTTAAACCGAAGTTCCCAATCTTCTTCAACAACTGGTCGGAGTGTTAATCTTTTACCTTTCAGCATAAAACCACCCTAACTTTTTCTTCTTAGACTATCCTGCTTCTTTAACGCAATAAGGGCTGTATCCCTTAATCAAGATAAGCACCCTTTAGTTAAGCAAGACAAATAATTTTATACCTCTTTTATCATCATAACATTTGTAGTTTGATAGACTAGTTTCTCATATAGACCTCTTGCTACTTTGTTGTGACCAAAAACGTGAAGTCCTATTTTCCTTAAACCCAATTTTTTCCCATCATTTCAATTTGATTCATTGCTTCCTTACCATACCCAAGTCCCTGATATTTTTCTGAAATCCTAATATCACGGATAAATCCGTTCTCGTTATTCTTTTGTTCAAGCCATACTGCTCCTATTGTTTGACCTTCATTTAGAATAGAATATAAAAAATTATTTTCGGTGGTCTCACCTTTGGGCAAAAGTTTTTCATATTCCTCTCTCGCCTTACTAATAGACTCTTCTTCATTCCAATTATTAGATAATACTTTTTCTTTAGCATAACTTTCTACCGCTGATTTAAGATATATTTGAAATTCCCCAGAATTCATTAACATTAAAGTAACCAATGCTTCCCCCCTAAAAATATACTGACTCTTCTTGAACAACCCTGCTGCTGTAGTTGAACAAGGATGCAATGCCTCATTCAAGGAAAGCACCCGTTAATGCAATAAGAACAAGTATATATAAGCTGAACAAAAAACATTTATTTGTTATGTTTCCTATCTTTTATAAATAAACCAATTAGTGTAGGGATAAAACCAAAAACCAAAATAAAAAATTCGTTTCCAAAAAATCTAATTCCAGGCTCATTTTGTATGTAAAGTGGAAGTAACATCAGTGCAATACCGAGCAACATTACTTTTATAGAACCCACAATATTTCCCCTTATTTTTTTATCAATCCTGCTGCTATTGTTGTACTAAAGCACCCGTTAATTTAAGTACACTATTTCACAAGGTTCTTATGTTTAGCGTTTGTATCTATTGACCCCTAATCTAAATTAAGAACTCACATTCTTTTTAAGATAATCTTCTTGGAAAATTCCCCAAACAGCACAATCCTTATATTGATTTTTTGAATTACGTATCATATGTTTGATTATTTCTTCTTTTACCATTCCTACTTTGCTCATAATTTTTCCAGAAGCAGGATTGTCAGTGTTATGTGATGCGGAAATCTTGTGTATGTTCATGTGCCTAAAACCAAAATCCACAACAGCTCTTAAAGCTTCAGTACCATAACCTTTGTTCCACCACTTATATCCAACGGAATAACTTACCCCACAATTTCCAGTGGAACTGTCAAAATCATATAAATCAATTTCTCCAATTAATTCACCACTGGATTTTAATTCAATTCCCCAGTAACAAAATTCTTTAGATTCATATCCACTAACAATCTTAGCTACTCTCTCAACTGTTTCCAAAATAGACTTATGTGCTGCATTAATTCTATTGTCTGTTACTCGTTCATCTGAAATCCAGTTATCAAAGACGCTTTGTGCATCGATGTGTTCCATTCTTCTAAGGGTTAGGCGATTGGTTTCTATTTTCGGTGTTCCTCCATATATAATCATATTTTCACCTGCTTAAAATTGTTGTTAATAATCCACTAGAAAATACATAAAAGTTCTTCAAAACTTTCAATTGCTTTATCATATTGACTTACTTGCCCAAATCCGTATTTAGCATATATAAAAGGAATTTCAGCAAATCTGGCTGCTTCTAAATCACCCTCTGTATCTCCTACATAAAGTGGATTTGACAAGTTATTTCTATCAATAATTAAGACAATATTTCCCCCTTTTGACAGGGCGGTTCTCCCAGGGTTTTTTCAAAATCTAAAAAATACTTTTCAAGTTTATGATACTTGTAAAAAATTTCTATGTAGCCATCTTGGCAGTTGCTAACAATGTATAGTTTGTATTTTTGAGAAAGCTCTTTTAGGACATTCTCTACATTTTTGATAGAGAACACCGCCATTTTTTTCTAAGAAAGAATGTTCTACTTCGCAACAATCCTTTACTAGTTGTTGCCGTTCCTTATAACATAAGGTAGGAAAGAGTTTCCTACCTATTTCATTCATCTGTAACCCCATTGTATCTTCAAAGTCTTTCCTAGTTAATTCACTTTTTATTTGATTATTTTTTCTTATAACGGTGTTCCAAGCACTGAGCACTGTGTCTATTGAATCCCAGATGGTTCCATCTAAATCAAAAATAATGCTATCCAATTTATTTTTCTCCCCTTCAAAGTAGTTTTTATAACTTATTTTGTCTTCTACAGCTTATATTATAGGATAGCTAGTTTAACTATTAGTCCTTTTTGAAGTAACCTGCGTCGTTAGTTGAATAAGCTCGTTCTGTTTTTCTATCTATATTTTAACATAAAATCCCAGAAAACCTTTCCAAAGTATAGAACAACTCACTATTAGCATCGCATATCACATTTAAAGCAACATTGCTTTTAACACTCGTTTTCACAACTTAAATCCACACTGTACATAATTTTATGTACGTTTGTTAAAAAGGTTGCTATTAACTATGTCAATCTGGGTGTTAAAAACAGACAAACGTTGTCATATCAATAAAAAAGAGTACGAAACGCTATGCGATTTGTACTCCTTTTTAGTGTGATATTTATTGTTTTCTCTCCCTTACTGAACCCGTTACTTATAAAGGAAGGTGCTCAAAGTAGTACGATTCTCTCTACTAGTTAGTCTTACGTGATATGAAAACTACCTCCATCAACGATTTCAATCTCAGGATACTTTTGTATATCATCCATTAATTTAAATAAAGCAGCATCTTTCTGTTTCGCTTCGATCATACAGTCAATTTGCGAAACAGTTCCTTTTATTTCCCGCAAAAAATCCATAAACATCGCACTGTCCACATAATCAGAGTGGGCGCGAAATTGTTTATCTGACTTGGGACTTGAAATATGCATTTTCACAGGTACAGTGGAGGAATCCCACGTCTGAACAACACGCTCCCAATCTTCACGCCAGTTTTCTGATTCTGTGTGATTTGCAAGGTAGTGATGATAATCAAACACCATCGGTACAGCCAGCTTCTCACTTAGATATAATGTATCGGAAAGTGTGAAGACCTTATCATCATTTTCCAGAATGATCATGCTTTGTAAATCAGGCGACACAAATGCCCAATTATGAATAAATTGCTCGAGGGCTTTTTCTTTATCTCCATATCCCCCGCCAACATGCAGCACACAGCGATGTTCAGGATTAACTCCCATCCCCTGCAACAGCCTATAATGCATGCGCAAGCTTTTTATCGAATTTTTTAAAACATCTGGTCCAGGCGAATTCAACAGTACAAAATGATCAGGGTGAAAATCGACCCTGACATTAGGATTACGTGTAAGAAATTTTTGTATTTCTTCCAATGATGATTGCACGGATTGAATATAATCCCAGCCTTTAAGATCAGGGTGAGTAGCCAAAGGGACGAGCTTAGAGGATAGTCGAAAAAAAGCAATATCATGCGCCAAATTATGCCGCAGCAATCTGAGACAATTATGTAAATTCGTTTCTGCGATTTGTTCTAATTTCCGGATAGCCGCATCCCTATCGTCTAGTTTTGAAAATCTGGTGTAGGTCATCGTTTTAGACGGTGAAGCATTTTCCAAATGCACGCTCATAGCAACATAGCCAAGACGAACCAAAGTCAATAATCTTATCCCCCTCCAATTTAATCCATACACCAAAATAGGATGTCCAATATAACGAATATTACTCTTAGTAGGACAATAGGGACAGGAACCTTGTCCCGTTTTTTACGACCTCCAAATTCATCTAGCGAATGGTCTGTGTGTCTCCCAAAAACCTACTCATCCTCAAACAAACTAAAAGGAAAAATTTAGCAGGGGATCATATTTATTTATAGAAAGTAATGGTATGGTAGTATTATCGCTGATTTTGGAGCGAGTATCAGCAATACTGAAAATAAATTAACTTATTATTTAAAATAAGAATGAAGAGGAGAATTTTATGAATAGATTTAAAGGGCTCTTTTTACTAACAACAGCAATCACTGTAATGTTAGTGGGATGTGAACAGCCGAGACAAAACCCCGAGAGCCTCGTAACAATTCAACAATATAATCAATTGGAAAACAGAGCGGAATTTGAGGATGTGATCGATTTACTGGGACAGCCGGATTATATAAACTTTGAAGAAAATACAGCTGATGAAGTGAAATTCGACGATGAATTCACTCGTTACAGTTGGGACGGTGTAGCTCCCAATTCTAAGATTGCATTGCACTTTAGGGATGGGAAACTTTACAAAAAAGAAAAGAGGGGTTTTGAATAGCCATGTGGAAGAGTTTGGTTAAATCATGTAGAGATATATCCCTCATTATATTCATCATATTGCTAATCAGCTGTATGCCTGTGTTATTTCAAACCCAGAGCTTTACATACTTTTTTCAGAGCATAGGGTCAGGTATCTATTACCTTTTTCAGCCTCAAAAAATAATTATCCCATTAAGTAATGGAGATGAAGTACCTTTTTTTGCAGCGGTTTACAATGCGTATCTAAATTCCATTATCATCATTTTTGGTTCTCTCACTATAGCAATTATTGTTTCAATCCTATTCACTTATTTATTTCATATCCTTACCACACCATTTAAAAAGGTGATTCATGGAATTTTTTTTATAGTAGAATCAATGCCGGACGTGTTAATTGTATTGTTAAATATACAATTTTTTATTTGGATCTTCAAAAAAACAGGGATATCGTTAGGTATATATGAATTTGGTGGGGAAACGATTTACCTTTTGCCTATCTTGGCTTTAAGTTCAATTCCTGCTATCTATTTATTTAAATATATGACGGCGAGCATTGATGAGGAAAAGACCAAGGATTATTACTTATTGTCTCGATCAAAAGGATTTGGGGAAAGTTATATTTTCTTTATTCATTTATTTAGAAATACGCTCTTAACGCTTATCCAATATTACAAAAATATCTTCTTGTATATGATTTCAAGCTTATTGATTTTAGAAATCCTTCTACGCTTAAACGGCATTATGAGTTTTGTGAAATTGTACGGTATTGGAGACTTTAGAATATTGATGTGGGTCTTAATTATGTTGTATTTTCCGTTATATATCTTCATAAGGTCCGGCGAATACATAGTAAACAAATGGACGTTTGACGAGGCTGGTGATCAGGTTGTGGAGTAAAGTAAATATTAAAATAAGTGCAGGTACATTATTGATATTACTCCTTGTATTTTTTAGTTTCTTTCCTGATCTAATTGTTTCAAGGGAAAACGCACCATCCCTTTTATTGGATGAGGAGGGTGAGTTTATTGCCAAAACGCCCTACTCCCCTGCTGAATACCCGCCATTGGGGACAAATGTGTCAGGTGAACCCCTATTACATAACATATTAATCGGTGCAAAATATACGATAGTATTTGTAAGTGTTGTGTGTCTGTTACGCTTTGTTATTGCATTAGTATTAGCCATTTATTATGCATTTTACGTTCATAAATTTAAGAATATATGGAAACGAACTATTGAAATTGCCTATATTATTCCCCCTGTTCTGGTTATCTTTTTTTTACTTGCACCACTGCTTGGTCTATTTCAAGAAGAAAGTTTCCATTTTATGCTTTTATTGATGGTAATATTAATTAGCATCGGCATACCCCCTTTAGCTCTATTAATAGGAGATGAAATAAAAAGTGAACTCCATAAAGACTTTATTAAGATTGCTCAGTTACAAGGTGTAAGTAACTTTTATATCTTCAAAAAACACGTATGGAGGATCATTAAACCAAGAATTGGTATTTTCTTTATCCAAAACAACATTCAATTACTTTTATTATTAATTCATTTAGGGGTTTTGGGTATTTTTATTGGTGGAGATAGAGCAATAAAAGTTTCGGAGGAAAAGACTATACTTTTACCTATTAGCAACGAGTGGGGCGGATTGATTGGTTCGTCCTATCAGGAATTTTTACTCCATCCATGGATAGTACTAGCTCCGTTGTTCTCTTTTATGGTGCTAATTATTTTTTTAAAAATTATACTTGCAGGAATGAAAGGACAATAGGGACAGGAACCTTGTCCCGTTTTTAAAAAATAAAAAGAAGTAAACGCCCTTGAGCGATTACTTCTGTCTAGGAATAAGTATAATCTAGCAAAAGAATAGTAAATTAAGCGGGATAAGGGGTTCTGACCGGGACAACCCTACTTCCCGGGCCAGAAGCTCCATTTCCCTAATTTCAGTATAATTGCTGGTGTGAGTATTGTTCGTACTAGGAATGTGTCGATTAGTACGCCTAGTGCGACAACAAAGCCGAACATAAATAGCTCAAGAATTGGCTGGGTTGTTAATACTGCGAACGTCGCTGCCAGGATGAGTCCCGCTGATGAGATAACGCCACCTGTCCGCGCTATTCCCTGCTTCACCGCTTCTTTCAATGAATGATTTTTATATGCTTCCTGAATACGTGATACCAGCATGATGTTGTAGTCGACACCGAGCGCTACCAGGAAGACAAACGCATAAATTGGAATTCTGTAGCTCATTTGCTGCAGATCAAATACGTTTTTAAAAATAAGATCGGAAATTCCAAGTGCTGCGCTATAAGATAATAAAATAGTTGCCATCATATAGATTGGTGCAATAATTGATCTGGATTGGAAACCTAGCATAATCGTTATAAAAATAGTAACAAGAACCATCACTACCATCGTATCCCGATTATTCAGCGACCTGACATCAAGGTTCTTGGCAGTTTCACCGGCAAAATACAAGTCTGCTTCGTCCTGATTAAACCCGCTATCATCCAATATATCCTCCTTGTTGTCACGCAACTCTTCCATGGCATTCAATACTTCATGTGTATATGGATTTTCCGAGAAAACCAAGGTCAGTTTAGCAGCCCTGCTGTCTTCAGATATGAAGTCCCGATCATTAAACGTAACAGACTCTATCAACCCCTGTTCCTCCAGCTGGGTGACTAACGGATTAATGCTTTCTTTCTCGATAGCATCATTAGATGTGATAACCACCGTTGTTGGTGCGACTTCACCTGGTGTGTATTTTTCCTCGATTAATTCAAACCCTTCCCGTGATGACATATCTTCTGGGAATGATTGTAGTAAGTTATACGAGTAACTTATATTAAAAGTGTTCAGAGAAAATAATATCAGCAATGCAAGCACGCTTATGCCCGTAACAAGAGGTTTCCTTGTAACAGCATGGCTGATTTTCTCCCAGACTTTATTTGTCTTCAATTGTTTATCTTTTTCAACCCGTGGAATTACTGGCCAAAATGATCTTCTGCCGAATAAGGTAAATAGTGCAGGAACTAGGGTCAATCCTGCTAGTAAAATAAAGAACATGGCAACAGAAAATACTGGTGCAAAATTACGATATGGTTCAAAAATAGCCACGGACAATGTGATGACAGCGACGAGCACAGTACCACCACTAAAGAAAATAGGCTCACCGACACGACTCATGACTCGCTGCATCGCCTCATATTTACTTTCCACGGTTTGCAATTCCTCTCGAAACCTGGAGAAGATGAACAACGAATAATCCGTGATCGCTGCAAATAATAAGATCATCATTATCGATAGTGCCTGGCTTTCAACTGTAAACCAACCATTTTCTCCAGCAAGGCCAATCGTGCGGTTGACAACTTCATAAACAATTCCTGAAGCTATCAGCGGTATTAACGCGAGCAATGGCGAACGGTAGATAACAATCAGAAGCACCAGAATCAGTCCAATAGTCGAAAACAATAAGACCATATCTCCACTAGAAAAAAGTTCAAGTGCATCAGATGAAATCCCAGCTGGGCCCGTAACTGACAACTCTATCCCTTCAGAAAGAGACCCTTGGACCGTTTTCTCCATCATTACGACAATTTCATTGATTTCATCCATTTCCAGCCCTTCCTCTAGATGGACTGGGAGTACCAGTGTCGTTTCGTCATCTGACAAAAATGACTGTTGCATCTCCATGTTCATTTGGTTAAACGGAATGATACTGTCGATTCCTTCTATTTTCTCTTCGTTTATGGAGGCAAGTCCGTCCCCGACTGCTGCGTTGGACGCCTCATCAAAAGATTTCTTCTGATGAAATACAAGAATTGCAGGCAAAACATCACTGCCCTCAAAATGTTCATTCACTTTTCCGTCCGCAATAACGGATTGTGCATCCCGAGGCAAGCCTGCACCACTGGAATTGCCAGCAAACTCTTTCGCTCCAGGTGCTATAAATCCTAACGCTATCACGATGATAAGCCAGACCGATAAGACAATAATCAAGCCTTGTTTACTGTTGATCATACGAAATAATTGTTTCATAAGAACCTCCTGTAATCTATTTTGACGATAAAGGAGACTAGAAAACTGGCTTATCACCAAGCCTTAGTTGCACTTGTGCAGTAAGAATGTATTTATGCTTTCTTAACTGCCAAAGAAAAAACACCTTCTGTCCCTTTCCATGTATAACTCTAAAACAGGAAAGTGAACAGAAGGTGAATAATACGTTACATTTTCGGTAGTATGACATTAAAAGCTGTTCCTTCGTCCAAAACGCTTCTAACATTAATACGACCACCATGCATATCGATGATTTGTTTAACAATTGATAGACCAAGCCCGGTCCCTTCCGTTGTATGTGTACGAGCATCATCTGCCCGGTAAAAACGTTCAAAAATTTGTCCTTGTTCTGCTGGTGCTAAACCAATCCCTGTATCCTGAAGGGCGATTTCCACTTCCGATTGCCTTTCGATAATGGTCAGTTCGATTGATCCGTCCGGGCGATTATATTTAATCGCGTTAGTAAGCAAGTTTTCCCATACGGTGTACAACATGTCAGGATCACCTGATACAATTACTTCATCAAGGGAATAACTTACCGCGATTTCCTTTTCATCGAGCAGCCAGCGATATTTTTGTATAATCTCTTTTAGTTGTGCAGTAACATCGACCATTTCTTTATTGCGAAAATTCCCCTTTTGATCGAGTGTTGTCAGAACCAGTAGCTGTTTGGTTAGCATTGACATCCGATTTGTTTCATCATGAATGACTTGAATATAGGCATCTTTTTCTTCTTTGGTTAACGTGTTGCTTTCCAGTAACCTGGTGTAGCCCTGAATATTCAACAATGGCGACTGAATATCATGTGACACATTTGATATAAAAGATTTTCGCATTTTATCAAGTTCTCCCAAACGTGCGATCATTTCATTGAAACTGCCTGCCAGTTGACCGATTTCATCCTTGCGATTAATATCAAGATGAACATCGAAGTCCTCTTCAACGACTTTGTTGGTAGCACTGGAAAGCTTGCGGATCGGATTCACCAGCATCCGTGAGCCTATCAACACCGCAATGATACTGAGAATAACCATTACAATGATCATCCAGCCGAGCACAAAATGGACTTCACTGAACAACAACTCGATGTTGGGACGCATAAATAATGCGTAGCTTTCCCCCTGATAAGTAAACGGCACACCTACTGTATTTGTCAGTTCATTGGCAAAAAAACCCGTCACGAACGTTTCTTTCGGGAAATTTTCCATCCCGTGATATACGTCGCTATTCAAAACCTTCTCTTTGACCTCGCTGGCCAATGTCTTGTCCCGAAAGCTGCCACCATAAAACTTTTCCTGGCCCGAGCTATTAATGACATATAATTGATAGCCTGAAGCTGCCGTATGCTTCAGATAGCTGTCCAGGTTGTCCTGCGTTACAGCAAACTCCGCCATCCCTTTAGCAATCTCCATATTCTTACGATCATTTTCCTGTTTCACCGTTTGATGATAATAGGTATTCGAAACCATAAAGCCGACAATAGTGCTGAACAGCATGATTAAAATCGTGGTGATAACGAACTTGGAATAGAGTGTTCTCATGGCTGGCGCACCTCTAATCGATACCCAACACCGCGAACTGTAACAATAGCAATAACATCGGTCAGTTTAGTTAATCGCTCCCGTATCCGTTTAATGTGGACATCAACAGTACGGTCATCCCCTTCAAAATCAAGCCCCCAAATATTTTCAATCAGATAATTTCGGGTAAAAACTTGATTAGGACGGGAAATCAGTAGCGAAAGCAATTCAAATTCTTTTAGTGGCATTAAAAGAATCTGGTTTCCCACTTGAACTTCATAGCTTTTCCTATTGATGGTGACTTCTCCAACCTTATTAACCATATCACTCTGTTTATCATACCGTCGCAAAACTGCCTGGATACGAAACAACAACTCTTTCGGTTCGAACGGCTTAACAACATAATCATCAGAACCCGAGCGAAAGCCTTTTTCTTTATCGTCCATTTCACCCTTAGCGGTTAGCAGAATTACAGGGATATCGAAATCTTCTCTAAGTTGTTGAGTCAATTGAAATCCATCCATCTCAGGCATCATGACGTCAACAACAGCAAGATTAATATGTATTCCTTCTATACTTTCTAATGCTTCCATCCCATCACTTGCTTTGAAGACCCGGTACCCTGCCCTAGTCAAATAGATATCTACTAGATTCAAAATGTTTATATCATCATCAACAATTAAAATCGAAGTCATCCTATTCACCCCTCCTACCATTTCATATAATAACCTACCCAACAAATCATTATAAAACCAAAATATGAACAGCAGATGAACAAGGGACAATGGGGACAGGACCCTTGTCCCGCGCCATCTTCCTTATAGAAGGGATGTAGTAGGATGACAACATTTGAAGCATTAAGTTTAGTAGCGCAATTTAGTCTTTCACTAATAGCGACACTGACACTATATTTATACTGTCAATATATTTGAAGATGTTCACTTCAGTCCCTACATCATTTTTCAATATCAAAAGCTTCTGCAAGCAACCTATACGAATTTACTTTTGCATCAAAATCATAAATATTGGTTATGATCATAAATTCATCTGTCTGATAAAACTCACTGAGACGCATCAGTTCATTTTTGACCTTTTCCGGTGTTCCGATAATACAGCGATCACGGTTTTTCTTGATTTCGTTTAATTCTTCATCGCTGAATTTTTTCTTCTTCACTTCTTCAATCGAAGGAACCTTCGTATCCGCTCCCTTTCCGACACTTAATAGCCACTTGTCCTGACTCAAAGCCAGTTCTTCTGCCTCTTCTTGCGTGTCGGCGCACACAACAAATATACATACCATCGTTTCTGGCTGGTCAAGGCTTGGCGAGGATTGAAAACTGTTTCGATATGCTTCCATAACTGCCTGGCCGTTAGTTGGTTTAATAAAATGCCCAAATACGAATCCAAGTCCTAATTCAGCAGCATTCTGGGCACCTCGTTCCGACAAACCCAGCACCCATATTGGTGGCACACTATCCAACCGCGGAGCCGCTTTTACCATGCGGTACGGATGCTCTTTTGGTAACGTATTATGCAGAAAACCCTGCAAATCGGCTAGCTGTCTTGGAAAATCGCGCAGGCTTTTATTGACGCTATCGGTCAATGCCAAGCGGGTAGTCTGTGATCCACCCGGAGAACGTCCAACTCCCAAATCAATTCTATCTGGAAAAAATGCTTCAAGCGTTTTGAAATTCTCCGCCACTTTATACGGGCTATATTGGGGAAGAAGCACTCCTCCTGAACCAACGCGTATTGTGTCTGTATGCGATGCAATCCGTGTAATCAGTACTTCCGGCGATGTACTAGCCAATCCATTTGTATTGTGATGCTCGGCAACCCAATACCTTGTATACCCTAACTCTTCTGTTATTCTCGCAAGCTTTAATGTGTTATTCAACGTCTCTTTGGCATCGGAATTTCTTGAAATCGGTGCCTGATCCAATACACTTAATTTCATCTGGGCTGTCCCCTTTCACGCTCCTTCTAAATAGAATGAAGCAACCGCCCCTACCAATGGCAAGCGATTACTTCTTCAATTGATCAATTGCACTTATGCGGTCTGTAGTAGTCGTCAAGTGGTGCTTGATGCCTTGTTTTTATTATTAGGATATGTTTGTATCATTATACTGTCAATATGCTTAAAACCAAGTTTCACTAGTGATATCCAATCAATTATACTCCGTTTTAAATACCTATGAAATATAAACAACTTCTCTACACTTTGGGAAATTAGGACAGCCATAAAATTCTTGTCCTTTATAATCACCTTTTTTTGCTTCACGTTTTACCATTGGCACTCCACATTTTTTACATTGAGGAACTGAACCATTGTTAGAATCAGTGGTTACTTCCTGACTATGTTTAGACTCTATTCGATCAACGTCTTCAAGTACAGAATCTAGTTTTTCTTGTATCTCTGCGAAAGAATATGCTTTCTTATTTTGAAATCTAACTAATCGCAAATTAGCTATTTCAAAAACTTCTTCAACAAATTTATCACGTTCTATTCGATCAGCTCTTTGATGAGATCGATCATCTAATTCAATTCCACAAATAGGTTTTACCGTGTCTGTTGAACACAACAGAAAATCAACATGTTTTCTGCTAATTTTATTATTATAGGTACTTCTTTCACTTTGATTACTCGCATGTACGAAGAAAATATCTTGCAGAGAAACCTTGGGACATATTATTGCTCTATTTCCTATGTATTGCTGAAGTACTTTATAAAAGGATAACTCCGCATTAGATAAAAAGTCATCCCGCATAGCATACGGTAATTTAGTTTCTTCCTTAACATTCTCTTTTGGTGATCTTCCAATAAATTTAAAAAATATCCCCAAACAACCAGGATTATTATTAGACATTCTTATAACACCTCTATTTGAATAATACAATTGCTTCTCGTACAACAATTGCACAACTTATGTAAGTAATATCTTCACAATTGATAACAAACTATATTATATCTGTACTAAAGAACAACCCTTCACACAATATGTTTATTTTAACATAGGCACCAATAATTCTATCTTTAAAGTCATTATTTCCATGCATCTTTAGAGAAGATCAATTTTCGATCTTTTGAAATCGTAAACACGCCTCTATTAAACATCTTATGGTGTAGCTAAAGGAAAACATTTCGGCAGATTAACAGAAGGTAAGGTTACAAATTCTATAGTCACAGAAGGTGTTCCAGGTTTAGAAATCACAGATTTAGAAGATTAAAATGGTTTGCTTTAGGGGTAAAAGAGTAATTGAGAGAAATATATATACCCATCATCATGATTTACCTGAAATTGTTTTTTTAAAATCTTTTAATTGTCATTCTAGTTATCAATAATTTCGTCCACTACAGATTTTATATCCTTATAATCGACCGAATTACACACTTTTTTTAATGGTTTTAAAGAAACTGATTTCTGGTCGCCAAAGTGTTCATTTATCTTGCTTGTTGATAGAATATAAAATTCCCACTGATCCATATTTAAAGGATCCATTATGCTGCGGTCTTCTTCAAATAAAAGCGCAAAAATATATATTTGTGCGTGTCTATTACGTGAGGAAGCGAATTCACCAAATTCATATTTTTTAGCAATATCAAATATTGGAACAGATAGCTTACTCTGTTCCCATTCTTGCACAAACGCTGAAGATTTCACTTCAATAAGACTCCCCCTATACTTTACATCTGCAATATCCCACTCTACTCTACCGGTTCCAAGTGCAATCAAAGCATTCCCTACCAAAAACTCGGCAAATATTCCTCTTTCCCTGTTCATATTAATATTTGAGTAACGATAACCTCCTAATACGCCTGTATCCCAAATTTTAACAACTTCTTCGGCAAGATATCATCTAAATTTTGTATGTCCGCATCATGTAACTCTATTAGGTTAAATCCATACTTCTCATAGATTCTAAGCTTTTCCTGCTTTCTTTTTGCATACTTTGGCTCATCTTCCAATCCCCAATATTCTATGTATACTTTTCCAATCGGTAAATAAAAATCTGTATACACATCTTCTTCAATTGGAAGCTTTCTTTCGTATGCGTGTACAATTTCAGACATATACAGCCAGTTGTCTATCAGCATTTCAGCTCTTGAGCGTACATAGTGACCATCAGCAGATCTATGTTTTGCCTCAAATTTTTCTCTAAAATTAAGTGATTCATTTTCTGTAGGAGAAATCACCTGTTCAATTGCATTTCCTTGTAACTCATTGACTGTCTCTACTAACCTTTTATTTTGTAATATACTTTCTGGCCAGTTTACATATGGTATGCCAGTTTTATCATATTCAAGCTGTTTCCCACCGATACTCGTGCCCAGCTTAGTTACTGTCCAACCTTTGACAGATTTTTGTACAAAACCCAGTTCAGATAGGATAGGATTCATTTTAAATTTAGAAACCCCAAAGTGCTTACTTAATGCTGTAGCATTCAGCAGCTTATCCTTACTAGAGTTAAATATTTTATCTGTTTTTATATTTTCATCCCAAGCTATGTATTCTCCAACTTTTGGGTGTTTCTTTATCGTGCCACCATTTTCTTTACCTTTTTCGGTTAATAGCCAATTATCATTTGCCCTTACAATTAAGCCATTATCAAGTAAAATCTGAAATACTTCCTTTACATTCATTTTTAATTCTTTTGAAAGCGCCGTTGTTGAAAAGTATTTAACTTGATTCGTAGTTGCCACTATTAGCCTCCTATTTTCAATATATTACCAATATTAATTACTATAATATTATCATAAAAATCAAATATTTGTACCTAGATCTATTTTTTATGACTTTCATAAGCTGGACAATAGCCCGTGGCCCACATTTCGCTTAATACAGAAATGGCCTTACAAATATTAAATTTCAATAACATTCCCTCCCCATGCCACTTTTCGCCCCCGAGAATCGATAGTAGTTATGAATAATGAAATTATTCATAACCGGACACCTTATCTCCATCCGAAAATACTAATTCTAGCTTTCATATCTTTCCAGAAAGGGTATAGTGTAAAGTAAAAGTGATATACGAAAAAGGAGTTAGAAAAGATAATGAATCAATCGCTACTAGCCCCAATCAAAAATAGCTGGATTCTATTACGGTCAATAGCGGTAGTCTCTTCAAGCATTACGACAATAGTTTCTACTGTTCTTCCCATATTCTTGTATTATACTGTCGCTCCTAATAAATTGCTCTTGATATTCCTGTTATTACTATTTGGCGCCTTCCTGATTCACGGAGTATTGACGCATGTGTTGAATGACTTCGCTGACTATAAATCAGGAACAGATCAAAACAGCCCGGCAATTTTGTCAGGTGGTAGTCGTGTCATTCAGACTGGTGTTATTTCTGCTTCTTCACTCTGGCTGCTGGGTAAATGGCTTATTTTATCACTAAGTTTGATTGTCGTAGGATTAATCATATTTGGTTACTTTAAAATCGCTCTATTACTTGCCATCGGTTTATGGGGAGCCATTTCATACTCGCTCCGTCCAATTCAACTCAGTTATCGTCCCTTCATTGGGGAATGGCTATCAATGTTTCCGTCTGTTTTAATACTTGGGCTTGCCGGTGCCTGGCTGACGTTGGATTCAATCCCGACATGGGCTCTGCAAAACGCACTCATCAATGCCTTATTTTGTTTAGCCTGGGTAATGGTTCATCATATACCAGATCGAGAGGCTGATAGAAACGCTTCTCCTATAAAAAAAACAAGTGTCGTCTGGGCTTATGAAAAATTCGGATCTGCGTTCAGTCGTTTACCCGCCCTGTTATATTTCACACTGGTCGGATTATGTGCGGTCTGGCTGGGAACCGATCGTATCTGGGCAATGATTGGAACGTTAGCTGTGGTAGGGACTGCCATTTTCTTAGTCCTCAAAATGCAGATAGATAATCATTATCAAGTCTCTGCATATGAGAAAATCATCCTTATACTTGCGATGATTAATGGGGTTTGGCTTGGCATTTTTATTTAAAAAGAGGTAGCAAAAACATCCAAATACAATCTGAGCGTTTTTCATCTTGTTCCACTAAAGAACCCAATCGTTCAGGATTGTGCCCACAGATTTGGCGGATCCTCATTCCGTTATTTCCTATAAAATGCCTATTTTTATCGTGTTATGTAATCCTTATTCCTCTATTTACCCTTTTCGATCACATTTTCCATTGTTATTGGGTAAATAACGGAACCAGGAACCGATCCAACCTTACAGGACGGCTTTTTCACCATTTAGCGGAATCACAATCCACTTTACTAGTTTGAAATCCACATTCCGCTCACTTGCCCCCTCATTCCTGCTACCATGTCTTTAATACTTCATCATAAAATAGTTAATGCTTTTTCCTTACCAAAAATAATCCCCCAAACAATAATAATATAATACTATTCAACATTTTATTATTGTAAAACAATAAATAATATGGTAAAGTCAATTTGATAAATAAATAAGTGAGGTGCTTTTTATGAAACGTGGATCAACACTCTTTTTAAAAATAGCTGTTATTCTTATTGGACTTCCGATTCTTGCTTTGTGTATATTTGGGTTGCCTATCATAGCTAAAGAAGCAGCAGAAAGTAATTCGGAGTTTGCTTATGTACTATATGGCATTTTAATAATTATGTATGCATCGGCAATACCGTTTTTCGTTGCATTGTATCAGGCTTTTAAACTTTTAAGTTATATTGACAAGAACAAAGCATTCTCGGAAATATCTGTAAAAGTTCTAAAAAATATAAAATACTGTGCAATGACAATCAGTGGCTTATATGTGGTTGGTATGCCATTCTTCTATATCTTTGCGGAATTAGATGATGCCCCGGGTGTCATAATGGTTGGAATGCTCTTTATTCTTGCTCCATTAGTCATTGCTGTCTTTGCTGCTGTTCTCCAAAGACTTTTGCAGGAAGCGATTAATATAAAATCAGAAAATGAATTAACGGTCTGAGGTGAGTAATATGGCGATTATAATCAATATTGATGTAATGTTGGCTAAAAGGAAAATGAGCGTAACTGAACTTTCGGAGAGGGTTGGAATTACGATGGCTAATCTTTCTATATTGAAAAATGGAAAGGCAAAAGCGATTCGATTATCTACTTTGGAGGGTATTTGTAAGGCTTTAGATTGTCAGCCTGGAGATGTTTTAGAATACCGAAGTGATGATAGTAAGGAACAGATTTAGAGTTCGTGTTATTAATACTGTTCGCTAGTACCTGAAATCTACCGAAGCAGTGGTACAACTCCAGAACAAAAGCGCAAGCGCCTGTTCAGCGCCGTATGGACTGGACTGACCCGTGTGAGATAAAGGATACCCTAAGACCGTAAGCTGCCCCACAGGACGTGGGGTAGTTCGACGTTGCCACAGGATGTGGTGGGTTTAGTCGAACATCCTTTATTTCTTATCGTAAACACGGGGAGGGAAGTCCACTAGGCGCTAGGCGCTGGCCGGTGAGAACGCCACGTCCTGTGGCGTCACTGGCACTAGTACGTCCTGTACGTCGGAGCTGGACGTCGCTGATTCGGAATTCCAGTTATCCACAGCACTTAAACTTTATAATTTCCTAAACAATAATAAAAGGCAGCATTTAAACTGCCTTAAATCACCTTTAAAGTAGCTATTAATAGAATCCTCCACCGTATCCGTACCAGGGATAAGGAGGGTAGTAATATGGGTAACGGAATAAACTTCTGAAAAAGCGAAACGGGAATCGCTGTCTGCGGAATCGACGAAATCTTCTTCGAGGCCGTCCGTAGTTATAATCATATCCATAATCAAATTGTCTGTTCATTTGTTCTTCATCAACTTCTTCTGGAACTAACATGGTCACACCTTCCTCATCCATGCTATCGATAATTCCATCAACCTGCGATCCATCGCTTAGCTGTCCTATGACATGGTAGCTCATATACTGTTTACATAGCCCTTTAATTTGGTCAGGTTGGTAATCTCCCTGAGATTCATGAGGATTCATCTGCATATTGTTGTACACTAAACACCTCTCCTTTCTTTACATCAGTATAATATTCTCCCAGCTTGGGTTATGTGACCAATAAATTAGGTAGACTACTAATTACTACTTGGAGTTACTATATAAAAAAACGTTCACCTGAACGTTTTTGTTTACTAATTGCTCTTTTATAGAAATGAAAATGCCTTCTGTACTGATATGATAAAAATTACTATGGTTAACAATGAATCAAAATAAAGTATAATAGCCCTTCAAAGGGACGGTTCACGTAAAGAGTTATAAAATAACCACCCCCTAAACGCTTGCGCAGGCTCAGGGTGGTTATTTGTATTCATACATCTTGGCTAGTCATCGCAGTAAGTACTCCTTGTCCTTATTTTCCATCTGTTGTTCCCTCACCATCATCTTTGGATGTTCTTTTACCCGGTGCAAACCAGCCTAATAGGGCGATAGCCACGAGGACTCCGTAGAACGTAAGGGTCCAGGCTGTACTATGAGGAAAATCATGAGCTAATACGCCAATATCATCATGCGCAAGGGTTAGTAAAGCAAGCTTGACACCAACCCAGGCTACGATCACATAAGCAGTTGTTTCTAGAGCCGGACGCTTTTCAAGCAACTGAACAAACCAAGTCGCTGCATATTTAATTAATATAAGGCCAGCAATTCCTCCAAGTACTATCACAGCAAATTTACCGCCATCCATCCCGCCGAAATCACCAATTGGAGAATCCGGAAGTCCAAGAGCAAGTGCAACAGCTGCAAGAATTGAATCAATCGCAAATGCAAGATCCGCTAAAGCAATCTTACCAACAGTCGGCCAGAATCCCTTGCCTTTGGATTCTCCTTTCTTATCCTCTTCAACTTTTTCATTCTTTTTACCGAACCGTACCTTGATCACATGCTTCAGACCTAGGTAGAGAAGGTAGGCCGCACCAATGGCTTGTACCTGCCAAACATTCGCGATAAAAGAAATTGCAAATAAAGCACCAAAACGAAAGAAAAAAGCCATAATAATACCATAGTTAATTGCCTTTTTTTTCTGATCAACTGGTAAATGCTTGGCAATAACTGCCATTACAAGCGCATTATCAGCCGATAACAAACCTTCAAGACCAATTAGAATTAATAATGTCCATCCATATTCAAGTAAGATTGATTCCAAGTGTGTTCCTCCTATGTAATACTCATTCATATCGAAAAACTCATTAAATAAAGTAAGATAAAAAAATTCCGTTACCAAATACAGTTAAAGTTCCATTATTGATTGTAAATGATTAATCTAAAAAAGAAAACCTACCCTGCTTCTCTACAGGAGGCATCGATTACTTACACCTATATTTTTCTAAACAGGTGGTTAAACATTCACCTTCCAAAAATTTAGGATGGCTTTTATTCGTTTTTAAATCCTGCTGCTTGGTTCATTAACTCCATCATCAATTCCTCTGCTGAAATCAATCTATCTCCCCCACCTTGCGCAATTGAATCGCTTCCACCGCCTTTTCCATCAATTACGGGCAGGGTATTTTTAACTAAATCATTCATATTAATCACCACATCATTACTTCTCGAACAAACAAGTTGGAGCTTGTCCCCTTTTTCATTAATAAGCAATACCAGTATACCATCAGATTTGGCGGTAATCCGTTTGGCCAGTTGCTGAAGTTCCGGCATTGGTCTATCATAAAAGATTGCTTTTGCTATTTTCCAATTGATCTGAGACTCTGCCTGTTCAATGTAGGACTCTGCTTCATATTCAATCATTTCCATGTTCAACTCATTGACCTTTTTTTCAAGTCCTTGATTCAAACGCAAATTCCGAATTGCCGTTTCATTCAAATCCTGCTGTGGGGAGTTCAACGTATTTGTTAATTCTTGAATAACTTTATGTTTTTCATCGAGCTGTTTTAGAACTCTCATTCCAGAAACAAAGTAAACACGTATCTTTTTCTTCTTTTGCTTTTCCCAATGCAAAATTTTTATAGAACTTACCTGTCCAGTCGAGTCTGGATGTGTTCCGCCACAGCCATTATAATCAAAATTCGGAATGATAACGAGACGAATATTATCTACAACGGATACTTCTTTCCGCAGCGAAAAATTTGATAGTTCTTCCTTTGACACCCATCTTGTTTCAACAGGACGATTTTCCATGATAATGTTATTTACGGTTTTTTCCACGTGAGCTGTTTCCTCATCTGGAAGGCTTTCTACCTCAAGGTCAATCGAGCAAATTTCCGCACCTAAATGGAAGCTAACTGTTTTATAGTTAAATTCTTCTTCAAATGCAGCAGACAAAATATGCTGTCCAGTATGCTGCTGCATATGATCAAAGCGCCGGTTCCAGTCAATTTCACCAATATATGCCTCATGTATCTCAGCAGGCTCCTCTATGTAATGTCGGACTTCCCCATCAATTTCCACCACATCATAGACATTCACACCATTCAGTGTTCCCGTATCATGAGGCTGACCACCACCAGTTGGGTAAAAAGCTGTTTGATTTAAAATTACATAGAAATGCCCTTTCTCGTCCCTATCCGACTTTTGCAGTCTGGCTGTAAAGCTGCGCATATACCGATCCTGATAATATAATTTTTCTGTCACCATAGTTGTACTCCTTTGTTTAATATACGACTCTATTTTATCATAAACAGGCTCTTCCCCAGCTTAAACAGGCAAATTTCTTGCATTAAAATTCAGGATAAGATAACTTCACTATTAAATATACAGTTAGATAAAACAGTATTTAGTACATAAACAATGAATGAAATTAAACTGTTGAATAAGGCATCATCACGACACCTTATTTAATGTAAATTCTAAAGATATTGTGAGGTAATAATGATGAAACTTGTCGGGATATCGGGAGCACTGGCTGGTGACAAGACGTCTCTAGCTGTAAACGATGTTTTGGTCGCCGCTCAACTTCTTGACTCAACCATTCAGACAGAGTTAATTGACTTAAGGGAATATGAAGTTGAATTTGCTGTTGGTGCCCCGTTAGCAGATTATAACAAAGATACTTGGGATGTAGTTAGTAAAATATCGTCTGCCGATTTTCTGGTATTTGGAACGCCAATTTATCAGGCCTCCATTTCTGGGGCATTAAAAAATTTATTAGACCACTTTCCTGAAAATGCCTTCAAATATAAAGTAACAGGTATTGTAGCAACAGGATGGTCCAACAATCATTTTCTAGTACCAGAATATCAATTAAAGCCAGTCCTTTCTTATTTTAAAGGTTTAATTCCAACGGGTAATGTCTTCATCCAAAATGATGCCTTTAACTTGGAAAGTGATGAGATTATTGATCGTAATGTTACAGATAGAATTCAAAAACTTGCCGATGAAATGATTTATCTGCAACGGGGAATTAATAATAGATAGTGATTTCTAATATTGAATTCCACCCTACTAATTGTAAAATTTTCGTTCTTCAACATACTAATGTATAATTGTCTTTGCACACAGTTAAGGAAATATAAATACTTTCTTAATTGCAACAGTAACTAAAGTTTTCGCCATTAAAGCATGGTGATAAGCTATGTTTTCTAAAGAAAAGGCTGGTTATTAGTAATCTAAAGGAGTGGATAAAATGAACAATAGTCAATTTGAGAAAATAAAAAATGGAAAAGGATTTATAGCGGCCCTTGATCAAAGTGGTGGCAGTACGCCAAAGGCATTAGCAAATTATGGTGTCTTAGAAGATGCTTACTCAAACGAGGAAGAAATGTTTAATTTGGTACATGAAATGCGCACACGGATTATCACATCACCTGCATTTGATTCTACATATATCCTTGGCGCCATTTTGTTCGAACAAACCATGGATAGTAAGATTGAAGGCATGTATACAGCGGATTATTTAGCTGATAGGAAAGAAATTGTACCATTTTTAAAAGTGGACAAAGGACTAGCAGAACAATCAAATGGTGTGCAGCTGATGAAGCCTAACCCAGGTTTAGATAAATTACTTGAACGTGCAAATGAACGCAATATTTTTGGTACAAAGATGCGTTCCGTTATCAAGGAAGCTAACCCAGAAGGCATTAAAGCTGTCGTGGACCAGCAATTTGAAGTTGGAAAACAAATTATAGAAGCTGGCTTAGTTCCGATTATCGAACCAGAAGTGGATATTAACAGTAGCGACAAAGAGAAATCTGAAGAAATATTAAAAGACGAATTGCTGAACCATCTTAATGATTTATCTGAAACAGATAACGTGATGCTGAAATTATCGATTCCAACAAAAGCAAACACTTATCAAGAGTTAATCCAACACCCACGCGTTGTTCGAGTTGTTGCTCTATCTGGCGGGTATCCTCGGGTGGAAGCTAACGAAAAGCTTGCGAAAAATGATGGCTTAATCGCCAGTTTCTCCAGAGCATTAAGTGATGATTTAAATGTTAACCAAACAGATGAAAAGTTTAATGCTGCCTTAAAAGAAGCGGTAGACTCTATCTATGATGCTTCGATTAATAAAAAGTAATAGTAGTTAATAAAATAAGTGCCTGGTACCTTAGACGATGCTGAATTGTCCAGGGTGCCAGGCATTTTTTAGTTTCTCCGGAGTCTTGATCTCCAGAGATTAGTACTGCAACTGTTTGTTAGTTACGCATACTGAATTTGTTTCAGATAGTCATCAAGACATCTGTATTGTGAGTCGATGCCTTCAATTACACCCATATCTACAACTTTTTGAAGGGCTTCAACTGAATCAAATTGGGACCGCGCAATGAGTTTGGTCTTTTCACCCTGATCAATAAAATTCATCGTTACACGAGTCTCTGGCATACCAACTGTGCTATTACCTTCCTCATCCGAGAATACATCGGTGTAGACGATTTTCTCCGGTGCACTGATTTCTTCATAAACTGATTTATTCCACGATTCCTGGCCAAAAAAGTCTCCCTGGTTTTTGTCTGTGCACCGCATGCAATAATGCCACACACCACCAGGCTTAAACTCAAATTTGCGACTTTCGGTTTTCCATCCTTCTGGTCCCCACCAGTTTTCCAAGTGATCAGACTCCGAAAATGCTTTAAATACTAAGTCCCTTGGTGCTTCAAACACTCGCTCCATTACAAGTGTCCGGCCTTCCGTTCTATACGATAATTTGTTTTCTGACATTTAGTTTCCTCCTAATATTATTTTATTGAACAAAACTAAACAAATCTCCTTCCATTTGAATTGAAATAATATAACAGTAAACCAACTGCGATATTATTCCTTACTCTTCATCTTCCTTTTCCTGCAGTTTCACCAAATAATCGTCCAATCGGTCGAATTTCTCCTCCCAGACCTGGCGGTAAGATTCCAGCCAAGCGTCTAACTTCATGAGTGGCTGAGGCCTTAGCTTATAGATCCTTCGATTAGCAATCGGTTCTACCTCAACGAGCCCAGCATCACTAAGTACACGGAGGTGTTTGGAAACTTGAGGCTGACGAAGCTGAAGTTGTTCGGCGACTTCTCCTACTGTAAGAGGACCATCGCGCAATAATTCTATGATGTTTAAACGATTAGATTCAGCAAGAGCACTCATGATTTTTTCCATATATTGAATATACACTAATAAGAATATTCCTGTCAAGGAATATTAATAAAAAAATAAGTGCCTGTCACCTTTAAAGGCTAAGAGCGTTGTTTTAATTCTAAATTAAATGATGCAGGGATGAAGGGTTCAAAGGAGCAGAATGTGAATCACAAAGTTATGAAGTGGATCGTGATTCCGCTAAAAGGGTAAAAAAGCTTTCCTAGAAGGTTGAAACGGTTCCTGGTTCCGTTATTTACCCAACAACAATGAAAAATTTGGCTGAAAAGGGTAAATAACGGAACCAGGATTACATAACACGATCAAAATAGGCGTTTTTAAGGAAATAACGGAATGAGGATCCGCCAAATCTGTGGACACCAGCCTATCTAGTAAATAAATACAGGATTGGTAGTGGGTGACTTTAGTTGAGGAAGGACAGTATGCTACAACGTCAAAAAAGCTCAGAATTTATTCTGAGCTTTTTGTCTTGCAATTTAGGAAACTATAAAGTGTTTTTCTTTCCCAAAACTGCCCCGTTAGCTTAAATACTGCTTCCTTCTAAACGACATATAAAAGAAGCATCCATTCAAGATCGTCAGCACGACAAATCCGACAAAAATATTACTGTAAACAATCTCGTTCCCCTGTGCAATTGAAAAGGGGTTTAATTTTATATCATTATCATAGTCTAGTATTTTTCCAATAATCGCCCCACCGAAGGCACCAGACATAAAATTAACCAAATTATAAATCCCCATTCCGACTCCAATCTCATTCCGTGGGAGAACAGTCGAAATCAGATTGGCTGTGGAAGTCTGGATAAACGGAAAGGCGATAAAGGTTATGATTAGCACGGTACTGATAAGCCAAGCAGGTCCTCCTGTGAAAGTGGATATTAGCAAGAATCCAGTAATCATCAGCGCAAAAGCAATAAAGACTACTTGATTACTACCTCGTCTATCAGTTAAAAGCCCTGCCCATCTCCCCATAAACGCAGCAACCATGGCACCTGGAAATAATGTAAGGCCGATAAGCAGCGTATTCAATTCGTTTACCTCACTTAGTAAGAGAGGCATGATAAACATTAAGCCCATCATTGTCATGATCGCGAAAAAACCAGCAATAATTGTTGTTCGATATGGAGCGTTTTTAAATAGATCCGGACGAATAAATGGAATGTCACTCTTGGATATTCTCCACGAAAACAAACCAAAGAATACAATGCTAATGACGAAGTACCACCAATCAAACATCGTAATAAAAAGAATAAGATCAGCAACAGCTACGGCAATAAATACAGCCCCTAGAATATCAACTTTCCCTTCTTTTTTTTCCTCTTCAGGAATCCAGATTTGGAAGAAAGGTATGGTAATCATTACAAGTGCAGAAATTAAAAATAAAAATTGCCAGTTCAACGCACCCGCAACAAAACCACCAATCACTGGTCCTACTCCGGAGGCAAATGCCATTGTACTTGAAACAATTCCTAGTACTCTACCTCTTTCATCCCAGAAATACCGTGACGGCACAATAAAAGCCAATGCAAGAATGGAAGACGCCCCCATTGCTTGAATCAAACGCGCAATGACAACCATTAGAAATGTTGGTGCAAAAAAGCCAAAAACCGAACCTGCCGCAAATAAGCTCAACCCAATCGTTAATAGCGTTTTCAACGGATAAATATCAGCTAATTTTCCATACATCAACGCACCAATTGCATACAAAATGATATAGCCAGTTACAACCCAGCTTACCTGTGAGGGTAATAGAGAAAAGGATTTTGCAATATCAGGTACAGCAATCATGAACATGGTTCCATTCATAACTGAAAATAATAAAACGGAACACATCAGGAAGATTATTTTCTTTTTCTCTGATTTGGATAACGTATATTCTTCAGCTATCGCACTCATTTCTCAATTCTCCCTTCCCTATTAATAGCTTTCTCGATATCATAAATAGCCCAACTGGAAGTAATCCAGAAAAGCGAAAATAAAAAACATCATGTTGAATGAGTTTAACAAAAATATTATAAAGAGGGAATTATTTTAATTGTAATGATGAAGAGTTGTTATATCGAAGGAATAAATGCCTGTCACCTCAGACTATTCTGAACTGTCCAAGGTGACAGGCACGTGATTCACAGTTCTTTAACCACATAGTTTATCAAAGAAGTAATATCAAAAACTGGTAGATCTGTCATTTCACGTATGGTACGTTTATACGGCGGCATATTGGTACACTCAAGTACAATAGCAGTTATATCCGGATAATTGCTGATGAGCATACGAACTGCCTCTTCCATTTCCAGGGATACTTTTTCCATGTCCAGTGCATGTGTTTCATCTACAATTGCTGCAGTAAATGCTGGCCTGTCATCCATACCCTCAATCGCGATTGGAATGTCACCAGCTCTCGCACCTTCCAAATGCTGTTTGCCCAAACTCGCTTTTCTTGCAGTAAGAATTCCTATTCTCCCACCTGTAACCGTATGAAGCATCGGAATTTGGATTAAGCTTGATGCAAAGAAAGGAACTTTTAACTGATTCTGGATTTCCTGTTGAAAGATGGAAAGGAAGCCACAGCTTGTGGTTATTGCTTTAACGCCTTTTTCCTCTAAATACCTTGCTGATTTAATAAAAGGTTCGATCAATGCATTATCTCCCTTTTTAACTACACGGTCGATAGTTGCTTTTTCTACTATTCTATATTCAACAGGAAAAGGAAAGGTATCTGTATTCCCTATATCTCCCATTGGTCGGTAAAAGTCGGTATCCAGCATCAGAATCCCCAATTTTGCTGCCTTCATTTTAGACGAACCACACAATCAATCCGATAAGTAAGAAATATAGTGAGTTCGGTAATGCCAGCATCATTACTTTCAACGGATCTACTTTTGTATTTAAAATCCCACCTATCAAACCACAGATGACAAACGCTGTTAGACCAACCGGCGGCATATTCTGGCCCGCTGCTGCTATATGGGATGCCCCTAAAGCAATCAGTTCAGGGGCTACCTCCATTTTTTCAAGGATGGGACCAAGAAATGTAACAATAACAGATTGAGAAGTTGTTTGTGATCCGGTTAGCATACCTACTACTACCATCGACAGTGCCCCGCCCAATTTCACCATTGATGAACCCAGTCCCTCCGTCATAAGTGCAACTTTATCTATTAACCCAGACGCGTAAAAAACACCAACCATGACCCCTGCACAAATCTGTATCTGGACAGTCTGATTTACTTTTCCTAAGCCATTTTTAAATACCCCTTTGGTATCTTTTCTGACAGCAGGGAATAAAAAACTGACCAGAAAAGCAATAATAATTGCACTCACAACCTGAAAGGTAATGCCCTGCACAATTCTTATTTCTTTTAAAGGCTCCAGAATAAAAGCAAATATAGAAATTTCGGTAAAAATATTATAGTCAAATAACGTATTGGCCAGCACAATAGCGATTAAAACGAGCAGTGGTATCAGAGTCTTCCATCGTTCTTTTAAAATTTGGAAAACCTTCTGTTCCGGAATTAATTCCTTTGGCATCTTTTTTCCGCGGACAAATCGAAATGATTCCAAGATGGCCAATATCGCACCGATTGTCACGGTTACGTAAGCAATCTTTATTACCGGACTTGGATCAACCCCTACCAATGAAGCAGAAAGAAATACACCTTGTGTAATTGGCGGCATAATGGATCCGATGGAAGCACCAAGCAAAATAATCATACCAATTTGTTCCGGCTTCAATTTTAATTCTGTTAATGAATTGATAACGAGAAACCCAATGACTGTTGCTGCCGCTATGGCGTCCCCAAGAAGCGATCCGGCTAGAATAAGTGTAATAAATATGGCGACTATTAAACCCTTAGGAGAATTCCCGAATGCTGCGCGGAGACTGTTCAATGTTGTATCAATAGCACCTAATTTGGCTTGCGATTCTGCATAGAGACTGCCAAATAACGACAGCATGATAACCCAGGACAGGCGATCAATTCCATCCACGAATGCAAGCGCCGTTTCGCCAAGGTTTAATCCTGAAATTATTGCGGATGAAACAGCAGCTACAAGCAGTGCAACTCGTATATCTCCTCCAATCTTTGGTATTTTTTTCACCAATGCCATGATAAACAGCAACGCCAGTGGTACAATAATTTCAATCATACATACCCAACCCCTTGTTTCGGCTGTTTCTAAGGATTGTTGCTATTGATATAATTCGGATAGAATACTTGAGTGCTATAACACCGCTCCTGAAATACACTACGCTTTCCGTGGGCGGCTGGCGATCCTCCTCGTGCTGCGCACTGCGAGGTCTCCCCGATGCCTTTCCTCCCACAGGAGTCTACGTGTATTTCCTGGGCTGGAATATAATCACTTTAACTTGATATATAGAAATATAAATTATGATAAGATTTCAGACCATTTAAACCAGCAGCTAGAATGTGCGAGACTCCTGTGGGAAAGCGTTTAGATATCGCACTTATACCCGGAGTGGTGAAAGTGATTAGCAACAATCTCTTTAAAATAACAACCTTAATTTATAAAACTAAACTGCTTGCATCCGGTCCATTCGTAATGGTTCGAGCAAATCCTTATAGTTTGAGTTGTTGTCTGCTAAACTAGCAACCAGTACACCGGTGATCGGTGCAAGTGCAATGCCATCCCCTTCATGACCAGCGGCTATGATAAACCCTTGTACATCTCGTGATTCATCAATAATCGGAAGTCCATCACCTGTAAAAGGCCTGAACCCCACCATCGTACGAATAATCCGAATCTGTTTTAACGCCGGTGCAATACGACTTGCATGTGCAGCTATAGCAGAAAGCACTTCAGGCTCAACCGCTTTATCAAATCCCTTAAATTCCCTGCTTCCGCCGATTAGCAGATTTCCGCTTTCCGTCTGTCCAAGAGAAAGTCCGATTCCATATGGCTGATCATTCGTATCACTGTCATCCAGGTGCTTGGCAGCAATATACTGCGAGCATAATATATTTCCATGAATTAACGGTTTTACTTTTTCTGATATCAGAATTACACCACGCCGTGGCATAATTGTTAGTCCAATTCCGGCCATTTCCGCTATTTTAGGAGCAAAAGGACCTGCTGCATTTACCACAAGCTCGGTTGCAATATAGCCCTTATTTGTTTGCACACCAATTACTTTTCCTTGATTTACGGCAATATCAATCACTTCTGTATGTGTTTGTATTTCCACTCCCTTTCGCTTTGATGCCTCTGCAAATCCTTGGCTTAATAGAAGTGGATTCACCTCGGCATCCTCCTTGCTGTAAGCAGAGCCGGCAATATGCGATGATAAACTCGGCTGCCATGCAAGGGACTCTTTCCTGTCCAACAGCTTCACATCAATTCCAGCCTTGTTTTGCTTTTTTATAAAATCCTTCATGAAGGGGAAATGCGATTCCTTTTCGATGACGATCATCCCACCATTTTTCTTGAATTCAATCGAAGCTTCCAGTTCATCTTCTAAGTTCTCGTAAATCCTTCTGCTAGCATTTGCTAGTTTAATAGGAAAACCGGGTTTCTTTGATTGCAGGAAAATTGCCTTATCACAGGCTCCAGAGGTTTGTGCCCCTATTTCACCTTTTTCAATCAAAACCACTTTTCGGTGTTCTGCCAACCGGTAAGCAATTGATGTCCCAATCACGCCTCCGCCAATTACGACAGCATCAGCTGTCTGCATATAGCTTCACCCCCTTTAGAATAGTATTCCTTCCAGTATTGTTGTGACTTTTCCCTGCCTTTTCCTATATTCTGTTGAAATGTAATTACTGCATTGTCTCTTGCCTGTGTTACGTTTTTCTGTGCTTCTTCTATTAATTTGTAGCTGACCAGTCCAAGTTTTGCGGCAACGGCTGTTCCTGCAAGGTTCCCCTGTTCCATAGCAACCTTTGCACTTTCGATTCCGGTAATATTACCTGCTACAAAAATTCCAGGCTGTGTTGTTTCCATCTCCGGACTATGCAATGGAATATGACCACCTAGTTCCTCGATATACACGGACTCACACCCGACTGCACCTGCTAATTCCGTGAGTGGATACAACCCTCCTGAAATACATACACAATCCACATCAACTGTCTTGACACGATCCTCATTAGGAATACCTTCCTGACTTACTGGGGCTACCTTGATATGCTCCACCTGTTCAGCACCGCTAATTTCCAATACTGTTTTTCTTAAATAAAGAGGGGTTCCCCAAATCCTGATTCCAAACCACGGATAAAATTTAGCTCCGACTTGTTGGACAAATGGATACTTTGCCATATTTCCGGCAAACTTGAGGAATATGTTAGGTGCAGCGTGAGCCATACTGGATAAATAACTGATCATCTGACTAGGTGTCGACTTGTCTTTCGAAAATTCATTGTTCGGCGGAAGAAATATTCCCACCACATGAACCCCAGCTAGTTTTAATTGATGCGCGACTGATAAGGAAAGTGGATCCACGCCGATAACCGCCACTTTATTGCCAGGTTTTACACGATGGTAGTTTGTAAGAGTCTGTGCAGCCCCTACTGCCATTGCTCCCGGCAACGTCCATCCCGGAACTGGGATTGCTTTTTCAGTGGCTCCTGATGCAATTAAAACATATTCCGATTGAAGTTCTTCCCCGTTGTTCATTAACACCTTCCAACGTGGGTAGATTGCCCACACTTCTTTCCCCTGAAAACATGTAACCTCTGTCTGACGCAAATTTGTTTCCATTTCCCGGGCAATTTTCCTGCCATGCCACCAACCACTTTTTGGTTCTTTATGCAGTTGACCTAGTAATTTGCCCCCTACAGATGGATTTTCATCAATAATCGCTACCTTTGCACCGTATGACGCAGCTTTGATTGCCCCGCTCATTCCTGCAGGACCTGCACCAATAACAATCAGATCGTACTTCATGAGTCATCCCTGTCCTGCGATTCGATGTGCATTTGATCCTGTACATTTGTAATGCATGCTCGCACGCTTCGTTTTCCGTCAACCGTTACACGGCATTCATAACAGTGACCGATTCCACAGTATATACCGCGTGGCTCTCTGTTTTTTTCTGAATACCGCAGCACACGAATATGATTAGCAAGTAACGCAGCCGCAATCGACTCACCTTCATATGCTTGGTAATCCATCCCATTGAATGTAATCGTTACTGGTCTTTTTTCCAAATCTTCGAGAATCGGATGGTCCGTAATTCGCATCATTCAACACCCTTTCTCTCACCGGCTAGTTCAACCAGACTTAAGGGTCGTACAGGATAACTAAAGGTTAAGCCCGAACCATTTGTTATTTCCTTGTCAGTATAGTGAGCAACAATCTGTTCGATGAGTGGACGACACGTTTTTCCCTGACATATCCCCATACCAGCTCGTGTTTTCAGTTTTAATGCCTTCGCTGTTGTTAATCCTTCATTTATGCCTTCTTTCAGTTCACATAACATAACTTCTTCACATCTGCATATTAGTATATCTTTAGACATATTTACCTCCTTATCGTTCGACTGAACATGGACAGGAAAAGAACTCATTTAATTTTATGAATAAGAAGTTTCTTTCATGCAGGCTTTACTTACCCAGGGTTCTTGGAATAAAAAAGCAGAGCACCTCCTAAGGTACTCTGCATTAACCGATGTTCTTTATTCTTTTTGTTGAATCCTTTACTAAGAACCTCCTGCTCCACCACTTGCTCCTGCAGAATTATTCCCTTTAATAATCATATTAACTCCCATCACAACTGCTATTAATTCTTCCTTCGCTAACAGAGATGAATTACTGCTCAACTCATATGCTGGTGATTGAAAGAAACCACTGACTTTCTTAAATACAGCAACCAGATTTCCATCCTGATCAAGAATGTCATATTCCTTGGAAAACGCCTCTGATTTAATTTCATACTCGCCATGATGGTAGGAATGATAGACAAACTTCTTGGAAAATAAGGCTAAGCGTTGCTTTAATTTCCCAAGCTCCTGCTCACTTTGATTCTTCACAATCCACCCTCTTGAGAAAAAAGGGGAAGAACCCGTCACTACAATATTCCCATCCACATCCAGAATAGCGACACTTGATGAGAAAGCACTTTTTAAGTCAAGTGACCCGACTACCTCCTGTTCACCATTATAAATTTCCGTTGTTCCCTTTGAAAAAAAATTATCTTTAAAATAAATTGACTCCCCCATCAAAATCCTCCTAGTTTTATGCTGTTACTTTAGCTACGAATTAGGTATTCACTATGTTTCATTTTAAAATAACTTGCATTAATTTCATACTTACAGGAAAGAATGTTACCATAACTTTAGGTAAGTAAGAGGAGGATTAATTAAAATGGGTGAAATCGAAGTTGGCGAAGTTTTCACAATAAGTGATGAATCAGAAGAAGAACATTCAGTTGAAGTATTGGCAAAGGTTACATTAGAAGGAACTGACTATGTAGCTGTCAGCTTTGTACAGGATTTACAGGCAGAAAGTAATGATGACATTGATCTCTTCTTCCTTAAAATAGACGATGATCATGATCTATCAGCAATTGAATCCGACGAGGAATTTGATAGAGTGTCAGAGGCATTTGATGCAATTTTAGATGAGGAATAAAGTTTTAAAGGGAGCGACTTTTAATGGTCCTCCCTTTTTTAATTTAATAATGATGTAACAAGCATTTACTCTTTTATACCTGGATAAAATTTGGTATAGAGGGCACTATACCCTTGAAGGAGTGATAGAAATGGCTAACAACTGGAAACAAGATGATATTGAAACATTTAGAGAGATAATTAAAGATGTAGACACGGCCATGTTGACTACAGCTACTGAAGAAGGGCTGATTTCTCGTCCCATGAGAACACAAGAAGTAGAGTTTGATGGTGACTTATGGTTTTTCACTAAAAAAGAGACGAATAAATATGATGAAATATTACATAATCAAGATGTTAATGTAGCATATGTAGGTAAATCCTATGTTTCCGTCCGTGGAAGAGCGGAAATCGTTGAAGATTTAGGCAAGAAAAAGGAATTGTGGAGCAAAATATATGAGAAAATAATGAAAACTTCTTATGATGATCCTAATGTTATCTTGATAAGGGTAAATGTGGAAGCAGCCGAATATTGGGAAGGAGGAAATCACATAAAGAAAATTGCCTTTTACTATAAACGAATGACCAAGCAAAGTTCTAAATCAACAGACATTAATGAAACATTAGAGTTTAATAATTAACAACAAAAGTGGATTGTCTGGGACATTTAGGGACAGGTTCCTTGTCCCATTTTTCACTAAACTAGACAACAAATTTTTTCGATATAAAAGGTGATGATAAGTTAGAAGAAGGAACTGACTATGTGGTTTTCAACTTTGTACAGGATTTACAAAGGAATGGCAACAATGATTTATCAGCAATTGATCCGACAATAACTTTGATAGCGTCTCAGCAGCATTTGATGCAATTTTAGGTGAGGAATAACGTTTTTAAAGTGAGTGACTTTGAATAGTCTTCCCTTTTTCTATTTAAAAATGATGACTAGCAAAGCTTCAATAGTATACAATATTGATAATGTGAAAATTAAGTAAGATGTTTAACAATTAATCAAAATAAGGTATACTATAAATAGAAAGTCATACATTAATAAAGACTGAACGGTGCGCTAACACCATTCAGCCTACGTGTAATAGCCCTTCAAAGGGGCGGCTCACGTAAAGAGTTAAGAAATAACTACCCTAAACGCTTGCGCAGGCTCAGGGTGGTTATTTTTTGTTTGACATTATCGCAACAATTAACGTTCCGAACGAAATCATGAGAAACATGGTCTCAAAAAATGACATAGGTACATTTAGGGACAGGTCCCTTGTCCCGCTTTTTAACTATCTATACAATTTCTATCGTTACAAAAAAGGTGACCATCAATACAGCAAGAATCAGAAATATGATAAGTGTCTGCTTCATTGTTGACCTCCTCACCAAAAGGACATTTGTTAATATGTGTTACCCATTTTCCACTCCATTCAATCTTAAAACCTCTTCACATCCGCCCTGACCGGATAATCGTTATCACCATCAGCACAAACATGAGGGCGGCGATGACTGCACCGATTTCGATGATTGGCAGGTTCCAGATGATGGTGTCCTGTCCGACAATTGCTAGGCCGATGATTAGGCTGCCCATTAAAATACTGAAGGCAAGCATCAGAACGCTGAACGACAGCCTGTTACTGATCTTGTCCACCCTGCGCATGATTTGGTCGCCGCGTTTCACGTTAATATCCAGCCCGATTTTGCCCTTCTTTACAACGTCCATTACTTCCTTCAAATCACTTGGCAATTCGGAAATAATACCGATATCTTCACCAATCTCTTCCAATGAATTTCGGATAATTTCCTTTGGACGGTAACGCTGCCACATCAGTTTTTGTGCAAAAGGTTCCGCTGCCCGCATTAGGCTGAATTCCGGATCGAGCCGTTGTAAAACTCCCTCAAGCGTCAGGATCACCTTGCTGATCAGCGCCAGCTCTGTTGGTATTTTTATGTAGTTGTGATATGACACATTCAATATTTCCAGGATAACCCTGCCTAGGCTTAGCTCTTTCATTTTGATATTTTCATAGCGTACATGCAGGTCTTCCAGGTCATGCCGCAATGCCTCTGTGTCTGTCTCCTCACTGATAATGTCCATTTTGGAAAAAGTTTTGATCATCGATTTTGTATTGCCTTGGTGAAGGTTGACAAGGAGCGATGCAAAGTACTGTCGCGTCTTTTTGTTAATCATTCCGGTTTCCCCGAAATCAAAAAATACAATCGAATTCTTTGGCAGCACATAAATATTGCCGGCGTGTGGATCAGCATGAAAAAAGCCATTCTCGAAAAGCTGCCGGAGCATTGTATCTGCAAGCCGCCGGGCAATTTTTACCCGGTCATAGCCATTGGCATCCAGTTCTTCAATCTTGGAAATTTTGATGCCTTCGATTTTTTCCATCGTCAATACACGTTTGGTCGAAAAATCCCAATAAACGTCCGGGACTTTTATAAACGCATCGTCCTCAAACTGCTTGGAAATCCGCCCAGCACCAAGGCCTTCCATCAAGTAATCCAGCTCATTTTTCAATGAGGTGGAGAGTTCATCAATGATGTCACAGAGACGATATCGTTTTGCCCAGACAGTACGTTCCTCCAGTATACGCCCAAATCCCTGTAAAATTTCCAAATCCGTTTCAATCTTGGACTTCAGTCCCGGCCGCTGCACCTTAATCACGACATCCTCACCACTAAGAAGCCTGGCTGTGTGTACTTGTCCAATTGAGGCTGTTGCAAGCGGGTCGGAATCGACTTGTGCAAAAAGATTGTCGAGCTCATCTTCAAGCTCTGATTCTATTGTAGAACGCACATGTTCGAACGGAATTACCAGTGCATGATCCTGAAGCTTTTCCAATTCTTCTATTATTTCCGGTGGCAGTGCATCATGGCGGGTACTGGCAATCTGACCGAGCTTAATAAACGAAGGCCCCAGATCCTGCAATGCATGACGCAGCCGCTTCCCAACATTTTTCATGTTTCGATCAATCTCTTCAGCGCCCTGTCCTGCCGCCAGTCCTCGATCTGCCAGGCCAACCCGGAACAGGAAATGGCTGAATCCATTTTTCATAAGTACATTAATAATTTCGCGATAGCGCTTTGTATGTCTGATTCGTTGCCCGAGCAAATTAATCAGCTCCTGTTTCATCTAATTTTGCATTACTACATATTCCTCTTTTACGATACAGCTAAACGAGACCACGCACAACAATTCTGCCATTTATATCAGTTATCCTATGAAATTTACGACTGAATCATGTCAGATTGCTGAATCAGAATGTTCATGTGATTAACTGGTGCTGTTGAATAAATTAGATGAAGTGAAATTCTGGCAAGGGGACCCGGAACAAAAACGTATAGGAGGATAATATCAGTAGCTCATGTATTGTGCTTGTTTTAGAAATGTAAAAGGATAGTATGGCGCAACCACATGAGGAACGTCTGAATGCAGCGGTTCAGCATACAGATATGCAGTTCAGAGTGTAGAACCCAATAGCAAAAACTGATTAGTTAACGTTCTTTCTGCTGCGTTTTTCCAAATTTCTTGCTGTTTCACTTTTTTCGACATACTTGTGATCCCTATATGTGCCAAGTGTTTTATCAACTGTTGTATGTGTGACACCGTACCAATAATTCTCATTTTTGAAATGGTGCCAAAGGTGTGTTTTTTTAATGGTTCTTCCTAATTGTGTACGTGGCTTAATTGGCTTATGAGCAACATAATGCTTCCATTCATAATAAAGAAAATATCCCATAACTCCCGCCAGAAAAGCTATTGTAAGCTGCAAATTTTGCGTAATCAGATAGAAAACGGATGAGCTAATGACAAAGTTAGGGATACTGAACCAAAGTGGCAGAAACAGCAAACGCAAATCACTGGGGTCAACATGGTGATCATAATGTAATCGCTTAATCATTTTTAATAAGAAAGGATTCTTAGGTGTTTTGATATGAAATAAATACCGGTGAATCATATACTCACTCACTGCATATCCAATCATTCCAACCACAATTGCGATCCAAGTTCCATAATACAATAAATTCATTGATGTATAAATGACAACCGGGATAAACAACACAAGCATAATGGTTACATCAGGAAATGTGAAAAACTCTTTTAAATACTTCTTCATGAAACGCACTCTCCTTTTTAGAAAACTTGCTTGGCTTAGCGCTAAGCTCTCTCACTTTTTATAATTTCTTTTCAAAAGACCCATGAAAATAACATTATGCCAAGAGAAATCTCGATAAAATTGTTCTATTAATTCTCCTTCTTCATAAAATCCAAGTTTTTGATATAATTTAATTGCCCCTTTATTGAAGGAAAATACTCGTAAATACACTTTGTGCAGATTCAACTCGTTAAATGCAAAATCCAACAGAAGCCGAAAAGCTTCCTGTCCAAGACCTTTACCCCAGTAATTTTTATCCCCTAGGCTTATATTACATTCAGCGTTACGATTTCCATAATCAATATTAATAAGCGACGTGACGCCTATTGATTTATTAGTTTCAATTTCCTCAATTATGTAGATTCTGGAATTATTGGATTCAAATATGTTTTTAGCGAAGTTTTCAGTGTCAGCATACTTAAAAACATCCAAAGATGAGTTTGTAAATTGCATAACCTCTACATCGTTTCTCCACCTATGGTAAGTAGAGATATCTTCACTGGACATTTTTCTTAGGCGAACTCTTTCCCCACTAAAAAGCATTTGAAGCTCCCCTTTTCTGCTTGTTATTCAAATCTCGTTCCTGTTATTAGAAAACTTGGCATTCGCCAAGTCTTAATGGCGAGTGCCGTAGTTGCACTTATGCAGTAAGAAAGAATTTATACTTTCTTAACTGCTAAAATAAACCTATGGATTAAGTGTTTATTCTCGCCTATTAACGCTATACCCAGAGTAGCATTTTTTAAACGATTAAGTATTCCTTTCATTTACCATTGCGTCGAGCTTATTTAACGTTTTCCAGTTCCGAATTGTCACAGGTACCCCTAATTTCTGAAGACTTCTAGCCAGATTGGAATTTTTAATACTATGATGGAATAAGAGGTAAATTTCCCGACCCTCAATTAGATATATCACTTTTTCATTTTTATAATTGCTTAATCGTTTAATCCCTTCCTGCGACGGAGGTTTGGACAGTAAAGCAACATATAGACTTTCTCCTACTGCAGATGCTTCTGCCTCAGATATGGCTTTCTCTGAGAATGGACAATTTCCGATAATCCTTTCCAGTTCCGTAGGTGTTCTTAAAATAACGTTGATAGAATAGCCAAATCCTTCTTCAATTTTCTTTTCGATTTGTTTCTGTAACGGTTCTTCCTTCTCATTCGATTCAAACAGGATATTACCGCTTTGGATATAAGTTTGAACCCGGTTAAGCCCCATTGTTTCAAGAACGTCCCTCAATTCGCCCATCTTTATTTTATTCTTTCCACCCACGTTAATACCACGCAATAGTGCGATATAAATCATTACCGATCCCTCTCCTTTGGCTTTCAAGAATTACGTTCGCACCATTCAAAATGGGCGCGCTTTGAAATAAAGGTACGCCCTATGAAGGCAACTACACACTTACTTATTATTTATCCCTACCAAGCATCCTATAGATTTCAATCAAGTTTCCATCTGGATCACGAAAATGGGCAACCCTGGCTCCCCAATCTGTTCGATCATGAGGTGGATTCACAAACATGATGTTCTTTTCGCGAAAATTGCTGTAAGACTTATCCACATCTTCCACCTTAAATTGAAACAAGAATGATGATTGTGTTTCTGCATCCACAGGCTTATGTTCTTCACCAACCCCTTCAGCCATCACATTTCGTGGTAAAAGTTCAATTTTGGTCTCTCCCGTTTCAAAAAGAGCATACTCCATCTCTTCCTCATACAGGCTAATTGGCAATTCGAGGTGGTTTTTGTAAAACGAAACGCTTTTTCTAAAATCTTTGACCAAAAGTCTAATTTGCAGTAGTTTCATCTTCATCACCTTCCAAAAAGTAAGATTATTTGATCGGCATTATTTCTCTTAATCTGACGACCTTGCCATACTATATAACAACTTCACTGACAACTACGGTCAGTCAAGATCAGATTTTTGATAATGAGAGAGTAATTTTGAAACACATCAACTTACTTTTCCTTTAAAAAAGTCGGTTCCAACACTCAACCGCCTTTCCATAAAAAATTAAAATTAGGCACGTAAGTCAAAATGGCTTTTTTATCAATTTTATAATAAACCCGATCTTTTAATCGTTCCACAAGCGCATGTCCATTCTTTAACAATCTGGCCCTATATACGATATTGCGCTATTCCTTATTAAGGAAAAGCGTCAGATGATAGAATAATAGTTTATATAGAATATCAAAAATTTCTAATCTTCCAAAGTCTGCATTAAATCGTAGAAATATGTTGCATCCCCTTTATCAAAGTAGTTATACCAAGCCTCAAGGGTATCCTTAGAAAAGACCTCTAAATCTTCTATTATTAGTTTAGCAAAAAGCAACCCTCCTGCTGAACTGGCAGTAATCAAATTTCCATCCTTAATTGCTTTTACATCCCTATAATATGGCTCTCCTTTATAGCTTGGACAAACCATCTTGAGATACTCAAGGCTATTGCTAGTGTGTACCCATTTATCCAACAATTCGACCCCGGCAAGTGCAGTTGTTGCCCCACAAATTGCAGCGACCGCTGCCCCACATACTAATAATTCTGTTGCCTTTTCAATAATTGGTATATGTATAGAATCATCCCAAGTATCTGCCCCCGGCAACAATAAAAGTGCTGATGAATCAATAATGATTTCATCAACGGTTATATCAGGTTTAACTGTCATACCTCCTTTTGTTATTATACATTCTTCTGTAGAGCAAACAGTTTTTACAGAAACAGAGTCACTTTGCTTTTTAAAGTATTGACCCGAATTAAGCTCAGCCGTCACATATCCAAGTTCCCAGTCGGATAACGTATCCAGTACGTAATTATAAACGGTAATCATGTCAGCACCTCCATAATTTATTCAAAAGGACAGATCTCTCTAGAGACAATGCGGAATGTTTTATTTTCAGTGCACCATCATAATAAAAAAATATTGTTAGTATCCCTTATGAATATGCGATACTAGCACTGTTCCTTATTAGAGAAAGGCGTCAGACTAATGAAGATAGACACCTTAACTCCACTAAAGAACCCCTTTTCCAGCGGATTAACTAGTTCTTAGCATTTTTTTCATACAGATAAAGGATATTATCGGTTGGGACGCTTGGATGCCCCAATTGGCGAATCATGGCTGTCAGATTACCACGATGATACGTCCCGTGATTGACAACATGCTGGACCAAATTGGAAAGTTGTGTTTCCAAACGACCATAATGTGGATGTTCAAGTTCCATAGGTCTGTCGAGATCATTTTCGCTGTTAAGAAAGTCTTTGTAGCGTTCAGAAAGTTCTGTAAACATGACTTCCAGGTCCTCAAGATTTTTACCTTTCGTTGCTTCAGCTGCTTTAACGCCGGAAGCCTGAACTTGATCAAAATTGTCTTCTTGTATAACACCGAGCCAAACGGTATCAGTGATGTAAATGTGGGAGAGCGTTTCTGCAATTGAAGGAAAAACACTTTCAATTTCCTGTGAATATATTTCTTCAGGTAGCTCTTTTAAATGTCCGAAAAATTTGTTGTTTGCCCAAACGTGATAATCATACAGCTGTAATGCTTGATGTTTCATTTGAAAATCCTCCTTGTTTATTCACTTTTCACTGGGAATGTGACAATCATAAAACAATACCCCTGACAAATGCTGTCAGGGGATGTTATCATTTTACAAAAAGTTACTAATTGCCGTATTGTCTTTTACTATCCCGTTCGCAAAAAGCCATTCCATTTGAAGTGGCTATTCAATAACTAACGATGGCAATTTATTTATTTTTTAGACTTCATCGCCTTTACCTTCTTAATTTGATCCTGTTGTTTAAGCTCTTGATATTTCTCCGTTTCAACTGGAATCATTTCAGCGTTTCCGTATGTATCAAAGTAAATTCCCCAGCCAAAACGTTTCGGTAGAGAAGAAGCTCGCATACAAGCACGACTTTTCTCTAAAAAAAGTATCTTTTCCCCGTGACGGTTTTCTTTTGGAATTCCTTTGTGTATCATATGTACCTCAAATTGTAACTCATCTTGCGTATAGTAGCCTGGGTTCTCATGAAGCAGCGCATATTCAATTTCAGAGATTGTCCTCTTTTCTCGATTAGATACAGGTATTTTACTTGCCTGAACAGGGCTATCATCAGAAATTAATATAAATGTACTGTAATAATTCATGGTATCCACCTCCATTTAATTTAAAAAGTGACTCGGAATCCTACTTACCTCTCACCTCCGTCAAGGTACTCATTTGTTTCATAATAGTTTGCAAGTTGTCGGGCCTTTTCTGCCATCTTATTCCTTAACGCCTGTGGTTCCAATACTTGAATACCTGTTCCAAACGAAAGAAGGAACGCAGGCAATTTATTTTCCATCCGTTCAACATTGATTTTGAAATGTGCCTCTTCATCTCCTCGTTCCGTCAGGCAATGGTGCATATTTTGGCACAGATAATCCATAACCTCAGGTATCCCCCGAACATGGATCATAGTAGTTGGCTCTTTTGCTTCCCATTCAAAGCTCCACTGATTTTGTAAATACTTGCTCGCCGAAAAATCGGACGGTCGCTCAAAAAATAAACCAGAATATGACAGGTAGCTGATTCGATCTATACGAAACGTACGCAGCTCTTGTCTCAAATGACAGAAGGCGACCACATACCAATAATTTTGTCGGTACACCAACCCATATGGATCAATCCGACGTTCAACTGGTCCTTCTCCCTTCCGTTTATCATAGAACATATCAATGGTTTGCCCCTCTGCCACGGTTTGTTCAAGTTGCTTAAGCCAACGGTGCATCAATTCATCATGTCGTGAAAACATGACATCCAAACCACTCATGTGGCGGTCCAAATAGGCCTTCTGTTTGTAGTTCAAATTCTGTTGGATTTTTTCAAGGGCATGGCTTAAATCCTTTTCATACGGATACCCTGCTCCCCGTGCAAATGAGGCGGCGTGAAAAAGACTTTTCAATTCATTAAGATTAAAAAACAGCGGTGCTTCCCGAAAACTTTTCGGCAAATGATAGCCCCCGTCATGTCCCGGGTCTGCTACAATGGGCACCCCGCTTGCACAAAGTGCGTCAATATAGCGATAAACCGTCCGAACACTAATTTCCAATCTCTCAGAAAGTTGTTCCGCCGTCATACTGTTTCTTGATCTTAACAGCCAAACGATAGCTAGCATATTGTCCCATTTTGCCAAGCAAATTCCCTCCTTTCAAGCGGATAATCTCTTAGTTCCAACTTACACAATTAATTGGGCTTTATTTATTTACTGTGAAAAATTTATTTTTCAGACCTTAAGTTTGTCGTTTACTCAGTCATGGGTGTTTACTCAACAATCTGCCCCATAGAATCAGTGTTTCTTCGTTTATAATTATTATCTCCGCAAAATCTTCTCCATCGCTTTTCCCTTTGCTAACTCATCAATCAGCTTATCCAAATAGCGAATTTCCTGCATAGTTGGTTCTTCGATGTCTTCCACTCGGACACCACAGATTACACCTTTGATCAGATTCCGTGAAGGATTCAGTTGGGGAGCTTCCGCAAAGAAGGTCTCAAAGTCTGCCTGTTTTTCCAGTTGCGCTTCTAACTCTTCCTGGCTATACCCTGTCAACCAACGGATGATTTCATCGACTTCTGTTTTCGTACGTCCTTTTTTCTCTGCCTTCGTAACATAATGGGGATAGACACTTGCGACACTCATTGTAAAGATCTTATGTTTGGTCATAATCCCCCTCCTGTTCATGTATTTTTGATTACTTGTTTTTCAATTATATCATTTAAAAGTTATTTTGATTTCTCATGGTTGCTATCTTTTTAATAATTTTGTGTAAACACATTTCGATAATATGTATTAATGAAAACAATTTTAATACTTACAACTGGAATTGCCCAATAAAACTGGAAAGAGGACAACAAATTTCATTTTAACTCCTCAGATAATTTAAAAGTAAATAGAATAACTGCCCTGTTCTTGGATACAAGTATGAGCTTGGAGTAACCTATGCATTTTTAGTTGGCATTTATTAGCCACCCTCTATTAAAGTTATTGTTGACTGCCAACAGTAAATATAATTCTTGTAGAAGTTAGTATCTTTCCAACAAGTGTTTCTAGAGATTGTAATCGGCTACCTAAACCCGAGTAAGCTTATCCGGGTTCCGTACGACATAGATAATACTTGCAAACTTTCCGTGCCGGAGTTGTACACATATAGCGGCTACTGTTTCATCACCAGAACGGAGTACTATACTGGTCTCACCATTCAAAGAAGTAATTTCATAGTGAAGACTTTCCTGATAAAAGGGAGCCATCCCTTCAAGCGCAGCAGACAGGAATCGAGCTACGAGATCACGCTTTTGTACTGGATGCCTGAATGCTTTTACTTTTCCTCCTCCGTCAGTGACGAGCATGACGTCTTCAGTCAGCAGAGACAGTATATGATCCACGTCACCTTGTTCAAGGGAAGTGAGGAACCGGTTAACCCATTCCAATTCTATCGCTTCGGTCGCAACTGTCTCTTCCTCTGATATTCCCATCTTGTTTCTCGCCCGGCTCATCAGCTTGCGGCAATTCGCCTCTCTCTTGCCGAGCAGTTCGGCTATTTCGGGATAATCGAATCCCAGCGCTTCACGCAAGACGAAAACTACCCGTTCTGTAGGTGTCAACCTCTCCAACATTACGAGCGTGGCGTAAGACAGCAAATCGCGGCGGACAATCATCATCTCAAGTGTATCCGATTCTTGCGTCCGAATTGGTTCCGGGAGCCACGGACCGACATATGCTTCCCTCCTCTTTCGTGCTGACTTCTGCAGATTGAGACAGCGATTGGTCACCATTTTACACAAATACGCTTTTGGCTCCTCTAAACGTTCGACATGTGCTTTGTACGCTTTAAAAAATACGTCCTGTACCGCATCCTCCGCGTCTGCAACAGACCCTGTCAACTGATATGCCAGCGTAAACAGCAGCGCTTTATATTGGTCGTATAGTTCTTCCATCTCACTGTCCCTCCTTTCTTGAATGTTATAAATTTATTGCATCCTGGTCTCTTGTTTCTATCGAAGGTAACTGGCTTTATCCTCTACCAGCTTCTTGATCTTCCCTGGAGTCTTTCCTGTCATCACCATATCAATTCCCCATTTACGTATCCAAAACACCCCTTTTTGACCCAGACCAATATTATAGACATCCATATTGGATTTCGATGCTTTGTGAACCGGTGCAAGTTGACCCTCCAAATCGGCACTCACAATCTTCCCCAGTCGAATCCCTTGTAATCCAGCTTCAAAGCACGTCTTCTGTTCCGCCTTATCGGTTTTCGGATCGACGATTCTCGCACAGTCGCCAATGCTGTATACCTCCGGCGCCCCTTGGACACGATAACATTCATCTACCAGTACCTGACCATCAGGTGTAAGCGGTAAGCCCATACCGCTCAGGGCTGGATTCGGTATCAGACCAATCATCCATATCAATAGGCCAACTTTCAGTGAATCTCCATTATTTAGCGTCACCTCTCCTGTTTCCTCCCGCATCGCCTTACGATTGTGAAGTACGGTCACTCCACATTTGTTGAGCTCCTGATCCAACTTCCGCCTAAATTTCTCCGACACTTCTGAGAGCAGTCGTTCATGTGAATTCAGTAAATATACGGAGATATTGGACGAATTCAGCCCTAGCGCAGCTGCTTCCTTCTGCATAGAGAGTGCCAGCTCCGCAGACGTCTCGATGCCACTGATACCCGCTCCAGCAACCGCGATTGTCATTAGACGCTTTTGTTCTTCAGGATTCGTCTCTTCAGCAGCCTTTCGTAAACTGACATGCCAGCGCTCCCGGATGGCTGCCGCGGATTGTTGATCAGTCAAGACGATCCCACCTTGGTCGGTATCTGGTCGCCGAACGGTGCTACCAACCGCCACGACTAAAAGGTCATAATGAATTTGGGCATCATTTCCTTGCACATCCACATATTGAACCCACTTTTTTTCACTATCCACAGATCTAACTGTACCTTGCACAAATTCAAATTCTCCTAAAACTAAATCATTCCAAGGAATCATAATTTCTTCCTCGACCGTAGTTGGCCGAAATAACCTCAATTTGCGCAGATGACCGGGCTGCTTGTCGACCAGCACAAACCGAATCCGCCGTCCGTTTGCCATGTCCCGGGTTGTCTCCTGTATTTGTTTGAGTGCTTTAAGCCCTGCATAACCGCCTCCGATAATTATACATGTCAAGTCGTCCATTATTCCTCAGCTCCTTTTTAAGTTTCATACATATAACAATGTAAGACTCTGATTTGTGACATCGGAAACGAACAAATGCGAAATTTAATAAAAATCCTTTACTATTATCACACCATTTAGTTGAATAAAACTTCTGTAATTATTCTTATTTAAAAAAATTAGCTTATCGAAGTTCGATAAGCCAATTCCATAAATATTTTGCTATTTTGATAATGCGATTTTTATATGGGCTAAGTGGTGCTCTTCGTGCCAAGCTAATTTTGCAACTTTTGCTGCAACTTGTATTTCACCGTTTTTCGGGTGAGTAAAAGCTCGATCTACTTGGTCTTCCGTTAAACTATACCCTAAAGATACGATGCGCTCATTTATACCCTCTAGCATTTTAATAGAACTTTCTACGGGTAGCTCTGTATCGGGTTGAATAGCCCACTTTTCTTGATCAAAAGCTAGTACTGTTGGATTCTCATCTGTTAAAGCCAGCTTCAAACGTTGATACATGTTCAACTGAGAATCTGCAATGTGATGAACAAGTTGACGAACTGTCCAGCTACCATCACGATATGTTCTGCTTAATTCCTCATCACTTAATGAGTCAACAGTTTCTCTTAATCGAATCGTGTAAGTTTCGATCTCCTTTAGCCATTCTTGAATATTTCCTAATGTTACCTTTTTTGGAACTTGTAATTCCCCAATTGGAAATCTTACATCCATGTTTAATCCCCTTTCCCTATTCGTTAATTTTTTACTTATTGATTATTAATAGAATACTTCATAATCCTATTCGTGAAAATAAGGGCTAACCCCTTTTTTATTTCTGATTTCTTATCAGCATTTGTTGTTAATATTCTTCTGATTTTCCTTTAGGGATACTGAGCGTTTCCCAATTCTCATCTTTTATTTGTTTACCAATATAAACGATTTGCCCTATATGGTAGGCATAGTGTGCCATTTGCCTTTCAATTGCCTCTAATACCGTATGACTTTCACCACGAATAACCACACTTTTCAATAAATCCTGACCCTCTAATCCATTTAATGTTTCAAAAAGAGTCTTCCAACCCTTTTCCCAAACTGCTATCAATTCCTGTTTTGATGGTATATCATTCTCAAATTCTTGATCACGATTCCTGTATGACTTTTCTCCATCCGATGTTAAAAAATCAGACCATCTGGACACCATATTTCCACTTAAATGTTTAGCTATAACAGCGACACTATTTGAAGCATCATTGAAATTCCAGTGAATTTCGTCGTTTGACAATTGACTTATTGTCTTATCCCCGAGGTCTTTGATACTTTTAAACCTTTCTTGAACAACTTTTAAATACTCATTTCCAAGACTCATCATTGACCCTCCCAGTCAGTATTCCGGCCTTCTGTTGCTTAATTAAAATGATACAACTTAAAGGCTACGGCTCTTATTTGATTACCGTGCACAATTCTTGAATATCATTTTTCTATTACATAGTATCGTTGTACTGCTTGATTTTCCAAGATAATCCCGCCTACGTTATCTAACAATTATTATTACATGGCGATTTTATAATACGCATATCAAAATCTTAAAAAACTATTAAGATTTATCTGTTACCAGTATGGTTGCACTACGCAATAAATAGATATGTTGTATTTTCGTCGTACTTAATCAACATTAACGCCCTATACAAAATAGACGCGTTATGAGATAAACGCGCCAGTTTGTTGCCCTGTACCGAAAATACAACTATTTACGAGTGATGCTTCTTGAATGACAACATGAACCTGGAACTTCAGTGTAGTCGTAAGCGTCATGGAGACGCCACCATTCATACGGGGGAGATTGCGGCCAGCCTTCGGGCGATTTTTCCCAAGTTTCTTGTCTGCCAAATGGTGTTAGGTCAAGGTAGTTAAAAGGACTAAAGAGTGTATCGAGACCTCGTAAATAAGTAGAATACGTGTGAAAGACACGGTCTCCATCACGCAGAAAAACACTCAATCCCTGGTGTTGAAGCTGTGCACCATCCTTTGATGTAGCCTCAAAATCGTAATTAAATTCGCTTTCAAAAGAAGAAAACCACGGTATCCCCCAACCCATACGTTCTTTAAAAGGTTCGATTTTGCTCAAAGGTGCCTGGGACACTAAAACTAAAGAAGTACCACGAGCATACAGATGAGAAAGGTGTCCCATGCTATCAACAATCATGGAGCAACCCTCGCAACCCTCATCCCAAGTCGGATCAAACATAAAGTGATAGACAATAAGCTGGCGACACTCCTTAAATAAATCAAGTAAACTTACTTCGCCATTTGGTCCTTCAAAAATATAATTTTTGTCGATTTCAACCATGGGCATCCTGCGACGCTCAGCACTCAATTCATCCTGCTTACGAGTAATCTCCTTCTCCTTTGTTAATAACTTCTGACGAGCCGCAAGCCAGTCATCATGCGTGACAATCTCGGGAAGATTTACGCTAATATCCTCACTCATAATATATACTCCTTTCTGTTTGCTTATCATAATTACTTCTTTTCGTTTGTCTTAAAATCCTTTTTCCTTAACAAAAATGCTTATATAAAATTTAGACGCAGGCACTTATTCCTGATTTGCCACCGTTTGTGTATGTCTGAAATTAAATCAATTATATTCTCCACCTCAAAAAGAAAACCACCGCTAATTTAGTCGGTGATTTTCTTGCATGGTCCGGATTATTTTAATTCCTTTGATAAATAATCTTCTAATTGATTGAAGGTTCCTGAAAATCCTTCATGAACCATAACTTGTGATTCTCCAAAGGTCTTCAGTTCCTCTTCAGTTGCTGATGCAGCAGGAGCTACTATTGCTGTAAGGGTTGTTTTACCCCCATTTTCAGTGAACGTCAGTGTATTCAATGTTTCCAATGGCCAGTTTTCGTTAAAAGGTGCACGCACAATATTTCCATCCTCATCAGAAAAATAACTGGTGTAAACGACTCTCTCTGGTGTAATCATTTCATTGTATATAAATTTAACCCACATTACATCGCCATCAGCAGGGTTCTGGCTGTAATGAAAGACACCTCCCGGACGAAAATCTGCTTTTGCAACATGAAACGTCCACTCTTTCGGCCCCCACCAGTTCTGTAAATGCTCTGATTCTGTAAATGACCTAAACACTAGTTCACGTGTAGCATTGAAAGTATGGGTTATTTCGACTTGGGTTATCATTTTGGTCCCTCCAGTAATTTTATTAATTATCTTTCTTTTTGATTTCACTCTTTTGTAGTTCCTGCAAATATCGGTAATTAAACCATACCTTTCTCTTGCTTTAAGTAATTAAAGAGCAGTTTCTTACTCCGGGAATGCACCTGTTAACACATTCATTTATAGACGGATTAAACTTATTACCCCCTTATGTTTTCTTAAGTCTATCACATACTATTGCGAAGAATTTCTTCTCGATTGCTCAATAATCTGGACCTATTGCTGCAGATTAGGGTTCTTATTTTTGATTACATAAGAAACATTAGCAATACTGCTGCTATCTACCTTTAAAATAATGATAAAGTTGATTCAAGATATTAATTCTTTTATATTAAAATAAGATGCTAGATTCATAATGAAAGGGGCAGGATTATGAATCTAGCAAAGGATTTATTAAGCAATTTAAGTCATTGGCCGGTCTGTTACCGGATTTTCATCCAAACGAGATAACGAACAACCCATCAGATTTGTTTTTGCAATGGCTAAACGTAGCCATTGAGGAAGGTGTTCGCGAACCTCATGCAATGACACTATCCACATCAAAAACAATTAAGTTTAAATGGTCCATCTATGACAATACTAATTACCTTCATGTCCTCTACACTTAACAGAAGATAAAAAATTTTTTTCAACAAAATTATGTACATTAAAATCTAGATTTATATAGGATAAATTGGTATCAAAATCATTAATTGTTTCTTGTATTAAATTCTAACATCTTTCCATCTCCATTAAGTAACTCTTGTACTTCTCGTTTCAAAATGAGAATTTTTTTGAAGGGGGATCGGAACAATCTATTGTAAGAGAGGTTAAAGTTCTATATATTAACCTCTCTCACCAGATTGCTCTACAAAAACTGGTTCGGCATAAACTATATATCTTTTAGGAGCGCTTCCTATATAGCTAAATGGATAACAAGTTGTTAACGTAAGTATTTCATTAGGTGCTGTCGAACGAATCACTGTACGATCATCTGCATCAACAATTTCCGTATTTTTTATTTCATACTTATACTCTCCGTCAGGCATTTCAACAACTATATTATCGCCAATAACAAGCTCACCTAAATTTTGAAACACTGTGTTTCGGTGACCCGAAAGAACAATTTGATTATTTTGCATCGGGAAAGAAGAACCGATAAAATGCCCGACCGCTTGTTTAAGTTCTTGCTCCCCTGTACCTTCTATTATTGGAAGCTCTGCCTTTATGCTAGGTATGTGTAAAACACCAAAAATTTCTCCTTTTTCAAAATGATAGGATTGTGAAGTCGACTTTTTAGTAATCACTTGTGCTGAGCTAGATACCACTTTGGATTTTGCTATTTCATGTGCTTTATCCTGTGAAAGTTTACTGTCTACCATTAGCCACGATCCGTATAACAAGAAAATCCCACCTAAAGTAAATAGGATGGATACAATCATGCTGACCTTCTTTTTCTTTACTGACATAACATTTCAACTCCTGTTATGATATTTACATCTTAACTGTGAACTAATAATTTACTAATCCCCTCCTAAAGGTAGGAGGGGAAACAAAAATTTTTAAGCTCTTCCTCTTTTATTCTGATAAACGACCAACGCACTAGCTAGAAGGCTGAATAACAAACCAAGCATTAGGAAGTTCATAGCATTTGTTGCAGTATTTGGTAGTTTTTTTCCAGTTACTCCACTATCATTAATAGTAGGGACTTCGTTAGTTGTAGGTTCTTCTACAGATTCTTCAAAGACAGTATATGTGCTGAAATGATTAACTGTGGCGGTTACGTTTCCATCTTCGTAAGTTCCACCGATTTTTTCCCACTCATTTGTTTCTTCATTATGGAAGTAAATTGCTAGATTACTCGTGTCCTCGACCAATTCTTGATCTACTGGGAAACGGAGTGTAATTGGTTGATCAAATTGACTGATAACTTGATTCTCCTGGGTAATACTAAAGTCAAATACAGCGCTAAGAGAACCATTAACAGCTTCCAATTTATCCAAGTTTATTTTTGTGACTTTTGAGTTTTGTAATACAGTAGATGGTACGGAAAGTTCAACCTCACTATGATCAAGCTGGATGGTTGCTTTACGTTGTATCAATTCATCCATTTCCTCTGAACTAAATTGAATAGTTGAGTTCTTTTTATTAGACATTTTTTCCAAGTTGACGGTTAATAATCCTTCGTTCGCAAGTAAATCAATTACATTCATTGGAAGTTTTGCCGTATTCTTCGTAATGTTTGGATCAACAGTAATATGATTTTTTAGAGAAACATCGTCTCCCTTAAATTTCTCTTTTTCATTCTTACTTTTTGGTTCTGTTGTTGCTTCAACGGACTTAGATGCAGTTGAATCTTCCGAAAATACGCCTCCCCCAATTCTGATTTTGTATGTGGTTGAAGGTTCTAAATTATCCAGTGTAAATTGCTGTTCTCCGTCCACCTTAATTCTACAAGGTGAAACAGCGCCTATCGGAAAACATTCACTCCATTTTGAACCAAGGGATACATACATATAAAGAACTCCGTCTGGAACGTTTGTGTTATTAGCAGACCAACTTATCGTAATCGAATGATCTGTACTTTCCTTAATTTCAACATCTAAACGCTTTATATACTCCTCCGTTGTTCCCAAATATTCCTCACCGTAATCGTAATAATAAAAGGTATACCCTTTTTGTGCTTCTTGCTCTGCTTCACTTAACTGTTCAAATTTTGCTTTTTGATCTTTCGCATATGCAAGTGATATTGATTCTGTTTCTTCCAACCTATCCAAATAGTCGGGGGAGATTTCAATTGTTTTTACTTCCATATCGGTTCTAGGATTGGATTCAGGAAAGGACTTATGTAATAATTCATTCATTTTATTGGTTAAATCGAACTTCATATAAAATGCAAGCAATAATTTTTTGGCTGTCAAAACTTGGTCCTCGCTTGCCTTAATGGTGTCACTTAACTCCGATTGAATAAAAATAGAATGAAAAACGACATTCCCATCTTTATCTTTGTATACTCGAAGTAGTGAATCATTTTGGTAATCTTCGTCTACCAAGGTTAGTTTGTCATATGTCTTCAGTTCTTCTGCCTGCAAGCTATTCACCGGAAAAATGAAAAACACCACCAAAATAGCAAAGATTATAAATTTCAATTTTTTCATTACGTTTCCTCCTGCAATAATTATTCTAAATAATAAAATGGTAATTCAAGAATACTTTTCCTATCCTCTTATTATTTCGGCAAACTTTAATTTTTTTTAACAAGGAATAATTTTTTAGTCTTAACAAAATAAAAAAGACCCAAAAATAAAATGTCTGACACATTATCGCCAGGCACTTATTTGGGTCTTGCTTCTTTAATAAAACTAAATCGTGCAACTACCTTACTGTTCAAGACAAGCCCTCGTTAGTGTAGACTTTATTCTTGTTTGGTTCCCTTCGTATTATTTACAACATTCATAATAACTAAAACAATACTAATAGTAGTTAGTATTATAATGACTGGAGTTGTAAGTTCGACTTTTCCAATCATCGTCAACAGCTTGAATTGCTTCTTTTTCATCTACATTGTCCCTGAGAAGTGAACAATAATGATCATAGAGATGCTGCTTCCATTCTTCCGCAAGTTATTTCTTTTCTATTTCGTCTAGGCGTAATTCTTTAGTGATTTTCTTCATATAGCTATCAAACTCTTTAATCGATACTTGTTTTGACATTGACATCACCCACAATCCGATACATGACCTTTTGAAACAGACCCCACTCCTGCTTTGATCAGACAGTGACTTTTTCCTGAAGTAGTAATACGGTATTATTTCCTGCGTGGTCCATCACTTGATTTTTGCCAATAGCTCTCACCAAACCAGCTAACTCTAGTCGCTTTAAAGCTGAATATAAAGTTCCTTCCTTATAACTCAAATACCCTTCACTTACCTGGTGGACTTTCTCGGTGATTTCATAGCCGTACATTTCTTTTTCCGATAGTAACGATAACAGAATAATACTTGTACTCCCTTTTAACAATTCAGTTTTTCTCATTTAGTGCACCCTCCTCCCCTATATCGTATTACTACTTACTGTATACTGTTTAATTAAACTAAAATCTAGATATAATTTTCATTCGTTAGTTAAATGGAAGAGTGAGTGTAAAAAGACTTCCTTTCCCTTTTTGACTTTCGACATTAATAGAACCATGATGAGCTTTCAGAATGTAATTAACTATAGAAAGGCCTAAGCCTGAGCCACTACTATGTTTTTTAGATCTAGACTTTTCGCCACGAAAAAAAGAATTAAAAATGTATGGTAAATCTTCTTCCTCAATACCTTGACCGTTATCTTTCACTTTTACAATAAGGTATTTGCTTATTTGTTCCACTTGAATAAATACCTTATCACTACCATATTGAATAGCATTATCAACTAAGTTATTAAACACTTGCTTCATACGTTTAGGATCAAATTCCATTTGAAAAGACGGGACGTTCATAACATATTCAAGCTCCGCATCTTTATTATTCAAATCATATTTTAATTTTTCCAGCATTTCTATAAAGTAATCATTTACATCAACAACTTCTTTATGAATAGGGAGTTGTTCTAATTCAATTTTTGAGTATTCAAACAGGTCCTCAATGAGGTTATCTAAGTGATTTGATTTATCGTGAATAACTCTCAGATACCTTTCTCTCATTGCATCATCTTTTGCAACTCCATCTAGTAGCCCTTCTACATAGCCTTTTATTGACGAGAGAGGGGTTCGTAAATCATGAGAGATACTGGCTATCAACACGTTTCGTGAATCTTCATATTGCTTTTGTTTTGCATAAGATTCTTTAAGATGTTCTCTCATCAAATTGAAACCTTGAATAAACCTACCAATCTCATCCTTCCTATTATATGGTATGGCATAATCAAGATTCCCCTCCCTCATTTCCTCTGTAGCTTGATAAATAATTCTTATTGGATAGATTACTGTCCTTGTTATGTACCAAACCCATAAAATAATTAACAATATTAAAATAAATAGACCAATTCCTAGACTTACAAACATGACTTGTAAAACATCACGAAAAACACTAAAGGGTTCAGCTTGAAAGGAATTTGCTTCGATTTCTACCTTCCATAATTTACCTGAGGCAGTCTGTACATCTATTGTAAACGTATCAATATCAATAATAAATTTCTGACTTTTATCACGAGGTCGGAATTCTTTAGAGTCAAATAGCAATTGATTCTTTTGTCCATGGATAGTCAAATTAATATCGTAATGGTCTAATAAAGGAACGAGCTTTGTGTAAAAAAGATGCTTATTCGAAAGGGAATCTTCATTATTTCTAATCGCCGTTTTTACATCAGTAAATAAGACATTAAGCTGGTCCTCATCTTGAGATTCAAAATTTTTAGCTCCTACCAAAAAAGAAACAATTGTAGCAAGAATAGGAATGATTATAATAGATAAAAAGGCGAGAATTAACCTATTTTTCAAGCTTGATTTCATAGCGCATCATTCAATCTATAACCGATTCCCCAAATGGTTTGAATATACTCTGGTCTGGAGGAATCGTTCTCAATTTTTTCTCTGATTTTCCGAATATATACCGTAACTGTATTTACATCACCAATATGACTATATCCCCATACTTGCTCATACAATTGTTCTTTTGTATAGACCTGTCCCTTATTAGATACTAAAATATACAGTAACTGAAATTCCTTCGCCGTTAAATCGACTTTCTTTTCTTTCACATATACTTCAAACCTATTTTTATCAAGCTTTAAATCTCCATATGAAACGATTCCGTTGTCCTGTTTTTGACCCGAAAAGTGTTTATAACGCCTAATGTGAGCTTTAATCCTAGCTACTAATTCTCCTGGACTAAACGGTTTTGTAATATAATCATCGGCACCAATTCCTAGACCAATGATTTTATCCGTATCCCGTTGTTTGGCACTCATCATTAGAATGGGAATAGTGGATTCTTCTCTAATTCTACGACATACTTCTGTTCCATCTATACCAGGTAACATAATATCAAGAACAACCAGAATTGGCTGCTCCTGATGAAATAATTGCATTCCTTCTTCTCCATTGTCAGCAAGAAGCACTTGGTATCCTTCTACTGTAAGATAATCTCTTACTAATTCGCCAAGTTCTGCTTCATCTTCTACAATTAAAATTCGATCTGCATTCACTGGTAATCCACCTTTAATAACTTCTTATTATGATGCAACGTCTTGCTTCTCAAAAATAATCCAAGACAACGCAATAAAAATAACAAAATAGATAATAATCATACTAACCGAAAAGGTCATTGTCATTCCTTCCACGATAGGAATTCCATTTGTATATTGCTGTAAATTAGTATTAGCAAATAAGACATACTTCACCCATTCATAATTGCTTAACAATTGCACAAGTTGAGGACCTGTAAACATTAAAAAGATAGAAATACCAATAGCTAACGAACTGCTTCGAAACACTGTTGAAATCATAAACGCAAAAGTAAGCATCATGAAGAGATCAATGCTATTAAATCCATATAGGCTAATGATATAGGTTATCATATTCTGCTCAACAACCTGACCTTCTTGATACACTAAGTTAGGTTGTTCTAGCCCGCTAAATCCAAACAACAGACTACCAAATATAAAGGATAATCCAAACAATAATGATATCATAAATAATGCAAATAAAATGGTAGTAATATATTTGGAAAGTAATATTTTTGAACGGCTTACTGGTCGAATTAGTAGTAATTTAATGGTTCCCCATGAAAACTCACTTGCCACAATACCTGCTGCAACGACAATGGTAAATAATGCGACAAAGCCAGTGAAATTCGTTGCATCAATCATGAAGCCCCACAAAGATTGAGAATGGACAGGCGGATAATCATTTTCAAGTCTGTAATTATTGATGGCTAATTGTTGTTTTACATAATTATTTCCGACCCCCATTTTTTCTGTGTCTTTCATTGTTCTTTCTAACTGCATATTCTCATCTTTCAGTTGCTCTTTCCAATTTATTTGCGCGTCTGAATCTAAAACAAATTTCGAAAAAAGTCCAACACCAACTATTGCTAGTATGATTAATCCAATCATCACCCAAGTACCAGTACGTTTGTATAACTTCATATTTTCATTTCTTATTAAGTGAATTAGTGAAACCATCTATTTTTCCTCCGTAATTTCTAAGAATTTTTCTTCTAATGTAGCCTGGGTAGATGTAATTCCATAAACCCTGATATCATTTTCCACTAGACCCTTGTTACATTGAGGAATTTGTTCCTGTTTCAAACTTATCTTAATATAATCATCTACTATTTCCATATCCGTCTTTTCATAAAAAGATTGTAAAAAATGCAAGGCTTTATCTAGTGGATCCACATGAAATCGAATGGTTGCTTCTTTGGAAATATCAATAATGTCTCCAATTGTCTCCACACGAACTAACTTTCCGTTTTGAATAATCCCAATCCGGTCACACATTAATTGCATTTCAGATAGTAAGTGACTGGATACAAAAACTGCCATATTCTCCTCATGTGCAACTTTTCGTATATAAGTTCGAATTTCACGGATACCTGCTGGATCGAGACCATTTGTAGGTTCATCTAAAATTAACAGTGAAGGGGAATGAAGTAATGCTTGAGCAAGTCCCAACCTTTGTCGCATTCCTAATGAATATCTGCCTACTTTATTATTAATACTTTTTTCCAGACCTACAAGATGAACAACCTTGTTAATTCGATCCTTTGTTATCTTTTTTGGAACCATTCTGGCATAATGAACTAGATTATCATAGCCAGACAGGAACTTATACATTTCTGGATTCTCTATAATACCTCCAACATTCGAAATTGCTTTTTCGTAATTTTTCTTAATGCTAATCCCATTGATGAGAACTTCACCTTCTGTAATCCCTATCAATCCAACCATCATCCGAATGGTTGTTGTTTTCCCTGCACCATTAGGACCCAAGAAACCAAAAACTTCCCCTTGGAAAACTTTTAGAGATATGTCATCTATAATAGTACTTTTTCCAATTTGTTTTTTAACATTGATCAATTCAACAACTGCTTTATTTCCCAAAATAATCCCTCCTACGTTATCTAACAATTATTACACGGCGATTTTATAATACACTTATCAAAATCTTAAAAAACTATTAAGATTTATCCGTTATGTGATTTTCTCCTCTCGTGCCATAGAAAAAGTTACACATACAGGAAACAAAAAAACTTTATTCTTTCTCAAGAATAAAGTGTAGTCTAAGTGCAACCTTTCACAAATTCGGCTGGAATGAATTTATTTGCTGCGCAGTAATTGTCAAAGACGACCACCCTATAAGTGATCGTCTCTAGATTTTAATCTATTACCAGTATCTTTGTACTGCGCAATAAAAGGGGATACATTAGTTCTACTGATAGTTATTAGCTAAATACACCTTGATTCAGCAGAGTATAATTGGATCATGTATATGAGACACTCCAACTCCTGGCAAACACATAATACAAAAATTTTCCCAATAAAGTTCACTCTATTGGGAATCAAAACGACTATAAGCTTTATTTACATGTGCTAAATTTGAACACAAAAAAGACTGTCTAACAGTCTCCCATATTAAAAATAAGCACTCGTCTCTTATACATAATCGATTATGATATTTAATACATTTAGTATTATAAATATACTGCCAATACAGTGTCATATACACCTTAAGCGGAAGAATTGAAATCAAGATACTTACTTCCTTAACCCTCATATATATTAAATATATGCTCATTATCCACTCCCTCCCAATAGCCCTTTATTTCATTGGGATAGTATGTTTTAGGTCGAAACATGAAAAACAGCAATTAACATAAATGATTTTAGGTTTAAATGCTCTTCTCAAATGGAATAAACCCTAGATAGCAATTTTAATAACAATATCGGTAACAGGAGGTCAACAATGAAATATGGTGGAATAGGCTTGGTTATGTTGGCAGCTATACTTTGGGGCATCACCGGAGGAATCGCTGAAATATTAATGAACAAAGGTTGGAACCCTACAGTTATATCATTTTATCGTGGAGCCATAGGGCTTATATGTATCTTTTCATGGTTTCTTTTCCGGGCAAAACAAAATTGGCCTAGCTCTTCATCTGTGTACGTATGGTCTACCCTTGCAGGAGTTGGTTTAGCTGGAAATTTCACCTTTTATTTTCTGAGTATTGAAGCGTCTAGCATAGCTATCGCAGCTACATTAATGTACACTGCACCAGTGTTTGTACTATTAATTTCGTTTCTCCTAAGATTAGAGCGCTCCACTTGGTTAAAATGGGGATGTATCGTTGTAATACTATTGGGAACCTTCTTACTTACAGGTGTTTATAAGTCTGGCTCATCATCTGTCAACCTACTAGGCGCTGCTACAGGACTCGGTTCTGGTTTTTCGTATGCTTTGTTTATTTTCAGTTTTAAAAATGCCTCTACTTTTGGTAAGCCACAGTCAATATTAACCATCGCTTTTTTTGCATTTTCCTTGATACTTTTACTGTTTATCGACCACCATGAAGCACTTTCTGTTATAACTTCGGGTGATGTAGGATGGTTTCTCCTGTTAGGTCTTGTCGGAGCCGGGGTGTCGTTTGTTTTCTATATAGTCGGTATCAAATGGACTACACCTTCAACTGCTTCGATGATCGCTATGATAGAGCCTGTTACAGCTTCCTTGTTTGGCGTATTGGTTCTTAAAGATAGTTTGACTATTGTTCAACTTGTTGGCATGCTCATTATTTTAGCCACTATCACTATCTTAAGTGTTAGACAATCTAACTAAAAAGCCTTCAGTCAATAGACAGTTTGTGATAAATGGTTTTATTTCACCTGCCTCTTTAGTTTGTGAAAAGGTGTTTAAATTTTTTTCAAAAATTACTCCAATTCCAGCACCTGTTGAACACATTACCTAAAAGCTGCTACTTCACTTAGTAAATTCTTTCAAAAAATAAACTAAGTTATTTGTTGCACAGTATTAGTCTAATACGTAATACAAGAGTTACTCTACAGTCTGTCCCAGTATATAAAGAAAAGCAACCATTTATTCAATGATTGCGCCGGTTAATGGAAGATACTTTAATCTTCATGATTTCATAGACATGGCAAGTCGCATCACCAGCCGTACAGGAAATAATCATTAATTTCTCTCCTAATTGTTTTTGGGTTCTTACCTAATTTCTACAATAATTAGAATAATCCTGTTTTTAATTTAAACTTCCTCCAAACTTTATATCAATTTCATCATAAATATCCAATTTTATTAAAAAGCCCTTTTGCAATATAGGCGCAGATCCTTACTCCGGAAATGCACCATATTATTGAACTAGTAATACTTTAAAGGAACTTCACCTCGTTTAGCTTTTTTATACCGATTCCAAAATTATACGATACGATGTCTCTGTCTTAGTTGAATAAATTATTATTCTTTTAAGTCCTTCCATAATTCCAGTAGTTTACTTTCACGTTTTAAATCTATACCACTTTTTCTAACTTCATGTTGCGAACGTGTTTTTTCCCAAGCAAAAATATCATTAATGATATCTGAAAGAGAACGGAATAATAATCCATGTTTCATTGCTTTTTTATTACTCATCGTTAAAAAACCTATCCATGGTTTATCTTCACCCGGCATAGGATATTCTTCGGGTATCCATAAAGGCATTTCTCCCCAAGGCTCTACTTGATTATCCATTAAAAATTTTTCATTCACCCAAGTAAACCTAGTATCGCTATTAATTACATTGGTACACTCTTGGAGTAATTGTTCCATAGTAAGCGTGTATTCTGGACCAACAGCATTAAATGTACCCGTTATATTTTGTTCCATCATTCGAATAATCCATTGTGATAAGTCTTTTACATCAATGATTTGAATTGGACGTTGGGGTCTACCTGGAGCTAAAATTTCCCCACCTTGTGATATTCTGTTAATCCAATATGGTAATCGATCCGTATAATCATAAGGACCAACAAGTTGACCAGCGCGAATTACTAAAACCTTTCCAGGTAGTTCTTTTTCAGCGGCTATTTCACTTAAAGCTTTTAAATGACCATAATATTCACCGTATATTGGACCAGAAGTTCCACGAGTTATTTCTTCCAATTTATCAGAATCCAACGTATTTACTTCTGCAGTCTCATCTATACCTGGCTCGCTTAGGTCTTTATAGACAGAACCACTTGATATATATGTATAATGGTTAACATGATTAAGAATTTTTGCAGACTTTGAGACAGTTCCTGGGATAAAACCACAAGTGTCAATTACAGCATCCCATTTACGTCCCTTTAATATTTCCAGGTCCCCGTCACGATCCCCTCTCAACTGTTCAATTTCAGGAAAGATGTCAGGGTTGCTTCCACGATTAAATAGCGTCACATTATGCTTTCTTTCTATAGCTGCTTCCACTAAAAACTTACCTAAAAACCGTGTGCCACCTAAAATTAAGATGTCCATGCTATTCCCCCTATAAAATAATGGTGTAAGTGCAAACAGATTCATAAATATGTGAATCAAATTTACTCTCATTTTTTAATAAACGAAATATGAGGGTGAAATACCCCTAAAAACCTTTTTCTTTATCTTGAAAACTAGTTAAATTTAGACTACTGCAAAACGATTCCAAAAGTGCCTGTCGTACACATCCCGGATAACCCCTCCTTTATGACGCAAATAAAGACTCCTGCGTCAACCACGTCAACGAACTCAGCCATTCTGACCGATAAAACGGTATAAATAAGAGATTTTCATTCTTAACCTGGATTGTCACAAGTAAGTATGACACACCTACTCTAGAAATTTGTTGTATTCCCACCCTTGGTCCAGAAACCATTTGAACATTTTGGAAGGACATTTGGTGGGGTTCCAACATTTCTTTTTGAAAGAGATCTATTATCTTTTCCGGTGTCCCATTTCGTATTGCAGTGACATACGTTATAACCCTGTCATGGCCCATGTTCAAATCTTCTTTGTTTTTCATCCGATTCAATCTTCTTCGAGCACGATGGATAGCTGCCTTCACTGCCCCTTCACTTGTTCCGGTCATCTCTGCGATTTCCTTTGCTGTGTAGTCCATTCCAGACAGCAACATGGCCACGCGTTGTTTAGGCGTAAGATCACGCAATAACATTTCCATTGCACTATACATAACATCCAAATTCATTTCTTTGCCATCAGTTCGGACATATCCTGATTAAAATCTACATTCGGCTTACGTTTACGGTATTCATCAATCCATGTATTAGAGGCAATTCGAAATAAATAAGCTTTGGACATTGTCTTTGGTTTTCCAAGCCAGCTTTTATAAGCCTTCGTCAATGTTTCTTGCATTAGGTCTTCTCCATCCCATGTTGATTTCCTCAAGGATTGGCAATAGTTTTTCAAGTCCTTCAGGTATGGTTGAACAGCATTCTCAAAGTTTTCATTCGCTTCAGCGAGAGTTTTTTGTACATGCGGCCACATTGCAAATCACTCCTCAATTTTAGTCTTTCACTTATTATAAACGTTAAATCAAAACGAAAAGATACGGGTATATAAAAAAAATTTTTTTTGGGCAGATGGGTAGTCTTGGCTAATTTTAATTATTACTCTTTTATTCGACAATATGGCCCTATTGCGGGAGTATAGGGTTCTTATTTTTGATTATAAACACCCGTTCATTAAAAACAATAGCAATACTATTACTATTCACCCTTAAAGTTGATTCATGATATTAAATCTTTTATGTTAAAACAAGATGCTAGATTAATAATGAAAGGAGCAGAATTATGAAGCAAGCAAAGGATTTATTAAGCAATTTAAAATCATTGGCAGGTCCCTTACCGGATTTTCATCCAAATGAGATAACGGACAATCCGTCAGATTTGTTTTTGCAATGGCTAAACGTAGCGATTGAAGAAGGTGTTCCCGAACCTCATGCAATGACACTATCCACTGTCGATGCGGAAGGAGCTCCTGACGCCAGAGTATTAATTCTAAAAGATGTAACCCGTGACAGATGGTATTTTGCAACATCAATGGCAAGCCGAAAAGGAGAACAGCTGCAAGTGAACCAGAAAGTCGCCTTAACTTTTTATTGGTCTGAAATAGGCAGGCAGGTTCGAATACGTGGAGTCGCTACCGAAATGACAAAAGAGAGAAACACTGAGGATTTTTTGAAGAGGTCGAGTGCAGCTCAGGCAATGGCACTAATCGGAAATCAGAGTAAAACATTGGATAAACGAGAAGATTTAGAGAGTGAACTGTTAAAAACGAAAGACTTGGTAAATCAAACCCCTGAAACGATAAGTCCCAACTGGAAGCTTTTTGCTGTCCTTGCTGATGAAATCGAATTCTGGCAAGGTGATCCAGACCGTAAACACATGCGGGTACAATACCAGCGTAACGGTGAGCAATGGAGGCATCATTTGCTGTGGCCCTGAGTACCTGAACAGAATACTATCACAAAAACGGAGCGTTTGAAATCCGCTATGAACCTGCTTCTGTCAAAATGGTATGCACACGGATCAGCCATGGCCAATACCCTGCAGCAAATGTCTGCATCGATTGGTACTGCTATATTGGTAACACTTGTTTCCATGGGGATAAAAAGCTTTGAACCAGAAGCACCCGCCACAAATGAGGTAATCGGCCAGCAAGCACAAGTTGTTGGATGAATGGGCGTTTATGGGCAGTACTGTCCTTGCATTCACCGCCTTTATATTGGCACTATTTCTTCATCCGCCAAAAAAAGAGATTGTGCGGCAAATTCATGGGGAAGATGCGAGTATGAGGTAATATGAAAAAGTGCCTATCGCCTGGAACAATTTAGATTGATTCAGTGATAGGCACTTTTTTGGGTAAAAATTTTTACCGAGCAAAGGGAGCAGACCCCCATTTCTCCACCTATAAAATAATTCATTAACTGATTCCGGACATTAAAATGTACCTGTCATGTTTTTACCAGCGACTGTGACAAGAATTACCCATGGTAACGTCAAGGAAGTGCGGATTTACATAGTTAATTGTTCTGGAAGATAATAAGGGCTAATTATTGACGATCCATATCATCCCTCGACCTCCTGTTCATTCTGGCCATTTTTATATAGCGAAAAACAGTGTATTTTAGTTGAGGATTCACATCTCTTTATTTATTCTATTGTGAACTTTTTTCATGCGTTTTACTTAAGTCGAGTAAGTCCCAGATTGCTTTGACGACTTCGTCTGGACAATCTGTATGAATCGTAGCATGACCAGCATTTTCGAGTATACGATGCTCCCCACGTGGAACTGAATTGGCTAATTTGGTATAAATCGTATTTTTTACATTATTGAATGGATCAGTAGTCTCGCGCAAGAATGATTTACTCGTGATCTGAGTCGTAAATGGGTCGACTCCCATCGCTGTATAGACGATCAACGGGATATCCGGCATATCTCCTCCTTTACGTACTTCGTTATAGAGTTCGCTGTTCAAGTTCTTCTTCTCCGTAATCGTTTTCGATAATGTCCTGAGATGATAGTCAATCAACGGTTCACGTATCGAATCCGGCCACGTGGCAAACATTTGATCAAATAACCCGCGAAAGGATCGCTTGTAAGTTAGGAGTGTCCGAACGATCGCAAAACTCTGCTGAGGTAAATAGCGTTTCTTTAGCTTTGGTGTATGGGGGAGAAAGTCTTCGTGAGGCGGTTCTAACAGAAGCATTCCGGCTACCTCATCTGGAAACCTTTGAGCATACCGGCGTGCGTAAATTCCACCCAACGAGTGACCGACGAATAGATAGGGAGCTGGTACTCCGGCGGTATATAAAAGACTCCGCAATTCATCAGTGACCTCGAGGGCACTTCGAGGCAGCTTAACCTGATCGCTCCAGCCCGTTCCCGCTCGATCATAGATCATTGATGTTGTACGTTGACTAATTTGATTGTGAATATTCAGATAATCAAGACCGACCATGCCGGCTGCCGGTAAAAATACTACTGCTGGACTCCCGGTCCCAGCGTGGTCGAGTAACAAGTGTCGTTCTTCCACATTGTAAAAACGTCCAATCGGCGCATCACCTTGGTGTTTATTTGTATAATCTCTCATGGTAATATCAAGACCTCCAATCAGTAATTTTTATTTATAAAAGATTTTCCTGAGTTCATTAAGGTAACCATCAAGTTCTGCAAGAATATTGTCATAATCTAATTCAGTAATTTCTGAGCTTCTAATATCCTCTAATATCTGATTGGTAAAACCAATATTCGACCAAAAAATTAGCTGCTTGCTTCTTTCAACGTCAAGCCCTTCCCTGAATTTAGATTCATCAACTTTATCAAACATAGTTTCTTGGCAAAATAAAAGTTTCTCATTAACTCTTCCTTCCAGCTCCTTATTGATTTCATCAGACTTCGTAGTAGCAGTAATTTTAATAAATTCGAAAATCCAAGGATGCTTTTGCAGCAACTCAATCTGAAGAAGATATGATTGACGCAACTTTTCAAAAATATCTTGTTCGTCAAAATTCATTAAATCAAGATACTCTTTATTAATCATGTCAGTGCAATAATCATAAAGGAATAGAAAAAGGTTTTTTTTGCTATTTACATAGTGGAACATTAACCCCTTTGAAATCCCGGACTCTTTTGCAATAACATTTGTCGAGGCATCGTCAAACCCCTTCGTTGCAAATTCCTTTAATGCTGCATTTAAAATAACATCTTTTCTTTTGGGTTCCAGATTCAAAACTTTTGGAAGCATGATAACCACCTTCATTTAAATTATTTACCTTTAAGGTCAATATTATTATAATTTAATTTACCTATCAGGTCAATAGTTTTCGCAAAATTAACACATTATTTTCTAGGAGTGAGCAAAAGTTTGAATGATTTATAAGTTTTACTACCTTAACCGGAGCATAAAAAAGACATACCGAAGAAAGTATGCCTTAGTAAAGCTTGATTCAAATACTCTTATATTAACTGCTCTAAAGTTAAACGAAAATACGGTTCCCTTATTCAAGGAAATAATGTTACTTTAAGTACCTCACTTCACAATTTGCAATTTTTGCACCTGAGACAGCCTACTTTCAAATCTTGGCTCATTTTTAGCTTTAGATGGGTGTTCCAAGGTTCGCCCTGTTCGACAAGCGCGCTCTATAAAGAAATAAACACTATAGTTTGAATTTCTTTAGTTGAGGGTGAGAATAAACTCTTCAATATCCTTACCACGCGCGTTTGCATACCCACTGTCTTCACCCGAAATCATGAACCCACATCTTTTTAAAACCTTTATGGATCCAATATTGTCTTTTGCAGCACGAGCATAAAGTGGACGAATTGTAACTTGTTTCAGAAATTCCCGTAAGGCTTTGGTTGCGATTCCCTTACCCCAGTATTCCTTTCCAATCCAATAGGTTACTTCTGGTTCTCCAAACTGCTCGAAGTGTACTACATGGCCAACGACGGTGTTCTCAACAATGATCGTTTGCTTAATAATATTCTTATTCGTAAGTATTTTGTTCCAGTGTTCAGCGAAGCTATTCCAATCATTAGGGTCCTTACTTGTAAAGGCGGCCATTTGGTTTGCCTCACTATCCTGCTGATGCTTAAAAAAAATAGGAAGGTCATCCTCAATCACATTCGAAGCACTAAATTGCTCATTAAACTCCTCCTCTGTCGTTTACTTTATTTTAGCAAACGTGTGTTCTCGTAACAATATATTTTTATCCTGTAAAACCAACTTGATATGCTACTATTAATCATTTCCTTGTTCAATGAAATTGCCATTGTTGAGAATCTACAATCGACAAATAATTGCCTCCTATTATATTAAATATCTATTGCACAGTATTTAGCCTAATAAGAAAGACGACCACCCAAAATGTGATCGTCTCTAGATGTTTAATTTATTATCAGTATGGTTGTACCGGAAGCAAAAGATCATTCGTAAATAATAGCTCTTGCTCAACTAACTAACCCGTTAGTAAAAAATCGCATTATGTCGTCATTTCATTTTTATTTGCTACTTGTACTGCACGATTAGAAATGTCAGATAATAATAACGCTATAAACCTCTAGTTATGCAAAACCGGAATTTTCTTAATCTAAAAGATCATTAAACAACTACATAATCACGTAGAAACGCCGCTGAAAAGCGGCGTTAATTGCGTCTGTTTCGTTTAGCGGATAGCAACAAAGTGTCGTTATTATCACACAAATCATTTGCATTATTTTTGCTTTGAAATTCCATAATACGATCATTCCATATCCTTATAACATTTACTTCTGTCAGGTACTGTAATGACTTCATTATCCTTGATGGTCTATACATATAAGTATCCGGAATAAATCTTGATATTTCAATGCTTCCTGCATGTATTTCACCTTTCAACAGCTTGACTCCCTCGCTATCTCCGTCTAATAGTTTCATATAATTATCATATAAATCTTTTCTTTGAGCTAACAAAAGCTCTTCGACATGTGGATAGATATACTTATCAACAATCGACAAAGCAAAATATGGGGTTACGGTTCCGTCTTCCGGATTCACATAAATGTGATTAAAGAAATCTATATCAACAATACATCCGTGGATTGTCCCAATACCACCAATTTTTTTAATACTATCAGATATGGATTTTAGTGCTTTATTGTAATCGCTAAATAACCCTCTGATGGCATCTGAATAATACGCCATTCTCTCAAAGTAATAATTGATGTCGTTATGTTCTAAGTTATGAATCCTCCCACCATTTAACAAATATATTTTTCCTTTATTCTGGTCTTCAAGTATAAAACAATATACATTATTGTTTTTAAGCATATGTATAGTTCCTGTTCTATTAAAAATCACTTTAATCTCAACGCCTCGGTTAAAGTCCAAATATTGCTCTCTCGAAATAGAATAAATTCCGTCAGGATAATACTTAAAAATATCATAAACTCTTGATAATTTAAAATGCTTTAAACCTATGCTTGTAGAAAAATAGCCAATTTGATTATCAGAGTAAAAAGTTTTTTCCTCGTCACAACAGTAATCATTTCGATGAGTATGTCCATTCACATATATCCAGTTACGATTGTAATCTTCATTCGACCAGTTTTCTTTCGGCGTATGAGTTAAAATAATAACTTTATCGTTGCATAAAACACTTTTAACTTTATTGTAAATGAATTTAAATTGGTTTGTCTGTTTAATGTCCTCATCTAAAGACATAATGGTTTGCCGATAAATTCCTTGCGTGGCGTTAAATTGTGAATTTAATCCGGTAAACCCTAATCCACCCAGTATTACAAAAGCACTTTTCAAGCAGATTTGCTTTAACTCGTCCTGATCAATGGATTCCAATTGCTTTTCTGAAATAATCTCTCCGTTTGAAAGCAGCAAATCATTATGTAAAAAGCATATTCCTAGACTTGAAAACATATCCCGGTATTGCTGGATAATTTCATCCAATGTAAGCAAATTAGAATGTGCGCCCCCGTGTCGATTGAAATCCCATAATTCGTGATTCCCAAGTACTACTACTTTTTGACGAGGATTCCAACGCTTCGATTCCATATATTTGACTAATTCTGTATAAAACAATGTTGATATCTCAAAGTTAAAAGATATATCTCCAGCTATTAATAAGTAGTCGTCATAAGAATGTTCTGTAGCAGTATCAATCATTTTTTTTACTAGCTGTCTGATATACATTTTAACTTCCAATTCAGTTGCATTTGTTGGGAATGCTTTTAGAAGCTTATGATTTAGGTGGATATCGCTAATATAGTAAATCTTGTGAGAAGTGTCATTTAGTGAGTCATTTGAATCCAAACCAATATCATGAAGAACAGAGATAGCTTCTACTACCTCATTTTCTGCAGAAATCATAAGCTCTGTGTTGCATTCATAATCTTTGATGTTTTCAGCATAAAAAGAATCGTCATATAAGTGTTGTTCGATTAATACAGCGCTGCTAATATAGGCACCTTCAATATTAAATTCGGCGAGACTGACCTCTTTAAAATCATAATCATGCAGATTAGCATTTTTCAAATCCCCATCTACATGCTTATAAAAGTCAACAAATAAATCAAATTCTCTTACTTCATCCTCTTCTCTATACCATATTTTTTCTATCGTAATAAAACTATGTGTTTCTCTATCAAAGTATTTTCTCTTAAATTCCCTTACCTGTAATTGTCTTTCCACTCTGATAATTTGAATATCGTTGTTTATACTATCTGGCAAGCGGTTTGCTATCTCTCTAACACAAGAGCGGTCACTATACGACATCACAGAAAGATCGTCACATTCCCTTAATATCCTTTCAAATAATTCAAGGCAATTATTTAAAGTGTACATACTCTCAGGCACATAAAGAAAAGCTTTCCAACTTGAGTTTACTGCTGCATTACACAACTCCGTCTTTTTATATCTGTTCGGTACATGCTCTAATGCCAATACATTATTATTAAAAGCAGCATTACATAATTCTTTGCTTCTGTTTTTATATGGCACATATTCCAAGGCCAATCCGTTTTGCTCAACTGCTAACATGAATAGTTCTTTTGACAGAATATTCTTCGGAACAAATTGGAGTGCCAAACCATTTTGCACAATAGCTATTTTGCAAAAATTATCCGACTTATACTTATCTGGAACATATTCAAGGACTTTGCCGTTTTGCTTTATTGCCTCAAGATAAAGCTTTTTTGTTCGGAACTTATCAGGAATATACGTGGAATTGGCTATTATTGTTCCCTTATTTCTAACAGCTTCTATGCAAATATCATCCGTCATTATTTTTTTTGACACATATTTTATAGCTATTGCATTTTGTTTAATAGCCTCAAGACACAAAGCTAAAGAATGTAAATTTTTAGGAATCAATCTTAATGTACGACCATCTTGCTTAACAGCTTCTAAGCATCTTTCAGGCGTTTTTTCTACCTTGTCAATGTACCAACCATTTTCTTGAATGGCTGACATTATATCTCGATCACTTATGCTAATAATCTCAAATGGTTTATCGATGCTATCCACCTCCACTGAAAACACAATTGCCTAAATACACAACACCATTTTTTCTCATTTTTTTGCTAACTTCAAAAAATCCTTATATATTTCTTCCCCCTGTTTATTAGCTTTAGTACAGCCCACAATAAAGTGGCTTGCGTTAATCTTGTAACTGTAACGACATTTTTGTTTACACATTTATCACTTGAAACGTCATTCGCCTATTTGACAACTATCTATGCCATTCGCATGTTCGGTCTGTCTTTTGCCCTAATACCGATAATGACATCCGCATGCCTGTCGCCTGGAACGGTTTGGATCGTTTCAGGCGACAGGCACTTTTTTTCAATTTTACCAAGCAAGGGCGCTGCCCCCGTTTCTCCATCTATAAAATATACATATGAATCCATTAAAAGAATACAGCATTAAAATGGACCACTTCTGCCATATTTTTTACCAGTAATTGTCGCGATAATTACCACTCGTTTCCACTGTATTTAACAATGGTAACGACAAGGAATTGTGGATTTACAAAATTAATTAATCTAGAAGGGATAGGGGCTGGGTTACCAATATTTCACTTAGCAATTAGCCTTTCTATATATAATAGTGCCTGATTGTGGAATAACAATTAATATGAAAATAGCACTAATTCGCCATCTATGTTCATTTCTCAACTCACTTGAAGAAAAAGTATCAACCTAACAACTCTCGGATCCTTTCCGTAAGTATTGCTTTTCTTGCCTCATAAAACTTTTCAAAGTCTTCTATCTCAAGTGAAACATCTTGTGGAATCATAGCTTGGTTACAAAAATCTGTCTTTTGATCATCATTCATATCGTTGTAATAATCAACGAGTCGGATATCATTTTTGCTACCATTACTTCTGCCTTCAAGCAAATGTAGGTTAGGTAGTCTATTACGCATTCCACGCCATCTTTTCCAATCTTCTATCGGAACAGATACTGGCTTACTTTCGTTAAACCTGTTATCCGGGTGAAGATGGTCTTGTTCATATTTAAAGTTCTTATTTGTCCAGTTAAGATTTAAATAATAAAGAACCTCGCCGCCAACTCTACTACCTTTTTCCGAGTTCAGTACATCTTCAATTTTACCTTCTGTGACTCTCAAATCATTCATCTGGTCGAGCATTTCGATTGTAATTTCATAATCAAAACTGTTGATGTTACTCTTCATCTGTTGCAACTTACCTGTAGTGCCGGATTGAAAATAAGTAAAGAATATCGCTCTAAGTAAATAAGCACGAACACCGTTGATGTTTTTGCCGTAATCAGGATTAAAATAAACGTAATAGATAATCGGTAACAGTACATTCCAGCTTCTTGAAAAACGGCTTACATCTATTTTCATTTCTTTCAGCAGGCTTTCCAAATTTATAAGTGCTCTCTTGAAACCACTCCAATCATTTTTCAAATCCTCTGCAATCTTTTTGTTAATATTCGATTTCACAACATCACCATATAGCATCAAAGCCGAACGGATAATAAAATCCGTTTCAAAGCCCGCATATGAATCAACGAAAATTTTTCCAAACTCCGTTTTTGCACTTGGCCAGTATGCCTCAAGAATTGACATTGTTATTTCGGATTTGCGCAGTGCTTTACCACCACTATTAAACCTTACAAACATCTCAAGAGCATCATCTTGTTTCATGTCTGTAATTTCAGTATATCTAACCAGCTTTTCTACAAAAATCTTATTATACAACTTTTGCAAAATATTTCGTGCGTATTCCTTGCTATCTGCTGGAACATTAACGATGGCTTCTTCAATTGCATTCTCTCTTGTAGTGTCATCCCGGAATTTCTGATTAAGGATGTTTTTCAGTTCAAACTGAGTTGGACTCAGTCTTCCAACTTTTTCACTAAATTTAATATCAAATTTCTTGCTGTTATACTCTTCCTCATCGACAGATATCTTATTATTGTTCAGTTCTACCAGAAGTTTAGTTACAATCTTATCTCCGGACTTCCTTCTGGCGTAATTCGGACGTATATATGCCTGTCCAAACAATGATAAAAACAGTGATGTTAGCCTTTGCTGTCCATCCAATACCGCAGTATCGGTTTCTTTAACATTTATGCCCGTCAACTCATAATTAACAGAGTCAGCCTGTTTTCTGCTATTAAATGTAACCTCTGATAAAAAACTGCAAAAATAAGTATCCCATGACACATTGGAATCATCAACGTGCCAAAGTAGAAATGTAGCAATAGGGTAATCCAATAAAATGGAATCCCATAGTTTTTCAATTTGCTCCATACCCCAGACAAATTGCCTTTGAAACGCAGGCATTACATACTTTCCTTCTTTGATCTTTTGTAAAGCCTCATAAATTGATATGTTGTTATCTATTAATCTACTCATTATCGCACCCCTATTTACTTTAAGTACATCTTTTTACAAACTCAATTTATTCATAATAATATTTTAACATAAATATCCATTCTAAAAGGCGGAAACCTGATCTTATTGAAAACCATCAAATGTGCATAACAAGTTTCCAAAAACTAACGGTTCTAAATATAACCCTTAGTCATCCGGAAGAAGTGGTAAACAGTCTGTCATTAAGTGGCAAGTAGAAGAGCCTGTCACTCGGAAGTATTCAGAGTGACAGGCACTATTCTGTATATATTACCGACTTCTTTGATGTTCATAGCAATAAACTTTCCCCTCGAATTTTTTATTTGCCATACAGTAATCCCTAACCTTTTGTGAAACAGGTTTACTGCAGACAACGCATTTAGCAGCAGCTGATTTAGACGTGCTGGTCTTCTCTTTCAAACTTTTATTATGCTGTTCTCTTAACGTTGGATCTGATATGTTTACATCAGATAAGGTATTGTATATTTGCTGAATATCTGCCTCTGATAACAAAGGCTCTTTATCCTTCAATTTAGCAATCGATACTTTTCTATTGATCGTTTCAGTAAAATAAATATCGTATATGACCATCTCATCAGCTGTGATTTCTCTTAAGTCCATGTCGATTTTAAGCTTACAGCGTTTTGTGAATGATACCAGCGAAATAAAATTAGAATGAAATTTCTTATCAACAAGCGTTTTAAGTGCCTGAATATGGCCATAGTTCTGTATGATCGGGTTTATCATTTTAAACTTTCCATTGATAAGCCACTGTTTTCGATTTCTACCACCGTATATTGTACCCTGATAATTCTTTGTCTCAATAACAAAAATGCCATATGGCGTTAGTACAAGATGGTCAATCTGTGAATAGCCGGATGCCGACTTTGAATTTTTGATCATAATATCATTAAGATACATGTATTCCTTTGGGAGCTGTGACAGCTGAATATCAATCTTATACTCGCCAATCTCCCCTTTTCTTCCTGCTACCACTTCATTGTTTTTCTTATTACTAGTTTGTTCTTTCTTTGGTTTTGATTGTGGTTTCTCCTTTTTCCTAAACAGACCAAGCAAACGAATCATTCCCCTTAATAGTTGTTTACTCTTATTATCGGGTTGTGGAAGATTGTTGTTAATTGTTCCTATATAAAAAGGGATAAACCCACACTTAGGTTTATCCCACTCAACACAGCCTCCCAACAGGAATAGCCGTATCCAACTTTTACTTCAGACTAATTTCTATGCTTTCTGTGCCAAAGAATCCTGTCTGACTGTGCAGAACTGAATCCTTTAATTTCAGATCCTTCGATACTTCAAAGACAACTTTACCTGATTTGCTTAACCCTGGATTTATTTGTGTCAGGAAAAAGTCTCCCCTACTATCGCTCATAGCCATCATAACCTGACCATCCGTAATAGGCTCATATGTTGTTCCGTCAGCTGACTTGATTTTAAAATAACTGGAATCAATTGTCAGTGGTTCCTTTTGGTCATTTTTAACCGTCACATCCAAAATGACAAATTCGCCACTTGTTGTAGCATTTTCAACAAATTCATTTCCACTGTCAATTTCGCCGGTTGTTTTTACATTATCAACTGTAAAGCCTACATTTGAAACGGTAGCTGTTTCACCAACGCCTGCCTTCTTGACCTTTCCTTCCTTCTTTTTTATCTTTTTCCTGCCCATTATTGTCAGAAGAAGTCTCTTCCTGCTTCGTATCATCGCTGTTTCCCGATGCAGTATCCGGTGTATCATCACCACCTGAAACTAGAGCTATAATAATACCTAAAACAACAACTGCCCCAATAGCAGTTAAACATCCTATAAATAATTTCTTCATTTTAATTGCCCCCTTACTTAGTATGATTTTCATGGTATCAGTCAGGGTGTACAAATAAATGAATAACCTGAGACTAAGTTAAGGAGACAATTAGATACGTTTAGATTTTGAATTCACTCTTCAGTAATTTAATTAATTCCTTCGCAGCATTCTTATCCAGTTGGACAGACTGACTTATCTTTCCACGCATTTGCCTATCATTAGATCCATAAGTGTCAATTTGAAAATATAATTCACCATTTTTTTCAAGGAAACTAGAGTAAGTTGTGTCGACTTGTTTATGAACAGTATTTTTTTCTTTTTCTATTCTTTTTATATTAGTTATTAGTGCCATAAAAAACTCCTTACTAAATTTTATTTTACAAAGAATATCCTTCTTTTAAGTTCAAAAAACTTAAAATCCTTATTGGTATCATATTCTTAATAACTTTCCATTGAGCCACTACCCCTAGTTATTTTCAGATAAAAAACAACTTCTTACAGGTGCATTAACATTATGTACATTATTTGTAATCAATCATTGGCCAAAAAAAATTAGTCTAGTAGTTGAAGTCTCTCTTAGTATTATATCTAAGCTGAATCTGAAGAGGTGGAAGTGAAGATACTTCCAATTACATTACTCCTTAATTCACTATTAATGATACCACTAACAAATTGTAATTACTATATATTGTAAATAACTATAATGGAATAATTACTCTAATTTACACTTATATAATGAGAATGATAGTATCCGTTTCTTGGAGTGGTTTTAAGAACATTACTACCTGATACTATTTTGAGAATAAGATATTTTTGTGAGGAACTTAGCTTTTTAAGTAGGCTAGTCAACATGTCGCAGATTATCGATTAACCAATATGATAATGTATGACTCACTGTTATTTATGTTGTGAAACAGCTTTTCACTCATTCCTAAAAATAGAGTTATAGCTAAAACATCCTTGAAATTTTAAGATTCAAAATATCAGCGAAATATGAATGAGTCTGTAAACTACATAGTTAACGAAAAGAAATGGAGTGAGGATAATTGGGCTGCAGACATTTAAATTAACAACGAAGAAGAAGAAGCAAAGTGGATTTTCCATATCGTAGAAGGAATTATTTAAAAATACCATTTTGTTGGAAAGCAATTCTTAATATATGATAACCTATCCCACACGAGTTCCTCCCCTCTCCCTATAAGCTGCCAACAACCTCTCCACTTCTTCTCGTTCAGCTGCTGTATTACGTGATTTTCGCTCCAACTTTTCCTGCTCTCGCTTTAATTTCTCCTTCCGCTTTTGCTCTTTAAACCAGCCTGGGACCACTTCCTCTGTCCCGGCGACATAAGAACGCTGCTGTCGCTGCTGATTACGCCGAAACTCCACTTGTTCAGCTTTTGCTGCCTCCACACTAGTGATACCTTTCTTCACCCAGGCTTGCAGAATTCCCTGTACATAACACCAATTCCCTTTGCCCCTTACTAATGCTCGTTTCATGGCATCCAATACAAGATCCTCGCCCATATCATTCAGCCAATTTTGTAATGCATCGGATACAAACGGGTTGATTACCCCAAAATTTTCTTGGTAAAACACAAAAACGTCTGTAGTTGCAGCAGTATCATTTCGTTTTGTATTGTTTCGTTTCTTTTTGTCTTTCTTTTGTTTAATTAATGGGTCCTTTCCATGGTCCGTATGGTGGTCCACGACCTGGTTCATAGGTTGGTTCGCATCCTGGTCTGTATGATGGCTCAAATACCCGTCCACTCCAGGGTCAGATTCCAGATCCACACTCATGTTCATCCCAATGTCCATACCCAATGTCAGACTAACCATCTGATACACAGGTGCTTGATTTTTACCCCGTGATTGATAATTGATATAGCCCTTTTCTTTTAGTTCAGTCCTTGCTCGTTTGAACGAACTATCCGTGAGTCCCGATTTTAATCGTAGAACCGGTGCTGCTACGGTGAATGACTCTGCCCACATAGCCTTGTTGTTAATATGTATCAGTGCATGCCATAACGTTACAGCGGATGCGGATAATGGATTTCGTTCAATGTGATCATAAAATGCGTTAATCTCTTTTATGTAATTCATGGTACCATCCTTTTCTTTATGTAGGTTCACCGAGCAAATCTCCCTCATTTTAAGAGGGAAATGCTTGGGGTCAATCTGATAATCCCGTTATTTATAGAGCCTTACTAAAACTTCTTTTTCACCCTTTAATTTTCTCCTAGTCTGCCTTCCCCAGCTTTTCACAGCATCCTCAGAGACACCTTCCTGCTGGGCGATTTCCTGTAATGGTATACCTTCTATAATGTAGAATTTCACCCATTTCCACTGGTTTTCTGTTAGCATCTCTTTCACGCTATGCCAAAACTCACAGTCCGGTAGTGTAACGCCCGACGTATCAATCACTGGAGTTTTTGCTTCTCCGCAGCTGTTACCATTATCAACTTCACAAATTTCTTTATGGGTTATCTTGCTTTGGTTGTGGTCTTCCCTTGTTTTCTGGCGGAGCATGTCGATGAGGCGGTTGCGAATGATGTAGTTGAAGTAGGTTCCAAGTGGGCCTTTGTTTGGGTTATATTTCTTGTAAGCCATCCACATTGCGTATATCCCCTCTACGTAAAATTCCCGATGTGGATCTTTAATTCCCAGCTTCAACATATGGTAGTGGATCCTTCTTTCATTTTGCTCGAAAACTTCGTCAAACGTCAGCTTTTCTTCTTTCTTCATTTTTTCTCCTCCTTAACTATTTTCCTTATCATAGAAGAAGATTGATAAACTTTCATCCTGCGTAACTTTCAAATTTCGACATAAAATTTGATTTTCCATGGTAAAAGTGGGTCGAAAATCGAAAGACCTTGTCAGTAAATATCATTTTGATTATATCTCCTGGAAGTTAGGGGTAAATTTTAAAAGGAGAATGCCGGCTAATTAATGGCATACTCCTTTTCACTAAAAAATAATATATATTTTTTTACAATTATTTACAAATTGTTACTTATAGGTTGTGGCGCCTCTTTCATGGGAGCTAGATAATTGATTTAAAAAGGAAGATACCCATTGGAAGAGAAGGAACTGTTTCATCAACTATTAGGAAAGCATTTAAAATGGAAAAGAATAGAACAAGGATTTACTCAAGAGGGAATAGCTGAGAAGACAGACCTCAGTGATAAATATGTAGGAAGAATTGAGCAAGGTTTACAATCACCATCTTTTGTCATAATGGTTAAGTTGTCTGAAGCACTCAACTTTAGAATAGATCCCTTAATCGCCTTAATTAAATTAGAAATGAAAGAATATAAATCCCATGAGTAAAACGCTATTCCCCCCTAATTCACCTACTTTTCCATCCTCAAGTACGGAGCCAACTTTAATAGTGAATAAAGTTTTACTCAGCTATCAAATCAATCAGGATACCATGGCGTTGCTACCTGTAGCCCATGCTGACTATAGTACGATAGTAATCGAACGTAATCAACAGTTATTCGTTAAAAAAACACCATGGCAGCTTATCCAATTATCTTGTTTAGAAAACTGTTCGACGTATGAAGGAAGACGAGCTGCCGTCATGTATCATATGGGGATTAAACGAAAAGTCCCAATTCCAATTAATCCAAGTAAAAACCTCTTCACCTTTCCAACCCACAGCCCAACTGAATTTGAATGCAATTGGATCTTCTACAGTCACATCCAAGATATAAGGCATCACCCTTCTTTTATCAACAATCATTTATCAATTTTAAAAACCTTGTACAGCTTCGGATAAATGTATCTCATTATATATTGAAAAAACAATATCAACGTACTGGTATGTGTCTGTGGAAATTCGGTGGCTATCGGGCATGACAGAAGTGTATAGTCAAATCCAATGGTTATATTATGGGGGATTTAGCCGAAATCCTATACTTAATTATTATGATATTAATGTTGCTCTACTATCGAATAGCTGAGCATTCCTAGAGGTTCCATACATCTGAATGTTGTAAATTATACAACTATAACATATAATTATATAATAACATCAATATAAATTTGAAGGGTTTGATTTTAATTGTCTAAGAATCAATCTGATTCCAACGAAACAGTACGATATAGTGCATATATGACCGACATCCTTTATGATGCTCTTAATGAATTAATGAACCAAACAAACACAAGGAAGAATTCGCTTATTAACCTAGCAGTTTCCAAATTACTTATGGAATTTGGGTTAATTAGCTTTGATAAAGAAGTAATAGAATTAGAGAAAAAAATAAAAAATACCCTACCTATATCGGTAAAAAAAGTCAGTATCGGTGATAATAATAAATTAAATACTATTGAAAAGTTACGGTTTAAAGAAGATAGTAAAATAAGATTTGGACATTACACAACCAAAAAGTCATATTATAATGGTAAAGAACATATACCAAGCGGAGAAGAAAAACTTATTCTCAGACCACTTGAAGTCACTGAGGAAGATTTGTTAAAGCTATTAGATGAAGCATTAAAGCAAGAAGTACTGTCAGATAGTTTTAAAAAGCAGTTAAAGATTAGTATGAGTAATAGTGAATAAGGAGACCTGATAATATTTGTTATAAATTAAGCAATAGTCTTTAGACTATTGCTTGTTAGTACTTATTATGTCCCTATTCTTCTTAGTTCATCTAAATTGGTAAAGCCTTGCAATTGTTCAAATCCATAGAAGCCTGTTTTCGTTCCTCTAGCTTTTAGTTTTGGATCCTTTATTAAATCATCTGATTGATATTTATATAAGACTTCCTTTGACGCCAATCCACATATATATACATACCGCTTTTTCCATCTAATCATAATTATTTCATTGGAATAACTTTTTTTAAAAATTATAGGAAATAGTCCATAATCTACTGTCTTTATTCCAGCGTTAACTCCAATATTCTTTAAATCTGGTTCATGGTATTTTTTTGAATCACCGATAGACCAATTAACAATACCAGAAACATTTAAATACTTTTCCAAAGCAACTTCACCCAATGTTCCCGTAAAATACCGTTTATAATGTGAATTATTGTCATATTTGTGATGGCTTTCATTCTTTTTAACTTTAACTATGCTTTTTGCAAACTGATCAATTTCATAAAGTGTCTTATCATCTATTACAACAAGTCTGAAATGTTCACCATAAGGTTTTACATGTGATTGATAAGTAATTAATGGTTTTTCAAAAGTCATTTAACCGATTTCCCTGTTAATAAATTTCTCTAAATTTTCTTTACCGAAGTTATTTTCAGCACCTTTGTATTGAAGGCTAAAAATCACATTTAAGTTATTTGTTTTTGCTCTCGTTTTAACATAATAGACATCAGTATTGGGTTTTGGAGAAAGAAAAAAATCATCGCCGAAGTAAAGATCGCTTCTATCAAAAGTTACCTTCTCATCAAACTCAATTAATGTTCTTCTTTCGGTTCCTTTTTTTTCTTCAGTAACATTTATAACATTCAAATTAAAATGTTCATAATGCTCCTTCAGCTGCCTTACACTCTCCTCTTTTCTCTTTTGTGATATATGACTAGTCCCGCTTCTTTTTCTTCTTATACAAGCTGAGACATCAAAATATTTATCAATATCATCAATTGGAACTATTGCCTTAAAATCTTGAAGCTTAGTTGAAGAAATAACAAAGTAACTTTCTTTGTCTTTATAGTGTTCTTTTATCCAATTAGCTAGGTTTTCGTTTTTTGATTCAATATCGATTGCATTTTGCCCTTTGGGTGAATAAGAAGCAAAGTTATCATTTAACTGATCAATTATCTCTCTTGTGTACTTACTATTTTCACTCATACTGTCTTGGGTTAATTTATATGTACTTTGCTCCTCCTTAACTACAAATTGTCCACTTTGACATGGGGAGTACTTTGCTTCAACAGAAAATAATGTTTTTCCGCCTTTATTTTTCACCCCTATATCACTGGAATAAGAATTGTATCCACCTTCTTGCACAAATGAAACAGGAATATGTTTAAATTGTTCATTTAAATATTCCGTTGATTCAACTTCAAACTTTTCCCAATCTTTCATTTTATCTCATCTCCTATCATTAATTAAATCTTTTAAATTAACGTCCAATGCTTTACATATTTTCTCAATATTATCTATAGATATATTTCTTTCTCCTCTTTCAGTTGCACCAATATACGTTCTATGTAATTTGCTTCTTTCAGCTAATTGTTCTTGTGAGATCCTCCTGATTTTTCTGTATTTTTTTATATTTTCACCTAACAATTTTCTGTAATTCACAGTCTCATCTCTCCAGTAAATGGTGGATTCCTATTACCAACATAAAAAAATGCTACTTATAAGTCTACATCTTATAAGTAGCATTTCTATTAACCTGCAATAACCTCTTTATATTCTTCACTTTTTTCGGAGTCAAACAGTGAAGATAACTCCGGTGTAATTATAAGTGACTTAACTATATGTTGTAAGACATTAATTGGAACACTATTCCCAAATTGCTTCCACGCTTGTGCATCACTGACAGGGATTTTAAAATGGTCTGGGTATCCCTGTAATCTTGCACATTCTCTTGGGGCAAGTTTTCTAATTTTATTATTTATAAGATAACATCCAGTTTTACTGCCTGGACCGCCCCCATATGCAGACAGCGTTACTGCGTGTCCAAGATCACTATATATTCTTTCACCTTGCCCACCCTTATTAATCGTACCAACCCTAATTGGTTTAAGAGGATTGTCATTAAAAAGAGATTCACCTGGAACTTTTGAATAATCGACTCTTATATCGTTTCTATTTATAGTATATTTCTCAGTCTCACCATCAGGAAGTGTTATATCTCTTAAACATATTTGTTTATAGGTCGGATTAGGAAAATCAAATTTCTTCACATTCAAGTCTTTTTTTATTGCAATAAGGTAAATTCTTTCCCGATTCTGTGGCAAGCCATAATGACTCGCATTTAAAACTTTATACCAAACGTCATAGCCGATATCATCTAAGGCACCTATAACAGTTTTTAACGTATTACCATCATCATGGTTTTCGAAATTTCTAACATTTTCCATAAATATTACCTTAGGTTTATGATGTTTAGCAATTCTTGCTACATCAAAGAAAAGAGTTCCTCTAGCATCTTCAAATCCTCTTTGATTACCAGATATACTAAAAGCCTGACAAGGAAAACCTGCACAGATAATATCATGCCTTGGGATTTCTTCTGCTTCGATTTTTGTAATATCTCCTTCTGGCATAATACCATAGTTCTCATTATAGGTTTTTTGTGCATGTTTATCCCATTCTGAAGAAAAAACACATTTGGCTCCAAATTCCTTTAGAGCTGCATGAAAACCACCTATGCCTGCAAATAAATCAATAAACTTTAACCCATTTAGTGAATTACTTAATTCTTGAAAGTTGGTCATTTCGTTCACCCTTTACTTTTATTAATCATCTCATTTAAGTTTAGATACCTTATCCTTTGGTAAGTGGCGTAATGTGATCGATATAGCAAATTACTAGCATCACGTACAGATAAATGGTATGAATGTTCAATTAAAAAAGTTTCTTCTTCTTCTGTCCATCTTCTAGCAATATTGGGTGTATCTATTTTGTATAGCTTTAAATCCAATGCAATATTAAGTATTTCGTTTATACTAACTCCCAGGGTGTCAGACAATTCAAGTATTGATTCCTGCCCCCAGTTTTTTTCTATAAAATCACTCTTGTTCAAGAATAACACCCCAAATTAATTTTCTAATTATCTCTATTTTTCCTGTACCTTATTTCATCCATTTTAGTATAAAAACTTTCATCAAGGTCAATATTAAAGTAATTTGCAAATTTAACCAAATATGCAATACAGTCGGACAGTTCCTTTCCAATATTCACTTTATACTTTTCCTTAGCAATATCAAACGCTTCATCTTCACATAAGTTTCCTTCATTAGCTAAATCAGATGTCTCATTGAAAATAGACCTAAACTCTTCAGCTATTTCACTTACTTCAGTTGAAAGGAGCATAAAATTATTTAACATTGACATCTTGGTCTCTTGATAATTACTATCTGATATCTCCCAATTCATATCTCTTTGAAAATATTTTAGAAATATCTGAATGTCCTTCATATTTGCACCCCCGTTATAGGTAAATACGATACTATTATAATACCATAACAGTTACAAATAATTTAACTTAATTCCTTAAGATTTATACCGTTTATTAGTTTTTTGAATTTTTCTATCTACTTTATTCTTACTAATAAATAACGTCTCTTCATGTGTAAAATGGTTTAGTTGATTGTATTACTTCTCGTTTTTTCAAAAAAGGTTAAAGGATTTTACAATCTAGAGCTATAAGTATAGATGACGAAATAGAAGAAACATTGAATTTTCCAGGAGTTGGGCAATAAAATTTCAGATTTCTCCTAATCGAATGGACTATATTACGTATTTGGTAGGTATTATAGTGGTAAACAGTTAGACAGAATACAGAAAGCTAGTTTTATTAATTGGTATAATAATACCTTTTTTACCCTTTGATTCGTTAATAAAAGAAGTTATTCTTAAGCCCGTAACCCATGATTAATATATTTAAGTTGAAGTGCCTGTCACTCGGAAGTATTCAGAATAGTTCCGAGTGACAAATCAATATGTTTGAATTGTATTCGTAGCTCTTAATTGTTCTGCATTATAGATCTGTTTTGCAAGATATTAATGACAAAGGTTCTGGAGGTACAATATACTTTATTAGGTTTACTCCACTAGGTCACCAATATAATTTCACTTTTAGAAGTCTAACCTAATCATAAGCTTAGCTTTTTTTGATCCATTACTCGCGGCCATCTCTAGCCATTTGAGGGATTCACTTTTATTAATTTCAACCCCATCACCCTCTCGTAGCATCTTTCCAACAAAATACTGAGCTTCTTTATTTCCAAACTTTGCTGCATTTTTAAAAAAATAAAATGCCTTCTTTTTGTTTTCTTCGACATTAGAAAAATTGTCTCGGTAATAATCCATACCAATTTTATAAAAGTGATTATTAACTTTCCACTGTGCTTTGTTATGCCCTCTATCTGCCGCCTCTTTATACCAAGCAATAGCTTCTTCAAAATTAGTTTCTCCTAATAAGCCCTCCTCGTAGGATTTACCAAGCTGAAATTGTACATTTCGATCACCTTTTTCTGCTAGAATTATTTGACACATAAGTTTAGATTTCAAATGACCTGTGCTACTTACTAACTTATACCATTCATAGGCTACCTCTTTATTATTATCTGATTCCCTTATCTGTCCATAATAATTGATTTTGGCTACCAGGTACTGAGCTTCTCTAACACCCTGAATTCCAGCCAATACATACCATTTTAAAGCCTTTCTTACATTGCGTTTTATTATTCTTCCATCATAATAAATGTGACCAACTTCTAGTTGAGCGTTCTGATCCCCATTTCCAGCTAATTCTTGCAACAGTTCAAGACCTATTGACTGTTCATCTTTGGTATCCAAATATTGTTGAGCAAGATTATAATTATTCGAACTTTGCATTTCATTTAGGTTTGTCCTTCCAACCTTATTCTTATATAATCTAATTATTTCCTCAAGTGGATTTGGGTTATTTTTTATTATGTTTTCAGCTAGACTATTAAATACTTTGGGAATCAGATTCTTTGCTGACCCTCCATTTTTTGTTAGAATTTCAAGCCATTTCAAGGATTCTATCAAGGATTCTATACTTAGAGGATTGTTGTTAAAGTGGTATTCTCCTAGTTTATACTGGGCCGAAATATTTCCGCGTTCTGCTAAAACAGTATACCACCTCAATGCCTCATTAGTTTCTTCGTTTTCCTCGTAATACTCAACCAGTTTGAATTGTGCAAGTTCGTCTCCTGTCTCCGCCAATCTAGTATACCATTTTATAAATTCACGTCTGTCATTACTATTTTCATAATAATTAGCTAGTCTCGTCTGAGCCACCCAGTTACCTTTTTTACCCACAACTCTTAACCATTTTAAGCCGTCTAACACATTTTGATTATCTAGAAGGTATTCTCCTGCAGTTAGTTGTGCCTGTTCATAACCGTTCTCTGCCGAAAGTAAAAGCCACTCAAGTGGTTTTTTATCCAACAGTATTTGACTTGGCTCCTTTCTGTATTTTTCCCAAACCTGATATTGAGCTTCTGGATTATTGTTAGTGGCTTCCAATAATAGAAATAGATATTTTTTTCTTTCAATAGCTATAGAACAATTATTTTCGGCGGCAAGAGTATACCATTTTAAAGCCTCTTTTAAATTGCTTCTTACTAACTTACCTTCAAAGTAAATATCTCCAATTTCTATTTGAGCTTGTTGGTTTCCAGTATCAGCTAATTCTTGTAACAATTGAAGACCATTAAGCTGTTCTTCATCGGTCTCAAGGTGTTGATGAGCTAATTTGTATTTTGTTATGTCCATTTTTTCCTTAGCTATGAAATAATCATTTTCAGCGGCAAGAGTATACCATTTTAAAGCCTCTTTTAAATTGCTTGTTCCTAACTTACCTTCAAAATAAATATCCCCAATTTCTTTTTGAGCTTGTTGGTTCCCGGTATCAGCTAATTCTCGTAACAATTGAAGACCATAAAGCTGCACTTCACCGGTATCAAGGTATTGTTGCGCTAGTTTGTATTTTGTTTTGTTCATTTTTTCCCTAGCTATGAAGTAATCATTTTCAGCGGCTAGAGTATACCATTTTAAAGCCTCTTTTAAATTGCTTATTCCTAACTTACCTTCAAAATAAATATCCCCAATTTCTTTTTGAGCTTGTTGATTTCCAGTATCAGCTAATTCTCGTAACAATTGAAGGCCATAAAGCTGTTCTTCGCTGGTCTCAAGGTATTGTTGAGCTAGTTTGTATTTTGTTATGTCCAGTTTTTCCTTTGCAATCGAAGACCCATTCTTAACAGCATGGTTATACCATTCGAGGGCTTCCTCCATGGTAATAATAGATGGAGAATCTTCCAACAACTGTTCGGCAATCCTATATTGTATTGATGGAATTCTCTCTTTGGCTATTAAGTTATCAGTATTTTTTAATAACTTCTTAAACCATTTAAGTGCTTCCAACAAATACACTCTATTATTATTCGAATTATAAAAGTAATAATCTCCTAATTTAAGTTGGGCTAATTCATCACTTTTTTCTGCTAAAATTTTATACCACTTAATTGCATCACTTGTCCTATGTATATATTCATAGTGTTTTGCCAGAACGAACTGGGCACGTTCATAACCGTTTTCGGCTGATAATACAAGCCAGTTAAAAGCTTCTTCATCTGGTGAAAGAAGCTGATTATCATCTTGTGTTATCATATCCCAAATTTCAAACTGTGCTTCAGCATTACCCTTAGTTGCTTTAGTTAATAATAATAAGTATTTTCTCCACACACTTGCATTCTTATGACCATTTTCAGATGCTAAAGTAAACCATTTTAGGGCGTTATTATTGTCTTTGTTATAGGGAACTGTTCCATTATAATAATATTGTCCAATTTCAAACTGCAAAGTCGGTAACTTTCTCTTTGCGTCTCGGTGTCCTTCCTTACTTGAACTTTCAAACCAGTAATGTGCTAATTCTAGGTCTTTGTCTATTATATCCCCACTAGAATAAATTTCTCCGACGCTATTTTGGGCTTCTTTATTACCTTGTTCTGCTTCGATCAATGTAAGTAGTAGATTAAGCATACTTGTGGCATCCTTACAACCATTATTAGATGCCAAGGAAAACCATTTTATTGATTTTGAGAATGATTTTGTATTAAAGAAGTTCATGCCTAATTGATATTGTGATTTCACATCCCCATTACGAGCAGAATATAAGAACCAATTTACTGATTTCTCATTATTATTATTGTTTTTATACTCCATTCCCAATTTATAAGAAAGGAGAGTAATCTGTTTTTGAGCATCCAAATTACCATACTTTGAGGCAAGGGTATACCACCTTATCGCCTTCTTCTTGTGATACTCATTTCTTGCTATTAAATAAAGTGACTCAGAAAAAATATGTCTAGCATCCTTATATTGATACTGTGCGGGTTCATATAACCATCTTGCCGCATCTTTATTTTTGAAGTTTTGAAACGCAATTTTACCCAATAAATATTTCCTTTCTAAAGATTCAGTTTCACTTAACAATGCATTATCTATTTCACTATAATATTGATTAATCCTTAATTGTAATTCACTTCGATCCCAAAGTATTATATTGTTTGATTTTGATAAGTCTTTTGCCGATTCTGTAAAATAACTATTTGTAACAACTATTCCTTTTTCTATATTATAGTAATTCAAACCCGCAACAACTTCTTGTATAGCAGAATTTGGAACTTTACTACTTTCTTTATACCTTTTAGTCTGGATAGCAAAACCACTACCATTTTTTAAAGCAATCACATCAATTCCTTGGTCTTTTGAATATTGAGTTATCTCGCAGGTGAATCCCATTTTCGTGAATAAATCACTAATAAATTCCTCAAATTCTATGCCTGTCATAAGGTCAATTACATCTATTGTTATGTGTTTATGCACCATATAAAACCCCTAATAAAAAATATTATATAGTATATTTTATCACTTCCCTGGTGTAAAAAATACAAAAATTGATAAATGTATAATCACTAAATACCGTGATGTCAAAGTAAAAAGAACTTAAGTTACTAGGAAGGATAATAACACTTGTCAGCCGAACAGTTGCTTCAACGCACTGATATTAAGTCTAAATTATTTCTCTCATCACATTTATCGTAAAGTCCAATTCCTTTACAAAGGTCCAAAACTGCTAATGAATCCTCACATTAATACTATAATCCATATCGTTTTATAAACGATAGTCTCCTAGCATTAGCCATAATCTCGACCCAAAATTTAACCTTTATGAAACCAATATTTTGATAGTCGTATTTTGTTTTTGACTATTCCCCATAACTTTCCACTTATATACATGTGCGACTTTTTTTAGAAGATTTCACTTTACACGCTATTTTCACTTCGTTTTATCCAACGAAATAGACTATGCAAAAATATGTATAAGTCTATCCATCTCTACATCAACATGCTCATACCCTTATTACAAGATTTGGTTCTAGATGACAGCTTTTAAGACCGGTCGTTCGATTATATATTAGAAGAAGGTTTACTATAACAATCATTTGTTGTGCGGAAAAAGTGTCGATAAATATTCCTATCCTATTTAATGAATAACTACCCCCTTTTCTGTATAATTAGTCACACGTAATGTAGGACGTACAAGAGTCGCTTTTTTATACGAAAGGGGATGTACGATGAGAAGAATTATTTTATCGACAGAAAGTGGAGCAGATTTACCAGAGGATTTGGCGGAGAAGCATGCTGTTCAAGTGGTGCCAATGCATGTCATCATGGATGGGAAGGATTACTTAGATGGTTCGTTAGCCGTACAAGATATTTATGACTATTATGATCGTACAAAAAAGATACCGTCTACAACTGCCACAAATGCTCATGAATATCATGACTTTTTCACGAATATAAAGGCGGATTATCCTGATTGCATCATTGTTCACATTGGATATACGTCAAAAGCATCCGCTTCTTTTCAAAGTGCAGTGATCGCCTCTGAGGACTTTGATGATCTCTTTCTAATTGACGCTTTAAACGTTACAGGTGGATTAGCAGCTATTGTGATGTATGCTGCTACCTTGCTGGAGAATGAACCTGCAATTGAACCTGATCGTCTAGTAGAAAAAATAGAAGCTATTATTCCAAAATCAAGATTGGCATTCGTACCCGGAAGCTTAGAGTTTCTAAGAGCAGGTGGCCGTGTAAGCAATGTCGCCTATCTTGGAGGGGCCTTGTTAAAATTAAAGCCACGGATTGAATTAATTGATGGAAAACTGGTTTCAACTAAAAAATATCGCGGTAAAATGAGTAGCGTTGCTGAAAAGCTCTTGTATGATTATTTAAATCAATTCGACATTGACCGGGAGCAGCTTTACTTCCAATATTCAATCGGACTAGATGAAAGTCTCAAGCTGCGGGTGGAAGAAATCGCTAAAGAAAATGGTTTTAAAAATATAAAATGGATGCAAGCTGGAGCTATGATTTCAACTCATGCAGGACCCGGTGGTTTTGGGATTGCAGGGTTGGAAGTTTAGGATGCCCCTGCTCTCTGGTTGAAAAATACGTATTTATAGAAAGGAGATTTGACAATGTTCAGATGTGCATGGTGTATGAAGAAAATTGCTGATGATCAACCATTACATGCTCTCAATGTCAAGTTTGCTGAGGGAATTGACTACTCGGATCAGGAAGGGGAGATTGTCCAAGTTTATTTAAATTCACGAAGGACAAGTGTTCCGATGATCGTTACTACAGCTGATTCTGAAGCCAAGAAAAATGGATGGGACGGCTTATTCGCAGTCTGCAGCGAAGAATGCGGCGAAAAAATGCAAACTACCCTTGCAAAAGAAATTGACACTTTCAAATCCTTTTCGGCTGCATATTGATAGAAGCTTGATGACTGGTGTAAACCCACAAGAGAACTTTAGCGGCCACCAGAGCCCTTATTTGGCAAAAACATCCCCGTCTTATCCTGATATATGTAAAATAAGGTCCAGTGTGTCCGCTTATATCCAAAAAGTACTGTTTTTTAGCAAAATAGCGGCTCCTGTGTCCGCTTAGAAAACTTGGCTTATCTCCAAGCCTTAATATAGATAAGCCTAGTTGCACTTATGCAGTAAGAAAGGATTTATACTTTCTTATCTGCCGACAAATAACCTGACTTTTAGATTCCTTTTAAAACATTGGTTCGTCCCCAACCCTTCACTTTGGATAGGATACTTAATTTGGGGGGATCCACTCATTACACTTACAATTTCGCCACATCCATTTGGCTCCAAAAATCATATGCTCCCTCGCATAAAGACAAGCACCGGTCTATATTTTTCATAATGTGATTCCACTTTTCGGATAAGATCCTTGCACTCTCTTTCATCCATACACTTAACAACTTCTATTGCATTGTCATCCCTATCGTTGCTAATTGTTATATGTATAATTTGATCTTCATTTGTAATGTTGATGTATAAAGGACGTGCATCGTGGTCTGCTACTGATCCTGAGAATGTTGTTAATAACAGGTCAATTGTATTATCCGCACTATCCTGATCTTCACATTCGAACACTTCCACAGCATTCTCCTTCACCTGCCTGCTAAGGTTAATAATTCGCCCTCCATCAGCCTCGAGTACATTGATATATCGAGTAATGAAGCTTGGCTCAATCCGTTCCCGTTTTTCATTTTGGTCCGTACCAATGTTTTCATACCTTAATTTGAATGAGGGGATGTAGCTGTTTTCCGCGGGTTTTCTTAAATAATTAAAATAGAACAACCATGCAATTAATATTCCTATAAAAAAAGCCATTAAAAACACCTCCATAGCTGCTACCTAAACGTTCACATTTACACTATGGTACATTCCAAGGCTCTGTTCTGTGTTTTCACATACTCCTTTAATTTTCAAATACATCCTTACAATGTATGGATTCTTCCTGTCCATAATTCTCGCAATTACTTTTTTCATCAAACTGTAATATTGGTGTTACTAAACGGTAACAGCCAGGTGCATCGTTTCCTTATTGGACACACTAAGCAATACTTGAGTATTTTATGGGGACGTAGTGAGGTCCCTCGTCCCAAACAGGGACAAGGAACCTGACCCTCTGTCCCTTCAGCTTGAACTGATGTCGCACTTGTACCCTGAGGGTGAAAGCGTCCGCCTGCAATGGAAATCAACAGGTCTAGCATTTACAGATAGTTTGGATTTACTGCTTTATTTTTGAATTATGAAATTGATTCTAATGAAAAAAAAGGAAAAACACTGATGTTCATATTTCACATGATTATGGGTAAATTATTAACTAGTGACTTAAAATATTTGTTGGACGAAAAATAAATGAAAGGTGATGAAAAAAATGAAGTTAACTTCTGCTGAAATAACCAATTTGTGGAACACGTATATGAATGATAGTGGTGTCATTTGTCATTTACAATACGAAGTTAATATAGCTGAAGATATGGAAATAAAGGCATTACTTCAGTATGCTTTGGATATATCAAAATCACATATCGAAACAATATCAAAAATACTAAATAATGAAAACTATCCTATTCCACACGGGTTTAAGTTAGATGAAGATGTGGACGTTACGGCTCCTAGGTTATTTACTGATACTTATTCTTTATTCTCTACTAACAATTTAGGTAAATTGGGGCTGAATGCATATAGCGTAGCATTACCACTTGCGGTGAGAGAAGATATTTATACTTTTTTTAGTGAATGTCTACGTGAATCAGATGATATTCTTAAGAAGACCAATGATCTATTGTTAAAAAAAGGGTTATATATGAAGCCACCACTTCTTCCAACCCCTGAGAACTTCGATTTTGTGGAGAAGAAAAGCTTTCTTGCCGGATACCTTGGAGAGAAAAGACCATTAACTGGTACTGAAATTACGAATCTTTATGCCAATTTCCAAAGAAATGCACTAGGCTCAGCCACTATGATTGGGTATAGTCAGGTTGCAAATAAGAAGGATGTAACTGAATTTATTCTAAGAGGGAAAGAAATAGCACAAAAACATTGTGAGATATTTGGATCTTATTTAAGCGAATGTGATATTCCTAGTCCTACGACATTGGATACAGAGGTTACGGATTCAATCACATACACGTTTTCTGATAGAAAGATGCTGTTCTATACTACAGCCTTAACGGCAATCAGTGTTGGTTATTATGGAGCTAGTATGTCAGTGAGCCCTAGAAGAGATCTTGGAGTCATGTACAGCAGACTTGTAGCGGAAAACTTAAAATTTGCGGATGAAGGGGCTAGATTGATGATTAAATACGGGTGGTTGGAAGAGCCACCACGAGCACTTGACCGTGATGAATTAGCAAAGAAAAAGCAAGGGTGACTAATAGTGCCCCTCTATTGGTGACTATAAAATGATAGCTTGTTTTATCTCCAGCAATTGTATAACCCTTTTAAAAATTCTAGTCTTTTAGTTTTTGGCCAATCCAATATCCACTTATAAAAAGCTAAGTTAAGTTAAATCTTTCTTCGCAACCTTCATTATGTTGGTGCGGGTAAAGAAATCAAACCCCTTCGAGTTTTAGGTAGTGTCCGCTCAACTGTCGAAAGATGGGTCCCTTATCCTCCGCCTATTCCGCTAGAATTTCACGCGTCCTCTCAAGAATCTCCTCATCCTTCAGCCTGAATTTAAATTCCACCCTTCTGGAATCAGCCGCACTGTAATCACCTGATTCATTCGTGCGAAAGTCGGTATAAGATTTACTGTTCACTGTTAATTTTTCCTGCAGATGGTCTTGAATATTTTTATATTGAAAATCATCGCTGAGAATGTAGGCTGCGACACTGTATGCCCTTTCCTGTGCGAGTTCTAAATTGTATAAATAGCTGCCGTCACGATCGGTGTGACCTTCGATAATGATTTCTGCAATATATTCTTCATAGCCGTTTTGCAGCAAGATATTCAGATACTTAGGGACGAATTCATCCAAAAACTGAAATGACTCTGGCTTCAATTCGGACTTATCATATGCAAATAAAATTTCTGTATCAAAGATGATTGCACCTGTCTTCTCATCTACTTCAATGTCCAGAGTTGAACCGCTGAATTCCGTCTGCAGCTCATTAACGAGTTTGGCTCGTACTCCCATTATTTGATCAATCGTCTTTTTCATTTCTTCGATTTGCAGGGATTTTATGATCATCATGGTAATGAAAATTAAGATGAAGCATAATAAGATAATTGTCAATAGGTCGGTAAACGATGGCCAAAAATGTCCGTCATCCTGCTCCTTTTTAAAGAGTCGCTGGTATTTAGTAGTCATTTTGTCTCAACCCTATACCGTTATTTCTTGGTTGCTGGCTATAGGAATTCAGCTGCCGATTTAACCCTTGTATCTCACGACCGAGATCCTGAAGTGTTTGTTGGGTATAACGGGAATTGCTTTGTTGGATTTCTTCAGATAGACGCCGTATTTCCTGGAATTCCTTCTTGATCCCTTCATTCGTCATTTCCATTGAATCAGTTATGTTTCGTGCAACCTTATCAAGCTTATCTCCGAGTACCCCCTCCAGATTAGCCACATAGTTAGAGAGTGTATTTTTTAAAGCGTCAACACTTACTTCCAACTGATTTTCGCGTTGATTGAACGTATTGTTCATCTGGGATATCGTCTTGTTTATGTCGTTAATCAGCTGGTTATTCTGCAGTCCGACTTTCTCATACGTATGGGTTGCTTCATTTATTTGTTTTTCAAATGCCTTTGATTCCTCAGAATGTGCTTTCAAATGACTATTAAACGTTCGGTTAAATTCTTTCAGCTCGTCAAAACGATCTGTTAACAGATACTTATATTCAGCCTGTGTTTGATTGATCACATCAAGGGCTTGCGGCAACTGGACAATCGAATCACCCATCTTATCAAATTGCTTTGATAGCTCACCAATGTAGGAGATGATTCCGGCCAGTTTGGAGCTGAGATCGCTTCCGAAAACCTGTTTAAATTCTTTATTATGCGCATCCATTTTATCTGCCAGGTCATTATTTTTCTGCGTAATTTTTTCAAATGCAGCTTGTATGGATTCCTGCCCTTCCATGACCGAAGACGTAAACGATTTTAATTCGACAACAGATTCCTCGAATTGATTCAGAGTATCCATTTGAGCTGTCGAAACTTCCTTCACTTTTTCATAGGTATTCTCAAACGCTTTAGCCATACGCTCATTTTTTCCATCCATTCGTTTAAAATAGGAAAACAGTGAATCAAAGTTGTCATTTAAATTCTTGGTTGATTCGCCAAACCCATCTGTCACCTCTTTCATATGGTGGAACAGTTCCTGAAATTCCTGCAGATTGCTGGAAAGCCCTTCATTAAACTTGGCCAGATCTTTTGCAGATTGCTGCAGCCCGCTTGTATATTCCTGAAAGCCTGAAAATGCGTTCTCAATCCCTGTCAGTGATTCCTGATTCGTTTCCTGCAAATGCTGAATGGAATGATTTATGGTTTCTGACACTTCAATCAGCCGGCTCATCCCTTCCTGTTCATCCCCATCTAGATTGGATTCTACTTTTAACATAATATCCGTAAGCATATATTCGGTGTTAAAGATTTTAATAAGTACGGTCATGATTAGAGAAAGCCCCATCCCCGCTATACTCGTGTAGAATGCCACATCAATTCCTGATAAAACTGCAGCTATATTCTCAACCAATTGAGCGCCCGTCGCATTAATACTGCCAAGTGAAATTGTCAGACCGATAAACGTCCCCAATACCCCAATCAATATAAAAATGGAAACGGTCATCTGAACCATTTTGATGAGATTGACAACAGGCACATTAAACACACGCCAACCGGAAAATCTCTCCTGTACAAAAGTCTCCGGTTTCACCGATTCCTTGTCACGAATTCTGTCAAACTGTGCCTTAAATGTGTTAAGTGGTTCAATATCCATTTGATCTGTTGTTTCTATATAATTTCTTATTTTTTTAAGCTTCGTAAATAGACCAAGATGAACCAAAACGGTAAGGAAAAAGCTAATGAACAGAATCACGAAAATAAGCTCGGTAATTGGATTTGATAAAATGTCTTCCGCTATACGTTCGCTCGTAAATATTTCCAACATTAATTGCAGCATAGTTACTCCTCCTGATAGACCCTCTTTCTATATTGCTATTCAGGAGAAGGACAAATCATGTTTGTTTTTGCGGGACGTGGGGACAGGTTCCTTGTCCCATTGATTGGGCTATAATAAAATAGCTACAACAGGGATTGTTTTTTCATCCAAGTTGATTTATTATGTAATTAACTTATTAGAAAAGGAGGCAGATGAAATGTTTACGTTAGTTAAAGTTGTGCATGAAGTGAAACGATTTATTGCGTTCATGGCAACTGTTTTTGGAATTGTTCAGCTAAATTGGATACGTATGTCTAATTTTAGCTTTCATTTCAAAAAACTTATCTGACGTAAAAATTTCTTGCCCTGATATTATCGGTATGTAATCGAGAAAGGTTCATCCTTCGCTCGCACCACAGGTAAGTTATTTTGCCTGTGGTTTTTTTGCGTCAGTTCACGGAGGATCTAACATTGAAAACAACAAGTTTAACAAAAAACATTCGGTTTATTTATATTTATATATTTGTCGCCCAGTTATTTTTTGACAGGGCTCTATGGGTTATTTATTTGAATGACAAAGGACTAAGCATGAGTGAGATTGGAATAGTCGAGGCACTGATGCACTTAAGTGTCGTCCTGCTTGAAATTCCAACCGGGATAATCGCCGACGTTTACGGCCGGAAAGTGAGTCTGTTTATCGGTAACATCTTAAGTGTTGGGTATGGAACTTTCATGCTTGTCGGTGATTCACTTTCCTTATTCGGCCTGGCGCTCATGACACTTGGAACAAGTATCACATTCCAGTCAGGTGCAGAAGAAGCACTTATTTATGACACACTGAAAGAAAAAGGTAAGGAAAAACAGTATACACGAGTATTTGGTAACATGACGGCACTTGCATTGCTATCGCTTAGCTTTGCCAAACTGGCTGGTGGCTGGATGGCTGAAATCAACTGGGAGCTTGTTTATGGAGGTATTATTATCACCCATTTGCTGGCCCTGATTCCAATTGCCATGTTACACGAACCAGAACGGGAGAAGAATTCCAGCTCCCATACCGGTATAAAGCAGCAATGGATAAATCAGCTAAAGTCAGGCATCAGGATTTGGCGAACCAATCAGCCTGCCCATATTCCGATCATCTTTTTTATCATGATTGGAACATCGATCGTCATCCTGACTTTTTATGGTCAGGAATACTTCACACGCTTGGGTTACGGCTCGATGACAATCGGAATTATTTTCACAGTTGAAGGGCTGCTTGGTGTTTTAATGGCCAAGTTAGCATACAGACTTGAGTCAAAATGGAGCTTTGTCAGTATTACAAACTATGGGTATCTATTATATCTTGTGTTTTTCCTGTTATTCACCTTGTCGCCGGACTGGGCAATCGTATTGTCATTCCTGATTCTTTCGCAGCTTGTGACACTATACGAACCAATATTTTCGAACTTCATCCAGGGGGGATTGGAATCCAGTGTCCGTGCTACCTTCTTTTCGATGATTAGCGTAGTCGAGAGCTTCATCATTATGCTCCTGTTTCCATTGTTCGGACTGATGATCGATACCATTGGATTTCGTAATGGCTTTCTGGGACTGTTCGTGATGCTGGGGGTGCTATATATTGCTGGTGTTAGGCGAATCGTTCGGTAATACAAAATGATGTTAGTCCAATATTGTTTGTAATGAGCGAACTTCTTTTTGATGAGAAGTTCCCTTTTTTACGTACTATTGCCACCTTTTCAGCCTGGCCTTCGATTGTATATATAGAAAGAGGTGGTCACTATTATTATCGTATGTAGCGGGGAAAAAGTGGCATGGAATAGATAAATATTTTTTCGTAATTGAATGATAGTGAATAGAGGTTATCGCAGAATGAATCTAGAATTCTTAATTATAAATACAACGCTTAAACATATATTGAATCAAGCTACCTTTTTCTAGCGAATTGCATTAACCATTTTCATGAGGTACTTAAGATATGGTAAAAAAATATAAGGGAGAATTAGGATGAAAGTATTTGGCCGTAAGATGCTGTTTGGTTCCGGAGAAAGTGTTTCCGTTGTTGGGATTACCATTCTTGGGCTTTACTTTTTATATTTCATGACAGATGTTGTTGGTCTTTCACCGGCATTAGCAGGTGCAATCTTCATGATTGGCCGTGGCTGGGATGCTATTTCTGACCCATTCATTGGGGTCATTACTGACCGGACCAAAACACGCTGGGGCCGAAGACGTCCTTTCTTCCTGGTAGCTGCAGTTCCACTTGCGATTTTCTTCTCGCTTCTATGGAGTCAGGTTGGTTTTGATGATCAATTGATAACTTTTCTGAATTACGCCCTCTTTTATATATTATTTATGACATCACTTACATTGTTCCATGTACCATACATCTCACTTATCACCGAATATAGCACAGACTATGATGAACGGACGAGCATCAATAATTACCGGATTTTTTTCCAATTGTTTTTTGGGCTGATTGCAGCGACGATCCCAAAAATGATTGCCGATCAATACGGATGGTCGATCATGGCAATGTGTGTTGGGATTTTCCTTTTGACGTTAGCACTTATTATGTTTGGCTTTACAAGAGAAAACGCGGATGCCCCCAAACCAGAAACGTTTAAATTTAAAATAGAATTTAATCATTTACGGCAGAATCGAGCATTGAAATATTTATTATGGATATACGTTGGGTGTTATGCAGCTGCGAATATTATTGAAGGTTTCGTCATTTACTACATGAAATACTGGCTGAATCGTGAATTTGATATGGAGATTCTATTTGTCATTGTAATTGGTATCAGTATTTTGTCCCTGCCTGTTTGGGCAAAGCTTACCAAAATAATAGGTAAGAAAAGTGCACTAATAATTGGATTGTTTATCTGGATTGCGGGACAGGCCGGGTGGCTGTTGGTATCACAGGCTTCAGCTGATTTCGTCGTTTATATTATCGGGGCAGTTGTTGGTATAGGATATGGCGTTGCGCACGTGCTTCCATGGGCGATGCTGCCGGAAGTGGTTGATATGGATGAGTACCAGACAGGAGCACGGCGTGAAGGTGTCTATGCTGGAGTGATGACTTTCTTCATGAAGATTACTAACTCCATAGCCATATTTTTGATCGGCGTTATTCTTGAATTGTCCGGCTATACAGCAAACGAAGTTCAAAGCGAAACAGCCATGACAACCATCCAATGGACAATGAGCATCGCACCAGGCATCTTCGTCATCATGGCACTAATCGCAACATTCCTCTATCCATACACCAAAGACGACCATATGAATATCCGAACAGAATTAGAGAAACGCGGGACATGAGGGACAGGTTCCTTGTCCCAGACTGACTTCTGTGATAACCCTACATTTTAAGGGATTGAATAGTAATTCAATACACCTCATAATTTATAGAAAATTACAGAGGTGTTTTTTTGATAAAAAAATTGATATTTTGTTTACTTGTATTCAGTCTCATCTTCAGTGGATACTCTCTTTTTAATAAGGAGAGTGTTCAGGCATCCTCTTATCCTGGAGGGAAATGGCAGCCTCAATCCGCTTCCTATGAAATTGCAGTGGAACATAATGTACCCATTACTATGTCGGATGGAGTGACTTTGTTAGCGGATGTATACAGACCAGCTAACCCTGAGACTGGAGAGCACGCTGATGAAGAATTCCCTGTGATATTGGCACAAACACCATATAAGAAAACAACTTCGCATCTTTCAACGGACCTTGCTGGAGCAACAGGACACTTCCCGTACTTAGTTAAACGAGGATATATTAACGTCACCGTGGATGTGCGCGGTACAGGTTCATCGGAAGGATCTTGGGAATTTTTTGGGGAACGTGAAAGGAAAGACGGTGCAGAACTTGTAAATTGGAGTGCCCATAATCTATCCGGTTCAAATGGTAAAGTTGGGTTGGCTGGGGCCTCATATTTAGGAATTAACCAGTTTTATACGGCTGCACTTGTTGGGAAAGATTCTCCTTTAAAAGCTATTTTTCCAGTCATTGCTGCTAACGATCTTTACAAAGACACCGTCACACAGGGAGGTATTCCGAATGTGGAGTTCAGCCTGCCTTGGTTAGGTTTACGTGGAGCACTTGATCTCCTTCCACCGGACGATTTAGCTGAGGACCCATTAGGCGCGATTGAAACACAACTGCAGCGAACTGGAAAACTGGGAAATTACTATACTCCACTTGTAACAAATCTTTTAACTGGAGGAGAAATATCATACGCAGGGACATTTTGGGAAAGCCGTTCACCGAATAATTATTTAAATAGAATTGCAGATAACAAGATTCCGGCATTTATGGTTGGCGGATGGTTTGATATTTTCCAGCGTGGTACACCACTGAATTACTCGAGCTTACAAAACGCATATGCTGGCAGGCCAGTTAACGCTCCGATGTCGGAATCACAACCTGTGACTGGACGCTATCAACTCGTTATGGGGCCATGGTTTCATACAACCGCTCTGTTAAATGAACGGCTGAAAGAGCTTCGACTTCAGTGGTTTGATAGATGGCTGAAAGGAAAACAGACGGGAATTGATAAAACTAAAACACCGCTCCATGCGTTTGAATTACGCTCTAAACGTTGGGTCAACACTACTCATTATCCGTTTAAACAGTCAGATGTAAAGACTTATTATTTTAGGGATGGACGAACGTGGACTGCCCCATCACTTAATGACGGTTATCTATCTACTGAGAAACCTAAGTTCCTCTTTGGCAAAGATTATATTGATTGGAGAATGGTAAGCAGTCCTTTTACGCTTCAGACGGAACAATCGAGTATGGGGGCTTCAAGTTTCATTGGAGAATTGTTAGGCTTACCAACTATGGATCGAAATGACTGGACATCACAAGTCGGCGGCTTAACCTATACGACCGAACCATTTGAAGAGGCTAAGGTGTTGGCTGGGCCTATTAGTGCTTCCTTGTATGCAAAAACAACAACCGAAGATGCACAATTCGTCGTAACAGTTGAAGATATTGGACCAAACGGGAAATCCTACCCGCTCACAACAGGTGCGCTTATTGGAAGTCAGCGTGCTTTAAATAAAGAATTAAGCTGGTACGATGAAGACGGGAAGCTAGTTGTTCCCAATCATCCTTATACAGCAGATTCAAAAGAGAAAGTGATACCAGGAGAAGTGGAACGTTATGACGTCGAAGTATTTCCGTCATTCGCACAAATTGCTCCAGGTCATCGTATACGAATTACGGTTACAACTGCGGACACTCCGCATTTGCTACCAACAACAACTCAAAGGAAAGATCTCATCGGCGGATATTATCAAATCTTGCGAAACACAGAATATCCATCGTCCGTAAATCTGCCGCTCGCCTCTCCGGATGATTTTGAGGATAGCAGCGTAATCTGGGGACCTTCCGGCTCATAGCATTAAAAACTAATTTTTCTAAGTAAGGTAGGTCCCAAACCTAATTAATAGATTTGGGACCATTTTCATTATTGTTTTGCAGTTGAAAATATAAAGCCCAGGCAATTCCTATGGCTGTAAGCGAAATTACTGGGAGGATATGACTGATTGCAACTAAAATAATGAACAGAAGACTTAACCCCTCCCGCAATTGAAGGAATCCAGATTTTTTAGCCAGCAGGATGATTGTTTTATCCATGTTCACGTGATACGCATACAAGAAAACACTAATTATGAACACTAACTGAAAAGGAGCCCATACATCCCAATGCCTGATGAAGTATGAAAAGATCGGCAGAAATAAGAGCCCGCCACCCATTGCCATCCACTTGAAATATGTCCGCTTATACATAGATAGATCCCATGGGAGCAGTTCGACAATGTCTGCTTGAAAACGATTATGAAACAGATTGGCGCACAAGGCTGTATAAACATGAATTGCAATTGCCATCCCAATATAATAAATCCATTCCTCGAAAAATTGAAACGCAACCAGCATCAGCAGGATTGCACCGATCACCTGTGCAATTACACCAAGGTTTTTGGCAAGATACAGCTGCCAAAGCCTATGGTAGATAGAGAATTTAGTAGCAAAAGAACGCTTCCGCCTCGTTGAGTTTTGAAGAATACTATAGGACTTTTTCTTTTTAAATTTAGTTTGCGAAACTTGTGAGACCACCAGCATGTTCCAAATATAGTAATCACTGAGTTCAGTTACCCGAACCCAGTTAGTTTCCATGAATAAGCGTCGCAGGATAACAATATGTGCGAAAATAATCAAGACAAGTTGTATGATTCCAATCAATTCCGACTCCAGTATAACTGCAGTAAGATTACTTAAAATAAAAAGCAGCAACCATCCAGCTTTCATCCAAAAACGCTGTTGAAACAGTTTCCATTGCGGTACTGTCATTACCAGATCATACACAGCAAATAGTGTTAGGTACGAGATTATTAATGAACTGGAAATGGGCGTTACTAAAATCAGAAGTGCTGCTAATGAACCGAAAAACAAGAGGAGCTTCAGTAATTTTTCCACGTATATAAATGCCCAAATTTTTTCTCTTTTAAATGGCAGCAATCCCAACTGATACTCTGAGGTGGAAAACAATATACCTGAATGCTGAAAAGACCTAACGATATAACGGATTGGCAGCACACTTAATAATAGTAAATAGCCTTTGCTCGCATTCTCTTCCACAAAAGTAAAAAACGGTGCGAGCTCCTCGGTGATATTACCGGTAAGAAACAAACTCATCCCTATATAACCAACTAATGCAGCAACATAAATGGCTGTCGTTAGATCAAATACTACTGCTGCCACTTGTTTGTAAACCTTTTTCTTTTTGGCGAAACGGCCCCTGCGGATTAACCAATATGCACGAAGATCAGTCTTTGTAGCGCTCATCATGCTTCCTCCGTCTAATTGTTTTAAAATCACTTATCGGGCCTTGATCCAACACTTCCCCGTGCTGGAGCATAATATATGTATCTGCAATATCCTTTACCCGCTCCAACTGATGGGATGTCAATAATACCGCTGTTCCGCTCTGGGCTTTTTCACGTATTAATTCCTCTAAATAATCCATTGCATAGACATCAAGTCCCATGAATGGTTCATCGATTAACAGCAGCGGTGTATCCGGAAGCAGCGCACAGATGGTCTGCACTTTTTGGCGCATACCTTTGGATAATGATTCAGGATATTCGTTTAGTTTGTCCTCCAGTTCAAAGCCAGAGGTATAGCTTTTTATTTTCTCCTCCATTATTGCCTCTTCTATACCATAACTCATTGCGTAAAGCTGAAAATGCTGCATGACAGTAAGTTCTGTCAGTAAAAGCGGTTCTTCCGGCAAATAGGAAATTTGCTCTTTATAGGTTAAAAAATCTTCGTCTTGTGTTGACGTTTCGTTAATGGTTATTTCACCTTTTGCTTTTTCCAGTTCACCTAATATTGTCTTCATTAATGTCGATTTCCCCGCGCCATTGTGTCCAACCAGTGCCACTACGCTCGATTCCTCTACCGAAAACGAAATATCGCTGAGCAGTACACTGCCGCCCAACTGCGTCTCAACGCTTTTCAGTTCTAAAACTTTCATACGTATCCTCCAGCATAATTAAAGTGATGTTTTCTTTAATTATTCGACAACACTCATGGTTATTCCTTCTTTTTAGTGGGACATTGGGGTCAGGTTCCTTGTCCCACTTGGCCGCCTCAGCAGGATGAGCTGGGACAAGGGACCTGTCCCTGCGTCCCAAAAAAATGCCTGTCACGGGGAAACGATTATTTCCATGCGACAGGCACTTCTCTTTTTATAAATTATTTTTCATTCTACTGGTAGACTCTTGGTATTTCTTTTTTCCAGGTATTTTGGAAGCATTCTTCTCCATTATGAAAAGCGGTCATTGTATTTGTTAGATAAAATGTATCATTATCACTTGTCATCTCACTATTGGTGATTAGCCTTACTTCCCAGTCGTCTCGTCCAACTGTCAGTTCCCATTCACATTGTGCCTTGGCAGCTAAAGGGTTGCCTGATTGAATCGTGTAAGTATTTTTATTTATACTTCCATGCTTCAACCCATTATGAGGCAACAAACGCTCTCCTTCATCAGAAAAGTCTTCAAGCTTCCATACATTTGTTATGGTATTATGCGAAATGTGTCGTGTCCGATTTTCGGTTCTGAGAATTTCTCTATCAATCACTTGAGCCGTTTCCGGCGAGTCAAAGTGAACTGCACCATCCACTTCCGGCTGTGGTGTACGGACAGGCAGTCTTACTTTCGTTGATTCCCCTGCATAAATTTCCAATGTCACTGGTTTTGGCGATGGCCAAGCTTGCGGCCAATACGTTGGTGATATAGCTACTTCCAGTGAGTGCCCGGCAGGAATTGTTTGGCCGACACTATCCAGTTTAATAGATGCCTGATATTTCTTTCCAGGTACCAAAGCTTCTGGATGCTCATGGGAATTAAGGTGATTTAAATTTAACATTCCCCAGCTAAGTAAAGTAGATTCTCCCGTTGGTGCCTTATCACAAAGCCTAACAGCAACAAGAGCACTTTCCTGATCCGCCGTAAATTCCATGTCAAACATCGGATGCCCCAGCATATCAAAACTTTCCTTAAAGGGATCCGTTGTAAAAACGACTGATCTTCCGTTTTCGAATCGCTGATCAGACGGTAAATCACCTGGCTCTCCGAATGGGCAAAATACGCCTGCATAATATCCGTGTTCCTGAACGCTTGGCACAATTACCTTGTCATTAGAATTCAACTCAGATTCCAGTTTCCCGTCATTAAGCCAGAAATGTTTTTCATTAACATTTTTTGAAGGCCATGAAGAATCAACTACCCATTTTCCAGGTCGTTCATCATAGTTAACTTCCGGTAATTCGTTCTCTTGAATCCAAGTTATAAATTTTGGGTCCTCTTTAACTCCAGTATCGATACCTTTTAACCATTGGTCCCACCAGCGGAGGCATTCCTGCAGAAAACCAATTGTCGGATCTGGCGTTGCAACTTCAGGATATTCATGAGCCCATGGTCCAATCAACCCTTTAGCATATGGAAGATTTTCAACTAGACGAAATACTGCATCCGTATAGCCATCCTGCCATCCACTAACAGTAAAAACTGGGATCTTAATATCCGAGTAGTCCTCATTTATCGATCCATGCTTCCAATAGGCATCTCTGGTTTGGTGGCTCATCCATTCATTAACATATGGTGTTGTCTTCAATCGCTCCAGCCAGTTTTCTTTCCAGCCTTCTCCAACTACTTCTGGATCCTGTGGACGAGCACTGTAAGCGAACATGGTTGATGCCCACCAAAGCATATCTGATGCCAGTATATTTCCTCCACGGTAATGAACATCGTCTGCATATCGATCATCAGTCGAGCATAGTGTAATAATTGTTTTTAAGGCTGGGTGCTGTCTTGCAGCAACCTGTAACCCATTAAATCCACCCCAGGATTTCCCAATCATTCCAACATCTCCTGTTGCCCAGGACTGCTCTCCAATCCAATCGAACACTTCCAATGCATCATCGTGTTCCTGTTTCAAATATTCATCTGGCAAATAACCATCTGAATTGCCCGTTCCACGTATATCAACACGAATACTTGCATATCCATGCCCGGCAAAATAAGGATGACGAATTGAGTCGCGAATTGCTGTGAAATCATCTTTTCGATATGGCAGATATTCCAAAATAACTGGGACAGGGTTTTCCGTTGCATCTTTTGGCAACCAGATTGTTGCTGCTAATTTTGTCCCATCAGACATAGGAATCCACACATGATTTTTCTTTTCTATCTCTCTTGGAAACTCTGTTATTGTTTTTCTATCATTTGAATCACTTACGTTAAAAACCAACTTATTCCACTCCTCTAAGACGTACTACTTCCGTTTTCGTATCGGTCACCATATATATAGTTAACCTCTTTTCTTTTTTTAGAAACGACTGTAGACATAATACTTTTGTATACATAATCCATTGTTTGTTTTGCAGCTTCCTCTTTTGAAACATTTCTTCGCAAATTGAGGAGATTTGTTAGCATCCCCGTCCAGATCAACATAGTCGTATCAGCGATATACTCAATATCCTCTTCATGGATAAACCCTTCTTCTCTAGCACTTTGAATATAGAGAGAACTTCGGGTAGCTATATTGTGATGTGTGATAATGGATTGCACTTCTTCAGAAAGATTAATTAATTCATTTGCATAAACCTGATAATAATTCTGCATAAGTTCCTCTGGAATAGTACCAAGATTCTCGATATAGAGAAGGGAGTACACTTCAGGTAATTGAAAGGAATGTTTACAAAAGCATTCCCATGCATACAACCATTTTTCAATTGTGTTGTTACCTTTTTCCATGTAATTAGGCAGATCTTTTAAGTATTTATCCGTATCACGCATGACAGCAAAAAACTTCAAGTGAGATAAATCCCGAAAATAATTGTAGACTGTAGAGCTTGTATACCCAGCCCGATCCGCAATTTCCCGGATAGTTATATGGTGTAAACCCTTCTCTTCAATAAGCTCTGAAGTTGCATCAAGAAAAAAACGCCACATTCTAGCCGTTTGAATCTCTTTTCTTTTTACATTCATTAGCCGCACACCTCAAAATTTTATTTAATGTATTTTTCCACTATGGTGAAAGCCTTGGTTGTAATTTTGCAATTAGAAAGGATTTGTACTTTCTTAACTGCTTAGAACAACCCCCTGGTCAAGACAACCAAGGGGCTTCTTCATCATTCCAGTTCACGAAATTTCTGCAACTTATGTTTCGGTTAGAATCAGGCAAGCCGACGTTTTGTTTTCCCTTCGATTTTCCCTAGCAATATATCGGCTATAATCGCCATTAAAGTAGCAATTATTGTACCAGCGTAGATTTTTACATCCGACTGGAGACTAATCCCTGATATAATCTCTTTTCCTAAGCCACCCGCGCCAACGTAAGGGCCAAGTGTAGCAACAGAAATAGCTATTACTGCTGCCAGTCTTACCCCAGCCAATAGAAACGGAATAGATAAGGGGAATTGTATTTTTAACAGTAGTTGAAGCGTCGTCATCCCGTTACCAACTCCTGCTTCTATTATACTGTCATCAACTTCTTTAATTCCAACATAGGTGTTTTTCACTATAGGAAGCAAGGAATATAAAAATAATCCAACGACAATTGTTTCAAATCCAAAACCTAGATAGAGCATTAATATCGCCAGCATTGCCAAGCTAGGTATCAACTGCAATATATTCGTAAGCGAGATGATAACTGGTGCTAGCTTTTCAAACTTTGCTGCGATAATGCCAAGTGGTACGCCAACAATCAGTGCCAGTCCTATACCATAGGCCACCATTAATAGATGTTCTATCGATAGAGATAACAATTCACTGTAGTTTTCAATTATATATTGGACAAGTCTACTAATGAACTCCATGTTTATTCACCTTTTCTTCAGTCTAACATTCCTTTTTCTTTTAGAAATTCCTCTGATACCTCTTTGATACTTCTCTTTTCAATATCTACTTCATATATTAGATCGGTCATTTCTTCGGTAGAAATTAGCCCAACTGTAGATTCAACGATATCATCAATTTCCGGATATTCTTCAATCACGCTATTTCGTGCCACTAAAGAAGCCTCGTATGGTGGAAAGAAATGTTTATCATCTTTTAGAACTTTCAAGTCATATTCCTTTAATTGCGGATCTACTGTATAGGCAGTTACAACGTCTAAATCACCGTTTGCAATTCCTTCATACATTAATGCAACGTCCATTCCGCGGGCTTCAGAAAATTTATAGCCATATGTTTCCTGGAAGCCTTTATACCCATCATTATCACGTTCAATCCAAGCGTTATCAGTACCTAATACCATTTCATCTGCAAATTCTTCTAATTGTGTTAAGTTTTCTACATTATTTTTTTCTGCAAAGTCTCTATTAACTGCAATACTGTAATTGTTAATGAAGCCAACTGGGTCATACCACTTGATATCGTATTCTTCACCAAAGAATTTTTGGGCTTGCTTCAATGTTTTTTCCGGATTAGTTGAATACTCTACATCATCAAAATAGTTGTTATATACTTCACCAGAAAATAAATTAGCAAAGTCAAATTCTTCACGATCAATTCCAGCAAAAATTTGAGCACTCGCTGGAAGATCTTCGACAATTTCTACCTCATGGCTTGTTTGATCTTCCACTAATGATTTTAAAATTTGTACATTTATTTTAGAATCGGTATTTTTTGCTGCGGATGCAGTAAATACCTCTCCACCATCTGCTGAACTATCATTTCCGCATGCTGTAATTAGAAACATTAAAGCAACTAAACTTACGACTAAAAAATTTTTTATATTCATTTATAAATCCCCTTTTTTTAAGCTCTTTTTACTATTTTCTCAATTCTACCTAAAACTAGATCTAGTGAAACTGCAATTACGATAGCCAATATAGTACCCGTGAAAATCATATATTGATCATTGTAACCAATACCTGCCAATACAAGGTCACCTAATCCACCTGCACCAATTAATGCAGCTAATGTTGTCCAGCTAATTATATAAACGGCAGTTACACGAATCCCGGACATAACGTAAGGAAAAGCAACAGGCAATTCAACTTTGAACAACCTCTGAAATGTACTGAATCCCATTCCCTTCGCTGCTTCAACGATTTCTGAACTAACAGACTCCATACCTGAATACGTGTTCCGTAGCAATGGCAGCAATGAATATAACAACAAAGCCACTACTGCGGGTCTGAAACCAATTCCCATTAAAGGAATCATTATTGCTAACATGGCAATGGTTGGTATTGTCTGAAACACATTAGCAATGTTAAAAATAAGACCCTTAATTTTGTTACTCTTCATCTTCGTCATATAAATAGCTAATGGTACGCTTATAGCAACTGCTAAGATGATCACGGTAAATGAAATAAGAATATGTTCGTACATGTAATCTAAAATGGATGAATAATCTTCAGACCAATATGTCAAATACTCTGATAGGAATTCCATTTAGGCAACACCACTCTTACCTTCTGTTACATCCTTCAAAGCCTGCAGCAATTTGTCTTTGTCCAAAATACCAACGAGTGCATTACCTGCAGAGATAATTGGAGTTGATCCATGTAACTTGTCAAGTTTCTTTAATACATTTTCCGTTTCTTCTTCTTCAGTAATTACAGAGCTGGATTGATTTATTAAATCCTGCAAATTCTGATCCTTGTTTGACAGCATCTCATACAAGTTGATTACGCCAGCATAACTTCCATCATGCTTCACAACAGGGGCTTCAGCTATTTGATTGGCTATCATCTTATCCATCGCTAGCTCAACCGAAGTGTCATCCGAAACAGCAATATAATCCTTAGAGATAAACTCATTAAGCTGTGGCAACTTTCTGTCCATTCCTAATCTTTTTTCTCCTATGAAATCCTTCACGAAATCATTTGCAGGATTCTCTAAAATTTGCTGAGGAGAACCTTTCTGGACAATATTTCCATCCTTCATTAAAATAATTTGATCAGCAATTTTTATCGCTTCATCCATATCATGTGTGACGAATATAATCGTTTTGTTGATTTCAGATTGAAGTCGAAGCAGTTCATCTTGTAATTGTTCTCTGCTGATGGGATCTAGAGCACTAAAAGGCTCGTCCATCAAAATGGTAGAAGGCTCTGCAGCAAGAGCACGAATAACACCAATTCGCTGCTGCTGACCACCACTAAGTTCTGAAGGGTAGCGTAGCATATAAGTTTCTGGATCGAGATTGACCATTTCTAACAGTTCAACAACTCTATTGCGGATTTTTTTCTTTTCCCATTTCAATAGTTTTGGTACGGTTGCTACATTATTGTAAATGGTCATATGAGGGAATAAGCCAATATTCTGGATAACGAAACCCATTTTGCGGCGAAGGGTAATCGGGTTAATGTCTTTAATATTTTCTTCATCGATCAGAATCTCGCCTTGTGTATAATCTACTAATCGGTTTAGCAGTTTCATAGTTGTTGTTTTACCACAACCACTTGGACCAATTAATACATTTATTTTTCCCTCTTCAAAAGTTAAATCAATATCTTTTAATGCTTGAAATCCATCATCAAAAGTTTTTCCTATGTTCTTTAATTCAATCAAATTAGTCCCCCCTTTGGATTTTTATGATATGTAAACCTCATCTTGTTGTTTACACAGAGATTCATCATTAAATTGAATCCATTCATTTTGTGAACATGTTCTTTTAATGAACAAGTTCATATTACATAACTTAGTTTAGAAGGTTTATATAACTTTGTCAAATTGTTCTCTGTACGGAGGGCTAAATACATCCAATTTGTTTATCAACATTCTTTACTGATATCAGGGTATAGCCTGCTTTTTTTAAAATTTCAGTTCATTTACATACATCTAATCCAGCAGGTCTACAGAACCTTGGTTTGCAAAAGAGTAACTAATTCAAATGAGCACACAACACAATCATTCGTATTTTTAAAAAAACCAGTGGTATAATAGGGGTTGAATATTAAATCACATTCTACGTGGAGGTCTCATGCTTACATTTGAAGAAAAACTAGCAATTATTGAATCATTTCCTGAACTACAGCGTCACGATGTTTCCCTTGGTCGAATCAATTTCCACTTTGAAGAAAGTGTAATGGATAAGAAAATAGTAGTTTATCGGCTGCATCCAAACGGAAACGGTTTTGTTTACGCTGAACAAATAAATGATAACTACCCGATCGATTCGAAAGGGATGGTTAATATCCGTGACTTTACGGAAAAGGAGCTTCGTAAAGTGATAAAACAATCAATTGACTCGCTGTCTGAATCAGAGCTTATTGAAGAAACATGGATCAATTCTGAAAACCAGACACTAATGTTAACGAACGATTATAACGCGTGGAATATCTATGCTGGTGACGACTTAGACGGAACCCACGCAACGTATAAAGCCGCTGCTGACTATCTGCATCAGGAAGGATTCAAACGGTTGGAATAATGCGGCAGCCGATTCTTCAGTTTAGAGGTGAAGTTTTTCCAGGACGAAATACAATGTGAATCCTGGTTCCGTTAACAGTACAAATTCAATGGAATATCAGGCTTAAAATAGTAAATAACGGAATGAGGATCCTATTCCATGCTACAAACAGGGTTTTTGTAAGGAATAACGGAACGAGGATCCACCAGAAGGCAAGCAAGGTTCCTAGTTCTTCTAAGCTTTTTTCCATATTAAATATTTATTGAGCCCTTGCTAATTTTATTCAGCTGGGATCACTGGCAATACTATATGCGATGGGTGTTCGCTGTCATGTACTATTGTTTGTGTCGCCTGTACCATTTCCGATGTATCTAGCGTAGTTTCTCCAGTATTTGGGTTAACATCATACCACGGATAGTTACTGGAAGAGATTTCGACCCTGATCTTATGCCCAGGCAAGAATACATTACTTGTTGCCCATAGATCTATTTCATATTTTACAGTCTTGCCACTAAGATTTTCCTGCCCATTGCTACCAGAAACATGCGATGTCCGAACAATCCCGTCTGTGAGATTATAGGCGGTTCCATCTGGAAATACATCAACAAGTTTTGCTGTGAAATCAGTATCAGGTGCATCCGTGGACGCCCATAACACAACCTTCACCCACCCTGTTACTTCTATAGGCGTATTAATGGGTTTGGACGAATAGACAAGAACATCTTTCCTCTCTTCTATTTCGCTTTGATCTCGAGGTCCGGCGTTTTTTCCATTGTAAAATAAGACACTGCCGCCGTTAGTCGGAACTGGACTTTCTGGGTTGTAAACAAATTGATCGGCCTGTTCTGCTTCAGGTGGAACGGTAGTCAATGTGCCTGAATCCAAATTAGCGTTTGCGTTGCCATTGCTATGAAAATAGTATGGTGTGTTATTTGTGCGTTTTAATGGCCATTCTTTCTCAGAACGCCACTGATTAATCCCCATTACAAATATTTTAATTGGCTCGTCATCTTCCGGTAAAACAGTATTGTCTTGTTTAAGCCAATAGTCAAACCAGTTTATATGAAGTGATGTGATATCCTCCTTACCTTCAATCGACAATCCTGAACTAGTAATGCCAAATGAACGTTCACCAATTTCAGAATTAAATGCCCCATGTCCCCACGGTCCAATGATTAATTTCTGATTATGATCCGATTTTTTCATATCCTGATAGTTTTTGATGGTTGGTCCTAGAAAGTTATCATACCAACCAGCAAGGTGATATGCAGGCAATTTTAATTCCTCTGAGGTGAATGTTCCTTTTGAAAGAGAGTCCGTCAGATATACCTTATTAAGATATTTCCTGAACAATTCTCTTAGTTCCGGATGCTTCGTGACTGGCGGCCATTGATTTATCGGTTTGAAGTCATGCCATTTTTCTATTTTATTAAGGTCATTGGTAATCTCTTTGATTGTTTCGGCATATTCACTGCTATCCTGTTTTCGTTTTAGATAATCAGGTGCCACTGATTCCAGAATCCATGTCTCTGCTGAAGCAAAATTAAACACACCATCCCTGCTGAATGCTTCTCCGGAAATACTTCCAGTCATTGCAGGAAAAACAGCTTTTAACGATGGCGGTTTTTCAAGTGCTGCGTACAGTTGCGTGAAACCATAATAGGATAGCCCAAACATCCCAACATTTCCATCCGAATATGGGAGCCGAGCTGCCCATTCGACCGTGTCATAACCATCTTCTGCTTCCTGTTCAAAAGGCACAAATTCTCCCTCAGATGCGAATCGTCCCCGTACATCCTGGATAACCACAATAAACCCGTTCATTGCAGTTCTGATTGGATCTATGTACCGATGTGAAAAGTCAGGAAGATTTTTATTATATGGTAATCTGCATAATAAGATTGGATATATCCCACCATCATTCGGACGGTAAATATTGGCATATAGCTTAACACCATCTCGTACGGTACAAGGAACTTCCCTGTCAACAATGACCTGGTTGTTTTCTTTAATTTTTGCCATGCTTAACACCTCACTATTAGAAAACTTGGCATTCGTTAAAGGGATTCTTATGAAAGCGTATTTTGCTTTCTTAGAACCCCTTATACTCTGGAGTGCAAGCCTTTTGGTGAATGCCATAGTTGCACTTATGCAGTAAGAAAGTAGTTATACTTTCTTAACTGCTAAAAATAATGCCCGTGCTGACCATAACTTGAATCAGCACAAGGCATACATCTGGTTTATTTACCCAGCATTTTATCCACTTTGTCTTGGTTATTATCAATCCAGTTTTGTGCTACTTTCTTTGGATCCATGCCTTCTTCTTCAATCTTAACGATCATGTTTTCAACATCGTCAATTGGAATGCTCCAATTGCTTAAAAACTCATGTGCATCTGGCGCATTTTCCTTCAACTTATTGTTGGTAATAACATGTACAGATGACTTCTCAAAAAATCCTTCTCCATCTTCAAGTATCTTAAGATCAAACTTGTTGAACATCGTGTGTGGGCGCCACCCGTAAAATACAACCGGTTCTTCGTTTTGCATTTTACGCATTGCCTGGGCCATCATTCCACCTTCAGAAGAATTAATTTGTGTCATGTCAAGCCCGTATCCTTTAATAGCTTCATCAATAACCTGGGTTACACTTGCTCCTTCTTCAATGCCAAATAATTTATTATTAAAACCGTCTTCCATTCCTTTTATGTCACTAATTTTGTTGACATCTTCCATATAAGTTGGAACTACTAGGCCGGCAGCTGCTTCAGGATAGCTTACTGCGGTATCTGTAATATCATCTGAATATTTATCTAAATAAATTTGATGTACAGGCAGCCAAGCATCCATAAACACGTCAATATCGCCTCGTGAAAGACCAACATATACACTACCTGCATCTGCTTGTGTTTCCTCAACTTTATAGCCCATATCTTCTAATAAAATGCGAGCTACCTTTGTTGGAGGAACAGTGCTTGTCCATGGTGTAACACCTAGTGTGATTGTTTGTTTTTCATCGGATTTTTTACTGTCTGCACTTGCCCCGTCACTTGATTCTGATGAACAGCCTACAACCATTAATAGTAAAAGCGTTGCAAGTGAACTTAGTAGAATTTTATTCATAATAACCTCTCCTCTAATTTATAGTTTGTTGCCGATGCTTTGTGTTAATCGGTCTAAAATAATTGCTAGTACAACGATTGCTAATCCTGCCGTTAAGCCCAGACCAACATTAACCGTTGATATACCTTTTAATACTTGAGCCCCTAATCCTGGCGCTCCAATCATTGACGCAACAACTGCCATTGATAATGCCAGCATAATAGTCTGGTTTATCCCAGCCATTATAGTTGGTACTGCCAAAGGTAGCTGTACTTTCAATAATAATTGTTTACGTGTTGATCCAAACGCCCTGGATGCCTCGACGACTTCTTCAGGTACTTGCTTAATTCCTAAACTTGTAAACCTAACTGCTGGCGGTGTAGCAAATACGAAAGTCGCGATCACAGCCGGAACACCACCAAGTCCAAATAACAGAATAGCCGGAATCAAGTAAACAAATATCGGCAGTGTCTGCATGAAGTCTAAAATGGGCCGCGTAATTTGATCTACAACTTTATTTGTTGCACTGAGTATACCGAGTGGGACTCCGAGAATGACAGATATGATAGTGGAAACAATTACAATTGCCAGTGTCTGCAGAGATTCAGGCCACAGCCCAACAGAACCCAAATACAGTCCGCCAATTAGTGTGAACAGTGCTAAACCTTTGCCAGATAGTTTCCAGGCAAGTAAAAAGATGACAATTGTAATAGCCTCCGGAGGGATTGCAACCAGAAGATTTGTAACACCTTCCACGAATGATCTCAAGATCATACTGATTTGGTTAAAAAAACCACTTAACTCAGGTAATAGCCAGTCATTTACGAATGAATTTGTCCATTGCTCTAATGGGAAGTTAAAGTAATTCATGTTGTAACCTCCTCATCTTTTTCTTTACCAAGCACTAATCCGGAAAGAATCGATACTCTGGAAATAATGCCTAGCAAATGGTTATCTTCCAGTACCACAATCGGATATTTTGCATCTGCTGCAACACCAAGCAGATCATCAAGCGGTGTATCCGGAGAAGTTGTATGAACATCACTTATCAGAAACTGCTCCATAGATATATCCTCTTTATATGCTTTTATCGCATCATCAATCGTCAATAGTCCCTTGAATTTCTTTTCTTTGTCAACAACGAAAATACTGGATGCTCCAACGTCTTCCATTTTTCTGACTGCCATACGTGGGCCATCTTTATATGACAGCAACACTTCTGGTTTCCGCATGACATGTGATGCCTCCAATACCTTGGAACGGTCAACATCTTTAACAAATTTTGAAACATAGTCGTTTGCCGGACTTTCTAGAATTTCTTCGGCAGTACCAATCTGAACTATTTCGCCATCCTTCATAATTGCAATGCGTTCACCAAGTTTCAATGCCTCATCCAAATCGTGCGTAATAAATAAAACAGTTTTCCCTAACTTGCTCTGCATTTTCAACAGTTCATCCTGCATCTCTGTACGGATGATTGGATCTAACGCACTGAACGCCTCATCCATCAGTAGAATATCAGTATCGTTGGTAAGTGCTCGGGCAAGCCCGACACGCTGCTGCATTCCTCCGCTCAGTTCACTTGGCTTACTGTTCTCATAACCTGTAAGCCCAACATCCTCGATGGTTTTCATAGCTTTCTCATTACGCTCTTCTTTGCTGACACCTTGAATTTCCAAGCCATAGGCCACGTTATGAAGTACTGAACGATGTGGAAGCAAACCAAACCGTTGAAATACCATTCCTAGCTTTTTGCGCCTTGTTTCCATCAGCTGTTTCTTGTCCATTTTGGTGACATCCTCACCATCAATCAATACTTCGCCTTTTGTAGATTCTATTAATCTATTAACTAATCTGATTAAGGTGGACTTCCCACTTCCGGAAAGACCCATAATGACAAATATTTCTCCAGGCTTCACGGAGAAGGAAGCCCGATTCACACCAACCGTCATGCCTGTTTCTTCTAAAATTTCACCTTTTTTCTTGCCATTTTTTAAGTGTTTTAGCCCTTGTTGAGGATGAGAACCAAATATTTTTGTTAGATTATTGACCTCTATTTTATTCATATAAATTCTCCTCCTTCTATGCTTATTTCTTTATACCAATACGTCTTCCAACTTGTTTAGGTGTTTCTAATTGTTTATGCTCGTCCCATATTTTCTTGATTTCAGTCGCAACCTGCCCTGGAAATGGTGCTGGTCTTACCTGCTGCGTATCCATTCCCATTAGCATCTGTTCACTTGTTGCAAGTAAAGTACCATTATCGTTTTTCATTTCAAAAAACACATGGGCTCTTTTGCTGTCAGTATCCAATATTTGTACGGACACATTTATTTGTTCATCCTGATGCGCTTCCTGAAGATAGCAAAGATGTGTTTCTAACGTGAAAATGGTATAAGACAGGTTACTTCGACCATCTTCATCCAATCCTATAAAATCCATGAACCGGTCAACGGCTATGCTAAATACTTTCGCGTAGGCAGAGTCATTCATGTGGCCATTATAGTCAACCCAATCAGTGCGGACATAATCCTGGTAACTAAACATGATCATGCTCCTCTCTATTTTTCACTCGTAGCGATACCTTTCGACTCCGGCCAATATTCTTCAACAAGATCAAGGAGCTTCACCAAGAATTCATCACGTTTATCTTCCAGCTCCGCAACAGACTTATCGCCGGCATGTGTTTCGCAGCCTTCAACTACTTTTTCTTTCAATTCATCGGTTAATTCAGGTGCTTCCAATTTCGTCCATGGAAGTTTTAATGCCGGGCCGAATTGTTCCAGCATATGACGCATTCCCTGCTCGCCGCCTGCCAAATGGAATGTCAGGAACGGTCCCATTTGTGCCCATCTTAAGCCAGCACCGTAAACTATCGCAGCATCAACTTCTTCAGTTGTTGCAATGCCATCGTTAACTATATGCAAGGCTTCGCGCCACAGTGCCTCCATTAAACGGTCTGCCACATGTCCTTCAATCTCTTTCTGTACAACTAATGGCTTCATATGAATAGATTCATAGAATTTAACAGCCTGATTAATTATCGTTTGTTCTGTTGATTCTCCTCCAACAAGTTCAACAAGCGGCAATATGTGTACTGGATTAAAGGGATGTGCAACTAGTAAACGCTCAGGATGCTTTAAATTTTTCTGTAATGTACTTGGTTTTATACCGGATGTACTAGATCCGATAATCGCATCTGGTTTTGCAAACTGATCGATTGATTCCAGTACGCTTTTTTTCAAATCTTCTCGTTCTGGAACGTTTTCCTGAATCAGATAAGCATCCTGGACTGCTTCTTCTACGGTAGGAACGAATGTTAAGCGATCAGGTGATGCACCATCAGCCAGACCAATTTTCTCCATCGATTCCCACGCTCGTTTAATACTTTGGTGCGTGCGTTCTTCTGCTCCTTCTGCCGGGTCAAAAGCAACTACATCATACCCTTTAGCTAAAAATCGGGTGATCCATCCGTTACCGATTACCCCTGTTCCTATGACAGCTAATTTTTCTATTTGTTGTTCGTTTTCATGCATCGTCATTTCCTCCTCAAGGGGTTCTTAAACCATATTGAAGGCGTGCTTCCTCTGGTTTCAAAATTTCAATATTATTTGCCTGCAGCATGTTTGCTGCTTTTTCAACAAGTTGATCGTTACGTGCAAAAACACCTTTTTCAAGATAAAGATTATCCTCAAGACCGACACGGACATTACCGCCAAGGTTTGCTGTCTCTTCTGCTATCGGAAGCTGCATGCGTCCAATTCCAAATGCTGACCAATGAGCATTTTCCGGCAGACGACTTTTCAAATATTGAATTGTCTCTACATCTGCAGCCGCTCCCCAGGGGATACCTAAGCAGAATTGAAGCATTGGATCACCATCAATAAGTCCTTCCTTGACTAATTGATTAGCAAAACGAAGATGCCCTGTATCAAAGCATTCCAGCTCAGGCTTCACACCACTTTGCTGGACAAGTTTCGCCTGCTCTCTTAGCCAATCAGTGGGACTCATATAAATCATGTTGCCAAAATTAGTAGTGCCACAGTCGAGTGTGCACATTTCCGGAAGCAATTCTCCTACCGGTTTGTGACGTTGTTCAGGTGTTTGAATGTCTGTACCGTCACCACCAGCAGCTGGCGTGTCTAAGCTTGGAATGAAGTCACCGCCACCACCTGAGGTGATATTAATGATTACATCTGTTTCAGATTCGCGAATTCGATCAACAATTTCGCGATAATGATCAACCTGATGACTTATACCACCAGTTTCGGGATCACGGGCATGAATGTGGGCTACGGTTGCCCCAGCTTTAGCAGATTCAATAGCCGCTTCAGCAATTTCTTTAGGTGTTACTGGTACATGACTGCTTTTACTCGTTGTATCACCAGCACCAGTTACAGCTGCAGTTAACATGACTTTTTTATTCATAATAGTTCTCCTTTCATGTAAAACGGTTTAGTTATCCATTTAATACTGTACCATCCGGACGGTTTATAATCACAAGTGATACTATACCATCTGGACGGTTTGTGTGCAACCAGATAATCAGAAAAATTTGTCGAATAATTTTTGCGAGAGAACGCAAAAAAAACCTAAATCCCCTGACATAATTAGGGTTTTAGGTTCTTTAAAATTAAGAATAAAATAGGGCTAATTGCTTTTCAGTAAATCATTCATTCGCCCATTCAATTAATCTTTTATATACGATCTCTTTTTTCTCTTCGCCAATATGATATATATCAAAAAGTTCTGCCAGCCATATTCCATCCGTTGCCAATCGAATAATGGTTGCTTTGGTTGGGTCGATCCCATCGTTTTCTATTTCTTCCTGCCACTCAGAATACAAATCACGAATTGGATCCAGCAATTTTTCATTAACAGCTTTGGCAGCTAATAATCCTGAGTTCATATCTTTATTCTGATATGTCTGATTAAATGTGACATCAACATAGGAACGTGTCCATTTCCCATTATCATTTGGATCAGCAGTGACATTATCAGCTATTTTCTGCCGATAATTATTCGTAAGGTGATCAACCATCCCCTTAACCAATGCTTCTTTTGAGGGAAAATGATAAAGCAAGCCACCCTTACTTATACCTGCCTCTTTAGCTGCAGCCTCCAGCGTTAAATCAAAGATGCCGTGCTCACTGACAACCCTTGAGGCAGCATTTAGGATTTCCATTTTTCTCGAATTTCGACCCATTCCATTCACCTTTTTTCATTAATTGAACTACTTACATCTTTTACTATACTATCCAGACGGTTTCATTGCAATCCCACAATTGGAAAAAAATAGCTGTTATGCTCTTAGACAGAACCCACTCGGTGAAATTGTTCCAACACGAAATACAAGTGGATCCTCGTTCCGTTAAAAGGGTGAAAAGCTGCTCTAGAAGGGATGAGGCGGATCCTCGTTCCGTTAATTGTACAAATTCAATGGAAAATAGGGCTTAAAAAGGCAAATAACGGAACGAGGATCCTAATCCATGCTCCAAACAGGGTTTTTGTAAGGAATAACGGAATGAGGATCCGCCAAATGGATGTTGGCTTCGAATGTGCTAATTAAAAATTATTCATTCCTTCCAGTAAGTGTCGATACTGCATAATAAGCAGTATGGACAGCTTGATCGGTGGCATGACTCATTTCTGCTCCTCCATTTCGTCCATATTATTAAAAAAACGCAAGCTCTTTCACAGTGAAAGAGCTTGCGTTTTTGCTTTCTTTTTATAATTCCAGCACTTTCGGCGCTTCGCCTTTTTTATTCATTAATCGAATTTGGATTGGCTCGATCTCAAGTACAATGAAATTCGGGTCCTCTGGTCCATCAAAATAATGCTTCATATCTTCAATCCACAGTTGTTTTTTCAGCTCTTCGGAATTGCTGATGGTAACTTTTCCTTCATACTCTACATATTCATCGCCAAACCCTTCCCCCTCATATCCGAGTAAGATATGTGTGAAAGGGTTCTTTTCAACCTCTTCGGTTTTATGTGTTTCTTTACTTGTTGCTGTATAAAGCTTCAGGTTTTCATGAAAAAAAGTCATATACCTGGAATGCGGTTTATCATGTTGTACCGTAGCCATCGGCCCAACATGACTATCCTGAAGTATTTTTTCAACGTTTGCTTTAATAGCATCACTCAATGTAATTCACTCCTTTTCAAATTATCTGCATGGTTAACTTAAATGGAAAAATAACACACTCTTCATTTTGCTCTGTTGGCTAAAATTGTATACCAGAGTATAGTATACGTTTTTATTTTCCCTCGGTATGATGTAGTTATAGAAATGTCACCTATAAATGAGGGGAATGTACCGTGAAAAAGATTTCGAAAACGAGAGAAGAGTTCGATCAATTTTATGAAGAGGAAATAAAGGGTGAGATTGAGGAGTTAGAAGCAAACCGAAAAAATTTAAAAAAGAGACGTAATAAACAAGCGAAAATAACTACAGTAGCTGCATTAATCCCTATCTTGCTTGGCCTGATTTTCTCAGACTATTTCATTGCTTTTTTTATTGCAACATTTGTCGTACTTATTATTGGATTTAGTAAGATGTCCAAAACATACAAGTCATTCGAAGGCGTCATGAAGAAAAGTATTGTACGGAAGGTTGTAACATTTATTAACCCTGAATTCCAATACGCACCAGAAAAACATATACCTAAAGAAACATTTTTAGATACGAGAGTTTTCCCAAAGAAACCAGATAAATATCTCGGGGACGATTTAATTTGGGGAAGTGTCTATGACCCGGATCAGACTGAAACCGAGAAGGAACATGAATTATCAGCACAAAATACTACGCCGGAAAATATTAAACAGGTTACTTCCAGTCTGGAACGAAATGAGGAAGAATTACAACCGGATGATAGCCCCAAAACAGATATCGCTTTTTCCGAAGTGACAGCTATAGACACATGGTCAGATACCGATGGACACCAACAGGAAACCGTCATTTTTCAAGGGTTATTCTTTGATGTTGATTTTAATAAAGATTTTCAAGGAACTACTGTCATAGCACCAAGAAAAGATCTGTTTTTCGACTTTAAAAAACTGGATATATTTCATAAGCAGCCTAAGCTTGAAGAAATCGAGCTTGACAACGTGGAATTTAATGAGCGATTTGCAGTTAAGACAACAGATGAAGTCAAAGCACGCTATATTTTAACACCAGGCTTCATGGAAAAAATGTTGGCCTTGGCTGATGGAGCAAAAGAAAGGTCAAAAGAACGTATACCGAATCAGCACCTAAAAATTGTCGCTAAAACTATCGAAAAGATTGTTCCTTATTTTTCATTTAAGGATGGGAAAATGTACTTCTTGTTAAACACACTCCAGGACCATTTCGAATTTAATATCGATAAGAAGGCTGATAAGGAATCGATTTATAATTACTTTGAAGATATTAACCAGGCATTAATGCTAGTGGAAGAGTTAGATTTGAACTTAAAACTATGGAATAAGGCGTAAATGGGGTGAAAAGTCATGACGATGTTTATTATCATTGGTGTAATTGCACTGTTTCTTCTCTATATCATTATCACATACAATAACGTTAAAAAAGGCGCAGTAAAAGTGGAACAATCCTTTTCCAATATGGATGTACTTTTACAAAATCGGGCGGATGAAATTGTAAATTTAATTTCAACGACGAAAAGTGCTGTAGAAAATGAGAAGGAATTGCTTGAAGAAGTAACCGCTTTACGTTCACAGGTAAATCGCAATTCAAATAAAAATGTGGAAGATAAACTAGCAGACTCCCTACGGTTAGACGGTTCTGTTAACACCCTGTTAGGCAGATTGGAAGCGTATCCCGATATTAAATTCACCTCACAATATAATCACCTGCAAAACCGGATTACAAATATTGAAGAAAATATTCAGGCGCAACGAAGAACTTTTAATGCCAGAGTAGCAGATTTCAATGCCTATCTCGTAACATTTCCAAGAAACATCATCGCATCTATCTTTAATTTCAGCCAAAAACCATCATTTGAAGTAACAGACCAATCTAAAAAAGAAAACCCCAATGTAAGCGCAATGTTTGAAGAATAAGGGACATGAGGGACAGGTTCCTTGTCCCACTCAACAGAAAACACCTGACATGCCGGACTATACTAATGTCCGGATTTGGCCCGTACTTATTATCATATAATTCACTATCCAGACACATTAAGATTAATAAAACTATTGCCCCTGCCACTGGGATAAGACTAATTAAAACCCATAAACCGGATTTCCCCCAGTATCATGAGTCTGCGAACAGCAACAGCCAATCCCGGCAGAAAGATAAATAGGGAATAAAGTCCTGATAACACCCCTGTTATTCCTAACACCCCTTCAAATATCCCTAATATGATCGCGATAATAAAACTAACAAGCCCGAACATCCAATATTCTTGCCGCCTAGCTCTTCCTTCAAATACCACATAATTTTTTAGAACTTTTATGTACGAGCTCATGCTGTACCCCCTAATTAAAGAAATTATTTAACCAACAAGTATAACATAACTACCATTATTTGAAAATTTGAACAGTACGTATCCAATATGATAGGATTTCTTGACTGCAACAGAAAGGACCGAGCAAAAAGCCGCCCGGTCCTTAGATATGTTCTTATTTCCAATAGTTATTTGCTGCAGCAACTGTTTGATAATGTATTGCTATAACTTGTGAGGCCATTGTTAAACTATCTGCACTTTCTGCGTAGTCTTCCCTTAATTTTTCACGAACATCTGGAGAAGTCTGGGTGTATCCTACGCCTTTTCTAGAGAGTGTAATCGCAAGTTCGAACCCTTCTTGAGGTGTATCTGTTTTTAAACTTGTGAGCCAATCTGCCATAAATATCATCTCCTTGTCCTTTTCTTAAAAATTAGATAATTTAGAAGAAAATATCAATTTAAACAACTTATCTTCATCTTGTTCGGAAAAACACTCTGGGACAATGAACCTGTCCGAGACCACTATAAAGTGCCCCTTTTAAAATAGGTTTCTACGAAAAAGAGTACAGCTTCTCAAAAATCTGCACTCTTTTCAATAATTTGGTAAAAGGGCATTTGAAAAAGCCTTCCATTTTTTGAATTTTTATAACTTTTTTAGCTAAACCTATCCTCATTTATTTTATAAGCCATCTCACTTACAGGAATGTAGGGTTTTGCTTGTAACTCTTTTATTCTATCCAGAAATGGTTTGCGAAAGTACGCTTTATCACCGTAGACTTCTTCTATCAATAAACCACATTTTTGAGTGTTCTTCAAAAGTTTATCAAACTACCGTTCCACCCACATAACTTCCATTTCCTACGTGTACTGCTGTAATTATTCTCTCGTCTGTTGTCATCATATATTCTGTTTTATAGCCAAAAAGCGCTTGGTTTTACTCTTATGGCCGACTCGAGCTTCCTGATCTACTAAAGAGTGAACACCTTTTTGTGCCATGAATTTCGGGTCCTTAAGAATGTCCTTCGCATTGTCAATCGTTGCTTTTGTTTTTGGATACTTTTCCACGTTGATGGTTTCTTCTACCTGGCTGATCGTATCTTCCAGATACGATATCATGACTGTTTTGGCTTCTTTATGATCTTCTATTTCTTTATATTTTGGGATATTCTGATCGATATTTTCGGGTACTTCTCCGTTTTCTTCCTCAATAGTTTTGAATATATGTTACGTCAATATAAGCTAGAAGAGAAAATCAATTCTAACAATCAATAACGAATAGAAAATGAGAGGTCCACAGCGAAATCCACCCAAATGATCATGTCAATATGTCGCAATCAACTAATTACACATTTCCTTCAGCACTAAATATAGCAGCAGTCGAAATGATCAACCGGTATTTGCTCCCAGCACTAAACTTGAACATACTTTTCAACAAATAGCAGATCAGTTTATGCTTGTCTGGCCGTACACATCTGCACGATGCCGTTCCAGTTCGTTTGGGGCAAGAGTTTTCAAGTTTTACAGAAACAATTGGTTCTGTGAGAAGGCAACTGGAAGAAAACACAAAAACATTATATCAAATTGGTTAGGCGGACAAAAATTAATTTACAATCTGAATATATCCCGAAAGTCATGCAAAAAGATTGCAAGCAAACAAACTTACCATTTCGTCAGCCTGCCAATATATTTGCTTTTATGCAGAACACAAGTGAGCCGATACGTTGTATGCTTGCCTTAAAAGAACTGGCTGTTCACCTAATTAATTACTAGTGATTTGAGTTTATTAAGCTCTGGGTCAAGTACAGGATTATCAGAAATTATGCTTACCTCTGTACAGCCACGTTCGACGATTATGCCTGAAAAAGTAAATCCAGCTATTTTGGAAATGACACATTTGGTGTGCTACCAAGTGATTGACTATGAAACAGCAATTGCAACTGAAATAAATGTGGTGATGCCAATCATAGCCCATACATTTATACATTCCATTGACTTACTTTCAAATTCAATTCAACCGCTTGAAGAAAGGTATATTCGTGGTATTAATGAAAAACAATGCAAAAAATGGATGGAAGAAAGCCTTGCGCTGGTAACTGGGTTGAGCTCAATAATGGAGTATGATATGGCCTCACAAATGAAAGAAATTCTTTAAGACAAAGGTTTACTGACTGAAGAAATAATAAAAGCCCTTGACCCAAAAGGATAATAGTAAGGCTTACCAAAAGGGTGCCAGTCACTTCCCGGTTTTGTATGCTACAAAATGTTTTGGGAAGTGATTGGCACTAGGTTATTTAAATCATTGACTTGATTCGAAGAGGTAATTCCCAATTCAAATATTGGGGTATGTTGGAGTCTTTAAACACTCAATCAATTACTTGTCTTGCCAACACAGCTTACATCACTTCTCATCTAGATAAATTCAATGATTATTCAATGTTGGCCAGTTTATATAATGAATCACTTTTTTTCTTAAATCTTGTCTCCCTTAACATGACAACGATACCCGAACTTTTTGTATGCAACGTTTGTATTTGGTGACCAAACCAATCGTAGATTGTTCCAATTTCGTCTTCTATTTTTACATGATCCAATAATTTTACACTTGGAATAAAAAAACCCTCTTGTTCCATCTTTACGGAATCATCTGTGTCTCCATTTCCTAACAGACGGTAACGAATCATCGACTCGGGGGCATTAGCCAATTCAATGACCATACCTAGATGATTCATTAAACGGTATACCCCTTCTTCAAACTTTTTTTGCTCTTTCTCTCTTACTCGCCTTCCACCATATGCTTCTGTATAAAGCCAAGGTATGCCCAGTTCTGTTGCCACACTTAGCGTTCGACCAGACGGAATATCCTGATGACCCCAAATGACTTCCATTCCGAAAATTTCTGCAGCTTCTTTGGAGCGTCTACCAGTTTCATCATTAAAATCATAATATCCTACAAATGGAGGCATTGACAATTCAGCACTTCCGCTATGTAGATCGAGGAAAAAATCTGCATGACGAATAAATTTTTCCTTCAAATACCAGGCCAGACGTGCCGTATATAATCCCTCAGGATTTCCTGGAAACATTCTAGCCAGATTTTCTCCATCTACCCTTGACACCCTAGAAATGTGACGATATGAACTAACATTGGCAACGGGAATCATAACTAAAGTACCATTTATTTCCTCTGGATTTAATTTCCTATAAAGCTTAATTAATGTCTCAATGCCGTCATATTCATCTCCATGAACACCCGCAAATACCAGCAGAAGTTGACCGTCACCTTTTCCTTGTATAATATTAACAGGAATAACAGCTTCTTCAGATTGTTGTTCATCAAACGTTAGTAAATAACTGTATTTTCCCGGTTGCAGTGAACGGGAAAGTTCAAAATGGTCAGCATGAAGCTTTTGATAATGAATCATGTCGCTATTAACCATTAGTGATTCTCCTTTCCAACATCATTTTAGTTATATATCTGCACAATCTGATCATGCTCTGGTTGAAATTTATAAGTTCGAACTGCACGTACATAGTGAAGAGTTATTTGTACTTTATTTGCTGCAAATGAAGGTGGAGTATTATTGTCAGTATTTTTACAAATTAAGAATACCAGTAAAACGATTCATGGGCATGCCACGGACTCCAGGTTTTACACGAAACACACACCCTGCCTTTGGCTGCTGAAGCAAATGATCTGCTGATAACCCTTCATCTGCTGTGGTGATAAATAATTCATTAAGGTTCTCTCCCCCGAACATACAAGATGTAACATTTGCTACAGGTAGTGTTATCTGATCTAAAAGTGCTCCTGTTGTCGGATCGTGTCGTGTAACTTTATAACCGCCCCAGTGTGCCACCCATAAAGCCCCCTCCTCATCCACCGTCAATCCATCCGGCAAACTATCTTGCGCCGTAAAATCAATTAAGATACGCCTTGCTGAGAGAGTACCTGTTTCAATTGCATATTTGAACGAATATACCACTTTTTGTAGTGAGTCTATATGATACATCTCTGTTTGACTAGGGCTCCAGGCAATTCCATTTGACATGCACATATTTGGGAGAACTCTACGAAACCTACCACTAGGTTCTAAACAGTAAAGCCAACCACTTCCTGTATGTCCGTTTCTATCTGCAGTACCAACCCAAAAACGACCAAATGCATCACATTTCCCATCATTGAAACGCTCTTTACCATAGTCAGGTAATGCTGTATTCATGTATAACTGTGGTTTATCCTCATGTTTTCCAAGTCGATAAAACCCTCCCCCCATTGTAATTAACAAATCAGTATTGTTCCAAAAAGTAAATGAGGCAGGTTTTGCTGGCAGTCTAATGCTTTGAGTACGGTTGTTTTTCATAGCAAAAGAGTGCAGTTGCGAATCAAGCAAGTCAATCCAATACAATTTTCCATCGTGTTCATCCCAGTTTGGACATTCACCTATTCGTGATGACACATCGCATATCGTTTCCAGCATTTTTTTCCCTCCACAATGATTACTTATGTTTGTTTCATTTTTAATAGATACAAATTATCAGCAACCTATCTATCAATCTAATTTAATTTCTGCACCTTTAATAACTTTGCTAAATAGAATTTCTAGAAGCTTATGTCTATACTCTAAGTAGAAAACAAAAAATACCCTTGCTAATTTCTGGTTAAGTCATCCAAGGATTGTAACTTCCTAACATGCATCATTTGAGACTGATAAAAATACGACTCACTGGTAATAAGTAATAAGGCTGAGTACTTCAATCCCGGCACCCACTTGATAAAAGTCACCTAGGTAGTCTCCCAAGCGAGCCAAATAACAGAATAACTCATTTAGCTAATTGATATCCTTCATCTACAACAAGATCCGAAGCTAATTCACCTATGGAACAGCGCCGGAGTGAACAACAAATTTTCTAGTTGTCTGATTAACAGTATTCCTATTCCCTTAAGGTTGACTTTGGAAGATTAAGTCTCAATGATTGGATTTTGCTTATCCAGATTTATATTCTTCAATCTCCTTCTTTTATTTAGTCATTTCAATCTAAAACTCAACGAATTTCTTGTAGCTATTCCAGCCATTGAGGATAGTGTTGCTGCAAGTAAGTTTGGTATGCAGCATATTGTTCTTCCGTGCTAGATTCATAGGGGGGGAGTAAACGCAAAGGAAATTGTGAGTCGATCAATTTACAAAAAACTTTGTCATAGGCTCCGTCCATATGACCAGAACGAATGGATTGAAACAGACCTTTTAATAACCCAGAAAACTCCGTCTGAAAACCAGCAAGACTAGACAGATCACGGTTTAAAGCTGCTTGATAGAATTTCTGCGCACGTGCAATGTGACTATTTCCTATTGATATAAGCAGACCACATTCACCACCGATCATGTGTGCATAACCAAATCCTAGCTCTCCTAGAAAAAATTGAAGTGGACTATCTGTCTCCATCAATTGGTGCACGATGAATGTATCTTTAGTTGTGAATTTCGCCCCTGCAAAATTAGGGATATCATTGGCCAACTGAACATATTCATCCACTTGTAGCAGTCGTTTTGAACGCATTAGATTATAATGCAGAAAACGACAATCCGGATAAGGATCACAAAGTGCATGGACAAAATCAACCAATTCTCGATCAGCTAAGGGTCCCCAGCTTGGCAATGAAAATTGGAAATCTCGAATGCCTGCTGCATAAGCCTTCCTAAGACGTTCAGACATCGTCTCGAAGGACAGACTAACTAAACCAACCATCGGATGCAAATCAGGACCCTGCATTTCTTGCACAAATACGTGGACAATTTCATCAAACTGGGCATCCGAAACAGCATAACCTTCCCCGGCTGTTCCAAACAGATAAATGTGATGAATACCTTTATCTTTCAAATCCTTGATGTGCTTGCGGAACATGTCTTCCATAAACTGATGGGATTCATCCCATGGTATACATGCTGTAGCCAGAATGGTTCTAGGATATCTCTTGTTTATCACTTTGACCCCCCCACGGATAACAATCTACCTATTTTGCACGCAAGACTAGCGGTTTTTGCCACGTGCGTTAACGGGAAGTATTCTTTCAAACCTTCCTTGTCTAAATCCATGTAATTCATCTGCCAAGTTTATAACCGGGCAAACATGATTAGGAATAATTTCAATCACATCGCCAACCTTTAGGTCTGTATGACCTCGAACCTCGACGATTCCATGCTCTTCATTCACCGCTTGAATAATTAGTTCTTCATGACCCTTAACATAACCAAAACCTTCTTTTTCTACTGGCTCACGGGCCAATGTCTTGCTACCAGCATCAATGATGATGCGATCTTTACTAGGATGCGAAACGACGGTTGCAAAAACAGTGACAGCACAATCTTCCTTTTTTGCTCCACCGTTAAGCATCGTTCCCCGATCGTTATATACGTACATGCCGGGTCTCACCTCTGTTGCATAAGGTAAATCCTTTATAAATCGTGCAGTAGACGTCGACCCTACACTAATTTCCTGAATATTAACCCCCAGCTTTTCACAGGCGAGCTTTGTTTCATGCAGAATCGTAGCCTCTTCAATAGCCACTCTTTTGATTCCTTCATCCGAATCTTCTTTGCCTGCATGACCGGTATGACTCATTAAGCCACGAACTTCAATGAAAGGAAGGTTAGCTATCTCGATAATGGATGGTACACTTTCCTCAGGACTTTTCCCCATTCGAAACAACCCACAGTCAACATCAACATAAATCGGGATTATCTTCTTATGCGCCTCCCCTATTTCATTGATTCCTTTTGCTACTGCAATATCATCAAGAGCAACCATTAACTCATTGCGCTTGAGCAGTTCACTGAAGCGCTGCAGTTTCTTCTTACCCATTATTGGGAAAGCGATGAGGATATTGTTAATCCCTGCTTCACCCATAACTTCAGCTTCACCCAGCTTTGCTACAGTAATGCCAATTGCCCCAGCTTCCAATTGTTTTTCGGCAACTGTTGTGCTCTTATGTGTTTTCGTATGAGGTCTAAGCTTAACATTGGCTTCTTTAGCTAATTGTGCAATACGGTGAATGTTCCTGTCCATGACATCCAGATCAAGTGCCAAAAATGGTGTATCACTAATAAAATCGTAGTCGTTGATATTCATATTTGTTTACACTCTCCTTTCATCTATTAGATCATATAGTGATTGTAACCAGTTCAAGTCTGTAGGCGTTCCCACTCTATCCCACGCCTACCATGCAGTCCAGCCACCATCCACGGCTATATTTACCCCCGTCACATAGCCAGACGCTGAAGAGGCCAAAAACACTATTGTTCCCGCTACCTCATGTTGTTCACCGACACGCTTCAGCATGGTTTTATCGGCTAAATTGTTCTGGAAATCTTGATCATATTCCTGACTGGGCTTCGGAAAAGGGCCAGGCGAGACGCTGTTTGCTCGAATATTATCTTTGGCCAAATGACCGGCACAGTAACGGGTCAATTGAATGACACCACTTTTTCCCGCCCCGTAATTGGGCGGATTGTTCGCCTCGCTGGATCCGTATATTCCTGGATTAGGAGATACCATACCATACATGGAGGCGATATTCACGATACTGCCCCCTCCGTTCTGACGTAAATAGGAGATACTCTCGCGGGTGCAGCGGAAAGCAGTGCCAACCGACCCATCTATCCCAATGTCCCATACTTTATCACTCATCTTGTCAATGCCTGTATCACCGTAACCCGCTCCATAATTGGCATTGTTGACTAGAATGTCTAACTGACCAAAGTTGTCTGCAGATCTCTCGAACATGTTGCAAATTGATTCAGTATCGGATACATCACAGCGCACATGATAGAGCTTCCCTTTCTCTTTATAAGGAAACAGACGTTCAGGAATCTCTGCCGGATCTGCCACGGTAACATTGGCTCCGTGTGCCAACATTGCCTCAACCATACATGAACCAAGATAACCGGAACCTCCTGTGACTACAGCTGTTTTCCCCCTCAATGAAAACATTTCTTTCATCTGCATATATCTCCCTCTCCTATGTCATTTATTTTATTCCTTATAACTTTGAAATAACTCTATGTTCGTGGAAATTTACCCGTCTGTTTATTCACCGAATTCTAGAACAACTTATGTGAAAGGGATTTATTTGCTCCAAAAAAGAGTGTTGACGACTTTCTCTGGCACTTGTGCTAGTCGTTGCATACATTCCTGACGAACCTGCTCCGGCAACTCCGGACCTTCCATTAAGGACAATGTAGAAATCAGTTGTTCAAGGTTCTCCACCCCAATCACTAAACTGTGCACAACATCAAGATCACGAATAAACGATACAGCCAGTTGGGCAATCGATAATCCACTTTTAAAGGAAATATCCTGTAAAATACGTAGTGGTTCATAAGCCTCGACAAGATGAGCCGGTAATTCATCCGCTTTAAAAAATAGCACTCCCTGCAAAAATATACTTCGGGCAAAAACAATCTTCTTTGCTTCCTTAAGCTTCTGAAAACCTCCGTTATGAAACATACGATGATCCAAAATGTTAATCGGAAACTGCACCACTTCGTACAACTCATCCTTCACGAAATCCCAGATGGCTTGTAATTGTTCATCCGTATTGGCACCGAAGGAGACCCCTGCTTTGTCAACAAGACCTTCACTCCTCATTTTCTTTAAGACAGCCGTCACCGTTGTTCCATGTCGAAGCAATATGTCGGGATTATGTATCAGCAGTGCAGGCAACTTGTTAATCTTCAAATGAGTCAGGCTTGTCTCCACCTGACAATACATGTTTTTTTCCAATTCCACTTCAGAAGTATGAATACTGTATTCAGGATTGGATTTTGTAATGATGGTAGCTTTGTCCTTATCTGTGAAGAAGGACCCCAGTACCTGTTCAGACTCTCCGTAAGCATGTGCAGTATCGAAGGAACACACGCCTGCTTCTAAAGCATTTCTCAAAATAGAAAACGAAGCATCTTGATCAGGTCGTCCTTGTTTATTGGCAATGCCATAATCCATGCCCAATTGCACAGTACCTAATGTGAAAGGGGAAATGTGCAGTCCACTGACTGTTTCCTGTTGCATATGATTTTCCTCCCAAGTAATGAAAATGTAATCATGTAAATACTACTTACACAATAAAGGTCTATTATTTTGCTGTATAACCACCATCTACTGGAATATTTGCTCCTGTAATATAAGCAGAGGTATCAGAAGCCAAAAAGACAATGATGCCTTTAATATCTGTATCATTAGCCATGCGATTAAGCATCGTACGTGTATTGTATCGTTCCACAAATTCAGGTGGAGTCCGGTAAGATTCAATCCCACCCGGACTGATACAGTTACAGCGTACATTCGATTGCCCATAGTAACTGGCAACATATTTTGTGAAGTTCACCATACCCCCTTTGTGAAAGAAATAATCTGGGGGACTGTCTTTCAAACCTTCATCGTATAGCCAGCCATCCGGGCCAATCATTCCCATCATGGAGCCCATCTGTATAATCGAGCCGCTTTTTTGCTCATACATGACATTGCCGATAATTTTGGTAACAGAATACATGCCCGTCGCATTAATTTCCATACTTTGGGAAAATTGAGCTGTATCACTATTCCAACCGGTTTCCATTACCCGGGCAACAGCATTATTAACCAGGATATCGATTTTCCCATGTTCTTTTAATAAATTATCTCTAACTTTTATGGTAGTATCTTCCTTGGTTTGGTCCATGTACAAAGCATGAATATCTACACTTTCATCCTGTTTAAATTCTTGTTTCACATCCTGCAGTTGGTCTTTATGTCGTGTCGTGACATAAGTGCTTGCTCCTGCTTCTGCCAGTGCTGATGTAACTTGACGTCCGTACAATCCGGTCCCGCCTACCACTAGGGCTACTTTTCCCTTTAATGAAAAAGAATCAAGGACGTTCATTTTTCATTACTCCTTTCCTCTTTGTAATCTTTCATGCCTCTAAAAAAGTGCAACATTTGCATTTATTCAATTTTATGCTTAATTTGTCCTTCCAACATGACCCATTGAACATCAACTTTATCCTTAATAATCAAAAGGTTCGCTTTTTTACCTACTTCTATGCTCCCCAAGTCGCGATCAACACCAAGTAATCTGGCTGGATTAAGCGATGCCATCTTGCAAGCGTCTACAATCCCTACTCCGGTATGCTCCATCATGTTACGCACAGCGGAATCCATAGTTAGCAGACTACCGGCCAGGATTTCCTTCTCTTCTCCTCCTGGAGTGTGCTCATTCCCTTGCAATATACAAACATCCGGACCATTTGCTTCATCAACGTATCCTGTTGCATCCGTAATGATAATCACACGATTTACACCCTTAGTTTTGACAATCAGTCGAAGCATCAGCGGACGTACATGGATCCCCCCACGATCAGGAATTACTTCGGCATACATATCATCATGTAGCAACACTGCTTCATGCACGCCAAGTTCCAAAGTGCCGTCAAAACGAGAGTTGTTCGGTGTAGAACTTGAAGCATTAGTCAAGTGACAACCCACTCGCAACCCAAGGCGATGCCCCTCAAATATTGTGTCCGGAGTAGCCTCAGAATGGCCAACAGAAAACACAATTCCATATTCACAAGCTTTTTGCATAAATTCCGTCTGCCCATTCAGTTCAGGTGACAGTGTCCATAACTTGATCTGCTCTCCAGCAAGTTGCAGGATTTCTTCATATTCTTTAGGGTTTACAGGTCGAATAGGGGCGGTAATGGCTCCATATTTCGGGTTAATATAAGGTCCCTCCATATGAATACCCAAAACAGTTGAAAATCTCTGTTCCATCGCATTCAGTACCTCAGGCAAGGCATTCATTATCTCCAAATGTGACTGGTTATAGACGAAGGTTGGCAGAATACTTGTGGTTCCATGTTGCAGATGGTGAGATGTAAATTTATCTATATGATCCTCGTAGAACATACCTGCCAATCCTCCGTGACAGTGAATATCGATAAAACCGGGGATGATGTAATGGTTTCGTTCGTCATATACACTCTTAGCCTGCTGTATTTTTTTATCATCCCGTCTGCCGACAGCAATGATTCGATCCTTTTCTACAACAACCATACCGTTTTCAATCAGCCCGAACGGCGTGACAACACAGCCGCAAATAATAGTTTTTTCCTGCATATTTTAGCCTCCCTTGTCAAGTTGGAGATTAAATCAAAACTATTGCTACATTTTTATCACTTTCCCTCATATATATTACAATGTTTAGGCATGCCCACCTTTAACAGATTGTCGATGATGTCTTTACAATACTGGCTCAAACCAAAAACATCAGCACCTACACTAATAAATTGATATCCCATTTCGGTCAGAGACTCAAAATTTTGCACGCCTCCAACAGTACCGGCAAATTTCCCCTTTTCTTGAGCAATATGGGCAATCCTTTTGCGCATTTCTGTGATTTGGGGATGATTGAATTGCCCTGGGGCACCGATGGCCTGACTGAAATCACCGGGTCCAAAAAAAACCATATCTAGGCCAGGAAGGGAAATAATTTCCTCCAGTTCATCAATTGGCACCGGGTCCTCAATCTGTAAGATATTGAAACGTTCACGGTTAGCTTGTTCCATATAGTCGGTAAGATTAATGTTGCAATAAGCCCCATCAGCATTTCCTCCATCAAGTGGCCGCAAGCCTAGGGGATGAAATTTCGTATACTTAATGATTTGTTTCGCATCAGCTAGGCTCAGGACGTGAGGTACCATAATACCTGCAGCGTCCATTTCCAAAGGCTTAATGTGATCACTGTAACTTCCTCTCGGAACACGGACAATGACATCAATCTGATGGGCCTTTCCGGCCAATATCTGCTTTTCTATAGCAGATAGGTCATTGGGTACATGTTCCATATCTGTCCACAAACAGTCAAAGCCGGCCATCGCGGCAATTTCAATGACCCTCGCATCAGCTAGATTAATTTTCATGCATGTGGCAGTCTGACCTTTACGTAATTTGCTCATGACTCGACTAGGGCGCATACGAACTTGATCGTACATATTTTGGCCTCCTGTGCCATTTTTTATCTACCTACATCATTACTCCGTTCAATTAACATTCTGAAATATCTGCTAGAAGAACTTCCTTTCCACCCAGTTCCCGACTACGAATACCGGCAATAATCATCTTCATGAGTTCAGTTGTTTCAGCAAATGGGAAAGGTCTTTCACCTGTTCTGAGATAGTAAATAAATGATTCCAGTTGTGATTTAAAAGCAAAGTAAGAATCCTCTGATTTTGTCTGCACGTGTCCCTTTGTTCCGCAAAGTTGCAAGAGCCCCGATCCGCCGAACATGTCTTGTGTTGCTGTCACAACGATATCAGCTCCACACTCATGCTTAAAGTGCACCACATTGCGCTCATAAGATCCTGTATTGACCGCAGAAATAAATCCGGAACCGACAATGGGATAGATAGACTCCAAAGCATGAATACCATATCGCTCCCATGTTTTGGCTGTGGTAATGCTAACACTGCGAAGTTCTCCCAGTTCGTGCGTGGTATGTCGGTAGGGCATAAATTCCTTGCAATAGCGCATTCCACTGGAAGAAAGAATCATGGATCCGGAGGATACCCATTCGGAAAAGATCTTTAAATCCTGTTCGTTATCCACCAGTGGCTTATCAACAAAAATTGGTAGCCCTGCCTCCACAAAAGGACGGCATCGATCAACATGCTCATACCCCTTGTCTGTTGCTACAATGACGGCATCAACCTCCCCAATGACGTCCTCCGCCTTATCCACAATGTGAGGAATAAAAGAAGCATTTGAGACTTTTCCCGCATCTCTAGAGTCATCCGTCCAAATGTGTGTTACCTTGGCTCTATCAATACCAAACGTATGAGCTGGTTGCTTTTCAAGATAATCTGGGATGCCAGAAAACGGACAAGCCTTCATTTCCTCCTTATTGTAACCATTAAATATAGCGCTCCACGAATAAGGGTGTCCGTTGCCATCGACCATGCCCAACATAGCAAGTCTAATATCCCCCTCTAGAACTAGTGCTTTGTTTGTTTCACCATGCATTCTCACACCTCTTCCTCAGATTTTTTGTATAACTAAAATCTGACTCGTTAAGACAATTTAATCACTTGTCCTCCATCCACAACAAGACAGTGCCCCGTCATATAACGGGAGTCATCAGATGCCATAAACAAGGCGGCACCCGCAATGTCTTCAGGTAGCCCCACCCTTTTCATTGGGATGGTTTTCAAATATTCCTTTATGACCGGTCTATTCTGAATAGCTGGACGTGTAAGACGTGTTTCGATAAAACCCGGACAGAGGGCATTAACACGAATGTCTTTTTCTGCAAGCTCCAATGCCATAGACATTGTCAGTAGATTTATACCACCCTTACTTGTATTGTAATGGGCCTGATTATCCTCTGCCTGTATACCATTAACACTGGACATGTTGACGATGTTACCTCCCTCTCCTCGTTTCACCCATTCTCTGGCCACCCGCTGAGAGCTTAAAAAGGTTCCCTTTAGGTTAATGTCCAAATGTTGGTCCCATTCTTCTTCTGTTATGTCAAGTACAGGTTTGGAATGGCAAATGCCCGCGTTGTTAATCAAGATATCGATGCGACCCCATGATTTCAGGACGTAATCTACCATTCTATCGATTTCACTTTTAGACTGTACATCAGCCACAATGGATAGTGCTTCGCCACCTTTAGACCTGATAATACTAGCTGTTTCCTCTAACGCTTCCTTTCCACGGCCCGATATGGCCACTTTTGCACCTTCCTGAGCAAAACAGAGTGCGACCGCTCGCCCGATACCTAAAGATCCTCCTGTAATCAAGGCAGTTTTACCGGCAAGTCTCATGTGGCAGCTCCTTTTGTGGTGGACTCAGCAGCCAGACGTCTCAACGCCCGTTCCACAGTATCCAATGTTTCCAAAACATCCTGCCGGTCATGAACGGCTGAAATATACCATAAGCCACTCGGACGGACAAGAACTCCTTCCTCGAGGAGGATGGCAGCAAATTCGGTATACTTTGCGGCATCCCGTTTTTGAAAAGTAGCAAAATCACGTACTTCTGTTTCCTCTATGAACATCATGTGAAAGACCGGCCCCAGGTGATTGATAAGACCCGGTATTCTATATTTTTTCAAACACGCACGTATCCCCTGAACCAATTCATCTGTCAAGTCATCCATGCGCAGAAAGGCTGCTCCATCGTTCCTGACCAACTCTTCAATGACGGTCAAAGCAGCAGCAGTGGAGACGGGGTTTCCATTCAAGGTCCCCAGATGATTGACTTCTCCGCTTTCTACAAGCTGCATCAGTTCCCTCCTGCCCGCAACACCACTAATGGCAATGCCCCCACCCATTGCTTTGCCAATCGTCGTCAAATCAGGTGTAACACCTAGCCTTTCCTGGGCTCCCCCAGGTCCAAAGCGGAATCCGGTAATGACTTCATCTAGGATCATAACAATACCTTGTTTAGACGTCAGTTCTCTCATTTTTTCCAGATATCCAGTCTTTGGTATAATACAGCCATTGTTGCACATGACTGGTTCGGAGATGACAGCAGCGATTTCATGCCCGTGCTCATCCAAAGTGGATTCCAGTGCTTCCACATCATTCCAAGGAAGTAGGATGACATCTTCCAGACTTTTTTCACTTTGCCCACCAGTTCCAGGTGATATACTAACTTCGTCTTGTTGACTAATATCCTGAGTCATATCAGGGGTCAGAAAGGCGGTAAAGATGCTATCAGACCAGCCATGAAAATGACCATGGAAACGAACAACCTTGCGTTTACCCGTATGAGCCCTCGCCAATCTTAGTGCAAGCATAACTGCTTCGGTTCCTGATCCACTCAGTGAGACACTGTCTGCACTGGGTAGAAGCTCTGTGATACGCCGAGCCAAATCGATTTCCCCCTGATGTTGTAAACCGTATGTATATCCTTTTTGCATGCTCTGGTGAATGTTTCCCGTCAGTTTTGGGTGGGCATGACCCAAAATTAGGGGTCCATATGCCAATAAATAATCAATGTATAGATTCCCATCAACATCCTCCACACGGGACCCTTCTGCCTTTTCAACAAATAAAGGTGTAGGTTTCATCGAGGCACGTAAAGAACTAGCCACCCCACCAGCCAAATATTTTTTTGATTCAACCATCTTTTCTACCGATCTTTCAAACTTAAACATTAAACTACCTCCTAGTTTTTTATCACTATACCAAACGATAAACTATTCGATTTGAATCATTCAGAACAATCTAAGGGGTACACGGGACGATTGACATGTTTGTATGCAAAGTGATTTAAATTGGCACTGCAGCACCCAGGCGTATCCACATTAATTTCATGCCTGGCCACAGCTCCAAATGAAGTTTTCCAGGCAACAGCGGACTTGACAACAATAATTTTGTAGTCTATCGGTTTTATGCCCACACTATGAACATGAGCAACATCAAAGGGTGGCACACGAAGCTCGGTAACGACAACAGTCAAATACGCTGACTCAATCACCGCAGTCTTACCCATGTTCCCTTCCTTTCCTGTCATATAAGGGCCTTCATGAACAAACCTACCATCATACAACCGTTTAATCCTCCCCTGTATCGGTACCGGTTGGCCATGAAGACGGTCACTCTTGCCTCCCAGTTCACAATCGATATCATGACCGACTCCCAATTCATGGGCTTTCTTAGCTACTTCAGCATCCCGTATGACCATCATACTTGGCTGTTCCAACTGGACTATATGTTCCAGCACGTGAGTTGCATCAGCAGGAGAGCCACCGCCAACATTATCAGATCCTTCTATCCAAATGACCGGTCCTTCGTTATACTTCAATGTTAATTCAACCGCTTCCTTAATCGATACCTCCTGGAAAACGAACTTTTCTTTTAAATCCCATGCGAGTTGTGATAAACTGTTTGCGCACTTCTGTGCCCACGCTTCATCGTTATTCGTCGTCACTATAAAAGACATGCCGGCATCCGGTATATCACTATACGGAAATCCTCCCGCTACTGTCACATTCAAAACTTGTGGATCGTGTTCTATTTCATGGGCGCGGTCCATAAGCACCTTCATCGGTAATGCAGATGTATCCATGGTTTGTGGTGTAACAAGCATTCCAGGAGCCTTCCAGGCTGCAGTCGGATTTATTTCATTTCGTATAGTAGCAGCAAGAATTTCCATTCCCTCAACAGCCCTTTCATACATATCAACATGAGGATAAGTATCATACCCCACAATACAGGTACTTTGTTGCACCATCGCTTCGCTCGTATTGGCATGTAAGTCAAGGGTGACAACGACAGGCAGTATATTACCTAGTTTTTTTCTCAGCCGCTTTAGAATTTCTGCTTCAACATCCGAGTAAGATTCAGAAACCATTGCGCCATGCAAAATAAGCAACAGTCCGTCCAGATCCTGAGGTATTGAACCTACAAGCGTATCTATCAATACCTCAATTGCTTCCCTGGTTACCATCGCACTGGGGGTTGTTTCCGTGATCAGGCCAGGAACTAGCTCCGCCCTTTCCTGTTCGGCTCCATCAATTGCTCCTCCCATAGAGGTACGGGTCTCACGGAATTTCTGGTCAAACACCCGCGCATCTTCTACCCAAGCACCTCGAAAATCATCTAGTTCTGTTCTGCCTGGAGCAAAGGAGTTAGTTTCGTGGAATATTCCCGCAACCCCTATTCTTATATTGTGATTCATCAGTTTTCCCTCCCTATACTCTGGAACTATTTTCTAGTTATCAATCCTGTAAAAATTATTTACATACAGTTTAAATTTGAAAAAAATTCTTGAACTTCTCAGAATGGCCAAACTGCACACAACATTAATTCGTATCATGTTCCTCTGACAAATTCTAGCTGATTGTATGTTCGTCTTGATAGCTATTTCCATTTAACACTATCGATCATCGATATACTCTATGTGACTTTCCTCTAGTCCATAGATCTTTATTTATGACACGCCCCTTTTAAAAATAACCCCTAAAGCAGCAAATGTTGTTCTTTCAATTAAACTAGTAAATATGCTAAAAAGTGAAACATATAATTTTAATTATTTTCATCTAATGAAACCTTTGTTTTATTTTATTAAAATTAATATATCACCTTCCTCCCACCTTGTAAACCCTTTCATTAATTCTATCCGAAGATTAATAAAATTATCACGCAGAAAACAAATGCAAATGTAGCAAAGGGCAACTATCGTATGAGGTTGAAATCATATATAAATGGTTAAACGCGGTTCAGGACGAGAAGTCCTTCATACTTGATCTCGAAAATAGCTTTTGTTATTCATACATATCCAACGAACCGTACATCTGAAAATAAGCACATTCTTCAAACAGACTTTCGAAAACCGTTTGGCATTACGTATATATAAGAAGTGAATACGTTGTTTCTTTCCAAAAAAGACTTATGATTTCAGGAACACTGTTATTTATCCAATCCAAGCGAACCGATACATATTGTCATGCCATCACCAGGGTTATCTACAATGTGTATCAGTCTACCCATGTCCTTTGTTCTTCATTATTCTAGGCATGCTAAAAATAGTAAACGACGGATTATCTGAATTCATAGCCAGTTTAATACAAATTCCTCGTCACTGGTAAAATTAACCAAATAATATACCAAATTCCTCCATTACTTTCCTCTGTTAAAGCCATATACTTCTCAATAACCTCTTGTTCATTTTTTTTGTCTTCTGGAAAGGTTAACCTTGGCAATTGGTTTCGGTACAATATGACTTCAAGTTTTATATCATTTTGCTCAATTTTTTTAAACATATTCAGTATGCTCATTTTTGCTTAACAGCTTCCATGATTTTTTTATGCAATTTCTCAACTTTGGGGTAAGTATCATTGGTAAGCGGCTCAATCGGCAATCGGGGCATGCCACAATCTACTCCGCGCAACTTTACAATTTCTTTAAGCGCAGCATAGGTTGGTAATTTAAGTATATCTGTGATAATTCCATTAACAATAAATTGCCATTTTCGAGCCTCAGTAAGGTTTCCACTTGTATATGATTGTTCAATCTTTAAAAATAATTCAGGCATGGCTCCATAAATACCACCAATTCCTGCATCCGCCCCCATAATTCTCCCGGCTAAGTATTGCTCGTCCGGTCCATTAAAAACAATAAAATCGTTACCGCCAACTTCTTTAAACTGTTGTAATTCATAGCTGCTGGGGGTAGTAATTTTAAGGCCAATAACTTGTTCATGTGCTACCATTCTTTGAAACAAATTCATGGAAATATGAAACCCTGTAGTTAGCGGTATATGATAAATAATGAATGGTAACGATGTACTTTCAATTATATGCATCCAATGGTTTTCCGCTCCTTTTTCAGACACCTTATAATAGAACGGTGGTACTGCGGAAATGGCATCAACATGCAGGCCTTCCGCATGTTGGGCGATCTCCATGCTTTCACGAGTAGATATACTGCCGACTTGTGCAATGACCGTAACTCTTCCCGCATTTTCCTCCATCACTGCTTCGAGAACTTTCTTCCGTTCATTTACGGTTTGTAAAAAGCCTTCACCTGTGCTGCCACCCACATATAGACCACTAACACCTTTATCTATCAGGAAGCGGGTGAGCTTTTTTACTGCGTGTGTACTAATTGCCCCATTTGAGTCATAGCAAGAATTCATGGCTACAATAATACCCTTAAACTTGTCTAGTTTCATGTTCTTAACTCCTTTACAGTTTTAATTTTATTAGTTATGCAACCTATTGATAGTAGTTTCGGTATCCACTACAGACTAGTAATCTAATGATTCAGAAGGCCGGGGTCAAATGAATTAAAGAAAAAGATAAAGTACCACAGAGCGCATCGGTCATATACTCACACAGAGAGAATTCGCAACTTTTAGAAGTTTATTTTACGGAAGATTCCGTCTTTTTTTCGGAATAATAAGTCAAGAACTTTATTTTTTATTTATCACTGACCGTTAAAATATATTTATTAAATATCACCTTAAATTAAATTTGAAGTTGATCAATATCATAAACACCAACTTCCGGCCTCTGATCAGCGATTTTTTTTAAGCTCTTGGAATCTTTGTAACCGGCACCGGTTATTATACATACGACATCCGAGTCTTTATTAATTCGGCCCTCACTAAGCGCCTGTTCAACACCTGCTAACGAGATTGCAGAAGCAGGTTCACAAAGAATCCCTTCGTCTAAAGCGAGTTTCTTTTGCCACCTCCACGTTTTTGAGTCATCAATCATATGTCCCCAACCTTGTTGACTTAAGGCTTCCAATACTTCGTGTCCGTCAGGAGGATTAGGAACTTGCAGTCCAGAAATTTGAGAAGTTGAGTCACCGTCCAATGGATCAACTTTACTCTGTTCCCACGCTCTCACAATGTTTGAACATCCTTCCGATTGTACAGCAATAATATTAGGGACTTTAGAATCAATATCTCGTTGTCTGATTTCTTTAAAACCTTTCCAAATACCCGTAAACAATCCTCCACCTCCAACTGGTATAAATACAGCGTCAGGTACTCGGTTTCCCAAGTTTTGATAGACCTCAAATGATATAGTTTTTACAGCCTCCATTGCAACGGGGTTATATTTAAATGCAGTAATCATCATTTCCCAATTCAGATTTGTTGCATGGTCTTCAATAAAATTAAAGACCTTTTCACCGACTTTTTCACTTTCGCCAAAGTTCTTAATTCTTTTCACTTCTGCTCCGTGTACCAGCACCTGCGTCAATTTGGATTCAACGATATGCTCCAAGACAAGTAAATGATAGGGTATACCTGCCCTTGCTGAATATGCGGCAAACGAAGCTCCTGCATTACCGGAGCTTGTTCCAATACAAGCCGAACGGCCTTGTTGAATGGCCCTTGAAACTCCCATGGCAGCAATACGGTCTTTATATGATCCAGTTGGATTACTGGATTCCATTTTAAAATATAAAGAAGATAGTCCAATTTCGTCTGCAATTTTATTACTCTTTACCAATGGTGTATTCCCTTCTCCCATTGTTATTTGGTCTGGAATAGAGACATTAGGCAACAACTCTTCATATCGCCAAATTCCTGAATTACTTTCAGTTATGAATGATTCAATATTATGCGATTGCTTCATTATGCCCTCCTTAAGGTCTAAGTACTAATCCACCATCTACTCGAATATCTTCACCGGTTATAAATGAAGCATCATTGCTGACTAAAAAAACAACAGTATTTGCAACTTCTTCGGGCTCGCCGATACGCTGAATTGGACTTAACTGATTCCATGTTTCTTTTAATTTATCAGGATCATATGAGATCTCTAATGCTCTGTTATTCATGGGTGTATTAATAATACCAGGTGAAATACAATTTACACGCAAGTTGTACTTTGCATATTGCACGGCAAGATTCTTTGACATGGCTAACACACCACCTTTTGCAGAGGCATATGCAGCAGTATCTGGAAACCCTAGATGAGCTTCAACTGATGAAGTATTAACGATGGCGCTAGTTTTATTTTTTATCAAATGAGGAATAGCATATTTGCATCCTCGAAATACACTTGAAAGATTCGTAGTAATTATTTGCTGCCACAATTCCTCTGACATTTCTGTAATATCTGATCGGATACCAATAGCAGCATTATTGTGAAGAATATCTATTTTCCCATATTTATTTACTGTTTGGTTAATAAGACTTTTCATATCACTATCTACGCTTACATCGCATCTAAAAAAAAAGGCTTTACCTCCAAAATTCTCAATCTCGTTAACAGTTTCTACTCCATTTTCTTTGTTAATATCTGAAACTACAACAGCTGCACCTTCCAACGCTAACGCTACTGCAGTAGCTTTGCCAATGCCACTGCCTGCACCTGTCACTACAGCAACTTTACCCTTTAATTTCAAATAGACTTCCTCCCATTTATAACAATTTCAAGAGCTCTTAACTTCTACTTTAAGTTTTCTCCAGTAAATCCTACCTTGTCCTTCTTCAATAACCCAGTTCACCATTATATATTCATTGTTTCCTATAGGTATTGCAGAAGGTTGACCAAACTTGAGAGACGAAAAAACCTCTGCCATAGTATGGGATGATTTTAAAGGCATCTTCGGTTCCCAGACGACTTCCTCAAAAAGAATATTCCATTCTCCTTTTGACAAATCCACCATGTATGCATATATGCCAGGCTTATCAGTATCTTTACGGATACAGTGAAACGCCATAATCAAATTTTTATCAATGTGGACTAAATTTGCAGTCTGCCCCATGATCCCTGTCGATCTAGGCTGTGAAAATGAAGTCCCGTTATCTGTTGATATCGAAAAATGGTTGGGGAGAGTTTTACCGGATTGCATATCCTCATTCCAGGCAATCACAATAATTGTCCCATCAGCCAGTTGGCACATTCTCTGCTCGTATACTAAAATACTAGACTCTTTGAATCTCATAGTCACTGCATCATCGCCCCATGTCTTTCCACAATCATCAGATACCATCAGTCTACCACAAGGCCTATCATCGAACACACCATTCCATTTAGGGAAATTCGCAATAGGCATTGCCATCCTCCCATTTTTTAGTACCGACACTGGTGCAGAGGCTTCAACAGGCTCACTGAATGATGTGTCTAACTTTTCAACCCTCTCCCAGCTATGTCCGTAATCATTTGATTCAAGAAAAATAATATAATCTTCAAGAACACCTCCTGTTTCAGAATTTGCTACAGGTAATTCTGCATTCTCTCTTGGAAAACAGTACCCTACTGCAACAAGCCTATCTCCATTTACTTTTCCTATTTTTAGTGTGTCACTAACCTGCACCTCAAGTTTAGACTTGTCGAGTAATGGGCCTAGTACCTTCCATGATTTCCCTACGTCCGTACTTCTAACAAGCATAGTGGTAAGATCTACACTTTCAAATGCTTCTCCCATAACATAAGTTGCCATAATACTTCCATCGTCCATCATAGTTAGACTTGGAAAATATGCATGCCTGCTTCTTAACTGTGGCAGTGGATTATCAAACACAAAGCCTTCTTCAATCACTTTAATAGAATACATTTACCGTCTAACCTCCAACAAAGTTAATTATAACTTACTCCTCTACCGTTGAAACAAGGTGACAAGCAACGTAATGATTCTCAGAACCTTTAACTCTTTTAAGATTTGGTTCTTCTATTTTACATCTCTCTTCAGCAAGAGGGCATCTTGTATGAAAGCTACATCCATTTGGAGGATTGATGGGACTAGGAAGATCACCTTTCATAACATTTCTAATAGGTTCTTTGTCAAAATCTGGAGTAGGAATTGCTGATACTAAAGCTTCCGTATAAGGGTGCTTACAGGTTTTGTATAGTAGTTTTGCATCCGCAAGCTCTACTATTTTACCTAAATACATAACAGCAATCCTATCGCTCATATATTCCACTATACTAAGGTCATGAGCTATAAATATATAGGTAAGTTCTTTTTGTTCCTGCAAGTCTTTAAGTAAATTTAGAATTTGTGCTTGCACAGATACATCCAATGATGAGACCGGTTCATCACAAATGATAATTTCAGGTTCAATACATAGTGCCCTAGCAATACAAATGCGCTGTCTTTGCCCCCCAGAAAATTCATGTGGATAACGGTGCATAAACTCTGGTTTAAGATTTATCAACTCAAAAATTTCAGTGATAATTTTTTTCCTCTTTGATTTATCGCCCATCTTATGGATTTTTAACGGCTCTTCAAAAGCTGAATAAACTGTCTTTAAAGGATTTAGCGATGAGTACGGATCTTGAAAAACAATCTGTATTTTCTTTCGCATTTTAAATGATTCTTTTTTGCTTAAATTCAGTGCATTTTTTACTCCTGTTTCTGTATCATTGTATAGTAGCTCTCCTGAACTTGGATTCTGCAAGTTCACTAAACACTTTCCCAATGTTGTCTTACCACAGCCACTTTCACCTACAATACCAAATGTTTCCCCTTTGTTAACTGAGAAACTTACCCCATCAACAGCTTTCACTTGGCCTACAACCTTTTTGAAAGCCCCCTTTAAAACAGGATAATATTTCTTTAATTCTTTAATTTCCAATTTTATCTCTTTTTCCATCTTTTTTAATACTCACCTCCTTATCTTTGTATAGCCAGCATTTCACGTGGTGCCCATCCCCCAAATGAAACTCATTAGGAAAAACCTTGCATTCTTCAGTAGCAAATTCACATCTTGATGCAAAGGAACAGCCTTCTGGTAATGAAGAAGGATCGGGTGTACTACCTTTTATAGATTTCAGACGCTTTTCCTTGTCCATCCCTACAAAAGGCACTGATTGTAACAATGCTTCAGTATAAGGATGTTTAGGTGAGGTGAGTACTTGTCTGGTTGAACCATACTCAACAATTTTACCCATATACATTACAGCAAGTTCATCTGCCATATTTGCAACAATACCCAAATTATGAGTAATGAAGATAATCGATGTTCCATAATCTTCCTGGATTCTTTTCATAAGCTCAAGAATCTGTGACTGAATGGTTACATCAAGCGCTGTTGTCGGCTCATCAGCTATTAAGATACTAGGATTGCTTACCATGGCCATCGCAATTCCAACCCTTTGCTTCATTCCACCACTAAACTGATGAGGATAATCATTCATTCTAGTGTGAGCCATTGGAATTCCAAGCGAGTTTAACATATCCGCTGCTTTCTCTATTGCATGTTTTTTTGTTATTTTTTCATGTTGAAGAATATTTTCAACAATTTGATTGCCAATTGTGTATACAGGATTAAGAGAAGTGTTTGGATCCTGAAATATCATACCAATTTCCTTCCCCCTTATTGAACGCATTTGTCTCCCCTGTTTTTTCAATCCACTTAATTCTATTTCATTTCCATTTTTAATATAAGTGACTTTGCCATCTGTTATTTTCCCCAATGGAGGAAGCAACTGTGTGATTGAGTGAACCGTCACACTTTTCCCACACCCGCTTTCTCCAACAATGCCTAACGTCTTCTTACTTTTTAAGGAAAATGAGACATTATTTACAGCGTTAACAGTCTTATTTCCCGATGTAAATTGGGTTTGTAAATTTTTAACCTTTAATATAGTTTGTTCACTCAAATTTTAACCTCCACACTATTTTATATAGTATCTAGAAAAATAATTTTCTGTATAACCCTGTATAACTAAGTCTTTCAATTAGAAATTTTGTATTTTACATTCCCAAAACAAGGTTATGGCAAAAATCCCCTCTTGACATATGGGTCCCGGCCAAAAATATCAAGCCAAGACAATAAAATTACTCGATTTGGAGGAATAATATGCTATTCTATACAAAGCATGTAATCAGAACTTTACTCTAGACCCTTTGTTTGGCGCACCATGATGGTTCTGACCAATGCTTTTTTATTGATTAGGATCAATTAGATCTCTGAGACCATCACCAAATGTATTCACGCCTAAAACAAATAGAGAGATAACACTTCCTGGAAACAACCAGAGCCACCAGTATTCACGAACAACATCAATTGACTGGGCAGAATTCAGAATATTACCCCATGTAGGAGTTGTTGGTGGTACACCTAATCCAAGGTAACCTAAACCAGCCTCTGCTATTACATACAGAGCAGTAGCGAGAGTAACAGAAACAATAACTGGCGTAATAGCATTAGGTAAAATCTGACCAAAAATAATCCGTAAGTTACTCATGCCATAAGCTCGACAAGATTCAACAAAATATTCGTTTTTAAGGGATAGGAACCTTCCCCTAACTAGTCTATATTCACCAATCCAACCAGTAACAGCAAATACTATGATCAAATTAAAAACATCTTGTCCGAATATAGCAATAAATATCATGATAAGGACGAGAGCAGGAAATGACATCACAACTTCTGACAAGCGAAGCAGTATTCGGTCGACCCAACCTCCGAAGTAACCTCCAATACTACCAAAAATCACCCCCAAGAAAGCAGCACCTAATGCTCCGCATAGTCCAATAGTGATTGACAACCTGCCACCATAAAGAACCCTTGAGAATACATCACGACCTAGTTTATCCGTTCCCAAAAAATGTTCGGTTGAAGGAGGTTGAACTCTATTACTCAAATCGACACCGTTAGGACTATATGAAGTTAACAGATCAGCAAATATTGTTGCTAGTCCCAGCACAACAATGATAAATAGACCAAAGACAGCCAACCTATTTCTTTTCAAATTAGACCATTGCTTTTGTACAATACTGGATCTTGTTGTAACACTTTTCATCCGATTCAACCTTTCTCACCAAAAAATTTGGCACTATTCTTTTATTCAAATCTCACTCTGGGGTCTAACAGGGCTGTGATCAAATCGACTAGTAAACTTGCTAAAAGAATTACATATGACACCAGCAGAGTTGTTACCATAATAACAGGATAATCATTTCCGGTAACTGCCTCAATTATCATGCTCCCCATACCCGGCCAATTAAAAACGCGTTCAATTACAATTGTGCCGCCTACAAGGAATGGGAGACGAAACATAAGAATTAACACAACAGGCATCAAGGCATTCCTCAGGGCGTGTTTTGCATAAACAACCCTTTCGGGTATTCCTTTACTTCTTGCAGTTTTTATATAATCCTTGTTTAAAATATCTAGCATAGAACCCCGGGTAAATCTCATAACCGCGGCGGTAAGAGAAAAACCTAATATAAGTGCAGGCATGATCAAATGATCCGCTCTATCCAAAAATCCTTCTGTACCATACTCCAATCGTCCCCCAACGGGGAACCAGCCTAAAGTAACAGCAAATATTTGTATCGCACAAATACCCAAGAAAAAGTCTGGGATGGAAACACCAAGCACCCCGAATCCTTGACCGAAGTAATCTATAGAAGAATTTGGTTTTATTGAAGATATTAAGCCTAACAGAATTCCCAAGATTGAAGATATGAACAATGCTGCACCGGCAAGTTCAAACGTTGCTGGTAATCTGCGAAAGATAACATCTGAAATTTTCGCTCCATTAACAAGACTATAGCCAAGCTCCCCCTGAATCAAAGACCCAGCCCAAGAAAAATATTGTACGTATATGGGATCATTAAGACCGTATTCTTCTTCGAGTGCTTCTCTGTCAAAATCAGCAGTCATTTCCATTGGATCAATAAGGTGAGTAAGTGGATCACCTGGTGCTAATTGGAGCCCAGCGAAAACAATAATACTTGTGAGTACAAGTATAGGAATTACTGCTAAAAGCCGTTTAATAAAGTATGACAGCAATTTTCAAATCTCCTTTCAATCTTATAACCTTGTTTATATGACAATATCTCTATCAAAAATATGAGGAATAAAAGGGTGTATATTAAATCCACACCCTTTCAAAAGTACTTTATTAATTAAAATCTAATTATCAATTTTTTAATTGCCAGTTTTCTAAATGTCTCTTATAATCTACCCACTCATTTCCGTATTCCCCTGCTGTCTTTAGTCTTGATTCATTTACAGCTGCGTAAACATTCATATGGTAGAATGGAAGGATATATAAGGATTCAGCTTGTATTTTATCAATTTCTTTTATTAATCTTGCTCTATCCTCAAGGTCGCTCGTCTGAGCCAGTTCTTCCTGTAAGGAGAACACTTGATCATATTGATAGCCATCCCATACAGTTTGGAACATCAAACTGCCCTCTGAATAAGATTGAATCGCTGAGGCAGGATCTGGTTGGGATAAAGCTGCGTAAATAATGTCATAATCTGCTTGATGATAAATTAACTCCAATAGGTCTCCTTTTAATAGGCTAATTTCTGTCTTGACACCTATTTCCTCTAGATAAAAAGCAACAATATTCATTAAATCAACCGTTTCTTGATTATCATAATAATATGCAATTTTAAGTGGTTGACTAAAATCAAACCCTGCTTCTTCTAACAATTCCACAGCCTTATCCGGGTCATACTCATATTTTTCTATATTTTTATTATGTTCGTCAGCAAATGATGGAGGTACATGACCGTCTGCAACTTCTGCTTGTCCTTTGAATGTCTCCTCAACGATAGTTTTCCGATCAATGGCATGAAGAATCGCCTGTCTAACTTTAATATCCTCAAGTTTCTGACTTCCTTTCATATTTACCATAAAATATCTGTTGTAAATTTGAGGTACTTTATGAACTTTATAACCAGGTACCTTAGATATCTGGTCAACTAGATCTACATTTCTCAAAGCTCCAATATAGTCCAACTCTTTTGCTTGTATTTTCGGTAAGACCTTACCTTCAGGTATTCGTTGATAGAGTACTTTCTTAACATTGGGTTCGGGGCCATCATAATCTTCAAATGCTTCTAACACAGCATATTCACCAAATTTAACTTCTGTAATTTTATATGGACCTGTACCTATCGGTTTTTTCCAATACGGATCCTGTTGTAGTTTAACAATATCTGCATCACCCAATAAATGTTTAGGAAGTATATCGAAATTCGATATTTTTTGCAAAAACATTCCGTAAGGATACCGCAATTCTATACTGACAGTATTTCCTTTTATCTTTACACCTTCCAGATTATCTACTTCTCCTTCTTTATAGGCTTCATAACCTTTAATAGCATCAAATGCGTACCAAGTATCAACAGCGGTCGGAAACTTTATCGCTGTTTCAATACTCCACTTGACATCTTCGGCTGTAAATTCCTCACCGTCATGCCATTTCACAACATCCTTTAGTGTAAATGTGTAAGTCAATTCATCGTCAGAAACCTCATATTTTGCTGCCAAATCCTCATGAACATTTTTCATATCTGCATCACGCTTTAGCAACCCACGGTTAATCCAATATTCAATGCCATTAGGGTTATCAACCCAAAATGTTCTAAAGGTTTCTCCAAACACTTCGCCATTTCCGTCTCCCACTAAAAGAGCTTCATTACTTGCTTCAGTTTTGGCGTCGTTGCTATTATCATTACTTGATTCATTGTCTAATGAATCTGTCTCATTTGTGACTTTTTCATCATTACTACAAGCTGACATCAATATTGCAGAAAACAATAGCATCATAAAAACTATCAATACTTTTTTCATTACCATACCCCTTCTCATTAACTTCAAGGTAATACCCCCCAATATTATTTGAACATCCCTTATCGTAATCAACAGCTCCCCTTGTTCGCCTCCTTCTTTAAAAGACTTTAGACACCTTTAAACACCGTCTTAATTGTTCGAGACTCGTATTAATTAGACAATAGTGAATAAACTAGCAAGATTAGTTTATTCACCTATTAAAACCTTAATTTCATTAACTAAAAATAATATATCATCACTCGCACAACTTGTAAACCCTTTTTATTGAATTTTTTGAATTTTAATAAAGTCTTTTATAGAAAACGAAACTGGCCATCACAAGAGATATTCAAAATTCCGTAAAACGACAATTTTGAACTTGACTCAAAATTAAGATTATTTGTTTCACTTGACAAAACTCGTATTTTATTATTATCATTTACAATTACAAATAGTGATATCCGAAACGGTGAAAAGGTATAAACTAGCCGTGAACACTTTAAGGAGTGATTTAATGAACAATGAAACAGATAAAAAAAGATACACGATCCATTCAATTGAAAAAGCGCTTGATGTGCTGGAAATTCTCTCCCGACATGAATTTATGAGCTTAAATGAAATTGCCGAGCAACTTTCGCAGCCAAAATCGTCTCTGTATCGTATTCTACTTACATTAGAATTACGAGGGTTCATCAGTCACAACAGTGACAAAGGTTATGGTCTTGGTTTCATGCAACTGTCCCTAACGAGAAATTTGCTGGAGGAAAATTCTTTGCGATCAGCTTCCTTGCCTGATATGAAAAAACTGGCCGATAAATATGGGGATACTGTGAATCTGGGTGTTTTGTCCCATGGAGAAGTCATTTATCTGGAAATCATTGAAGGAACGTATCCCTTGCGCATGACAGACTCCGTTGGCACAAAATGTCCGATACATGCCACTGCTATTGGAAAGGCAATTGCCGCACATATACCAGAAGATGAAGTCCGTACGATTCTGCAAGAAAACGAAAGTATCCAATTCACAAACAATACAATCACCCATACAAAGGACTATATGGCTGAACTGGAACAAGTTCGCGCTAAAGGATATGCACTCGATGATGAAGAGCAGGTAGAGGGGGCCAGATGTATATCTGCTCCGATTTTCGATATGCTCGGTAAAGTCATTGGAGCCATCAGCATTTCCGGAACCGTTCACCGCTTCAGTAAAGCGAACATTCCTTCAATTGCTAGAGATGTCATGAAAACGACTCGTAATATCTCTCTGAAACGGGGTTTTCAACACAATCAAACTTAACTAAATAGAAGAGAGTAAATCAATAATATAGTTACAGTCACATTAGAAATCCCTTCTAAATCTTTCCCTACATTTCAAGGTAGGGAAAGATTTCCTATGAAAAAGTGTGAGTAGCTGGCCTAAACCTATATTTTCATTATTTTTCTTTTATAAATTTATTTGTTAATCGGCCTATCTTTTCAATTTCTATCGTCACCTCATCACCAGGTTGTAACCATTGCCGCTTCTCTTCAGGATAACCGAGTATGACCCCTTCAGGTGTTCCCGTTAAAATGATGTCACCAGGCTCTAATGTCATAAATTGAGAAATATAGCTGACAAGTTCATCTACATCGAAAATTAAATCAGATGTATTTGAATCCTGACGTACTTCTCCGTTTAAATAGCAACTTATTCTCAAATTATTGGGATTATTAATTTCATCTGCTGTAACAAGATAGGGGCCTACTGGGCAAAAACCATCCAAACTTTTACCAGTCAACCACTGATTTGTACGATTTTGCAAATCACGTGCTGACAAATCATTGATGTTACAATAACCGAAAATATATTGCCGAGCTGTCTCGCGCGAAATATACTTTGCCTGCTGCCCGATAACTACCCCTAATTCCGCTTCGTAATCATATTCCTTGGCAACATTCGGTAATGTAACTTCTTGTAGGTGCCCTCTAAGTGTATTATTAAATTTGTTAAACAAAATAGGATAATCTGGCACCTGCATTCCGGATTCTTCAGCATGGCGCTGATAATTCAATCCTACACAAATGATTTTTGCTTCTTGAGGAACACATGCCAGATACTCGATGTAGCTTTCGTCTACTAAGGGCAGATCATATTCCTTAAGATAACGCTCAACCTGCCTAATATCACAATTTAACAATTCAGTCAACGTATAAGGTAATGAAATGATTCCCTCTTCCTTTTTTACACCAACTTTTTGAACACCATTTTGTAGAAATGATAACAAATACATTGTACAGTCCTCCTCCAATTTTATTAATGATCAATATTATCAATATCAGTTACAAAGTAACTATCTTTTATTATCACTCGTGTTTGCCCTAACATCTTGTTCAAACTTTTCGTATTGCCGCTCTCCTTCAGCCAAACGACTCTCAAAATGAGCGACGAAATTGGTATCTATATATCTGGCTTGATTTTGGCAATCACATCAATCTCGATTAGCATCCCAGGAGCCAATCCGCTGACAACAGTTGTTCGAGCGGGAAAAGGCACCTTAAAATAATTTTGATATACCTCGTTATATTCAGCGAACAAAGCATGGTCTGTAATATGTGCATTAACTTTTATGACGTGATCCAATGAGGACTTTGCTTCTTCTAAAATGGCTTGAATATAACCCATAGTAATTTTTGCTTGTTTCTTCATATCTAGCCCTTGAAGGACGTTGCCATCCTTATCTAAAGCTCCTTGACCGGAGACGTAAACCCAACCGTCAACAACGACGGCTTGTGAATACAAACTTCCTGGTTTACATGCTTCTTCTGCTATTACTTCTTTACGTATTGTCATTATTTTCTCCTCTCAGATTGCAATTGTAATTAGAAACTCTGGCAGTAATAAATGGTCTGAATCAACCTCGTTATATCTGGTCAATGGCCGTTCTATACTTTGTGAAATTTTTGGATACCTTAAAAAAGCTCAGCTTTTCAAGGTAAGTTTTTTTGAGATATAATCGCCTTACAGATGAGAATTGCTCTCTTCATACCATTTCATTTTGGTCTGCTGTCCCCTTAAACTGGGCCTATATTCAAAAATTTGCATACTTTTACATTACTAACTAATCTAATCTACTTTATCATAAGGACTGATACCCTACTGAACCTTTGCCAAGGGAATAGAATGCCCAGATATACAGTAACTGTCAACCTTTGGCGAAGTTACCAATTGGACCAACCTCCATCTATTATTAAATTATGACCGGTCATGTAACGGGATGCCTCAGATGCCATAAAAACAATAGCCCCTTTAATGTCATCAGCCTCAGCAAATCTTCCTAAAGGAGTCATCTTCCTGTAATTTTCTACAAATTCTTCTGCCTTTATTTCATCTTTAGAACCAACCTCATTGTAACCGCCGGGGCTAATGCAGTTGACACGAATATTATCCTTCCCGTAATAGTTGGACATCCATTTCGTGATCCCAACCATCCCCCATTTGGCATATGTATATTCGATGCCACTAGTCATCCCTGTGTTTCCATAAACAGGGAAATGTGGGCCCTGCACACCCTGAATAGAAGATATGTTGATAATATTCCCCTTTTTTTGTTGCTTCATATGTTGGACAACATGCTGGCAAATCGACATCAAACCTGTACCATTCACTTTTTGAGCGTTTTCCCAACCTTCGACTGTTGTTTCTTCCAAATCGTTTAATCCATAACGGGAAACTGAATTATTCACTAAGATATCAATTTGACCATACATCTGTATAATCCGCTTTGTAAAATCTCGGATATCTTGTTTATTACTTAAATCTAACTTTAGACCAATAGCTTCATACCCCTGTTTTCGCAAATTATTCGCTTGTTCCTTGCATTTGGCAGCATTTCGTGAAGCAATGACCACCTTTGCACCACCCTCACATAAAGCTAAAGAGATATGTTTTCCATATAAACCAGCACCACCTGTAACAATTGCCACTTGTTTGTCAAGTCGAAACATTTTCAATGTCTGCATTTTTTGTCACCTCCCATTATTTCTTTAAATCTTTTTTTTATATTTTTTGAAACAACATAACTTTCATATTCAAATGAGCGATTCATCTTGATAAACCGCATAAAACCACAGAAGTTTTTATCAGATTAAACCTTGATTTTACTTTAGGTTATCATCATTGATAATAATTGTCAAAATATAATCATAATTATGAATTTATTTGAATTTCGCGTACCGGCAAGTCTGGTTTTTAGCTGAATTATCCTGTGACTATGGGGGATTCTCTCTATTACATTTTGTTCTATTAAGCTACCTTACCTCCTTCAAGTAGCTCTTTAACGTATTCATATTTTAGAGATGTTATGTTTGAATACCAACAGTTCCGGATACGAAAACTGAGGTAATGTTCACATACAAAAGCTTTTCAAACAGGTTCTATAGCTCTCGACAATACTCTTTCATCCTTATCTCATCCTATAATTCTTCAAACAATCCACCCAGTGTTTCATATCATTAATCCTACGAAAATAGGCCTAAATGGAATAAAAAAATTATACGTTATTGTTATATGGACAACCTGAGTATTGAAGTTCTGCGATTGGCATTTCCCTAATCGTAGTTGTTGCTTTTCCTCCTTGAAAAAAACTTTTAACTATCCAGCGGATGGAATACACCCCAAGCATTTCAATGAGAGACAAAGTCTTATCCATAAAGAGGAAAGGTTTCCAATCTTTTGGATACGGATATCAAACAAAAATAAAGTTTCATCGTTTCAACAATACCTACATAGTCGACAGTCACTTCAAAATAGCGTACATCATCCCTTTTGCGACAACGCTTCTCCTTCCCCTCTTTCTTAAGGGTTTCTGGATTTGCTTGTTGTTCACTAAATTTCCGCTATTATCATATTTTCTAAAGTCCTTTTTCATTGCACCAATTCGTTTTTGATACCTCTAAAGGAGAAATAAACTCTTTACTTGGGAACTAGCTGTCCCCTAAACATAATATGCTTGAAACCCATGCTTCGCTGTTCTTTTTAACAAAGATTATTTGCGACTTTGTCCACATCACACTCTTTCTTATGCTTTGCCCATTAATTCGAGGTCTGTTTTTTTGTATTGTTCCTTCCGATACTTTCGTTACACTGAATTTTCTCCTTAATAAAAAGAAGGCCACCATAAAAAGAAAAGTAAAAATTCCCGTAAGCGTAAACTTAAATAGGTAAGAAAGGTGAGAAATCTCCCCTATCTAAACTTGGCCGGGTGAAAAGATTGATCGGAAGGAGGATCCCGAGATAAAAAAACTTTTATCGGATCGTCTTTTCAATTTCTTTCAGACCCTGTTTCTTACTGTTTCTGCTAAGTGGGATAAGTCGGGAAGCAGAACAACTTTAGGTCACAGGCGATAGCGGCCCATCATCATCTCATCCTACATCCGAATTAATTTATATAATATTCCAAATATTAGGTTTACAAGCATTTGGCAAGCTGGTAAGATTATACTTGAGTAAAATTAATGTTTTACTCAATAAAACCTAGACAAGGTGTGATGTGAAATGACTTGAGAATTTTATGAAATATCCATAGTCATTGTGAATTAGATAACTCAATATATGGAAAGGATGGTTTGTTTGATAATGAAAGTTGACGGAATAAGAGGTTTGAACTTTACATTAATTCAAAGAATAGCTATTTCCTTTATTTTTGTTGTTTTGTTTACGGGATTGCTATTTTCAGAAAGTATCGAAGCTGCTGAATCTTCAGGTCTACAGGTTGTAGAAGCCTGGAATGTGACAGATGAAAACACTTTCCCTGATGGAAAAATTTCGCAGGCACAGCGTCCTGCTATAACTGAGGCACCTAATGGGGATTTATTAGCTGTATTTAATACATCTGGTGATGCACACCCTGGCGGAGAACTAAGGTTAATCCGTTCAACAGATAAGGGACGTACGTGGGGACCATCTGAACTTGTAGCGTACTCTAAGCTCTTCGGTGAACAAGGAAGTATTTCTTTCACACGTGGAATGACTACCCTCAAGAATAAAAAAATTTTACTACCGTACAATGATGCTGTAAATCACTCCAATTATAACAATCGTGAATCTAAATTATTTATTGCGACCTCCACAGATAACGGTGAAACTTGGCAAGGAAAAGATAGTGCTGTTGATCTTCCGCAACCAATTCGAGAAGCCCATGTTGGTGGTAGTCAAATACTTGAATTAGATGATGGTACACTTCTACTGCCAATTTGGGGGGCAACCAAGCTTGTTGATGATTGGGAAACAGATCCAATGAGATGGCGATCAGGTGTACTTCGTTCCTTTGATGGTGGGGAAACATGGACTGACTATAGCACGATTGCCTATGACCCAAATAATCCACCCCAATATCCACCATATCATGGAAGCAAATATCCAAGTGGAGCAAATGAATTAGCATTACAAGTTCTTCCTGATGGTCGGATTGTTGCTATTATTCGCTATGCAGCGGGGGTGGGGCCAAACAAAGGGCAAGTTTACTTATCTTACTCAAGTGATCAAGGAAAAACATGGACAGATCCAGTAGCAACTGGACAACAAGCAGAAGCATTATCCTTATCTCTAGGTCAATGTACCAAATACTTGCCTAAAGGTAAATCTAAACTAATTATGGGTCATAGATACTTATCCGAATCAGGAAAACGGATGGGAAAAGCTGCTATTAGTGTATCTTATGATGCTGGTGTCACTTGGGAACAAGCTACTTATTTACAGGATCCAAGTGGTACAACTAATTTGGGTGCAGCAACCGGGGAGCCAGCTTTTTACCAACTAAATAAAAATCAACTGCTAGTTTTATTTCAAGTTTCCCTTGATGGTGCTCCTTACAAAATTGTAGCCAATGTAATTGAGGAAACCTCTGATCAAAATGCATGCATGGATCAGTACGAAACTGCAAAAGAAGAGTCTGAGACAAACCCTGATTTCTTTATAGAACGAAATGACCGTGACCAATGGGCATGGCCGTTTGCAGTACGGAAAACAAGTCATGCAAGTGATACTATTGTTCAAGATGTAATTGACACAGAAGCATCGAAGCTTAGTTGTATTAAATCTAACTCACTCGCCTTACTGAAAAATGGAATTCCACTAGACCGTGAAAGATCTTTAGCTGATGTTGGGGTTAAAAACGGCGATGTGCTACAACTGTTAGACAGAAAACCGCCAATAAATCATGTCCAAGTTGGTTTTGCCGAACTAGATGTGTCACCGAAAACTCGACACATATATGGTTGGGATAATGCTTGTACCACTGGACCTCTAGCTTTGGACTATCACTCTCGCAGCTTGGGTATTAAGGTAGATATTCCTGATACACAAGTTATTGATACAGTAGAATTACGTAACCGTAACAGTACGAGTGGTCTAGGTGAAAATGACTATCGGTTATTCTCGAGTAAAGATAATGATAACTATACTGAAGTGACAGACTGGTCGTTTACATCAAGAATAGAAGATGGACGACTTATCCATAAGTTCTCAAATTTAAATGTATCTGATCCATATATAAAGATTCACCAACCAAACACCGGAAAATCCTACTCTTTTGTAATTAACAACGTCAGAGAAGATGTTCAAGTAAAGTTTAGAGCAGCAGTAAAAAATGATTAACTATATTTATAGAATCCAAATAGTTAATATGAGACATGATCTGGTTAAACTTAAATACTAACCTGTCTCTTTGCTCTATTTGATATAGTTCAGCGATCATATCTCCTAGGGTTTATAATTAAAATATGATTGTATAATTTTTATTAAAGAGCTCTCTTGTATTGGGAAGTCTACCAGCTGTTTATATATGTGCATATAATATAAGTTGTGTTCAAAAATCGAGTAGGAAGGAGTACCCCCGACTTCCCAACGGTTCCTTATATGACAGTTTCATTTAAGTCCAACGCATAGTTTGATATCGACAGCTTTTACAAAATGCCCTTTGAAAAGAGTACAGATTTTTGAGAATCTGTACTCTTTTTCGTAGAAACCTATTTTAAAAAGGGCACTTTATCAGTGGTCTCAACCTGTCCCAATTGTCCCTTAAAAGATTCCGATTGTAGCTAGTAGGATTACTACGATTACGGAAATTACTGGTATTAGCACTGCAACGACAAATAAGTCTTTATAGCTGTCTTTGTGTGTCATTCCTGTTATTGCGAATAGTGTCAGTACGGCTCCATTGTGTGGAAGGGCATCAAGTCCGCCTGACGAAAGTGATGCAATCCGGTGAAGCTGTTCTGGATCTATTCCTGTGTTTTGGGATATTTGATAATACTTATCTCCAAGAGCTTCCAAAGCTATACCCATACCACCTGAAGCCGAACCTGTGGCACCAGCAAGTATATTAACAGCAATTGCTTCGGAAATTAACGGATTCCCTTTTACTCCCATTAGCAGTTCTGTTAACCGTTCGAACCCAGGAACAGCCCTAACTACCGTACCAAATCCTACTGCTGCACTTGTATTAATTATCGCTGTTACAGAACCAACTGCTCCGGCATTAATTGTTTTAACAAAACCTTTAAATTTCGAAATATTAAGCGCCATAATTAACACAATTCCTGCTATCAGCGCCACTACAACATCCCAGCCAAATACATTCAATGTAATTAGAACTGTTAAAAGTGGTAATATCGATAACAGAAATGAAGGTGTATCTCCCTCCACATTAATAAATTTGTTATCCTTTGGCTCCGTAAAAACTTCTCCTTTCGCTGTCATCTTTTTTTCACGCCAGCGTAAGTACAAGTAACCACCAACAGCCATTACTATCCCTGCAACTATCCCCATGACAGGAGCTGCCATAGCGTCAGTATGAAAATAATCCATCGGAATCAGATTTTGTATCTGTGGTGTTCCGGGTATAGCTGTCATGGTAAATGTAAATGCACCAAGCGCAACCGTTGCTGGTATCAGTTTTCTGCTGATATTTGCTTCACGGAACAATGTTAATGCAAGAGGATAAACAGCAAATACAACTACGAATAAACTTACTCCTCCATATGTTAATACTGCTGCGGAAACCAGCACACCCAATATTGCACGCTGCGTGCCGATAACTTTAGTAAACGCAACTGCAACAGATCTTGCCATCCCTGTATCTTCCATTAATTTACCAAATACTGCCCCAAGCATAAATACAGGGAACCAGTCTTTTGCGAACGAGACAAACCCACCCATATATGTGTCTTTGTATGCCTCGAGAATATCCAAACCACCTGTGATTGCCACTACCCCGGCAGCAATTGGTGCTACCCATATAATCGACCATCCCAGATACGCTAGTACCATTAATACGACAAGTCCTAGTAAAATACCAAACATTCAAAAACCCCTCCTAAAAATATAAATCAATTAAATTACGTTGCTTCTACAACCATAGCGATGCCTTGGCCGCCACCAATACATAAAGAAGCAATTCCATATTTTTTATTTCTTCTCTGTAATTCTTTTATAACGGCATAAAGCACTCGTGTACCGCTTGCGCCAATTGGATGACCTAATGCTATAGCTCCACCATTGACGTTCACTTTTTCCCTGTCCAGACCTAACTCTTTTTCAACAGCAAGATATTGTGCCGAAAATGCTTCATTTACTTCTATTAAATCAATATCATCTAATGATAAATTCGAGTTCGCCAAAGCTTTATTAATGGCAGGAACCGGGCCAATACCCATATAGGCTGGGTCAACACCGCCTACTCCCCATGAGATTATCTTCGCAATTGGGGTTGCCTTGTTTTCTTGGACAAACTTTTCATCTGCCAAAACTACTGCACCAGCACCATCATTTATCCCGCTGGCATTTCCGCCAGTTACCGTGCCATCCTTTTTAAAGGCAGGTTTTAATTTAGCAAGTTTTTCGGTACTTGTATCTTCACGGATCTGCTCGTCATTCTCAACATAAGTTGAACCTTTTCTGGATTTCACTTCAACAGGCGTTATTTCTTCTGCAAACTTACCCTGATTTCTAGCCTCTGCTGCCCGCTGATGGCTCAGGTAAGCGTATTCATCTTGCTCCGCACGTGAGATAGAATATTTTTCTGCAAGGTTTTCTGCCGTTAATCCCATACCACCGCCAATATATTCATCTGTCAAAGCGGCCCAGAGCATGTCATCAATTTGAGGTGTTCCCAAATTCGTTCCAAAACGACTTCCTCTTAGTGCATGTGGTGACAGACTCATGCTTTCAACACCACCAGCAAGCGCCACTTGACCTTCACCAAGCATGATTGATTGAGCTGCAGAAACTACCGATTGTAACCCTGATCCACACAGGCGATTCACCGCAAGAGCTGGGCTTGCATGTGGGATACCGGTTTTTAATGCAACATGTCTCGAGAGATATGGAGCATTTTTGGACGAGTGAATAACATTCCCCATCACAGTTAAGTTGATATCCTCAGGACTTATCCCGCTGCGTCTGATTGCTTCCTTGCTTGCTGTTACACCAAGATCTGTTGGGTCGCTGTCTTTAAGGCCTCCCCCGAAAGTTCCAAACGGAGTTCGTGCCCCTTCTAAAATATATACATCGTTCATCTTCTCACTCCTCATAGATTAGCAGATTCTATTTATTGAGCTGTGTTTGATATTCCGGGACAAGGGACCTGTCCCCATGTCCCTTTTACTGTGCTGTGTAGCCTCCATCTAATACAACTGCCTGACCTGTTACACCTTTTGCTTTATCACTGGCAAGGAACATTGTGTAATCAGAGATCTCCTTAACAGATAACAGGCGTTTCTGTGGAACTAACGGATAAATAACATCCTCTAACACTTTTTCGAGTGAAACATTTCGGTTACCTGCCAAATCTTCAAGCTGATTTCGGACAAGCGGGGTATCCACGTAACCTGGACATACAGCATTAACTGTAATTCCGTGTTCAGCTCCCTCTAGCGCTGTAACTTTTGTCAGTCCAATCACACCATGTTTTGAACTGTTATAAGCGGCTTTTCCAGCAAAACCGATTAATCCATTAATCGATGCCATATTTAAAATCCGGCCATATCCTTGTTTCTTCATGATTGGAAATACATGTTTTGTTGCCATAAATGGTGCAACAAGCATAACCTTTGTAATGAATTCGAATTTTTCAGTTGGAAAGTCTTCAATTGACGCAACATGCTGTAACCCGGCATTGTTGATCAAAACATCAATTCTGCCATATCGTTCAACCGTTTTATCAATGGCTGAGGTGAGCTCATCTTCCTTTGTTACATCACACTTTATTCCAAAGCAGTCATGCCCTTCTTTACTCAGTTTTTCCGTAACTTCATTAACTTTTGCTTCATTGATATCTGAGAAAACAACCTTTGCTCCATTCTCAGCAAAATCAACACCAATCTCGTACCCTATTCCACTTGCTGCACCTGTAATAAAAACAACTTTATTATCTACTAACATGTGAATCCCTCCATTTTTTTAAAGTGATGCCGTTTTCAAATTTTCACTCACAATAAGTTCTGCTTCTGTAGATTGAATAACCTCATCAACTGTCCAGCCGTTCGTTACCTCTACTAATTCTAGTCCAGCATCAGTAACATCAATTACTGCTCGATCCGTTATTATCCGGTTAACAACACCTTTTCCTGTTAACGGAAGTGTGCATGCTTTTAAAATTTTCGGCTGGCCATGTTTGTTAACATGATCCATGATAATAACAATTTTTTTAGCTCCATGGACAATATCCATTGCGCCACCCATCCCCTTGATCATTTTTCCAGGGATCATCCAATTAGCTAAATCTCCTGTTGCTGAAACTTCCATGCCACCGAGGATAGCAAGATCGAGGTGTCCTCCGCGAATCATGCCAAAGGATTCCGAACTGCTAAAATAAGATGCACCTAATGATGCTGTAACGGTTTCTTTTCCGGCATTAATTAAATCAGGATCGACTTCCTCCTCTTCTGGTGATCTGCCAATACCAAGCAAGCCATTCTCTGACTGAAGAACAACTTCTTTACCTTGCTGAATATAATTTGCAACCATTGTCGGCATGCCAATTCCTAAATTCACATATGAACCGCTTTCAATTTCCTGCTCCGCACGTTTTGCAATGTTTTCACGGATTGTGGCTTTATCGGCTTGGTTTACCATAAATAATTATCCTCCTCTTAAGCTTGTTTTCTTAATGTTAATCGTTCGATCCGTTTCTCTTGCTTACCTTCAATTAGCCCTTGCACATAAATACCAGGGGTGTGAATATGGTCTGGGTCAAGATCACCCGGTTCAACCAGCTGCTCAACTTCAGCAATTGTCACCTCTCCTGCTGCAGCAATCGATGGACTAAAGTTACGGGCTGTTTTGTTGTACACAAGGTTTCCGTTTTTGTCCCCTTTTGCTGCCCGAACAAGACTGAAATCTGCTTTTAATGCAGTCTGTAGCAAGTACTCCTTATTATCAAATGTTCGTACTTCCACACCTTCTGCAAGTGGTGTCCCGACTCCAGCTGGTGTATAAAATGCAGGTATTCCAGCTCCGCCCGCGCGAATTCTCTCTGCTAATGTGCCTTGAGGAACAAGCTCAACCTCTAAATCACCTGATAAAACCTGGCGTTCAAATTCCTTGTTTTCCCCAACATACGAGCCAATCATTTTATCAATCTGTTTATTTTTCAGCAGCAGCCCAAGACCCCAATCATCAACACCGCAATTGTTGGATATTACAGTCAGATGCTTTACATTCGATTCCACTAAAGCAAGTATCAGATTCTCCGGAATTCCGACAAGGCCAAATCCGCCCACCATAATAGTGGAACCGTCCTGAATGTTCTTAACTGCTTCATTAAATGATGTATAGGTATTTTTCATCTTTTACACTCCTCTCACAATTATATATGCAAAAACCATGCCAACTTCAGTGATCTTAAGAAAATGTCACAATATCGACGTTTTTAGCTCGAACGAAAAAAATCCAAATTCCGATTTTACGGAAAATGGATTTGAATTCTTATTTAATAGTAATGTAAGCCCTTACTTATATAGTAATTCCACGAACACGGAATACATTTCCGAAATCACGGAAAGTTTATATTCCATATTTTTTTATCTTATCGTACAATTTAGATTTGCCGATTCCCAGCAGTTTTGCAGCCTTCATCTTATCGCCGTTTGCTTTATTTAAACTTCTTTCAATCGTTTGCTTTTCCGTGTTATTCAGGATTTCCTTTAACGTGCCATTCTGTTGCAGGATATAGGAATTGGGCTGGATATGGTCTGGTAAGTCTTCCAATGTAATAATTTCGGTATTCGTTAAGTGGACCGCCGATTCAATAACATTTTCCAATTCCCTAATATTCCCCGGCCATTGATATGTCATGAAACAGTCCAAAACAGTCTGGTCGAAGTCGATAACCCGTTTACCTGAGCGCTTTGTCACTTTGCTAAGGATATATTTGGATAAAACCCGCAAATCCTCTGTTCGTTCTCTAAGTGGAGGTATCTGAACCTGTACAACATTTATCCGGTAAAATAAATCATCCCGAAAGCGCTGTTCTTCGATTAATTTTTCCAGGGACTGATTTGTGGCAGCTATAATCCGCACATCTATCTTTTGAGTATCATTTGCCCCAAGCGCTTCAACTTCTCCTTCTTGTAAAACCCTTAAAATCTTTACTTGGGCACTTAATGGCATATCTCCAATTTCATCTAAAAAAACGGTACCACCATTAGCAAGCTGAAACTTACCTAATTTGCCACCCTTTTTAGCTCCTGTAAAAGCACCTTCTTTATAGCCGAATAATTCCGATTCCAGTAAATGTTCAGGTATCGCTGCACAGTTAACCTTAATAAAAGGGTTACTACTTCGTTCACTCAGGTGATGAATACTGTGCGCGAACAGTTCTTTACCTGTTCCACTCTCTCCTCTTAGCAATACGGAAACATCGCCAGGTGAAACTTTTTTTATTTTATTCTTCAATTCATTCATTTGCGGGGAACTGCCTACAATATCATGGAGCGAGTATGTTGTTCCATGCTGATTATTCAATTGACTGCGGTAATGTTCGAGCTCCAGTAATAAATCCTTTATATGACTGTTCATCTTTTTCCATTCTTTTGTATCACGAAACAGGACGGTTCCAACGGCGCCAACTACTTCCCCATCAGAACGTACAGGAATACGATTTGCGATCATATGATTACCACGGATATATTGAAGGTCAGCAATTTCTTCCTTTCCGGATTTAGCAACTATATGCATTCTGCTATTTTCAATGACATCGGTTACATGTCTGCCAATCACTTCTTGTTTATTTGTTTCCAGAAAGTCACAATACGTATTATTCATGTATGTTATCAAGCCATCACCATTTACTACAACGAAACAATGGTAAGCGTTCTCAAAAACCGTTTCAAAAATCTCTTCTTTATATTTGTCTGCTAAATGATGCATTGTTACACCCCTCCATACGTCAATTATATTATAACAAAAAGAATAAGGGGGGAAACAGGTTTCTATTGAGACAAGCAATCCAAATTGTACCAACTGTTTAACGAACGAATGACTTATAATAAGTTATTAGATAGGCTGTTTTAAAAAGATTGTTGCTTTTTCCAGGAAATGAATCTTAACAAGTAGCTGATATAAACTGCGCCACGACTTCATCTTGATTTCCTTCCATCCTTTATATGGGAAGTGCTGATCCAACGCTGCAGAAAAATACTCGACCAGGTTCTCATAACACTCATGTTCATTCCGCAGTCAGTTCGGTTAATAACTCTGTTTCGTAGTTTCTGAAAGCAATTCCCCTTCTATCAAGCTCAATCATTAATAAATCAATAAAATCTCTTTCCAGTTTTAGTCTCAACGCCTTCTTATATGCGTTTAATAACGCTTCGTCACTTAAATATATCATCATTTTAATACCCCTATTATAATTATATTTAATCTATCGAAAATAAATCAGAATTTTCATGGTATAATAAGTATAGCAATCTCTATCTTTCTATTTAATATAATAAATGTTACCTACAGGATGCTTTCAATTCAAGACGAAAAGCGAAATGTGTCGAATTGCCACAAACGAAGGCATATTGATTTTACTACCTAAAGGGTATAGTAAAAACTTGCATCATAAGACTGGGGGGGGGAGTAATGAAGAGAGAATGGTTAATCCGACTTCGTAAGTCAAAACAATTCACGCAGGAAAAAGTGGCTTTAGATGCTTATATTGACAGGGCTTTTTATTCACAAATTGAAACTGGAAAGCGTAATCCCAGTTTTAACATTGCTCTAAACATCGCAAAAGTTTTAAATTTTGATCCTATGAAATTTTTTCAGGATAATCTTAATATTGATCAGAGAACCCCTTCATATCGTCATATACCTGAATATTTCAGAAGTATGAATAGAGGAGATATACTATACCTCTTTAATAATTTTGATAACTATCTTGAACATGTAGTAACATTCCTTATTACCGGTGTTCATCAAGACAGTTATTGTATTATCATCGAACAAAAAAGGAATTACATACAAATTCAGCAACGACTGGAAAATTTCTTAACGAAAAGTGAAATAGAAGATCATATTTATTTTATCGACCAGGAAGTGATACTTCAGAATGAACCTAAGGATATCGTAGGTATATTTCATAAATTACAGGATATGTTTAAAGAAGAAAATCCTGTACGTATATGGATGTTTGAAGAGCAATATACCGAAAATGATTGGATTGCGGAGTTAGGCAGTTACCTTGATTTAGAAGAAGATCATACTTTGAAAGTAACTCACAGAAATATATTATTTTTACGTGCATATGACTCTTCGCTGATCTCAGCAGGTCTGCATATCAAGAAGATGCATTGCTATTCCTATCTTATGACGGATTCTGAAATAGTAGATTCTCCGTTTTATCGTTCATGTAATAAATCGTTTATCTTCCCTTCCCTGTTCATCCAAGTGAAATAGTAGAACAGGATTTAAATATGTTAGGAAACATGCCCGTGACGGATTTGAATTATATCAAACTGAAGACCTCCAATCCTATGTATCCAGTGAGGATTTGGAGGTCTTTAAAAGTTGGTCCTGCAGAGAATTGGAATACTGGATTTAGTTTAGTAGCCGTGTAATGTCATGCTCTTCCATACCTGGAGACGCAACGCAAATCATACCACCGCACAAAGAGACTTTCCGCCTTCCAGAACTTTCATCACTTCTCTCGCAACCAGCATAGCTGTACGGGATTGCGATTCATCTGTTAAACCGGCAATATGTGGGGAAAGGTGGATGGATTCAACCTTGGAAAGTGGAGAACCCTTCTGAACAGGCTCTGTTTCCAGTACATCAAGATACGCCCCGGCAATTTCCCCAGATTGCACAGCCTCCACCAAATCCTGCTCATGCACGATTCCGCCTCTTGCTGAATTGATCACATAAGCATGGTGCTTCATGCATTCAAAATTATCTTTGCTGATCATATGCCGTGTTGCTTTTGTCAGTGGGACATGGATGGAAACAAAGTCTGAGTGAGTAAGCAACTCATCAAGTGTTTCCACCGGCCGAACACCGGTTTCTGCCAGTATATGATCGAATGGCTTAACAAATGGATCATAGCCCATGATATTCATTCCGAAAGCATTGGCCCGTTTAGCAACACGGTGGGCAATTTCACCCATTCCGACAAGTCCGAGCGTTTTCCTGTTTAATTCGTATCCCGTAAAGAACTTTCGATCCCAATTGCCCTGACGAACATCAGCATCTGCTTTAGCCAAAGGACGATAGGCATCCAGCATTGATGCCATTACATACTCTGCAACAGACGTCGCATTCGCATGTATAGCCGGGATGACTGGCATGTTTCTGGCTTTTGCCGCGTCCAGATCAATGTTATCGAGTCCAACACCAAGACGGCCGATGACTTTGGTGTTTATTGCTGCATCAAGCAATTCAGCATCGACCTTTGTTTCATTCCTGACAATGAGTGCATCATAGGCCGGTGCCAATTCAAGCAGTTCACTTCTTTTCCGTGACAACTCCATATCATAATCCACGGAATAGCCATTGCGCTTGAGCTCTTCAATTCCATCATCCCACATTAACTCGGTTATGAGCACCTTCATGAGCCTTCACTCCCTATGTGAGTAATTTATTTACCTATGTATCTGTTCCTGACTCTTGACTTAATTATACTGTTCTAAAGTTCCTAATTGATTATATGCATGCAAAGGGTAAATAATCTCATCGTGCGAAATTAAAAATAGAGCAGCATCATTATAGATACTACTCTTCTCTCAAGCTAACTTATTTTTTATAAATATTGCCTATTTTGCTTTTTGCATATCCATCCGGTTATTTTTCAGGAACATATAAAACGATGAACCAAAAATGATGATATAGCCAATTATACTGAGTATCGTCGGAATTTGTCCGAATAGAACAATGCTTAATAATGCCGAATAAACGACCGTCGAATAAAAGAAAATCGATATTTCATTAGCTGGTGCAAATTTATAAGCAAGCGTTACTCCAAATTGACCGACAGTGGCACAACACCCAGCCAGGATAAGGAATGCCCATTGCTTCATACTCATCGGTTCGTAAAAAAGAATTGTGAACGGCAGTAGCGCCACTGTTGCGAACAAAGAAAAGTAAAAAACGACGGTATAATATTTTTCTTTATTTCCCAAAACCCGAAGAAATGTGTAAGCACCAGCAGCGAACACTGCTCCGAGTACACCAATAATGTACGGAAAAATCTCTACGGAAAATTCGGGCTGAATGATGAATAATGCGCCAATAAACGCTGCGATTACAGCAAAGACCTGAAACCGGCGAGCGATTTCTTTCAAAAAAATCGCCGAGAATATAATAAGAATGAACGGACTGAGTTTATTCAACATCTCAGCATCAGATAAAACCAAACGATCAATGGCATAAAAGTTCAAAACAATTCCAACAGTCCCAAGTGCAGAACGGGAAAGCAGAAGCTTCTGATGCTCTTTTTTTCCGAACAATCTTTCTTTATGATACATCACGATGCCTAATGTAATAATAGCAGCTACAATATTGCGAAAAAATGCTTTCTGTACTGTTGGCAAATCACCGGATAGCTTCACAAGGGCCCCCATAAGTGAAAAACCTAAAGCAGATACCAATAATAATATAATGCCTTTGTTGCGATCAGACATCAGTTGTTCCTCCAATAGCTAATTTCTTAATCACTTGAACTATGCTATTACAAAACCAGAAGAATGGAAAGAAATTTGTTTAATGAACGAAGTAAAGGCTCCTTAAAGCTGTGAACCCTCGAATTTCGAGGGTTCACAGCTAATTGAGTTTAATGATTCCGATTGGGCTCGAACCAACGACCTCATGCCTGTCAAAAATTTTCAATGAAATCCATTTGGTTCAATTGAGGAAAATAAAATTTAATACGTTTGGTTTATCAAGAATTAATTAATATTAAGCTTAAGAATAGGTATGATAGCAATTTTCTACTAGAAACGTATCAGGTTTTGTAGCAAAGGAAAGGTTAGGTAAATAGTTGAACTATGCTGATTAGAAAACTTGGCACTGACCAAGCCTTAATGGCGTGTGCCCTAGTTGCACTTAAGCAATAAGGAAGAATTTATACTCTTGTATGAACTAGTTTGATTACAAATTCATTTTCATAATAGCTGGTGTCTGCGTGTTGCAAAGGCACGGGGTATTCTTTAACTTCTATAAAGGGCTTAACGAGCGGACACAGGAGACGCTATTTCTATATAAAAGTGACCTTTTCGAAGTTATCCGGACACAGAAGCACTTATTTTTCATATATCATGGTTAATAGAGGGCATTTGTGCCAAATAAGGTCCCTCGTGTCCGCAAACACCACCATTTTCGCGGATTTCTCCCTAATAAGGTCTCTGCTGTCCGCCAAACCTCAAATTTCCATATGAAAACACATCTCTAATTCGATTAAAAATTCATTTTCATGTTAGATGGTGGCTGCGCAATCGACAGCTATGTTGGTTTCTTAACTGCAACTAAATCTTACTGACCTTATTACGAAATCACAACGAAATCACAAACAAAGAAGTAAATTCTACAAATTTAACATGACACACATCCCTTACTTGAGGGATAAAACTATCCATTTCCAAATATATCACAACCATTGACCAATCCAACCTATTTCACAATAAGTACAGGACAGTTCGCTTACTTAGCGACCTTGTGGCTTACACTCCCCAACACAAATTCCTGAAGGGCATTATTAAGACCCCTGCTTCCAATTATCACAATGTCAATTTCGTTTTTATTACTATATTCTACGATCGCAGGGCCGGGTTCCCCATGTAGAATTTTTATATCGTAGGAAATTCCAGCCTCTTTTACTCAAAAAACTCCTATTTTGCAAGATTTGTGTTTTGGTGTAAAACAGATGAGAACTTTTGTTGAAAGTATACGCTAACCTGAAAGCATTGGACTTGTGATGAGGTAGAGTTGAAATATTAATTAATCTAAGTATTACAAAACGTATTTACTTTGTGTATCCTTCGGCAGTAAGGGCTTTTAACTTGTATGGCAGTCTCACCCAAATACACCTAGCCTTCTATGAAGTTCGTGTTCCTCAAGGCGGAGATTTGCCGCCGACTTCCTTCAGATTCTCGGTCACCCCAGACACCCTTGTCTTAAGCTAACCGCTACTACCGCCTTCGCGGTTCGGGACTCTAACCCTAAAGAATGTGTGCATGCCTGGCACACCATAAAATGCCCCCTCTGTCACTCAGAGGGGGCTATTTAGCTTATTTTAACAAGCTTTTAATTTCTTCTTTATTGTTATCAAATCCAATGAGGTTTTTCACCAGTTTTCTTTTGCCGAAAACCCCTTTTTTATAAAAAGCGAACAACGGAACGATCCGGTTGCCGGAGATTTCCTTCATCTCCTCTTCAAATTCGGGATTTTCCCCAACATTTTTATGCTGGTACTCAATATTTTCAGATGCTAAATACTCTTTCGCATCCTGACAGTCTGAGCAAATCGGGCGCGTATAAAGCACAAGATCCAAATTTTTTTTCATTGCTTTTCACACTCCTTCTGTTACTTATTGTCTTTTTAAGCTAACTCAGCAACTTAAACAGTAGAGGGTTTGAATTTTTTCAAGCGTAATGCGTTAAGCAATACCGACACGGAACTAAAACTCATCGCCGCCGCTGCAATCATCGGATTCAGCAATGGTCCTCCGAACAAGTATAGGATTCCCATCGCAATCGGAATTCCTGATACATTATAAGCGAATGCCCAGAATAGATTTTGTCGGATGTTTTTAATCGTCGACTTACTCAAGTTGACCGCCGTCGGCACATCCATCAAATCACTTCGCATCAAGACAATATCTGCTGATTCCATCGCGACATCGGTGCCGGATCCGATAGCAATCCCGATATCCGCCTGGGCCAGTGCAGGTGCATCATTAATACCGTCACCGACCATTGCTACTTTCTTTCCTTCTCCCTGCAGTTTCTTCACTTCGGCTGCTTTATCTTCCGGCAGCACTTCGCTTAAGACACGGTCGATTCCTACTTGTTTGGCGATAGCGGCTGCAGTAAGTTTGTTGTCCCCGGTGATCATGGCAACTTCCACGCCCATGTCATGGAGTTTTTCAATTGCTTTCACACTTGTATCTTTAATCGTGTCTGCTACTGAGATGATACCTGCCAACTCTCCATCAAGCGCCACGAACATTGGCGTTTTCCCCTGATTGGCCAATTGATCGGACGTCTCGGAAAAAGCATCCAGTGCAACTTTGTTATCAGCCATTAACTTGCGGTTGCCTATTAGTACATTACTGCCTTCAATGGTCACTTCGATACCATGACCAGGAATGGCTGTGAAGTTTTCGACCTTTTTAAAAGGAAGGTTGTTTTCTTCCGCATCTTCCACGATTGCTTCACCAAGCGGGTGCTCTGACCCTTTTTCTGCCGATCCTGCCAGTGTCAATAACTCATCTTTTGATATCTCTTCCTTGGCAATAATGACGTCAGTAACTTTCAATTTGCCTTCTGTGATCGTGCCCGTCTTGTCAAATACGATCGTTTCAATTTCATGGGTAGTTTCAAGCGCTCCACCACTTTTAATTAAAACACCATTTTCCGCACCTTTACCGGTACCGACCATGATTGCAGTCGGTGTCGCTAACCCAAGCGCACATGGGCAGGCGATGACTAACACGGAAATAGCGATGGTAAACGCGAATAATCCAGTCTGACCGCCAAAATACCAGGCTAATCCGGAAACTAAGGATATGACGATAACGATCGGCACGAAGTAACCGGAGATGACATCAGCCATCTTAGCTATTGGTGCTTTTGAGCCCTGCGCATCTTCCACCAATTTGATGATTTGTGATAAGGCTGTATCCTTGCCTACTTTTGTCGCCTTATAGCGGATGGTTCCATTTTTGTTGATGCTTGCTCCGATGACATTGTCGCCTGCAGCTTTCTCGACTGGAACGCTTTCTCCGGTCAGCATGGATTCATCCACGGAAGTCGCCCCTTCAACTACAATGCCGTCGACCGGCATTTTTTCACCGGGTTTAACGATAAGGATGTCGCCTTCTGCCACTTCGTCCACGGAGATTTCCACTTCTTTTCCGTCTCGCACAACGATCGCGGTTTTTGGAGCCATGCCCATCAATTTTTTAATAGCCTCTGAAGTTTTCCCTTTCGACAGTGCTTCAAAATACTTCCCTAACGTAATCAAAGTCAAAATAACTGCCGCTGATTCGTAGTATAAATTCATCGCATAGCTTGCATCTCCCATTAACACGAATATCGTAGCAATCAAACTATACAAGTAAGCTGCACTTGTTCCTAAAGCAATCAAAGAGTCCATATTCGGATGGCCTTTGAACAATGTTTTGAATCCTACGGTGAAGAAGCTTTTCCCTAAAATCATTACCGGGGTGGTCAGGATCAGCTGCGTGATGACAAAGTTGACCGGATTCAACTCTGGGTCAATGAACCCTGGTAAAGGCATTCCGATCATGTGTCCCATCGACATCAAAAGTAATGGAATGGTAAATAGACCAGAGAGCCAAAAGCGTCGCCACATGTCTTTGATATGCTGCTCTTTTTTCTCCCGGTCTGTATCCACAGAGCTTGCTGCGTCAATTTCTTCATATGCTTCATATCCCGCACCAGCTACGGCCTCTTTGATATCTTTTACGGACACTATAGCTGGATCATACTGGATGACCATTTTTTCAGTTGCCATATTCACATTTGATTCGATGACGCCTTCAATCTTTCTCGTCGCTTTTTCTACCGATTGAACGCATGATGCGCACGTCATCCCTTCCACTTTGAACGTCTTGGTTTCTGTATCCGCCACCGCTTTGTATCCAGATTGTTCCACGGCTCCATAAATTTCTTCCAGGGAAACCGAGCTTTCGTCATAATCTACTTTCAACTTTTCGGTTGCAAGGTTGACACTTGCTTCTTTTACACCTGGCAGCTTCCCCGTTGATTTTTCAACGGATTGCGCGCATGATGCACACGTCATCCCTTCTATATTCAACATCTTTTCCATACGGTTTTCACTCCTTAATTCATATTGTGGTTATCTCTACACTTACATTGACCTGGCATACAATTGCAGGCCACTTCGTCGACAGCCTCGTCTTTCTTTTTATCTAAAACAGTTTGCAGCAACTCAATATCTCTATGGCTCAATGTCGCCCCTGCAATCATATCAGCAATTGTTTTCCCTACTTCTTTACTGCATATTTGATCGAAAAGACGATCCGTAACGCTTTTCACACTGTCTTCTTCACTGAAGGCAGCCGAATAAATATATTTATTGCCTTTCGGCTCCGTATTGAGCATGCCTTTTTTAACGAGACGCCCTATAAATGTCTTAGCAGTCGCCGGCTTCCAATCTTTTTTATCCTGTAAAACTTGAATGATATCTTTACTTGTAGCTTTTTCAAGCGTCCAGACAACACGCATGATTTCCCACTCGGATTCAGTAATCTCTATCTTTTCTTCTATGGCCATTGGAATACCTCCATTTCGTTTACATTTGTAATCGAACAACTTTAGTTTACAATTGTAATCGATTTTTGTCAATAGTATGAGCTTATTTTTAAAAATCAACACGATTTCTTTTTGTTCCGATGAAAAAAGCTGTCCATCGCAACTATCGGCTGGTGCTTGAAAAACGCACAAGCCGCTACTGAAGATTACGGCCCACAGAACAGATGGCAGCCTGTACATTTTTATATAGAGTAAACATGGAAATCGTCGAGTTTAACCCAAATTGTGCTACTTGATCGCTTAATGGTACAAGTACCAATCAAAGGCAGAGACATTTATTACCTTCGTTAAAAACAATAATGCTGGGTTCATCCATGTTGCGGATGCCATGGTCTTGCAAGTCGTTTTTCAATAAATTGATAGTCGTTAAATAAAAAGAGGCTGATCCATAAGTCTGTATAAGACGTTGTGGATCAGCCTCTTTTGCTTTATAGTTATTTCTAATCGATATAAAAAAGCCCCTGACCGTTGCGGATCAACGACCAAAGGCTTTTAAGACTTAATGATTCCGATTGGGCTCGAACCAACGACCTCATGCCTGTCAAGCATGCGCTCTCCCAGCTGAGCTACGGAATCGTGTAATAGTAAATATCGGACAACTATAACTATATAGTAGAGTAATAAATTCTGTCAATACGTTTTTGGACTAAGTCCGGAAAATTCTGCTCTTGCTCGCTTCAGGTGTTACCAATTGGATTTATTCAGTTTTCGACGAGATTATTCAGGATTCATAAGGTAATTCTGCGTTTAATCAGTTTTCAGCACCGGTCATTCAGGATTCGTGGCACAACATTCAGGATTCATCCGAGTTTATTCAGTTTTCGCGCCCTTCTCCCAAAAAATACAGCCGATTCCAACGCTTCAAAAATACTTCCACACTCGAAATATGTTTGTTTTCCTATTATAATAGAATGACAATTGTCCATTTTATACATATCTCGCCTTTCAAGGTAACGATAATCCAAGTTTTTCTTGCATCGGAGGTTCATCACGTGAAGAATGTTTTTTCTTTTTTGAAACCGTATAAAATTCCTATTTCAGTAGCATATAGCCTGACGATAATTGAGCTTATGGTTGAGCTGCTTCTCCCCTTCTTTCTTGGAAAGATGATTAATGATGGGGTGATGAATAAGGATATGGATACTATTATGATGTGGGGCTTCATTATGATTGGTCTTGCATTTACTGCGTTTATCGCAGGGATTTTGAATTCCTTTTTTGCGTCGCATACGAGTTTGGGGTTTGCTTATGATGTTCGGGAGAAGCTGTTTCATAAGATTCAGTCATTCTCGTTTGCAAATTTGAATCAATATCCGACATCTGGGCTTGTGACACGGTTTACAAATGACGTCCGCCAGCTTCAGAATACGATTTTTATGGCATTGCGTATTATGACAAAGGCGCCATTGATTGTTATCGGTGGTGTGGTGATGGCATTTATTGTAAATGCCAGGCTGGCACTGATTTTCCTAATTTCTGTGCCTCTTCTTGTTGTTTTTATATTATGGGTGCTTAAGGTTGCGAGCCGGATGTTTGATAAAGTGCAGAGCCGCGTAGATAATGTGAACCGAGTGATGCAGGAGAATCTCGCTGGGATGCGGTTGATTAAAGCGTTTCTGCGCCGTGATCATGAGGAAGAGCGATTTACCAAAGCGAATAGCGATCTGGCAACGATGACGCGGTCGACATTCCGGTTTATTGAAGCATCGATGCCGATTTTATTATTTGTGATGAACTTAAGCCTTATTTTCATTTTATGGTATGGAAACTCACTAGCAGTATCTGGGCAGACATCTGTTGGGGACGTTGTTGCGATAGTGAATTATGCATTACGCGTGGCAATGGCAATTTCGATGTTCACATTTATTATTCTGGCATTTTCACGCGCAAAAGCGTCTGCCGAACGTTTAAATCAGGTGCTTAGTGTTAATGTTGACCTTGTTGACCATCAGGATGCACGTGATGAGGCTGCTGTCCCTAGTGGGAAAATTGAGTTTGATAACGTTTCATTCAATTACCCAAACCAAAAAGATCCAGTACTTGAGGACATTTCATTCCAAGTGAACCCAGGTGAAAAGCTTGCGATAATTGGTGCTACAGGCTCTGGTAAAACATCATTATTCCAGTTGATTCCACGATTGTACAATGTAAAAAACGGTAATATCTATATTGATGATGACCCGATTACGTTCTATACATTAGAACAGCTTAGACTGAGTATCGGTTATGTTCCTCAAAACCCGCTCCTGTTCACTGGTTCCGTCACTGATAATATTGCATGGGGAAAAGAACATGCATCACAGGAGGAAATTTTTCAGGCGGCACGGGATGCGCAAATTCATGACACGATTATGGACTTGCCTGATCAATATGATACAAAAATCGGTCAAAAAGGTGTCAATTTATCTGGCGGTCAGAAGCAGCGAATTTCGATTGCGCGCGCATTGATCCGCCGCCCGAAGATACTAATGCTTGATGACAGTACGAGTGCTCTGGATCTTGCTACTGAATCCAAATTGCTTGATGCGATTCAGCATGATGATTGTACAACGCTAATCATTACTCAGAAAATCTCTACTGCCATGAGTGCTGATCGCATTTTACTGATGGATTATGGTGAAGTGCTTGCCCTTGGTACACACGATGAACTATTGATGCAGTCCAGCCTATACCGCAGAATTGTGGAGTCACAGTTTGGAAAGGAGCTTCCTGATGCCACTTAAAGATATTAAACATCCTTTTCAATATAAAAAAATTCCGCTTGAAAATATACAACACGAGAAAAAAGATAAAGCCCGCAACACCTCTGGCACGATTAAGCGAATCTGGTCATACCTTGCTCGTGAAAAGGCGATGCTCACACTTGTGATTTTCATGGTGTTAATCAGTTCCGGTTTAAGTCTGCTTGGGCCCTTCATGGTCGGAATGGCAATCGATGATTATATCGTGACACAAGAAGCATCAGGACTTGGCATGCTGTTAATCTGGCTGGTTATTATCTACCTTTTCCATTCGTTATCGATTTTTTTACAAAATTACTGGATGGTAGGCATAGCGCAGAATACCGTTTATTCACTACGTTCAAATCTTTTCCATCAGTTCCATCGCCTGCCGATTTCGTATTTTGATAAAAGACAGCATGGCGAATTGATGAGCCGGATTACCAACGACATCGACAATGTAAATAACACTCTCAACCAGTCGGTTATTCAAATTTTTGCGAGTATCCTAACCCTAGTTGGTACTTTAGTTGTCATGCTTATCTTGAGTCCCCTCCTGACAGCAGTGACGATGACGATTATCCCAGTTATGTTCCTTGGGATACGCTGGATCACCAAGCGAACTGGTCCATTGTATAAACTGCAGCAAAATCATTTGGGTGATCTGAATGGATATGTTGAGGAAACTGTTTCAGGCCAGCACGTTATTAAAGCTTTTTCCCAGGAAAAACGTGTGATTGATGAGTTTAAGGGAAGGAACAAAAGCCTGCAGCATTCTGGTTTTTGGGCGATGACAATCTCCGGATTTATTCCAAAGGTCATGAACATGCTCAACTTTTTAAGCTTTGGTCTGATTGCGTTGGTCGGCGGTATACTTGCAATTGAGGAGATTATCACAGTTGGAGTTATTGTTATTTTCACCGAATACGCACGACAATTTACCCGCCCATTAAACGAGTTGTCAAACCAGTTTAATATTTTACTGTCAGCTGTTGCTGGTGCTGAGCGGGTTTTCAATGTAATCGATGAAGAACAGGAAGAAACCGATGAACAGACTGCAAGAGACCTAAAGCAAACTGACGGAAATTTAAAGTTCCAAAATGTCTCATTTGCCTATGAAGATACATTTACTTTAAAGAATGTCACCTTTGAGGCGCATCCTGGTCAAACAGTTGCATTTGTCGGTCATACTGGGGCCGGAAAAACAACGATTATTAATTTAATTTCCCGCTTCTACAATTATGATTCCGGCGAAATAACGCTTGATGGTGTGGATATAAAAGACATAAAACGTTCAAGTCTAAGACAGCATATGGCGTTTGTGCTGCAGGATGCTTTTCTTTTCAACGGGACCATCCGGGAAAATATCCGTTACGGACGTCTGGATTCCACTGATTCAGAAGTTGTTTCAGCTGCCAAAAATGCAAATGCGCATGACTTTATTGTAAGGCTACCAAATGGATATAATACTATTCTGGACCAGGATGGCAGCGGAATCAGCCAAGGTCAGAAACAGCTTATCACGATAGCAAGAGCGATTTTAGCCGATCCATCAATACTTATTTTGGATGAAGCAACAAGTAACATTGATACAGTAACCGAATTAAAAATTCAGGATGCATTAAAAGAGCTCATGCAAGGCCGAACCAGTTTTGTAATCGCCCATCGGCTAAATACGATTCAGGAAGCAGATAAAATAATCATGCTCGAGCATGGTGAAATAATCGAGCAAGGATCTCATGAGTCATTAATTGAGCAAGAAGGCAACTACTATGACTTGTACAAAGGTCAATTTAAACAACGTGCATAGAATATCCAATCCAAACATGATAGACTCTATTTGTAAACTGTTTTATATTGCCAGAAATAAAGGAAGCTAACAAGACACATTCAAATGAGGTGTATACAATCGGACGAAAAGGAACTATGGTCGACAAAGAAATTGAAAGCAACTATTTAAATGAAACAATGACACTTAAACTATATCAGCCAGAATCGTTTTCACCTCTTTACAAGTACCACATATGTATTATGCAGGATGGTGACGATTACTATCAGCTTGGTCGCGTTGCCACATTAAGTGACAAGCTGCACTCAAATGATGAAATTAATAATACCGTTTTTGTTGGGATTCATTATCAGGATAAATATGACCGCAAGAAAAAGTACCACCCAACTGGTGATCAGCAGCATGCCTATATCAAATTCCTGGTACATGAAGTAGTACCTTTCCTTGATGAATTGGTCCCTACTTATCATATGGGTCAGTCCCGTGCTCTAATGGGAGATTCACTTGCTGGAACACTAGCTCTCATGACAGCCTTGAAATATCCAAACACATTTGGCAAAGTAATCATGCAATCGCCTTATGTTGATGACACTGTTACAGAAGCCGTTAAAAACGCCAAAAACTCCAATTCCATTGATATTTATCATACAATTGGAACAGCTGAAACAGCGGTAGATACAACAGATGGAAAACAAGTCGATTTCATAACACCAAACCGTAGGCTTAATGAACTACTTAAGGATATAGGCATGAGCTATACGTATCATGAATTGGAAGAAGGCGAACACACTTGGAAATTTTGGCAAAAAGATTTAAAGCGAGCACTATCAACGCTTTTCGGCTAAATATTTACTAATTTCTGAAAATCTTCTTTATACACTAAGTAAATTTTTGTTATAATAAAAGGTAGACCAAAATACAATAAAGCATTTCTTTTAATGCATAAGTGCAACTAAGGCTTTCGCCACTAAGGTTTGTACTCCAAAGTAAAAGATACTCTAAGAAAACATTTCTTAGGTTCCGTTTAGCGATAAGCCAATAAGCCAATTTTTCAAAAATTATGTAGGAGGATTCTTATGACGAAATATGGTATAGCTATTTTTCCATCAAAACCAATTCAAGATGACATTAACTCGTACAGAAAACGTTACGATCCGCATTATGCTCTGATTCCACCACACCTTACACTTAAGGAAGCATTTGAAGCTGATGATGAAACAATCTATGAACTTGTTACAGAATTAAAGCATATCGCAAATGATACAGAACCGTTTAAGTTACAAATTAACAAAGTAAGTACATTTGCACCTGTAACCAACACAATTTATCTGAAGGTTGAGCCTACAAAGCAGCTGATCGATTTATTTGAAAAAATGCAGACAGGCAAGTTCCCGGAAAATATGGAGTACAACTTTGTACCACATATAACTATTGCTCAGAAACTTTCACATGATGAGTATTCTGACGTGTTTGGCAGCATGCAAATGAAAGACATCCAATTTGAGGATACTGTAGATCGCTTCCAGCTTTTGTATCAATTGGATAATGGAACATGGACTGTTTATGAATCGTTCGTTTTTGGGAAGGAAAAAGTGTGATAGTAAAAGTAGTTGAGACAAATGACCAGAGACACCAGGCATATAACGTACGAACAGTAGTCTTTGTTGATGAACAAAACGTACCAGCTGAAGAGGAGCTTGATGAGTTTGATGAGCAAGCTATTCATTTGATTGGCTACGATAATGACAAGCCAATCGCAGCCAGTCGGGTACGTTTTGTAGACAGCTACGGCAAATTAGAACGAATTTGTGTTCTCAAGGATCAGCGAGGCAAATCCAATGGCGCAAAAATGATTGAGTCAATGGAAGCCATCATCAAAAATGAAGGCTACGGCAAAGCCAAATTGAATGCCCAGACACATGCGATTGATTTCTACCAGCGACTCGGATACAAAACAATTTCCGGTGAATTCATGGACGCTGGCATCCCTCATGTAACAATGGTAAAAGAACTAAATTAAAGCGATAGTCTGTTTCCAAACGGACTGTCGCTTTTTTTTTGCAGTTACGAACCTTCTTGCAACATAAGTGCAACTAACGCTTAGCGAAAAGCCACGTTTTCTGATGTATGGTGATTCCCTTTTCGGATATCCTAATGGAGAAAGTGCTATGAGGGGGAGCTTCTGATGCAAAATTTAATGCCAATATTTATTGAAACATTGTTTGGCTTCCTTGCCTTATTTATATTGACTAAGGTACTAGGTAAAACACAAATAATACAGCTAACTGCATTCGACTTTATTGCAGCGTTAGTCTTGGGTGAACTTGTCGGAAATGCAATTTTTGATGATAAAGCCGGGGTAATTGAAATTGCCTTCGCAGTATTAGTAGCTGGAATTGTTTTGTACGTAACAGAAATTATTACGCAAAAATATAAAGGAACCCGTTCTCTCTTGGAAGGACAGCCTTCGATCATTATTCATAAAGGAAAATTAATAAGAGAAGAAATGAAGAAAAATAAGCTGGATATCAACCAATTACAACACTTACTTAGGTCTAAAGACGTATTTTCCATCTCGGAAGTGGAATACGCTATCTTGGAAACAGATGGCACGGTTTCCGTGATGAAAAAATCCATTCACCAAACTACGACCAAACAAGATTTTAATATAGCTCCTAAAACTATCAGGCTGCCAATTACATTAATTAATGATGGAGAGGTATTGTGGGATAATCTAAAAGAAGAAAATCTATCGGAGGGCTGGCTCGAACAGGAACTAACCAAACAAGAATTCAATTCAGTAAAAGAAGTCTTTTATGCAGAGTGGAATGAGGGGAAAGGTGAATTATTTGTACTACCATTTACCGAAAAAGAGACATAGCTTATTTTGTCTTTAGAAATCCTGTTTATCGCAAGGATTTAATGGTTAAAACCTAATTATATATTTAACAGGCAAGAAAGCTTGGTTAATTGAGCCCAGCCTTAATTGGCAAGGGCTCTCTTTTACTATTATATACTATCACTAAAATGATGGCCTTTTCCTGTAACATCAGCTAGTATTTTTTCGGCAGTTGGTGATTTTACAGCAGATAGCTTGTATCCAGAGTCTTTAATTGTTCTGAGCCGCCCTTCTTGCCTAGCTATATCCAGGTGTTTTGCTTCCAACATTGCTTTGTATGGTTTCTCAATGTAATAAGGATCCTGTTTATCTTCAGTTACACGCTGCTGGTAATCTTTATACTGATAATGATTTATCGGTAAAATATAACCCACCGTGAACATCCCCTTCTACCTGTTTTTAAATTTATTTGTATTAGAAAACTTGGCTTATCGCCAAGAACACCATTTTATATCTATATATTCGATACCTATATAACAATACCCTTTATTAGTAGAATTTATTCCATTTTTTTTTCAAATTCATGCATTATTTTTTCAAATTCAGAAACCCCTTGCAAAAATTCTTTATTCCAGTCATCCATTTCCTTCTCAAAAACATGCATTTTCTTCTCTGGATATTGGAACCATTTTTCATTTTTAGCTAAATGTTTTTCAATTATTTTCAACTGCTTAAGCAAACGAATGTCACGCTTCACTCTCATTCACTCCCTTAGATCAATAGCGTAAGTGCACCGTATGGACTGCGACAGCTTATCCCGGCAGTTGGATGTAGCCACAAGATGCGGGAGTTTTAGTCAAACATCCTTTATTTCTTATCGTAGACGCTGGAGCTGGACGTTGCTGATTCGAAAGTCCAGTTATCATTAACACTTATATTTTATAATTTTCTAAGCTAAGAAAAAGACAGCTACCCAAAGCTGTCTGCAACCTTCTGCTTACTATATCCAGGAAAATGGTCCACGATTATCATTGTCGCTAGAATCGGAACTTGAACTTTCATCATTTTGGTCCCGATGCCGATGACCTGAGCTTTCTAAACCTTCTACCCTCTCATCATCATCCTGTCTACCTCCGAAAAAAGGATCTCTACGACGGCGATCAGGTCTGTCAAAGTAAACATTATCTGCTTTTATTACTAAATCCTTAACATGAATAACTTTTCTGTTATCAGACATTTCATTAACACTCCCTTTGAATTCATGGTCGCTATTAGTCTATGTATCTTTTTTCAATGGGTATAGACAAATGCCCCAAATTAAAAAAGATTTCTATTATAAATATCTCAATAATGCTGACGAATGCCCACACCATATACCTACTGACACATATCCTATTAAAGACAACAAGTCAATAATATTTAGGAAGGAGATATAATTCATGGGTTGTGGAAAAGACTTTGATACAGGTAACTGTGTATGCGATATTTTAAGAGAAATAGTTGATGCACAAAATGATGTTGTAGAGAATTGCTGTGACACGAGCTGCGAACGGTCCATCAGTGATTTGCTTGGGGAAACAGACAATGGCAATGGATTAGACACAGTACCAGTAATATTATACTGTAAAGATAGCTGTAAACCTTTTAAAGGCTTCGGTGCTCATCCAGATGATATTGGGGATGTTCAGGCAAGCTTTTACTTCCGCGTTAAGCGTGTGATGGATGATTGCTGTGCTGTAGTGGAATTATTAAGAGACCCAGGTGACAATGACGACAATCCAAAGGACCCAGTAGACCAGGAAACGAAACCTTTACGTGCTACAGGAATCTGCTTGACGGTTGATCTAAATTGCTTCTGTCATATAACATGCCTTCCTGCAGTTTCAGCTTTTAACTAATCAATAAACCCAAAAAAGTGCGCCAGCAGCAATGCGGCGCACTTTCTTTTTTTAGAAACCAATAAGACGAATATCATTTATCGAATCAAAAGGTATTTCTGTTGTTGATGTTCTTCTGCCAAGACGCATGATAACATTATCTTCCAGAAAATCAACAATGGTACCGCGATAATTTCGTTCTTCTGTTTTAACTTCACATTTCATTGCAGGAACATGCTTGGGTGGATTAACAAAATAGTCAACACGCTCATTTAATGTCATATCCTTAAATTTCTTTCGCTCTTGATCTGAGCTTTCATCACTCTCATCTGCTTCTTCATTTGTATCTTCTGCTTCCCCGTCACTTTTTTTATTAAAATGATCTCGTCTTAAGGGACGCTTCTGCACACTTTTGGTTTCCTGAGCCACCACCTGTTCAGCTGGTGCATTTTTTGGCGTTGTGTATTGATGTTGCATTGGAGCTTTTGGTGTTCCTATTGATGGCTGATGAATATAGAGTAATGGGCTTTTGGCAAACTTCTTTTCTCCCATCATGCATTCTCTCCTTTGTATTCCATTAGTCAGACCATTATATGAACCCAGTTTCGAATATGTGTATTTCGCCTATGCCTATACCAAAAAGCCCATAAATGCTGTTGCCATCCCAAAATAGATAAGGATTGAAATGATGTCATTGATTGTTGTGATAAATGGCCCAGATGCAACAGCCGGATCTATATTAAGTCTATCCATCAAAATTGGTACTAGTGATCCTGCTAGCGTGGCAACAATTAGCGTTGCCATAATCGATAAGCCTACTAGTAATCCGAGAAAGAACTGGCCCTGCCACAGGAAAATAATTATAGTAATGACTAGTCCGCAAACTGTCCCAGTAATTAGCCCTGTTCCAGCTTCACGCAATACCAGCTTCATCTTTCCCTGTTTGCCATAATCACCATTCGCAAGTCCGCGAACTGCAACAGCTAGTGCCTGTGTACCCGTGTTTCCAGCCATTCCTGCTATTAACGGGATAAAAATCGCTAGAACTGCAACCTCATCAAGTGTATTTTCAAACTGACCAATCAAGCTTGCTGTAAACATTCCCAAAAACGATAATATTACAAGCCATGGCAGGCGTTTTTTTGCTGAAATAAACGCGTTATCATTTGGTCGATCGATATCGGATACACCAGCCAGTTTAGAATAGTCATCACTTGCTTCCTCATCCATTACATCTAAAATATCATCGACAGTAATAATTCCTAATAAGTGGTTCTGAAAATCAACTACCGGTAAGGCGAGGAAGTCATAATCACGCATCATCTGAGCAATTTCTTCCTGGTCCTTTGCAACCGATACGGAAACAATCTTTTCACTCATTAAATCTGATATCAGTGTATCATCATCAGCAATAATCAAATCGCGTAACGATAGCACCCCAACAAGCCGTTTATCTTGATCAACTACGTATAAATAATAAATTGTTTCAGCTACTGGAGCTTCAGCCTTCAAATACTGCATTGTATCTTTTACAGTCTTGGTTTGATATATCGCTACAAACTCCGTTGTCATAATACTACCGGCAGTTTTTTCCTCATAATGCAGTAATTGTTTAATTTCGTTGGCAGCTTTATTGTCCATTATGGTGAGAAAACTAACAACGGCATCTTTTTCTAATTCATTTAAAATATCTACCGCGTCATCAGTCGACATGTCCGCAAATACCATCGCTGCAAAACGTGGATCCATCTCCATGAAAAACGGTTCAATATCGTCAAGATCTATGTTTTCCATGAAATTCGCTGTTTCTTCAGGTGATAAGTACATATAAATTCTTAGTCGAATATCTTCTGGCTGTTCCATAAAAAACACGGCTTGATCATATGGATGCAAATCCAGAAATTCATCTCGGAATGCTTCTATTTGCTCATTTTTTATAAGGGTCTGCAATTGGTTATCTATATGTTCCATATGATCACATCCTTCTTCTATCTTTGTCCTGCAGTAATTATAGCATTTATAAAATTAACTCCCAATATGTTCCTGCTTAATTCTTTTTGAAATGAGGACTTAATTTATTTGTCATTATCGTGTAAAATTGCTAAAGGATAGAAACAAACAAGATTATACAGAAAGCATGGTTAAATATGAAAAATCTTAATATTGATTATACGCTAGTATTCATCTTAATACTCTTAGGTTTAGTAAGTCTATTTACTTTATTTACAATCGAACCCAGCTTACCCGAAAAATATGACGGGTCAAACTTCATGCTTAAACAAGCATTATGGTTCATAGCTGGGGGAATCGTAATAACTGCAGTCATGCTTATTGATTATGACCGTTTTCATCAAATTACTTGGATACTATATGGGGTTGGATTAACTTCACTGCTCATGCTTTTCGCTGGATTTCCAGCTGGAATTGTCCATGAAGCAAATGGTGCTGTCAGCTGGTTTAAATTTCCGGTGATAGGAACGATCCAACCTGGTGAATTTATGAAGGTAATCCTTGTTTTGACACTTGCACATGTAATGGTTCGTCATAACACTAAATATATTGAGAAAACGATTAGAAGTGATTTAGGACTGCTTGCGAAAATAATTATAATTTCTGCTCCCCCAATGGCTTTATTAGCAGTACAGCCAGATTTGGGTGGATTGTTAGTGCTGATAGCGATAACTGGCTTTATGATTCTCGTATCAGGTGTCCAATGGCGAATTCTTTTTTCAATAGCTTTTATCGTAATTGATATCGTGTTACTGGCTATTGTCCTATGGTATTTATTTCCTGGGCCAATTGCTGTTTACCTGGAAGAATCAGTGTTTGACCACGTATCAAGTAGATTCTACGGCTGGTTGAATCCGCAGCAAAATTATGATGCGGGCTATCAATTGATATTGGCGATGATGGCAATAGGATCAGGCCAGTTATTTGGAAAAGGCATTGGTGACATGGAGGTTTATGTACCGGAACGCCATACCGATATGATTTTCACAGCAATTTCAGAGCAATTTGGCTTTGTCGGTGCAAGTCTTGTTGTAATGTTATTTTTCTTATTAGTTTATCGTCTGATCCACATCGCATTGTTAAGTAACGATACTTATGGCAGCTATCTTGTAACAGGTCTTGTTGGTATGTTTGCCTATCAAATTTTCCAAAATATCGGTATGTCAATCCAGCTGTTACCTATTACAGGACTCCCACTCCCATTCATAAGTTACGGCGGTAGTTCAACAATCACCTATATGCTGTCTATTGGTATTGTTCTTAATGTGCATTCTAGAACGAAAGAATATATGTTTAGCGAGGCTAGGTGGAAAGAATAATGAAAATAGATGTTATCGGTGATGTACATGGATGTATGGATGAGCTTAAGAAGCTCTTTCATACATTAGGCTACAGACATGAAAAACAAATCTTCTTGCACCCTGATGGCAGAACTCCTGTATTTCTAGGTGATATTACCGATCGGGGTCCACATTCCATAGCGTTAATTAAACTTGTATATGAGATGGTAATCGTACACAAGAAAGCTTACTATGTTCCAGGTAACCATTGCAACAAATTATATCGTTACTTTTTAGGAAACGATGTCATGCAGCGTTATGGCTTGGAAACAACGGTAGCGGAATATACATCATTACCGAAGTCTGAACAGCAAACGTTAAAAGAACAGTTTATCGAGTTATACGAAAATACTCCATTATATCTGGAAATACCAGAATTAAAAACTATTGTCGCACATGCAGGAATTAAAGAAGCATATATAGGACGAACAGATAATCGAGTAAAAACGTTTGTACTTTATGGTGATATTACTGGAAAGTTTGATGAGGATGGCCGTCCGATTAGACGCGATTGGGCCCAGGATTATCAAGGTAGTCACTGGATTGTCTATGGCCATACACCGATAAAAGAGCCGCGTATCATTAATAAAACAATTAATATTGATACTGGATGTGTATTTGGAAATATGTTGACTGCTTTTCGATTACCCGAGGAAAAAATCGTTTCTGTACCATCAAAACAGCCTTTAGTCGAGGAGAAATTTCATTATTTTGAGTGAATCAATTCGACCATATCATGAGCTATAGGTATTGTGAAATTCATTCTCTCTTTGCTTAAAGGATGTACAAATGAAAGCTGATAACAATGAAGTGCCTGACGGTTAATCACCTCAGTGGAAGCTCCATACAGGTCATCACCTGCTATTGGATAGCCTAAATCAGAAAAGTGTACGCGTATTTGATGGGTCCTCCCCGTTTCCAGGTGAACATCCAGGAGCGAATGGGTTAGCGACTCTTCCACAACATTATAATTCGTAATAGCAGGCTTCCCTGTTGCTGTTACTGTTCTTTCAATAATGGAACCTTCTTTGCGTCCAATAGGTGCATCGATGGATCCTTTTTTATTTTTTAAATGGCCTTCTACTATTGTATGATAACGTCGGTTTATCCTGCCTGCCTTTTGTGATGCCGCCATAATCGAATGACTGTAGCGGTGTTTCGCAATGAGTAATAACCCTGAGGTGTCCCTGTCTAGTCGTGTCACAATATGAACTGTGTATGGTATATCGTGGTTTTCGTAATAGAAAAGAACCCCATTTGCAATAGTTCCAGAAGGATGAATGTTGGATGGAATAGTTGCGATGTGTGGCTGCTTGTTAATAATTAATACATCCTCATCCTCATAAACAATCGAAAGCGGTATTTCTTCAGGTGTCATAAAAGGACCTTTTTTCTCTTTTGGAAATGTAACCGAAAGTGTATCACCAACTTCTAATTGGTAGCGAACTGTTTTGGGTGACCCATTCACATAGATTTCCCCACCATCATGAACGATTGCTTTAATTACATTTCTGGAGAAAGCTTGTACCTGCTGTAAATATTCTCGAATAATCAGTCCTTGATATTCATTTTCAATTATCCACTTCAACTCACTTCACCTGCCACACTCTTTACCTTATTACTAAAATTCCTTATCATCATCTGCAACAAATGAATCGCGCACCCTGTCCCAAAATGGAAATGGTCTAAACCTTGCAAATCTGACTCGTTCTTTTGCCACACGGCATTGGATTGATTTTACATGTGTATAATTTTGCGTAAAGTGATCGATCGTGATTAAAAAGCTGCGGTCCACAACCGGCTTCAACAGGCATGTATGGTGTTTCGGCAAAATTAATGGTGAACCAATCGTACGGAAGACGCGATTGTTAATTGACGCCATTTCAGTAAGCTGAATCGCCTCAAGTGATGGGTGAATAATTCCGCCACCTAGCGCCTTATTATACGCTGTACTGCCTGAAGGGGTTGAAATACATAAGCCATCACCCCGGAATGTTTCGAAATGATCCCCTTTAATTTCTACATCAAATACAACTGACCCTTCTGTCGTTTTAATTGTAGCTTCATTTAAAGCGAGGAAACGATCCTCTTTTCCACCGTTTTTTCCGCGAATAATCACTTCTAATAATGGATACTCAACAATTTGAAAAGGAGTCTTGGCAATTTCAATAATTAATTTTTCAACTTCATCTGGCACCCAATCAGCATAGAATCCTAAATGGCCTGTATGTACTCCAATAAACGCGGTTGAATCAATGCAATGCACATAGCGATGAAAAGCCTCAAGGAACGTGCCATCGCCGCCTACAGAAATAACTAATCCCGGATCATCTTCATTATATTCCAAATCAAAATCTGTTAAATATTGTTTCATAGTAGCTTTAATTTTGTTTGATCTTTCATCGCCTTTTGATACTATTGCAAATTTCACAGTCAACTCTCTCCTTACTTTCGGTGGAATATTCGTTGTGCTTCTTGTACCTCATTTTTAATAATAGACATCTCTTCATCCAATTTGAATGCTGCTTCAGAAGCTCGCTGCAGTCTTGATTTAATATTCGATGGAATGCTGCCTTTATACTTATAGTTTAATGAATGTTCGTTTGTTGCCCAGAAATTCATTGCCAATGTGCGAATTTGAATTTCAGCTACTATCATCTTCACGCCATGTATCGTCTCAACTGGATATTCGATAATCATATGATAAGATCTATAGCCACTTTCCTTCTTTCTTGATACATAATCTTTCTCCTCAACAATCTTTAAATCGTTACGTGATTTGATCATGTTTACAATTGTATAAATATCATCAACAAACTGGCAAACAACTCGAACTCCCGCAATATCCTGCAATTCCTGTTCGACCCGGTCCAGTAATATTTGTCTGCTTTCTGCTTTCTCTAAGATACTGGGAACTGGTTTTACCCTCCCCGTAATAAACTCAATTGGCGAATGTCTTGATTCGTGTTCAAATTGTGCACGAATTCCTTTTAATTTTACTTTTAATTCTTCCACTGCCTGTGAATAAGGGGCAAGTATTACATCCCAATTCATCCTTACACCACCTATATCATCTTTTTTCCCATTTTATCATAATATATGAAAATGGATAATCTTTGCATATTTGTATATCATTCGCCATAATTAACAAAAGTGAAAGTGACTGGTTATTGGATGTAGCTATTTCTATTATTTAAACAAATTCAACCATCCTTTTAACTTTTTAAACTTCTATTAATTTTCATATTTGGAGGTTTTTAATTGGCACAGGAAATTGAAATCGAATATAAAAATTTATTAACAAAAGACGAGTTTGAACGCATCTTATATAGTTTACCTTTTCCAAATGGAGCGCAAACACAAACAAATCATTATTTTGAAACGGCTGACTTTTCTCTTAAAAAAAATGGATGTGCACTAAGGATCAGGGAAAAAAATAACACATTTACACTAACATTAAAAGAACCACATGATACCGGTTTGCTTGAAACTCATGATACCTTAACAAAACCGGAAGCTGTTCAATGGATAAACGGGGAATTTGTAGCAAAAGAGTATACTTCCAAGCAATTGGAAAATAAGGGTATTTATCTAGATGATTTAAAATACTTCGGAAGTTTGACGACCAAACGACGTGAGCTAAATTATCAAGACGTGTTATTAGTACTTGATTATAGTTCATATGGTGACACATCTGACTATGAATTGGAAATAGAAGCTACTTCCGAGGAAATTGGTCTTAAGATGATGCAGGATATATTGGAAAAATTTAATATTAAACAACGTCAAACACCTAATAAGATACAACGTTTCTTCTCTTCCAAGGTTAATAACGACAGCAATTATTCAGTAGAATAAATCAGATTAGTTGCTCTTAAAATTTTACGTTGCTACAATTAAAACAAACATAGTAGGAGAGAATAACTGTATGACCAAACCTGGAACAATGTTCGAAGCAATTGGCGGCTTTGATTCAATCGATAAACTAGTAACAGCTTTTTATAAAAAAGTAGGTAATCATCCGAAGCTGATTCCAATTTTTCCAGATGATTTAACGGAAACCGCCCGAAAACAAAGAATGTTTTTAACACAATTTTTCGGTGGACCAAGACTATATTCCGAAGAACGTGGTCATCCGATGCTGCGCAAACGTCATTTACCTTTTGAAATTACACCTGAACGAAAAGACGCTTGGTTGGAATGTATGAATGCAGCATTGGAAGAAGCAGAAATTGAGGAACCGTACAAGACAGCTATATTTGAAAAACTGACCATGACGGCACACCATATGATGAATACACCGTAATAATAGAAAGGAGAATCGATGTGAGTTGGAGTCAATCTGGGCTAATAAGCTCAAAAAGTACAAACACATCGGCAAAATATAGCTACTTTGATTTTGTAAAAAAACCAATTGAAATTTATGTTTTTGTAGATCCGCTTTGTCCCGAATGCTGGTCGCTGGAACCTTATCTAAAAAAGTTATCTATCGAATATGGACGATTTTTCACTATACGTCCGATTATCAGCGGGCATTTAAATACACTTAATAAAGATAAATTTGATAAACCGAAGCGGTTAAAAGATATTTGGGAAAAAACAGCTAACCGCACAGGTATGAGTTGTGATGGTGATTTATGGATTGAGAATCCGGTTTCGTCACCATGGATTGCATCGCTTGCAATAAAAGCAGCCGAACTGCAAGGGAAAAAAGCGGGACGAATCTTTTTACGAAAAATACAGGAGAATGTCTTCCTGAAAAAGAAGAACATCTCAGATGAAGCAGTATTGATGGAATGTGCAAAACAATCAAATCTCGACATTGACGAATTTGAAGATGATTTATATTCTACTTCAGCTAAAAAGGCATTTCAGTGTGATTTAAAGCTGACAAAGGAAATGGAAGTAGACTATATCCCGACGATTGTGTTTTTTAATCAAGCTTCTGAAGAAGAAGGGATTAAAATTTCCGGTCTTTATCCATATGATATTTATGTCCAAGTGCTGAAACAGATTCTACAGAAAGACCCAGTACCTTCAAGCAAACCACCATTGGAAAACTTCCTTAAAAATTATGGTGTTGTCGGTAACAAAGAAATTTCGGTAGTATATGACTGGACAACAGCTAAGACAGAAAAAGAAATGAAGAAATTATTGTTAAGGCGGTCAGTAGAAAAAATCCCCGTGAAATACGGGACATTTTGGAGATATAATGATGAATAATACGCAAAGCATGGAGTTGATTGTGCTTTGGGTATTTTTTTGTCTGATTTTAATGGCTCTCCTCTATTGGTGAAAACTCGGAAGACAGCCAGCGAAAACTGGGAAAATCATAGTCAAACAATAAAAAAGGATATACGGGGCAGCGTATATCCTAAATAGATCTCCGACCTTTATTATAAACAAAGGGGGGGGATGGGAGAAAGTTTCATGATCAAACAAAAGGGGTTTTTGTTTGTGATTCATCTCACATTTATAATGTTATCAACAGCAGGAGTTTTTTTCAATCGCAGGTGAACCTTTTCACAAAAATGTCACACTTCTAATTCATTTTTCTGTCACATATGATGTACTAACATACTATGATTGGAGTGGATATCATGCAGGATTTCCTCCCATTTATCTTTTTAATCACAACAGTTATTGTCATCTTCTTAAACATTCTCGGTTTAATGCAGTTGATACCACTATATATTACATTACCAATGTTATTTATTTCAATTTATCTAACCATTTATACGTTTACACATAGAAATGTTTACCGTGGAGGAATGCGAGGATGAGTTTTATTAGAAAACATGGCTTATGGCCAAGCTTTAATGACGAAACTTAGTTGATTTTATGCATTGTTAAAAAAGGGCTGTCACCCACAATTAAGACGGTGACAGCCCATTTCCTTATTTCAACAGCAGTTCTTCCATTTCATTAAGCTTTTCTTCAAACACATCAAGTGCTGCCAATATCGGCTCTTTGGATGTCATGTCAACGCCCGCTTTCTTCAGGACTTCAATCGGATAATCACTGCTTCCTGCTTTCAGGAAGTCAAGGTAACGATCGACCGCGCCCTCTTCCCCATTAAGAATCTGATTGGAGAGTGCAGTAGCTGCCGAATATCCAGTTGCATACTGATAGACATAATAATTCATATAAAAATGTGGAATTCTCGCCCACTCTAGACCAATTTCTTCGTCCGAAACAACTTCATCTCCGAAGTATTTTTTATTCAATTCGTAGTAGATTTCCGTTAGCTTCTCTGCAGTTAGAGCCTCACCTTCCTGCATGCGTTTATGAATGTCATGCTCGAATTCTGCAAACATTGTTTGACGGAAAACAGTCCCACGAAATCCTTCAAGGAAGTGATTTAACAGATAAAGTTTTTGTTTCTCGTCGTCCACATGGTTTAACATATAATCATTTAGTAACGCTTCATTACATGTCGATGCTACTTCTGCTACAAAAATTGAATAGTTTCCATAACGAAATGGCTGCGACTCATGTGTGTAATAGCTGTGTAATGAATGTCCAAGTTCATGTGCTAAAGTAAATAAATCATTCACTTTATCCTGCCAATTCAGTAATATATATGGATTAGTACCATACGCGCCTGATGAGTATGCACCGCTTCGTTTACCTTTATTCTCTTCGACATCAATCCAGCGGCTCTCAAATCCCTCTTTTACTTTACTCACATAGTCCTCACCAAGTGGTGCAAAGCTATCAATCACATATTCCTGTGCTTTTTCATAAGGAATTGTCATATCAACATCTTTAACAAGTGGTGTATACATATCATACATGTGTAATTCATCGAGTCCGAGCACTTTCTTACGCAGTTCAGCATATCGATGTAGCAATGATAATTTATCGTTAACTGCTTCAATCAAATTATCATACACCTGCTCCGGAATATTATTACCATCTAAAGCTGCGTGACGTGCGGAATTATAATTACGGACCTTTGCATTAAAATTATCTGTCTTAACAGTGCCAGTTAATGTAGCAGAAAATGTATTTTTAAACTTGCCATACGTTTCATACATTGCTTTAAAAGCAGCTTCACGCACACTGCGATCTTTGGATTCCAAAAATCCTATATAACGCCCATGGGTTAAATCAATCTCTTCCCCATCTTCATTTTTAATCGTTGGAAAAGTTAAATCGGCATTATTCAGCATTCCAAACGTATTTTCTGCACTAGACATCGGCTCTGACGCTTCAGCTAGTAATTCCTCTTCTTTTTTACTTAACACGTGTGGCCGCTGTCGTGAAATCTCATCAAGTGTTTTATCATAGAATTTTAATTCCTTTTTCTCTTTAACAAAGCTTTGCAGTTTTTCTTCGTTCATTGCCAGGATTTCAGGAACAATATAACTCATTGAACTTGATGCAAGTGTCAGCAGATTCTCAGCCTTTGAGTTCATCTCCTGATATGTTGAATTTGTTGTATCCTGATCAGATCGCATATGTGCATATGTAAATAGCTTGCTAATTCGTTCTGACAGTTGATCCTGAAGCCTTAATACATCATACAGATTTTGCGCAGACTCCGCTATTTTTCCTTGAAACTTTTCAATTGATGGGATGTCATCTTTCAGTGCTTGCAGTTCTTTCTCCCATGCGTCATCCGTTTTAAAAATATCTTCCAGCTTCCACGTTTTTTCTTGTGGAATTTCACTTCTTTTTGGTAACTCCTTTGTTGCTTTTGCCACTATGGTTTCCTCCTTTATCCTCTTTCCTTACTAATTCTAGATAAAATGAAAAAATTCCTTCATTCTAATTAGTATAACGAAATAATTGGTAATCATGCTCGTAATTTGTTTGTAATTAACAAATTTAGCAGCTTCTCGTCGCCAGCCAAGGCCTGCTCAATATTTTTATGAAATTTTATAGGATTCTTTTTGGCAAAATAATTAGGAGAAACTTGCTGGATTACGTCTAACTGTTCCAGCAATTGAAGGTATTGATGAACCGGGTTCACCGCTTGCTTGACTAAGGGGAATTCTTTAGGATGATGGATATGACGTCTAAGTAGATACTGACACGATTTAATTGAAACATGGCTTTCTATTGGGAGCGGATCTATGACTTCAAGACAAATTCTGCTTTGCCAGTCCCATGGTGGTGTTTTCATCATAAATTGTGTGCAAATCGGCAGGTGGATTATTGATGGGAGGAACTCCTTGTGTGTCCGCTTAAGGTAAATCCATTCGTGCCAATTCAATTCCCGTCCATATAAGCGGTTTGCCTTCTTTAGCCGAAATGAACGTTTTTCTCTCTTCCAAGAATGAAACAATTCGTTTTTGGAATAGAAGTTAGCTTGGAACATATCTTTAAATGACATTTGATTCAATTTTTTCGTATGAAATTTACCTATTGCCGTTTGTGTTTTGGAAAAGTAAAAATCCTTAAATGAAATGAATTGAAGACTATTGGGACAAAAGTAGAATAACATGAGTGGTAAAACAGAAGAAAATTGATGAATAAATTGAAGCTGGAACTGATCAATTTTTAAATGATTGCGATTATGTTGTGTCAGACGATTAGCACCCAAAATCCAAATTGGGGTTATACCTACACTGAGATACCCTTCATTACGTTCACGGATTTGTTCAGCCGGAACCCGTGCACATTGATACTCAATTGCTACGAGTTTATTGTTAATCGAAATTAAAATATCTGGCCGCTGCCTTATCGCCGGTAAATATGCCTCCAGCTGAACAGTAAGCTGTTGATGCTTAAGCCATTGATATAACAGCATTTTTCCCCTCTCATGATATGCCCCTTCTCCACCTTCACTCGAAGGACAATTGTTTTTGGAATGATGAGCAAAATGCGGAATCATTTGCGTGCCTGCTTTCATCATTACTGGCTCATTACAGGTTGGACAACTGAACTCTTCTCGCTCTTTTAGTACTTTAATTTCCGACTTAGATAAGGTTGCTGGCGTAACAACGGTTCCATATTTAGTTTTAGCCTGAAGCATTAATTTTACACCTCCATTTTATAATTATTCGACAGAGAGTGACAAATTCCTTCAATTAAAACAGGCTCTTTTCGTAAGTCTTGTTATTTTTCATCTTCGTAGTTGGATATAAGCTTTGACATAATGTGGAGAAATACTTGAGTGCTACGACACCGATTCGGAAATACACCTCGCATATCCTAGGGCAACGCTTCTCTATTCAACATCAACTAATAGAAAAACAGCCATAAAAAAAGACACTCTATTAAGAGCGTCCAATGATAGCTGGAAAATGGGAACGTACTTGTTCAAATGTGTTATCGGCAAATATTTGTTTCCCGTATTCTTCCAGAAAGTGAATGGTTACTTCCGTGTCGTTCGCAAATTCAAAAATCTGACTAATCAAATCTTCTTGATGTTCATCTTTAATTTCCTCATCCTGTGGGAATTCTATATACAGATAATATTTATTGTCGTAATGGAAGAGTGTATCTTCTATTTTATCTGTTTTATCTTTGTTATCTTGGAAATAATGACTTAACTGAATAACATCTTCAAAGTCATTAAACATTACACTTAGTGATAAGTTTCCATCTTCGTCCTCTTCTTTTTTGGACTTGGATGAATTTTCATCACCTTCACCAAACTTGTCATCCAGCATATCCTCAATCTTATCATCAACTGAGATATCGATTGTCTTTCCATTCTCAGTTGGCAACTCGATATTCTCACCATTTTTGGATACCTGTGCTTTGGTTACAACAATTTCTAGCCCCTTATCCAAGGCTTGCACCTGAATCCATAATGGCCCTTCGACATTAAAGTCTTCTTTATAATTAACTTCATCCATCATTTGCCAGAATAATTGTTCACTACGTTCGCGATTATACCAAATTTCCTCACGTTCAAATCCACGATCTTCTATATCGATATAGGATATATAGAATTTTACTGTATTCTCATTTATACGTTCTATTTCCATCTTATTTCTCTCCCTTCTATTAGAAAAAGCTTGACTACACGGTCAATAGTAATGGTGGAAGAGACTACTTCACCTTTAATGTTTATTATTATTCGTGTTCCCTTTATTACACGTTATTAACCATTCTTTATCTTATATTATTATTGTATGACATCTTATACAAATTGAAAATTCATATGCCTATAAATTAATAATTAATTTCATATTTTAACCTATTTCGTTCAATTTGTCACTAGCTTTTAATGAAAAAAAACGCAGACCTCTAACTTCAGGTTCTGCGTTTTTGTTAGTAATTGTTATACATCGACGATTACTTAGTTTACCAGCCGCTGAGCTTCACGTAGTTGAAAAGTTCTTACGGTTCTAGGTAGGAACCTGCGAATCTCATCTTCGTTATACCCTACTTGCAAACGTTTCTCATCAAGAATAATTGGTCGACGTAATAATCCAGGATTTTTCTGGATTAGATTAAATAAATCTTTCATCGGCAACTGATCAATATTGACATCCAATTTTTGAAAGACTTTTGATCGTGTTGATATAATCTCGTCTGTACCATCTTCAGTCATACGTAATATTTCCTTTATCTCATCCAGCGATAATGGTTCGGAAAATATATTACGTTCTGTGAACGGTATATCATGTTCTTCTAACCATGCTTTTGCTTTTCTGCAAGATGTACAACTTGGTGAGGTATAAAGTGTTACCATGAAACTTCACTCCTCAATCTAAAAGTGTATATGGTCATTTCATAAACATTTGAATAACTTATTAGATTAAAATAAGTTTAAATAACCAATATGTATAATTATACTACATTTGTCAAACGAAAGGTAGAGTATTTCCTATAAAATTTACTGTGTTGATAAATGTTCATGAAATGTTCTCATGTATTTTTAACTTACCCTAATTCATTTTAAATTAAACCTTTTAATTGAAAAATAATTAGAAAACTTATCTTATCGCCAAGCTTTAGTTGCACTTATGCAGTAAGAAGGTATTTATACTAAACTTCCTAAAAAATTTAGCCTCTTGCTGCTAAAATAACAAGAGGCTAAAACTTGTTCATGCTTTTTCTTTTAGATTTTCAAATATGTTATCAGACTCACGATCTTCATCGTAACTTAGTACTTCATCGACAGGCTGATATGCTCGACCATATATTTCTTCGTCTTTATAGGTATGAATGTCTTCGTACATCTTTTTCATTTTTTCATAAATTTCCTCTTCGGAATCATCACTTGGAGACCAAAACAGGATTTCCATAGGAGTATCCTCATTTGTAGCTAATGAGCGGCGATTGTAACCAATGGATTGTGCGTGGGTAAAACCTTCCCGCTTATAAAAATGAAGTCTCTTCGCTGTGTCTGTGTCATCGTAATCAACTGGTTCCACTTCTAGAATGATTGGTTTATCTTTTTCTTTAAGCTTTTCTATCAGCTTATGTCCAGTTCCTTTGCCTCTTGAGTTCGCAGAGACCCAGACATAATCTATAAATAGAAATGAATTAAACTCAGCATACATCAAAACATGCTCAGGGCTTTCATCCTTATAATAGACGTCACCTTTCTCCTTTAAAAGCATATCCATATGCTCTTTGGACTTCATTTCCTCGATTGGGAAATATTTGTTTAGCTTTTGATACCAATTCATAGATCTACTCCTTAATCTTTAGTAGTCTTTTACATTATAACGAATGAGCCTGCCTTTGTTAAATCGATTTTGATAGAGAATATGGCTTATGAATAACAAATAATGGATAAATTCATGATTTATCTTCTACAGAGTCCATTATCCTCTTATTTTTTAAAGATAGCCAGTTATTTCCACAGATCGATTTTAAAGTTTATTATACGTAAAAAAACCGGGCTCTATACGTTAAAGAAGCCCGATTTTTCATAATGGTTATATGAGTTTGTACTATTATATTAATTGAGAGGTGTATAATCAACATTCTCGGTATAAGTATTTCCTGCATTCCAAATTAGAAATTCATTAATTCCATTTTCTTTTAATGCAGTTATTTGTGTTTCTACTTCAGCTTTTCCATACTGTTTAGTTGCGCCACTATATAACCATGGTGCTTCAAAATCTTGAATCCATGGTCTGGAAGTTGGTGGTTCTTCCAATTTTCCTAACACTTTATTCTCAACTTTAGCATATTCCGTTACTAACTTATATGGCTCTTTATCAGGCACAGGAATATCAAAATAAGATGTCCAATGACTTGGGTAAATCATAGAAGATATGATATCCACGTTCTTTGAAATCTTCGTAAAGTTCTGTCCAATACCCGGCGCTTCTTGAATTGTTGCAGCATAACCAAATATATCTACTGCGACATCTACATCATAATATTCCAATTCTTCCTTTGCATATGAAACAAAGTCAGTTACCGCCTTCACACGCCGTTTAATATTGTTCGTTTTATCATCTTTATAATCACCTTGGCTATAACTCAATTCACTATCGTAATTTTCAAAGCCCTCCGGAAAACGAACATAATCAAATTGAATTTCCTGAAAACCGAGCTCAGCTGCTTTCTTGGCAATTTCTAAGTTGTATTCCCATACTTCTTTTTCAAATGGATTAACAAAAGCTTCCCCTTTATTATTAGTCCAAACTTTTCCATTCTTAGTAAAAGATAAATCAGGACGTTTATTAGCTAAAACGGAATCTTTAAAAACTACTACTCTTGCTATTGGATAAATCCCCTTATCTTCAAGGACTTTTAGTAATTTTCGTGGTTCATTAATATAATTAATTCCAATATCCTCATATGGTGAACCTTCTTTTGGCTTAAATGTTAAATTACCATGATCTTCTTTTACGTCAATTACCATTGCATTTAAATCCGAATTTTCTACTAAACTAGTAAGTTTTTCAAATCTGCTTCCTCCAGCAGATGGTCCTGTAACATAAATACCACGAACGGCATCTGGATACTCAAAGTCTACCCCGGCATCATATGTAAAACGCTGCAATTTTTTGCTCGTGTCAATTAGGGTTATGTTTGTCTGTCTTTCCAAATGTGGACTAGCTTTATAGACTTCCTCACCACTGCTTGTATGTAAAGTCATTGGAACTGCAATCCCAAGTAGGAGAATAACACTTATTGTTGCTATGATCATGATGTTTTTTTTCTCCATTTTCTATCAATCTCCCATTCACATTTTAATTATATTATAACGGATAACGAGGAAATTTAGAACATCATATTTCAAAATTTGTCGAAAAAATTCGTTCAATTTTACTTGTAATTAAGGAGAAAGTAGTGTATGTTAATATGCTAGTTTTAGTAATGGATATAATCCATTATATATTAAAGTTTACGATATAAAATGGATGAATAGAACTTACTTCTTATGGCAAAAAACCCCCATTGATACTTCAATGGAGGTTTTTTATAAAGATTTCTAATGATTATGTTGATGACCCAACTGTTCATGGTCATTTTGACACATCAGCGAATCTTCATGTGGGTGTTCATTATTTTCCATCTGGATTGTCACGTGGCCAATACCTTTATGCTCTAATTCATGTTCAATCGTTCGTAACAGCCTCTGACTTTCATGAACAGATAAGTCTCCATCTACTACCGCATGACAAGAGAGTGCATTTTGTCCGCTAGTGATACTCCAAACGTGCAAGTCATGTATGCTTTTAATGCCTTCAGCGCTTTCCATCGTATTTATGATGTCATCTAAATCTACGTTCTTTGGTGTTCCTTCCATTAACACGTGAATTCCATCCTTCGTAACTCTCCAGCCACTTATAAGCACGAGAACAGCAACGATAACACTTGCTAGTGGATCGGCCCATCCCCAATTGAAAAATATGATTAGCAATGCAGCAGTAATTGCACCGACTGAACCCAATAAGTCACCTAACACATGAAGAAAAGCAGCACGTAAATTTAAATTTTCTTCTGTATCTCCACGCAGCAATATCCATGCTACAAAAATATTAACCAATAAGCCGATAGAAGCGATAATTAACATCCCAGTCGTTGCGACTTCAGGTGGTTCTGTAAATCTTCTGTAAGCCTTGTAGAAAATATAAATTGAAATAAGTACGAGGGTGACCCCATTAAACACAGCTGCTAGTATTTCGAATCGTTTATAACCGTAAGTCTTGCTGTAATTAGCTACTTTTTCCCCGAATTTAAAGGCTAACAGGCCAACTCCGAGTGATATGGAATCACTTAACATATGACCTGCATCAGATAACAATGCAAGACTATTAGTAAGGAATCCTCCTATTGCTTCAATAATCATATAAGCCGTGATTACTAAAAAACTAATCATTAAAGCTTTTTTGTTTGCACCATGTGTATGATCATGACCGTGATCGTGTCCCATTTTTGTAACACCTCCTATGCAACAATTCGCTCATATTAAATGTGTGATTTTGATTTTATTAATGATGGCAAGCGTGATCCAATGTTTGTTTTAACATATTCATTACATGTTCATCATCATGAGAATAAAATAACGTCGTACCCGCTCTACGATATTTAACTAGTCGTAAATTTTTCAGGAAGCGTAATTGATGTGAAACAGTAGATTGTCTAAGGTGCAGTGTTTCTGCAATCTCATTTACGGAGTATTCTTTATTAAAGAGTAAATGAAGAATCCGAATTCTTGTTGGATCCCCTAATGCCTTGAAAGTTTGAGATACCACAAACAATGTTTCTTCATCCAAGTCTTTTCTTAGTTCGTTTTCTTCAGCTTCTTTATTTTCCTCCATTATAATTCCCTCGCCTTCCGTTTCAATTCAGTTTTATATATGTGTATATCGGTATATGTTCATATTATAGTTATAATACAGACTCGATGTCAATCATTAGCTTCATGCTCCTTTTGTATTCCATTTCAATATTCTATTATAGTATAATAAAATCAGTTCTATAAATAAGAGGAGGTGGACTATGCCCTATAAATCGCGTACAAAATCGAATGAATTAATAATCATAGAATTATTAAGCAAACGAATGAATTTAGATAGCAAGGTAAGGCAGCACTATTTCAATCTTAAAAAAGGCTAAGAAGGAGAGGTGTTATTTGATAGCTTAACAGAAAAACTACAGTGTGAATGCTTGATATTAAATGATTTGTTACTGATAGTAAATAATACCACATTCCAAATTGACTCCCTCATTATCTTGGCAGGTAAAATCTATTTTTTTGAAGTGAAAAACTATGAAGGCGATTATTATTATGAGTATGATAAGCTATTCAAGAAACCCAACTTAGAAGTTATTAATCCATATCTCCAATTGAGTAGAAGCGAATCCTTACTACGTCAGTTACTTCTCAGCCTCGGATTCAAACTCCAAATTGATGCTTCCATAGTCTTTATTAATCCTAAATTCACCTTATACCAAGCACCTCTAGATAAACCAATTATTTTTCCAACTCAAGTTAAGCAATACATGGAAAATTTAAATATAATACCTTCAAAATTAACTGAAAGTCATTAGAAAACTTGGTAATTCGCCAAGCCTTTGGGCGAATTGCCTTAGTTGCACTTATGCAGTAAGAAAGTAGTTATACTTTCTTATCTGCTAAAAAACTTGCAGAAAAATTATTGTCGTTGAATAACACCGATTCTCCTTATAAACAAATACCTTCCTACGATTATGACCAACTAAAAAAAGGGACTACCTGTGCTAAATGTGATTCATTTTCCGTGTCTATAATGAAAAGGAAATGTGTTTGTCACGAATGTGGATTCACAGAGCCAATTACAAGCACTGTATTAAGAAGTGTAAAAGAATTTAAGATTCTATTCCTAAACGAAAGGATTACCACCAATACCATTCATGACTGGTGCCAAGTAGTACAATCGAAAAGGGCGATTCGACAAATACTGGCAACTAATTTTCATGTTGTCGGGGTTCATCAGTGGACTTACTACGAATAAAATTTCATGATGCCTTTAGTCCTTCATCACCTCGATGAAGGACTTTTTACTGGCTTAAATACCTCTTTTGCGCTCTCATCCCTCTCATGAGAAACCTTTCAACTGCTTCAGCTCCTCTTTCGCGCTCTCATCCCTCCGTAATCAGGGTGGCACTCGGGTTCATGTGTCACGAAACGAGTCATTTAATCCATATCCAAATAACTGCAAGCAACATGACCCATTGATTTGGCTGCAATAAGAATCGCATCCTCGTCTATATCGAATTTTGGGTGGTGGTTAAAGTAAGGGTCTGTAACACCTTTTGGGGTACATCCAATAAAGAAATAAGAACCAGGGATTTTTTCCAAGTAATACGCAAAATCATCTGATGGTGCCATCCTAGGAAATTCTCTGACTTCTGTAATGTTTTTATCCTTAACCCCTTCCAAGGTCTCTGCAACAAATGCAGTCAATTCAGGATCATTATATAATGGTGGATAGTCAGGTGTATACGTTAGCTCGCAAGTTACCCCAAACAATTCTTCCACTCCACCCACAATCCGATGAAATTCTTTGTCGATAACCGCTTGTGTTTCATCATTCGAATAACGAATATCACCTTCAAGCTCAATGCTATCTTTAATAACGTTGAAGCTACCTTTTCCATCAAATGAACCAATCGTTACGACACCTGTAGCGAGCGGGTCTACTCTACGACTGATAATTGTTTGTACTGCTGTTACAAAGTAGGATCCTGCCACAATAGCGTCATTTGCTTTATGAGGGGATGATCCATGCCCTCCGCTTGCCTGAATCCGTAACTTAAAATAAGTACGCCCATTAAATGAATATCCACTATGATAGCCAACTGTTCCTGCTTTCGCCATTGGTAAAACATGAATGCCAAAGATTGCCTCTAACTCACCAAGTTTTCCAGAATCAATGATGCTTCTTGCACCACCAGGAGGTTGCTCTTCTGCATGTTGATGAATAATTTTAATGGTTCCTTTGATGTTATCCCTTAATTGGATGAGGCAGTCTGCCAAAATTAACATATACGCTGTATGGGCATCGTGTCCACACGCATGCATCACACCTTCATTGCTTGATTTAAACGAAAAAGCTGTTTCTTCTGTGATTGGCAACGCATCAAAATCAGCACGAAGGCCGATGGTTTTGCCTGGCAATTGACCTTTTAACGTTACAATGATTCCATATCCATTTCCGACGTTCGTTTCTACTTCAACATTCTTTCCTTTATAAAAATCGGCAATATAGGCTGCTGTTCTTTCTTCTTTAAAAGAAAGTTCAGGATGCTCGTGTAAATGGCGACGGATTTCGATCATTTCATCTTTCCGTTCTTCCAGCATTTCCATTAATTCATTTCTCATCAAGTAAGACTCCTTTCAATTTTGGTTAAATGATTATGTCGTTTGTTCAGCTATTTAAGTAAATAGTGCATGTCATATTCTTTACTCTTTTTCATTAATTACAATTAAAATATTAGCATAAACGCTAAGTCTTGTTTTACTATAGAACCTATGATATATGGAAAATGAAAACGCCTAGTAATAAAATCAAGAGTACACACTGTTTCAAAAGTAACACTAAAAAATGACCACCAAATTGATGGTCATTTCAGTATTTAATAATAATATCGTTTTCCTGTCTTTTTCGCTCGCTAATTTCTTATATTAGCTCTTGGAGAACAGCATAAACTTCAGGAGCAACTTTATTGATGCGTGCTGGTTTCCACTCCTGATTTACCCACATATGCATTGTTGAACCTTTTGCAAGCAGCTCCCCGGAAGGTACAACTGTTTCTTTCCCTTCGCTTTGTTTGAATTCTGCTTCACTAATTTTTCTGGCTTCATATAAAAACTCCAAACGCACTGGAGAAGCGTTGGCTATTTTTGTATAAATAGCGATACAATCGTCAAAGTGGGCAGATTTTTTATAATTTACATTTACATCTATTACCGGGAGAAGAAGACCTAGGACTTCCATCTTTTTATAAGCAATCCCATAATGACGCATCCATTCGGTACGGCCAACTTCAAACCAGGTTACATAATTGCCATGATGTACGATACCCATTTGGTCCGTATCCTTATACTGGACACGCATCTTTTCCTGTTGCCAGGCTTCTGCCATTTGTTAATCCTCCCGTCATGAAAATTTTATCAATTGTTTCTTGATAGTTTTTCTTCTGCTACTTCCGTTAAACGGAATTTTTGCACTTTCCCTGTGCTCGTCATTGGCCACTCAGTAGAATCTATAAACCAAATATGACGAGGGATTTTAAAACGGGCAAGACGGGAAGAACACCAATCTATAATGTCCCTTCTTGTACAGGTTTCACCCTCTTTTAGCTCAATAAAACCAGCACCTATTTCTGTTGTTAAGGCATCTGGTACACCAATAACGTTTACTTGACTGACTGCTGGATGATGGGAGATTGCTATTTCCACCTCACGAGGGGATACCAATTCTCCTGATACCTTGTACATTTCTTTACTTCTGCCAAGAACCTGCAGATAACCATTTTCGTCAATTCTTCCAACATCCCCTGTACGGAGCCATCCATCTTTATCAATTGCCTTTGCCGTTTCATCCTGTTTTTTATAATAGCCATGGGTAACCGTAGCACCCCTAACTGCAAGTTCTCCTACAGAACCAGCAAGCAAGTCTTCCCCGGTATCCCGATCAATCGTTTTATACTGAACTGCACTGCCATTAAATTCCGGAAGTCCACTGCTCCCATTGAGCTTCGGACGACCAACTCTTGATGAGATGCGTTCAAGCGAATCACCAATTTCCGTCGTGACCCCTGATGACGCCACCTCTGTTTGACCATATCCAGTAATTATTTCGGTTAAACCAAGTACGTCTATTGCCTTTTTCCATACAGGAACTGGAGCTGGCGCTGCACCACACCACATGGCAAAAAGATTGGATAAATCAAATTCGGAAACACGCGGGTGATTCAATAATGGGACCAATGTGGAAGGTACACACAGATAATCGTTTGCCTTGTATTTCTCCATTAACTGCAGTGATAAAAGCGGAGATGCCCCAAGTGCTGATATGAACGAACCACCGACAAAGGACATCGCAAAAATTGCTTCAATAATAGCAAAGCAATGATAAAATGGCAGAGGCGCAAACGTCACCCGTCCTTCTTCAATCGCCCTGCTCATACATGTACCATATCCAGAACGAAGAAGCATATCATCTGTAAGCATTACACCTTTTGGGCTCCCGGTAGAACCGGATGTATACATTATAATAGCAACTTCATCTGGATAACGGGACTCACCCCACCTTTGTTCCAATTCCTCATATGTAACGGATTCTGATCCTTTGATAAAATCATCCCATGTTAGAAAATGATTTTTGACGGAATCCTGTTTTTCATTTTCAAAGCAAATAACTTGCTTTAATTCACTATTTTCTTGAAAATCCGCTTCATCCAGTAATTCGGAAATCGCTTCACCATGTTGTTTATCCTTTATCATCTGCTCTAAAATTAAATACTGGGTATCTGACTGAGAAATTATATATCTCAATTCATCCTTCGTAAGCATCCCATTGATTGGAATAAATACTGCTCCAACTAGAGAAGAGGCAATCATCAATGATGGGAAGGTGGAATCATTATCCATTAAAATCGCCAAATGATCTCTTCGCTTCACCCCTAGTTTTATAAATGCCTTTGCATATTGAACTGCCCTGTCCCAGACTTCTCCATATGTAACTACTTCATTATTTATGTAGATATAAGGTCTATCTTTATATTGAATACATGCTTTTGAAAAGTGTCTTGCAATTGTATCCCGCGGCCATACCGGAAAACGTTCCTCTAGTGCCTTTCGTCTTTCTGAAACACTCTGACTTAGAGTCGTTTGATTTGATATTGAAGACATTCATACTCCTCCTTCATGTTTTTATGAAAATATCACAAACTTTTAGAAGCAAACATCATTAGAAAACTTGGCTTATCGCCAAGTGCCTTAATATAGATAAGCCTCAGTTGCACTTATGCAGTAAGACAAAAGAGTTAGCCCTTCTTAAAAGCAATCACAGCATTATGACCGCCAAATCCGAAACCATTGGATAAAGCAATAGTAATGTTACCTTTCACAGCTTTATTTCCTACATAATCCAAGTCACATTCTGGATCTGGACTTTCCAGGTTAATTGTCGGCGGAAAAATATTTTCTGCCATACTTTTCAGTGTAATCACGGCCTCAATAGCTCCTGCTGCACCAAACAAGTGACCTGTCATGGATTTCGTAGAACTGACTTTGAGATGTTGCGCATGTTCCCCAAATGCTTCTTTAATCGCTTTTGTCTCGGAAATGTCACCCGCCGGAGTACTTGTCCCATGGGCATTGATATAGTCCACATCTTCCGGCTGAATCTGTGCCCGCTCGATTGCCAGCTTCATCGCTTTTACAGCCCCCTGATAATTCGGCGCTGTAATATGGTATGCATCTGTTGTACTTCCATAACCGATAATTTCACCAAGTATAGGTGCACTACGATTCTTTGCATGTTCATATTCTTCCAAAAATAAAACACCTGCTCCCTCTGACATAACAAAGCCGTCACGGTTAAGGTCAAATGGACGAGAAGCCGTTTTAGGTGTATCATTTTTAGTTGACATTGCACGCATTTTTGAAAACCCGGCAAAATAAAGTGGTGTAATGGTAGCCTCTGCCCCACCTGCTAAAATTGCATCTGAATATCCATGAGCTATATTTAAATAAGCTTCTCCAATAGCATGATTGCTCGTCGCACAGGCAGAAACTGTTGCAAAACTAGGTCCACGAAACCCTGTCTTAATCGCAACTAATCCCGAAGCTATATTATTTATAGACGTTGGGATTAAGAATGGGGACACCCGTTTGGCTCCTTTTTCCAGCATTGTTTTATGATTATGTAATAGAGTTTGCAGACCTCCAGCACCGGAGCCAATATAAATTCCAACTCGATCCTTATCCACCGCATCCAATTTTATTTTTGACTGTTCTAATGCTTGCATTGCAGCAGCATACCCATATTGTGTGAACAAATCATACTGTTTTATTTCCTTAGATTCAAGGTACTTCTCCCCATGAAAATCATCTATGTAACCCGCAATTTTTGTGTTAATATCCTCATATACCTCGGATTCCAGTCGCTTAACACCGGACTTTCCCTTCTTTATGTTATCCCAAAGGGTTTCTGTATCATTTCCCAATGGTGAAATAACACCCGTCCCTGTAATCACAACTCTACGTTTCAAGCTTATTCTTCCTTTCAACAATCTTTAAGATTAGTGCTCAATTTATACCTGTATTTTATCATAATTAGAATTATTATGTTAATTTGTTAAACGGCTTCCTGTACTTTTCTGAAATTCTTTTACTAAAAATAAATTGTCCCATCATCTACTTCCTGTAAATATACCAGTTAATCAATGAGACTTGATTTTCTCCTCTATCTTCATATATAATAAAGCAAAATTAATACACTTAGCGTTGACAAAGATAAAGTACAATTACCCGCTGGATTTTTAGAGAGCTTGTGGCTGGTGGAAACAAGTACCACGGTGAATTGGAATTGGACTTTCGAGCTAATTTAACAGTAAGTGATCCTGCACATGTAGGATAATCAGGGTGGCACCGCGGTTCATTCGTCCCTTTTCGATAGGGATAAATGGGCTTTTTTTAATGGAAAAAAATATATTGGAGTGTGGAAAATGAAAACAATATTTTCTGGAATTCAACCGAGTGGAACATTAACGATTGGTAATTATTTAGGTGCAATTCAGCAATTTGTAGAGTTTCAGGAGGATCACGATTGCTACTTTTGTATTGTGGATGAGCATGCAATAACCGTACCTCAGGATCGACTGAAGCTAAGACAAAACATTCGTTCACTAGCAGCTTTATACCTTGCAGCTGGAATTAATTCGGATAAATCAACCTTGTTTATTCAATCAGAAGTTCCAGCACATACACAGCTGGGCTGGATGCTGCAGTCCATCAGCTATATCGGTGAGCTGGAGCGTATGACACAGTTTAAAGATAAATCAACAGGTAAAGAAACCGTTTCATCTTCATTACTAACATACCCTCCTCTAATGGCTGCGGATATTTTGTTATATAAGACAGATATTGTCCCTGTTGGTGATGATCAAAAACAGCATCTTGAGCTGACACGAAATCTGGCACAACGTTTCAATAAAAAATTCAATGACATATTCACGATACCTGAAGTCCACATACCTAAAGTCGGGGCCCGCATTATGTCATTGCAGGAACCAACAAGTAAAATGAGTAAGTCAGATGAAAATGAAAAATCATTTATTTCCATGCTTGATGAACCGAAGAAAATTGAGAAAAAAATTAAAAGTGCTATCACTGACTCAGAGGGCATTGTGAAGTTTGATAAAGAAAATAAACCTGGCGTTTCTAACCTGATGACTATTTACGCTAGTTGTAGTGGTAAATCAGTAGAAGCTATCGAAGCTGCTTATGCAGGTAAAGGTTATGGTGAATTTAAGCAGGACGTTGCAAATGCTATTGTGGATGTACTGAAACCTATTCAGGAGCGCTATAACGAGTTAATCGATTCAGAAGCATTGGATGAGATTTTAGATAAAGGGGCAGAAAAGGCTTCCTTAACAGCTAATAAATCATTAGCAAAAGCTAAAAAAGCAATGGGATTAGGACGCGTGAAGAAAAAGCGTTAAATGGAGAGGGTGCTCCGATTTTGTTATATCGGAGCACCCCTTATTTTTCGTGAAAGGTGAACTTTATCGTTTTCTTGTCGAACTTTATCTATTCCGAGTTTAACTTCCAACAATTCTGAGGTGGCTTTATCGATTCCGTGTCGAACTTTATCGTTTCAGCTATATCCGCCGTGAATTCGGCGAGCCCGCCAATGCTCTACTTCTGCTTCGATGTATTTTGCTCAGGCGCTTGTTCAAGCTCCCACATTCTTTCCAGAAATGGCTGTCCTTTAATCATCTTGCTGCACAATTCTTCATGCCCAATACTCCACCCTTGCTTAACACCCTCATAAAGTGCTTCCCACACTTTATCCTCGTTCATATACCGAATATAAGGGTATTTTTTCGGATCCCATTCGGTCAGCCAGTAGCGAAGCTCTTCCAGGTTATTTGCAGTTCTCAATTGATCAAGGGCAATCATCAGCAATTGCTTGAGCTGCCTTTCTCTGCGTGTCAATCCATGAACAAGTTCTGGAGCCATCGAAAGCATATGATATTCTTTTTCGACGATTTCTCCTTCAAATTTAAACGATTCTGGTTTGGTGGTTTTGATCATATCAAACACAAGTTGCTCTTGACGTGGAATAAGTCTGCTTTTACGAATAGGTATCCGATAGCCGATTGAATCAAAAGCAATAATATCCTTGCCGTCGGTAACAACACATGCGTAATCAAGTACCGTTCTCTCCTGGCCTTTGCGGACATAGGCACGTTTGTGAATCATATCAAGAAGTCCTTTAGGTAAATCATGCATGTCATTTTCTATGTAGTTATAAAGCACTTCAGATATGTATAGTAGTGGAACCTGATCTAACAGCTCTATCCCGTCTTCTTTTCGCCACTCATGAAAATAGCAAACACTATAGCCATTTTCTTCACCTTCAAACCAATTAACCCAAACATCGTGTAAATACAACATATACAACCCTCGCTTCTTTGCACTTTGTCTTTTTCTAAAATGAAATCATTTAAAATACATTATGACCATCATGCAAAAAAATATTCGATTTGCGAGAAGTTTACATATTGTGAGGGTATCGAAAAAGTGCAATTGCCATTAATATAAAGCCTATTGGTAAAAAATAACATTCCAACCGTCCTGTGATGAAAATTAAATAATCCCCCCAAGAAATCCCAGAAGGCAGGAAATTCATATATGCTATCGTTGTTACCCCACCTGTAACAGCCAGTCCAAAGCCTATCAAAAATAAAAAGACAGTCCCCATTTTTTCCACCACCCATGCTTGTCCAGTGCATTTATTTTATTTTATGCATGGGCAATGGAATACATGAATAGCTGTAAGCAGAGCGAAGTGATACAACTCTTGTACGACTATTCGCGGTCCGGCCACTCCACACGCTTCCCCCTGCCAAATCTCAGAAACTTGGCATTCGTTAAAGGTATTCTTATGAAATCGTAAATTGCTTTCTTAAAACCTCCAGTAAAAAGTATTTATAGTTTCTAAACCGCCATAAAAAAAGGCTGACCTCCTCAGGCCAGCCTCTTGCTTAGACTAGTTAAACTTTTTAAAAATTAACGAAACATTATGTCCACCAAATCCAAGTGAATTACTCATCACGACGTTGACATCCTGTTTCCGAGATCCGTTGGTAACATAATCAAGATCACAATCCGGGTCTGGTGTTTCATAGTTCATTGTCCCAGGGATTTGACCGTCCGCAATCGATTTAATAGATATGACTGATTCAATACCACCAGCTGCACCTAACAAATGCCCTGTGACCCCTTTGGTCGACGATATTGGCAGTTTAGAAGCATATTCATCAAAAACCGTTTTGATTGCTACTGTTTCAAACTTATCATTAAGATGTGTACTTGTTCCATGTGCATTCACATAGTCGACATCTGAAGGGGAAATTCCTGCATCCTCAATTGCATGCTGCATGGCACGTGCAGCCCCTTCACCATTCTCTGCTGGAGCAGTAATGTGATACGCATCACCTGTTGCACCATAGCCAACAATCTCACCGTAAATGTGCGCACCACGCTCTTGTGCAGATTCTAGTGTTTCTAAAATTAGAATACCTGCTCCTTCACCCATTACAAATCCATCACGATCTAAATCAAATGGGCGGCTTGCTTTTTTTGGATCTTCATTTGTTGATAATGCTTTTGCCGAAGAAAAACCCGCAAATGCCATATTTGTAATCGGTGCTTCGGTTCCGCCTGCGATGATATAGTCAGCATCACCGCGCTCAATAGCCTTAAAGGCATCACCAATTGAATTTGCGCCTGATGCACATGCTGTTACAGTACATGAGTTAATTCCTTTTGCACCAAACTGGATTGATACTTGACCTGCTGCCATATCCGGAATCATCATTGGCACGAAGAAAGGACTCACACGACGATATCCTTTTTCCAAAAACTTCGTATGCTGATCTTCTAATGTTCCCATACCACCAATGCCAGACCCAATCCAAACTCCAACTCGATTAGCATTGTTTTCATCGATTGTAAGATTTGCATCGTCAATTGCCATTTTAGAAGCAGCCACAGCATATTGTGTAAACAAATCCATCTTTCTTGCATCTTTTTTCTCCATGAAAAGGGTTGGATCAAAATCCTTCACTTCTGCAGCTACATGTGCGGGAAAATCATCTTTATTAAGTCTAGTTATATAATCAATTCCAGAATTCCCTGCGACAACGTTATCCCACATTGTCTGTACATCATTTCCTACGGGGGAAACTGATCCGAGTCCTGTTATAACTACTCTTCTTTCCTCCATTGCGTATTCCTCCTATGACGTAAACTAAGTTATTTGCCCCAGCGAAGCGCAATAGCACCCCACGTTAATCCTCCGCCAAAGCCAACTAAAACGACTAAATCATCATCTTTTATCTTACCACTCTTTACACCTTCAGATAAAGCTATCGGAATAGAAGCAGACGAATTATTTCCATATCGTTTAATGGAAGTCGCCATTTTTTCTTCTGAAATTCCTAATTTTTCCCGGGCCGCTTCCATGATTCTAATATTCGCCTGGTGTGGTACTAAATAATCAACATCTTCTTTGTTGTATCCAGCTTGCTCAACGACATTTACCGACGAATCCGGCATTTGTCGCACAGCAAATTTAAATACTTCTCTACCATTCATCATAAGGTGATCCTCATCATTTTGGTATAATTCTTTTCCGCCTGAACCATCTGCTCCAAGTTCAAAGGACAGAATTCCTTTACCTTCTGAAACCGGTCCTACTACTGCCGCGCCAGCTCCATCACCAAAAAGCACACATGTATTACGGTCTGACCAATCGGTAATTTTAGAAAGCTTTTCTACACCAACTACTAAAATGTTTTTATAGGCATTTGTTTCGATAAACTGTTTAGCTGTAACTACCCCGTACATAAATCCTGAACAAGCTGCACTTATGTCCATTGCCGCAGCTTTACGTGCTCCTAATCTGTCCTGGATCATACATGATACTGATGGAAACGGTGTATCTGGTGTTACAGTAGCAACAAGTATTAAATCAATATCTTCTGCCTTTACATTTGACTCTTTCAATGCTTCCTGTGCTGCAAAAAAGGCCATATCTGAAGTATTTATATCATCACTTGCTATTCTGCGTTCTTCAATACCAGTTCTTGTTCTTATCCATTCATCGTTTGTGTCGACAATTTTTTCCATATCTTTATTCGTCACTACGTTGGTTGGGACGTAATGTCCAGTGCCTAAAAGACCAACATTCATATTTTCATCCCCTTATAACTAATGTTAATATCAAATCTTATGACTTGGTACTAATTTTAATGCATTCTTTCCCAATGTGCAAGAAAAAGAATTAATCTGACTCTTGTTCATTCGGTAATAATCCAGTTTCCTTATATTCCTCAACCGCTTCTTTCATCTTGTCCTTAAATTCCTCAGGGACATCCGGGCTATATTTCCCCAAAGAGATAACATCATCCTTAAAGTCAAACGTTAACACACCACCACGAAGCTCTCCCTCATTAAATTTTTCCGCAGTAAGAACATATAATTTTTCAACATGCTGAATTGTACTTGTCAAAACTGTATTTTCAGCGATTTCAGATTGATCTGAAACATATCCAATAGCATACAAGTCATCTTCACTTGCATGTTTAATAATAGAAGCACTAAACATATCTCCGGTTGGATAGAATACATCCACATTTTTGTTCTGCATGTGTTCATACTTTTCCAATGCAAGTTGACTTTCATTCCAGTTGTTTACATAACTTAAGTGTACCTCAACTTCTTGGTTCTGGTATTTTGCCCCTTCATAAAAACCCTCTATCTCAGGCTGCCATTCAAACGCTCCAACAACCCCTACATTATCCGTTTCGGTCATCCTTGCTGCAATCATTCCACCAAAAAACCCCATGGCATGTGAGTTGAAATTCAGACTCGTCAAATCTTCATCAAACTGACCACCGTTAAAATAGACAAAATGAACATCTGGGTATGCTGTTGAAATATCTTTAAAGTGTTTCCCATATGTACTGCTATGTCCAAATATAAGATTTACCCCTTGATTAACCAGTTCATCAACTGCCTCATTAACTTCCTGTTCGGTTTGAATACCTTCTTTGAAAAAAACATCAACATTAAACTCTTCCTCTATTTCAAGTAATCCTTGATACCCCTTTTTCCCCCATGGCTGATCGTGAATAGATGTTTCAACCAGCATTCCTGCCTTCTGCAATTTACCTTGATCAAAATAATTTGAACATCCCGATAAAATCATAAATATAATAGCTGTTAATATAACAATGGAAACTTTTTTCAACGCGCGCACTCCAATCCGGATTGATGATTGCTTGTCTGTATTTTAACCATAAACTACAACTTGAAAAATGCTAATTACCTGTTAATACTCAGGATATTAATAAAAGTCTTCAAATTTCTCATAGTGCTTTATAACCATTTTTAGATTTTCTTCTATAGTTCTATTGTTTCGAATATAGACGGAATTTTCAAGTTTTATCTCCTCACTTTGTTTATTATTTATTGATTTAACTTCTAAGATTTCTGGTAATTGAGACGACTTTATCCACTGGGTAAGGCTTTTCATAAAGTCTCCTATATAAATTGCTTCATTCAAAAAAATATCCGAATCAAACGGTATAAATGAGTTATGATGATACATTCCATTAATTTTCATAGGCATCCATTCACCAAAAAGTATTGGAAGTTTAATTAAATGGCTTGTATTCTGTTGAAGTGTTAAATCAAGTTGATTTTCTGTGATTTTAATTGAACTATCGTACGTTGCATCCCTTTCCGAAGAAGATATATGCTGGAATGATGAATTTCTTCCCACAAACATTGATAGGTGCTTTTTTTTATCTGAGGAGAGATCGTCAATTCCATCTACTTTATAACCATTTTCCAGTAAACAATTAACAATATGAAAACCAACCCACTGAAAACAGTTCTCTACTAAAAATAACATGAATATCCATCCTTCACTTTTATTCTTAACTAATAAATACTTTTATTTTTTATGTGGATTTGATAAACTATATGAGGAAAGTTTCACGAATCAGTACTTGTCGTAAATAAAAAAAGAGGTGTAAATTATGCGGTTTCTACTTCCATTAGTTTGGGCACTTTTAATTAGTGGTGTTATTTCATACGTTTTAAGTAGTATGGCTGGCAACCCATTCAATTTGATGAACACAGTTATACTTGCCGTAATCGTTACAATTGCTATCAGCATTTTGGGTGAAGGTGCTTTAAAAAGTGAAAGTGAACAATAATATAATTTAAAATTTATTAGAAAACTTGGCATTAACTAGGCTTTTATGGCGAGTGTCATAATTGTACTTAAGCAGTCATTTAAACTGTTGATGAACCCTTGCCTTCAAGGTGACGAATGGCAAGGGTTTTTGTTTTAATACCAGGGTAATACACTTAATGCAGTAAGTGCTGCCAAAGGTAAGATAAGTCGTCTGAATCTTCTTCTAGGATAACCGAACCCATAACCATAGCCATAGCCGGGATACCCATAACCGGGATACCCGAAACCAAATTGGCGCTGCTGGTGGTCAGACGGGTATGCATTTGCATGCTGCTCATCTCCTTGCCCTAATGGAACTGCAACATATACATATTCATCATCAAGACCTGTTATGATGCCATCTACTTTTGTTCCATCATTCATTTCAACCAGTACATAAGAATGCATATGATTCTTACATAATTCATACATTTGTTGATAATTCTGATTCATATTTTCAACCTCCTCACCAACTAGACTATTCAATTGCCTATAGGTTGGTGACTTGTTATGGTTGAAAATCCATCTTCGTTTGGGAGGAAACACAATGGAAGTAATTAATTCGCTTTGGGTATTAATAAAATATACTTTTTTAGGATTGATACAAGGTTTTACTGAGCCTATTCCGATTTCATCAAGCGGCCATCTTGTTATTTTACGCGAGCTATTTGGTGTAACCGAGGTAACAGGGCTATCGTTCGAAATACTGGTTAACTTTGGCTCACTTATTGCTGTCCTTGTTATTTATCGAAAAGATATATATCGGTTGGTTGAAAATGGGATTCGGTATATTTCAACGAAGGATAACGCTGCAAAAAGTGATTTTCAATTTATCCTGTTTCTCATTATTGCAACGATTCCAACTGGTATTCTTGGTGTATTATTTGAAGATTATATTGAAGAAGAGTTAAGCACAGTATCCGTAATCGGTTATACACTACTTATAACTGGACTTGCTTTATGGATCATTCGCAATTTACGTGGCAATAAGAATGATGGTGATATAACCATAAAGGACGCAATTATTGTTGGTTTAGCTCAATCTGTTGCTCTAATACCAGGGATTAGCCGTTCAGGTGCAACGATTGTCGCAGCAATGCTTGTTGGCATGAAATCAGAAACAGCTTTACGTTTTTCATTCCTGCTTTATATTCCAGTAAGTTTAGGAATAACGGTTATGTCTGCCGGTGAAATTCTTGGAGATGATAACATAAGCGTACTAGCGATACCTTATATCCTGGCATTTGCAGCATCACTTGTTGCCTCCTATTATTCATTACGCTGGTTTATGAATGTAATGGCACGCGGAAACCTTAAATACTTCGCATTCTATTGCTTTATCGTAGGTATACTTGTCATTCTCTTCCTATAATTATGTTTTGCTAATCCCTCCAATTGGGTATTTAAACCCTATGGAGGGATTTTTATGGCTTTTATAAAAGATGAAAAAAATTTCCTGGATATCCATCTCGGTACCTATGAACTTTCATTTAACAAAAAATACCGACTGATAACTTTATTAAATGACTTCACACTTGGGCTTTGGTTTCTGATTGGAAGTGTGTTTTTTCTTTTTGAACCTTTAAAAACTGCAGGCGCCATTTTATTTATCGTGGGAAGTGCGCAACTACTCGCCCGACCTGTTATAAAATTAATACACGCCTTTCAATTCTCCAATAAAAGAAAAAACTTCTAGCCAAATACCTGCTAGAAGTTTTTGCAGTTTAGTTAGCTTGTTTTTTCTTTTTCCGCATTGCTTTTGGAATATAAACGCAATATGGTTCACTCTCCATGTAATCACCGGTTACGTTATATGCCCTTGATCTTGATCCACCGCATACATGCCTGAATTCACATACTCCACATTTCCCCTTATATTTATCGGGATTACGCAAGTTTTGGAACACTTCTGATTCACGGTAAATCGTTGCAAGTGGTGTCTCGCGTACATTTCCTGCTTTTATCGGTAACAGTCCACTTGGAAAAACATCACCGGTATGTGAAATAAACACAAAGCCGTTGCCATCATTGACCCCTTTAGGTGCACGACCGAGCCCATCAATTTGACCTGTCTTGCCGCTCATTAGTGCGTCTTCATAACGAATCGCATCATCATGATCTTTATTCTCGCGCATTTTTCCTTGAATAACAACACGGCGATAATGCTGTGCTGCGGTTGTTTTTATATCGTATGGAACACGTTTTGACAGTTTATATAGCCAGCGTAATACTTTCTCATGTTCAGCAGGTGAAATCATATCACTTTCTTTTCCACGACCAGTTGGCACAAGGAAAAACACACTCCAAAGCACACAACCTAATTTCTCCACCATTTCAGCCATTTCATCCAGATAGTCGACATTATATCTTGAAATCACTGTATTTATCTGGAGGGGCATTTCCAGCTCATGTAAATAATTTATCGCATTCATTGTTAAATCAAACGAACCTGACGTACCACGGAAATGATCATGAACCTCTGCAGAGTGTCCATCGATGGAAAATGCCCATCTTGCTAGCCCAACATTCTTCGCCTTTTCCATTGCTTCTTTCGTTACATTCGGTGTTGCAGAAGGTGTCATCGATACACGTACACCTTTTTTCACCGCGTATTCAGCTATATCAAAGACATCCGGACGCATTAATGGGTCACCGCCTGTAAAAACAAGCATCGGATTATTCATTTCATATAGATCATCAATTAATTTTTTTCCCTCTTCAAATGATAATTCTAATGGGTGCCGATGGTATTGTGCTTCTGCCCTGCAATGCAGACATTTCAATTCACAGGCACGTGTCAATTCCCAAATAACGATAAACGGATTTTCATTATAATCTTGTGGAAACATGCTACCCCTCCTAAATTAGTTGCTGCATCTAGCTTACGTATTTCCCTTGTGACCAGATGTGACATTTCTCACTAATATGTAAATGTCATAAAATCGCCAAGTTTTAATGCGAAAACGTAAAAAGGATATTAATACCTTCTTAACTGCAAATTAAAACCCTTGGATTAACCACCAAGGGCTTAACAATTTTACTGTTTACCGATTGCTACACGCCACAGAGATGGACCTTCTTCTAAGTACTCCCATGAGAATGTATCTTCACGTTCAATCATAAACTGATAATGAAGCGGTTTTGGATTATGATCATTGGAAAGCTCCATAAACTCTCCTGATTTCAGCTCATCAAATACCTCAAATATTTTTTGATGCCTAAACCTTGGCTCTATTTCCGGTGCATGAATTTTCACTGCAAACTGAGTATCATTCATTGCTTTTCCCTCCAAATTAAGATTTGATAACCTTTAACCAACTTCATCATAAACGCAAATTCTATTCTTAGTTGTGAGTGAGAACACACCTTGACATGATATTTATCACGCTGACAAATAATTTTCACACTTATTGGTTATAGGAATCTATATAAAGTGATAAAATGTAATTGGACTAATACTAAAATAAAGTGCTGTTGTTTATTATTGAAGAAGGGAGTATGAAATTGAATACACATACAATTCAAGAATTATTACAAAAGGTTCCATTGTTTAAAGATTTGACAGACTATGAAATGGAGCCAATTGTTGAACTAGCTAAACACCGCATGTACCGTCATGGCACACATATATTTATGCAAGGCGATCCATTGACAAACGTCTACTTTATTCATCAAGGAAAAGTCAAAATTTACAAAACTGACATTCATGGGAAAGAACAGATTGTGAACGTTCTGCAACCTGGCGATATGTTTCCGCACCAAGGTTTTTTTAGACAAGGTGATTGCCCGGCACACTCCGAAGTACTGGAAGATGCTATACTAATTTATATTCCTATTAAGAACTTCGAGAACTACCTAATTACCCATCCTGAAATTTGTATTAAACTTTTCCGTGTTTTAGGCGACAAAATTATGGACCTACATAATAGATTAGAAGAAAAAATTCTACATAACACATATGAACAGATTATTATGCTACTTTTAAGACTTGCCAAAGACTATGGAAAAGAAACCAAGGATGAAATGATTAAAATAACAACACATTTCACAAACCGTGAACTTGCCAACATGATAGGTTCCAGTCGTGAGACCGTCAGCCGTACGCTCACACAGTTAAAAAAACAAAATCTAATAATTGCCGATAAGTCAGGATCATTCATTCTGGATACTGATGCGTTAAAAGAAGAATTGTTTTAAGTGGAGGTCATCCCAAATTGAGGATGACCTCTTTATTTTCATTTCGTCTGTTGAAAATCTGCTCTTCCGTTGGTTCACGCCCTCCTTCTGGTGATTCGAGCCCTCCTTCTGGCGATTCGAGCCCTTCTTCTGGTGATTCACGCCCTCCTTCTGGCGATTCACGCTCTTCTTCTGGCGATTCATGCCCTCCTTCTGGTGATTCACGCTCTCCTTCTGGCGATTCACGCTCTCCTTCTGGCGATTCACGCCCTGCTTCTGGCGATGTTCTCGCTCTCCTCTAATAAAATTATCAAAACGTGATACAAGTCACTACTTTTTTAATTGAAAATCATTATCATGATATTAGATTCAGAATAAAATATGAGGTGATTTCATGAAAGCAGATGTAAAAATTGTTGAGCTCGATGTCCGTGAAGACTTGCGCATGAAGAAGGAGCCTTTTGATAAAATCATGGGAGCTGTCAAGGAGGTGAACGATGGTGAATCATTTATCCTGCACGCACCGTTCAACCCGGTTCCGCTGCATGCAATATTGAGACGTAAAGGATTTGAACGCATCGTTGAAAAAATAGAGTCAAAACATTGGAAAGTAACCTATACAAAAAAGGTGGCTGTCCTAAAATGATTATTGATAATCGTGGCCTTGAACCACCTCAACCTATGATGCGTACTCTAAAGACACTGGATAAAATGGAAAACGGTACGTCATTTTCAATCATTAATGACCGCCGCCCGTTATTTTTATATGAAGAATTGAACGATCGAGGTTACCAGCACGATACAGAAGAACAAGAGGATGGAAGCTTTAAAATTACAATAACGAAATCTGGTGAATAACATGATGGCTGGCGGAAGCCTTAATTCAGACACAAATATAAAATTGCCACTAGCCTTTATCCTATATGCACTAGCGGCACTGGTTATTTCACAAATAGTTCTTTTTTTAAATAATGATGTACTTGCAGCGGGACAGTTCAGGATCCCAGACATTTGGATGGGAGCACACTTTTTGCTGTTAGGGTATGCGGTAATGATTGCAATGGGAGCGATGTATCAGCTCGTTCCTGTTGCCTTCTTAACACCAATCTGGAATCAAACGTTTGGCTTTATTCAGTTTCTTGTAACTGCAATTGGTGTAACAGCTTTTTCCATATTACTTGGGGTAATGCCTGAATTCGCATTATACGGTGGGATAGTTGCCATCATCGGAATTATGATGTTTATTATTCAAATGGTGAAAACCATCTTTAAGCAAAAGAAAAAGAACACTATGACACTATTTGTAATTGGGGCAATTACAAGCTTTTTCCTTACAATTGTCGCTGGCTTTCTACTGGCATGGAACGTCTCAATTGGCAGTATCGGCAGTCATGGGACAATTTTATCGTCTCACATTGTCCTTGGAGTTTCTGGATGGTTCACATTATTGATCTTTGGATTTTCCTATAAGCTTGTTCCAATGTTCAGTTTGTCACATGGTTATTCGATGAAATGGGCGAAACCCGCATTCATCACATATATTGCAGGCCTAATAAGTTTAATTAGTTCATTCTGGATAGAAAATACACTTGTCCAATCAACTGGCTGGTTTTTACTTTTAGCAGGATTTTTCTTTTTTGTTCTTGATATAAGAGAAATTTTAGCAAAACGGCTGAAGAAAAAATTAGATAAGCCTTTTTCATTTTCTGTTTTAGCTATTTTCAATGGATTGGGTGTTCATATGCTAGCCTTCATGTTCAGTGTTAGTGGTATTCGTGAATCTGCTGTTTGGGGATGGCTGATATTTTTATATGTTATGAGCTGGATAATCTTTAGTATCCTGGGCTATCTGTATAAAATCGTCCCATTTCTGTGGTGGACACATAAATACGCAGACAAAATCGGTAAAGAAAAGGTACCTACACTGAAAGAAATGATTAATGAAAAACACGCTGTCATTCTGTTTACGTTATTTGTCATCAGCGTCTTTGGCCTAACCGGAAGCGGCTTATTGTATATCGAATTTTTCGTATTTATATTTCAGGGACTACTTGCGTTTACATCCTTGCTATACGCTTTATCAATTATTCAAGTTTTAATTAAGTGAAATGGAAGGAGACTTTCTTTATGTCATTGGATAAAAGGGTTGGAGCTGCTTTATTCGAAGTAATTGACCCAGAGCTTGGCGTTAATATAATGGATCTTGGACTTATATATGGAATCGAAGTTGACTTTGATGACAATATTAGAATTGTAATGACATTGACAACTCCTGGCTGCCCAATGCATGACAGCATTAAATCGGGTGTTCTGCACCGTGTCAGTCAAGTTGAGGGTGTTGGTGAAATAAAAATTGATCTTGTATGGGAACCGGCATGGACCCCCGTGAAAATGAGTGATCGTGCTAAGGAAATGCTTGGAATGCGCTAATTAATCTGTTGAAAGTATCGAACGGCTACTTAGATTGTGCCGAACGATACTTTTTTAATTTTTACTAACAGGTAATTCATTGTATTTACCCTCCACTAACCGGTGGGATAAACGCTACAACATCACCCTTCTTTAAGGTTGCATCCGCTTGCGCATATTCTTGATTTACTGCAACCATTGCATTGCTCAGATTATCCAAATTGTACGTTGATAAAAGGTTGTTTTTCAATTCAGTCACGGTAATTCCATCCGCTTCAACAGAGACTTTCTCGTTACCTACAATCTCCTGTAATTCGGCAAAAAATAACACATCAATCATTTCGCAAATCCTCCTCGGAAGGTATATAGGTCGTTTGTTCCTTTTGATCACCTATCCATTTTGTACCGTCTTCCCAATGTTCTTTTTTCCAAATGGGGACAATTTCTTTAATTCGCTCAATTGCATATCTGCTTGCTTCAAAAGAATCATTTCGATGCGGTGTAGAAACAGCAATCACTACCGCTATATCTGATATATCCAATTGGCCAACCCTGTGAACAATGGCTGTCTCAGCATCGTTCCACTTATCATTAATTTCTTCACCAATTTGGGACAATTTCTTTTCGGCCATTTCCTTATATGCCTGATACTCCAGGTATAACGTCCTTTTTCCTTTGGTGAACTCACGAACTGTACCAATAAACGTATTAACTGCCCCTGCTTCGGCCCGGACTACTTTATCAATGCATTCATTTATTTGAATCGGCTTATCTGTAATCCAAAAATTGTTATTCATCTTAACACCTTCTTACGTATTCAGCTAGTTGAACTATGTTTTCATCAATATTATTTATACTAAATGTGGGGAGTCCACTATTTTTAAATAAACCCTCATCCCATGTTCCTATTGCAATTATATTGGATAATCCCTTAAAAAGCGAAAAATCCTGCTCATTTTTCACCATTACTATCTTCGGATATGAAGCATTTTTATATCCTTCAACTAATAGTAAATCAATCGAAAAATTGTTATACATCTGAATGAGCTCATCCAGCTCCATCTTCATATGGAAAGTCAATTGGGTTATATTCTCACCCTGGACACCACTTACGAGTGAACCAGATTCAATATGCATCGTACTATCCGTATTCTCCACTATATCTGGCTCGCCACCGTGTCCATGATGTTTTAGTGTACCAACTTTCATATCACTTGATGAAAAGTAACGAATCAAATTATTCATTACCGTAGTTTTCCCCGAATTTTTATAACCAACTATCTGACAAATTTGCATACTTTTACCTCATTTTATAGAAGGATCTTTTTGTAAATTTTGTTGCTTTATTAATCTTCACAGTTAATATAAACTGCGATATAGCTTAAGGTAACCAATTCGTAGTATTTAGTGTGGCACACTGACCACGCAGTTGGAATATCCTTCCGCGGCCTCACCACGAGCCTCCGACGCATAGGACGTGCTAGTGTAAATGCATAGTCGTGGCGTAATTAGTCTGTCTCGCTCACAAAGAAGGCTCCCTTTTAGGGCTATTAGAATCGCAGTCCCACAGGAATATCGCAAATTCCAACTGCTGGTATTATGGTTTGAATATGCTTGATATTATCCATCATAATATGCATTTTATTTGTCAAGATAAAGTGAGCACAATCCAGCGGAGGAAATACATGGAGACTCCAGCGGGAACAGCAACAGCTGAAGCGTTGCCTAAGGTGCGCGTAGTGTATTTCCGAAGCGGTGTATAGCATTTCAGTAATTATCCACATTCCATCACAGTCTTTAGCTTTTTGACAGTTATAAAAGCAATACTGCTTAAATGCACCTATATAAAAAAAGGCCGATTCATTTCATATGAACCAACCTCGTATTTAATAAATCAATCTGGAACTCCAAGTGCAATTTTGGCATAACGTGACATTTTATCTTTGCCCCATGGGGGATTCCATACGATATTAACGTTAATTTCTTTAACCTCAGGTATATCTGATAGTGCATGTTTTACATCCTGTTCGATATGTGCAGCTAATGGACAACCCATTGCTGTTAATGTCATTGTAACATCACAGATACCTTCTTCATTTAAATCAACGTCATATATTAGCCCAAGATTAACTATGTCAATACCTAGCTCAGGGTCAATTACATTCTCAAGTGCGCCCATCATATTTTCCTTCAGAGCTTCATCCATAACCATTACCTCCTTCATTATACTACCTTTATTTAAACATATTTTTAGTAATTTTTAAATGATATAACTCACACTATAGATGTTTTTCAAACCATTTTACTGTTTCGAGTATTGCATAACGGCTTACTTTATGGCCAGTATTTGTTTCTTTCAAGAATTGAATTTTCCCCTGGTCAGAATAATGCTGCTTTGCATCTTCAAAAAACGTATATGAATGATCAAATGGCACAACAGAATCGTTTTCCCCATGCCAGAATAGCAATGGGCGCTCCTGAAGCTTCTCCACATGATTCGATAAATCATAATGCTGCAACTGTTCATACAGCTGATCAATCATTTCGTCTGTCACTGGTAAATCACCCATTTTTTTAAAGCTGTTTACTAACGTTTTTGCATAAGTTGTTATTTTTGGTGATCCCATTAATACGCCAGCAACTTTAACCCACGGAAATTGTGTTAAAGCAGCGGCAGTTGTAATTCCTCCCATACTTGTGCCAGCAATTCCAAACCGATCATCCAAAATTAAATTTTCTTCATCTAATGCACCCTTGATAAATTTTAATTCATTTACATTTTGCATTACGATATCCCAAAAGGAGATTTGCTTTTTATTTGTGGAAATCTCTGCCTCGCGTTCCCCATGGTACATGCTGTCTGGAAGAATAACGCGATATCCTTTTTCTGCTTGCAAGTAGGCTAAAGGAAGATTATGTTCTTTTGCACTGGTAAATCCGTGGAAATATGTAAGTGTTGGTAATGGTTCCTTTTCCTTTGCTGAATCAACAATGATTAAACACGGAATGGATTTGATTTGTTTGTGAAATATCCCAATCATTCTCAGGACCCTCTCATATAATATTATTTACTGAACATCATATTATTAAATTTGTGTAAATTGCAAGCGACAAGTAATATAATCCTTTACATATATGGAAATGACTTATAAACTAAACTAATATGAGGTGAAAACTTATGAAAAATAAACGGCACTTAATTGCGTTAGACTTAGATGGAACGCTTCTGACAGATAATAAAGAAATTAGTATCCGTAATCAGCAAACGCTTCAACAGGCAAAAAATGATGGGCATATTGTGGTTATAGCAACCGGCAGACCACACCGTGCAAGTATTAATTATTACCATGCGCTCGGTATGGATACGCCAATGGTTAATTTCAATGGTGCATTAATCCACCATCCAACAGATCATAAGTGGGATGCATTGCATAGTCCAATGCCAATCAGAACAGCGCATAAAATCATTGATGCATGCCATGATTTGAACGTTAATAACGTTTTAGCCGAAGTTATGGATACTGTCTATCTTGATCAATACGACGAAAAAATTATCGACATTTTTCAAACAACTCAACAGGATCCACCTTTTACAATTGGCAGTATTAAAAATGAGCTGAAAGAAGATCCAACATCCTTGCTAATTCACCCAAAGGAAGAACATATTCATAAATTAAGAAGCCATTTAGATGATTATCATGCCGAACTTATCGAGCACCGTAAATGGGGTGCGCCATGGAACATAATTGAAATTGTCCGAAAAGGTATGAATAAAGCAGTAGGACTTCAAAAAATTGCACATTATTATCATATCCCGCAAGAGCAAATTATTGCTTTTGGTGATGAAGATAATGACTTGGAAATGATTGACTATGCAGGTGTAGGTGTCGCAATGGGAAATGCAATAGATGAATTAAAATCTATTTCAAAACATGTAACAGCCACTAATGAACAAGATGGCATTGGTGTTTTTCTTGAGGATTATTTAAAGCTTCAGTTACAGAAGCCCTCTAAAAATTTCCTTTAATATAAAACAAATATTGAACCATACTAGTAGTGAGCGCATCAAAGCGTTCACTACTTTTTTGTTGACTTCCGGAATAGATAAACTTTACCAATCACTTTTCGCAAGTGGTTGCAACTGTTTTTCTAAGGAGGAATCACCGATGGGGAAACGTAACAAATCAAGGCGATTCAGTCAACACAGTGCTGATTCTGTTAAAAAACATGATGAACGATTTCCTTACCGATCACGATTCAGCGATGTTGAACGGAAGCGTGAGGAAGCGGACAGCCACACAGTAGGAGGGTTTTAGATGGAAAATAATTTATTTCAGCAAGCTAAAACTGCCGTTAACCGCATAACGAATGCTCAAGGAGGAGCAGCAAACCAAAAGGATAAACAGGCTGCACAAAACGCCATACAGTCAGCCAAAGCCGAAAGTTCTCCTGAAGAGCAACAGCAACTACAGCAACTTGAGCAGCAATTACGTCAACACAACCAATTAAGTTAACCTCCATTAAATGTGCGTTACTGATTTTCAAATCATTTTTCTGATGACGAGGGATTATAACGTGCAAAATAAACACCCTTACCACATTTTAATGGTAAGGGTGTTTTCCTTTTGTCCCGATTGATTTTCTGCTAAAATAAAATTAAGTAGGTACTATCTAGGGAGGTAATTAACAATGGGAGTTAGAGCTGAAGCTACACCTAATCCAAATGCACTAAAATTTACAACGGACAAACTTATATTTCAAGGAGACAGTAGTATTTCTGTAATGCCTGGTGATACAAGTGAGCATGAGATATTAAATGATATGATGAAACTTGACGGTGTTGATAATGTTTTTGGATACCAAAACTTTATTACGATAAATAAAATGTTTGATGCAGAATGGGATCAACTTGAAGCAAAAGTTAAAGAAGTATTTGAAAAACACGGATATTAAAATTACATAAGTAATATGTAAACAAAGAGAGGTACAAATCAAAATTATGATATGTACCTCTAATTTTTTACTGATTTTGTAGATTTCTTAAATCGACTGGAAGATAATTTTTATTTACCATTGTTCCATCTTCTTTTTTATCATACAACGTAATAACTGGCATTACTTGTGCTTCTCTTACCTTTTGGGTAAGTTCTAATTCAAGCTGAAAACTACCCCAGCCTTGATCATTTTTTTCTAGGTCAACAGCAGTTTCCTTCACGATTACTGAATCCCCCTGCTCAAATTTATAGAAGAATGTATTGTCCATAGCTTTGGCTTCACCCGAAACCCTAATAGTACTTTCTTGAATATTCATTTCAACATTCCTAAATTGAACCGCTGCACTTCCCTCTGTTTCTGCACTCTTCTCACCGTTTGATTCTGAGTCATTCTCTTCTTCGCTATTCTCATTAGCAGATTCGGAGCTAGTTCCTTCTTCACTGCTGCAAGCCACCAGAGCAAATGCGCAGAGTAATGTGATGATAAACTTTTTCATTTTTAACTCCCCCTTGTAGTGTACCGTTTTAATTGTCACGTCTGAAGAAACCAAATATGCCTGTTGTTTGAACTATATTAGTAAATGCATTCGGATCAACTTCACCAATTATTCGTTCCAGATCATATAACTCATACCGCGTTACAACAAGGTACATCATATTTTTGTCTTCTTTCGTGTATGCCCCTTTAGCTGGAATTATTGTAATTCCACGGACCATAGTATCATGTATCGCTTTTTGCAATTCATCTGCCTTAAGTGTAATAATCATTGCTGTCACTTTCTCATGACGGGTATGGATCGCATCAATTACACGTGTTGTAACATAGAGTGTTAACAATGTATAAAGTGCGTTTTCAGGTTCATAAAGGAACCCAGCCATTGCGATGATTATTCCATTTAACAACAGAAAATAAGTTCCGATTGGTCTATCTTTCATACGGGATAAAACCATCGCTACAATGTCCATACCACCTGTGGAAGCACCAAGCTTTAATGTAATTCCAACACCTGTCCCAGCTAAAACCCCGCCGAAAACAGCATTAAGTATAATATCTTCTGAAAAAATTACAATAGGCAACAGTTCTAAAAATACTGTCGTAAAAACAACAGAAATAACACTATATACGGTAAATCCTTTACCAACTTTATACCAGCCTAATATGGCAACTGGAATATTTAATATGAATAATAGAATACCTGTACTAACACCGATTCCCAGGAAATCATTGAATACACTGGAAATAAGCTGTGCAACACCTGTAAAGCCACTTGCGTAAACATTTGCTCCAATTAAGAAGAAGTTTAGTGACATAGCATTCAGCATTGCTCCGAATATTACAATTATAATACGTCTTGCTTCAAATAAAAACATAGCTACCTCCCTCTTGTGAGCTTCGATTAAGTTTATCATTATTTTTACATTTCTTACAAATATACTTTGACTATCTTTCCATATAGTTTTAAACTTAAGTATATACAAGTACTTTATATGAATGAAGGTGATTATAATGAGTATTAAAATTCTAGCAGACTCAGCATGTGATCTCTCAAAAGAACATTATAATGAATATGACATCGAAATGGTATCATTAACGGTCCATTTAGACGAGAATGAATTTGCAGATGGTAGAGAAATAAAGCCTAAAGCAATCTATGATGCTATGCGAGAAGAAAAGAGTCCCAAGACATCTCAAGTTGCTCCACAATCCTTTAAAACTATTTTCACATCGTATGCAGAATCAAATCAGCCATTAATCTACCTGGCATTATCATCAGAGTTATCCGGTACATACCAAACAGCAAAAATGATGGAACAGGAAGTTAAAGAAACATACCCTGACGCATCTATTCATGTTATTGATACGAAGTGTGTATCAATCGGACTTGGACTAATCGTCCTCCGTGCTGCCGAACTTGCTAAAGATGGCGCAAGTGTTGATGAAATCATCGAAACAGCTACATATCATGCAGAACATATGGAACATATTTTTACTGTTGATGATTTGGAATACCTCTATCGTGGTGGTCGTGTAAGTAAGACAGCGGCATTTGTTGGTACGCTCCTAAAAATAAAACCAATTCTGCATGTCGAGAACGGAAAGCTTGTCCCTCTCGAAAAAATAAGAGGCTCAAAAAAGTTATTAAACCGTATGCTTGAAATTATGGAGGAACGCGGAACTGACTTCACAAACCAAACGATTGGCATCAGTCATGGCGACGACTTGGAGACAGCCGAAAAATATGCTGAAATGTTTAAAGATAAATTTGGCGCTCACGATATTGTAATTGAAATGGTCGGTTCAGCTATTGGATCTCACGCGGGACCAGGAACGATCGCAATTTTCTTCTTAAATAAAGAATATAAGTAATTATAGATACTGATCCAATTAGTCTGGGTCAGTATTTTTTGTAATAATCTTGTAACATTATACCCCTTCTGTCGTCTAACAAATTAAAGACGCAAAAAAATATAGAGGTGACTAAATTATGAAAAAGAAAATCTGGTGGATAATTGGAACAAGTTTTATTGTTATTATTTCAGTGGCGTTTATCTTCTTTTCCAACACAATAACAGCAAACATTCCTTCCAAATCAAGTTACGCACCTACATTCAAAGATTGGACTATTCATTTTTCCAAAAAGATGAATCCCGATACGTTTACAAGCGAAACTGTAACAGTCAAGAACAACAACAACGAACAAGTTGATGTTTCATTTAAATGGAATGAAGATAATACGGTATTGACACTACAAGCACCTAATGACGGGTATAACATTGACCATACGTATATGATAACCGTTTCTGCTGAAGTTGAAACAGTTGCAGGTAGTCAATTGGACAATACATTTACGCACTCTTTCACAGCTGTAGCAAGAATACCAAACATAAAAGACAATGAACAACTAATGACATTACTTAACGAACGAATGGAACAACGAAAAGAAATGACTGTACAGCAAAATGATAGCTCAACAGAAGAAAGTTCTAGTGGTGATGCAGCAATGGACACAGCAAGCAGTGGTGAAAAAGCCTCTACAACAAATGTTCAAGTTGATGGTATTGATGAAGGTGATATTATCAAAACCGATGGCGAATTTGTGTATTTTGCTAGAGAATCTGACGTTGTGATAACCAATGCTAATAAAGATAATAGTAACGTATTAAGCACGATTTCCCAGGAAAGCTTTCGTCCAGCTGAACTTTATTTACACAAAGATAAACTGATCATGATTGGACATAAATCGGAGCCTATCCGAGAACAACAATCAGCCAAATCTGGTAGCGTAGAACGCTTTCCTCTGCACCGTATGCAAACTTCAGTGCTAATTTACGATGTTTCTGACAAAAGCAACCCAAAGGAAGTTCGGGAAATATCATTTGAAGGATCTCTTACAGCTTCGCGATTGATGGATGGACATATGTATTTAATTGCAAATCAGCATCCCCCATATCGTATTCTTGAAGAGGAGTCTATAGATACTGATGTAAGACCATTTGTTAAGGATACTGCTGTTAGTAACGAAGTAAAGCCATTGGATTATGATTCGATGTACTTTTTCCCTGAAAGTGAGGATGAGAATTTCTTGCTGTTAGGTTCAATTGACTTAGACAATATGAATAAAAAAATATCTATGGAATCCTACCTTGGTGCCTCCAATCAAATGTATATGTCCAAAGAAAATATCTATATTGCAGTAAATAAATATAATTACCAGGAAAAAGATGAAAACGATGCTGGTGAAAGTACAACTGATATTGCTATTGCAAGACCGCCGGCAAATACAGAAATCAATCAATTTAAAATCGATAGCGGAAAAATAACGTATAATGCTTCTACGGTTGTTAATGGTACACTAATTAATCAGTTTGCCATGGATGAACGTAACAAAACATTTCGTGTGGCAACAACAAAGGGAGATATGTGGAATGAAAAAGAACCTTCTACCAATAACCTGTATACATTCGATTTACAGATGAACCCGATTGGAAAATTAGAAGGTTTAGCCAAGGACGAACGAATCTATAGCGTCAGATTCATGGAAGAAGTTGCGTACATGGTAACATTTAAACAGGTTGATCCACTTTTTGTTATCGATTTAAAGAATCCAGAAAAACCTGCTGTTCTCGGCAAATTAAAGATCCCTGGATTCAGCAACTACTTGCACCCCTTAGATGATAACCATGTAATTGGTTTCGGTCAAAACACAAAGTTAGTTGAAACCAAGGATGAACGTGAGCCGCGAGTCAGAATTAACGGACTGAAAATATCAGTATTTGATGTGGCTGATCCAACAAATCCAAAAGAGGAATTTAGTGAGATTATCGGTCAGGGACACTCCTATACGGAACTCAACCATAATCATAATGCTTTATACAAGCATCCAGAGGATAATATTTTTGGCTTCCCAGCAACATTGTTTGAAACTAAAACAGTTCATAAAGGTGATGCAACGTATGAAGAACAGTCACTAGTTTACGAAGGTGCCTTTTTATACAACATTACACCTGAGAATGGAATTAATGTAAAAGATACCATTACACATCAGCAGAAAATGGAACAAATGCAGCATCCAAAATGGGAATCTGAAATCAAACGGATGGTATCTGTTGGGAACACATTATACACATTCTCCCTAAGCCAAATGAAAGTTTATGATATGTCAGAAGAGTATGTTACACAAACAGTCGAATTACCAGAACTGAAAGAAAGATATTAACAATTAGTAACGATATTTGGGGCTCCCTTTAATTTAGGGCGCCCTTTTTGTATAACCCCCTCCCTGTCTTTAGCAAAATCGCTTAAATTTTCCTATTTTGTAGTTGATATAAAATGCAACACAGATACGATTAGAAGTATTTAGTGAGAATCTCTAACCACGCAGCTTGAATATACTCGCTTTCCGTGGGCTCACCACGAGCCCGCGGAAAGCGTAGTGTGTTTCCGAAGCGTCATAATAGCACTCAAATTTTTTAAAAAGTACGTCGCATTTTATATCAAATAAGAACCATTGATCTAAGTCAACTCAAGTAGTGTTTCTCAGCCTTTCTTATTCCTTCAAAGTTTATGCGTTCATTTTACGCTGCGCAAGTTGAATTAATTAGCATTATACAAAAGCCTCCAGCATATATTTCTGATAGGACAACCTTAAGCGAAATCTTTTGATGGAGGGTTTATATGAGTATGAGTATATTTGAACTAATAACGATTTTTGAAACGGATCGAAATCAGCCACCTGAATCAATTAACGCTCTTTTGGATTTCTATCAGCAAAAATACATCAACTGTGAAATTGACATAAATGAGTATCGAAAAATCTATTACTATTTGCATAGACAAGGCGCTATCTCAGCTCATGAGTACGCTTAATAGAAACAATTAGTCCTCCAGAAGAGGGCTTTTTTATGATTTAAATTATTAATCTCGGGGAATGGATAAAACAACAATTAACATTCCAGGAGGAGATAAGATGGATAAAAATAATAAAAGGAAAACACCACCACCCCAACATCAATCTAAGCAACCTGGCGTGGAGTCGAAAATGCATCCTGAGCCGGAATATATTAGTAAAGACTATAAACCGAGCAACAAATTAAAAAGCAAAGTTGCCATTGTTACTGGTGGTGACAGTGGAATTGGACGCGCAATCAGTATTCACTTTGCAAAAGAAGGTGCAGACATCGCGATAGTCTATCTTAATGAACATGAAGACGCAAAAGAAACACAGCGATTAGTTGAACTGGAAGGTCAGAAATGCTTGCTGATTAATGGTGATATTGGCAACCAGCCATTTTGCGAAGCGGCAGTCACAGAAGTACTTGAGACGTTTTCAAAAATAGATATTCTTGTAAACAATGCAGCTGAACAACATCCGCAAGATGCATTCTCAAACATCTCAAGTGAACAGCTTGAACAAACGTTTCGAACAAATGTTTTCGGAACATTTCATATGACGAAAGCAGCATTACAAAATATGCGTCAAGGTAGTATAATTATCAACACTTCATCGATCACAGCCTATCAAGGAAGTGAAGATCTTATTGATTATTCAGCTACAAAAGGCGCTATTACTTCATTTACGCGCTCATTGTCACAATCATTAGTGGATAAAGGCATACGAGTAAATGCAGTTGCACCAGGACCAATTTGGACTCCGCTAATTCCTTCAACCTTTAGCGCAGGAAAAGTTGATACTTTTGGTGGAAATACGCCGATGAAGCGCCCTGGAGAGCCAAAGGAATTAGCACCAGCATATGTTTATCTAGCAAGTGATGATGCAAGCTATGTGACAGGACAAGTTATTCATATAAATGGCGGAATGATTGTTAACGGGTAGAGTAATTGGTAATTCGGAACGAGCAAATTAAACATACGGATTAAGCAAAAATAGCAGTTAGAGGTCATAGAAGCCGCTATTTCTATAAAAACAGTGCTTTAACGTGGGTATGCGGACACAAAAGACCTTATTTGACATATACCTGAGTATAACAGGGATAATTCTGCGATATAAGGTCGCTGGTGTCCGCTAAAGTTTTTTAGCATTCCTACTCAGGTTAATTTTCAGTTTGCCATTTTTCATAGTTGATGGTGGCTGAGCACACGGCAGCCATGTGGTTTTTTAATCCCTAAAAAACTGACCATCAATTAACATACAAAATTGATGGTCATTCCAATCTGAATTGCTTACGCTTCAGCTTCTTCTCTTTTTTTCTGTTTTCTGCTTAATAGGATGACACCCAAGACGAATAAAAGAAAAATACCTATAACCGTTCCAATAAATGTCCAATTTAGTCCAGTATCATTCTGTTCGATGTAAACTTCTGCGGTTTCACGTGCAAGACCAATTTTAAATTCACCTTTTTCATTTTCCCGTACAAGATTATCTCCAAGCAGACCTTTCAATTGCATACTAGAGTCAATTCCATCAATTGAAATAGCTTGTGACTCCGTATCATTATTGATAGCGATATAGACCGTTTTACCTTCATATGAACGTTTCATCAGGCTCATGGCACCACTTGAACCTAATAGCTCATAGTCTCCCTTTTGGAGGGGAGGAAACTGAGAGCGAAGTGCTGAAGCTCTATTGATGAACTCTGATAAATCTTCATCTCCACTATTAAATTGGACCATCTCCTGACTATCTGGAAACGCCCCACCACCCATCGGAATCTCAGATCCTTGATAAATCATTGGAGTTCCTGGAGCAGTGTATAAATAAGTTAAAGCTAATTTCCATGTCGTTAATGGATTCCGGGCATTTTTCAGCAGCTTTTGCGTAAAGCGTTCAGTGTATTTGTTATCCAAGTAGGTTAGGTCCTCACTTTTGCCACTGGCTACCCAAGCATCATAAAGGTTTGAAACAGGCTCTCCTGCACTTGCAAAGGTTTCTGTTATCGGTTCATATATCGGATGATTCTCCACCATATCAATTTGTGTATTCTCTTTGATATCACCTGTATATTCCTCGCCGCTTAAAATATCTCCAAGCATATAGAAATTCGGGTTTTGTTCATTAATGTGAGCAGTCAATTCTTTTAAAAATGACTCATTGGTATAATCAGCTGCATGAAATTTATATCCATCAATATTTGCTTCCTCAATCCAGTAATCTGCAGCATCCATTAGGAATTTTTGTACTTCTGGGTTTGACTGATCAAGTACAACAGCTTGATCAAGCCATTGGTATGACTGAACATTATTATTTTCTTTCAGCCAGTCACTTTTACTTGAATCCTCTGTCATGGGATGTGTCACTGACACGTAGTTTGTTACAAACTCCATTACTACTTTAATGTCACGTTCATGGGCTTCTTTTACTAGTTTTTTCAAATCTTCCATTGTACCAAACTGGTCATCAACTTTATAAAAGTCTTCAATCCAATAACCATGATAGCCACCAGGTGCGTTTTCCATAATCGGAGACAATACAATCGTGGTATACCCTAAATCTTTTAAGGATCCAAGTTTATCAGTTACTCCTTGTAAATCTCCACCATGATAAGCAAGGGGATCATCCAAATTAACCTGTTCCCCCGCTAAAGGATCACCGTTATTGAAACGATCAACTAATAGATTATAAATAATTTCACTATGTATGGTTTCTTTTTCTGCTGCACCAGCCGGGTTAGTTATTCCGAGCGAAAAAGAAATTATTATAAGTGTTAATAGTAAGTGTTTCATCATTGTACTCCTTTTAGAAAACTTGGCCGATTGTTAAAGAGATTCTTATGAAAGCGTATTTCACCTAACTGCTTAGAAAACTTGGCTTATCGCCAAGCCTTTATATAGATAAGCTTTAGTTGCACTTATGCAGTAAGAAAGGATTTATACTTTCTTATCTGCCAGAAAAATAATAGTTAATACCTCCCTATTATTAACCTTTTTCAAAAATAGTCAATGAATACTGTGAGATTGTCGAAAATCCTTCATATTTTAAAAAATACTATTCCGAAAAATCATAGGTTGTAGAAAATAAGTGAGATAGTTCTTCCTCTGGGTGTATATGCAATTTCACACTATTTACAGCAATTGGTCCTTCATTAAATCCACCAGCAATTAGTTGAAGTTTGTGTTGATAATTGGCTATATCACCAACTGCGAACATACCTGGGATTGAAGTCGCCATTTCCCCATTCACTTTAATGGTGCCACCTTCCATATCCATTCCCCAGTCTGCAATAGGTCCAAGGTCTATTTCAAATCCATGATTTACGATCAATGCATCGATTTCAAGCTCCTCTACTTCATTTGTTTGCAGGTTTTTAACGAATGCACTTGAAATTTGTCCCCCGTCCCCTACTAAGCTATCAACGAAATAAGGAGTCTTAACATCCACGGATGAGTTCTTCATCTTTGTAATATTACTTTCTATTCCACTAAAAGCTTTTTTGCGGTAAACCAATGTGACCTGATCTGCTACAGATTCCAATTCGTTTGCCCAGTCGACCGCGGAATTTCCTCCGCCAGACAGGAGTACACGTTTTCCACGATAACTTTCCAGGCGCTTTATCGTATAATTAAGGCTCTTTTCTTCGAATTGACTTGCATTCGGCAATTCCAATTTCGTTGATTTAAGCGTCCCAAAGCCTGTTGCTACGATAATCGTTCGTGTATAGTGTTTAGCACCATTATCACTAGTTAGGATAAACGTTCCATCATGAAGTTTTTCTACATGTAGGCATTGTTCTCCTAAAACAACAGTCGGATTGAATGTCATCGCCTGTTCAATCAATTGATCTGTCAACTTTTCACCGGAAATGCTCGCTATACCTCCAATATCCCTTATTACCTTTTCAGGATAAAAATATGGAACTTTTCCACCTAAAAATGGCAGGTATTCAATTATTTTGGTTTTCATCTCACGCATGCCGCTATAAAAGGCAGTGAATAGGCCCACGGGTCCTCCGCCAATAATCGTAACGTCATAAACTTCATGTTGTTCGGTCATAAAAAAAACCTCCACGGCTTATTTGGTTTTAACTAAAAGATATACAAAATAAGGTGTACTAAGAACAGCCACAACAACTCCGGCAGGTATTTCTGTTGGCGTTAATAAATTCTTGCCAATTGTATCTGAAACCATTAACAGAAGTGCACCAATTAATGTTGAAATTGGAATAATATATTGATGCAACGGACCAATTATCCTTCGTGCAATATGTGGTACGACTAGTCCCAGAAAAGCAATTGCACCACCAGCAGCAACACTAGCTCCCGCTAACGCAACTGCGATAAGCAGCAGCAGACGTCTATCCCCTTCAACTTTAGACCCCAACCCAGCAGCAACATCATCGCCGAGGTTTAAGACATTCAGTACGTTTGCCTTGTGAAGTGCATATGGAACGAGTATAAGAATCCATGGCAGCAAAGCTAATACAAATGACCAATTGGCGCTCCATATATCACCGGAAAGCCAAACGGTTGCCTGTCTGAAGTCCTGCGGGTTCATTTTTAGCTGAAAAATAATTAACGCTGCACTGAATCCTGCATTAACACCTATTCCCACAAGCACCAGCCGTATTGGATTGACACCATTTTTCCATGCTAATGTATATACTAGAAATGCTGCAAATAAAGCTCCAACTAACGCAAATAGTGGCATTATAAAAATAGATAACGTTGTATTCAATGAATCCTGGATAAAAAATATAAATAATACGACCGCAAGACCTGCCCCAGTATTAATTCCCAAAATACCAGGGTCAGCCAGATCATTTTGGGTGACTCCCTGCAGAATTACTCCGGATACCGCAAGACCTGAGCCAATCAGTAAAGCTAATATAATCCCTGGTAAGCGAAAGTCAAATAACACCAATCCTTGTCTTTCCGTCCCTTGCCCAGTTAGCGTTTTTATTACATCTAATGGCGCTATATTGATAACACCAGTACTAAGGCTGATAAAGAACATGGTGATAATTAATACGATGAATAACGCTATAATACCAATAAATCGACCTGTTTTCTTTTGATAAATCGGGTTCATTATTTGCCACCCCCACTACTGCCGCGAGCTAGATATAAAAAGAATGGTACACCAATTAGCGATGTTATCGCACCAACCGGCGTTTCATATGGAGCATTTATCAGCCGTGAGACAATGTCGGATAAAACCAGCAGAAGTGCACCAAATAATGCTGATGAAGGAATAATCCAGCGATAATCCGTACCCATGATAAAACGGGACATATGAGGGATTATCAGGCCCATAAAACCAATGGCACCTGCAACAGAGACTGCTGCTCCAGTTAAAATCAGTACTGTCAGAATACCGAGCACTTTAATCACCAAATTATTTTGCCCAAGCCCTACCGCAATATCTTCACCAAGGTTTAGTACTGTAATTGATTTCGCTATCATAAAAGCAATAAATATTCCGATCGCACCGGATATCAGCAAAATCTGAATAGAGCTCCAATTTGTTCCTGCCAGTCCCCCAGCAAGCCAAAAACCTAATTGCTTTTCAAGCTGAAAATGTAGTGCAATTATAGTCGAAACCGAGCTTAATAGTGTCCCAATTGCAACACCAGCTAACGCAAGTTTAACCGGGGTCAAGCCACCCGTTGAAAAAGAACCGACCATAAAGACCAGTACAACTGCAACACCAGCACCAGCAAACGAAGCAAGTGTTAAACCAAGACCAGAGACACCCGGAATAAATGCCATTGTCAGAACAAGAGCGAATGCAGCTCCATTTGTAACACCCATGATTGAAGGTGAAGCTAACGGATTACGGGTCATACCCTGCATGACAGCACCTGATACAGCTAAAAATGCACCAACAAGTGCTGCAGCAATTGCCCGCGGAAGCCTCAATTCCTGGATTACCTGATGTGATGTTATATCTCTATCAAAGTTACTAATCGCCCGCCAAACAGTTGATAGATTTATATCTACCGCCCCATAGGCAATTGATAGTCCCATTGCAAGTAATAATGCTATTATGGTTAAAATATTGATTATTATTTTTAAAAATGACGAATGCTGAATAGTAGATAACATGATTTTCTCCTGCACTTACAAACTATTTCCTAATGTAAAAGTATAAGCCTTCAAACTTCCCACTGCAATGACAAAAATTCAATTGACATTACAGTTGAAAATGATTATCATTACCATTAGGAATTTATTATAACATAAGAGGAGACTTACATATGTTTAAAATTAAAAAATCCCGTTTTTTATTAATGAGTTTAGTTTTGTTGCTAACATTAATCATTTCGGCATGTGGTGATGATAGTTCAGATTCCAGTTCAGATGCCGGCGATCAAGATAGTGAACAGAAGTCCGAGGTAACATTAGACAGTAAAATGGGAGAAGTTACACTCCCAACTGATGCTGAACGGATTATTGCTCCCTTTCATGAAGACGCATTACTCGCACTTGGAGTTACCCCAGTTGCTAAATGGGCAATTGGACAAAGCGTCCAGAATTACTTGGAATATGAATTAAAGGACCTTCCAAAAATCGAATGGAATCTTCCACTTGAACAAGTACTAAATCAGAACCCTGATTTAATCATACTGGAACATGGTATCGACAGTTATGAAGGATCATATGAAGATTATCAAAAAATCGCCCCAACTTTTGTCATGAAAGAAGAAACAACAAACAACTGGCGTAAGCAAATAGAAACTTTTGGTAAAATTCTTGAAAAAGAAGAAAAAGCCGATGAAGCCATAAATCAGTATAAAGAAAAAGTTGCAAATGCAAAAGAAACATTAAGTGGTGCAATAGGCGACGAAACTGTTGCAGCAATTTGGGCAACAGGGAATCAGTTTTTTGTATTTGAAGAAAACCGCCATAGCGCAGAAGTGCTTTATTCGGAATTAGGGATTAATTCACCCGAACTCATCAAGAATCTTGGAGAAGCCCAAGCACAATGGAATCCACTTTCACTTGAGAAGCTTTCCGAATTAAAAGCTGATCATGTTTTCCTGCTCGCATCAGAGGGTGAACAAGGAATCGAAACATTGAAAAACAGTGATGTCTGGCAAAGTACTCCAGCAGCCAAAAATGGTAATGTATATATTTTGAATGACCCAAGTTACTGGACTAATAAAGGGTTAATCGCTTCCGAAAAAACAATCGATGACGTACTTAAAGCGTTAACGAAGTAACTATTCACCAATACAATCGAATCTCAAGAGCAAAAAGTGTCATTATTTATTAAATTAAATATGACACTTTTTTGCGTTGGCATTCGATTATAGTTATGAACAATCCATAAGTCTGTAAAAATGTGACAAATTGAGCGAGAATTTTGTGAACTTGAGCCGACTTTGTGACAGTTTGAGCCGGATATTGTGAACTTTGAGCTGATTTTGTGACAGTTTGAGCCAAATGGCTAAAAATCCATTAAAAAAGGACTTTTCCTCACTTGAAAAGTCCTTTTTAATCACCTATGGTAAAAAACCAAATCCTAATCGTCCAAAACCTAGAATTAGTGTGAGAATAATTGCAATTGCCAGCTGAATCCACCAGCTTTTCGTTGCTTCTTCTCTTCCCATTTTCAAGCTGATCATTTCCATGGCAAAGATAGCCCATATTCCTGCAAGGCCTTTAAAGATGGCTTCTCCCATTTGCGGACCGCTGAAATATGCTGCAAGCAGCGTACCACCGGAATACAATATTAATAAATAGTCCAGACGCAGTATCATTTGTACTATTTTTGCACCTTTTGCCTTGCCTGATTTATGTAGCACTACTACTACAATAAATAGAATAATTGCCAAGACCCATGCAGTGACGTGTAAATGTGTATTCATTTATGTTCCTCCTATGCGTTAAGACATAATAAAACTATCATATCATGTACCACTAAGAAATTCATTTGAAAATTATTTGAACATCCCAAACTGGAAGTAAAATAGATTAAAAACTGTTATACTATAATTTGTAAAGCAGATTTAAAATCGGAGGGATAGTATGGTACAAAACAGTCAGCAAATTATTGATCAGACTCAGGAATATGGGGCTAAAAATTATCATCCGCTTCCTGTTGTCATATCCAAAGCAGAGGGTGTTTGGGTTGAAGATCCAGAAGGTAATCGCTACATGGATATGCTTAGTGCCTATTCAGCAGTAAACCAAGGTCATCGTCACCCGAAAATCATTGATGCATTAAAAAAACAAGCAGATCAAGTAACACTAACCTCACGAGCTTTTCATAATGATCAATTAGGTCCATGGTATGAAAAGATTTGCAAATTAACCAACAAAGAAATGACGCTCCCAATGAATACTGGGGCTGAAGCTGTCGAGACAGCTATTAAAACAGCACGTCGTTGGGCGTATGATGTAAAAAATGTCCCTGAGGGACAAGCAGAAATAATTGCATGTGAAGGAAACTTCCACGGTCGTACGATGGCAGCAGTTTCGTTATCTTCCGATGCAGAAAACAAGCGTGGTTTTGGACCAATGCTTCCAGGAATAAAAGTCATTCCATATGGGGATATTGACGCTTTAAAGGCAGCTATTAACGAAAATACTGCAGGCTTCTTATTCGAGCCAATCCAAGGCGAAGCTGGTATTGTCATGCCACCAGAAGGATTCCTTAAAGAAGCATATGATGTATGCTCAGAAAACAATGTATTATATATTGCTGATGAAATTCAGGCTGGTTTAGGTCGAACTGGAAAAATGTTCGCCTGTGACTGGGAGAATGTGTCACCAGATATTCTCATTTTAGGAAAAGCGCTAGGTGGTGGTGTATTCCCTATCTCATGTGTCGTTGCCAACAAAAACATTCTTGGCGTATTCAATCCGGGGTCACATGGCTCTACATTTGGCGGAAATCCACTGGCATGTGCGGTCTCAGTTGCGTCACTCGAAGTACTGGAAGAAGAGAAATTGGCTGACCGGTCATTGGAACTTGGTAATTATATGATGGATGAGCTTAAAAGCATTGATAATCCGATGATCAAGGAAGTGCGAGGCAAAGGCCTGTTTATAGGAGTTGAACTGAATGAGGCTGCCCGTCCATACTGCGAGGCATTAAAAGAGAGAGGCCTTCTATGTAAAGAAACACACGAAAATGTAATTCGATTCGCTCCTCCACTTATCATTGAAAAAGATGACTTGAAATGGGCAGTGAACCATATTAAAGATGTTTTAAAAGGCTAGTAATTAAGTAAAGCTTGGATAGTAAGACTATCCAAGCTTTACTTTTAATTTATGTCTTTTTCTAAAAAATTTATATATCTAAATGTGATCATTAAAAAGCCACAGAACTTATGAAAAGAACTTAATTTACAGATGGCTCCTCATTTGAGATATCACTAAAAATACCAACATATTTAATGATTTCTCCTTCATCACCTTCAATTGCACTTATAGTCAGCCATTCATGATAGACTTCACCATTTTTTCGTTTATTCCAAATATCACCCTGCCAATAATGTTTTTTATCCAACTCATCCCACATGGATTGGTAAAAATCAGCTGTATGATAACCGGAACTTAATATTTTTGTCTTTTCTCCTAAAGCTTCCTCTGCTGTATACCCAGTTACTTCAGTAAAAGCCTTATTTACGTTTGTAATATATCCATTTGTATCTGTAACCATAACACCTTAACCTGTGTTCTCCACAATTTGATTGGAAAGATTAAGCTTGTCTGTATAATACATCCAAATGACAATAATTAAACTTGCTAACGCAAACTGCGATAAAGCCATAAATCCAATTGCATAGTGACCTGTCAGACTGAAAACAGTTGACAATATTAGTGGCGGGAAGAAGCCTCCTAAGCCACCCATTGCTGCAACAATACCATTTACTATACCACCTTGTTTTGAGAAGTAAAAAGGAACTAGCTTAAAAATAGTCCCATTCCCAATCCCAGAACAAATCGCAACGGTTAATGTACCGACCGTATACAATGTGATCGTTGGAGAAAATGATAGCAAAACCCCGGACAATGTTAACCCAGTAAACACAAGTATTAAGATTTTAAAGGGATCAAACTTATCCCCAAGCCAACCACCGAGGGGACGAATTAATGTACATAGTGCGATAAAACCAGCTGTCCGTAACCCAGCATCAACTTCTGTCAAATTAAATTCTGATACTAAGAAATTTGGAAGATAAACTGTAAATGCTACAAACGAACCAAAAGTCAGAAAGTAAAATAGACTTAGGAACCAAAGTTTTTGATTAAGATAAACTGCTTTAATTTGATCCTTCAATGGCGTCGATACCTTTGGTTCTTTGCGGTCACCGAAGATAAAGTTTAATATCGCGAACAATATTAGCGGTATAATTAATAATCGCACAGTTACTTCCCAGCCAAATTGTCCAGCAATTATCGGTGCCCCAAAAGCAGTTAACGCTGTACCAATATTACCGACACCATAGATTCCATTTACGAAGCCATGGCGTTCTTTTGGATAATACTTAGGAAGTGATGTTACACCAGTAGAGAATATCGCTCCACCGACACCAATAAACAAGCCAGCAATAATTAAGCCGATAAATGAATTAGCTATACTAATATAATATACTGGAAATATTAAAAAGATAAGACTAATTAAAAATATCCACCTGGCTCCAAAGCGATTTGTCCAATACCCGATAGGCACACGTAAAATAGATCCTAAGATAACAGGGACTGCTGTTACCCAAGAAACTTGTCCCATTGTTAGATTGATGTCCTCTTTTATAAATGGCATTAATGATGATAATATTACCCATACCATGAATCCAACAACTAAACTTAATGTCTGAAGGGGTAATTGTAATTTCTGTTTATTCAATATAACTACTCCTTTCATTGCCGAATCCTATTGTCTTTAAGACGTTCAACAAGTTAAATATGTAAAAGCATTTTGTCTAGTATAACGTAAACACATCTTCTTTTATACCATTATACTATGACATTATTATGGCGGTTTCGCTTGATAAAAAACTGCCACACTATTGTTGTTTCACACTAAGAATTTCTCCGCTTCACTTTTCGTAATGACTGTTTTTCTTTGTAGGTAAGACTTCGCCAGAGCCATTCAAGCGGTCCGAAACGATATCTTGCCAGCCACCATTTACTGCAGACAATTTGCAGACTAAAGACAACCACAACAATTCCCATGGCAACGATTGGCCTTACCGAACCATATAACCCAAAACCTGCTCCATAAAACAATATAAAACATATAATAGATTGGGTAATATAATTTGTTAAGGACATTCTGCCAACATATGTGAGCGGTTTTAATATTAATTTTCCAAAACTGCTTCTGCTTAACAAAGTTATTGAAAATAAGTAGAATAATGCGGATCCAGTCCCGCCAACATTATCCTGAATATACGAGAACCAAGTCGGATTTCCATATAAATATGGACCCATTTTTAGTGCTGCAAAGAACAGGAAGCTAATAAACCATACTATAAGCACTGTTTGTTTGTGTTCGTCGGGCTTGTGCAACCACCTTTTTCTCGCAATAAACATACCGAATAAAAACAAAGGTAATAATGTTGTTGCTAACAGCAAACTTGAGAATAAACTATTCGAATAAAGCCAATCGCTGGCGTTTTGAGATAAAATTACTGCCAGATCACTGCTACTATAGTTTTCCTTCACAAGGAAAATTTTCGAAGTGTTATAACCGTCTAGAAATGCCCTTGCATCAAATAACATTTTAGAAAAGTAAGTAACGCTCAATCCTAGCATCAGTATTCCCCATACCAATAGAGTTTTACTTTTGCGGTTCACAAATGCCACTAAAAACAGACCAACAACTCCGTATGATAATAAAATATCACCATGCCAGATTAAAAATGCATGTATCAAACCGAAACAAATTAATATAAGTAACCTTCGAAATAAGAGTGGATAGACATTGATATTTTTTTCTACCAGACGTTCTTTTAAAACCTGAAAACCGAAACCAAACAAAAGTGAGAAGAGTGTATAAAAGCTGGCCTGAAAGAAAATATCAATAACTACTTGTGTAGATTGATCGACAGTGGATGTCCATGCATCCTCCTCCCCACCATACATGAAATATGGTGCAGAGAAAGCTCCAATGTTGACAACGAAAATACCTAAAATAGCAAAACCGCGAGCGGCATCAATCCACGTCAATCGTTTAGATTCCTGCAATGGCGAAGCAACATTCATTCGTTTCACTACCTTTCTTATAGAACTTGGCATTCGTTTAAAGGGAACCTTATTTGCTTTTTTTAGAACCCTTATACTTCGGAATGCAAGCCTTAGTATAAATAAGCCTTAGTTGCACTTATGCAGTAAGAAAGGATTTATACTATCTTAACTGCAAAAAATAGTTTGTTTCTACTATTCTATAAATTAATAATAACTTCTTTTTGCTGCTTCAACAAATTTTCACCTTGAACATAAACTAAACCTGAAGGAGGATTTATCATGCCAGCAAAAGTCGGCGCAGTCAAAGTAATTAATATAAGCTCGTCCAGCATCTTTAACATTGGAGATGTGTATTCAATGAGTCCTGAAAGCACTGCAAAAACATATGCTGGTGGGGGTTCCTTTAATACAGGAGATGGCACCCATATACGGCTAAAAGAATCAAATACGTATGTACGGGATTCAGATGTAGCGGATCAGAATATAGATAAATAATGGAGTGTATACCATGAATTTTACTATTCACCAATCTATAAGTATTCATATGTTAAAAATAGGCGCGATCACAAATTCTTCAGTTGTACAAATTGGGAGTACTGGAAGTATTCAGGCACAATCGGATATTTATAATACAGGGGAGTATGAAGAAGCTGCGGAGCCGGCTGAACCTGTTGGTGATTCTTCAATTATTCGGTTGCAACAGCCTGGACAGTAGCACATATTCGCCTTTTATGCATATGTTACTATAGGTATTTGCCTAGTTGTAAGGAGGGCACACTCTTATGAATAGCTGGAACAATTATATGTATAACCTACTGCAGCGCATCGAAGAACAGGACAGAAAAATAAGGTCACTGGAATCAAGAGTCGAGAAGTTTGAACAAAAAGAATCGAACCACAATAACATCGAAAAAATCGAATATCACTTTGACCAGCTGAAAATAGAGAATCTTGATGGAACTCTCCACATTGGTTTATCACCAAATGATCTTAAAGATATAGAAGATCTCTCTGTTCCACCTGGCAAAACACCAGTCAAACAACAATTATTATCTGACTTAAATAGGTATTTGAAAGAACATGGATTAAACCTAATCCGTAATATAGCTGACCAGAATCATTTTTCAATCGATAATACTGATCCATCAATACTTATCGAGGATATGGCCAAACAGCTACCCGAACGAATCACGTTTTATGAAGAAGAATCCAAACGTAAAAATCAGAACCTTTCAGAAGATCAAAGGAAGCAATTTATTATGGAGCAAATTAAAAATGAAATTCATCATTCGCTAACAACATATATGGAAAGGAATGATTCAGAAAATGAATATGGAAGTTCATAATTGGGGCTTACAAGTCGGAAATGTCCAAATAGATGCGATCACATCTTCGTCTGTGTTTTTAGTAGGAGACAGTGAAGATATAATCCTCTCATCATTCTTCGATACTCCGCCAGAAGCAACTATGATTGGTTCCATCGTTCCACTATCAGGATGAGGGGTTTTATTGATGCAAAAGCGAACAGCATCCGTTAGGCGTATCAGAGTTCATGGTCTAACATACAGCGGCATTTTTAATATTGGCGATACATCAAATGCCCGTCCGAAATCAAGGGGAATTGCAATTCAAAAAGAAGGTGCAACATTTGCAAATGATGAGGGGCTGTATTTTAATAGATTTTCATTATTTCAACGGGACGCAAACTGGCCGATTAATGCCACAGAAGTCCAAAAAAATACACTAAATCATTCTAATGTAATAAAAATAGGAAACATATCTATCCTCGGAGTGAGTCAATCATCTATTTTGCATATTGGCAACCTTAATGAATTATCTGCCGAAGCAAGGGTGAAACACTTTCGTCAGTATACCACCGGCACGGATAACAACATGACGTCATAAACTATGTGTATCCTGAAATATAAATTCTGGAGGAGTTCTTCATGCCATCAATTGTTGGACCAATAAAGATAAATAGTGTGGGTGGTGGCGTCATAAATTTTGGTGATTCCTTTTATCTAGCCCCTAAAAGCACTTCCAAAACAAACACAGGTGCAGGATCACAAAACACCGGAGATTTTATTTGTACCAATAGTGGTTTAAGTTCCACCAACCCATTTGACCCTGATGTGAACGATCAGAATTTAACAGCAAATGCTTAGTATTTAAAAGAACTGTCCAATTGATGTGACAGTTCTTTTGGCTATTTGGCCCAATTTTCTGTATCTGATTGAAGTTATTCATATTTGGCTGAAATCCCAATACGACATGATGCTTACCCTCAACGCTGCCAACAAAAGCGCTCTACGACAAGGCACTTTTCTTCCTATTCAAATTCTGATTGATCAATGAATAATAATTGCAATACATATATGAGTAAAAATGCTGCAAATGCAAGTGAACCCCAGCCAAGTGTCTTCTGCTCCACTTCCAAGTAGTTATTGCATATCTGACTATCCGCCCCAATATACAGCCACGCCATTAGTCCAAACATGATAACAAAGAATACATAAGTAATATTTCTGCCAATTTTCCCAAGTTTTATCCAGCTATCACGTAGAGGAATCCCCGCTAAAAACGGCAAACTGATAAATTTAAATACCTCTACCATTTGAATAGTAACAGCCTCATCCATTGAACGTGGGATCATCCAGTAACTCCAAATAACAATGAATAATAGAATTCCAGGTACACCGTTACCATTCCATTTTTCAAAAAATCCCGGAAACTTCATCTGAAAAAATCGTGCCATTAGAAATCCAGATATCACCAGGAGTGGCATTTGCATATGCATGTGCACAATCATAATCGATTCTAGTAAATTAGCTACAGGTGGAAGAATTAGAAAGACGTACAGCATTAAACCATAGATTGCTTGTTTCATCGTCTATTCCTCCTCTTCACTGTCAAGAATATTTAGAACAGTATCAGCAGCTTCATCAATTTTGGTGAAGTCCATCACTTGCTGTAAATGGCCAGTTTTTCCAATAAAATAGAAAGCACTATTATGTGTGAAGTCTCCATTACCATCAGGGATAACTATTACGCCCAGTTTTTCGAGTAGCGTGTCTAGTTCGGACTGGTCGTTTATTCTTGCCATACGCCACGTTTCTCCATCACTTCCAAAATAGGATCTGTATTTGGTTAAGGTTGCTGGGTCATCTCTTGTTGGATCAAAACTTATACTTAGAAAGACGATGTCCTCACCAATATATTTACTCGGAATTTGATCATAGACATCGGCCATGTTCATCTCTAGCTGTGGACATACAGTTGTACAACTTGTATACATAAATGTTAGAAATACGTATTTTCCTTCTGCAAATTCGTCAAAAGTATATGTTCGCGCGTGACTGTCCTCCAAAGTTACAGAAGGAAATTCAGGCTTATTTTGTAATACTTCATACGTTCTAGCACTTTCTGCTGTAAATGCACGGAATCCATCAGTTCCAATATAAAATAAACCAATTCCAAATATGATTACGAGAATGATAGCTATTAAATTATGTCTGTCTTTGATCATAACCGATCACTTCCCAAGTTTGTAATTTATCATTAGTTTTACTTTAGAAAACTTGGCATTCGCCAAGTTCTTAGGCGAATTGCCTTAGTTGCACTTATGCAGTAAGAAAGAATTTATTCTTTCTTATTGCTTAAAAAGATAGCCCTGAACAGGACTATCTCTTAAATTTTATTTCAACTACCATGTTCTGATTGGTGGTGATCCGGGACCACCATTGACTATAAAGTCTACAATCGGTACAACGTAGGCCATAGCTACAACCATAAGCATTAAGATAATCCAAATGCTCCAGCGTTCAGTCCATAGTGGTGTAGGTCCTTCACTCTCCTCAGCTTCACCAAGAGGGAATTCTGTTTCACCTTTTGGAGCGAAAAACATCATATTGAATACTGCATAAACTTGTATAATTACACCTAAAAGCAGTAATGTTCCTCCGAACGCCATAACATACTCATAAGGCACCCAGCTTAATGCTATTTCATGATCCCCATACGTTGTGAAAGATGTCCGTCTCGGATCACCCAACAGCCCTACTAAATGCTGTGAACCTGACATGAAGATCATTCCGACTGTCCAAATAATTGTCTGGATAACACCAAGTCTATTCATTTGAGGGGTTAGCTTACGCTTGGATAAGTACGGGACAAGCCAATAAGTGATCCCAAAGAATGTTAAGACAACTGTTACACCTACAGTTATATGGAAGTGCCCAACAACCCACATCGTGTTGTGAATTACCTGGTTCATTTGGTTACTTGTATTGACAATTCCACCAGCACCACCAGGGATAAAAGCAATCATAGCAATCATAGGGGCTAAGAAACGCACATCTCCCCATGGAAGTTTTGTGAACCAGCCTAATAATCCTTTACCACCGCGTTTTCTGCCAGCTCTTTCAAACATAGCGAATATGGCGAACGCAGTCATTAATGAAGGGAATGCGATTGATGTACTCATAAACACATGTAAAAATTTAACTGATTCTGAAATTCCTGGGTCAATAATTTGATGGTGAAAACCACCAGGAATGTTTAAAATAACTAATAATATTACAACAACTCGAGCAAGTTTATCACTAAACACTTTTCCGCCGATAATCTTTGGTATTGCTACATACCATGCAGAGATTGCTACAATATACCAAATATTAACCAATGTATGTCCGAAACTCCAAAATAGTGTTCGGGCAACCATAACGTTAACTGTTTCTTTCCAGCCCAATGACCAAGGAATAAGCGTTAATACTTCTATTGTTACACCAATACTTCCAAAGAACCAAAGTATGAATACACCCATTGCGAAGAAAGCATACAGCGGCGTTACTTGACCACGATGATTTTTTCTCCAATGATTGTAATTGATGAATGCTCCAAAACTACATGACCATATACCTAGAACAACAAATACTAATCCAATATAAAAGATAGGTGATGCAGCAAGTGGTGGATAAAACGTATATAAAACGGACGCTTCATTCATTAAAATTGTTATTACTACTAGTACTACTCCTAACAGCATCAACCCTAGTCCAACCCAAGCCATTTTCCTTACTTTTGGAAGAAGTCCTCCTAATGTATGGGATAGAACTGCATATAAATAACCAATTGTGAATGTAGCTGTAAAAACTAGAATTAATAAAATACCGTGTGCTGTTAACACTTGGTAATAGTTTAACCATGCTGGCAATTCCAGAAGACCGGCCCTCTGAAGCCCTTGTACTAATCCTAAAATTCCGCCAATAAGTAATGTAATAAAGGCTACTGATAAATATGATTTCGATATTTTAGCATCCAGAGGATTAACGCCTAATCCTTTATTCGCCTTCTCGCGAAATGTTTCTTTTATTGATTGTTCCATTTAACTTTACCTCCTTTACTTCACCGTGATTGTCGTGGACATAAGCTGATGCCCCGCACCGCAATATTCATTACATAACACTAGATACTCGCCTGGCTCATCAAATGTGTGTGTGATTTCTTGGATGTGACCTGGCATTACCATTGCATTAATGTTTGTTCCAGCAACTTGAAAGCCATGAACAACATCTTTGGAAGTCATTGTAAATGTTACTTCTGCCCCAGCTGGAACTTCAATATCGCTGGGAGTAAAGCCAAACGCTTGTAATGTCATAACAACTTCATATTCGTTTTCCCCCACCTTTTTCACGCCAGGATTATCAAATGGAGCAGTTTGATCTACTTGCTCAGGATCAATATTTTCTTTATTACTTGGTGGCCCCATACCTAACGCGAATGTTTGATAACCTACTATAACCATAAATAAAATTAAAATTCCGGCACTTAATCCAAGCCAAATTTCTTCTAAGCGATGCATATCGTTTCCCTCCTATACTCTGGACATATATAACCAAAAGACTCCTACCCACATAACAACGATGACTCCTAACACAAATAACACGGAAACCATTGTACCTTTTAATGATTTTTCTTCTTTATTTTCGACTGGAGTACTCGTTTTTGCTGCTTCCATCACAAATCCCCTCCTTGTAAACTATCTTTCTACTACATCTTATTTTTTTAAGGGGTTTTGCGAAGTGAACTAAATCACACGAATACGTGATTTTAATTACAGGGGGAATCCCAGTGATCATTTATAAAGAATTCCAAAAAAAATAAAGAGTAATACCCTTGATATAACAGGGTTTAACTCTTTAAATATAACCATTATAATTTGTAACTACTTCGACACATTTTCGGAAATTATATTTGTTAGAAAACTGGTATTCGTTAAAATGCATGTTTAAAAAGGAGGATAAAAATGACCGAGTCGGCTAAAAAACCTTATACTTTGCAGTGCAAGCCTTTGTGGCATATGTCATAGTTGCACTTATGCAAATAAGAAAGTAGCTATTCATTTTTAATTGCCAATAAAAGTTGCTTGGAAAAGAAATAAAGATATGTCTCTTTTACTTGCTCGTACCAAATATGTTCAACCGCATGTTTGTACAGATCCATTTGAATTTTATACCTATCTAAAAGTTTATCTTTTACACGATCGGTTACTTCCTCAGTGATTCCATCAGTCTTATAATCAAGAATAATCCATCCATCATCTTTTGGAATAACACAGTCTATAACACCTTGCACCAATACTTGTTCATCCATATTATTGGTCCAGTTTGCATACACTTCTTTTGCAGATAACGAAAGACTGAATGGTACTTCCCGATAAATAATCGGCGATTCCATGATTAATTGAGCAATTGACGTGTTAAAAAATTGTTCAACAGCAGTGGTCTCAATAACCTCTGCCTCCTGTTTCGTCAAAATTTCCCGTTCTACTAATTGTTCCACAAATTCTTCTATTTCTGTTGCAGTCATTGGCTTCGTCAGTGGTATATGCTGCATCACTGTGTGCATTGCAGTACCACGTTCTGCCGCAGTAATCGATTTTTGTTTTTGCATAAAAGCAGGTCGTTTGGCGATTGGGGCATGAGACGTTTGGATAAGCTGTTCACCACTATATTCATCTTTTATCTCCCGCTGTCTTTTAATTTCGGTCACTGTTTGTTTGGCTCTGTAAGTTGCAGCTTCAAGATATGGATACGTGTAAGCAAGGCGATCGTCAACAGCCCAATCCAAGTGGCTATCATCCAATTCCAGCGGCTGCCAATTCACGATATTTTCTTTTCGCTCTAGATCAGCTTGCGTAACTGCTTCATCTAGATTGGTTAGCGAACTGCCGTGTAAAATTGAGACATTCCATTCAGACGGATCGATTTGGATTGCTTCCAAAACAGCATCATCAACATCCAACGTCCGTAGCACATCATTTCCTTTGTGACGGATTAAAGCAGGCCCAACCCAATCAAGGTACGTTTTCGATTCAATCCTGTAATGTGCAGGAAGAATCCATTCCGAATGATCAATCATTTTTTCCCATTTCTGTTGTTTCTTTTCAAATGATGGAACATTACCAACCATCACTAACTTCTCTTTCGCGCGTGTCAATGCAACATATAATACTCGCATTTCTTCTGCCAGAAGTTCCCTTAATTTTTCTTTTTGCAATGCATGGTGAAACAGCGTCGGATACGTTATCCGTTTGACCGGATCAATATATTTACTGGCAAATCCTAGGTCTTTATGCAATAAATAACGTCGTTTCAAATCCATAAAATTAAATTGTTTATCCATCGCTCCCAGGATAACAACTGGGAACTCCAAACCTTTACTTTTATGAATCGTCATGATTCGGACAATATCCTCTTGCTCACTTAATGCCCGGGCTGATCCAAGATCATCGCCACGCTCTTCCATACGTTCAATAAACCTCAGGAAGCGGAATAATCCACGAAACGATGTTGACTCATATCCTCTGGCACGATCATATAGCGCTCTAAGATTTGCTTGACGCTGTCGTCCTCCGGGCATACCGCCAACGAAGTCATAATAACCTGTTTCCCGATAAATCTGCCATATCAATTCAGATAAAGCACCTTGCCGTGATGCAAGCCGGTAACGTTCAAGTCGCTCCAGGAAATTATTTGCCTTAATGGCTGTATCATCCGAATTATGGCGGTTAAATGCCTTTAATGCATCATAATATGTTCCTTTCTGATCTGCTAATCGAACTAGTGACAGCTCCTCTTCATTCAACCCAACAATTGGTGACTTGAGTACGGAAGCAAGCGGGATATCCTGCCTTGGATTATCAATCACTTTTAGCAGACTTAGCATGATTTTTACTTCAATGGCATCAAAGTAACCTGTCGAGAGTTCGGCATATACTGGTATTCCCTGTTTTTTCAATTCGTCGACTATCGTTGGTGCCCATGTCATCGAGCGCATTAAAATAACAACATCGCGATACTGCATATCTCGTTGTGTATCTGTCGATTTATCATAGACTTGTAATGGACCGCTTTCTTTCTGTCCAATCCATCCTTTAATTTTTTCTGCGTATGCACGTGCCTCGAGCTGTGCTTTTTCCAGATCCTGATAGTCCTCTTCATCCTGTGAAATATCCTCTTTTTCCTCTGGAACTTCACGATCAATGATGATTAGTTCTGGCTGTGGTTCAGTATGTGGTAATGTATCATACATTTTATTTGCATAAATCAGCTCAGCATCCTCATCATAGTTAATTTCCCCTAAGTCTTCGTCAAGGATTTGTCTGAAAATATAGTTGGCTCCAATCAAGACATGTTCACGGCTACGGAAATTACTTGCCAAATCAATTCGCCTGGCGGGAACCCCTTCATCAGCAAAGCGTTTATATTTCTGGATAAATAACGATGGTTCTGCGTGTCGAAATCGATAGATACTCTGCTTAACATCACCTACCATAAACCTGTTTCCCGGACCTGCCTGATCGCTAATTAGCGTTAAAATTGTTTCCTGGACAAGGTTTGTATCCTGATACTCATCTATTAATAACTCACTGAACTGTCTCTGCAAATTGACTGCTACAGTTGAAGGTAAAACCTTATCCGCGGTGGATGTATCGTCAGTTAACAATTCCAGGCAGTAATGTTCCAGGTCTGAAAAATCAACAATAGCTCGTTCCCGCTTTTGTTCTGTAAATCGTGTTTTAAATTGTTTCACAATCTCTGTTAATTGCCTGATGACCGGAGCCAGTTCCTGCATATCTGCAATGTGGCCTGTCAAATCACGGCTAAACCAACCTTCTTTCATTTCATTCCAGCGTTTCTTATAGCTATCACGCAATTTTTTAACCTTATCTTTTTTTGCATCATCACAATCGACTTTCTTGCCTGATAATTTTGCGAAAGAACTTGCCGCCATATGTGCTTGTAAATCATTCCACGAATTCAGATGTGCCAGTGCTATTTGCAGATTCTCCGCGTCTGAATCAATTGCATCCGCATAATGGTATGGTCCATCGCTTTCTCTTGTTAATTCCATTGCAAGATTAATCTCTTGCTGCATAGCTTCCAGCTGATTTTTAGCTTCCCTTTTTATGATTGATAACCATGGCAGTTCATCCTCCGTCCAATCATCCGGAATATCATAGACATCTGCAATCTGATCAAGCCACATATCTGGCCATGGATTTTGCGCGGCAAATGTATATAAATCAAGTACAAGGCTCTCTACATCTGCATCACTTCGATCACTGGAAAAACGGTCTACTACGGCAAAAAATCTCTTTTGATCTTCGCCTTCTTTCCCGTACCATTCTTCAAATAAGTCATCAATTACTTCCTGTTTAATTAAATCTGCTTCCATATCATTAGCAATACGAAAAGCGGGATCAATATCCAGTAAATAAGCATATTGTTTTACCGTATCAAGACAAAACGAGTGCAAGGTTGATATTGATGCACGCTGCAGAAGCGATAATTGCTTTTTAAGATGCGGTGAGCTCGGGTCTTCTGCCAATGCTTCTTCCAAGGCAAGTCCAACCCTGTTCCGCATTTCCTGAGCTGCAGCATTGGTAAACGTTACAACAAGCAGCGAATCAATATCCACCGGATCATCCTTTTTAATTAACTTTTGAATTATCCGCTCGACAAGTACGGCTGTTTTCCCCGAACCTGCCGCCGCTGCTACGAGCACATCACTGCCGTCCGTATAGATTGCTTGTTCCTGTTCCTTTGTCCAATTAGCCATTACATTTCCTCCTTATGACGGAGTCTCTCCAGTATTTCGTCATCCTTTAAGTCAGTTAGCTTTCGATAATTATTTTCCTCTAGAATCGGATCAAATTGACAGACTGACAAGAATGGGCAATACGTGCAAGCCGTGTTCTGTTTATGCTGGAATGGATTTAAATGGACGCCACCAGATGTCATATCGATTCCTGCCTGCATCATTAGGTGATGAATGTGCTGCTGCAAACTAGAAAACGTCTCGTTGTCAGCAACTTTAGAATGGCTATAGAAATCGCCATTTTTCTTCACTCCTGCTGGTATTACCTGGCTTGTTCCTGAATCGAGTGATGTATCCATCATTTTTACAATTTGCTCATTTGATAGCAGCAATCCCTGCATTTTATACTTCTTGAATATTTCTTTTTCAATTTCATCATCATTCATTTTCAGCTTGCCTGAAACCATCGGATTGTGCACATGGAAATAAAGGACCCCAGCTGGTGTTGCTTTAGCGCCAAGCCACTGTTCTGAATGGGAAAGTACAACGTCAAGGTATGTCAGCATCTGCAAAGCAAGACCATAATAAACCTCTACCAAGTTTAATCCTTTTGCACTTGATTTATAATCAATAATCCGTAAAAATAAATCCTCGTTGTTGAGTGCCTTATCAACCCGGTCAATCCGCCCGCGCAGCATAAGTTCAAAACCATTCTCCAACTTCAGCGTAACAGGGGGTAATGCCTTTTCATCGTCAAACCCGAAACCGAGCTCTAATCCTACTGGTGAAAATTCACTTTGTCGTGATTGTTCACTTAAAATATACGTTGCCCTTGTGATAACTTCCTGCAATTTTTGCTGAATATATTTATATCTGTTAGAACTATGCAAAATCTGATGCTGTAAAATCGGTGCAAGACTTTCAACCGCTTTTTGCGCATAGCCTGAACTATCATTTTTTGATAACTGGGAAAAGTCCCTGCCATCTGCCTTAATCCATTCGGTTATTTTTTTCAATGCCTCATGAAACAACTGGCCAATATCAGGCGCATCGAGTTTATACGTCTTTCTTTCATCCAGTTTCAAGCTGTATTTGGCAAAATGCTGGTAGGAACAGCGATAATAAGATTCTAATCTTGATACACTTGCTTTCACCTGTTTTGGATAGAGCTGTTCGGTTGTTTCCTTTGTTAAATTAATTGGGCGATTTTGATAGTACAAGCTTTGTAAAATCGTATAGGTTGTACTATATTTTGGATGATTTTCGATATACCAATTTAGAACATGCCACCAAACAGGCTTAACAGGATACCCTTTTCGACTGCGGGCCAACTGTGCTGTTAGCGCTGCCCTTGTTTTAATAGGGGTCGTTATAAACCTGTCCGCCTCTGTTAGCTCCTCTGGGTCCTGCAGTAAAATATGGTTGCCACACGACGGGAATAAATCCTCTATCCGCTTAATCAGCTGTGATGGAATTTTCGATTTACCCTCTTCATCACTTAACGGGTAACTTAACCATAAATAATCAGTTGGAGATGTGAATGCAACATACATATAAAACCAATCATCCAAGAGTTGCCGTTTGCTGCTTTCTGCCAGTTGGATGCCCTGCCCCGCTAGTAGCTCCCGTTCTTGTTCGTTAATCATGCCCTCTGAGGTTGGCTTCATTGGCCAAACGCCATCATTCACACCAAGTAAAAAGGAACATTTCATTCCACTGATTCTTGAGCGGTCAATGGTACCAACGATTACATGATCCATACTAGGCGGTACATGGGCAAATGTTAACGAATCAAAGCCAGCCTCTATTGTAGTGCGAAAAGTATCCAGGTTCATTGTTTCGTCCCCGGCCATCTCGACCATTTCGTCGAAAAGCTGGATGACAGCATTCCATACTTGTTCCTGCTCTCGCGCTTTTTCAATTTCCCCTTCTGCATCGTACATTTTTCGCATTTGTTCCAGTCGTTGTGGAACACCTAGCTCTTCCAGTAACAGGTAAACTGTTTCACATAATTCACTTATCGTAGCAGCTTTTCTTATTTTCTGATCAAACCCTTGTAACGCTTGGACAACTTGATTTCTGTACGCATTTATTCGTTTTTGCGTTTCTTTTTCCGTATCCGTTTGTGCTGAACGATCAAAGCCACGGAAACGCTGGAAAATCCATTGTTTATCCCCTATCCACCGTTCTCGTGAGCGGATTCCATATTCAAGTATATAATTTTCCAATTCATCAATCGCATCATTAGTAAGTGGATATTCTGAATCTATCGATGGAATAAAACCAGTTTTTAGCACCCGAAAAATAGCATCATACCGCCAATTTCCTTCGACAATATCTAAGACCGAACGAATAAACTCAATCAGCGAATGATTCAGCATCGTTCTTTTTTCATCGATAAAAACTGGGATATCATAATCGCTAAAAATGGTATCTATTAAATCGTGATACATATCTGTTTGTCGAATAAATACAGCAATATCTTGAAATCGGTGGTTTTCCTCACGTACCAAACGCAAAATCTCCTGAGCGGCTCCTTCTACCTCTGCACGGGGATGTACTGCTTCAGCAATTTGTAATGGAACATCGCCATTGTATTCAGGTGCAGGACGCACATCGAAGTTTTGTTCCAAATGGGCAAAATAAGGACGTTCCTTAAATCTACCGTTCACAGGATCAAGTATGACAGTTTCATCTATACTTATATAATTTTCAGCAGCAATCGTTTGAAGGGTTTGATGTGTTTCTTTCGTTTGGTAAAACAAATCTAATTCAGATAGATCTGCATCATCAGTTGGATCGACAGTTAATGCAATGGTCACTGATTTACACTTCTTCATTAACGCTTCAACAACAAGTAGTTCTTTAGGTGAAAATCGATGGAAGCCATCCAAGTATATCTCGGCACCCTCAAGTAATGTAGCATCCTTAATTTTCTCTGCCAATAATTGCAACTGGTCCTCACTATCAATATATTTACCTTGTAAGGCATGTACCAGATTTTCATATATGTACGATAAATCGTTAAGTTTATCCGATAGTGCAGCCTCACCAGATTCTTTATGAACAAACTGATTCATCTGTTCAATTTGCATATATAACATTTCGGGAGTGATACGATATCGTTTAAATTCGGTAATCATTTTTTCCAGTTGTTCCAAGAATCCTTGTTTTTCCAAAGCCTTCTGGAATACATTCCACTCCGATTCTTTCTCTTCAATAATTTTTCGAAGCATCATTTGGATACCGACGGAGCTAATAAACTGCCTCGTACCTCCTCCAGTCTCTTGTAAAACACGCCATGCCAGACGTGAAAAACTAGTAACCTGCGCACGAATACTTCCATGGATATCCTGACCACTAAACAAGGCATATTCCTGTTGGAAGGTCATTTGATCCGGTACGATATAAAATATTGGTTTGCCTTGTGGATTATCAGCCAATTTTTCTTTAATTTCATCCAGTGACCTGCCACTTTTGCCGGTACCTGATCTACCTAATAAAAATAGTATCCCCATATTTTATCCCCCTTATTGAACTTCCTTACTAAAAGAGCTTCAATAAAAAAACCTCTATCCCCTATTTTATCAGAGACAAAGGCTTAATTATAGCTATTTACCAAAGCTTAATTGCATTTGGGAAAATGGCCAATACTTTATATCTACTTTTCCGACAAGCTGATTAACCGATATAAAACCAAACGTACGACTATCTAAACTAGATTCACGATTATCTCCCATGACAAACAAATTTCCGTCTGGTACTTTCGTTTTCCCAGTCTTTTCCTCCAGTGTAAAGTCACTTGTGTATGGCTTTATCTCATCCATCTTTTTAAATGGTTTCAAAAAAGTTTCTTTTACATATTTTCCGTTTATAAAAAGCTTATCATCCTTGTATTCTATTTCATCACCAGGTAAGCCAATAACCCGTTTCACATAATCATCTTTCGCACTTGCATGAAACACGATAACATCAAAACGATCGACATCTGTCAAATCGTATACTACTTTATTTACCATTAACAGATTTCCATCATAAAGGGTCGGTTCCATCGATTCACCATCAACGACATAGCTGGCAAATAAAAAGGATCGAAAAAGAAATGCCAATGCTATTGCTAATAAAACAACAGGGATGATTTTACGTAAGTATTTTCTTTTCATACAAATTTCCTCCAGGGTGTTTTCTCCGGTCCAGCAAAAGCGCCCCATGATTAATGGAATTAATTGATTATCCATCCTTTTAATAGACGCTTCCGCTTTTCTCTTTGTCTAGCATACCCCGTTCAGATAATTTCTAACCTAATCTCTTTCGGAAATTTCTTTGATTAATGCTTTTCGCTGCAAACGACGCTCAACGTATTTACCGATAAGCCAAAATGATACAATACATATCCCAACTACAATCGTTTTTACCGGTTCCTTTGCAAATTCAAAAATACTTGATCCCACATAAGCTATGGAAAATATCATGACAGATTTACCAAGCAATACTGCCAATATAAATTGTTGGGTGCTTATATTGGATAAACCGGATACAACATTAATCACTGCTGATGGTGAAAAGGGAAAACACATTAATAGAAACAACGGCCCAAAGCCCCGTCTTTCAACCCAGCCAGTCACCTTATGTACTTGTTTATTGTTACGAATTGCTTTAAAAAGTCGCTTATCACCAAGCCTTCGTATGATTAGAAAAACCAAAACAGCACCAACCGATGCCCCAGCCCATGACAGCAAAAAACCCTCCAGCAATCCATATGCCGCAGCATTCGCAAACACAAAAACAACCAATGGCAAAAATGGCAGAAATGCCTCTATGAAGGGTAATGCAATCCCTGGAATAGGACCTAAACTTTCATATTCATTTAATAATTGCATGATATATTCATCTAACTTGTCTTCTTGAAGTAATATCTTGAAATTAGCTATAAAATTTAACACATCCATTAATATGTCTCCCTTAATCACCTATAAACATCGTATACACCTAATGCAAGTTTATCTTCTTTTAGTTTAAATTAAACCTGACTATCTGCAAAGCCAGAAATAAAGTTTTCAGCCTCTTTCTTTTCAGCTTCAAATTTTTTAGTGTATTTTTTGTTTATTTTATCATATAATGATTACAGAACAAACGTTCTACTAATGGAGGGTTATCATGCGCTATCTTAATGAAGAAGAATTACAGTTAGCTTCACGCTTTCTGTTCCTTTCGATGGCAATGGTTGTTATTCAACAGGATATTCAGCACATCCAGCAGGGAGCTTTTAAGATTAAAGAACCTTATGTTGAACTTTTGGAAAAAATGAATTCAGAAGCAACAAATGAGCGAAGAAAATTACGGAAAATGATGGAGGACGGTAGCATACGGGTAGTAACACTAAACAAAAATGATTCATTTTCTTCATTTTTATTTATTAGCAAAGGTCGGGAAGAAAAACGTAATTATTTTAACCCTGCTATCCGCAAAAAGGTGGAACTAATCGTCCAGGAACTTATGCAAAAGGCTCTGCCACCACATCAGCATTCTGTTTCTGCAAATACTTAATACGGTTATCCAATAAATAGCGAAATTGTGCAGTTCGATGTACCTGATTGAGCAGCGATCCAAGAGAAACTTCCAGAAGAATCGTTTTGCCATTCTTAAACACTACTTCAGTAAACCGACCAGGGCCTTTCATGACTTGATTAACATGAGAATGGGCAATCCACGAACACTTTGGGCTTGTTGGTGCAATTGTAGGAAAGAAATACATGCCACTGGTAGGATCAATCGAAATGGGAGCTTTGTGCGTAATACCACAAATATCGCGAGTGCCGTCTTGACGACCACGTAAACTTGATCCGAAGAACTTGCAAGCATAATCTATGACTTTACTTGGGGAATGTTCAACAAAATACTCTTCCCGCTCTTCTAAAACAGTCGTATTTATATTTCCGTTTTCGTCATGCTTCGCTATCACTGCCATGGTAAGAGGGGTTACTTCGTGCGATGGAAAGTAAACATCATTTAACATATTATCTTCATCCTTTCATAATTAAATGAAAAGAAAGAGGCTTATCTATAATTTACCAAATTTCTAGTGAAAAAGGTATTAATAATTTAATTTTTCAACAAATTATCAGCAATGTTCACAATTTAGACAAAATTAATCTGTTGAATCTGACAAGTTGTCGTTATTGCTACTATTTTCATCAGTTAATTGTTCCTCTTCCCTTCTTTGATCTAGCTGTGCATGAAAATCCGGATTTAATATTGTAAATGTAGCTAATTCCGGGGTATCATTATTTTTTTTCATCGCTAACAAATCCTTTTACTTTTTAGTATTCCAGGATTTGAGGTCAATTATACTAGCGAAAGCAGAAGCTCCTAGACATAGAAAAAGATGTTCTGGCAACCAGAACATCTCTTTTCTATAAATAAATTCTACTGTTCTACTTTATTACGCAAATTCTTTCGTAAAATTTTTCCTGTCGTATTCTTCGGCAATTCATCCATAAATTCAATCTTGGATGGTACTTTATATTTGGCTAAATGCATTTTACAGAACTCCATTAAAATATCTTCATTTAACGAAGGATCTTTTGTGACGACAAAGGCAAGTACCGATTCACCAGTTTCTGGATGAGGAGTACCAATAACAGCTGCTTCAGCTATACTTGGATGCTCATATAATACTTCTTCCACTTCCCGAGGATAAACATTGTACCCGCCGACAAGAATCATATCTTTTTTCCGGTCAACAATGTAAAAGTATCCTTCATCATCCAATCGTGCCATATCACCAGTGTGAAGCCAGCCATCTCTTAATGCTACAGCAGTTTCTTCCTCCAGTTTATAGTACCCTTTCATCACATTTGGCCCACGAACAGCCAATTCGCCAACCTCACCTGTTTCAACTTCTTCACCAAATTCATCAATGACCTTATTTTCGACATTGATAATACTTTTACCAATAGAGCCAGGTTTTCTAGGCTGGTCCAATGGATTAAAGCAAGTAACTGGTGATGCCTCAGACAAGCCGTATCCTTCAGAAACTTTTGCATTAAAGGCTTCTTCAAATTGGCTAAGTAACGCAACAGGCATTGCTGCACCACCGGAGATACATAGACGAATTCCAGCAAAGGCTGAACTATTACCTTCTGCGCTTTGCAGCAAGTAATTATACATTGTTGGTACACCTGCAAAAATAGTTGCTTTGTGATCGGTTGCTATCTTAAACACTTCCTGCGGCGAGAATTTTGGCATAATCAATACAGTTCCGCCGTTCATTAATGGTGCATTCAACGATACGGTTAAACAAAACACATGGAACATCGGCAACGCTGCAATAACTCGATCATCTCCACTAATTGTTAAATAATCAGCAGTATCCTTTGCATTCGAAAAGATGTTTTTATGAGATAGCATCGCACCCTTTGGCTTACCTGTTGTCCCAGACGTATATAAAATAATTGCAGTATCCTCGTCACTCATTTGTGGTGCATCAAATTCCAGATTTCCTTCCTGTACCAACTGAGTAAACGATTTCAATTTAGCTGATAACGAACTTTCATCTAATGAAATATTTGCACCACTCTCGCATGATATATAATGCTTTACACTTGGAACCTGATCAGCTATCGCTTCAAATTTCTCAAGTAACACATCCATGGTAATGACAGCTTTAACATCACCATTCTTCAGTATGTAACTCATTTCGTGTGCTGTGTATAGTGGATTAATTGGAATGATAACTGCCCCCATACGGAGCGCTCCATACAGTGCAATCACATAGTATGGGCTATTCCCAACTACAAGAGCAATATGGTCTCCTTTTTTATAGCCCAGTTCTTGTAAACGTGAAGCAAATTTTGTAACAGATCCTTCCAGTTCCATATAGCTTGTCTCGTTATCCTGAAAAACATATGCGGTCTTATGCGGGTTCTCTTTAGCTGTAATGGATAATTGTTCTGTTAAGTTCACTTTATATCCCCCTACGTTAGTGAAATGAATGAATAGTCATTCATTTTTATAGTAAAATTCATATTAATTATAAAATACAGAAAACGACAAATCAAGTGAAAGCGCTTGCTGATTCATTAAAAAACGACACTTCGAGCAATAAGTAGTTTTGGAGTATAATTTCAATGGTTAACAAGAGATATAAACTGCGAACTACTTTTGAAAATTTTGAGTGCTATTATGCCGCTCCGGAAATACACTTCGCTGTTGACTGGAGTAGGAATCGCTATTGAATAAATGTGTGACAGCTACACTAGTCCGGGTGAGCGGAGGGTGGTGACTCCTGCGGGAATAGCACGTGTCCAAAGACCCCGCAGAGTGCCTTTCTCAAGGAGGCTGAGGCCGTGCCCTAAGGTGCGCATCCGCCCGTAGCAACCCCGGACGGCGGGACGAGAGTTTATAGAGATTATTCCAGCAGTTACTTCGCAGTTTATATCTACTGCGAAGATTAAAATGCAAGAAAACTTACGAATAGGATCACGCAAAAAAATGACCATCAATCAGCATATAAATTGATGGTCACTCCATATTCATTTTTTTGTTTGAGTTTGTGGTTGGTAACGGAATCTGATATTCACTGAGCCCTTCTCTTATATTAGTATAACAGGTTGAAAAAGTCTTCTTTTGAAATTTTGCCAAGATAATGTGGTACGTCAACATCTTTTAATGCCTCTTCAATTGCTTTTCGCTCATGACGAACACCAACAAGCTTATCTTCAATATCACGAACTTCACCAAGTCCGAAGAAATCCCCGTAAATCTTACAGTTCTCAATCGTTCCATTTTTTACATCTAAACGAACGTCGACAAGTCCTGCATCAAATTTATGTGATTCCTGAATATTAAATTTAGGAGACTTTCCATAATTCCAGTCCCATTTCTGATAGCGCTCCTCTGATATTTTACGGACATTTTCCCAGTCCTGCTCCGTTAACTCATAACGTGGTACGTCTTTCACATCCTCCACGTCGAACACGTAACGTAAAATCAATTCTTTAAATTCATCCATCGTAATTTTATCTTCCAGGAATTCAGAAATATTTGCAACACGACTGCGGATTGATTTAATTCCTTTAGATTTGATTTTCTCCATTTTTACATTTAACGCTGAAACAACGTTTTCAATTTCCGAGTCGAACATTAAGGTTCCATGACTAAACATGCGTCCTTTTGTTGAAAACATAGCATTGCCGGATATTTTTCGCCCATCTGCAACAAGGTCGTTTCTGCCTTGTAATTCTGCTGGTACACCCAATTTATTTAATGCCTCCACCATAGGCTTGGTGAATTTCGCAAAGTTTTGGAAGCTTTCCCCATCATCTTTTGTAATAAAGCTAAAGTTTAAATTACCTTCATCATGATAAACGGCTCCGCCACCAGAAAGTCGACGAACAACTTTTATACCATTCTCATCCACATAGTTCGTGTTAATTTCTTCAATTGAATTTTGGTTGCGGCCAATAATAATGGAGGGTTTGTTAATATAAAATAACAAATATGTATCTTGTTCTCCAAAGTTTTGTAGAACGTACTCTTCCAATGCCAAGTTTAAGGTTGGATCTGTAATGCCTTTATTGTCGATAAATTTCATCAAAAATCAGCCTCCCTATTAATAATGTATCCAATGATAAGTTTAATAGATAAGGCTGACACAATCAAAACTAACGACTTTTTTCCCAGACAAAACCTTCCTTCGCGAGTCGAATTTCACCTGTAAAATAATTGCCTGCTTCTTGTACCAAATCGTAATTATCACCGAACTGTGGTAAATGACTGAGTAATAATTCCTGCACATGTGCTTCCTTAGCAATCATGGCCCCGTCTTTACTATTCATATGCCCTGCACTAGAACCATCCTGATCCTCGTAAAAGTTACAATCTGTTATTAGGAGGTCTGCATTATTCGCAAACTCAGACCATTCTTGTTTAAATGACGTATCTGCTGTATAAACAATAACACTTTCGCCATCGGTAATTCGCATACCGTAACATGGAACAGGATGATTGGTTTTCTGGAAGGTAATGGATATAGGGCCTATCTCCAATGTTTTACTTGGGTCATATGCAATTCCTTCCGTATTTTTATGTGTTAGTGATTCAAACCCTCCCAAGTCTTCCGAATGACCATATATAGGCAAAATTTCATTTCGATCATGTACAAATGAATTCACTAACCATGCATATTGCAGAACACCGATGTCAGCTATGTGATCACTGTGATAATGGGATAGAACAACTGCATCGATATCCATTACATGTTTATAATTCTGTAATTTGGATAGTGCACCACTTCCTGCATCAACTAATAATGAAAAATCATCCTTCTCGATTAAATAAGCCGATGTCGCTCCATCCGGGGCAGGATAACCACCCCAGCAGCCTATTACCGTTAATTTCATAGACATTCACCTCATTTTTAATAATTTGTTGTAACACAGCATTGACTTTATACATACTGTTATATTACAATATAGATATCAACTTAAAGGAGGATACACATGATAAACGTCGTTGAATTTTTCAGGAATTTACCAAAGAAAAAGTGTCATCAGTGCGGGCAGGCCATGCATGAGAAAGCTGATTGCTATGGTAACCTATGTGACGAATGTGATCATCCAGCTAGATAGTATCTAGTATAACCGAAAAACTGAAACCTATTTTAAATGTACTATAACAGAGATTCCCTTTCCATTTAACAGCTATGCAAATAGCTGTATTTTTTTGCAGTTAAGAAACCAACATTGCTACCGAGTGCGCAGCCAATATCTGCCATTATCTCTGTGATAATCCGAACTTTCTGAGGAACAGCATATTTCTGAAAAATATTTTATTTCAATTGAATTTAATTTATAATTAATTAAAGAGACGAATTTTATTCGGAAAAGGAGTACAGTTATGACAACCAAAAACAAACGTTGGACGCGTTCAGAAGTTCCAACTGAGCAAACATGGAATCTGACTGATTTATTCAGCACAGAAGAAGATTGGGAAAAAGAATTAATAGCTATTCAGGCAAATGTTAGCGATGTCACACAATTTAAAGGAAGACTAAATAATGCCGATAATTTATTAAATTGTCTAGTAGCTTTAGAGAACTTTGAAAAACGTCTTATTCGCATCGGCACATATGCCAACCTGCGAGCAAGTGCTGACGGGACAAATCCTAAAAATCAAGGTGATATGTCCAGGGTCTCCTCCGTAATGGCAACTTTAGGTGCTAAATTAACTTTTATTGAATCCGAGTTGCTGGAGTTTTCTCCTAGTGCCATTGAACAGTTTATTAACAATAAACCAGGATTAGAATCCTACCGAAAAATGCTTGAGGATATTATGGATAAAAAACCGTTTACGCTCTCACCAGAAATAGAAGAAACACTTGCAGCACTTGGTGAAGTACATAGTTCCCCTTACATGATCTATCAGCGAAGCAAATCATCGGATATGACATTTGCACCAATTGCGGATAATAATGGTGAAGAATTGCCAATGTCATTTGCACTCTATGAAGACCGCTATGAATTGTCACCTGATAAAGACATTCGCAGAAAAGCATATGACTCCTTCATCAAAACGTTGAGTCAATACAAAAACACATATGCGGCTACTTATGCCACCGAAGTCACCAAACAGGTTAAGATGTCCAACTTGCGCTCCTATAATTCCGTAACAGAAATGCTGCTTCAATCACAGCAAGTAACACAGGACATGTATCATAATCAGTTAGATGTAATTCAAAAAGAGTTAGCACCACATATGCGCCGATTTGCAAAACTTAAACAGGATAAGCTGGGCTTAAATGAATTACATTTTTCTGATTTAAAGGCACCATTGGACCCTGAATTTAATCCAGAAACAACATACGAGGAAGCAACATCAACTATTCTTGAAGCGCTTCAAGTAATGGGGCCTGAATATAGCGAGATTATGAAGCAAGGGGTTAACAATCGTTGGGTTGATCAAGCCGATAATGTTGGAAAAGCAACTGGGGCATTCTGTGCGAGTCCATATGGTGTCCATCCCTATATCTTAATTACATGGACAAATACCATGCGTGGCGCCTTCATTCTTGCACATGAATTGGGACATGCTGGCCATTTCTATCTGGCTGGTAAAAACCAATCGCTTTTCAACACACGACCATCAACCTATTTCGTTGAGGCTCCTTCGACCTTAAATGAACTATTACTAGCTGATCATTTGATTAAAAAGACGGATGACAAACGAATGAAGCGGTGGGTCATCACACAATTATTAGGAACGTATTATCATAATTTCGTTACTCATCTACTAGAGGGTGAATTCCAGCGTCGTATTTATGATTTAGCTGAAGAAGGCACCCCATTAACTGCAGACGTACTGTCCAAGCAAAAGAAAGAAGCCTTGGAAAATTTCTGGGGTGATACAGTAACATTGGATGAAGGTGCTGGTCTGACATGGATGCGCCAGCCACATTATTACATGGGCTTGTATCCATACACATACTCAGCTGGATTAACGGTATCTACTGCTGTCGTACAAATGATTCAAAAAGAAGGCCAGCCAGCCGTTGAACGCTGGTTATCCGTACTTAAAGCTGGCGGATCCATGAAGCCACAGGATCTGATTGAAAAAGCAGGTCTCGACATGTCCAAACCAGACGCAATCAAAGGAGCAGTAGCATACGTTGGCGAACTTGTCGACGAACTAGAAAAAAGTTACAAATAACGACAAGTGTGCCCAAAGTAATCGACCTTTGGGGCACTTTTTAATTTGATTAGGGAGATTTTCGGAGTCACCAGAAAATCACCCTGACTGCCATATAAAAAACTGGCACCAGGCGCTTATCCATCGCCTGGTGCCAGTCAAATTTATCCACGCAAGTATTCCAGCACATCAGCAACTGCTTTTTCACCTTGACCAATACAGTCAGGGACACCGATTCCTTCATACGAACTACCTGATAAAAATAGACCGGGAAGCTCACGACTTGCCTCGTCCCTTACTTTGGCAATTCGCTCTTTGTGTCCAACAGTATATTGTGGCATTGCATTTTGCCAGCGTGTAATAACACTGAATTCTGGCTTCTGGGTAATGTTCATCGTTTTGTTCAAGTCATTCAACACGATTTCAATAATTTCCTTGTCAGAGAAATCTACTACCGATTGATCGGTTGGTCGTCCAACATAGCAACGTAATAATGCTTTTCCCTCAGGTGTAGACTGCGGCCATTTTTTATGAGTCCATGTACATGCTGTAATTCGAAAATCACTGTTTCTGGAAACAACGAATCCAGTTCCATCAATATCTTTTTTAATTGCTGATTGATCAAACGCTAATGCAACGTTGGCGACCGATGTTGCTGGAATGTCATGAAATTCATTAAACATGTCATACTGGCTAAACACTTTTGGCAATGTGTAATGTGGTGTTGCCATCACAATCGCGTCTGCCTTATATACCTCTCCACTGCTTAGCAGCAAATGATAGTCTTGGTCTTTCTTTTCAACATGATCTACTGATGTGTTCAATGAAACAACACCTTCATCAAGTGAATTCTCAAGCGTATGTATCATTGATTCAAATCCATTTATAAAGGAGAAGAACATACCTGTTTTTTTGCCTGTTGACTTTTTCTTTTCCGGTGTAGTTTTTTGTAATCCTTTAATCAGGCTTCGATGCTCCTGCTCAAGTTGATAGAAATTCGGAAATGTTGCCATTAAACTCATATCATCAATATTTCCAGCATAAATACCAGATAATAATGGTTCAATCAGGTTCTCTACCAGTTCATTCCCAAACCGACGACGGAAAAATACACCTAATGATTGATCGCTTCCTTTTTTGCTTTTTGGAATTACAAAATCAAATCCGGCACGCAGCTTTCCTTTAGGTGAAAATATTCCTGAAAATAAAAATGGACGTACTTGTACCGGGATACCCATAAATGCCCCTTTAGGCATTTTGTGTAACTTATTGTTCACTAAAATATACGACTGCCCGGTGCCATTACGAACAAGTTGATCGGTCATGCCCAATTCTTCTGCTAATTTCACAGCAGGCTGTTTACGTGACAAAAATGAGTCAGGACCACGTTCAATCGTATATCCATCCTGTCTAACTGTTTTAATTTTTCCTCCAAGTCGGTCACTTGCCTCAACAAGCTTGACTTCATATGGCAAATTGTTTTCTTTGATTTCTTTTTGTAAATAGTAAGCAGCGGTTAACCCAGTTATCCCGCCGCCGACTATAACTATTCTTTTCGTTTCGTTCATCGTACTTCACTCTTTGCTTTTTGTAACACAACATTAGATAAGGTAGCGATGAAATCCGGATGAACATTTGGCATTTCAGGTCGATAATAATTTGCGCCTAATTCATCACATACAACTTTACATTCATAATCATTGTCATATAGAACTTCCAGGTGGTCTGCAATAAAACCTACCGGTGCATATACAAATGTACGATATCCTTTTTGTTCATACAGGTCACGTGTTAAATCCTGTACATCAGGACCAAGCCATGGATCAGGTGTATTCCCCTCACTTTGCCAGCCAATCGCATAATCTTTTATTCCCGTTTTTTCGGAAATAAGCCGAGCTGTCTCTTTTAATTGATCTGGATATGGATCACCATTTTGCAAGATCTTTTCTGGCAAACTATGAGCTGAAACGACTAATACTGCCTTTTCTCGCTCTTCAGCAGACATTTCATCATAAACTGCATTAATTTGATTTGACCAGTGTTCGATAAATCCAGGCTCATCATACCAGCTTTCAACTGATTCAATGGTAATTCCGTATTTTTCTGCCTCATCATTTGCACGAGTATTATATGATTTCACACTGAATGTTGAATAATGGGGAGCTAACACAAGAGAAACAGCTTCTTTAATCCCATCTTCAGCCATCTGTTGAACAGCGTCCTCAATAAATGGTGCAATATGCTTTAATCCAATATATACACTGTATTCAACTTCATCTTGGGAAGCATTAAGATTAACCTCTAAAGCTTTTGCCTGTTCCTGCGTGATTCTTGCTAACGGTGATATACCACCGATTGCTTTATAACGGTCTTTTAAGTCCTGCAGCGCTTCCTCAGATGGTTTTCTTCCGTGTCTAATGTGCGTATAGTACGGTAAAATATCTTCCTCTTTATTCGGAGTGCCATATGCCATTACGATTAGTCCCATTTTCTTTTTTTCCATTGTTAAACACCTCTTCTATCCTTTATTATCGTTGTGAATAGGAATGAATTAGCTCGGTTAATTTTTTAAGTGTTTCAGGGTTTATATCTGGTGTTACACCATGACCCAAGTTGAAAACATGGCCTTCTTGCATAATTGCTTCATCTAAAATGCCCTTCGTTTTTGTTTCAATTGTTTGCCAATCTGAAAGTAAAACAGCAGGATCAAGATTACCCTGCATCACCTTTGTTACACCCATTTCCCTTGCTTCGGTAATGGATGTGCGCCAGTCCAGGCCAATAACATCTACTGGTAAGTCATTCCACTCCATCAACAGGTGTCTTGCACCTACTCCAAAAATAATTAATGGCACATTTTCCTTTTGCAAAGCCGTAAAAATACGATTCATGACTGGTTTAATATATACACGGTAATCAGCAGCATTTAATGCTCCAACCCATGAGTCAAAAATTTGTATGGCTTTAGCGCCTGCTTCAATTTGTGCCTTAACATAAGCAATCGTCATATCTGCTAGTTTGTCCATTAATGCAAACCATACCTCTGGCTGACGATACATAAATGCTTTTGTTTTTGCATAATTTTTAGATGGTCCACCCTCTATCATGTAACTTGCCAATGTAAATGGCGCACCGCTAAATCCGATAAGTGGAACTTCCAGTTGCTCTTCACTTAATAAACGAATTGTATCCAGTACATAAGGAACATCAGTTTTAGGGTTGATTGCACCCAACCTTTCTACGTCTTGAAAGTTCTTTATTGGGTTATGAATCACTGGCCCGATTCCGGATTTAATTTCTACTTCGACTCCAAGTGCAGGTAGTGGCGACATAATATCCTTATATAAAATTGCTGCATCTGTTCCATAATGTTCAACAGGCAGTCGTGTCACATACGCACATAATTCTGGCTGATGCGTAATTTCAAATAATGAATACTTCTCCTTTAATTCCCGATATTCTTTTTGGGAACGCCCAGCCTGTCGCATAAACCATGCTGGGATATAATCCGTTTTTTCTCCATTGTACGCTCTTAAAATTGTATCATTGATTTTTTCTGACATTATCTTCATCCTTTTAAACTGCCATTTTACCCACTTAAGGTCAACTATCTACTATTTACTATAGCTTTTTCCCATCCCACTGTATAGCAAACCACAAGGATTGTCACCAATTTGTCTAAATTACATTGACAAAGTTACGGTATTTGATTTATTCCCTTCCCGTTTAGTCAAGGGATCGTACGGTACAACATAATAGCTGGTAGCTTTAAAAATACTTATATTATTAACAGTAAATTCGTTTTTCTCTTCGACTTTACCAATTCGTTCATCAACACCCTCTTTTTCCTGGTAAATATGATAAACAACCCGATCGTCTTTAGCCGGGGTCCACTGCAGCTTTCCTTTAAATAATGAAAATCCGCCAAAGGAATAGTCCCCATTTAATACCACTTCTTCAGGTAATTTAATCGGTTTTGGTAAATCCTTAACATTTTCAGGCTTTTTAAAAGTAGCTGTAAGAGTTTGCTCTTTGTCCAGTTCAGATAGAATCGCCTTCGTAAGTTTTGTTGGATATTCACTGCCGCCAGTTAAGTAATGCTCTTTATCTGAAGTATCATACCCCATCCAAAGCGCACTTACATATTGTGGGGTATATCCAACAAACCATGCATCCTTTACTTCATCAGCAACATGCGGATGCTGGGTTGAACCCGTTTTTCCAGCTAACGCCTTTGAATATTCACCTGCACTTGCTGTCCCCTCGTTAACAGCTTCCGTTAATATCGATGTCATATTCCAAGCCACTTGTGGGCTGAATACGTCGGTTGTAGCTGCCTCACCTTGAAAAATAACTTCGTTTTGCTTGTCATATATTTTGTCGATTGCAAATGAATCAATAGTTTCCCCATTTCTAGCGAATGAAGTGTAACTTTCAGCCATTTTTAAAGGGGTCAGACCTTCTGAAAGTCCACCCAGCGCAATAGCAAGACCTTCATCAGGGACTGTAATATCCATTTTAGTTAAGTAGTCCTTTGCATTGGATACCCCCAATTCATTCAAAAGCCAAACTGCAGAAGCGTTTTTTGATTCTATTAATGCTTCAAATATGGATACAGCTCCCTCATAATTACCGTCATAGTTCGTTGCGGTATATCCATTAATTTCCATTTTTTGATCACGTATTAACGTATATGGTTGATATGCTTCCTGCATCATAGCCGGTCCATATACTGCAATTGGTTTCATCGTTGAACCTGGCTGACGATTAACAGTCACTCGGTTCAAATCACCTAGCTGATAATCCCTGCCGCCAATAGCAGCAACGATTTTTCCCGAATCCTGTTCCATCATGACGAAAGCGCCTTGAACACCCTTCGTATTTCCTGGGAAATAGTCCCCATTTTTGAATTTTTTATAGGCGATTTGTTGCGCCTTTTCATTCATATTTACAACAATTCGATATCCACCGCGTTTTAACTCATTATTCGACAAATTATATTCTTCTTTAGCTTCCTGTAACACTAAATCATTATAGCTATCTGTCCATGGATTTGGTTTATTTTTCTTCACTTTTAATCCTAATGTCTTACCTTGAGAACTCATACGCTTCTCAGTCGAAATCTTGCCTGTATCATCCATCGCTTTTAAGACAACATTTCTTCGTGCTTTTGCTTTCTTAGGGTGATCAACTGGCGAATATCCATTAGGCGCTTTAGCTAGACCAGCCAATAGCGCACCTTCCGTCACATTAAGATCCTTGACTGACTTCGAAAAGAACGTTTGTGAGGCAGTCTCAATTCCATATAAACCTTGTCCAAAATAAATTTCATTTAAGTATAACTCCAAAATCTCATCCTTAGAATATTTACGTTCCAGATGTATTGCAGCCATCACTTCTTTGGTTTTACGCATCCATGTTTTATCATTATGCAAAAACAGATTCTTTGCTAACTGCTGCGTGATGGTACTTGCACCTTCCACTTTTGCCATAGCTATAATATCACGATAGATCGCTCGCACAACCGATTGAAAATCCACACCTCCATGATCATAGAAACGTCTGTCCTCGACAGCTACAAAAGCTTCCGTTACATGGCCTGGAATTTCTTCTATGTTTACCGGAATTCGATTTTCATTATATAATTTACCAATTATATTCCCATCACTAGTTTCAATTGTTGTCGTTGCATCCAGTATTAATTCTTCTTCATCGACAACAAGGTTTCCACCGAATAAAATAGCCGTATATCCTATTATTGCAACAATTAAAATAAAAGCGGACGAAATCAACAGCCATTTCATTTTCTTTCTTATAGAGCTCTTGGATTTATGCATTTATTCACCTCTATATTTATTGCACACACACTTTATTATACGACAAAATTCGTCATTAAAAAAGGAATAATACTTACTGTTACTTAATAATTATTTTAATTGAGTATGAGGCAAAAAATAGGGTATGTTAAAATGAAAAGAAAGAAAGGGGTATACTATGAATGCATATATGACGAATGGGACATTTGATTTTCTAAAAAAACTCAGAGACGACCATCCAGCTATTGATTTTTATTATATGAGCGGGGACTCTAGCACGTTAGTTTATTATGAAGCTAGCAGTAAAAGCATTTTCTCAGCAGGAAGATCGTATGAGGCAATTATCAAAAATGGAGATTTACAAGACAGTGGCTTTGTTGTCATGAATAACATCCCTGTTACCGAGGAAGGTACAGCAGTTTTCGAAGACCGGTTCAAGCAACGACAACAGAATGTGGACTCAATGCCTGGATTCCAAGCATTTCGTTTGTTAAAGCCGAAAAAAGGTAATACTTACGTTGTCTTGACACAATGGGCCTCAGAGGATGACTTTGAAAACTGGAAAAACTCGGACCAATTTAAAAAAGCCCATAAAGACGGTGGTACAAAACCACCTGCATATTTTGCAGACAGACCATTCATAACAAGCTATCGGATGATAAACCTGGATGATTGAGGAGTATGAGCACCATGTAAAGAGATTTTCAACCTCACAGGGTGCGTTCTTTACGAGCGAGGCAGCTTAAGTACGCGACGTCCTTTGTACCCGGAGCGGTGAAAGCGAGTATATTCCAACTGTGTGGTCAGGGTGCCTCACTAAATACTACAAATCGGTTACCTTTAGTTAACTTTCACAGTTTATCAACTGTGAAGATAAAAATTTGTCATCCGCCAAGGGCTCTATTGCTGAATACGTTAGCTATACTTATACACTCAATAAAAAAGCTAGCTTGGGGTAACCACCCTAGCTAGCTTCTTCATTTCCATCTACTGCATACTCATTGAAAAACGCTCTGAACATTTCTTCCGATTGCGATCCATTCACTCGATCTACTTCTTCTCCATCTTCAAAGTGAACAAGTGTTGGGGTACTTTGGATACTATAATTACTCCATGCATCTTCAAATTCCAATACATTTAATTTCTTCATATCAACGCCCATGTCCTCAGCCAGTGGGGCAAGTATTGGTGTAGTACGCTTACAGTGTGGACATGTTGGATCATAAAAATACACGGTTACGTCCTCTCCGTTATCCAACTTTTCCTCCAAGTTATCAGGGGTGATTTGATTCTGATAATCAGGATCATCAAGCTGATCAATTGTTGCTTGATGCAAGTTATCTTTTCCATAAGGGTTTTCATTATCGCCCATAGCCTGGTTGTTTTTATAATCAATCACAAAGTAAAGTGCAATAAACAAAACTAGTATTGAAGCCAATATAATTAGCATTTTCTTTTGCATATCTTACTTCCTCCCATCTTGTTTGATAATTATAATATGTAGAACAAAAATTACAATAAACGCAATTCCAGCTAGAAAAGGAATCGTAACAAATCCAAAATAATTAACGTATTGCGTATTACATGGAACTGCTCCACAAGACCCACCAGCTTCATGCAACGCTGGCAATTTTTGAATTAGATAATGATAGATTGAAACTAACAAGCCAATTCCACTTAAGATTAACCCTGGCAATGCAACTGCTATATCTTTTTTGATAGCTGCTACACCATAGATAATCACTAACGGGTACATTAATATTCGCTGTATCCAGCATAATTCGCATGGGACATACCCCATTACTTCAGAAAAGAACAAGCTACCCAATAGCGCAAGAAGTGCCTGAGCCCAAACAAGCATTAATAATGTTTCATTTGATTTTGTATTGTCCATGTTCGCGTACTCCTTTATTTATCATACATAAGAATTATACAAGACTCTATAATAAAAAATCAAAAAAGAGGATTACATAATTCTAATCCTCTTGTTTAACTATGTCATTTTTGTGAACATATACAGCTGCTTGCGTACGGTCATGAACGTCCAGTTTTGACAGTATATTACTAACATGTGTTTTTACTGTTTTAATCCCAATATAAAGTTTATCGCCAATTTCCTGATTGGTAAGGCCATCACCGATACACAAAAGTACCTCAAGCTCACGTTCCGTTAGTTCATCGTGTGCCTTCCTTTGTTCTGTCCGAAAACTGGTCATCATTTTCCCAGCAACCTTTGGCTCAATTACATTTTCGCCAGCTCCAGCTTTTTTAACTGCATCTGCAATTTCGGATGCTGAAGAAGTTTTTAAAATATAACTGAACGCCCCCGCTTCAATTGCAGGGAACACCTGTTTATCATCATAGTAGCTTGTTAGAATAATAATTTTGCATGCTGGAAACTCTCTCATTACCTTTGCCGTTGCTTCAATTCCTGAGCCATTTTCCATCATCAGATCCATTAGAACAACATCTGGTTTTGTTTGTAAAATCAAATCGGCACCGTCATTGCCACTAGAAGCTTCACCAACAACTTCAATGTCACACTCTGTCTGCAAATAGGCTACTATCCCTTTACGCACAATTTCATGATCATCTACTACTACTACACGAATTATCATTTTTCTCCTCCTAATTTAACAAGGAATGCGGATATCCAAATATGTTCCTTCACCTTGAATTGAACGGATCGTGAACGTTCCACCTAGTTCCTCGCTTCGCTCCCTCATCGTTTTCAATCCATATGAAGTTTTACGGTTCGTATCTTCATCCACATTAAACCCTTCTCCATTATCACTGATATGCAAAAATAACTCATTTGCTCTTATAAAAATTTTTATTTTAGCTTCTGATGCAGCGGCATGACGGAGTGTATTTGATAATGATTCCTGAATTATACGAAAAACATGCTCTTCCGTGGTTTCGGACAATTCAATATCTTCATCAATCGATACCGTAAAATTCATATTCGTTTTTTGTTTCAGTTCATCAATTAGCTTCTTTACCCCAATTGGCAAAGGCTCCCCGGATAAATGAACAGGTCGTAAATGCAATAATAGTGCACGCATCTCAGTCTGTGCCTTCAACGCGCTATCAGCGACATCTCTTAGTTGTGTCTTAGCTACCTCAGAATCAATATCCAACTGCTTCAAAGCCGCTTCAGACATCATGGTTATCGCGAATAACTGCTGACTGACCGCATCATGCAGATCACGAGCTAATCGCTGTCTTTCTTCAATGACTGCAGCCTTATGTGACGACTTGGCAAAATCGGCTTTTTCATCAGCCATTCGTTGTAATGACTTCACCTGGTTTTGCAATTTTTCGCCAAGTTCATTCATCTCATTACTAATTCTCGTAACCTCGTCACTTTCATTAAAATAGACACGTGATTGATAGTTTCCATTCGCAAATTGGGTAATCAATACAGATAAATAATCCAACCGTTCTTTTATTTCGCCACTTGATTTAAAACCGGCATAAACAGAAATTATAAGACCTAATAAAACATACAGCAAAATAAATACAAATATGCTCATTGCAGAAAGCCAGTCTGGACTTACCAGGACATGTATCGACAATAATACAGATAAAAGAATAACCGTTGTTAGAAAAACCGCATATAAATGAGAACGAATATACATGTAACGGATACTGCTAAATTTTTTCATCATTTATTCGTTCCCCTTTCAAACCGTAACAACTCGAATGGAACCTGCCTTCAAATCAAGTAGAATATCCAGTTTTTTTATTGCTGTTTCGTAATCAACAGTTTCGTGCATTAGATGTCTATTGATTCCTTCCGCCTTTCTCCCGGCTATATCAATTTCTCCTGCCTTAACAGAAGCATCAACACGAAACTCAATATTCTCAGGAATTAGAATATGAACATCACCGGCCAACGAGTTAATGGTAATTGGAATTTCTTTTTCTGGAATAAATGCTTTTGAAAAATCGAGATAAAAATCCCCAGCCATACTTTTAAGGTTCATCGGCTCTACTTTCCAGTTAGGCTGATTAAACTCATGTTCGCCAATTGAGAAGAAACTGCTGTCATAATTGCCTTTTACTTTATTCCTTTTAGACCATTTTTTATCCCATTTGATATTCCACTTGCTTCGCTTTTGAGAATTACCTATAAAAGAAAATCCAATATAAACAATTAGCAGCGGCCACAATTTATACACATCATTAAAGGTAAATTCAATTAGTTCAAAACGGTCAAACAGTAAGAGTGAACCAAAAATAAAGAAAAATGATCCAAAAATCCAGCTTCCTCCTTGATACCTTATTTTATCAAGCATCCACTTTAGACCAAAAATAATAAATAGAACTGGATAAATATAAATCCAGGCATTATTCATATTAAAATCAATAATTCCTATATTAGATAAAACTAATGCTGCCCCTACTAAAATAAGCATAATTGCTACAAAAGACCGCAAAAAACTATTCCTCATTTTGCACACCTCTTTCTCTCTTTCGATAGCTTAGAATTGTTTTATTTTTTAAGCTGTCAACACCAATCACATAAACAAAATAACCTATTGATAAAAACATAGCTGCAATAAATGAATATAAAAAATTACGATTTTTAAATTCCTGTGTAACTTGATTGTGCGATACAGCCTCCATTTCGAAAACTCCCTCTGATTTAACTTACTTCTATTTTACTAAGTGGTATCTCGAAAGATAATAGTCTCTGGATTGTTTTTGTCTCCGTCTTAAGACTGAATCTTAAACCTGCGATTACGTATTAGTTCGTATAAATAAATTAAACCTACTAAAAAAATAAATCCAAATATAAAACCAGCGAGTACATCTGTTAAATAATGCACATTAATCATATACCTGCTTATTCCAATCAGAAAAATTAGTAGCGCAAACAGGAATTGAACCACAAAAGTGGCTTTTGCAGATGTAAGATTCTTCGTAATAAAATACGCCAGCAAACCATAACAAACCATCGATATCATCGCATGCCCGGATGGAAAACTATACCCTTCAGCATTGGCGGCAACGAGAATACTTGGGCGCTCCCGCTCAACAAGTTTTTTTATCAATATGTTCAAGCCATGGCTAGTAAGCGTTCCTATTCCAAAAACCAATGCCGGCAGCCAGTCACGAAAAATCCACCATAACATAAGGGTAATAATGATTGTGAACGGCACTAAAAACTCTTCAGATCCCAGTTCTGTCGTCCAGCGGAAAAACGTATAAACACTGGAGTCATCAAATTTTTCAACAACTCCACGTGTCAGCCGATCAACATACAAGGTTTGTCCAGTAAGAATCCGCGTCACCCAAGTACCTAAGGTTATAATGACAATCGAAAATAAAAAAATAATAATATAATTCCGTTTATTCCACACGTAAATAACCTCCTTATCCCATAATACCTTACTTAACGTTTTAAAAAAATGGAATAGGGAAATGTAATTATATAGATAAAAATCATATGAAAGGTTGCGATATGCTATGAATAAAGATTTACAAAATTTAATTGATGGTCTAAATGAAGACCTTGCAAATGAATATGGAGCAGCAATCCAATATACGTATAGTGCTTCAGTTGTGTACGGGTTATATCGTTCTGCATTGAAACCATTTTTCGAGGCGGAAATCAACGATGAAATGGGGCATGCACTATACTTATCAGAAAAAATCAGTACACTCGGCGGTACACCAACAACGAAGTCAGCAGATATTCCGCAGCCTACTGAAGTAAAAGACCTATTGGAGGCAACACTTAACTCAGAAAAAGACACCATCGAACGCTATGAACAACGTAAAAAACAAGCAGACGAATTAGGCTATACCGAGTTAGTTGTTAAACTCGAAGACATGATAGCTGATGAAACACATCATAAAGAAGAAGTTGAACGGTTATTAAAAGACCCAAGATTTTCATCATAATCCAGTAAGGTTGTCTCAAATTAGAGGCAACCTTTTTTAATTGCACATGTAACCAGTTGATGATCGCGCTCTTCTGTTGATGTTCGCGCTCTTCTGTTGATGTTCCCGCTCCTTCTGTTGATACACCCTCTCCTTCTGTTGATACACCCTCTCCTTCTGTTGATACACCCGCTCCTTCTGTTGATACACCCTCTCCTTCTGTTGATACACCCTCTCCTTCTGTTGATACACCCTCTCCTTCTGTTGATACACCCTCTCCTTCTGTTGATACACCCTCTCCTTCTGTTGATACACCGCTCACTTCATCTCATTCTCAACAAAACTATTCAACCTGCTCCTAAAAATGTTATAATAATTAGAAAATATAAGGGAGTTTTTATTTTGCTAAATGAAATACATAAACAACTCGATGCGCTTTACCCGGAAATGGTTGAAATCCGACGTTTCCTGCATCAGTATCCAGAACTTTCTTTTCATGAAACAAAAACAGCACAATATATCGCAGACTTCTATGAAAAACTAGGAATCCCGTACCAGACGAACGTTGGCGGAAACGGTGTTATTGCTACATTAAAAGGTGGTAAGCCTGGCAAAACTGTTGCATTAAGAGCAGACTTTGATGCCCTGCCAATCCAGGATGAGAAAGATGTTCCATATAAGTCAAAAGTAGATGGCGTGATGCATGCGTGTGGACATGATGGACACACTGCTACATTGCTCATGCTCGCAAAAACAATGATGTCCTTCCAAGAGGATTTGCCTGGAACAATCGTCTTCCTGCATCAACATGCTGAAGAGTATGCACCAGGTGGGGCTAAACCAATTATTGAATCTGGTGCAATTGATCATGTTGATGCAGTATTTGGAACACATCTTTGGGCCACTACCCCATTCGGTGTGCTGCAAACGACCAAAGATGTATTTATGGCTGGGACAGACCGCTTCACAATAACGATTCATGGTCAAGGTGGGCACGGTGCATATCCTCATGAAACAAAGGATGCTATTGTAATCGGTTCACAGCTGATAACACAGCTTCAGCAAATTGTAAGCAGACGATTAGACCCACTGGAAACGGCAGTGCTTACAATTGGTGTATTTGAAGCAGGTACGACATTTAATGTTATTGCAGATAAAGCAAAGATAGTCGGCACGGTACGATTTTTAAATACAGCTGTCCAAGAGCAAGTCATAGAAGAAATGGAAAAAGTAATCAAAGGAGTATGTGTTTCGATTGACGCTTCCTTTTCATTCGATTATGTAAAAGGCTATCCACCACTAGTTAACCATGCTGAGGAAGCTGAACTTGTCCTGAAGGCTGGTGAAAAAATCGAGGAAATTCATACTGCTGAGGAAGTACTGCCTGTCATGGGTGGCGAAGACTTTGCGTATTATACAATGAAAAAGCCTGGTGCTTACTTTTTCACAGGGGCTCAAAAGGAAGGTAATGAATTCCCGCATCATCATCCAAAATTTGATATTGAAGAACGCGCATTACCAGTGGCAGCCAAGACATTAATTCAAGCCTATTTTGATTATCAAAAGTAATAATAAATACCCTTCAACAATTGAAGGGTATTTATTATTTCATCTTCTTTTTCACATAACCGTTTATAAATAGATAATTAAATACTATCCCCACAACCAGAACAGCCAGCACCCCAATTAACTCACCCATCCCTAAAAATAATAGAGCGAAAATCACAGTTTGAATAACTGTTAATTGAAAAAGCAATTTCACCATTGATCTTTGACGAATCTCCAAGTCGACAGGGTACATGTCTAACCACATAATCGTCCGATGGTGATGATAAAGTGTCATCATTTGAAAACTGCTCATATACAAGAATAACAGGGCGAAAATTAACTTCATCCATATATTTGGTACATAGTAAATAAATAATCCGCCAATAAAAATCAAACGAAAATACATACCCAGATAATCACCACTGCGGATAAAGGTAATTCGATATAAATAATCAAATGTATGCTTGTTTGCAAAAGGCACCTTATTAATAAGTGATACGAGCCAATGTCTGGTTTTAACTTGATTTCTCAAATGCGGGACATCGGTAAACATATTTGCCAGCCGGTAAAAAGAATGCATGCGATTACGGTCTTTTTCAACCAATAAATCCCACAAAATACCTGCCTGTTTTCTTGAAATATTTAAATCATATAGAAACACAAGTGTAAATAATAATGTCGTAACCCCCGCTAACAGCATTTCGCCTTGAATGATAAAATAAAATACAGCAATATTTAATAGGGTTCGTACGAGCAAATCAACCTGACGAATTCCCGGTTCGCGTATTTTCAGCATCCACCAATTCGCCATTAGGTTCCAGCCTTTGAAAACTAGAACAACAAGCAACGTTAATAAATAGACCTTGCCAGCACGATCAGGATATGTAGCAGAATATAACGGACCAAACATAGCTCCTAAGAGTAAGATTAAATATAGCTGAATAACGAAGCTGTAGACAATTCCATTCCGAAAGTAGGGCCCCATTTTATTTTCAGCAGTTATTAAGAATACTAAATCTGGTTCTTTTAATAATGTCCTGACCGGACTATAACTAACTAGAAGCCCAAATACAGCACCGATAATAATTGCTGTAGGAAAATTTTCCGGAAGTGCTGTTAACCACTGCTGATAATAATAGGCAAGAGCTGAAACAAAAAATAGCATTGCAAAAGCAATATGCCCATTGAATATATAACGTAAATAGCGGCTTGTCTCCTTAATATGCGCAGCAAACCGTTTCTTGAAAAATTCATGTGCATTAAACATGGCTATCTTCCTTTGTTAATTGCACATACAAGTCATCAAGTGTTGACGCAGGCATGTTGAAATTCTGCCGCAGCTCATCCAACGTGCCAATTGCCCGAATTTCGCCATCATGCAAAATTACAAACCGGTCACAATAACGCTCTGCAGTTGCAAGAATATGTGTTGACATCAGCACACCTGAACCATTGGCCTTCATCTTATCCATTAGTTGTAAATAAGACTTAATCCCAAGCGGATCCAGCCCAACAAACGGCTCATCAACAATATATAATGGCGGTTCAATTAGAAAAGCACACATAATCATTACTTTTTGGCGCATCCCTTTTGAGAAATGAACAGGAAACCATTTTAATTTTTTTTCCATTCGAAATTCATTCAATAATGGAGGCAGTCTTTTTTCAAATACATCTTCAGGTATATTATAAGCCATTGCAGTCAACTGAAGATGTTCATATAATGTTAACTCATCATATAAAATCGGCATCTCAGGTATATAGGCCATTTGATTCCGATAAGTTGTCCTGTTTTCCTGAAAAGTTTTGCCATTTACAGCAACCTTGCCCTTTTTTGCATGCATTAAGCCAATAACATGTTTGATTGTGGTACTTTTTCCGGCACCATTCAAGCCAATAAGCCCTACAATTTCGCCTGGAAAGACATTAAATGAAATGCCTTGCAGAACGTTTTTATGTGTATAACCACCATACAGATTATCAATATGTAACAAAGGTTCCACGAGATTTCCTCCTAGTATTCACTTAGCTAAAATTTTACCATGTTTACCGAGCAAAGCCAAAACAAACTATTCACCAGTTTTCGACAGAAATTGTGTATAAAATTTCTTAATCCGTTCACACTAACAAATGAAGTCATGAGGATCTAACACTATCATAAAATTTCGTATTGCACACAAATGAGGTGTTTGTGATCGATAATTCTGTGATTGACAATCTAATGAAATAAACCCTTTTGCCAGGGCGTCTCAATTACTTTGAGATGCTGACAAAAAGGTTTTTTGTAATCACGTTAAGTAGCAGCATGCGATTTAACATTAATTACAAAGTCCCCAACGTTAGAGTGTATAGCATCCTCATACTTCTTAAAGCAGGCAGGTCCATTAGCGTGGGCCTGACCTGTTTATTTAATTGCAATAGCTTTACATTATACCCTATTCCTATATACAATAAAGTAAAATGATTAGGAGTGATTTGCATGCCGCATGAAGATTGTATTTTTTGCAAAATCTTAAATGGAGAGATCCCATCAGCAAAAGTTTATGAAGATGAATATGTCTATGCATTCCTTGATATTAGCCAGGTAACAAAAGGGCATACGCTAGTGATACCAAAGATACACACAAAGAACATTTATGAAACTCCACCAGAGGTTGCAAGTTCGCTATTTGCAAGAATTCCAACAATCGCAAACGCAATCAAAAAAGCCTATCAGCCAATCGGGATGAATCTTTTAAATAACAATGAAAAACCTGCAGATCAATCGGTATTCCATTTACATATTCATATCATACCGCGCTACGGTGACAGTGACGGATTTTCATCAAAATGGGTAACACATGAAAAGGACTACACGCCAGAGGACCTGCAGCAAATTGCAAAAGAGATTGGTTTAGAAGTCTAAACGGTTAATTGATATATCTGAAAATTAGTACTTTTTATTTCGCCTACTATTTGATATAATATTATTGTGTTAATTAATGCTATATTGATCCTCTGGCACAGATTGTCAGAGGATTTATGCAGTAAGAAAATTTTTATACTTTCCTAACTGCTTAAAAAACATGTTTCATAGTAACCTCAAAAAAGGAAAAGATATACCAAGAGTTGAAAGGAGCGTATTCTCTATGGCAAACGGAAAATCACTAATTCTCGGGATTATGGTTGGGGGAGCTGTCAGTGCCACAGCAACTTTACTGAGTACACCTTCATCAGGAAGAGACTTTCGCTATCGTGCAAAAGAACAAAGTATGGAATGGAAAAGTATGCTTGAAAATATTAAACTTGATGGACTGCGTTTGAAAAAGCAAATTTCAGAAACTTCAAAAGAAGGTGCTGCCCTAATCAAAGAACTAACTCAGGAAATGAAAAGATCTGTTGAGGAGTGGAAAGGTACTGTTGAACCCCATCGAGAAAATATCCATGAATATTTAGAACAAATTGAATCAAGCTTGAAAGATTTAGAAACTAAACTTAAAAAAGAATGAAAAAACAGGCTATCAAGGTTGATAGCCTGTTTTTCTATTCTGCAGGTTCCAGATCTTCTATTGACTCTATATCCATATAAGACGGAACAACTAGACCGATTTTTGCGCCTTCAAGATTTGCACCAAGATCTTCAAATTGATCGGAGTACTTATCATAAAAATCTTTATGCGTTACTGGCATCCAAGCAGCAAGTGTTGCATCACCATCACCATTTGCAATTGATTCAAATACAACTGCAACATCTACTGGTGTAACCGTGACATCATAACCTAATTTCTCCATTACAGCTTTCATCACAAACGCTGAAGAACGTTCGGAATCCCAAGGTGTTGATACAAGTTCAAATGACTCTCCATCAACTTCTTCGACTCCCTTCGTCCATTCACTAATCTTATCCTGATTATTTTCTACCCAGCGCTTGGCAACTGCTTCAATGTCGTCGCCAGTTTCTTGTGATTCATACATAATGCTCTCCATATCTTTTACATCCCACTTAAATTGGTCAACTAATTTGTAAGCGTTTGGCTTTTCCTCTTTTAGGCCTTGTCTGGCAATCGTCTTAATTACTTCTTCCGTACCGTATATACCTTTAGGGTCATCCAAATACTTCATATCTGGGTATTTGGCAAATGTCCAATGTGGGTTCCAGCCAGTAATAATGATTGGCTCTTCGTCTTTAATTGCTTTATCCAGTTCTGACGCCATTGCAGCAGTGGAAGATAAGTTTACTTCCCATCCACTCAACGAATCATACTCTTCAATTGCTTTCTCTGTTGTTACTGATATCCCTGCTCCCGGCTCTATACCGGTAATTGTATGTTCTACTGCTTCACCATAATTAATTTCGCCCTCAGTGCCTGTATTCTCTTCATTATTGCCTGCATTACCCTCGTTGTCACCGCCAGATCCACATCCAGCCGCAATAAGTATTGCTAAAAGCCCCAAAATAAATGTTAATTTTGTCCATCTACGATTGTTTTTGATCATGCCTCTAATCCTCTCCTTCTTATCAATTTTGCTTAGAAAACTTGGAAATGCCAATATTAGTGGAAACTAAAATAGTTGTACTATTTATACAGATAGAGTACTGCCATACCCTGCTACTAAAACTAAAGGCTGATACATTTTAGTATCAGCCTTTAGTTTTGTTTTATTCTACTTCAGAAGTCCATTCATCTACTTTATCCTGGTTTTCTTCAACCCATGTTGCGGTTGCTTCTTCAACAGGAGTACCATTCTGAACTGATAGCATTACACTTTCAATGTCAGCAGAATCCCATTTAAAGGCATCTAGTACTTTGTATGCGTTTGGTAGATCTTCTTTAAGTCCTTTACGAGCCATTGTTTCGATTGTTTCAGCATCACCATATACACCTTCTGGATCTTCTAAATATTTTAAGTCATATTTTTGGAATTTCCAGTGTGGAGACCAACCTGTAACAATAATTTCTTCTTCGTTTTCGATTGCTTCACCTAGAGCAGTTGCCATTGCACCACTTGAGGATGTTTGAACTTCCCATCCATCTAGATTGTCATATGTCTCTACAGCGTCTTCTGTAGCTGCTACAACACCAGCTCCAGGCTCGATACCAGTGATCGTTTTATCAGCCTGTGAATCAAGATCAGCCAAAGAGTTAACATCCATGTATTCTGGTACAACTGCACCAATTTTCGCGCCTTCTAAGTTAACACCTAGCTCTTCCAATTGGTCTGAATACTCTTCATACTGTGTAGCGTGTGTTCCTGGTAACCATGCTGCAACCATAGCGTCTGCTTCTCCGTTTGCAACAGCTTCCCACATTACTGAGTTATCAAGTGGTGTTAATTCAACATCATATCCAAGGTCTTCTAACACCTTTCCAACAACATTTGTAGATGCAACTTCAGTGTCCCATTCTACATAAGCTAATTCAATTTCTTTACCTTCACCGACTTTAGCTGAACTATCATCGGATCCTCCGTCGTCTGTTGTTTCGCCATCAGAGCCACAACCTGCAGCTACTAATGATAATGAAAGTCCGGCAGCAATGCCTAGACGTTTCCAGTTAAATTTTAACATAACTATAAAACTCCCCTTTTACTATTATTTATATATGGAAACTCTTCGTAAGAAAAGGTACCAACTTAATCACTCTTCGAATTCACTGTTTGTGTGAATCGATCAATAATAATTGCAAGTATTACTATACCAATACCTGCTACGAATCCTGTTCCAACTTGTGCACGTTGCAGTGCCGATAGAACTTCTCTTCCAAGTCCAGGTGCACCAATCATAGATGCAATTACTACCATTGATAAAGCTAACATAACTGTCTGGTTAATACCAGCCATAATAGTTGCCTTAGCCATTGGTAATTCTACTTTAAATAACTTCTGTGCCCCGGTACTACCGAATGCATCAGACGCCTCCACCAGTTCTTTGGAAACCTGACGAATACCTAAGTTCGTGAAACGCACTGTCGGTGGTGTTGCAAATATTAATGATGCAAATATACCTGGCACCATTCCTATACCGAAAAACGCAACTGCAGGTATCAAGTAAACAAATGCTGGCATTGTTTGCATGAAATCGAGTACTGGTGTGATAATCGCTTCCGCAGCTTTACTCTTAGACATTAATATACCAAAAGGAACACCAATAATTACTGATAAAATACTTGATATTAAAACCAATGTAAATGTATTCATCAGATGCTCCCAGAATCCCTGATTATAAATCAGCCATAACCCTACAACACTGAATGCTGCCAAACCGAGTTTTTTACCTGATATAAAGAATGCGATTATGGCTACAACTAAAATAATAATTACAGGTGGAATAAGGATTAAAGTATCTGCAGACCACTCCATAAATTCACCAAAATGCTCTTTAATTGGATCAAACAGAAATGCAAATGTATCTGTAATCAGATCAGTAAACCATTCTGTTGCTTGTGCTATTTTTATCTTCGGTACGAATTCTAATATGTTATTAAGCATCTCCTATATTCACCTCGCCATCTCCAGCAAGTGCAGCTATAACAGCTCCACGGACAACAATTCCAACAAGTTTATCGTTTTCAACGACTGCAACCGGAACTGGTGAGTCATGAATAACATTAAATATCTCATTCATAGAAGTTTCTTTATCCACTTTTTCAATATCAGTGCGCAATATTTCTTTAATATCACGTACTTCATTCTTTCTCGCTTCAGACGCATCATCAGCTGTTACATAACCTTTAAGATTACGTTTGCCATCAACCACTAAGATACTTGAGAGGCCTTCCTCACGCATACGCTCTAAAGCAACACGCGGACCATGCTTTTCTATGTTTATAGTTTCAGGACGTTTCATAATATTTTGTGCGGTTAATACTTTTGAACGGTCCACATCTTCAACAAACTTTTCTACATAATCATTTGCTGGATTAACCAAGATTTCCTCTGGTGTCCCAATTTGAACGATGGAACCATCTTTCATTAATGCAATACGGTCACCTAATCTTAATGCTTCATCTAAGTCATGTGTGATAAATAAAATTGTTTTTTGCATACTTTCCTGCAGGTCAATAAGTTCATCCTGCATTTCTTTACGAATAAGTGGATCTAAAGCTGAGAAAGCTTCATCCATTAGTAGAACCTCAGGATCGTTAGCAAGAGCACGTGCCAATCCGACACGTTGTTGCATACCACCAGATAATTGTCCTGGAGATTGATGGATATACCCACCTAGTCCGACCATTTCTAATGCATCCTGTGCCTTTTTCTTTCTTTCCTCGGCAGGAACATTTTGAATTTCCAACCCAAATTCTGCGTTCTCCAAAATAGATTTATGGGGAAACAATGCAAAACGTTGGAAAACCATACTTAACTTTTCTCTTCGAATTTTGCGCAGTGACTTCATATCCATTGTTGCTAGATCATCACCATCGATTAGAACACTACCTTCAGTAGGTTCAATTAACCGGTTAACTAATCTTACTAAGGTTGACTTTCCACTACCAGATAAACCCATAATAACAAATATTTCGCCCTCTTCTACAGAAAAAGTAGCGCGATTAACCCCGACTGTATTACCGGTTTTCTTCAAAATCTCGTCTTTTGACACCCCTTCATCCAAAAGCTTTAAAGCTTGTTTAGGGTTTCTGCCAAACACTTTTGATAAGCCTTTAACATCAATTACAGGCACAACATTCACCTCTCTCTTTCAAATGATACCTTCCCGTTATCAACCAGGAAATTTGTATTACTACTTTTTTCTTAGTTTCTCTACACACATGTATTTTATGAAACTGATTTCTAAAATAATTAGATCCGAACAGCATCACTCACTTGTAATACTATATATATATTACAGCTATATTTCAAACATTAAGTACCATTAATTTTGTATATATTTTTCGTACAGTTTATTCTGTATAAAGTTTTGCGTGCTCATTCTTAATATTTCTCCCATTTCCTCCTATTTACTGTCCTATCACTAATTTTAAATAAAATTAACTTTAGTGTAATCTTTATGTAGCAGTGTGCAAGGAGGATTTTATGTTTGAACCATCGACAGAAAACTTAACAAATAAAATATTAATAGAATTCGCCAAAACAATCGAAATGTTTGGTTTAACTCCATTGGAATCAAGACTATTTGCTTATATGTACCTAGTAGAAAAACCAATGACACTAGATGAAATGAGTAACGGATTAGGTAAAAGTAAAACCTCTATGAGTACTAGTATCCGAAGTTTGTCTGATTTAAACCTTGTTACCCTTGTATGGAAGAAAGGAGTACGTAAGGATTTATATGAAGCCAATACTGAGCTTTTTAAAAATTTCATGAGTTTTTACGTAAATAAATGGTTCGATGCAGTTAACCATCAGAAAGATTCGCTAGAAGAGATAATTAAAAAACTTAAGCAACACGAAACGGAACATGAACCCGATACATATGAAAAGCTACTAAAGATAATAAACTTTCACAAACAGGTAGAATCATCATTTCAAAACATGGGCCAAGGTTAATATTTAAACTTTATTTTTCATTTTCTTCTAAAACCCGTATAAATTCGTTCATTAAAGAAGGATAGTATCCTTCTTTTTTTAAAGCATAAATAGTTTCATTTGGATACAGCTTTTCACTAAGCATGCCAGCAAAGTGAACCAGTAAACCAGAAAAATCCAAAAAACCTTCTTCTTTCTGTTCTTCGAATTGACTATCTAACATTTTCAAACGCTTCATTAGCTCTTCAAATTCCATTTGTGATATATCTTTTTCGATAAGTAACTTAATTAAAGGAAACTGATCAATATTAATAACTTTTGCCAATAAACAAAGATGAAAGGCCGTTGTTTTATTTTGATCTATATTTTCCAATAAAAATGACCTCCCAAATGATTTATTTTAACTCTTTCACCCGTTGGCATAGAAGTCACGAAAAGGGTTTTAAAAAAAGGTTATTTTTTTTTACGAAAAACTATTGATTTTTATGGTGAAACGTACTATTATGCTTGAAGGATTAGTCATACTTTTAGCGAGTTATTTTACTGGAGGGATCAAAAATGAATTGTTGGAAAACCATTAATTTTAATAAAGACTATGGAATAAATAGGTTATATCTTCTATCATTTTTGATTGGCCTGGTATCATTTGTATTTCTATATGTGCCATTTTCAATTATACACGGTGCAGTAAATTTAAACGAATTTGGGATAATTCCATTAATTATAGCATTACTCTTTTTGCCAACTGTTCATTCGTTTATGCATATCTTACCATTAATTATGATGTATAAACGAGTAAAACTAACCTATAAGCGAAAAAACTTATTCTTTCCTATTATTAATTATTATACAAAAAAACCATTAACTAAAAAAGTTTCTTTACTAGTCGCAATTGCACCAACATTGTTCATTACGATACCAGCTGGAATGGCAACCTATATGTTCGTCGATTATTATGTATACTTTCTATTATTAACATCGATCCATATAGCAATGACTTTTACGGACTTTTTATATTTAATCAATATTTCAAAAGCACCTAAACTATCCTATGTCGAGAATAGTAATGATGAATTTGCAATTTTAGTGAAAACACAAAATTAATTTGTAGAGGATCTGACATAAAGTGTCAGGTCCTTTTTAATTATCTAGCGTACTATAAAATTTAAGTGCTGTGGATAACTGGACTTCCGAATCAGCCACGTCCAGCTCCGACGTACAGGACGTGCTAATGCCGGTGACGCCACAGGACGTAGCGTTCTCACCGGCCAGCGCCTAGTGCCTAGTGGACTTCCCTCCCCGTGTCTACGATAAGAACTAAAGGATGTTCGACTAAAACCACCACATCTTGTTTGCGTCGCTTTCCAAGCATAAGATTCATCTTGACTTTCGCCATCATTGGCGATAAGTCAAGTTCATCTAATCTCGGGGAATAGGAAGATCGACTAAGACCGCCGCTTTGCGCGGCAACGTCGACCTACCCGCAGCGCTGAGCACAGTCCATACAGCGCTGAACAGGCGCTTACGCTTTTGTTCTTAGAAATAAACGATTTAATACTGTTCATCAAGTTCATATTTTGATACAGTTAAGTATGAATTATGTTGTATGCTTCTTAAGGGGGTTTTTTATATGAGTATTCTTTTTCCTGTTTATGCAGTGTTTATATTATTAGTTTTTAATTCTCTAACACATCAATTTTGCATGAAAATGGAGATGAAAGAAAAAAAGCAATCTACAGTGTTCCGAGTCATTAATATCATGGTTCTCATATTGCTAATAACTTCTTACGTAAAAGTGTTGACTGTAATAACCTGAGTATAAATAATTACTACCTATTTTTTTTGCAGTAAAAGTGTTATATTAATGCAATAGTTTTAAAATTTATTGAAACAAAATGATTAGGAGTGTTCACACATGAAAAAATTAGCAATCGCTGTCACACTTTCAGCTACTATTTTAGGCATGACGGCATGTAATTCTGATGAAAGCGGCAATTCAGAAGTTGTTGCAGAAACAAATGCTGGAAACGTTACAAAAGAAGAATTTTATCAGGAATTAAAGGATAGTAATGGTGCTAGTGTACTGCAGCAACTTGTAACTGTCGAAGTATTAAATGATAAATATGATGTGTCCGAAGAAGAAGTAGATAAAGAGCTAAAAAGTGTAAAGGACCAATTAGGTGATCAGTTTCAACAAGCAATACAGCAACAAGGTTTCAAAGATGAAGAGGCGTTCCGGAAGATGCTACGTATTAGTCTCCTACAGGAAGCAGCTGTAGCAGAAGATATCGAGATTACAGAAGAAGATCTTAAAAAACAATATGAACGTATGAAAACAGAAGTACAGGCACAGCATATTTTAGTAGAAGATGAAAAAACGGCAAATGAAGTGAAACAGAAGTTAACTAATGGAAGAGATTTTGCCAAGTTGGCTAAGGAATATTCAACAGATACTTCCAATGCAGAAGATGGTGGAAAACTTGGATACTTCTCAAGTGGTAAAATGGTACCTGCATTTGAAGATGCCGCCTACAATATGGAGGTCGGCGAAGTTAGCGAACCAGTCAAAACAGAGCATGGTTTCCATATTATTAAAGTGACGGACAAGCGTGAAAAAGAAGAAGATATCGGATCATTTGAAGATAATAAACAGGACATTCGTCGCAGTATCTTAAACCAGCGTATGGATCCACAAAAAGCAAGAGAGAAAATTAATAAATTAATTGAGGATGCTGAAGTTGATATTAAAGTAGAAGGATTAGAAGATATCCTTAATTCTCAACCAAGTAATCCTCAGGGATAAAACAAAGGCGCAAGCGCCTGTTCAGTGCCGTATGGACTGTGCTCAGCGCTGCGGGTAGGTCGACGTTGCCGCAGGATGTGGTGGTTTTAGTCGAACATCCTTTATTTCTTATCGTAGACACGGGGAGGGAAGTCCACTAGGCGCTAGTACGTCCTGTACGTCGGAGCTGGACGCGACTGATTCTGCAGTCCAGTTATCCACTGCACTTAAATTTTAAAGTTTCCTAAACAAAAACGGCTAGTCCATACCAATGATGGACTAGCCGTCTTTTATTGGGATACATGCTGCTCCCTATCTTGTTTATGTTTGCGTTCCTCTTCCAAGCGATCCATATAGATTTTGCCTTCACGTTCAATAAATTGGTGTTCCAGTTGCTTTTCAGCACGCATTGCTCTAAAAGCCATATAACCACTAAGAAAAATAAAAATAATAAGCATAAAAACCCACCAAGGTACTCCAACTATCACGATTTAGCCCTCCTTGTCCATCAATCTATCAGATGTATATGAACAAAGCAGCAAAAAAATGACCTACTCCTTAGTTCTCTTCGAAAAGTGGTTTATAGAATGCTCTATTATCCATTGCAAACATTCGCTCTGTGAATTCCCCTGGTTTAACTTTATCCAGCGAACGATTTAGCATATTCATTTTTGCATCTATCAAATCGATTAGATGTAATAGCTCTGCTTCCCGAACTAATGGAGGTTTAGGACTCCCCCACTCTGCTTTCCCGTGATGTGATAATACCAGGTGCTGTAATATCAGGACTTCTTCACCTTCAATTTGCAGTTCCTTAGCTATATGTCCTATTTCCTCCACCATCATTGGTATATGCCCCAGTAATTTTCCTTCAATTGTATATGATGTTGTAACAACACCAGATAATTCTTTAAGTTTACCAAGATCGTGTAATATAATGCCAGCGTATAATAAGTCTTTATTTAACTCCGGGTATAATTTATGCAGCTCTTTTGCCAGCGCAAGCATACTTACAATATGATGTGCTAAGCCTGATACATATTCATGATGATTCTTGCTTGCAGCCGGATATGTTAAGAGTGCCTCCTGATACTTTTTAATAAAAGCACGAACGATTCGCTGCATATATGGATTTTTCATTTCAAAAATAGTTTCTGTTAATTTTTCCATTAAAACTTCTTTTGCAACTGGAGCCTTCGCCACAAAGTCAGATACCTGTACACCATCAGTTGATTGCGCCGGCCGAATAGAAGTAATTTTTAATTGTGCTTTCCCTCGAAACTGATTGATTTCTCCAGTAAGTTTCACAATCTGTTCTGGTACAAAAATTTCCTCATCTTCTTTATTGGTATCCCAAAGCTTGGCTTCTATCTCACCAGTTGCATCACGTAAAATTAAAGTAAGAAACGGTTTTCCGTTACTTGTAACTCCACGAGAGGCTTCCTTTATTAAGATAAAATCTTCAAAAGCATCACCAATACTATAATTCCCTATTCCGTTCTTCATCATAATCCTCCCCGTAGACCAAAAGAGACCGACAAAGGCATTACAGGTGTTACGCCACTTTTATGTCCATCTCTTTTCGGTGTTTTTAATTTAGGCTCTTTTGGTAAAATTTGTTGCTCACAAGACGTGAATGTTTTTGCGAGCAAGAAGGCTCGTGGTGTGCCCAGGGCTAAGAAGATACTGTGAAAGCTTCAGCTTGAGCAGATGTCGCCTTGGTACCCGGAGCGGTGAAAGCGAGTATATTCCAAAACTGCGTAGATAGAGAGCCTCACTAATTGTTAACTATCGGATTCCCATAGTTGTATCGCAGTTTATATTAATAGCAACAATCTTTTAGAAAACTGCCTTCATTTATCATTTTTTGGAATATATTCAAAAATCTTTCCTGATTCGATTAACTGAATAACTTGCATTAACCACTCATAATAATTTTGTGCATATCGAAGCCGGTCAATATCCTGATGAATCTTACGCTTTAGATCGTTATCACCAGTTTCTTGTAAAATCTCATTTAACTCTGCAATCGCCTCGTCCGCCTCTTCAATATTTGTTTCCGTATGCTGACGCCAACGGTTTCCGAATAACGACGTAAACGACTTGTACCAGTCTTCTTCAGATTGGTATAAATCTTTTCGTATTCCTTTTTTAAATGTAGATTCAACCATTTTCATATCAGATAAAGCACGGACTCCAGTGGACATACTGGTTTTACTCATTTCTAATGCATCGCGCATATCATCCAATGTCATTGGCTGATTTGAAAAATATAAAACACCATATAGTCGTCCTACAGAGGAAGTAATTCCATATAAATTCATGTTTCTAGCTATTACCTGAATAAACTTTTCAATTGTTTCTTCATATTTTTCTATGTCTTTTGAGGTGTTCTCATTAGGCAATGGATTTCCCTCCAATTGCAATATTCGTCCTTAAGTAATGTCAAATTCCGACTCAGTTATATGAAAACAGTTTATCATTAATGATTAATTTATGCTAACAGAATTTCTCAGATTAATCACGCTTGTATAGCCTGCAAAATCCGCGACATCTTTCTTACATGTAAACAGAATAATTTGCTGGTTCCTGGCAAATTCAGACAGCATTTTTATTATCCGTTTCGTACGTTCCAAGTCAAAGTGGACAAAAGCATCATCAATTATGAATGGTAAGCGATGTTTTTCACTCATAACTTCACTTATTCCCAATCGTAAAGAAACATAAAGTTGATCAACTGTTCCCTGTGATAATTCTTGAGCTTGATAGCGTATTCCATCAGTAGATTCTACCTGAAATGGAGTGTTGGTTTTTGGAGCATAGATGTGTTTATATTTATTTGCTGTCAGTGCTCTAAAATACGCTGTTGTCTTTTCAATTACTACCCCCATATATTTGTCGCGGTAATTACGCTTTGTTTCAACTAACATTTCTTTAGCAGTTTTATAAACAGACCATTCTTCTGCTAATTTTTCCAGTTGCTCCTGCTCCATATTAAATCGATGTAAAACTTCTGAGTGCGTCTCAGAGGACTCCATATTTGAAAGGTCTGCATCTATATCTGCGCGTTCCTGTCGCATCTTATCTATTTCTTTTTCGAGTCTGTCTATCTGCGCTGTAACTTGTTCCTGGTATACTACCAGTTCACTTTCCTGAATACCTTCCTGTTCCAGCAACGTTTTAAAATCTTCTTTATTTTGCAGAATTCGTTCAATTTGTGCTTTAAGCTGTTTCAGTTCACTATCATGGTTCTGCTTTTGTTCAAATTGTTTCGCTTGTTTTAAAAAGTCATCTTCTGTTTCTGTGTTGGCAAAAGAAATTAAATCTGCTATTTCCTGTTCATATACGTCCATTTTTTGTTTCGTCACTCGTTGTTGATCGACATTATCAGTAATCCACGTTTCATATTGTTCTAGTAATCCAATTACGTTTTGATATTCAGTCAATAGCTCCTCTATTTTTTCTAGTTTTTCTTCAACTGTGTTATTCGTTTCCCAATTCCTTTCCTGGTAAAACGCAGTAAGCTGCTCATGAAAATCATTCATTTCTTTCTCTAGTGTGTCAAATTGCCTTTTTAATTGATTTCTTTCACGATCAAAGTTGATTAACTGTTTCAATGTATGAAAAAACTCAGGCCAATACATTGTCTCAATTTGCTTAAGAAACGGATATTGCTCATGCTGAGAGATTACCATCTTATTTAAACGATCTTTCTTTTGTTGTAGGGCATTATTCTTTTCTTCCCACTGTAACAACTCAATATCAATTGACCGCAACCGATCCTTTATGGAAGCTAGTTCGTTTTTCTTTTGTTCATTTGCTTCAAGTAGTTGTTCTGCCTCAGAACTTTCTTCAGCAGTTACCTGATCGGAGATTACTTTCTTATTCTGCAACATACTTTCCATATCAAGCATGGATTTCCTTCTGACTACCTGTTGTATAATCCCACCAGCAAGAATTAAAGCTGACGCACCAAATAATGCTGGCTGACCCTGAATTAACGCAAAAATACTTAAGAGGAATGCAGCAACAGCACTTCCAATCAACCATAGTTTTGTGTGACGTTCTTTTTTCTCCTTTACTTTCTTCCAGTTTTTTTGTTGTTCAATATTTTCCTCTCTAGCTTTCTTTAGATATTCCTGATGTTGATAATCATTGATTCGTTTCGATAACTTACTAACATAGTTTTCCTGGAGAAGTGAGTCAGTGAGCTCAGACTGCTGGCTGATTATATAATCACGATTTTTCTTTAATTGCCTGTACTCCTGTTGTATATGTTCCTCTGTTAGCATTAGCTGATCCAAATCATTCTTAAGCTGATTCCACGATTTTTCAATATGAAATGGGAGGATAATTCCAGTTAAATCCTCACGTGTAATCCCAATATTTAAATGGTCTAATTCTGTCTCAATTTGTATATCTATTTTCTTTATTGACTTATCTTGCTTGTCTTGTTCCCTTTTATTCTCTAAGTAATGCTGTTTTTGCTGGATAATTGCTTCTGCATTTTTATATACGGCTTCATCATGCAAGCTAGAATGGAGCGTATCCTTTTTTTCTGTATATTTAGCCTGATTATCCTGCAGTACGGATAATTCACTTTTTAAAGGCAGTAATTTTTCCTTTAGTGTATTAAATCGTTCAACTCCATTTTCAGGGAATATCATATCAGCAGGAAAAGCAGCGAGTTGTTCCTTCTCACGTTGGTACGCTTTAATAATTGGAAGGGCCTGCTGTTTCTTTTCAGTACGAATGAGATCCTTTTTCGCCTTTTCCAGTTGATCTTGATTTCTTTCGATAGCGTCAGTAATAGATAATACGCTTGATTTTTTATCCCGATAAGTTGATTCTGTCTCTTGGTAACTTTGTAATGAGGTGAACAAGTCATCCAACGTTTCCAACTGCTGATTAATTTCAGGTTTCTTTCCGAAAGGTTTAAACAGTTCACCGATTCTATTGTCCAGTTGCTTTTCGATTGCATAAATATTTTTAGAGCCAGTCAACCCTACTCCAAGCAATACTTCCCCAAGTTCATCTTCCTTCATATTTCTTATATTCATTAAATCAGCAGCAGAAAAGGAAAAAATGGATTGGTATGTTGCTTGTGTCATACCGTTCAACCGTTCCTGCAGCCAATCCTCTCCATGGGATTGACCATCTGCCGTGTAACAAGTAGCTGACCCGTTCTGTGTTCCATCAATCCGTTCAATCGTAAATTCACCATAATCAGTGTCGAATATCGTTAGTCTTCCACCCATTTTCCCGCTTGTTTTGGGTTGAAAATATGCCCGTTTTTTTGGAGGTAATCCAAATAGCATAAATAATATATAATGCTGTAAAGTAGATTTTCCCGATTCATTCTCTCCATACACACATACAAATGGCCTAGTTGAAAAGTCAATTGTGTCATCAACCCATTTCCCAAAACCATAAATGGCTGCATGCCTTATTTGCAAGTTAATCACCTCCATTCTTTAAAAGCTCATGGACCAGCATATGCTTTGCTTGGTGTTTAATACGCAGTTCATCTTCACCAGTGATCGGCTCCATGTATTTCCTCGCCTGTTTATGCTGATATAATTCCTTTAAATATGATTGGATGGATACCTCGTCAAAGTGGCGAATTAATTCCCCTACAAAGTGCTCTCCCTGTGCCAGTTCATTGTCTATAGAATACAGACGTTCAACCTGATAACGAAAAATATATTTCCAATTTGCCTGATGGAGAATAGTTTCATTAACGAGCTCAATTACTTCATCCAACATTTGTTCATCGTTCCACTTTTGCAGATTATCTTGATTGCTTTTAAACAATAGCTGAAGTAACTGTGGCCCTGAATCCTTTGTATATTCGCTAACTTCACTCTGTATTTTAGTTTCTAACTGATGAAGTTCATCACAATCAGAAACATCTATAGTTAAAGAATTATATTGAAGGGACTGCAGTGGTATAAATGTCATTGCTGTATCTGTTTTCGATAATACTACATGGTAGCACCCCTTATCCCCAGTCTCTTTGCGGTTCCGCCCTTGAATGTTCCCAGGGTAAACAATAGAGGGATGCTCTTTTAATACTTCTCGCTGATGAATATGGCCAAGCGCCCAATAATCAAAGTTCTTTTCAGTTAAATCCGATAAATAAAATGGTGCATATACATCGTGATCGGTATTACTGTGCAGGCTTCCATGAAGCATCCCGATATGGAATGGAATTTTCCCTGGAAGTAGTTGATATTCTTGTGCCTTTTTTGACAACACGGATCGATTTTCATAACTGAATCCGTAAATAGCCGCACAGATTTCATTATCTTTTTTAAACGTAAAATGAGTCACTTTTTCATTAGGGAATATAAAAACATTATCCGGATATGTAACAGGATGGATATTCCCATTAATAAAATCATGATTGCCATAGGATAAATAAACATTTATATCATGGTGCTGCAATTGTTCAAATGCCTTTCGTAAATGGACCTGTGCTTTTAGACTCTGTTTTTCATTATCAAATAAGTCACCAACAATCAGCACAAAATCAACTTTATTATCAATTGCTGTTTTAACTAAACGATCTAATGCACTAAATGTACTGTTTCTTACTTTCTTAAAAATATGCTCGGTAATATGTGCAAGCCCCTTGAACGGGCTATCCAGGTGCAAGTCCGCTGCATGAATAAATGAAATTTGTTCTGCGATATGATCACCCTCTTTTTAAATAGAATATATATTTCCATTTTACCAAAAACCATGTACGAATGCACGTTCGTATAAAGTCATTTAAAAAGGTCACGTGAAAGTGACCTTTTTATACTATTCTTTTTTGGATAAGGCTATTGCCTTTTTTACATCTTTTAGTGAGCTTGAACGGCCATACATTAAGACTCCACCTTTATAAACCCGTGCGCCAATTGCGGCAAAGAGTAATATAGTTGCAATTAGGATCCCAATTGATAATGCGACTTCCCAAAATGGAATATCAAGCATCCCAACACGTAGGAACATGAGCATCGGTGCGAAAAATGGAATATAGGAAGTTATCTTCACAAATGATGAATCCGGCGCTTCAAGTCCAAACATAGCAATAAAAAATGCAATCATAACCAGTAATATCATTGGCATTATCATTTGCTGGACATCTTCTGTTCTGCTTACAAGCGAACCTAACATTGCAGCTAGTGTTGCGTACAGTAAGTATCCAAGCAGGAAAAATACAATTGCATATATATACACGGAAGCAGATGTATTCTGAATTCCGAAGTAATCAAAAACGCCTCCAGTCAGTTCCTCCTGTTTAGACATAATAAGGGAGTAACCTACACCGATAATAATTCCAACCTGCGTAAGGCCCAATAAAGCAATACCGACGATCTTCGCAAACATATGTGTAACCGGTGATGCACTTGAAATTAAAATTTCCATAACCCGTGAGGACTTCTCGGTAGCAACATCATTGGCGATCATCGTTCCATATGTGATCACGGATATATACAACAGGAAGAGCATAACATAAACAATTCCTCTTGCCTGATTCAATTCTTCTGCGGTTTTTGCACTATCATCTAAAGCAATCTTACTAAAGGTCACAGGTGAATATATTTCGGTGATAGTTTCCTGGTCAACACCAGCTTGTTGTGTCGCCGCTGCAACCTTTAATTGTTGCAGTTGCTGCTGAATAACTGACTGTTCCCCTGCTTCAGCAATATTATTGGCAAAGTAGGTTGCTTCTGGCAATCCTTCAGCGTTTAACGATAATGTAATCAACGCGGCATATTCTTCATCCTGTACAGCGTTTTTGCCATCCTCTTCTGCCCCTTCAAACGCTATCAGGTCCATCTCATCTGTTGACCCTTCAACACTTTCTTCCAGCGGTGTAAATAACTCTCCCGATTCATCGATTACAGCAATTTTGTCTGTGTCTCCCGAAAATGTTTCCGTTATAGTCTGGATGTTTGCGATGGCAAAAATAAACACTAACGAAATAATCGTACTGATTAAAAATGATTTTGTTTTAAATTTCGTCATATATGTATGGGATAAAATAATCCAAAACTTATTCATAGGAAGCACCTACCTTCTCAATGAATATATCACTTAAAGTTGGCTCCTCAAGTTCAAACTTGCGCACGAAGCCTTTTCCATGAAGTGCTTCAAATAGTCTCTGTGCGACTGTCTCGCTCTCAATCTGAAGCTCACAGCCTTCTGTCACAGATTTATAGTGCAGAACTCCAGCAAAATCCTTCAAAAAGTCTACTGGGAAATCTGCATGGACAATTAAATTCTTTTTCCCAAACGACTTTTTAATTTCCCTGAGTGACCCTTGAACAACCGGTTTTCCTTTATGTAAGATACATAAATGTTCACAAAGTTCCTCTACATGATCCATCTGATGTGATGAAAAGACAATGGATGTCCCTTGTTCCTTAAGGTTTACAACAGCTTCTTTTAACATTTCAACATTGATTGGGTCCAGGCCAGAAAATGGCTCATCAAGAATAAGCAGTTTTGGTTTATGGATAACAGCAGAGATAAACTGGATCTTTTGCTGATTACCTTTTGATAGTTCTTCTACTTTTTTATCTATGTATTCTGGTACTTTAAAGCGATCAAGCCAGCCTTCAAGCTCTGTAACCACCTCGCTTTTACTCATACCACGAAGTTTTCCAAGGTAAATTAACTGGTCACGAACCTTCAGCTTGGGATATAGCCCTCGTTCTTCAGGTAAATACCCAATTAAATGACTTTTATCATAGCCGATGGATTCGCCATTCCATGAAATATCACCATCCGTAATATCCAATAATCCAAGAATCATTCGAAAAGTTGTTGTTTTACCCGCACCATTTCCACCTAAGAAACCGAACATTTCTTTTTCAGGAATTTCAATGGAAAGATGATCAACTGCAGTGGTACTTCCAAATCGTTTCGTTACTTCTTTAATTTTTAATGTCAAATTTCTTCTCTCCTTCCCTGTTTTATGGTACGTTTACATTAGCAGATGGTTTCATAATTTTTTCATTTTAGCAGGAAAATCCCAACGGCTGAAGAAATTATAAGGTAGATATATATACTTCAAGGAGGAACAAGAAATGCGAACTTACGTGTTAACTGTTTTTGACAAATCAGGGGAAAAGCTACTTGATGAATCTTTCGAAGCTCCCAGTAATGATGAAGCCAAAAAAATTGGTGCGGCAAGATTAGATGAAGAAGGTTACAGTGAACATACACACCGTTGTGTATCTCCTGATGCAAAGTTAGTATTGTTTCATAGATAAACCGATCTTCTCTCCTACAATCGAATCTCAGCGTAAAAAGGTGGCATTAAAAAATTTTATTTTTTCAGTGCCACCTTTTTGCATTCAGAAACGATTTTAATAATAAGAATAGGTTATTGTCCTTTGAATGAGGGTTTACGTTTGTTTAAAAACGAGCTTACACCTTCCTGGTGATCTTCCGTATTTCGAAGTTCCCATTGTGACTTTCGCTCAGCTTCCATATAGTAGGTTAATTCTTTCTCATTACTTTGATGATACATTATTTTTGTTTTCAGCATTGCCACAATTGGTGCAACTAACATCTGATTGGCCATCTCAGTTGCGTGATCGATAGCTTGCTTATCCGCAAGCACATCTACAAGACCAATTTCCTTTGCATCTGTTCCTGTTAATTGCTGCTTCTCCCATATAAATTGTTTTGCCTTATGTGTACCTATACGTTCGCGTAACAGGAAGTGTCCACCTCCATCAGGTGCTAATCCAATTCCTATAAATAGCATCCCAAGCTTGGATTCATTTTGAGCCACAACATAATCTGCGGTTAGTGCAAGGCTCAACCCTAAGCCAACAGCTGATCCCTGAACAGCCGATATAACAATCTTAGGCATCATGTACAGCTTTAGAGCAATTGCTTCAATGGTCTTCATTATATGTTCATAATAGTTCTTGTCAGCAAATTCAGTCATCATACCAATGTCTCCACCTGCACAAAATGCTTTTCCTTTTCCACTCAGAATAACAATTTTATCGTCATTTTTTTCAATCTGCTCCAGCACATCATGTAATTCCATAAGCATATCTTTATTCAAAGCATTGTATCGATCAGTCCGATTTAACGTAATATAAGATATATTATTCTTGCTCTCGAATAAAACAGTACTCATCACGGTATCCCCTTTATTTAAAAATTTCTATCATAATATAATATTCGCCATCCATAGACAAAATCCTTTATTAAATACTGTTTTTTTAAAGATCGTTGTTATTGATACAACAGGTATAAATTGCATGGGTTAAAGAGCAACAAAATTCCTGAAAAGCCTTATAAAAATAACAAAAGCCCGCAACATTTAAGGTGCGGACTTTTACTTAATTATTCGTTTGATTCCTCTTCAGAAGTACCATAAAGTTCTTCTAATGGCTTCGTAATGATTTGGCTCACTTCATTGATCACAAGATTTAAGCGCTGCTCCTGCTCCATCAATTTTGAAATATCTTCATGCTGTTGAACTGTTTCTACAACTTTACGTGCTTGTTCAACTTCCTCTTCTGAGATTTCCTGACCTTGCATTTGCTTTTCTTGTAATTCCATTTGAGTATTTCTGAAATTATCAAACATTTGCTTGGCAGATTCGTCACTCATTACTGCATCATATGCTTCTTTTAAACTTTGGAATTCATCACTTTCACGAATTGATTTTTCTAAATCGTACGCACTATCATAAATATTAGGCACGTTATATCCTCCTTCATTTTCTAACTAAAATAACTATAACAAACGTTTTGACGCATGTATACCATTTTGAAATATAGCTAAAAATGCAAAATTGTTTTTTCAAATCCGTTTATACTGCTATAATGGAAAAAAGCCCTATAGGAAGAGGCATTTTAATGATAAAACAACTTCGCAAAATTTTTTCGTCATTAGTATTATTTAATGAAATATCCGATAAGACTAGAGATAAATTTAAATGGTTTATGACAGACGGTGGACAGGTTATCGGCATTGATAGAAAAGAGCTTACTGAAAAAGATTCAACTCTTTTGCATATGTTCTTATATCCATATAATATTTCCATTCCTGAAATGACAGCAGAAGAAAAACAATGGAAAACATATATAAGTACCGAAATCTCAGATAACACTAGATCATTAACATATCGTTTTATCTATTTTTCGTATCAGCCATTCCAAATTGAACCTGAATCTTTTAAAGAGGCAATAAATGAATTTTATGCAAGACAAGTTCCAATACTTTTTGAAAACGATCATGAAGGAATCATTGTAGAAACAAATCCAAGTGAAGACATATCGTATGAGCAAATAATCGATGTACTAATGAGTGACTTGTACGTAAAAATTAAATTCGTAGTTGGACCTTATCTTTATACATTATCAAAAGCTAACAGGAATCATCAGATATTAGTTAACGGGGCTAATAAAATTTTCTCTTATTCTGATAAGACCGTATCCACATACATTGACGCTGTTCCATTTATACTTATTGATCAAATAGCAAGTGATACTCGTGCTGATATAATTGATTCGGTATTAGGTGAAACGATACACGACCAGGACCTGTTAAAAACAGTTGAAACGTTTATTGCTTGTAACTTAAATGTGTCAGTTACAGCAAAAGAATTGTACATGCACCGAAATAGTTTACAATACCGGCTTGATAAATTTACCGAAAAAACCGGTATCGATATTAGGCAATTTCACCAGGCAATGACTGTACTACTTGCAATATCTATAAATAAGCAGCTCAATAAATAAGCCATTTTTCGAATATGTTTCTCTGCGCAACTGCGGTTTTCAAGCCGTGCCCGCGGAGTACAACTGCCTGAAGTGGAAATAAACATGCTCCAGTGGCGCAGTTTATATTTAAAAAAGTGCACAAAAGAATTCAAAATCTTTGTGCACTTTTTCCATTTACGGGTGGGCCAAGTATTAGCTACAATTATATTATAAAAACGTTTACATAATTGGAGGAGTAATAATGGCTGAATTACGACTACAACACATTAAGAAGTCATATGACAAAAAAGCTATCGCGGTAGATGACTTTGACTTAGAAATTAAAGATAAAGAATTTATTGTATTCGTCGGACCTTCTGGTTGCGGGAAATCAACAACACTAAGAATGATCGCTGGCCTAGAAGAGATTACTGATGGGGAACTTTATATTAATGATAAGAAAATGAATGATGTAGCACCCAAAGACCGTGATATAGCAATGGTATTCCAAAACTACGCATTATACCCCCATATGAATGTATATGACAACATGGCTTTCGGGTTAAAACTGCGTAAATTTAAAAAAGATGAAATAGAACAACGTGTTAATAATGCTGCCAATATTTTAGGATTGGAAGCATACCTAGATCGTAAACCAAAAGCATTGTCTGGCGGACAACGACAGCGTGTAGCATTAGGACGTGCAATCGTGCGGGATGCGAAGGTATTTTTAATGGATGAACCCTTATCAAACCTTGATGCAAAATTACGGGTACAAATGCGTGCAGAAATTCAAAAATTGCATCAACGTCTTCAGACAACAACTATTTATGTAACGCACGACCAAACTGAAGCAATGACGATGGCTACACGCCTAGTTGTTATGAAAGACGGGTATATCCAACAAGTAGGAGCACCAAAAGATGTCTATGACAAACCAGAAAATATCTTTGTCGGAGGATTTATCGGATCTCCTTCCATGAACTTCTTAAGCGGAAAATTGGAAGATGGCTATTTCGTAATGGAGGATACAAAAGTAAAAGTCCCAGAAGGTAAAATGAAAGTTTTACGTGAACAAGGTTATTTGGATAAAGACGTTACACTCGGTATTCGTCCTGAAGATATTCATGATGAGCCGCTATTCATTGATTCGACCCCAGATACTAAAATAAAAGCATCAATTGAAGTAGCTGAATTAATGGGTGCAGAGTCTTACCTATATTCAAAAGTAAATGAGCAGGACTTTGTTGCACGTGTTGACTCTCGATCTGACATTAACGGCGGTGAAGAAGTCGACCTAGCATTCGATATGAATAAAGTACACTTCTTTGATACTGAAACAGAGCAGCGAGTTCGTTAAATTTATTTAGATGTATATTTAAAATGATATTGAAAATAATACCAACTAAGGCTAAATTTAAGAGGGAAGTCATTATGACTTCCCTCTTAACTATCATTTCTTTAAAGGGATTATCCCTTTTAAGCCATAGGTTATTTAGGTTGTTGTCCACTAAACTGCTGTTGTGCTGATTGCACTAAGCGTTTAGTAATTTCACCACCAACAGAGCCATTTGAACGTGAAGTAGAATCTGGACCTAATTGAACACCAAACTCTTGTGCGATTTCATACTTCATCTGATCAAGTGCTTGTTGTACGCCAGGTACTACTAAATTGTTTGAGTTGTTATTAGCCATGTTATCACCTCCTGTAAGCATAGTTTTAGCAAATTTATAAAACTTATGACGGAATACAGTTGGTAATTGTTGCTTAAACTCCCAATTAAGTGTGGTCGAGCTTTTTCGCTGGACAATTAAAAGAGCTTATTACATAGTAATAAGCTCTTTTAATAATAATTATTTTGGATATGTCATCTCTTTTGGATTTACATATTGTTCAAACTCTTCTTCAGTCAGCAACCCTGATTCTACTGCAGTTTCCTTTAAAGTTGAATTATTCTCAAAGGCTTTTTTAGCAATTTTCGCTGCATTTTCATAGCCGATATGTGGATTTAGTGCGGTAACAAGCATTAAAGAATCATTTAAATATTTTTCAATTTGTTCATGATTCGGTTCGATACCTTTGGCACAGCGTTCATCAAATGATAATATGCTATCTGAAAGAATTTCGCAGGACTGAAGAAAATTATAAGCAATTACAGGCTTAAATACATTTAACTCAAAATTCCCTTGACTTGCTGCAAATCCTATCGTGGCATCATTCCCCATTACTTGGGCTGCGACCATCGTTACTGCCTCACTTTGGGTTGGATTAACTTTTCCAGGCATAATCGAACTTCCTGGCTCATTTGCTGGAATGGTAATTTCACCTATTCCACAACGTGGGCCGCTTGCTAACCAGCGTACATCATTTGCAATCTTCATTAGATCAGCTGCTAAACCTTTTAACGCGCCATGTGCATGCACTGTTTCATCATGACTTGTTAGAGCATGGAATTTATTAGGTGCGGAAATAAAGTCCTTTCCTGTAACTTCATTAATTGCTTCACAAACAGCCTCAGAGAAATCCGGATGTGCATTTAGACCTGTCCCAACAGCAGTACCACCAATAGCTAGTTCCTTTACATGATGAACGCTTTCAGAAATCATAACTTCCGACTTTTCCAGCATGCGGTGCCAGCCACTTATTTCCTGACCTAAAGTTAGTGGTGTAGCATCCTGCAAATGTGTACGACCTATTTTCACAATATCCTGAAAAGCATCCATTTTAACTTTAAATGTATCCTTTAAAGTTTGCAGTGCAGGAATAACCTTATCCTCTAGCTTCAAAACAGAGGCAATATGCATTGCTGTCGGATATGTATCATTAGAACTTTGCGATTTATTCACATCATCATTCGGGTGAAGTCTTAGATCGCTTCCCTCATCCTCAAGCCATTTATTACCTGCATAAGCAATTACTTCGTTCACATTCATATTTGATTGTGTACCGCTTCCAGTTTGCCAAACAACCAATGGGAAATGGTCATCTAACTTACCTTCGATAACTTGATCGGCTGCATAGCTAATAGCATCTGATTTCTTCTTGTCCATCAGACCTAAATCACTATTAGCTTTCGCTGCACTTTTCTTTAAAATAGCAAATGCTTTGATAACTTCAGCAGGCATTTTTTCATCACCTATTGGAAAGTTTTGTTTGCTTCGTTGTGTTTGAGCACCCCAATACTTTTCAGCAGGTACATTTATTTCTCCTAGCGTATCTTTTTCTACACGGTATTCCATGTCTGTTGCCTCCTTGTAATCATAATCATATCTTTTACCATTGTAACAAAATTAATGGAAATATTGTTAGCTTAACAATAAGTAGAAGTCACAAAATAGTACGTATTTTACTAACAAATTCAGCTGGTTTTCATTTATAATACTATAAAAGACTAATTTAGCAGTTAAGAAAGTATAAATCCTTTCTTACTGCATAAGCGCAACTAAGGCTAGGCGATAAGCCAAGTTTTCTAATGTTGAAAGACTCTATAGAATCGGCAATTACTATACATTAATAAGCAGAAGTCTTCTATATGCGTCTTAATGTAAGGAGGATTTCACTATGCCAAATATTTGGACACATATGCTATTTTGTGAAGATGTTGTGGATACAATCAAAAATCCATACCCATTTTCACAATATGAGTCATATATGAAATTAGGTGCTCAAGGGCCAGATCCCTTTTTCTATTATAATTTCTGGCCTTGGATAAAAGAGGAACCTGTTCATGACATCGGAATGATATTGCATAAGGAAAATTGCGGAGCATTTTTAATTGATTTAATTGATCAGGCAAAGGATATGGACGGACGTGTTCAAGCGTATGTATTTGGATTTGTCACACATCATGTCCTTGACCGTAATGCACATCCATATATTCATTACCGTGCTGGCTATGATGGAAGTGATCATCAAAAGCTCGAAGTACTCATTGATACATTGATGATGGAAAAATATCATAATTTAAAAACGTGGAAAGCACCAGTTTATAAAGAAATCGATATTGGGTACTCATTTAATGAAAATATAACTAATTTACTGCATACAACTATTAAAAACCATTATCCAGAGGTCAATCGTAATTCCACTTCTTACATCCAAAAAGCTTACCGGGATATGAAATTGGCACTAAAATTGTTAGCTGATCCACATGGATGGAAAATTGTACTACTAAGACCATTGATTTCATCTTATTCCCATCAGCCAATTAAAAGTAACGTGGATTATTTGAATTTGCAACATACAACATGGTACCACCCAGCAACAAATGCCCCTTCTTCTAAAAGCTTTATTGATCTATATGAACAGGGACGCACGGAAGGTATTGAAATTATGACAGAAGTGCTTTCCTATTGGCAATCACGGGATAATTCTGCCTGGGATAAACTGAGGGGATTAATTGGCAACATATCATATGATACCGGGAAGCCACTTGAGCTAAACCTGGAAAATAAATATAGTGAACCAATTGTGTAAAAAAACAGGAACACGAGTGGAGATTCGTGTTCCTGTTTTTTATTGGGCTGTTCTCTTAAAGTTTGCCTGTTAATTAGAAAAATTAGCTTATCGCCAAGCCTGAGCGCTTTATATTACATAATCAAAGTCGTATCAGATAAAAAATGTGACATAACTGCTGTATTCATTCTGCTACGAGTAGTCTATCCGTTATGTCTTAAAAGTCGCGGCTGCATGCAAAGAGCCACACAAATCGGACCTTTAATCTGTGGTGTTGCTTAAGTATACCGCGAAGAATAAAAGAATAAAAGCAACAAATCTTACTAAAAAAATCTTTTATTTAAACAACTTACCTAATAATTTTCCGGTTCCTTTTCCTGCTACTCTTCGCCCAACCCTTTTACCTACTTTACCTTTTTTAACAGCATTTACATCACCTAAAATTTTAGCAATTCCATATAATGCTTTGCGTATATTGTTGATGCGCATAGTTTTTCACCTCTTATTGTGGTTTTATATCAATTTTCTCAGATTGATTCGTTTGCCGTTTAGCTTCCATTACTCCTTGGTCAATATTAACAAATCTCAATAAAACAATTCCGACTATAAAGAAAATGACAAGCGAAATGATACCAAGTCTGCTTGAGCCTGTTAGCTGTCCAACTATCGCAAATAAGAATGGTCCAAAGATGGCTGCAAATTTTGCCGAAATTCCATAAAATCCAAAGAACTCTGCATGTTTATTAGCCGGTACCATCCTTCCATATATAGATCTGCTGAGCGATTGTGCCCCACCCTGTACTAAGCCAACACAGAATGCCAGTAAATAAAAATGTAGTGCGGAAGACATAAAATACCCTAAAATCACGATACCAAGGTAAGCGTATAACGTTATATACAGTGCCTTTTTGGCAGTAATTTTACTAGCCAGCCAACCAAAGAAAAAAGTACATGGAATGCCGACAAATTGTGTGATTAGCAAAGCAGCAATTAATGAATTGGAATCTATACCAATATCACGTCCATAGATAGTTGCCATCTTTATAATGGTTGATATTCCGTCATTGTACATCCAGAAAGCTAGTAAAAATATTAATAAGTGCTTGTACTGCTTAATTTCCTTAAATGTATTGGTTACTCTTGAAAATCCTATCGCTACATAAGACCGGTCACGCTTTGTTTTTACTTTCTTTTCTTCCTTAATATTTTTTAGCAACGGCAGTGAGAATATAAACCACCATATACCTACCGTAACGAATGATACTTGGCTTGCAACTGCTGCATTGGGCATACCGAACCAAGAGTACTTAAGTATCATTAAAATATTTATGGCTAATAAAACACCACCACCAATATAACCGAATGCAAAGCCGTAGGATGAAATTTTATCTATATCGTCCTCATCAGCTATTTCAGGTAAAAAGGCATCATAAAAAATATTGGCGCTTGAAAAACCCACTGTTCCAATTATTAATAAAAGAGAAGCAAATATGTAATCTCCTTCACCAACAAAGGCTAGTAAAATACTTGCAACAATCCCCATAAAAGCGAAAAACCGTAAAAATTTCTTTTTAGCTGCTGAAAAATCACTGATTGCCCCCAAAAAGGGTGCCATCACAGCGACAATTAATGCAGCAATTGACTGTGAATATCCCCAGTAACTATCAGCAAGCGATTGGTCTACACCAACTGCTGCTACATCATAGTAGAAAACAGGAAGAACTGCTGCCATTATGGTAGTTGCAAATGCCGAATTACCAAAATCATATAACATCCAACTAAAGACAGTCTTTTTCTTCATGTACATTCCCCCCTTATGTCTTAAGCATATCAAATAAATTTAAATATTAGAAAAAATAATAAATAAATAACGAGGAAATGTCATATAAAATATGCACTTCCTCGTATAATAAATTCTGGATTATTTTGCTTTTTCCAACGTTGCTGCTACTTCATTTGTTTCTTCAATAGCAGAAGCCAAATTAGTCATGCGGTCAACCTGCTCTTCAAGCATTGCCTCCAATTCCTGGATGGTTGCCGTAGTTTCTTCAATTAAGGAAGCCAATTGATCAACTGACCCATCTATTGTTTCAGATGATGCTTGTATATCATTAGCCTGTTTTGCTAAATAACCTAAATACTTAATAAAGTTGATAAGCTGACCAGTGATTTTTTCAAAATTGACTTTTGTTTCTTGTACACTTATGGCACTCTTCTGCAATTGCTCCTTGTTATTGTCTACTTCCTGCTGGGCTTGTCTTGCATGGTCTTCAATAATTTGCAGGTTCTGACTAATTTGCTGTGCAGTGTGTTGGGAAACTTCAGCCAACTTACGAACTTCTCCGGCTACAACAGCAAAACCTTTTCCTGACTCTCCAGCTCTGGCTGCCTCAATACTTGCATTCAACGCTAACAAGTTAGTCTGTGCTGCTATGTCCTGGATTTTTTCTGTAAACGTATTATTTTCTTGCATTTTATGAACAAGATTATTCATGTTTGTACCGAGCTGTTCAAAGGATTGCTGAAACCCTTCCATTGTGGCGGAGAGGTTTTCCATGGATTGTTGGCCTTCCATCGATAATTCTTTTAATTCTTCTCCATCTGCAGTACTCTGAGAGAAAGAATGGATCATTTTGGACAATTTTTCCCCCGTTTGTTCGATTGTAGTTGAAATGGTAGTTGCAGATTCTGCCTGTGTCTGACTGGCTTTTGTGATTTCCTGAAATGCCAGGCGCATCTCCTGCATTGATTGTGAGTTTAAGTTGCTATCCTGCTCAATAATAGTCATTTGTGACCTAACATTTGTTGCACTTGCTTCTACGACTTCAGCCTGTTTCCTTTGATTTTCGGAATGGTTTTCGCTGTCAGTTAAAGCACTCTTGGCATCTGTAAGCAGTTTCCTTGCTACCCTCACCTGAATTACTAAAACAGCAAATACCAGGGCAAAAAATACAATTGTAATAGCAGTAGCCCTCGCGTCGAATCCGATTATTTCTCCTTTTGAGATAACAAAAAAGGTTAGTAATGACAGCCCAAAGAAACCTCCTGTAACTAAAACTGTTAACGAAAGAGATATCGCTGCTACAGCCAGAACATAAAAGGTAAATAGCATATTCGTTACATAATCAGAACTTAAAATAATAATGAACGCGACTCCAGATAAACTTATAATTGCTAAATAAGGAACTGTCTTGGTAAATATCTGTTTATAATGAAATATACCAATTATTGCTACACTAAATCCTCCACCAATACCAAGTGCAATAAGATTTTCTGTTGGTGCTCCGACAACAAGCTCTGCTCCTACACCCAAAAACAACGAAAATAACAAAATATAAAAAAGTATACGGTTTTGTTTATGTACAATAGAGTGATTATTATCTTCCATTCATTCTCCCCCAATATGACTAGCTTCTATGTAAAAAGAACTATTTATATCCCATCAAAAAAGCCTCACCAAACAAAGGTAAGGCAATCTTGATGCAAATTGGGATTACTCCCAAATATAATGTCTGTATTCCTTACTTAACTGAAAGAACTTCTTTTTATTTCCCGTGTCAATAGAGCTGTTTATCGCAGTTTCCAGTCTCTCCTTATTCCAATTAAAGCATAACTCATCCAGTAACATCCGTGATGAAAGCTTTAATTCATATGAAACTTCCCTTTTGGCGTCAAGTGCTTTTCCATCATATCTTACATATCGATAAACTAATTTCTGCTTTTTCATGGAACACGCCCCTTTGTTCCTTTTTTCTATTATCCTAAAATTTGCGAATAATTGCAACAATAATATTAATGTGCTGCAATATTTTTTCACGGGTTAATGTTTCGATATGCAAGTAAACCTGCTCCTAGCGCAAAAATCGTTAAAAGGCTAACCATCCAGATAATATTTCCCTTCATCATAATTGCAATTACTGGCGGTCCTGCTGCAACCCCAATAAAACGCATGGCACTGTAAATGGATGTAATTACACCTCGCACATCCTTTTCCAAGCTCTCAGTGATTAATGCATCCATACAAGGCAGTGACATCCCTATTCCGCTTCCACATATAAGGAAAATAGATAAAAGGTATACTGGATGATCCATGAACGGGATCACCGCAACTGATGCCCCAGTGAGTATAATGCCAATAAAGGTTATCCATTTCATTACTTTTAAGTTATCATTTATTTTCCTTCCGGCTATAAATGAGGCAATCGATAAGGCCAGTAAAGGAATGGCAAGAAGTACCCCTTTCCAAATACCTTTATAATCATACTTATCTTCTAAAATACTTGAAAGATAAAACAAGAATCCAAACAAAATAAACATTAATATAGCTCCAATAAGAAATACGGCAATTAGCCACTTTCCATGTTCCTTCAACGTTTCTTTAGCCAATCCCCAGTATTTCTTAAAACTTGTATGCTCTTCCTCTCCCCCTTTGTTTTTCACAAGAAATCCCACCATCAAAACGGATACAGCACAAAATACTGGAATTGAATAAAACGGTAAAAACCAAATAAATGCTGCCAGGACAGCACCTAATATCGGACTTAACACCTTGCCAATTGTGTTGGATGTTTCTATAATGCCAAGCGTTGTGCTCGCTTCTTTATCATCTCGAAACATATCGCCTACAAGCGGAAGTACAATCGGGGCAGCACCTGATGCGCCTATTCCCTGTAGAATTCTACCAACTATAATCATGAGATACGGATCACTCATACTATTGGAAGCCCATCCCGCAATTAATCCCCCCAATCCAGTAATAATTAATGAAGGAATAATTACCTTCTTCCTGCCATACCGGTCTGATAAGAAGCCTGCTAATGGGATGAAAAAAATAGCTACAATTGAATACATCGTAATAATATAACTTGATTGCAGTTTGGAAATATCAAGTTCTTTTTCCATTAAAGGTAATATTGGAATAAGCATGGAATTTCCCAAAGTCATAATTAGTGGAATAGACGCTAATGATATAACTGCCCAGCGCTTATCATGAGCGTCATTCTGTTTCGCCATATTACATTCACAGTCCTTCTTTTGTAAAATAATCACTAAAATTACTATTCACCTAAGCAAGATAATTATTCTCGTTTAGGTGCTTGTCATTTTTCACCAAACGAAACTTATTTTATAACTCACAAAACATATAACCGTATCCTTTACTTTTTCTCTAGACTTATCGCACAATGCTTTGATAGACTGTTATAGCTGACACAATCGTTAGAATAAAATGTTAGAAAACTTGGCATTCGTTAAAGTAATTCTTATGAAAGCGTAATTTGCTTCTAGGAACCGTTTATACTTTGAGGTGCCATACTTAATGGCTAGAGCCTTAGTTGTGCTTATGCAGTGAATAAAATGGAGGCCATTTCATGGGGCATGCAGATAATCTAAAAAAAGGTGAAAAGGGTGCATGGATAAGCATTATTGCTTACATCATACTTTCTATCTCTAAGTTAATAATCGCCTATATCGGCAGTTCAGAGGCATTGCGTGCAGATGGATTTAACAACACCACTGATGTAATAGCCTCGATTGCAGTATTAATTGGATTGAAAATATCAAGGAAGCCCCCTGACGAAGACCATCATTATGGGCATTATCGTGCAGAAACTATTGCTTCCCTGTTCGCGGCTTTTATTATGATGACTGTTGGGATACAAGTAATAATCGATACATTTAGTAAATTATTTACGAGCGAAACAACTCAGCCTAATATGCTAACAGCTTGGACAGCATTAAGCGCTGCTATCATTATGTTCATGGTTTACCGATATAATCTTTCCTTATCCAAAAAGGTAGAAAGCAGTTCACTGTATGCCGCTGCACAGGACAACCGTTCAGATGCCTTTGTAAGTGTTGGAGCTTTTGTGGGAATTATCGGTGCACAACTCGGACTTTTTTGGCTTGATCCGTTAGCCGGATTAGTTGTTGGTATTATCATATGTAAAACTGCTTGGGATATTTTTAAAGATTCGACACATACGTTAACGGATGGATTTGATGAAAAGCAGATTATGAAAATAAAATCCAGCATTGCAGAAGTTCCTGAAGTAAAAGAGGTAATAGATATTAAAGGAAGAGTACATGGCAATCAATCTTTTATAGATATTACCATCCTTGTAGATCCTCAATTAAATGTAAAAGAAAGCCATGCTATTACAGAGGAAATCGAAACACTACTGGATCAAGAGCATAATATCCCATACGCTCACATTCATATAGAGCCATATCAATAATAAAGTGCCTATCTGCTCATAATTTGAGCGGATAGGCACTTTTTTTATTGATAGAAGTATTCCATTAAGACGGTTTTCTTAAAGGTTTTAGTTATAAGGAAAAGAGATTTATGCGATACAACTTTATAGTTAATTCCTTCCATCCTTTATAAGATGAGTGCTATGACACCACTCCGGAAATAAACAATGTAATGTATATTGCGGTGAAATCATTTTACCCAGCAGCTGGAATATGCGAGACTCCTGTGGGACAGCGAGCCAAAGAGACCCCACAGTGAGCGTTTTTCGCGAGCGAGGCAGACTAAGTACGCCACGTCCTGTGGCAACGTCCGTACTAGCACATCCTATGCGTCGAAGGCTCGTGGTGAGCCCTAGGTGTGCGAGTATATTCCAGCTGCGTGGTTAGAGAATCTCACTACATACTACGTTTCCGGTTACTTTTAGTCTGTTTAATAGTTTATATCAACTGCAAAGATTAAAATGCAACAAAACTTACGAACGAGTCTTCATTAGAGATTAGTTTCAGACAGTCTGTTCAGCAGTTTGTCAATATCTTCCCAGCCATATGCTGTTTCCTGATAGGTTCCTTCACCAATGGTTGTTTCTTCTTCCCCGACAGGTTCAGCTAGGAATCGTTCATAAAAGCGACTGGAAGGGTTCTGTTTAAGAATCCAGACGAGGAGAGATTTATGCCCCATTGCCTGCATTTCTTCGCTGAAAGCCTTTAGAAGTTTGCCACCCAAACCCTTTCGTTGAAATTCATCCAATAGATAAATCGTGTAGATTTCACTATCATAGTCAAACCGCTTTGTTCGCTCCGGTCCGCCAGAAACAAAACCAACAATCTTGTCGTCGTTGTAAATGACAAGTGTGCATTGCTCTTCTTTTTGGATACGTAAAATAGTTTCCCATAATGCTTTACGATTTTCATATGTAATATTGGATATATCCTGCTCATCAAGTAAATCGTCATACGTACTTTTCCAGCTGCTTACATGAATATCTGCAATCGCTGCAGCATCGTCGTAAACAGCCTTACGAATTGTAAACATGTGATAACCCCCTGTTATCGTCAAAAACATTCTTCCTAATTTATCTGTTTTTACATGGTTAATAGAAAGACCGTCACAATAGCTCCTAATACTGCTACAATGACATTCAGGCCTAAATAAGCCAGTACAACAGCTACTGCCCCGCCAACTAATCCAATGTGTGGCTGATCTGGTTTAACGTTTAATATACCTGGAAAAATAAGAGCCCCTAATGCTGCAAAAGGTATTGCATTAAGCCAGCGATTCACCCATTCTTTAAACTGCAATTTATCCACAATAAATGCGGGTATAGCTCTTGGAATCATTGTTACGAGTGCCATGCCAATTATAACAGCAAATATCATGATTGGTCCTCCTTCAGCAAAAATACGCCACTTAATCCACCAAGAACCGTACCAAACACAATTGCCCAGCCTTCACTCATGAACTGGTTGAAAATTGTATTTATAAGCATCGCAATAATAGCTATAATCCCAATTCGTATTTCCTTTTTAACCGATGGAATCAAAAGACCTATGAACATGGCATATAATGCAATCCCCATACTTTGGCTTAGTTGCTCTGGAATAACTTCACCAAGGACTCCTCCTAAAAGCGACCCCAATACCCATGAAAAGTATGCAGTTAAAATGAGTGCTGTATAGAAAAGAACACCTTTTTCCATTTTAGCTTCTTTCGTATGTAGGGATGACACTGCAAACGTTTCATCCGTCAAACCCAATGATAAAGGAACTTTCCAATTCCGTCCAATTCCTCGCAATCGATTCATAAATGATAAACTCATGACGAAATGACGGAAATTGAGGACAAATGTAGCCACAATAATCTCAACAGCCCCCGCACCAACAGCAATCATATTGGCACCCATAAACTGGCTTGCACCCGCGAAAACCATGACACTCATTAATGTTAATTCTGTCAGTGACATTCCAGCCTGCCTCGCTAATACGCCATATGTTAATGCAATTGGCAAGTATCCCAGCATGATTGGAAACCCCACTGATATACCTCTTTTGATCATATGTGCCGCCGATGATGTGTTACTTTTATGTATAGCTTTAGTAGTCATAGCACTTCCACCCTCAACTTGAAAATTGAAACTATTATAACTCATATTCTTAATTTTACAAAGAATTTAAATCGGAATATAAAGTGTTGACAATTAATGATTTAAGCATGTATAGTCAGATTAATATTTTAAGCTGAATAACTTATCCGGGAATGCGAAGTAGAATTTTCCAGGCAGCAACAAGAGACAGGGCATCAGGTGAAAGCTCTGGCAGGAAATAATTCGAATTACACATTCGGTTTAGCGGATTTTTCATGAGAGGATGAGATTGCATATAATTGCACTCATCAATCAGGGTGGTAACGCGGAGATAAAAGCTTCGTCCCTATTAAGGGATGAGGCTTTTTTTATTTTAGCAGATAAGTCCTTTCTTACTGCATAAGTGAAACTAGGGCTTATCTATATTAAGGCTTGACGATAAGCCAAGTTTTTTTCTAATAAAAAAGGAGGATTACTATGTTTCCAATAAACCCAAAGCACAACCCCTCACTTGGCGAGTCAATTTTATTTTTTATCTTTACAATCGGTCTAATCAGTTATTTTCTTATTGGTCTTGGAACAAAACCACATATCCCTATCATGATTGCTATCTTTATACTGGTTTTATATGGGTTATTAAAACATATTGCGTTTAAAGATTTAGAAGAAGGCATGACTGCTGGCGCTAAGTCCGGTATGGGAGCAATTTTCCTGTTTTTATTGATTGGCATTTTAATTAGCAGTTGGATGATAAGTGGTACTATCCCAGTCTTGATAAGTACCGGTTTTTCACTAATTGGCGGAACGTGGTTTTATGCTATTGTATTTGCAATTACAGCAATTGTTGGTGTTTCACTTGGAAGTTCTTTAACAACCACTGCCACAATCGGTGTAGCGTTTATAGGAATGGGAAGTGCGATGGATGCTTCAATGGCAATAACAGCAGGAGCAATTGTTTCCGGGGCATTTTTCGGTGATAAAATGTCACCATTGTCAGATACGACCAACTTAGCTTCAACAATCGTTCAAGTGGATTTATTTGAACATATAAGACACATGAGTTTAACAACAATACCAGCATTTATAATTTCATTTATTTTATTTGTGTTTTTATCACCCAATGAAGCTATAACCGTAGAAAATCTCGAAGCCTACAAATCAAGTCTTGATGCAACTGGATTAATTCACTGGACATCATGGATTCCTTTGGCCGTACTGGTTTTGGCTACTATTTTTAAAATGCCAGCATTTATTTCCATTGGTGTAAGCAGTGTAGTAGCAACAATACTCGCAAGTATGACAAGTGGACTTGTTTGGTCGGATATATGGTCAATCTGGTTTAATGGCTATACAGCGAATACTGATTTTGAACCTGTTAATAGTTTATTAACCAAGGGTGGTATTAACAGTATGCTGTTCACCATATCACTTGTTATTCTGGCACTTGGATTTGGTGGATTATTGTTTGTCACGGGCATTGTTCCATCAATACTTCAATCGTTTCAGAAAAAATTAAAAAAGGTAAGAACAATCATAATTTCAACTGCAGCTACAGCAATTGGCGTAAACGTGCTGATTGGGGAACAATACCTTTCCATAATGCTCACTGGTGAGACATATAAAGGTGTTTATCAAGACGCTGATTTATCAAATAAGGCCCTTTCCAGGACACTTGAAGATGCTGGTACTGTCATTAACCCGCTTGTACCATGGAGTGTCTGTGGTGTCTTTATTGCTGACGTTCTTGGTGTTCCAGTTCTAACCTACTTACCATTTGCGTTCTTCTGCTTAATAAGTCCAGTTATAACAATTCTCTTTGGCGGGAAAGCATTGAGGTAAAAAAGCAATGGTGGGATCCTTAGCAAAATGGTGGATAGCTTTTCTGCGATTTAACGGAATGAGTATGCGATTCTGATTAATATGAATCCTCATTCCGCTAATCGTTCCAAACTCCTCAGTTTGCGCTTGGTTTCGGTTCCTGGTTCCACTATTTGTCCTTTTCAGCCTTACAATTCACTGTTTTTGGGCATTTAACGGAACCAGGATCCACTTAAGCTCCCAAGAGATAGCTTTTTTGACATTTAGCGGAATGAGGATCCATTTGTAGTTATATCTGCTAAAAATAACTCCCCAAATTAAGGGGAGTTTTCTAGTATAGATACCAATTTACGTAAGCCCTCAAGCAGTCTCGGCGAAGGTCTGCAATAAAGTGATTCTTCTAACACATGAATCTTACCTTGTTGAATTGCTTTCATTCCATCCCATTTGGGGCGTTTCATAACAAGTTCAGGCTTCATCTTTGATTCTTTCACACCTACCCAAACCATGCAGATATGGTCTGGGTCACGTTGATAAACGTCCTTCCAATCTGTCTGAACACTGGCTACATCTTCTGTATCAAAAATATTTCTTGCTCCAGCTAAGTTGCTGATCTCTGTAAGCCAATTTACACTTCCAGGGGTGAATACTGGTTTTGGCCACCACTCCCAGTATAATGTGGGCTTATTTGCTCTGTATGCTGCTTGTCTACGGTAAGCAGCTATTTCATCACGGAACTCTTTCGCTTTATCTAAACCAAGCTGATCCTCACCTAGTGCTTTGCCGACTTTTTCAATATCATCTGCAATCTCATCTAATGAATTAGGATTTAAAATAATATATAACAAACCCTTCTCATCAAGTGCTTCTATATTTTTTTCCATTCCCGGAACACTTAATGAGGCAAGGACTATATCAGGATTTAATGCTTCTACTTTATCCATATCAATAGAAAGGTCTGGACCAACTTTAGGTAAATCAAGCACTTCAGCTGGCCAGTCAGAAAAATTATCAATACCAACTAATTCATCAATTTTTCCAAGGTATTCTACGATTTCCGTATTACTCGGACAAATGGATACGACTCGAATCATCATCTCCCCCTTATTTAACTGATAACATTATCTGTCCTGATCAGTAGTAAGTAATGGTCCATCCTTTGTGACTACAACGGTATGTTCGTATTGAGCAGACCGACCTTCGTCAATTGTACGGGCTGTCCAATTATTTGAGTCCATTTTACTGTGCCAGCTGCCTTCATTTATCATTGGTTCAATTGTAATTACCATTCCTTCTTTTAAACGTAAACCTTTGTTTGGCAGGCCAAAATGCGGAATATGAGGTTCTTCGTGTATTGTTGGCCCAATCCCATGACCAGTAAAATCTCTTACAACTGAAAACCCTTCTCCTTCTGCATAGGTTTGAATTGCATGACCAATATCACCAATTCGACTTCCAACTTGTGCCTGTTCGATACCTTTGTATAAAGAAGTCTTTGATACGTTTAATAGCTTTTGACCTGCTTCGTCGATATTTCCAACTGGGTATGTCCATGCGGAATCAGCAAGCCCACCATTTAGGTTAACAACCATATCAACCGTTACAATATCACCATCAACAAGCTTTTGCTCCCGTGGGAACCCATGACAGATTTCATCGTTAACTGAGGCACAAATCGCATATGGATAGCCACTATATCCTTTTTGTTCCGGAGTCGCACCGTGCTTAGCTAGAAATTTTTCAACAAATGTATCAATTTCTAAAGTTGTAATACCTGGTCTTATCATTTTAGCAACTTCTTTATGACATTTAACGAGCAAATCACCTGCTTGCTGCATTTTTTCGATTTCCCGTTTGCTTTTTCGTGTAATCATATTTCTTCTTCCCTTCGACGTTAGTAATAAAATATATATGATGTAGCATTTTTAAACATAACGGTTATTTCTACCACCACAAATTGTATCATATAAATAGCATTTTATGAGAATAAGCGCTCCAAATTGACTATAACGCAGAAAATGCAGAGGAGCAAATTAGCCCTCTGCACTTTACCTTAGTTAATAGCCGCCAAAGCCGCCACCATATCCGTAACCGCCACCATCTACATAAGCAGTACCGATAATGATTAACAATATAAACAAAACGACTAATAGCGCAAAGCCTGAGCCGTAGCCACCTCTACTCATTAAATTCCCTCCTCATTTTCAAGATTACTATAATTTATGCACTTGAAATAGGTTTGGGAAGGGCGACTGCTTGTATTAGTCACTCTAGAGATAATCTTTTACACTATATATTTTTCCATTCTCAACACTTGATTCATCAGTTAAAATATTAACGAGTACTCCACCAACTGCATCGGTTTCTCTTAACAAGTTATTATTCTTATAACTTCTAAAGGTATCAACTTCAATAAACTCATCTTTATTACTTTCTCGAATTTTCGCTTGCATTTGAGTATCCATTACTCCAGGACTAAACGCAATAACTTTATTTTGAGTTTTTAGTTCATCTTGCTCTAATGCAACTGTTTTTGTATACATGTTAATGCTTGCCTTTGTACTACAATACGCACTCCATCCATATACTGGTCTTTCAGCTGCACCCGAAGATATTGTAGTACCAATAAACTGTACTTCCATATCAGTGGCTTTTTTCAAAAATAAATTCATTAACACCATTGGAGCGACTGTATTTACCTGTACATGATATGCTAAATCAGAACTTTCTATATTCATGGATTTATCAATTGGTTCAAGAACTCCTGCATTATTTATTAAGTAAACAATTGCCGGTTCTGGCTCAAATATTTCCTTACTCATTTGATCAAATGTATGCTCTATACTATCCAGATTTCCTAAATCACAGACAAAGTGCTGATAGGTTACATTGTTCTGGGATGCATACGTTTGCAGTGAATCATTTTTACTTCGGGAGATACCAACAACATTTACTCCAGATTCCATCATTATTTTAGCAATTGATTCGCCTAACCCTTTTGATACTCCGGTAACTACTGCAAACCTCATCAATAACCCTCCTTTTAAAATTTTTATTTTGTATTTATTTCTGACCAATAATGAACTAATGTTTCCATTCCTTTATCCAAGCTATCGAGAGGGAAACTTTCATTCGGTGAATGTAAACGATCACCTGGCGTCCCGAATCCTAATAGAACGATTGGCATTTTATAAATATCCTCGATCCATTCAACAACCGGGATAGATCCTCCCATGCGGACAAATACCGTCTCTTTACCAAATGCTTTTGTATAACTCTTTGCTGCCTTTTCAATAAGCGGATTGTTTGGCTCTACTTTATATGCTTTTGCAGAAAGCTTTTCCTTTACAACTTCTACTTCTACACCGGATGGAGCAACATCATAGACATGTTTCTCCAGCAATTGCTGAACTTGATCAGGATCTTGCCCGGGAACCAGACGGCAGGTAATTTTTGCTGTAGCTGATGAGGGAATTATTGTCTTGGTTCCTTCTCCCTGATAGCCACCATACATCCCATTAATTTCGAAAGTTGGACGAGCCATTGTATGTTCTTTTGCAGTGTACCCTTTTTCTGAAGCTGTTTCATTAACCCCAGCTGTTGAACGATAATCTTCACCCTGGACTTGTTTAATTAATTCTCGTTCCTTATCGGTTAATGGTTCAACTCCATCATAAAATCCATCGACTGTAACAACTTCATCCTCATTTTTCATCGATGTTAGTATATGGTTCAGCGCCATAATTGGGTTTCGAATTGCCCCGCCATACATTCCTGAATGCATGTCATGATCAGGTCCTGTTACGTTTATTTCAATCCCAGTAAACCCTTTTAAGCCATATAAGATGGTAGGCTGATTTTCAGCAATCATTCCTGAATCTGAAATAACGGCAAAATCCGCGTTAAACTGATCCTGTTTGTCATGAAGGATACGGTAAAGATTCTCACTGCCAATCTCTTCCTCCCCTTCAATACAAACTTTCACATTTAAAGGTAATTTCCCTTCTGTTTTCATATATGCTTCAAAAACAGCAAGATGCATAAAAACTTGCCCTTTATCATCACTTGATCCACGTGCATATAATCGTCCATCACGCACTTCCGGCTTAAACGGGTCACTTTTCCATTGATCGATAGGGTCAACAGGCTGAACATCGTAATGACCATAAAATAAAACCGTTGGAGCATCAGGTCCAGCTTGATTGTATTCAGCATAAACGAGTGGATGTCCACCAGTATCCTGCTGTTCTACTTTGTCAAATCCAATATCATTTAGATATGTTTCCAGAAAGTTTGCCGCTTCATTAATGTCTTTTTTATGTACACTATCAGTGCTCACGCTTGGAATTGATAGAAAGTCATTTAATTTTTTTAATGTGTTATCGCGATTTTCTGTTAAATACTTCAATGCTTGCTCGCACATAGTAAGATTCCTCCAGTTCTTTTAACTTATTTTAACATACGATTTAATTGTAAAACGATTTAACTGTCTAGAAACTCATCAATTTTAACTCTTCAAGCAGTTTTAAGAAGATATGGATGTATTCTGCTCATATTTGCTCTCCTTATTCTTTCTAATTCCAGCCTCAATCTCTCAGTCCACTCACACACTTTCTGGCCAGCGAATAGCCACATTAGATAACTTGCCATAGGTTCTTATGTAAGCGTAATTTGCTTTCTTACTGCGAACAAAAGACAGCCTCTTGGACTGTCCTTTACAAAGTTCCTATTTAATTCGCATTGCAATAGTTACCTCTTACTCTGCAAAAACCTGGTGCCATTCATTTTTTTCCGCTAACATATCTTTGGCAATATCTTTTGCGCCTTCCAGGCTATGATTAGCCGCCCAGCCACATTGTACCTCATTACAAGCAGTAACTTCCTCTGCTGCCAAGACATCTTGCAGTGTTTTTTCTAATGTATCAAGTATCTCGTCATAATTATCATTATTTAAAATTGCAAGATAAAAACCAGTTTGACATCCCATCGGTCCAATATCTAGAACATTGTCCATATGATTTCGAATATTCTCAGCCATTAAATGCTCAATAGAATGCAGTCCTGGCATATCCATGTGTTCTTTATTCGGTTGTTTAAACCGGATATCATATTTATATACCTTGTCACCACTTGAACCTGATGTAACACCAACCAAACGTACATATGGTGCTTTTACTTTTGTATGATCAAGGTTGAAGCTTTCTACATTCATTTTTTGTGCCATAATAAATCGCTCCCTTTTTAATTTTGGCTTATTGTTGCAGATCTTCGCCAAGATTGTAAAGCCCTGTTCATAGGCCTTCTTTATCAATAATTTCCTTGTACTCTTTTAAATTAAACATCGTATCCGCAAAACAATTTTCCCCTTTGAAGGTAGAAGCACTGCGAATTGCTGATAACTCACCTGTCCCAACTCCAAGTACCAGAACATTACCATAAAAACATTTACTTACTACATTCAAAATTATATCATAGTTTGCAAATACTGCCTTATATTGTGAGTCACACTTGCTACACTTTTATCATATGAGACCAACCATTTATTCCAATTGAATATATATCAATTCATAGCACATGTTGACTAAATAAAGACGAGTGCACACCTATATGTGTGCACTCGTCATATAAAAGTTAGTTATAAATTGTTAATCCTGGTTTTGCGGGAAAATACGTTCAATCATATTACCCATTTGATCAAATATACCTTCAACAGGATCACCATTACCTGCATCATCTGCATAGTTATTGGCTAAATCAAAGAAATCAGGATTTGTCGAAACATACACATTGTCAATATCATTATCGACTGACTTAACTATTTTTGAGATTTCTTGCTTCACCTCGTCAGTTAGCTGATCTCCATTGTTGTTTCCATTTTCTCTAGCACTCCCATTATTCGTGAGTCCGTTATTTTCGCCATTTGTGTTATTAATGTTATCTCCATTACCGTTGTTCATTTCATTAGTATTGCCAGTGTTATTTCCATTAGCGTTACCATTATCTAATTCTGCAGCAACATATGCGTTATTCTCTGTTTTTAGTACATAAGCGTTGTCAATTCCCTCAACTTGATCGGAAATTTTATCTGCAGCTTTTTCTGCTAGCTCATACTCATCATTACCATTTTGTTGAGCATTACCGTTGTTATTTCCTTTATTTTGATCATTGTTCATATTATCTGTGGAATTATAACGAGTTTGTTCCACATTATTTCCATCGCCATTCTGTCCTTCTTCATTTCCATTGTTCCCCTGACATGCTACAAGTGCTATCGATATTACTACTAAAAGGCTAAAAAGTTTCCATTTCATTTTATTTTTCCTCCTTAACTATTTTGCTCTTAGTATGTAACAGTAAGGTGAATTTATTCTCTTAACACAAATTGGCAAGCACACCATTTTTGTTGCAGACAATAAAAAAGTAATTCGGGGAAACTACAAATAACCCTTTACAATCAAAGGAGGGCAACAATGGAAATACCTGATTATGATAAAGCCTTGTATTATACATTGTGGGGACAATGGGATGATCTGCTTGTATTAATGGTCCGCACAAATGATGACATGTTATCCAAAAAAATCCAAATCTTCCTGCACGCTTATCATTACTCACTTGATCAAACAAAAGTAGTCGAATCACACGATACCCTTCTATATTATATTGACCACGCTATGAAGTACACTCCCGCAGCAGTAATGGAAGTATAAAGAAAATGCACCAGATACTGGTGCATTTTCAATTTAATTCTTATAATTAATGATTATTTGCTTTATTTCCATTACTTCCATTATTATTCCTATTATTGCCGTTATTTCCTTTATGTCTATTATTGCCTTTATCTTTATCATTACCATTACTCCAATGGTTTCCATTGCCATGATTCTTATGTTTATCTTTTTGATACCCGCGAGCCTTACGATTGTTATCTTTAGCAGTATCCTTTTTCAGTTTACCTTTTTGGGCATTTTTTCCTTCATTTTTCTTATTTGCATTAATTTCGCCATTTTTTTCTTTTAACTCGCTTGGATGTTTATTACCTTTTTTTTCATGATCATTCTTATTTAACGATTGTGTTTCATCACTATTGCTCTTATTTGATTTAATGGATTCTGAATGATTTTGATTTTTATTATAAAAAGAATTAATCATTGCTTCTTCCTCATCATTCACAGGTTCTGTTTGATCCATATTATCTTTCTTGGAAACATCATGAGTTTCACTTGATTCAGTAAGTGATGTCGCCATTAGTTCATTCATTGTCTGTTTATTTTCCTTAGCCTGCATACGTATTTCTTTAGGTACTTTAAATGTAGCTATTTTCCAGTCCGTATTATGGTCTGAGAAGTACTTGTCAACTGTATCAACAACCGATATTTTATGTGAATCCAATATGTAGCTGACCCCGACAAGCATATTTTTGCCATTTTTTAATAAGCCCGCCTTTTCACTTGTATTCATTATGTTATCGATGACATGTTCTAATTCTTTACCTTTATATTCGGAAAGCTTATTAATGAGAATTTCAGCGTCACCATTCAATGGATTAATTGATTGTACTTTTAGCTGTTCATTAACTTCTAGTTCAACACTCGGATTGATATCAATGTTAACATATGCATATGTTTCATTTGAATTCATGATAAAGTAGAAAGGCATTATTAGTACAAATAACATACAAGTCATTGCAATTAAGCGAACAGGAACTATTTTGTTTTTGCTCGAAAATAGATAAAATAATGAACTCATTTTTGTTTCCTTTGGCTGAAAAAAAACTTCAGCACCAATATCAGCATCTTTAATTGGCAGAGCTTTCTGGAATGCACCATCTTTTTGCATAACAATTGTATAGTGGCGATGCTTTTCCATTACGATTCCTTTTTTCACTAACCCACCCCCTTAAGATACTCCTTAAGATACATATAATCTTCATCTAAAACAACAAAGATAGCCAAAATAAATTTCCTGTTTCTTTCTAACGTTTTCTTACTTACATCCACTATTTTTACTAGATCCTTAATCGGCAGTTTCTTCTTTTGGTACACATACTCCCGAAGGTCAGTATCATTATAAAGCTTTCTGGCTACTGCAACAGCTGACTCACGTGCATCCTTATGCTTTGGTGAAGCCTCTGTCAGCTCAACCAATGACAATTTATAGACACGCAGCTTCTCTTTAAAATCCATAATTTCTTCCCTGCGATGCCACGCTTCTTGTTCCTGCTGATAAATTTCTTTCACAGCAACAATCTCGGTAGGATTTTCCATCTGCTCTTCATCAAAGCTTTCGTCTAGTGATATCGCAGCAGGTGTCCTTTGAACATACCGGATATAATCAATCACTTTTCTCTTCACAACTAGCTTTGAAAAGGAGAGGAAAGAACTGCCTTTATCAGGAGAATAGGATAAAATTGCTTCATTAAATGCAGCTAGACCAATACTGAATTCATCATCTTTTTGTGGGTCAATATAACGTTTGCAAACTTCTGAAACACATTTGGCAATAAACGGCTGATATGACTTTAAAAGATAGTTCTGTAACGTTTGATCCCCTCGCTGGACTGAGGCAATCATTTCATCAAGGGGCATTTCTTCTACAGGCTGACTCATCATTAGACTGAAGCACCCCCAGTCATTACAGATTTCGTTTTATTATTGCGCTTTTTGGGTGTAGTTAATAAGGATTTATTATATATCATTTCATTTTTAGTCAATATATTATTTATCATGATGAAATCACCATCTTTGTTTTATATATTTTTGCATAAAAATTACCTAGATTAAGCTTATCGTACTAGCTACTCTGTTGCTATCTCAAAATAATTACAGTTTGTTTAAGTATTCATTACTTATCTATTATAACGGCTTATTAGCATAATCTTGTAGTAAATGACTGCTAAATAAAAAATGATGCCTCTGTAAGGCACCAATTTTTGTAATTTAAACGAAAATCATTGATCGTTTTGTTCATAATAATAATCAATAGGCACAAAAAGCCCTACACGCCCATGCGTATCATGAAACAATGTTGCAAAAACAACTCCAATAACTTCGCCATCCTGGTTAATAACCGGACTTCCGCTATTCCCACGGTATACTGGGGCATCTATCATTAAAACCGGCTCTTCCCAACTACCTAATGACGTATAATCTATTATTGTTCCTTTATTAGCTATTCCATTAAAACTCAGTGGATTACCTATAAAATAAATCGGATCATTCGGCTGGAAATTTGTCTTGTCAGCTAATTTTAAATGTGGCAGGTTCTCGCCAGCTATATCCAGAACTGCTAAATCGACTGATGGAAATGTATCTACAATAACGGCTGAAAATAATCCAGCTTCGGGAAAAGCAACCGTAACAGAATCTTTCCCTTCAACTACATGGTGATTGGTTAAGATTGTCCCGTCAGCTGTGATTGCAAAACCAGTCCCTTTACTATCACCTGTCTCGATCGTAACAACTGCTTCTTTATAAGTTTGGATATTATCCTGAGTCGACAATTTAGCTGATGTTATTAAAAATTTAACAGCAGGAACCGAAAACGTTTTAGGAAGGAGTGCCACCACATTAAATAGCATTACAAGTGCAATTAACCAAAACGCCCACTTTGGAAATGGACGCTTTGGTTTTGGGTCTTTTTCCTGCTGTGCTTTTGTTAATGCTTTTTGGCGCTCGATTTCCACAAGTTCCTTTAATTCTTCTTCGTCAAACTCTTCATATAGATCTTCATCAATCACATCATGATCATTTCTTTCTTTTGTCATAACACACCTCACACAGCTGAATAACTAGACTGCTCGTTTCGACTTTCCTTGTTGCATTCGGTACATATGATAATATAAGCCCCTTTCACCAATAAGCTGATGATGATTACCTTGTTCTTTTATTGTACCATTTTCTAGTACAAAAATAGAATCTGCTTGCTGAATTGTCGATAAACGGTGTGCAATAACAAGTGTAGTTCTCCCCTGTTTTAAAACTTCCAAAGCATTTTGGATAATTGTCTCTGTCTCGGTATCTATATTAGCTGTTGCTTCATCCAAAATAAGAATCGCCGGATCGAAAGCGAGTGCTCGAGCGAAGGAAATTAATTGACGCTCACCAAGTGAATAAGTCGTACCTCCTTCAGTCACCTTCTCATCATATCCATCTGGTAGCTTTTCTATGAAACGGTCTGCTCCAACGGCTTTTAAAGCCCCAATTGCGCTTGCTCGAGTAATTCCAGGATCATTCATTGTGACATTTGAAAGGATTGTTCCGGAAAACAAAAATGGATCTTGGAGCACAATACCCATGTGCCCTCTAACTTGTTGTCGGGACCATTCCTGTGTACAATGCCCATCAATTTTAATTGTTCCTTTTTGCGGGTCATAAAAACGGAAAAGCAAATTCATAATCGAACTCTTCCCAGATCCCGTATGTCCTACAAATGCTGCTGTTTCCCCTGATTTAATTTCAAAAGAAATATCGTTTAAAACATAATCAACATCATTATATGCAAACGACACGTGATCAAAATAAATATTACCTTGATATCGATCTAGACTATCATTGATAACCTTCTCACCGTCATGGTCCAGTAATTCAAATACCCTGTTTCCAGCAACACGTGCCTGTTCAATTAATGGAAGCTGATTGACAATATCCTCCATCGGCTCAAACAACCTAGTTAAATAATCAACAAATGCATAAAGCACCCCGATTGAAATAATACTTCCTGGTTCTAATGAAAAGGAACCGAAATACCAAATAAAGCCGACAAATGCCAAGTTACGAAAAACTGTTACAAGATTATATGACGTTAATGCACTTAACTTAACCAGTTTACGTTGATAAGTAAAGTGCCGTTCATTCAATACGTCGAAATCGTCCTTCGTTTTTTTCTCCCTGCTGAACGCTTGAATAATTGGCATTCCCTGAATTGCCTCATTGATGTTCCCATTAATCTCACTAATCGTCGCACGAACAACCCTGTTATATTTCGTGCCATAGTGTTTATATAGTTTCATCCATCCAATAATTAAGGGAACAAGCACTAAACACATTGCAGCTAACTTTACATCAAGAATAAATAACGCGACGAATATTCCTGTCATGTATATAATACTTGTTACAACAATTGATAAGACTCTTTCGTACAAATCACGTATTGCTTCCGTATCATTCGTAACCCGTGCCACAATCTTCCCAGCAGATTGCTCCACATAGTAGTTAATTGGAATTCGTTGTGTATGCGCAAATATATCATTACGCATTTTTTGTACAATTTGATTGGATGATTTCTGCAATAAGAATGTCTGGTAAAACTGAAAGAACCCCGCAATAACAAGCAATACCATATATAAAACCAACAGAAATATAATTGGCCTTTGTTCGGGCTTGAAAAATGGATAAATTTCAGACAATGAAAGTTTTTCACCTTTATATGTCATGGTATCATCAGCAGTAGTAATAGTAATTGTTTCATTCTCTACACTACGTTTACCTTGTAATGAAACAGCTTCATTTATAAAATAGTAATCGTGGCCCACTTGAAAGACGGTAGCGCTTCCTATCTGCTGATCTGTATTATCTACCCGGTCTGCTCGTTTGTACAATTCATCATTATAAGCAACCGTATATTTATCATCATTGTTTTCTACCTTCTGCCATTTACCTTCTACCCCTAGGATATGTTCATCAATTACTGTTTTTGCAATTAAAGGGCCAGCAAGTTCAAGTGCGACAGCAACGATCAGACAAGCTAAACCGATCAAAATACCCTTCTTAAAATGTAATGCATATTGAAATAGTCGCTTTTCAGTTGATGATTTTGATTTCATTAGGAACGCACCTCCCCGTCGTCTGCTAATTGTTGCTGCTGGTATTGTTCCTTGTACCAGCCATTCAACTTCATCAATTCCTCATGTGTTCCCTCTTCTGCAATTTTTCCATCCTCGAGCACAATAATATGATCTGCATGTGTTACAGCTGACATACGATGTGCTGCAATAAATGTTGTTTTATTTTTACGTTCATCACGTAAATGCTCGATTATTTTTGCCTCTGTTTTTCCATCAACAGCAGACATTGAGTCATCCAATATTAAAATTTCCGGGTCTTTAATAAAAGCACGTGCTAATGCAACTCTTTGCTTTTGACCACCTGATAAAGTGACTCCGCTTTCACCGACTTGCGTATTTAACCCATTTGGAAGCTGCTTGATATCTTCCAGAAAATGCGCAAGCTCCATCACACGGTATATTTCCTTATCTGTTGCATCTTCTTTACCAAATTGGATGTTTTCACGAATGGACTTAGAAAACATCATCTGATCTTGTGGTACATAACCAATCCATGACCGAATCTCATCCAACTCTATTGAATCTATATCAATTCCTGACATTTTTATAGCCCCAACTAAACCTGGATACTGTCTGAGCATTAGTTTAAATAGGGTTGTTTTACCTGCTCCAGTTTTACCAACAACTCCAATCGTCTGCCCTTTTTTCACATTTAATGAAATATCGGTTAACTGATTACTATTGGTTGATGGGTAGGAAAAAGATACAGCATCAAAATCAATCGTATTTACTTCCCGAACAGTTTGAGGGTAATCTGGATTTGTAATATCGGCCTGATAATCCAACGTATTGTTAACTCTGTCCAGCGACGCATTTCCTCGCTGTAATATGTTTATTAGTTCTCCCACAGCAAACATTGGCCAAATTAACATACCAAGATAAACATTAAACGTTACCAAATCACCTAACGTAATCCTGTTTTCAAATACGAGTAATGCTCCATATCCTAACCCAATCGTATAGGATAAGCCAACGAGAATTTTCATTGTCGGCTCAAATAAAGCATCAATTTTTGCTACCTCTATGTTCTTTTCATAAACGTCATTTGTCCTGGAGTAGAACCGCTTCTCATCCTGTTCTTCCTGTACAAATGCACGAATCACCCGAACACCACGAATTGATTCAAGCACTTCATTATTCATTTCGCTAAATGCTTCCTGTGCCTTCGTGAAACGGGCATGGATGGCAGCACCATATTTATTCATAACAATCGCCATGATCGGTAATGGAATCAGAGCAGCAAGGGTTAAATTCCAACTGATCGTAAACCCCATCATTCCAACTATCATCAACATAAATATGCTCGAATCTACAAGTGTCAGAACACCAAATCCTGCCGTAAGGTTAATCGTCTTAAGATCATTTGTGCTACGTGCCATCAGGTCACCCGTGCGGTATTTCCCATAAAACGTTGGAGTCATTTTCAGGAAATGATCCATCATCTTACTACGCGTCCATCTCTCCAAAATGACTGCTCCACCAAACAACGTATAATCCCATAAAAATGAAATTCCGTAATGAACGATTGTTAAAATTAAATAGCCTGCAACAATCATTACTAATAATTGCATGGTTAACGTTTCAAATTGTATTCTATCGATAACGTACCCAATCAGCTTCGGCGGAATCAATCCGATTGCACTCGAAATAACTAAAGCAATAATTGCAAACGTATACCTTCTCCAATAATGTTTGAAAAACCAATCCAACTTCTTAAAAACCTGAAACATATTAATCACCTACTTCTCTCTCTAACAGCAGCCTTCTGAGCAAATAAAAAAACACACGCCTGTGGCATGTGCTTTCAAGGTATAAATCATACCCCTCATATAATACAAAAAGGCCACAGACATGCGTGACCTCATAACTATAAAAAAATATTATAGCTAGTTATTTTTTACCGCCCAGAAGGTCACACCAAATATAAAATTTTGTTTTAAAAGATCCATTGTATTTTCCATTGATATGACCTCCTCTCTTTTTAAGATACTCAATAATTATAGTATTAAGAAAATTTAAAGTCAATTACTTTTTTAAATATTTTTTATTTTTTCTTCAGACAAAACATCGAGACGTCGATATAAAAACATAGGCTGTTTTCTAAAAGGTTGTTGGAATTTCATAACAATTCTTAGTATTTAGTATGGCTCTCTAACCACACAGCTGGAATATACTCGCTTTCACCGCTCAAGCTGAAACTTTCACATTGTCTTGTTGGCCGTGGGTTCACCACGTGCCTTCGACGCATAGGACGTGCTAGTGCAGACGTGGCGTACTTAGTCTGCCTCGCTCGCAAAGAACACTCTCTGTGTGGTCTCTAGGATTTCTTTCCCACAGAAAAGTCTCGCATATTCCAACTGCTGGTTAAATGGTTAAAATCTTGTGTTTATCTGTCATAATATATATTTTGTTAACTATTAGGATATAGTGAGCAAAATCCAGCGCAGGAAATACACGGAGACTCCTGTGGGAGAAAAGGCATCGGCGAGACCCCGCAGTGCAGCACGAGGAGGCTTTCCAGCCGCCCTGTATTTCCGTAGCGATGTCATAGGACTATACTATATTTCACCACATTACGTCGCAGTTTATTCTAATTAAGGTGATCATTAATTGGAAAAAGCAACAATCTTTTAGAAAACAGCCAATATAAACAGCAGGGGGAATAGCTTTGTTAGGTAAAACAAAAAAGCGCAATAATCTCGAAGAACAATTGAACACAGCAAATCAAAAGATACAAAAATTGGAGCAGGAAAAAGCACAAATTAAGAAGGATAGCTCACTTTTTTTAAACCAATTTGAAGAAGATTTAATACATACAATCAACCAACACGAACATGTGAATGGCCAGCACCATGACTTGGAAGATTTAGTAGTTCGAATAAAACAGCGCTTTGATGAAGTTCAAACACGTGGGCAACAATCAAGTGAACACTCCAAACGTTTAGTTGAAAAGGGAAATGGACTTGTCGAATCCTCTGACACTCTCTCTAAGCAATCAGAGGAGTATCAAGAAATTATGGAACAAAACCAAAAACTTATGGCACGTTTAGAGTCACAGATGACAAAGACTGCCGGAAGTATGCAAGAGTTAGGAGAACATTCTAATACGATTAAGGAGGTCGTTCAAGTAATAAGTGAAATAGCAAATCAGACAAACCTTTTAGCCTTAAATGCATCTATTGAAGCTGCACGTGCCGGTGAACATGGTAAGGGTTTTGCAGTTGTGGCCTCAGAGGTTAGAAAACTTGCAGAAAACACAGCAGAAAGCACCCATCACATTGATGAGGTGACAACGACGATTCAGCGTAAAATCCAAGAAGCAGAACAGGACACATATGAGAATCAGAAAACATTGCGGTCATCAACAGAGATTAGTAACAAAACAGTCGACATGCTAGAACAAATGGCGTCAATCGTGAAGACCGTTAAATCAAACACACAGGATGTATTGCAAAATATAAATAATCAAAATGAACTTACAGAAAAAATGGTAAGGTACATTGAGGAAACAAACGATTCGTTTGATACGATTAAACAAGTTATTACTCAGCATGTTGAAGATGCAAAAGTTGTTGATGAGCGACTAGCATCTGGGGTTGAAGGAATAAAAGAAGCTTCAACCTCGTAAACTCAAAAAAAGCCGGGACAAAAGTGTTTAGTCAAAGTAAAATCCGAACTATGATTCAAAATTCTTAAATAGAATTCGAATAAGTTCGGATTTATTTTGCAGTTAAGAAAGTATAACTACTTTCTTACTGCATAAGTGCAACTAGACATTCACCAAAAGGATTGGTGAATGTCTAGTTTTCTAATGTTGCTGATTAGATATAAACTGTTAAGTAACATGGAAAAATACTCAACCGGGAATCATAACTTCGATATAAGTGACCGTTTCTCACTATTTTAACAGTGTTCGCGTTCTCATAACCCCGATAAAGATACGTTTCACGCTATTTGAATAGCGTCCGGGTTCTCATAACCATGATGAGAGAGCCCATGGCTAGTAAGACTGCGAAAGTGCTAGCTTGAGCAGATGTTGCATTGGTACCGGAGTGGTGCAAAAGAAAATTTTCACTGTGTCGCAGTTTATATCAACTACGTATTAGATCCAACCATTGAAAATAAACGTTCTAAACATCCTATCCTGTTATTAATCGTCTTTAAAGTGGAAAGTTCTCAAAATTTAATTTCTAATTACTACAAGTTATAAAGTTTACTTTTTCTTTTATAATTATTTTTATTAACGCCAAGGTCGACCATTCGTTCTACCTTTTCCACTGAAACATTTGTGGCCAACGAAATCTCTTCGACTGAAACATATGGATTTTTTGTTATAAAACTTCTTATTCGATCACTTTCGACCAAACATGTCGTACACATCATAAACGGGCCTGATTCCATTTGCTTTCTACATAATCGGCAGTTTCGAATAAATTCTCCCATTTACTCACCCCTTATGACTAATAAGGTCATTCTACACTAATCGACACGATCAAACAATAAAATTTTTGAATTTTTTAAAAAATAAGACTATAGTCTTATTGCCTGCTAAAAGTCCTGTATACATTAAGAGGCATAAGTTAATTACTATTGATAAGACAACAATCAGCCACATCTCTTTTCAAATATTTCAATGGCTATAATATTCTATTCGGTTTTTTCACATACTAACATTCAGCAATTGATTCATCAGGAGGTACATATGAGAAAAAGTCGCCGTCATCGAAACACACAAACTAAATCTATATTCCCTATAAAAATTGATAAATTTGAGAAGCTTCTAAAAGATAAATTTGAGAATAATCCAGATTTGATTTTTTCTACTTTTGATATTGGTGGGAAAAAAGTTTGCGTATTTTATTTATCCTATCAAGTTAAAACAGATAGACTTGATAACTTTTTATTAAAACCATTATTGAATATTAGCGAGTTGAACACCCCAAACGTACTCAACGAAATCCCTATAGGCGGTGGATCTACAACAGATACACTTGAAGAAATACTTGAGGATTTATTGATAGGTAACGTTTTTGTATATGTAGAAGGCGAAGATAAAGCTGTTTTCTATTTATTAGTTAGAAAGGAATCAAGGGATCTTTCAAAGGCTGAAAATGAATCTGTTGTATTAGGCCCCCAGATAGCTTTCAGCGAATCACTGATTACAAATTTAAATGTTATTCGCTGGAGTATTAGGTCTACAGATCTTGTACTGGAAAAGTTGATGATAGGTAAGAGAGCTAAAACAGAAGTTCGAATAATTTATATGAAATCCATAGTAAACGATAAACATATAAATACAATGCGCCAAAGATTACAGGATCTAGACCTTGATAAAGTTGATGACACCCATGTACTTGCTCAACTTATTGAGGACTCTTCCTCCACTATTTTTCCACAATACTACTTAACCGAGCTTGTAGATCGATTTAGTTACACTGTTTCACAAGGTCGAATAGGTGTGTTAGTTGATAATAATCCACAAGCAATTTTGGCACCCTCTACTATATTTAGTTTTTTGGAATCAACAGAGGATATGTATATGCGCTGGAACGCCGGATCCTTTCTACGAATTCTGCGTTTCATTGCTATGTTTATCTCAATTATTCTAACACCACTTTACGTTGCAGCAGTAACCTATCACTATGAACTTATTCCACCTCGGGAGCTTATAACTATTGGGCAATCAAGAGCCATCGTACCATTTCCACCGATAATTGAGGCATTATTTTTAGAATTTTTAATCGAACTATTACGGGAAGCAGGAGCGAGACTGCCATCTAAAGTCGGTCAGACAATTGGTATTGTGGGCGGTGTAATAATTGGGCAAGCTGTGGTACAAGCAGGATTAACCAGCAGCATTCTTATTATCGTGATTGCCTTCAGTGCACTTGCATCTTTCACTGCTCCAAGTTATGAAATGGGAACTACAGTAAGAGTTATTCGTTTCCCAATGATTATACTTGCAGGAATGTTCGGTCTAATCGGCATTATGTACGGACTCTGTTTTTTAGTAATACATGTATTAAAACTTAAATCATTAGGCGAACCATACCTGTCTCCCATTTACCCATTCCGTTGGGATGACTTAAATAAAGTGTTGTTTAGACCACCATATGCTTATCAATATAAACGATTTCTGTCATTGAGACCAAAGGATTTATTTCGTTTTAAAAAGTCTGAGGCGATAAAAAAACATGATATAGATGAGTAGGTAGTTCTATGGAAATAAACGTTAAAATTAAAGAGAACCTTCGTATCCAAGCATTCTACTTGTTTTTCATTATCACATCCATCCAAATAGGCGTCGGGATAATGGGAGCTCCAATGTATATTTTTACTGAAGCACAACAGGATTCATGGATATCCATTATTATCGCGTTCGGTTATTTATTACTTGTACTATTCGTTATGTTTCGCATATTAGATCAATATGAAAATGCAGATATTCTTGGAATACAAGTGGATATCTTTGGTAATTGGCTGGGAAAAATATTGGGGACATTTTATATAATTTATTTCGCTGCTGCATTGTTATCCGTAATTCTGACGTATATCGATGTTGTTCAAGTCTTCATTTTTCCGGAAATAAGTTCACTTATCATCGGTGTTTTACTTATTTCCCTAATAATTTACTGTATTTATGGGGGATTGCGAGTAATTGTTGGTGTCGTGTTTATTTTCTTTTTTTCTGCACACTGGCTTCTATTTCTTTTATACGAGCCAGCTATAAGAATGGAACTGGATCACTTTCAGCCATTTTTCCAAGCATCTTTTCCCGATTTATTAAAAGGAGCAAGGGCTACATCATACAGTTTTGCAGGTTTTGAAATTCTGTTACTGATTTATCCATTTATTCAGAACAAAGAAAGAGCTAAATTCCCTACCTATTTTGGTGCGTTTTGGTCTTTTGGACTCCTACTCATTGGTACCGTCATTTCAATTGGTTACTTTAGTGCGAAACAATTGAAAGAGCTGGAATGGGCTGTATTATCCTTATTTAAGATAGTTTCTCTTCCTTTTGTTGAGCGTTTTGATTATATCGTTGTTGCCGAATGGATGATGGTTGCTTTGCCAAATATGATTTTACTAATGTGGGCTATAACTTATGGAATTAAACGTATGTACAAGGTTCCACAAAAAAAGACATTAATTATAACATCATTTATTTACTTAATTCTTATTGCCTTAATGTCCAGTCATAATATAGTCATTAAGCTAACCGAGTTGGTTTCCAAAATTGGATTCTGGATTGTTTATGTCTATCCATTTATACTCTTACCAATTGTATTACTGAAAAAACGATGGCAGAGGAAAAAGGAAAGTGAATCTGGATGAGGAATATTTTAAAATTAGTTGTTTTGTCATTGTTATTAATTACTTCTCTTACTGGCTGTGTGCAAACCAAATCTATTGAAGACCTTGCAATTATTAATACCCGTGGTGTCGACATAATAGAAGATAACAAAATAGAAACGACTTTAGTAATTTATAAATTTGACTCCCAAAACCAAGAACTTTCATCAATTGTTTCTGGGGAGGGTAGAACCATTAAAGGTGCCCGTAAGAATGCAAATTACAAAACAAGCTTCAAATTAACACCCGGACAAATACGGCTTGAAATGTTTGGAAAAGAAACTGCTAAAAAGGGACTATTAAGTTATATAGATACACAAATACGTGATGCCAGGGTGTCGGATACCATGTATTTGGCACTAAGTGAGACAACCGCAAAAGATGTAATTATACAGACGCAAGAAGGATCATCTGTTCACGTGGGGAAATATTTATATGAATTAATCGAACAAAATGTAAAAGATAATATTATTCCGCGCGTTACCTTGCATGATTTTCTGCAAACCTATTACGACAATGGGCATGACCCATACTTGCCTGTTTTGTCAACTGCGACAAAATCACCCACATTATCAGCTATTGCCTTATTTCAAGATGATAAATATGTTGGACAAGTTCCATTAAGTGATGCTTTATTAATCAATGTTTTCAACAAATCAATCGAAAATGCTACTCTAGAAGTACAACTTCCAATGCAGCCATTCAAAAAATATTTAAAAAGTGAAAGGTTGGATGAAAATGATGAAGATACAGCACATGCACTAATGAAGGTATTAAGAGGTAACAGTAAATCAAAGATAACAAATCAACAGAATATGCAATTTCAGACAGAAATTACTTTTAATGTAACGATGTTGGAGTTATCAGAAGAAATAGACCTGAAAAAACCTAAGGCTAAAGAAATTTTTGAAGAAGAAGTGAAAAAGATTTTTAAGAAACAGTATGAACAGCTTTTCAAGAATTCACAGGAGTTAAATTCAGATCCTTTTGGGTATGGTACTATCTATCGGATCAATAAACACGGTGGTAAACTTACAGATAAGGAATGGCGTGAAAAGTTTCCCGATATAAATGTAGATTTTAAAATAGACTTTACCCTTAAAGGACATGGTACAACTCCATAGTAGATTTTAAAAAGAAACCGACCTCACAAAAAGGGTCGGTTTCAAATCATCCATGATATTCTTCACTCTCTTTCACATCATTAGATACTAAGCCGGACAACACGTGTACACGTAAAATAAATCCGACGAGCTTTTCTTCCTCATTTATAACTGCAAGTGGAAAACTTGATTCCAATGCTTTTGGAATAATATCATTTACATATTCATCTTTTGGTACTACCGCAACATCGTGACGCAGAACATCTTCAAGCGATTTCTTCTCCTTTAAACCTGAAATCGCATCATCAATTGTCACAATTCCTTTCAAATGACGTTTGCGATCCACAACAAATACACTGGAGATACCGTTCTCTTCCATTTCTTTTCTGGCAACATTTAAGCCATCTTTCATGGAAACTAGCGCATTCGGTTTAATCATGACATGTTCAGCCTGGAAAACTTTTGAACGGTCAATATCCTTTATAAAATCAGATATATAGTCATTTGCAGGCTTTTCAATTATTTCCTCTGGTGTACCTATTTGATTGACCTTACCATCTTTCATGACCGCCACACGATCACCCAATTTAAATGCCTCATTAACGTCATGTGTAATAAAAATGATTGTCTTTTGCAAACGGTCTTGGATATCAAGCAATTCAAGTTGCATTTCACGGCGAATTAATGGGTCAAGTGCACTGAATGGTTCATCCATTAATAGAATATCAGGATCATTTGCAAGCGCTCGAGCCAAACCTACACGCTGTTGCATACCACCAGATAGCTCATCAGGATATTTTTCTTCATATCCTTTCAATCCGACAATATCAATATTTTTCTGTGCAATTTCTCGCCGTTCCTCTTTAGAAATATTACGTATCTCCAGACCGTATTCAACATTTGCCATAATGGTCCGATGGTTGAAAAGACCAAAATGCTGGAAAACCATTGCAACCTTTTCCTGACGAATATGCTTCAGTTGTGAACCATTGAATTTAACGATATCTTCCCCATCGATAAAGATTGATCCGTCTGTTGGTTTATTTAATAAATTAAAGCAGCGAATTAATGTTGATTTACCACTACCTGAAAGCCCCATGATAACAAAAATTTCGCCTTCTTTTATATCCATAGATGCGTCGTAAACACCTACAGTATGACCCGTTTCAGCAAGAATTTGATCTTTTTCCATACCTGCTTTTATTTTAGGGATTATTGACTTTGGTTTCGAACCAAAGATCTTTGATACATGCTCAAGTTTAATTTTAGTAGACATTAACTTACCCTCCTATGCTTCTGGAGCTTGTCAGCTACCCCACCAGTAATACGGTCAATTATAATCGCTAAAAATACAATGCTAATACCCGCTTCAAAACCTAATGCAATATCGATTTGGTTAATAGATACTAGAACTTGCTCACCAAGACCTTGTGCACCAACCATTGATGCTATTACAACCATTGCCAATGCCATCATTGTGGTCTGGTTTACCCCAGCCATAATTGTTGGCAGAGCTTGTGGAAGTTGAATTTTGAAAAGCATTTGCCAATTTGAAGATCCGAAAGATTGTGCTGATTCAATAACTTCTCTGTCGACACTTCTAATTGCTAGTTCTGTAAGCCTGATTACTGGTGGAACTGCATAAATTAAGGTAGCAAAGATTGCCGATATATTCCCTAGTCCAAAGAAAAATATTGCTGGGATTAAATACACGAAACTCGGCATCGTCTGCATCGCATCTAAAATAGGACGCATTACGGTCGAAAATCCTTTACTAAATGCCATCCATACCCCTGATGGGATACCTACAGCCAAGGAAATGATAACAGCTGTCATAACAATCGCTATAGTAGTCATCAAATCTTCCCATAAACCGAATGTACCAATCAAGAATACAAATGCACCATAGAGAACCCCAGATACCATTGACTTGAAATACCAGCCAAGTATTACTATTAATAGAATAAACACCCACCAAGGCATCCACAGTAAAAAGCCTTCAATTGCATTGATAATCTGTGATGAAAATAGATAGATAAAATCGAAAAAGCCTTCTAATGATTCATCTAGAAATCTAACTAAGTCTGCAACATAATCTCCAAGATTAGTAGTTATACCAGGAAAAGCACCCATAGGTACCACCTCTTTCTTTTAAATTAGAAAAAGCAGCCGACCTTAATCCGGCGCCAGCTGCTTGAGATTTTTACTCCATTGAATCTTTGACTTTCTTGGCCACGTCTTCAGGGACCCAACTTGTCCAAATATCTTCATTTTCGTTCATCCACCATATTGCTGCTGCTTCAGGTGAAATATCTTCTTTAGATTCCATATAACTTAAAGCTTCTTCAGTTAACGGACTGCTAGTTTCATAATTTTTAAGAAATTCTACAACCTCAGGTGCCGGACCAGGAACATCTTTGTGAACTGCAGTTACAACATCATTTGGAGGAAACTCTGTACCTTTTGTTTCATCCCATGTTTCCTGATCAAATTCTGGTTCTTGCAATAATGTTAAATCATATTTAGCAGTCACAGCAGTTGGTGACCAATAATATCCTACCCAAGGCTCTCCAGCATTATATGCGTCAGTTAAAGATGCTACTATAGCTGCGTCAGAGCCTGGCTTGAAGTTTACAAATGTATCGTTCAATCCATATGTTTCCATTTTTTGAGTGATCGTTTTTTCAACAGCCCAACCACTTGGAGCATTTATCAAACGACCTTTATCAGGTTCTGCTGGGTCTGCAAATAATTCAGGATAATTTTTCAAATCTTCAACGGTTTTTAACTCTGGTGCCATTGGTTCAATACCGCGTTCTTCATCACCCTCTATTACGTATGTTGGTACATATAACCCTTGAACATTATCGTCAAAGTTTACAGAAGTTTTTACGATATCACCAGCTTCAATCGCCTCTTCATATACTTCTTTAGTATTATCTGTCCAAATCTCCATATAAACATCAATGTCACCTTCAATGAAGCCTTGCAAAGTCGCTGCAGTCGATCCAGCAGTAACTTCTGTATCAATACCATAGCCTTCCTCGATGATCTTTTGTGCGATACTATTATGCACTTTGATACTGTTCCAGCCAGCATCTGCAAACACGAGCTTATCAATTTTTTCTTCTGAATCCGAACTAGAATCGGAACCTCCGCAAGCAGAGAGAATCCCTACTAAAATAATAGCAGAAAACAATAATAATAGTTTCTTCAAAATAATTACCCCTTTATTTTTGTATTGTCGAAAATAAGTAAAAGTACGTCACACGGACGTGATTAAAATATGTGTATATGATGTAACAGCTGAAGGATACATATATAGAAGAGATGTGAAGATGAAAGTTAATGACAACACTCTTTATGATAGGGAATTGCATTTTTTTTATCAAACTGTATTTAAAGCGTTTATCCCCAATTAACAATGATTATTGGAAGTCAGTGGCTTCTAGCTATATATATTTGCTTAATTGTCGAAAATACTACAGTATTCGATAACATTTAAATTTCTAACACGTTATAACTGGTTTCCGTTTAATGAATTAAATGTGAAATGTCCCCGAAAAGCTGATGCGCTTGGGGACATTTTCTCATTGCTTATTGGGATAGTTCACTTTTTACCTGAGTTTTTAATAATTTCAATCACTCGGTCTCGCGCTTTCTCGCTCTGATAATTTTTCATGTTATCCATCATAATTGGGGCATGCTCTTTTAATTGAGAGAGTTCATGCACCAGCGAATCTTCTGTTAGTTCTTCTTCTTCCATTACACGAGCATATCTTTTTTCAACAAACGATTTCGCATTTATGATTTGGTCTCCTCTGCTCGCTTCTTTTGATAACGGGATAAGCAGCATTGGTTTTCGCAATGCCAAAAACTCAAAAATAGCATTTGACCCTGCTCGTGAAAGGACAAAATCAGTTGCAGCAAAAAGATCCTTCAATACTTCATTCACATATTCAAATTGCTTATATCCATCACGATTTATCGATGTGTCTGTTTTACCTTGCCCGCATATATGTGCTATTTGAAATACTGGTAATAGCTCATCAAGGCTAGCTTGTACTGTATTGTTGATTTTTTCAGAGCCACCACTGCCACCCATGATGAGTAAAACTGGTTTTGCTTTAGAGAATCCGCACAACTCCAAGCCCTTATCCTTATTTCCCTGAAATAACTCATCCCGAATAATGGCACCCACATATTCAGCCTTCTTCTCTGGAAGATATTTCATTGTTTCAGGAAATGTTGCCAAGACTTTGTTAGCAAAAGGAATAGCGAGCTTGTTTGCGAGTCCTGGTGTGAAGTCTGATTCATGAATAACAGCTGGTACGCCACGCATCTTTGCTGCCATAATTACTGGCACAGAAACAAAACCGCCTTTCGAGAAAATAATGGACGGGTTTCGCTTACCAATAATCCGCCAGGCCTGCATCGTACCTTTCATTACTTTAAATGGATCTTTAAAATTTTCCTTAGACATATAACGACGTAATTTTCCTGTTGAAATCGGATAATATGTAACACCCTTAAGCTGTTCAATCAGATTTCGTTCAATTCCTCTTTTGGAACCGATATAATCAATTTCCCAGCCTTCTTTTTGGAATATGGGTATGAGTGCAAGATTAACGATCACATGACCAGCTGAGCCTCCACCTGTAAAAAGAATTCGATTCGTACTCACAGAATTAACTCCTTTCTTTCATAAAGCTAACTTAACTTGTATAATTGCTTTTATAATTATAAAAATCACTTTCTCTATCCTAATCGAAAAACATATAAAAAGGAAGAGTATTATGTATGAGACAGCGACACTAAAAGAAAAATTAAAACTATTTAATATCATATTAATACCCATCCTTATTACCCAAATAAGTATGTATTTAATGAATTTTTTTGATACGGTGATGTCCGGGCAAGCTGGTGCTGCTGATTTAGCTGGTGTTGCTATTGGATCCAGTCTTTGGGTACCTATTTTCACCGGTGTGAATGGAATCCTGCTCGCAATTACTCCTATTATAGCGCAATTAACCGGAGCAAAGTCGGAGGGCGAAATATCCAAAAAAATTCAACAGGGTATTTACTTGTCTATTGCATTGGCACTTATCATTGTGGTCCTGGGCGCATTTGTACTTAACCCTATCCTGAATTCAATGGACCTGGAATCTCAAGTGCGACACACAGCTAAATATTATCTTATTGCCTTAAGTACAGGTATTGTCCCCTTATTTATTTTCAACACATTACGCTGTTTTATTGATGCTCTTGGTCAAACTCGAGTCTCCATGATTATCATTTTGATTTCACTACCATTAAATATATTCTTTAATTATATTTTTATTTTCGGCAAGCTTGGAGTGCCTGCCTTTGGTGGCATCGGTTCTGGTATTGCAACCGCGATTACTTATTGGTTAGTTTGTGTTATTGCAATAGGAATCATCCATAAAATTCAGCCTTTTCGCAGCTACAGGATTTTATTAAATTGGGTTTCTCCATCCCTGAAAGCGTGGTGGGAGCAGCTTACAATCGGAATCCCAATTGGTTTTGCGATCTTTTTTGAGACAAGTATCTTTTCAGCTGTCACACTTTTGATGAGTTTCTACAGCACATATACAATTGCCGCTCATCAGGCTGCAATTAACTTCGCCACGATGCTATATATGATTCCACTAAGTGTTGGCATTGCCCTGACCATCGCGATTGGTTTTGAAGTCGGAGCCAAACGTTATGACCATGCCCGAACATATGGCTATATAGGAATTAGTGGCGGTATTTTTATCGCCGCATTTGCAGGACTTGTGTTATATGTATTCAACGACATGGTTGCAGCACTTTATAACTCGAACCCTGAAGTAATTAAATTAACGAAGCAATTTATCTATTATGCAATCTTCTTCCAGCTGGCAGACGCATTCGGCGCGCCAATTCAAGGCGCATTACGTGGCTATAAAGATGTTAATATGACACTCATTATGGCATTCGTATCATATTGGGTCATTGGATTACCTAGTGGCTGGCTTTTGGCGAATTATACAGCATTAGAACCGTTTGGTTATTGGGTTGGTATTATTATTGGATTAAGTGTTGGGGCGATTACATTACTATGGCGCCTGCTTTATTTACAAAAAAAATATGTACGAAGTGGTGAAACCTGCTAGTTTACTGGTAGGTTTCTTTTTTCAACTGGATGATTAAAAAGCAATAAAACTTACGAAAAGTGCCTCCATAAAAGAAGAAAGCCACCCAAACTTGGTGGCTTTTCTAAATAATTCCTATAAGAATATTCCTGCTACGGTAGCAGATAAGATTGACGCAAGTGTTGCACCAACTAATAGCTTCATTCCAAAGCCAGAAACCTTGACTGCTTTTTCGCTGTCAATAGCCTGTACTGTTCCCGCAATAATACCAATGGATGAGAAGTTGGCAAAGCTTGTTAGAAATACGGATACGATTCCGATTGTTTTCTCGGACATGCTACCTAGCATTTTTTCGAACTCTAGCATAGCCACAAATTCGTTCGTAACAATCTTAGTACCCATTATTCCACCAGCTTCTATAACCTCACCAGGCGCAATACCCATTAAAATACCGATCGGAGCTATAATATATCCTAGAATTTGCTGTAAGGTAACTCCAGCAAACACTGATTGAATGATCCAATTTACTAATTCTAGTGAAGCGATAAACGCAACAAGCATTGCTGCAACGATTAAAGCAATTTTACCACCATCAAGCGCACCATTACCCATTGCTTCAAAAATACTTTTATCATTTGATACATCTTTCACATCAACATGATCATCTTCCGCTGCCACATTAACAGGCGAAATAACGGATGAAATCATCAATGCACTAAACATGTTAAGCGGTAATGCAACGAGTACATATTCTGGAGGAAGAATCTGAATATATGCTCCAACAATCGATGCTGAAACTGAACCCATTGCCGACGCACTTACAATATATAAACGATTCTTGTCCAAGTGATGAAACTGAGATTTAATCGCTAGTAATGCTTCAGATTGTCCAAAGAAAATACTGTTCACAGCATTAAACGATTCCACCTTTGGCAACCCGGTGATTTTTGATAAGAACCCGCCAAAATATTTAATAATCGGCGGCAAGATTCTTAAATACGTTAGCACTGACAGAATGGTTGAGAAAAAGATAATTAGAAGTAGGACATCAAAGAAGAAAATGCTTCCACCTTCTGTACGTGCAACCCCACCAAGTATAAAGTTAATACCTTCCATGCCAAATTCAATTAATTTATTAAATCCAGCCGAAATACCGTTTATAATTGTCTGTCCAATTTCTGTAGCGAACATAAACCACGTTATTAAAAATTGCGACCCTAACATAACGATGATGCCTTTATAATTAATGTTTTTCTTATCGTTGGACATCAAAAATGCTAGTCCGAGGACGATGATGATTGCTAGAAACCCGAGAAGTATATCCACGGATGCAGCCTCCCTTATAGTTAATTAACTGTTGTTGTAACTGCTTACAATAACGTTTTCCATAAATGATTCTAGCAGGTTGTCAGACGTCATGCAAGTTAAATTTTTTCCAATTTGTGCACTGTTTTAGTAGTACCCTACATTGAAACTTTTTAACTACTTTAATTTGACTGCTCACGGCACACTTATAAGAAAAATATAAGCAGCATATTCCCATCCTGTACTTCTGCTGACTCCCCAAGCGGATGCCAAGATCCATCAAAAGTTAAAAGGACCCTAGCTATGATTCGCTAGAGCCCCATGTAAATTTATTTAATTAATGTGCAGGGAAAAAGATCATTTGCAAGACGAACACTATTCCAAAGAAATATAAAATCCAGTGGACATCTTTTCCTTTCCCGGTAACTAATTTTAATAATGGATACGTTATAAATCCAATCGATATCCCTGTTGCAATGCTGGAAGTCAGTGGCATTGTTAAAATAATTGCAAACGCTGGAAATGCTTCATCGAATGTTTTCCAGTCAATTCGTGCCAGCCCTTCCATCATAAAACATCCCACAATAATTAATACAGGAGCTGTAATTGCAGGTAGTCCAGCTATCGCACCTACTACCGGTGTGAAGAAAATGGAAATTGTAAATAATCCAGCGATGACCAATGCCGTTAAGCCTGTACGACCACCCGCCGCAACACCAGAAGAAGATTCGACATATGCTGAAGCAGGACTTGTCCCAAACATTGAACCTACTGTTGTTGCCGTAGCATCAGCTAATAGTGCTGATTTTGCTCGTGGCATTTTTCCATCTTTAATAAATCCTGCTTGTTCTGCCACCCCAATCATAGTTCCAGTTGTATCAAAAATCGTTACCAGTAAAAATGCGAAAACAACTGTATAAAGTCCGTTGGCAAACACTCCACCGATATCGATATCAAAGAAAACTGGCATTGGTGGAAGCGATGTAAAACCTTCTGTGAATTCCAGCTGACCGGTAAAATAAGCGATGATACCCGTAGCCAGCATACCTAGAAATAATGCGCCTTTAATATTTCGAGCCATTAGAATTAGTGTTATAAATAATCCAGCTAAAGTTAATAGAGTCATGGGCTGGTGCAGATCACCAAAACCAACCATGTTTGCCTCATTTGGTACGACAATACCTGACATCTTAAGACCCAGAAAGGCTATGAATAAACCTATTCCAGATGTAATGCCAAATTTTAGTGAAGGTGGTATTGCCCATATTAACGTTTCACGTAACTTTGTGAAACTCAATAAAACAAAGAGAATACCTGCCAAAAATACCGTTCCAAATACTACCTGATAGGATAACCCCTGAGATGCAACAACACTGGCAAAATAAGCATTCAGTCCCATACCTGGCGCAATCGCAATTGGATAATTGGCACCTAATGCCATGAATACCGTTCCAACAACTGCAGCAATGACCGTAGCCATAAATACTTGATCAAATGGTACCCCTGCCGAAGAGAGGATTGCCGGATTTACCACAACAATATAGACCATTGTTAAGAATGTAGTTATGCCTGCAACAAACTCTGTTTGGATTGTTGTATTGTTTTGTTTTAGTTTAAATAGATTTTCCAATGACTTCACCTTACTTCCGAATAATTATAATCACAAGTAACATAATATTCGTTTTTAGGATAGAATGCAATACCTGAAAAAGATTTCTATCGCAAATTTTGAGCTTAATCGTCATTTGGATTATGTAACAGGATGTGCAGCTTATCCAGATACCCGTTCTGTTAGTTCAGCACCCTCTTCTGCTGATTCAGCACCCTCTTCTGTTGATTCAGCTCCTCCTTCTGTCGATTCAGCACCCTCTTCTGTCGATTCAGCTCCTCCTTCTGTCGATTCAGCTCCTCCTTCTGTCGATTCAGCTCCTCCTTCTGCTGATTCAGCTCCTCCTTCTGTTGATTCAGCTCCTCCTTCTGCTGATTCACACCCCTCTTCTCCTCATTCGCAACCCTCCACAACCTCTCCTCTGCTGATTCACAGCCATCCTGCCCATTCGCACCCACCGAAGACATCACAACATACAAAAAACCCCGCTTCGACATACATCAAAGCGAGGTTCATATACAGCTTTTAATTAATTAATTAATTATCCTTCTAACAATAGATCATATGGGTCTTCAAGCAATTCTTTAATTCTAACTAAGAATTGCACCGCATCTTTCCCGTCAACAATACGGTGATCATAAGACACTGCAAGATACATCATTGGACGTACTTCAATGGAATCGTCTGGCATTACCATTGGACGTTTTTGAATGTTATGCATACCAAGAATACCTACTTGTGGTGCGTTTAAAATAGGAGTTGACATCATGGATCCAAAAGTACCACCATTTGTGATGGTGAATGTTCCACCTTGTAAGTCGTTCAATCCTAATTCTTTATTAATAGCTTTCTTGCCTAAGTTACCAATTTCACGTTCAACACCAGCAAAGTCAAGACGATCTGCGTCGCGAACAACTGGTACTACAAGACCTTCCTCAGTAGATACAGCAATTCCGATGTCATAGAATTTCTTCATTACAATCTCGTTGCCCTGTATTTCTGCATTCAACAGTGGGAACTCTTTCAATGCACCGATTACTGCTTTGGTAAAGAATGACATAAAGCCAAGTTTAACATCGTGTTTCTTAATAAAGTTTTCTTTGCGCTCACTGCGAAGCTTCATAACGTTTGTCATGTCCACTTCGTTAAAAGTTGTCAGCATCGCTGCTTCTTGCTGAACTTCAACAAGCCGATTTGCAATCGTTTGGCGGCGACGGCTCATTTTCACGCGTTCAACAGGTTTATCGAACTCTGTTTTCTCGGATTTCTTAGGTTCTTCTTTTTTAGCTGGCTTGGATTCTTTCTTATCACTGCCGCCCTTTGCTGCAGAATCAACATCTTCAGGACGGATACGACCTAATGGATCACGTGCTTGAACACTACTTAAATCGATTCCCAGTTCGCGAGCACGTTTACGAGCAGCAGGTGATGCAATTACATCTTGCTTATTATTAGAAGCATCTTCTTTCGCTGGTTCTTTTGGTTCCTCTTTTTTAGGTGCTTCCTCTTTCTTTTCTTCTTTTGGCTCTTCAGCTGAAGCATCCCCGCCAGCTTCACCATTTTCATCTATTTTAGCAATTACGTCTCCAACTTCAACGTCTTCGCCTTCTTCACTGACAATTTCAGTAATTACGCCGGCAAAATCGGAGTTAACTTCGACATTAACTTTGTCTGTTTCCAGTTCTACAACTGGATCACCTTTTTCTATCTTGTCGCCTTTTTTCACTAGCCACTCGGCAATTGTACCTTCTGTAATGGACTCTGCAAGCTCTGGAATTTTAATTTCGTTCACTGGAATCTCCTCCTTTTGACGGATTAATCGCTTCTCGTACTATTTGGTTCTGTTCTGTTTTGTGTATGTTCGGCTCACCAACTGCTGGAGAGGAACGGTCTGGACGGCCTATATAACGTAGCGATTGACCCTCGTTCAACAATTCTCTTAAGTAATCATCCACGAAATCCCAGCTGCCCATGTTTTTCGGTTCTTCTTGTACCCAGACAATCTCCTCTAGGTTAGGAAGTTCTTTTAATGCTTTTTCTAGTTCTTTTTTCGGAAACGGATAAATTTGTTCTAATCGAAATGCACGAAGCCAATCAAAATTCTCTTCTGAATTATCAATTGCATCTTCAACATCCACCATTACTTTACCGCTACCAATTAATAAACGCTTTGCATTTTTCTTACTTACCTTCAAGTTAGGTTGTTGTCTCAAAGGTTCAAATTTTCCTTCTGTAAACTCTTCCGCAGTGGATGCAACGCGCTGATTACGCAATAAGCTTTTTGGAGTCATTAACACTAATGGTCGTGCTTCCTCTTTATCACGTAGTGCTGCCTGACGACGAATTAAATGGAAAAATTGCGCTGCTGATGTCACATTTGCTACTATCCAGTTTTTCTCTGCGGCCATCTGCAAATACCGCTCTAAACGTGCACTGGAATGTTCTGGACCCTGACCTTCATAGCCATGTGGCAACAGCATAACCATGTTGGACTTTTCGCCCCATTTCGCACGACTTGCTGCGATGAACTGATCAAAGATAACCTGACCAGCATTCGCAAAATCACCGAATTGAGCTTCCCAGATCACTAGAGTGTTTTTGGATTGTACACTGTACCCGTATTCAAATCCTAATACACCTGCTTCAGAAAGCGGACTATTACGAATATCAAAAGATGCTTTAGCTTGATCTAAGCCATGCATTGGACAATAGGTTTCAGCAGTTTTAACATCGTGTAACACCATATGTCTATGTGCAAATGTTCCACGTTCCGTATCCTGACCTGTTAGTCGGATCGGAATACCATCATTTAATATAGATGCGTATGTTAAAGCTTCTCCTGCTCCCCAGTCTGCTTTGTTTCCTTCTTCTAGAACATTCTCGCGACGCTTCAGAATTTTTTCGAGTTTCTTAAACCCGGTAAATCCTTCAGGACGTTTCAATATACCAGCATTAAGAGCTTTCAAATCCTCAAGCGCAACTGCTGTTTCAAAGCGATCCAAACCATTTGCTAATGCTTTTGGCATATTTTTAGCTTCGGCCTCGCCTGTCTTATTTTCTTTCATACCGTCATAAATACCACGCAGACTAGATTCTACTTGATCTTTAATTTTTTCAAATTCATCCGTATCTACAACACCGTCAACCTTCAGCCTATCGGCAAAAACTTTTGCCGCTGTTGAGTGCTCATCAATATCCTGATATAAATATGGCTGAGTTGTACGCGGTTCGTCCATTTCATTATGTCCATAGCGACGATAGCCTACCAGGTCAATCAGAAAATCTTTATGAAATTTTTGACGATATTCATAGGCAATTTTGATTGCAGAAACGCATGCAATTGGATCATCAGCATTGACATGAATAATTGGTATTTCAAACCCTTTTGCCAAATCACTAGCATAACGAGTTGATCGTCCATCTTCTTGATTTGTTGTGTAACCAACAAGGTTATTTGCGATAATATGGAGTGTTCCACCTGTCTTGTAGCCAGGCAATCCACTTAAGTTCAATGTTTCTGCAACAACACCTTCACCAATAAACGCTGCGTCTCCATGGATTAATACACCTACAGCTTTATTAATATCCTGTTCTGGATAGCCACTTTCTGATCGATTATCTTGAGCAGCACGGGCAAATCCTTCAACAACCGGGTTTACAAATTCTAGATGTGATGGATTATGTGCAAGCGTGATTCGCGTTTCGATTTCATCGCCATCCTTCACTTCTTTTGTTGCACCAAAGTGATACTTCACATCTCCAGTCCATCCATAATTAATACCTGTAGATCCTTCTGAGGGTATTAACTCTTTATCTGGTGAATGGTGAAATTCAGAAAATATTCTATCGTAAGGTTTTCCTAATACATGCGCTAAAACGCTTAAACGTCCACGATGGGCCATTCCCATCATTATATGTTCAACTTTGTCTTCTGTCGCATACTTAACAATACGATCAAGCATTGGGACCATCGCTTCCAAGCCTTCAATCGAGAAGCGCTTCTGCCCCACAAAAGTTTTCTGCAAAAAACCTTCAAAACCTTCTACATGAGCAAGACGTTCAAGTAATTGCCTTTGTTCCTCATTGGAAAGTTTTAAATGAAACTCTCCAGACTCAATACGTTCCAAAAGCCATGTTCGTTCATCATCATTATTGACATGATCATATTCAAATGTAATAGTTCCAGAATAGAGCTTTTTTAAGTTTTGTATGACGTCGAATCCATCTTCTACACCGCTAGGAGATTGCTCCCATAACCAAGATGCAGGCATATTTCTTAAATCTTGTTCTGATAATCCATAGGTTTTTGGATTAACTAATTCTGTATCACGCTTTTTACGTCCTACTGGATAGATGTCCGCTTCCAAATGCCCAAAACGACGAATAGCCTCAACAAGTTTCATTGCTGAGGTTAGCTTTTTAACATTATCTATAGACGGCGCTGATTCAGATGTTGCTTGTATGGTACCTTTTGATTGGTTCAGCCATTCAGGAGCCCCATGCTCATCAAAGATTTCTCTCAGTGATGGGTCAACAGCTTCATGATTTTCTTTGTATAAATCATATTGCTCTTCAATATACCCCATATTTGGACCATGAAAAGTACCCCAGAATCTTTCGTTAGATTCTTCATTCTGTGCCACGTCTTATACCCCCATTAGAAGTTAACTTTACCCCGTTGCAAAACGGTCTTTTACACTCAAGTTTCATTATAGAACTCTACTATGATTTCATCAACTAATATACCCTATTTTGCAAATAGAAACAACATACAATCAAGTCATTTCAAATATTTTCATGAACATGACATATCTCCTGGTTCACATAAGGTTAATTATTCGGTATAATAAGGGCATAAATATGTTAATGCGTACTTTACATATAGAATAGAAGGAGGAAACGTCATGAAATTAGCACTATTAATGGGCGTTATTGTAACATTTGTAACATCTTGCTTCACTTCAGGTTACGATGCAAAACCAGGAGTTCCTAAAAAGGAACAGTAATAATAAAAGCCGCCATGTTCACACATGACGGCTTTTTTAGCAGTATTTTCTCATTGCATAAGTGCAATGGCTCGGAGATAAGCTGAGTCTTCTAAAATACCAATCTATTCCAGCCCTGAAAAGTCCCGCTGTCTTAATGCTTCATAGATAATAATCGCTGAAGTGTTGGACAAATTTAACGACCGTACTTTATCACTCATATGAATTCGCAAGCACCTGTCTTCTTTTCCCTCTAAAAGGCTTTTCGGAATTCCGTCCGTCTCGCGGCCAAATACAAAGAACAGGTCTTCATCACTATTACTGTAATCATATTCCGTATAATACTTTGTACCAAAGTTTTCAATATAATAAAACGTTCCTTCTGGATATGTAGCATATAAGTCTTGGATTGAATCATATTCGCGAATATCGACGTTTTCCCAATAATCAAGCCCAGCGCGCTTCACCATTTTATCATCGGTAGAAAACCCAAGTGGATGGATCAAATGCAGCGTTGCATCTGTTGCTAAACATGTTCTTGCAATATTTCCCGTATTTGCAGGTATTTCTGGCTGATATAATACAATATTTATACTCACTGTTCATTCTCCTAATTCGATTAATACCTACACCATTATACACTACTCACCAATTCGAAAAAACTTATATTGAATATTTGAAGTCCATGCTGTTGAATCCTCATACGACCAATAACGGTTCCGACTATTATCAGTATGCGCGTTTACCAGTGGCATCCCGTTTGCGTCTTTTGCCACAACAATTGTATTATGATCCCACTTACCATTTCCTTGGAAATCATAGCAGATCACATCACCAAGTATTAGGTCCCGTGCTGATTCCATTTCTTTTCCTTTTAACCCTGCTGTTGACCCACTTAAATACCAGCGCATGGAGTGTGCTACCGCCCAACTGAAACTCCAGTTATCCGCTTGATACCACCAACCACTTCCACGGTTAGGAAAGCCACGCATTGGAGCGCCTCCAGCACGTAAACATTGTGATATATAATTCGTGCAATCTACATCGAACTTACGGTAAGCGGGATTATAACTATTCCACCAGTGTTCGGCATATTGTACTGCAGCACGCCGATCATAAGTAAAGCGTTCATCAGCTAGATTGCGAATTTCATCTGTTTCCATTGATGGTGTATCGATTGTTAAAACTTTTGGTTCTACTACTTTATGATCTTTAATCTCCCCTTCTTCTATCCGAAACTGAAACGGAATAACCTGTTCTTCCCTGATGAATTGATCTTCTTGTTTCATTAAAAAAGATAAATGCAATAAATATTGATAGCTTACTTTATTGGAGTAGCGAAGTTCTTCAAAAAATTGCCCCTTCCCACTAATTCGAATAATTTCTGCATCCCTATCATTACATACCATTTTCTTTCGTTCCCACCAACCCTCATCAACCTCTTTTCCTTGAAAAAAATTTAGCCATATATCCTTAATTTTCTCCATAAAAAATCCCCTCCACTTTGAGTATATGGAGAGGACATATGATTAAATGCAATTATAAGAGCTTTTATCTAGCTTCATGGGCAAGTAAATATTCTTTTTTATCAAGCCCACCATTATAACCAACCATTTTACCATTTGCGCCAATAACACGATGGCATGGGACAACAATAGAAAATGGATTCTTATTTACTGCACCACCAACTGCACGAACCGCTTTAGGATTACCAATTGCAGCCGCAATATCTTTATATGTTTTCGTTTCACCATACGAAATAGTGTCGTACAAAGCTTGCCAAACTTTATGCTGAAAAGGTGTGCCATGGAAAGAAAAGTCAAATGAGAAAACACTGCGTTTTCCGTTAAAGTAGTCTTGAAGTTCAATTTTGACATAATCAACTTTCCCTGGTTTATGGATAAATATCGGATTGTCAAAATAACGTTCGCTCCACTTTCCCATTTTCGCTTCCATTTGATTAAACGATCCATATTCTATTCGAACAATGTGTTCACCATCACTAATAATTGTCAACGGACCAACTGGTGATTCCATTTCATCATAGTATAGTTCCATATCCAAATCCTCTTTCCTTATATTTTTTAGTAAGTTTAATGGAAGTTTGCTGCTATTTATCAGTGACATAATGTGGAAAATACTTGAGTGCTATGAAACCGCTCCGGAAATACACCTCGTTTTTCGCGGGCGACTGGTGAGCCCCACTAAATACTACGAAACGGTTACCCCTTAATCTATATCTAAGTTTATATCAACTACTTGTGAAAATTCATTCCTTAAAATAAGCAACACCTTTTAGAGAACAGCAAAGCGTATTACGTAGTGGAAAATTCCTGTTGAAAGTTCAATCCTTTTTTCATTTCAAATAAAACCTGTTCATCTGTTTCTTTTTCCATTGCTTCAGTAATTGCTTCAAATGCTTCATTGGTGCCGATTTTACCAAGTGACCATGCAGCGGTACCGCGTATCACCGGACGAACATCATTTTTCATAACTGCAATCATTTCCTCAACAGCCGTCACGTCCTTATAGTGGCCAAGGGCAATGAGAGCATTTCGCTGTAACGGTTTCTTCCCTCGCCAGGAACCCGCTATATGACCAAACGTTTCCTTAAATTCTCGGTTGGATATCCGTAGCATTGGCTTTAATTTTGGTTTTGCAACATCTGGCTCCGGTTCAAGCTCTGGATGATTATGAAAGTCTACCTTTTGGTTATACGGACAAACAACCTGACACGTGTCAAACCCATAAATGAAATTACCAATTTGTGAACGGAATTCATCTGGCATAAAGTCTTTTGTCTGAGTTAAGAAAGCAAGGCAGCGCTGTGCATTTAACTGTCCGCCTTGAACGAGAGCTCCGGTTGGACAAGCATCCAGGCATTTTGTACAGGAACCGCACCCATCTGCAAGCGGCTTATCAGGGACAAAAGGTATATTCGTAATCAGTTCACCAAGATAAACATATGATCCGAATTCAGGTGTAATAATAGAAGTGTTTTTCCCGCTGAATCCAATACCAGCACGTTCTGCCACCGCACGATCTGATAATTCACCTGTGTCGACCATCACCTTATTTACTGCATCAGGGAATTTTTCCTCAATGAAGGCAGAAAGCTTCTCAAGCTTTTCCCGTAAAACAACATGGTAGTCAACACCCCATGAGGCACGGCAAAATATCCCGCGACGTTCATCTTTCGTGCTTTTTGGTGAATCCTTAATTCGTGAAGGGTAGGCGATTGCAATTGAAAGAATCGACTTCGACTCTGGTAATAACCGCTCTGGTTCCGTTCTCTCGTCTACAGACCCTTTTTCGAAGCCTGATTGATAGCCAAGCGACTGCTGACGCCGTAATCGTTCTTTCAATTCACCAAACACATCAGCAGATGCAAACCCTATTTTATCGATGCCTATATCCTTGCTGTAGTCAATAATCTCCTGCTTCAAATGGTCTGTATTCAACGGTAAACCTCCCTTCTATTTTTGCGTAACTTTTGCTGTACGAATTCTATTCAACACAGCAGCGATTTCATACCGGCGTGGTCGTGCGATATCACCTGGATGCTGATTTTTAAATGTCGTAAATGATGCTAATCCGCTTTTATCCATCTGTTCTTCCAGATCATCCAGTAGTTTATTTAACGATTTAGCACCAAGCCCGTTGGTTCGATCCAAGAATTGAATAACTTCTGTAATCATGCGTGTTTGTGAAGAATCCACTAGTTGCTCGGTATCATCAAATGAAATATCCGTCCGACCCATAATAATTTTAGTTAAGCCTTTTGCCTGTGTTTTCGGACGACTTCCTTTTTTGGTCTGCAAGGAACCCTGCTGAAAGTAACGCTTAGCTACATCACCAAAAGCTTCGTCCGATAAGGTATCGCGGTCTAATGGGTATTTTTCCATTATTTCCTTTGCATCATTCGTTACATTATAAGGGACATATGCTTCCATCATAATAATCGAATCCGCTACAGCAAAGTAATCACCGGAACCTCCCATAACGAGAATTGTTGATACATCAAGCTGATCACGCAATTGTTTTATTTTGTCAATAAACGGTGTGATTGGCTCTTTATCCTTTTTCACAAGCTGCTGCATTCGATGATCACGGATCATAAAGTTCGTTGCGCTGGTATCCTCATCGATTAGCAATGTAGTAGCTCCTGCTTCTAATGCTTCCATTACATTCGCTGCCTGCGAGGTACTTCCGCTGGCATTTTCAGTCGAGAAGAATTGTGTATCCTGTTTGTGTGGTAAATTATTGATAAATGGTGAAATGTTAACACCAGTAACTTGCCGCCCATCTTCTGCACGAATTTTCACAGCATCAGAATCAGTAAGTACGTACTCACGTCCATCACCTTTTGTATGTGAATATACACCTCGCTCTATCGCCTGTAAAATCGTGCTTTTACCATGATAACCACCACCAACAATGAGTGAGATACCTTTTTTGATTGCCATTCCTTTAACTGGTTGGGATTGGTGCGGCAACTGAATTTCTACTTCATCTGCAGCAGGACTTTTAAAAGGAACTGCATCTTTTAGTGGTCGGTTACTAATACCGCTTTCCCTTGGCAAAATCGAGCCATTTGCAATAAATGAAATCCAATCATTATTATGCATTTCGCTGCGAATAGCTTCCTGCTGATCGGCAAGCTCGATAACCTTATTAATTTCTTCATCAGTTATGGTAAGAATGGAATCTTTAATTATCGTCGGAATGGCATTTGAAAATAACTTCTCCGCCTCTCTTCCATTAATTTTTCGTCCATTCGCCGGTAAGCCAATAGATATACATACCGTTATTGATGCTGAATCAATTTGAACAGCGCTCCGCTCTAGAACTTCCTGTCCAGGCTTATCAAAAAGAATCTGTCCACTCTTTCCAGACCCCTTGATAAACTGTCCACCCTTTGCCACGGCTGTACCAACTTTGCGAGCAAACACATCCTCTGCAGCAATTTTGCGTGCCTGAGATTCGAGCCACTCCCTTTTGGCCTGCCGCTTTTGAGCTGGAATGACAACACGTATTTTGGATGGTGTAGCGAATGGATCTCCCTGCACATAATCTATATATAAATCAAAATCATCAAATGTGTAGTGACCCTGAACACTTTTATATGCTTTATAGCCCTTACCATCAATATGTTTCAAGTTTTGCATTAATTTTTTCATATAAAAATCCCTCAAATTATCGTATTTATCTTAAGAATACAACGTAAATTGATATAAGTTCAAGTTCTACAATGAAAAAACGCAATGCTTCGTAGGATATGTTACGAAACACTGCGTTATGACTTATGTATGGAGCGGGTGATGGGAATCGAACCCACGATATCAGCTTGGAAGGCTGAAGTTTTACCACTAAACTACACCCGCATTTCACCCGTATATTATGTACGATGGATGCTCCCTTTTCGGGCAGTTAAGAAAGTATAAATCCTTTCTTACTGCATAAGTGCAACTAAGGCTTTCGCCATTAGGGCTTGGCGACAAGCCAAGTTTTCTAAGGAACACTACACATTATACCAACTCTATCAAATCGAATCAATAGTTTTTTTTATTTTTTAAACTTAGCTTATCGACAATCGAACATGAATGAACATTTTTATAAATAATGCCACTTTTCTTCATCCACGTTCGATTGTAATTATAAGAAATAACAGATTAAATTATATTGCACAATTCTGTACACCACATTGGTCACAAACAAGCAATCTCCTAAAATAGCTCATATCTTTAAGTATAAAGTGTTTATTTTGATTGTCTATAATCCCTTGTTCTTTCCATTTATTCACAATACGGCTGACTGTTTCTCTTGATACAGCAATATGTTTGCTAATATCCTGAATCATAATTGGATTAGTTAGCTGTATCCCTTCCGGAGTATCGACACCACATATGTTAGAATACCGGACAAACACAGATGCAACAGCACCTTCTGAGCCAAATGCGATGTAATCACGCATTTTTGCTTTACTAGCTTCCAGATTTTCAGCTACCCAGCGCGTAAAGTGAAGACCTATTCTTCCATTCTGTGCTAAGATCTCTTCAATTTCATGACGTGTAATCGAATACAGCTTACTATCCTGAACAGCTTGTGCTGAATTGGAATAATTATCTCCACTAAAAATGCCTATTTCACCGAATCCATCATTTTTGCTGCGTGTGAAAATAGTAATATCTTTATTTGAACCAAGGTTTTTAAAGATTCTTATCTCACCCTGTTGTATAAAATACAAATGATTAGCAGGACTTCCCTCTTCAAAAATAAATTCACCTTTCTTAACGTTTATTTGTTTTGAATTTTCCATTAGAACACCGTATTCATGTTTAGTGAGTCGTTCCAACATTGGTTCCAATTATGGTCGTGCCTCCTTTCACTAACTTACTATACCCATTATAAAAGGAAAACAAAACAAATTCCGTGATACTTGTCACTATTCAACAAAACATTTACATAAAGTGAAAGAAGATATAAAATAGTCATAAGTTTCAAGGAGGGGAATAGTATGTCTGTCTATCCAGTGATCATGTCACAAACAAATTTTGTACACCGTGATGACCTTACATATCCATATGAAGAGCGTGGATTACAATTTGGTGATGGTGTATATGAAGTAATCCGCATCTATAATGGCAAGTATTATCTGCTTAATGAGCATGTAAACAGGCTGTTTCGATCTGCGGAAGCAATTAAAATTGAGTTACCTTTCACCAGAAAGGAAATAACAAACTTGCTGCAGAAATTATTAGAAAAAAATTCTATGACAACAGATGGAAAGCTATACTTACAGGCATCACGCGGTTCTGCACCACGTGAACACACTTTTCCAGCCGATGTTCCAGCAAACGTTTATGCATATATGGAGGACTTTCCTCGTAATCTTAAAAATTTATCCGATGGGGTTTCTACGATTACGCAGCGTGATGTTCGTTGGGAAAATTGTTATATTAAGAGTTTAAATCTATTGCCTAATGTTATCGCAAAACAAGAGGCAAAAGAGAATGGCAGCTATGAAGCTATCCTTCATAAAGATGGAGTTATAACTGAATGCAGTTCCTCCAATGTTTATTTAGTAAAAGATGGAAAAGTTTATACTCACCCAACCACAAATAATATTCTACATGGCTGTGTACGCATGCGTATAGAAAAGTTCACGCGCGATTATAATATACCACTAATAGAAGAGGCTTTTTCTATCAGTGATATATCAGCAGCTGATGAATTATTCTTATCCAGTAGTACTTCAGAAGTCTTGCCGATTGTTAAAGTAGATAACGATACGATAGGCAATGGCCGTCCGGGAAAGATTACAACAAGACTTCAGGAAGCGTACGAGCTGGATGCCAACCTAATCAAACATAAAGTCTAGTCTTTTGTTAATCAAAAGGCTTTTCTTTTTAATAGTAGATATCTACAAGGAGGTCAATTCATGAATACAACGAAACGTCCACTAACAGCTGAAGATCTACTTAATATTGATGTGTACAGTGACCCCCAGTTCACACCAATGGGAGACGCCTATACATTTGTTTCCACAATAGCCAACAACGACAATGAATATACATCACAGTTGTTTTTTCAAAAATTAACTGAGACTAAACCTATCCAGTGGACCTTTGACAAAGCAAAAAATAACAACCCTGCCTTCTCACCTGATGGAAAGAAAATCATTTTTCAATCAACTAGGAGTAGTCTTCCACAGTTATGGATGATACATACAGATGGAGGTGAAGCAAGGCAGATTACAACATTTAAGAACGGTGCTACTAACCCTGCCTGGTCTAAGGATGGCAAGTATATTATTTTCAGTGCATCACTAGAAAAAGATGATGACGTTACAGTCCAAAGTGAGCAATCAAAAGACGAACGTCAAAAGTTAAAGGAAGAAAAAAACCAGACACCAATCGTAATCAACCGCTTGGATTACAAATCAGACGCGCAAGGATTTTATGATAATAAGCGAACACAGCTTGTTTTGTTCGACATCGAAAACGAAACATTCGAGCAATTGACAATAGCAGATGCGAATCATAACTTTGAGGATATATCACCTGATGGAAGACAGGTTTTGTTCACTGCCAACTTGAATAATGATGCAGATTATGAACTGACAAACGACCTCTACCTTCTTAATCTTTCAACAAAAGAAACAAGAAAATTAACGAATGGCCATGGTGTATACAGCAGTGCACAATTTTCACCAAGTGGTGCAAAAATTGCCAGCTTTGGCCATGAATATGCGTACCAGGGTGCAACACTAAATGACCTGTATGTGTTTGATACAGATACAGGTGAAAGGACATGTCTAAGCAAAGAGTGGGATATCCAATTGGGTGATGCATTGATTGGTGATACCAGACTTGGTCAGTCAACAACAGGCCCAATTTGGGACGAAGAAGAAAAGCAATTATTTTTCCTGGGAACTGATTTTGGCGCAACTGGACTATATCAAGTGAACCTGAATGGTGACCTAAAAGTGCTGTATAAAGACGACAACCATGTTTTTGGCTTTTCATACAAGGCTGGCACATTCATCCTTGGTATTAGCACTCCAACAAACCCGTGCAATTTCTATCAATTGAATAACGACGGGAAGCTAACACGATTAACCAACGCGAATCAGGTATTTCTGAGCGACGTATCATTAAGCGAACCAGAAACACTAACTTTCAACACCGAAGATGGTTGGGAAATACAAGGCTGGCTATTACGTCCATATGACTTTGAAGTGGGCAAAAAATACCCATTCGTACTAGAAATTCATGGTGGTCCACACGCAATGTACGGCCAGACATATTTCCATGAGTTACAATTACTGGCAGCAAAAGGCTATGTCGTTTTGTATACTAATCCGCGTGGCAGTCACGGGTATGGGCAGTCGTTCGTTGATGCCTGCAGAGAAGATTATGGTGGAAAAGACTACACCGATCTGATGAATGCAGTTGACTATGCATTAAAAGAATATAACTTTATCGATGAACAGCGGCTTGGTGTAACTGGTGGCAGCTATGGCGGCTTTATGACAAACTGGATCGTCGGCCATACAAATCGGTTTAAAGCTGCAGTTACCCAGCGCTGCATTAGTAATTGGCTAAGTTTTTACGGAGTAAGCGATATTGGCTATTTCTTTACAAAGTGGGAACTCGGTAAAAATTTAATGGATGATCCTACTAAACTATGGAATTTCTCACCATTGAAGTATGCTGAAAATGTGGAAACACCACTGCTTATCGTTCATGGTGAGCAGGACTTGCGTTGCCCAATCGAGCAAAGTGAACAAATGTACACAACATTGAAGCATTTACGTAAAGAAGTTGAATTTGTCCGTTTTCCAGGAGCCAACCACGAATTAAGCAGAAGCGGAAAACCGGAAATGCGAATTGCCAGGTTAGACCACATAGCAGGCTGGTTTGAAAAATATTTGTGATGTTCTCGATTAATATACCACATTTGCATTTCAGGTAGATAAAACCCCAGTAAAAAGGTTTTCCCCCAAATAAGGAGGAAAACCTTTTTACTATCATTCGCCAATATATTGTTGCAGAAATGAATTCAATTTATTAATATATTTCTCTTTTTTTGTAGCAAAAGCTTCTCCATGACCTGCATCATCTATCGTCATAATCTCCGCTTCACTTTTCGTATTTTCATATAATTTATATGCCATTTTAGTTGGAACAAACGAGTCGGCATTACCATGGATATACAGGATTGGCACGTTAGCTTTCTTCACTTGTTCTAATGAAGATGCTTCGGTAAAGGAATAACCCGCTTTCGCTTTAGATACTAGACTTGTACTTGGCAATACAGGGAATGCCGGAATGTTATACATTCGATTCATCTGATAGGAAAACATATCCTCTACACTTGTATAGGGACTATCAGCCACAATTGCCTTGACGTTATCAGGAAGCTCTTCCCCGCTTGCCATTAACATTGTTGCAGCCCCCATCGAAACACCATGAAGGACAATTTCCGTATCTTGTCCATATTCTTTTACAATCCGATTGACCCAATCAATATAGTCTTTTCGATCATGCCAGCCAAATCCAATGTACTCACCTTCACTTGCACCATGGCCTCTGGCGTCTGCCATGAAAATGTTATAGCCAAGCTTTTCATAATAATATTGACCGTACAATCCCATGTCCATCGCATTGCCCAGGTAACCATGTGCCATAACGACAATTTTATTCGTAGGTTGTTTTGCCTCTAAAAAATATCCTCGCAGCTTCAATCCGTCATAGGAAGTCATTGTCCATTCATCAAAGTCCTGATCACCAACCCATTTGCGCCAGTCACCTTCAAGGAATACATCCATTGCTTCAGCGGAAACTTCCAAATCTTCATTTCCTTGTAAAAAATCCTTTTCATTACGGTCGATTGCTAAATTATAAAAATAAAAGCTTGCAATAATATCTATAATAAGTAGAATACTTAAGATTCCTACAGAAATTTTTAGCCATTTTTTCTTTTTCACAACAGCTCTCCTTTCTATAATACTCTAACTCTATTATACTAAAAATTAATAACAATTTCGCCCTATACAGTCTGGTACTTCTTTACAATGGAAAAGTGGCTGGGACAAAAGTATTTAGTTAAAGTAAAATCCGAACTATGATTCAAAATTCTTGAATCAGTTCGGATTTTTTGCAGTTAAGAATGTATAGCTACATTCTTACTGCATAAGTGCAACTATGGCATTCACCAAAAGGCTTGGTGAATGCCTAGTTTTCTAATGTTGCTGATTAGATATAAAATGCGAAGTAACTAAGGGAGTCCTATTGGAAGCATTTCGTGAGGCTCCCTAACCACGCAGTTGGAATATACTCGCTTTCCGTGGGCTCACCACGAGCCTCCTCGCTCTCAAAAAACGCTCCCTGTGGGGTCTCTTAGGCTCGCTGTCCCACAGGAGTCTCGCATATTCCAACTGCTAGTTTAGTGGTATAAAATCTTGTTTTTTTAAGTGCTAGTAAGCAAAGCCCAGAGGAATTCACGTAGACTCCTGTGGAAACTGAGGCCTAGATGAGACTACGCAGCGACGTGGGAGCAAGGAGGCTCATCAGCCGCCCTAGGTGCGCGAAGTGTATTTCCGGAGCGGCATCATAGCACTCAAACTTTTTTTAAATTACTTCGCAGTTTATTTTAATTACGTATTAGATTCAACCATTGGTAATGAACGTTCTAAATAACCTATCCTGCTATTACTCGTCTTTAAAATAGAGACTTTTAGCTATTTCCCAGCCTCGTCACCTCAAGCCAATTAGGGGCTTAATGCTAAGGTTTAATTTAATATATAAATATTAATGCTTCTTAATTCATTTAAATAATAGTATGATAAAAGAAATACAAGCTACAAAAGGGAGGAATTTAAAATGAAAAAAATCTTTTACTTGTCTCTTGTATTGTTGATGATAATGCTGATGTCATGTGGTAATCCAGAACCTAAAATCTCACAAGATAGTGCTGAATCTATTGTAATTGAAAAGCACTCCGGAGAAACAGGAAAGGTAATAATAAAATCTATCAACCACAAAAATGGAAAGTATATCATTGAATGGGAAAATGAAGAAAACTGTGAGAGCGGTGTGGATCATGTCGATGACCAAAACGGAGAGATACTAAAAGGCGAAGTCACCATGTGTTAGATAATTAGGGGTAACGATTTGCATAGTTACCCCATAAACATCGACCCCAATTACTTACTTTGCTAGATTAGTAATTTCATTTTTTAATTGATTTAAGTTATAACCTTCAAGGAAATTCTTTATAATGGATAACTCTGTAACAAATTCAACAGTTTCACCTTTAGCTTGTCCTACAGTTTTAAAGTGTATATCATCGTCATGAACCACTGCGGCTTCTGGTAAATCATTACTAACTATTTGATTTGTCACTAATTTAACTTGATTGTCACTAGAAATTTTGATTTGGAATGGCTCGATCGCACCGTAATAATTTCCAAACAATTCATCTTTTTTAAGAAATAGGACATATTTACTTCCTGTCTCGGGTTTTACGTAATAAGGGTCTTTTATATCAAACAGCGTTTGTTGATTATCTTCATTAGTATATTTATGCTGTTCTTGGTAAGCGATATTTACTAGAATATCATTCTCGCTTTCACCGACTATTGTTTCTTCCACTTTAAAATTATACAAATGACAAATAACGTTCAGTTGATTCTTTTTCTGGATCCTGTCTATTTCTTGCCATATTCCATTTGTCTTCGAGGTTCTGATATTCACCCAATACAATTAAATCACTATTTTCAGCCAAACTTTCTAATGATTCTCCAATTTGGTAATCTCCACCAATAGTTACCGTAGCGTTAGGTTCATCTTGACTACATCCTATCAACGTGAATAAAGCTATCAGTATAAATACTAAATAAAATTTTTTTATCATTATTTCACCCCATTTGATATTTATTATCAATAAATCGCATCAATACCATTACGATCATCGAAGGTTGGTTCTATAAGTTCTGTTCTATCTCTTGAGGTGTTCATGATTGCATAGTTGGATGTATGACTAAGACCAGCAGCGTGTCCAATTTCGTGAACAGCCGAACTCTGCCTTACTCTTGAGTTGCTTCGTATGGCATACATAGAACGATTCAGTCGTCCCTTAAATCTTGTTACATCATTGTCAGAATCGTAATAGGTGGTCATAACTCCATACCTAGAACTACTGGTTGTATATTCATCTGTTAAATCATTCATTGAACCAGGAGCGCGATATAACCTCCAGTAATCTTGTTCATTATTCCACACACTTACAGCTGACCCCCATGATGAGTTAATATAAGGGTAACTAGATGTTGTTTTGAAAGACATGTTACCTGGGAATTCCCATCCCTTTGTAGTAAATGCTTCTACAGTTGGTGATAAATTTGGATTGACAAAGGCGAGACAACAAACGACGGCTAAGGATAATAATGCAGGTACCTTGTAAATCAATTTCTTCATAAATCCTACCTCCTAATTTAGCGTTATGTAGGAATTATAACCCATAACAAAAATAACCAGAATAATTTTTCTGATATTTTTTAATATTATTTCAATTATTTAAATACCGTACGCATGCCGTGAATGACGCCGTACAGAGGCTGGGACAAAACTCAGTAAATTAAAATAAGCGTGGCACTCACCCGTGTAGGTGACGTACCACGCTTTTTTATATAATCATTTATTTTTACTAAACAAAAAGAACCCCTTTTGATAGAATAAAGTCACTACACAATAACTATCGGAGGGATTCTTATGTTTAAAGATTATAACATAAATCAAGTTGTTTTGCCGCTAGATTTAGAAATAAAATTGGATAAAAATGATATTGCCTATGCGGTAAATGATGTTGTAACACAGGTTCCGGATGAAGCGTTCGCTACCTTTTCCCGTGAAACCGGGTGTCCAGCCTACCACCCCAAAATGATGATGAAAATAATCTTGTGTGCCTACACGCAGTCAGTTTTCTCAGGAAGAAAAATCGAAGGGTTACTCAAAGACAGTGTGCGTATGATGTGGTTAGCGCAAGGATATGAACCAACTTATCGAACCATCAATCGTTTCCGTGTCCATCCAGAGGTTAAAGAAATACTGCGACAGTGTTTCGTGCAATTTCGTTGTCAGCTGGTGGAAGAAAAACAGATTGATGAAGAAGCAATCTTTATTGATGGAACCAAGATTGAAGCAAATGCCAATAAGTTTACGTTTGTATGGCGTAAATCGACTGAAAGGCACAGCGCAAATTTGGTGGAAAAGTCAAACCAAATGTATGATGAATTATTAGAAAAAGAAATTATTCCAGGTATTGAACGCGAAAGTTCGGACGAACTTTCCACGGATGAACTCACAAAAGTAGTGAAACAACTGGACGACGAGGTAAAGACCTACGACAAAAAGATAGAAGCTAGTGAGGTCGGCAGCGAGCGAAAACAAATTCGATCGGAGCGTAAAACACCCAAATATTACTGCAAACAATTTAAGGATTTTGTAGCGCGTAAACAAAAATACCAAAACGACATGGAAATCTTTGGAGAACGCAACAGTTACTCGAAGACGGACCATGATGCCACTTTTATGCGAATGAAAGATGATTACATGAAGAACGGTCAACTCAAAGCAGGCTATAATGTGCAGGCAGCGACGGAAGGACAATATGTGCTCGCTTATGATGTATTTCCGAACCCGACAGACACACGCACCTTCATTCCATTTCTGGATAACATAGAGGATAATTTCTTTAAGTTGCCGAAGCATATTGTCGCTGACGCAGGGTACGGAAGTGAACAAAACTACGAAGATGTCATGGAGAATCGAAAACGCACCCCATTGATTACATATAACCAGTATCGAAAAGAGAAGAAAAAGAAACACAAGAATAATGCTTTTCATACAGCCAATTGGGAATATAACGAGGAAGACGATACGTTTACCTGTCCAAATGGAAAACAATTGATGTTCAGCTATGTGTCCAATCGAACAGACAAATATGGACTGACACGAACGTTTAAAGTCTATGAGTGTGAGGACTGTTCAGATTGCCCATTGCGTTCTCAATGCACCAAAGCGAAGGAAGGACATAATCGAAAAATTTATTATAACGAAAAATGGGAACACCAAAAAGAATATATTAGGCAACTGCTTTCGGAAGAGGAAACTGGTGAGATCTACGGCAATCGTAAGATTGATGTGGAGCCAGTCTTCGGATTTTTAAAGGCTAATTTGTGCTTCACTCGTATGTCCGTGAGAGGCGAAGAGAAAGTAGAAAATGAATTAGGATTTGCATTCATGGCGGTAAACTTGAGGAAGTACACCGCCATGAAGATAAATCAACCAATAGATCATGAAAATAACCCAACGAAAAATGGTTCCAATCATCAAAAATCGATGATTGGAACCATTTTTAAGTTATTTTTGGCTAGTTATGTCCCAGCCTCCTCATCCTTCACAGCCCTAATTCTTCTTTCACTTCTTTTATCTGTTCCGTGTGCCGCTTTTCATGGTAGCCAACGAATGGTATCCACTGTTTTAAACTCATTTGTCCGAATACCGGGTGTGGAGATCCTTTTTCCGCCAGTTGTCTTTCATCCGATGTGCCAGCTAACTCCGACAGCCCATTATGTGTCGCTTCTAGCTTCTGTTTTAATTCTTCAAGCGTAGCAAAAACTTCACTAGGCTCCACAAATTTTGGTGCATCCACTTTTCTGCTCCGATCAACAGACAACTCGATTGGTTTATCAGCTATATTAACTACTTCACCATAAACCAGCTGACTTCGGATGTTATTTGTGATTGCTCCCTCCATTAGATACAAGTGCTCAAGCACCTGTTTTATCGACCATCTGTCTTCTGAAGGTTTTCTGTTTAAATCCTCATCTGAAATACCGTTTACTTCTGCTAAAAGTTCTTCACGTGCCTGATTATTGATTTCCAATCCCATCACTCCTCACATACTTTTATTCTATCAGTGATATAATTTTTTGAAAGTAATAGCCGGTCACACATGCCTTTTTTCCATTAAATGAATGCCAACTCCAGTCATCATGACACCCATTAGCAATAATATACTGATTGGAAATAATAAATCTTCCACTGGATAACCATAAACGGCTACACCATTTAACACTTCCATTCCGTACGTAATAGGAACAATTTTTGATAAAAATAGCATAAACTGGGATTGAACAATTTCAATTGGCCAGTACGCCCCGCCAATCATTGCCATACTCACAGCCACAATTGGAATCACTGCATTAAATTGCTGCACAGTTTTAACCAAGCCTGTTATCAAAATGGATAGAGCTACAATTGCAAAAACATATGGAATAATCACAAGCAGCGACTCAATAAACCTTCCTTGAAAATCAACACCAATCCAATAACGAAATACCAGAAATACAATTGCCACCTGCAAATATCCAGTGATAAACGTATAAACGAAATTTGCTGTATACATTTCCCACTTCCGAACTGGTGACAATATAACTCTATCCCAAATGCCATCCTTCTTTTCAGTCAATATATAGAATACATTATAGGCAATCGTATAGATTACAAAAAACAATGTAAATCCGAATAACGTATGGAATGTATTATCAATAATAACCGCATTTGATCCCCGGAAATTGTTTGACTGTATACCAAATACCGGTTCATCTAAAGCCGCTTCCAATTCATCCTGAACCTGTTCTTTTTCACTCGATGTTGTTGCATCCGCCTCGGTAAAAATTTGGCTATATTGTGCTTTTTTCGTGTAAGCTTCTTTTATTGTTTGCTGAACCATCTTGGTATTTTGCGATGACACTCCAACAATCACATTAAAATCGTTTTCCTGGAGTTCTACACCAACCTCAGCTTTTCCGCTTGAGATCTGTCCCATCATCTCTTCTTCAGAAAGCCATTTAAAAGAATATGCATCAGATTCATCTAACATTTCACCTACCATCGACTCACGGACAGATTCATCAGTTGCATAAAGCGGAACACTGATTGTTGTAAAGTTTCCGGATCCTCCTAAAATAAGGGCAAAACCAACCGACATGACAATCATAATCAGAAATGTCCATGGATTTCGCATAAACATTTTTATTTTTGCTAAGAAAATACCTTTCATGCCGTTTGCCCCCTCTTTGGAAAACTAAGTGCCGCAATCACAACGATCGTAACTGAAAATAGGCAAAGGAAAATAACATGCTCCCAAATTGAAGAAATAGGCTCGCCTCTAAGCACACTAAGATAAGCTGTCATCCCCGCACCATTAGGCGTTAAATTACCGATAAATTGAATCGTTTTGAAGGAATCTCCTATCGGAAAGAAGCTGCCCCCTAAAAAGGCAATAATCGTAATAACAATTGATTGAAAAAAGTTCGTTACTAATTCCGAATTAATCCGATAACTAATAGCAGTAAGCAAAACGGACAAACCCCCAACCGCTATTGCCAGACCAAATGTAACAATTAAGAACGCTAGAATATTCGGCCACGCTACCCCAAAGAGGATCCATGACACACCAAACACAATTAATAAATGAAGAAAGCCAAATACAGTACCAGCAATTAATACACCTGAAAAATAAATCCACCTAGACACGTTGGCCAAAATAATACGGTTAAAAACGTGAAGTCTTTTTTCTAGAAAGGCATAGGAACCTATTGTTGATGCGAGAAAGAGAACATTCATGACAGCCATACCAATTGCATAATAATTCTTAGCTGTCACAGGCTGCGTTTGGTCAATCGTCGTTATTTCACCAGAAATCGCTTCTGAATCAACCTGGATTGCGTCCACCGAAATGCCTTTCTCACCAACAAAACTTGTTAGCGTTAATTGTTCCTGAAACTGCTGTAATACTTCCAGAATAATCGTTGACCCCAGCTGTTTCCCTTCGTTACGTGATACGTTTAATGAAGTCTCGGCATTCTCCATGCCAAAGAAATTTTGAAGTGTGTGATATGTGAAATTTTCTGGAACCTCAATAACTGCAGTATACGAATCATCATTTAGAATTTTGTCGCGTTCAGTAGGCTTAGCACTTTCCAGTTGTACTAACTCCTTTAAACCCTCACTTCCAAAAACGGATTCTTTTAATAGTTTAATAGGAGCTAACTCTCCTGTAGCCGCTTGAATCGCTTCCACTCTTTCAGGAGGCACTCCACTGTTTTCGATATCATTTATAAATCGGTTAACCTGTTCCGTTTCATCTCCATGCTCAATAATAGCAACCTTGGCATCGATCGTAACTTCTTCACCATTCATAACATTCCCAAGCGCTGCACCTAAAATTGCAATTAGAATAATCGGGAGGCCGAGCAGCAGAAGCAGCTGCTGAGGATTGCGAAACAATGTTAACCCTATTTTTTTCACAATCTGCCAAATCATAAAATACTCTCCTCCCCTAGTCCCGTAACGCTCTTCCGGTAAGATGCAGGAACACATCCTCCAATGTTGCCTCCTGAACATCAACTGAATTCAATTCAATTTCAGCTTCCTCTGCATACTTCAAAAGTGTACCGAACGCTTTTGTTCCTTTTGGCACAATTATCGTCACAACTTTCTCACCTTCTGTGACACTATTTATCGTTGCATCATTCCGAAGCAATTGGACAAAAACTTCATTTATCCGGTCAGACTTGATTTCAATCGTTTTTTCAGCTGAAAGAATTCGCTTAATTTCTTCATTCGTTCCAGACGCAATAAGGTTACCCTGGTCCATAATATAAATACGGTCACAAAGGAATTCCACTTCTTCCATATAGTGACTTGTATACAATACAGTCATCTCTTTTTCACGGTTAAGCCGTTTCACCGTCTCCAGGATGTAGTTTCTCGACTGTGGATCAATCCCAACTGTTGGTTCATCCATGATGATTAACTGTGGATTGTGCAGTAGCGCAACACCGATATTCAGACGCCGCTTCATGCCGCCTGAAAACTTTTTCACAACATCTTTGCGCCGATCTGTTAAGCCAATCAGCTCTAGCACCTCTCCAATTTTCTGCTTCAGTTCCACACCTGACAGCCGATAAATTCTGCCAAAGAACTGCAAATTCTCTTCTGCAGTCAAATCATCATATAATGCAATCTCCTGTGGTACCATGCCAATCACATTCCGAATTGGCCCGGGGCTTTTAATAATACTGGAATTCTTAAACCGCACATCACCTGTTGTCGGTTCAACTAAGGACGACAATATGGAAATCGCCGTTGATTTCCCAGCACCATTTGGTCCCAGCAAACCTACAATTTCACCTTTCTCGATAAACATATTCAAATTTTTCACAGCGTAAAATTGTTTAAATTTCTTGGATAAATCAACTAACTCAAGCATCAACTTCTTCCTCCTCTTAATTTATTATACGATGTCTTGTTAACGTCGCATACTGCCTCAAGTCACTAATAGTTATAAAAAGAGGATGACCTGAGTCACTTTTATCGTTTTTCTATTGATGTTCGCCCTCCTTCTGTTGATGTCCACGCTCTTCTGTCGATGTTTCCGCTATCCTATTGATATTCACACCCTTCTGTTGATGCTTTCCCTCCTCTACACCCACATAAAAAAACTCCCCACTTGCGCAGGAAGTCTACTAGCCTATATCATGTTTTACCGCAAAGATAGCCAGCTGTGTGCGGTCGCGCTGACCTGTTTTTTGCAGGATTTGTGTGATATTGTTTTTCACGGTACCGATCGATAAATATAGCTCTTCTGAGATTTCTTTGTTCGTTTTTCCTTCGCCAATCAAACGTGTTATTGTTAATTCCCTTGAGGTCAGATCAACATTAATTGCGGCATTGTTCGATGAACGTTCCAATAAACGTGGCATCACTTTTGCCGCTACTTCTTCATGAATTGTTAAACCCCCGCTCATACAACTGTAGACTGCAGCAATTAATTTAGTCGATTCCGATGTTTTTAATAAAAATCCATTTGCCCCTTCTTTTAACGCTTGAAGAGCATATTCGTCGTCGTTAAACGTAGTCAAAATCAAAATTTTAACCTCTGGCCATTGATTCTTTATCTTGCTTGTCGCTTCAACTCCATTGACCACAGGCATCCTCACATCCATCATGATAAAATCGACCATATGTTTTTCCAGAATATCCAAAGCACGCTGACCATTATCCGCTTCATGGGTTACTGTAATATTTTTGTCTTGTTCCAATATTACCTTCAGCCCCTGCCTAACAATCGCCTGATCTTCAACTAGCAGCACACGAATCATTACTCTTCCCCCTCATTCACAGGCATCGTCCCCAACACAACAAATTTTTCTTCTGTTTGATAAACGTATAGTGTTCCATTAACTTCTTCCACTCGGTCTTTCATATTCGATAGTCCGAATCCAAATTTGAACGGGACTGCATCATAAATCTGATTTAAAACTTCCAACGAAATGGCTCCTGTCGCTGACCTCCCCAAATTAATATGTACTTCCTTTGATTGTGCATGGCGCATTGCATTGGTTAATGCTTCCTGAATGACCCGATATAAAACAACACTTTTATTATTGTTAAACGGAACTGACAGCACCCCTTGCTTAATGGTGAACTGAACTTGAATGTTACTCTCTGCTTCAAGTTTACGAATCAAGTGAACAACCGTAGCCAGACCTTCATGTTCCTCACTTTGCAAAGCTTTTACAGCTTGCCTTGTCTGATCAAGACTACCCTGTGCCATTTCCTTTAATTCACTATATTCCGCTGCATTTTTTTGAATAGACAGTATTTCCAGTTTCATAATCAAAGCTGTTAATCGATATCCTACCGAATCATGAATATCCCGGGCAATTTTCGTACGCTCTTCAAGACGGGCATCCCTTTCTGCCACCAAGTTCATCCTTTTTAATTTACGATACTCACCTGACATCTGTTCATACAGCTCATGTTGCTCATTTTTTTCCAAATACAATCGGTTAACAGCAGTTACCATAAAGTAGAAGAAACTGGATAGAATAATTAATTCAACAACACTATTATTAAAATAAAAAACCATCATTATGGATAATGCCAAATTAAAAATTAAATAGATTGTCAAATGCTTTTGCTTATGGCGATACACGGCAATAATTGCTAGAAAAAATAATAATAAAATTGAGTATGTAACTTCATCTATCAACATAATTCCATGAATAAAGATGATTACAGACAGACTAATGTAAAGAAAAAGCAATTCTTTCCGAATAGATAGAAAGAAAAATAATCCTAACGCAAGTGCTGCAATCAACAGACTTACAGATTGATTTTCACTGTGCCTAAAGATCAGCAAGGTCCAAAGTCCACAAAATATTCCAAACCGTACCCAAAAAATGCTCACTCAATTATCACCTGCCCCGTAAAAAAGACTATCAGAATTCTATTAATTTGGAAATAACTTCTTTAATAGTGTATCTTATACTATAATAATAGTAATTTATAAAAAAGGAGCGATTATATGAAGCATACGTATTTTCTCACAGGCTACCCTGGTTTCCTTGCATCAAGCTTAATTAAGCAACTTCTCCATGATCACCAAAAAGACATCAAGCAAATCTACTTACTAGTGTTACCTTCCCTCCAAGATAAAGCAACTCAAGAGATTAACAGCCTAGCAAAAAAAACTGGACATGATCCAGGCATATTTTCCATTGTAACCGGTGACATCACAGAACCGACTCTGGCACTTGACCATGATATAAACCGCGAGATACAGGAATCAGTTACCCACGTTTTTCACCTTGCAGCCATTTACGACCTGGCTGTGCCCAAGAATATTGCATTTAAGGTTAATGTCGATGGAACGAAGAATATGAACAATTGGGTAAAAACGTTAGGAAATCTCGAACGTTATACTTATTTTAGCACAGCGTTCGTAGCGGGGATGCGTGAAGGAAAGATATTTGAAAATGAATTAGCTGCAGGCCAGACATTTAAGAATCATTATAAGGAAACGAAATATCATGCAGAAGTTTTAGTCGAGGACCTCAAGCAGTCAGTTCCGACAACTATTATTAGACCTGGTATTGTTAAAGGTAACTCAAAGACTGGGGAGACCATCAAGTTTGACGGTATATATTTTATGTTAAATTTACTTGATCACATAAGTTTTCTTCCAATCACACCATATATGGGAGATGGTAAACCAGAAGGAAACTTTGTGCCATCTGATTATGTATTACGTGCGACAAGTTATCTGGCAATCGCACCTGTCGGCAAAGGAAAAACATATCATCTGACTGATCCAAATCCTTACAGTATGCATGACTTACAGAAAATACTAACCAAGGCTTACTTAGGGAAAACGCCAAAAGGTAAAGTTCCTTTATCTTGGGTGAGAAGCTCTTTGTCATCTGCTCCAGTCCGGAAGTGGCTTCAAGTCGAGTTAGAAGCGCTAGATTACTTCTCTATTAATGCATCTTTCGACTGTTCAACTGCAGTAACGGATTTAAAAGGTTCAGGAATTGTATGTCCTGACTTAAAGGACACTGTTGAACCAATGGTTAATTTTTATCGAAAATACAAGCATGATCGCAGCAAACACATACAAATTAACTAAATTCTTTAATTTACAGAGTTATGAGAATATTGTACCATTTCCTAAAAATTACCACATTTCCGGTCCCAATTGTAGTATAATATTTGGGACAGGTTATGCAGGGTGGCTTCAATTATGAAGTAGTGGAAGAGTTTTCTCTTATTACTTGGCGACTTCAAATCCCCTAATGAAAGGGGTTGAGCGAGTGATACCAGTTGACAGTGCTCTTGAGCTAATGTTGATGTTTGCCACACTCGTATTACTGATCGTCAATAGTAGCCACGGAAAAAAGTAATCACCCTGTCGTCTACGTGAACTTGGGATAATTACTTTTTTCATCCCTAAACGGAGTCGCCGTGCCTTGCGGATAACTGTCAGAGCCGCAAGTTGCAGCTTGCGGCTCACTAAATCCTCCGAAAAAACAACCAATTTAATAATATTGCATTCCAATTAAAATTATTCACTTTTTCTAAAATAGCACTAAAAAAATTTCCAGCTAGGATAAAAGTTGTTATGGAAAGTATTTGTACTTTCTTAACTTCCAAAAACAAACTCATACTTTCGTCTTAATTAAATAGTATCATATTATATTTTGTAGGTCATTACAAATATTCCAAAATTTTCTTCCACTCTTCTACCTTCCCTTTAAAGTTCTTCGTATAACGTCCTGGAATTGGGCTGGTCGAAGGTAATTTTATTACATCCACTCCATTTACATTAAAATTTTTCCTGAATGTTTCATATGACCTTCCTCCATTACATGCTATCAAGCGAATGCTAGGGTATCCATTCAATAACCCAATAATATTATTAGGCTCCTCATCCACAATATTAGCATCAAGACTCCCTTCCCGATAACAGAGACCTATCGTATCCCATAAAGCAAGCTGGTTACGTTTTACAAATGCGATTTTTTTTTCGTAATCTGAAGTTGGCTCTTGTCCAAAAAGTTCAAAAAGTATATCCCAAAAATGATTGCGAGGATTCCCGTAATACTCGTCTTTTTCCAATGATATCCCTCCTGGCATTGAACCGAGGATAAGAACTTTTGGTTTTGCTGCCAGCACTGGTGCGAATGAAGTTAATTTTTCAGCCACTATTCGGATTCTCCTTTACAGTTTATATTACCTTTTTTAATCAACTCTAATCATCTTATGATTTAGATTAAACTAAACGGGGAACAATTAACCTATGAAGATATTTTTAGAAAGAAGGTATCAAGATGAAGGCAATTGTAATAAATGAATATGGAGCCGCTAATCAACTAGTTGAGGAAGATATCCCAAAACCTATTATAAACGAAGACCAAGTATTAGTGGAACTTCATGCAACATCAATAAATCCAATCGATTGGAAGCTGCGGGAGGGTTATTTAAAAGAGAAATTCCCATTTGATTTCCCTATTATTTTAGGTTGGGATGCTGCGGGAGTTGTTAGCGAAGTTGGTCATAGTGTATCAAACTTTTCAGTTGGTGATCGAGTTTTTGCACGACCCGCTACAACAAAAAATGGAACATATGCTGAATATACCGCTGTTGATAAAGATCTGTTAGCAAAAATACCAGAGGATATATCGTTTGAAGAGGCTGCTGCAGTTCCACTTACAGGACTTACTGCATGGCAATGTCTAGTCGATATTTGTGAAATAAAACCAGACGACAAAGTCTTAATACATGCTGGCTCAGGAGGTGTCGGGAGCTTTGCCATCCAGATTGCAAAGAGCTTCGGTGCATATGTAGCATCAACTGCCAGCGGTAAAAATGAAGGATTCGTCAAAGAATTAGGAGTGGATCAATTCATTAATTATCAGTTGGAGAATTTTGAAGAAGAGCTAGGTGATTATGACATTGTGCTCGATGCGATGGGGGGAGGCATTCAAGAGAAAAGCTATGACGTCTTAAAAGAAGGTGGGAAATTAGTGTCAATTGCAGAACCTCCAGACGAAAAGCTCGCTGAATCAAAAGGAGTTAAAGCAATCTTTCATTGGCTAGAGCCTGACGGCAAGCAGCTGGCCAAGCTCGGTAAATTGATGGAAAAAGGAGAAATGAAAGCACATATTGGTCAAACGTTCCCACTTTCCGAAGAAAAAATGCGCGAAGCCCATAAACTAAGTGAGACACACCATGCAAAAGGAAAAATCGTAATAAAAATTAAGTAGAGGTTATAAAAAACTAACGGGTTCCGTTACCTATGGCAAACATTAAAAATGTAATATAAAATGACCATCAATTTGTATGCTAAATTGATGGTCATTTATTGTTGATATTATAGTATTCTCGGCTTAATATTCATTAAAATTGCAGTGTACTTTGCACCCCAATTTATTGGGTAACAATAGCCAGTGTAAGTCTACATTTTGCCCTGGAGATTGTTTAATTTTCGCTTGATTTTACTAGGTATTCTGAATATTTATGTTAAAATAAACACAAATATTGTGAACGATAAAACTTAAACTAATTGGCAGGATAGTTGTGTTAAACCGAAAGATACTATACGACAAAGGGGAAAACTATTTTGGAAAGTTACGCTGGATTTGGTAAAAGATTAATAGCAAGGTTTTTAGATGTTACCATCTTTTCAATTTTAATTGGTGGTTTATTTTATATTTTTACAGGTGAATACAGTATTGCTTTGAACAAAGGATTGATTTGGGATTTATTTTACACATTATACTTAATTGTCATCCCTGTATTATGGGCTGGATATATTATCGGTAAACGAATCTGTAATATCAAATTAAAACGAACAGATGGTGACAATGTTAAACTTTCAAATACTATTTTGAGAGAGTTTGTAGGTTTTCACCTTATAGGTATTGTCACGCTTGGAATATCCTTAGTAGTAAGTATTTTTATGGTCATATTTCGGGAAGATAAAAGAGCAATTCACGATATAATAGGTGGAACATATGTAAGTGAAAATTAAAAACTTACTTAAATCCAATTAACATTGTTGTTCTAAGAAAGCAAAATAAGAATGTGCCAAGTTTTCTACCAAGCAGAACATAAGCAACATACATAGAATATCACGACTAAGTATAATTTGAGTTCACTTTGCTAGATAACGCTCAATAGCCAAATAGGAATACAGGCGGTAACCTACTGGAAATAGAGCTGCCAATGCTATGAACCTCATCGAGCCATCCGTTACAAACAACCAGATAATCCCAAGTATAGCAGTTAGAACTGTGGTAATATTACCGGCAGTTCCATTGATTGGCGTATTATCCAGGAAGAATGACTTCATCCCTTTTAAATCTTTGGCATAACATTCCTCATGATATGCTTTAACATCTAGTAGAATTTTGGCTGTAATTACATCATCTCTAATTTCAATAGGTCTTGTACACCTGTCACAATATATTTTTGTTTCTGTCATATATCCTCATCCCCAAGTCTATCTGTCTTCAATTGCCAGATAAAAAGCTCTAGTGATCTGGAGTTAATCCAGTTCGTACCCCATACATCATCGTTTCGAAGCATCGTACCTAACAGCCATATTCTTCTTGCAGTAATGAACAGTGGCAAGCTTTTCAAATCATCGTCAGCTAGCTTCCGTTCTTCTAAATATCCCTTTAAAAATGCATCCCAGCACTCAGTTTCTATGTTTTTATAATTATTTTTCAGATTCCACCATGAAACGGCAACATCATATGCCCGATATCCCATGGCACAACAATCAAAGTCAAAAACCTCAATTACACCATCATGGATATGCATGTTGTGATTATGAAAATCACCATGGCAAAACCCTGTCTCTAAATTAAGTTCAGTTAGATCAGTTTTGATATTTTCAACAACTATATGCAGAGTTTCCTCTGCCTCATTTCCAAGGCATTTTTTCAATATCGGTGAGATGACAGCTACCTGTTCATCTAGCAAATGTTCAGTATCCAACTCAAAACCTCGCTCATGTTGAGTAGTAAGCTTGTCCGATTTGTTATGTAGCCTACCAAGTGTTTCACCAATAATTTTTGAATTTTCAACGTTAATCTGCGGACGCTCTCCTTTTGAATAGGAAAATAACACCCCATACCGAACTCCCTCGGGAGCTTTTACCTCAGTCAAATAGTTGCCATCTTTCTTTTTAATCGGAAAAGAAACCCTATCACCTTGCAAATGATTAATAGCATCCAGCTCAAACAAGATAGCTTCCCTATCCCGCCAGCCAGTACGATAAAGTCTGTAGATATAGGTCTCTTTTTCAGTCGTAATTAGATATGTGTCATTCAGTCCACGTGCTAAAAAATCACATTGGAGAGCTTCTATATCATGTTCATCGATAATTTGTAGGATTGAATCTTTGTGAATTAATGAATGTCTTACCTGAATATCCAAAATCCCATTCCTCCAAAAAATAAATTCTACTTTATAATTCTATAACTTCTTACTGAAAAAACAACACCATATGTTCTTCATCATAGTAAGTGTCTCCCAGTTTTACCGCGCGTTTATGTGTGCCAAACGGAACAAATCCCAATGCATAATAAAGGCTTTTAGCTGTGTCGTTCTTGGTTACGACAGATATGCACACCTGCTCAACCCCATCAATCGAGTTTGCATGGTTAATTGCTGTCTGCAATAACTGTTTGCTGACACCCCTGCCTCGTTTATAGGGTGTAACATATACGGCATAAACAGTTGTACGATGGTCTATTTTAACCTTCGTTTCCCTGACCAACGTTACAACTCCAATCAATTGATTATCCTCAAACGCACCAAAATTATATGCGTTATCTGATTGAAACCTAACCTTATATACATCCGCCGAATTATTTTTTACTTCGTCGTAACTCGAAATAAAGGCTTCTGGACTATTAAGCAACGCTTCCAATCTTAGCTTTCGATAGGCTTCAGCATCTTCTGGCTCCAATATACGTATATCCATTTTAACCAACTCCCCTTAATTTTTACAGTTTATACTATATTTCTTAAATCAAAAACGCCTCCCCCATAAGGAAACGTTTTTCCAAACCATTTTTGGCAGTTAAGAAAGTACAAATCCTTTCTTACTGCATAACTGTAACTAATGCTTGACAATAAGCCAAGTTTTCTAATGCAATAGGAAATAATACCGGATAAACAAGCAACAAGTGACTTTATCAGTTCATCTCCCATTACCTAACCCCTCTCCAAATATAACAGTCGATATTAATATATGTATCGTATCATAGTATTCATGATTAAATTCTAAAATCAGAAAAAGAGTCTTAAACCTCGTCTGTTTCTGATATGATTAAAACTAAAGACATTTGTTTACGGGGTGTCATGATGAAAGCTATATTAATTGGAGTTTTATCTGCTATATTTTTTTCGGTAACATTTATTTTAAATCGATCGATGGAGCTAGAGGGTGGAAGCTGGGTTTGGAGTGCATCACTCCGATTTATGTTTATGCTCCCGATCCTGTTAGTCATAGTTGGATACAAAAAGAACGTCAGACCAGTTATCCAGCATTTAAGTGAACAACCACTCTCATGGGTTGCTTGGAGCACAATTGGATTTGGCTTATTCTATGCACCGATTACATTTGCTACTATATATGGACCTGGGTGGCTTGTCGCAGCAACATTTCAGATAACAATTATTGCGGGTTCACTTTTAGTTCCATTCTTAAATAGACAAGCAAAACAGAGGATTCCTATTCAGAGTGTAATTATTTCGCTTATTATCCTTTCTGGTGTGTTTGTCATGCAACTCGAACATGCGTCATCTGTCTCGTTAACCAGTGTTTTGCTATGTGTCATCCCCTTGATCATATCTGCATTTGCGTACCCACTTGGAAATCGTAAAATGATGCAGCTTGTAAACGGAAATTTAAATACATTCCAACGAATCCTCGGGATGACAATTGCATCGATGCCATTTTGGATTGTTTTATCCATTTATGGAATTATAGTGCATGACACACCAAACACAAGCCAAGTGCTGCAGACATTTATTGTTGCGGTTTCATCCGGGATCATTGCTACTGTATTATTTTTCTATGCAACTGAACTGGTCAATCACGACAACCATAAGTTAGCTGCAGTGGAAGCAACACAATCAGGTGAAGTTGTCTTCGCTTTATTTGGTGAACTGTTCCTGTTAAGTGCGCCATTACCAAGCTTTATATCATTTATCGGTATGGCACTTGTTATTGTCGGAATGATTTTGCATAGTGTCATTTCAGCATTGGGAGATCGTAAATTTAGAAAACTTGGCATTCGCCAGCCCTAATGGCGAGTGCCTTAGTTGCACTTATGCAGTAAGAAAGGATTAATACTGTCTTAACTGCTACACCACATAGTATAGCAGTTTCTTATTCTTCATTTTCTTCGGCAAGTTCCATTGCAGCACGATCTTCAGCTGGCGTCGACCGTTTGATAAAGAATGCAAGTACCAGCCCTGCCAATGACAACCCTGTCGCAACGTAGAAGGCCACATTAACACCATGTATCATTTCACTTGGGTCAGCATCCGCACTCATATCCACTGCAGCAGCAGTCATCACTGTAACTAGGATGGCGGTACCAATTGATGCTGCAACCTGGCGCATCGTATTATTCATCGCCGTTCCGTGAGGTATTAACCGGGTTGGTAATTGGTTAAGACCTGCAGTAGTAACGGGCATCATCACCATGGAAATACCAAACATGCGAATCGCAAACACGACGGTGAGATAAGTTAATGACGTCTCAGTCGATAAATTTGTAAACATGAAGGTAGTGATAGTCAAAATAGATAGTCCGATAATCACCAGCCACCTGGCACCCACTCTGTCAAAAATCCTACCAGTAATCGGTGACATAAAACCCATCAGTAATGCTCCAGGCATAATCATCATTCCAGATTCAAGCGGAGTAAATCCAGCCATGTTTTGCATATAAATTGGAAGTATTGTTTCCGCACCAATCAGCGCCATAAACACAATCATCCCAATCGCTGTTGCAATGGTGAATGTTGGATATTTCAACACACGGAATTCCAATATAGGTTGAGTAAGTTTGAATTGCCGCAGAATGAACGCTGTCAGCGTTACCGCTCCAATAGCAAGGGATGCAAGCACGACCTGGTCAGACCAGCCGTAATTTCCAGCACTGCTGAATCCATACAACAACCCACCAAATCCAAGCGTTGATAAAATGATGGAGAGTATATCGACTTTTGGATATGTCTGTGTGGTCACATTTTTCATAACAAAATAAGCAACAATAATATCAATAATCGCCAGTGGTAAAATAATGAAAAACATTACACGCCATGGGTAGTTCTCTACTACCCATCCGGAAAGCGTTGGTCCGATTGCCGGGGCAAACGATATAACCAATCCAACAGTCCCCATAGCAGAACCACGTTTTTCAATTGGAAAAATCAGAAGAAATATAGTCATCATTAATGGCAGCATTATCCCTGCCCCAGCTGCTTGAACAACTCTCCCAATCATTAAGATAAAGAAAGTTGGTGCAATACCACAAATCAGCGTTCCAACTGCGAAAGTAGACATTGCCGTAAGTAATAATTTTCTAGCCGTAAATGTCTCTATTAAAAAAGCTGTGATAGGAATCATAATCCCATTCACCAGCATAAAAATAGTCGTTAACCACTGTGCAGTGCTTTCCGTTAAATTAAAGTCGGCCATAATCGGCGGAATAGCCGTAGCCAATAACGTCTGATTTAAAATCGCCAAAAAAGCACCTGATAGCAGTACAGCAACAATCGGAAACTTATTTAACTGTTGGACATTTTCCTGCTGATTCTTTCCCATACAACTCATCTCCTTCAGCTGCTGTTTTTGTACACTATTGAATTATATGGAAAATAACAGGTAAGGTCAATAATGATGTATAATGAAAGTTAAAAACTAAAAGGAAGTATTTCGATGAATAGTATTGAGGATATCATCCAGTCTATCGAAGCTGACGAATGGATGATGAATATCTTAAAAGCAGCGCAACAATTACAGCTGCCGGATTGGTGGATATGCGCAGGATTTGTACGGTCGAAAGTTTGGGATGTCCTGCATGGCTTCGATGAACGGACTGTTATTCCTGATATTGATGTAGTATATTTTGATGAGGGCACTATTGATGAGGCTGAGGAAAAACGATTAGAAAAAGTATTGCACGAGATTATGCCTCAGGTGCCTTGGTCCGTAAAGAATGAAGCGCGCATGCACGTGCGTAATAACATGGACCCTTACAGCAGTACAGAAGACGCGATAAGGAAATTCCCAGAAACAGCAACCGCCCTGGGAGTGAAACTCAATTTGGATGGTGATTTGATTTTAATAGCACCCCATGGCGTTGATGATGTGCTCAACATGGTAGTTCGCCCGACACCATATTTTACGGAGTCTGCTGAACTTCTTAAAATTTATAAGCATCGAGTTGTGGAGAAAAATTGGTCGAGGAGATGGGGTGAGGTTAAGGTGGGTATATAGATTTTGTCGCTCGAGTTGTGGCCGCTGTCGCTCGATTTCCCGATTTTTCGCTTGAGTTGTGGCCGCTGTCGCTCGATTTCCCGATTTTTCGCTTGAGTTGAGGCCGCACTGTTGAACTATAGTGATCAATTTTCTTGCCATATAATTTACATGCATCAATCAAATATTCCATCTTTCAGTCTGTGAAACGCAATGTTTTATAAAAAGGTTACATAATATACTATAAAAAAGAAGTACCTGGTCAATTCAGGTACTTCCCCCGTAATTTATTCATGCTCATAGGCACCATATTCTTCACCATAATATCGGTTATACCGTTGCTTAAATTTAGTATATGAATACTGGACTATGACTTTTAAAATAGCATAACCCGGAATACCAAGGATCACACCAACGATTCCAAATAGGTTTCCCGCAACTAATAACACGATAATAATTGTGAGCGGATGAACACTCATTGTTTTTCCCATAACATTTGGTGATATGAAATTTCCTTCCAGAAATTGGACAGCAACCCAAACAATAGCTAATTTTAAAAACATGAATGGCGAAGCGACTAACGCAATTATGATAGCCGGCGATATAGCAATCATTGGTCCAAGATATGGGACAACACTTGTTACAGCTGCGATAATCGCCAGCGTTATAGCATAGTCCAAACCAATAATTAAGTAACCGATAAATAAAAGAATTCCTATACATGAAGCCACAATAATTTGCCCCTGGATATACGAACCGACCTGAACATCCATATTTTTAAGGATTTGATTCGCATCACCTCTGTATCTAGGTGGCAAGAGTTTTATACAAAATTCCTTAAATCGATTCCCGTCTTTCAACAAAAAGAATAGGATGAATGGAAATGTAATAATAGAAACAATTACACTAGTAAGCGTACTGGCAACATTCTGGACGCTTTCTAGAGCCCCACCAAGATATTCACCAATTCTGCTAGTCAGATTACTGAGATTTGATACAAGCCAATTGTATCCCTGATCATAATAAGGTGCCAAAAATGAATTTTGTATCGATAATTTAATGCCTTCTCCCATTTGCTGTAAGTATTTTGGAAAGTTCGTAGCCAAATCTTTAACCTGGGCTTCAATAGCAGGTGCCGTAAGTAAAATCACACCCGTAAGCAAACCACTAATACCAAGGATAATGATGACAATTCCCCAAATTCGCTTAATATGTAAACGCTGCAGAATATTTACAATTGGATTTAACAAATAGTAAGCTATAAAGGCCAATATAACTGGCGGTAAAACAGTTGAAAAAACGACAAGTATTGGATTAAAAATGAATGAAACTTTGGTATAAATTAATATTGCGATACCAATTAGAATCAATAGAATTAATCCAAAAAAGAGATCTCGTCCACCAATAAAATTCATAAACCGACTCTCTGTTTTCATAGCGACCCTCCTCGATACACAAATTATAAATTATATTGTAGGAAAATTCCATAATTGAGGGGCTATGTAACTTAGGAATAATATATTTTTTGAAACTTTTTTATACGGTAATTGCTCTAACGTGTGAAAGGAGGTTACAACTTGGAAAATTTGGACCTTGTTGACAAAGCAATAAATGGGGACGGACAAGCATTTGAAACCCTAGTAAAAAATGAAAGTGAGAAATTGTACAAAACGGCTTTTCTTTACGTACGAAACAAAGAAGATGCATTAGACGTTCTGCAAGAGACGATTTATAAAGCTTTTGTATCTATAAAACAAGTGAAACAGCCTCAGTATTTTCATTCATGGCTAACTAAAATATTAATTCGTACAGCATACGACATTATAAGTAAGCGAAAAAAAGTTGTACTAGATGAAAATATTATTAATAATATGCCGAACGAACCCAGTACAAACATTGAGGACAAACTGGATACATTAAACGCAATAACTAGATTAAATAAGGAATATCAAACAGTAATTATCCTATTTTATTATCATGATCTGACTGTTTATCAAATCTCGGAAACAATGGAAAAACCAGAAAACACAATTAAGACTTATCTGCGACGGGCAAAGATTGAATTAAAAAAGATAATTGGGGGAGTGGATAACAATGTTCAAAGAGCAATTCAATAAAGAAATTAATGAAATAAATGTTGAAAAGAGTGAAATATTCGATGCAATTGACAAGGGAATAGAAAAGGGACGAAATGAAAAAACGCCAAACAGAATGTCAAAGGCTAAAATTCTCGGAACTATTGCATCAGTTGCTGCCAGCACATTCTTAGCATCCGGTTTGGTTTTTGCACCAATCACAAATGTGTTAGCATCTGTACCTTTAATAGGCTCTATATATGAGAACTTCAGCATGCAAATTGGATCGCAATTATCAAAAAGTGGTTTAGTTACACAACTAAACCAAAATGCAACAAGTAATAATGTAGATATTACGATAACAAGTGCTTACTATGATGGGAATATTATAGGTATTACATTTAAAGCTCAAGGTGATCGATTATCCTTTGATAATGTTGGTGGAGATAAAGGACCTGAAACTGGATATGGTTTTCACTTGTTTGGTGGCGACGAACGGGAACAATGGTCCTCATCTATGACCGGACTGGAAGAAACTGAAGATGGTTACGTTGCTGCGATGGAGTTTGAAAATCCTGATGCTAATTTACCTAAAGATTATAATCTGCCATTAACATTCACTTCCATAGCAGGAGTAAAGGGAAATTGGACATTTAATGTACCGGTTCAGCAAATTCCTTCAGAAACAATTTATACTCAGGCTGAAGGTACACATAAAGACTATACGCTTAAAATGGAGTCAGTTGAAAAAGGGAAAGCAACAACAATGCTGAATTATAATACAACATTCCCTATAGCTGTTAAAAATGACGATATAATATTAACGGTTATAGATAATGAGGGAAATAAACTATCACCACGACATGCAGCGGTCCTAGAAACCGAACAGAATGGTGATTTAGTTGAGAAGGAGACACGAGAATTATTTAATAGCAAAATCAATGGTAAAGCAGAATATCTAACTATTAAACCTGAAATTGTCCAACACGAAGAAGACACCGTGACATCACTTGATCTGACTACCCCATTTATGGTGGAAAGTGAAAGGTTTGATTATAGCATTAGGGTTAATAAAGTAGAACAAAGCGGAAATAAACTTATCTTGGATTACAATGTTCAAAGTGTAGACACAGATACCATTAGAAAGGATATTGTTCAAAACTTCGCTAATTTTATTATGTTAATTAAGTCCAATAATATCTATAGAGATGAAAATGGTAATTTGGAGATGGAAAAAATGCTCGAAAACAGGATTAGAAGTAATACGGCGAAATTAAAAGACGAAGAAAGATTACATTTTAAATCAACTTATACAATAGAGAACCCTGGTCAATTCAATATAAGAGACTACTCAATAATGGTTCCATTTGGCACGCTAAGCGCAAATGATAACCATATCAAAATGGACCCAATAAAAATTGACTTAAAAGAATAGTAATTGTTCGTAGCAATAGGCTTCGGGAATACCTTCCCGAAGCCTTCTTAGGTCTGGATTGCTATTCTTCCCACTCCAAGAACTCCAGCCTATTTCCAAATGGATCAGACACATAAAAACGATTTGCTCCTGGAAGCCGGTCATCCGCTTTAAATGCAACATCTTTCTCAGCCAGATATTGCTTCATCGCTTCTATATTTTTCACCTGGAAAGCTGGATGCGCTTTTTTAGCTGGAACAAATGGCTCTTCCACCCCAATATGTATATGAATATTTCCAGCCTGAAACCAAACGCCACCATTCTTCTTTAATAGTACTGGTTTTTCGACCTCTACAAAGCCTAATTTATCCTTATAAAATTCACGGGCCTGATTTTCTCCTTTAATAGGAGCTGCTAATTGGACATGATCAATCTTTTCATAGTTAAATGACATATGCTCACTCTCCCCTCTCTCCATATTAACTGCTATTACTCAACATGAATAATAGTAATTACATATCACTTTTGAAAAGCTATGCTTATATAACATTTATAAGCGCCTTATACTCTGGAATTCAATCCTTTATGACCTATTTATGCAGTAAGAAAGACCAGCTTCATAAGAAACTGGTCTAACAAATTTTTCAACTAATTAGTTTTCATTAAACGCCAAATTAACTGCATCATAAGCATTCACATAACCTGCCCCAACTTCCCAAGCTTCATAATCTGACATTGGGGTTGCTGTTTGTTGGATGATATTTTTTACCTCTTCAGGTGTCAATTCTGGATTAGCATCAAGCATTAAAGCAACTATTCCTGCAACGTGTGGTGTAGCCATCGATGTTCCACTCATTGTTGTATAATATGGAAGATATTGCGTCTCAATGTATTGCAGATCTTTATCCAAGGCTAATGATGATACCGGCGCAATAACTCTTGAGGAAATAATATCTACTCCTGGTGCTGTAATTGATGGTTGATCTTTCCATGTCCATGTTTCCCCATCAATCTCAAAAGTTCCACCACCATCAGTTGTTCCACGCGATGAAAAGTCTGCGAGTTCACCGCTTTTTGTTCCAGCTGCAACAGAAATGACCCATGGTGCCTTTGCATACGGATTATGTGTATCTTCAGCAGGCCCTTCATTTCCAGCTGCAAATAATACCGTTATGCCATTATCATAGGCTTCCTTACTAGCAATATTAATTGGATCATTAGGATCGAAATCTCCAGTTGATCCCCATGAATTTGTGATTACACGAACTCCATATTCTTCCTGGTGTTCCATGGCATAATCGAATCCACCAAGAGCATCTAAGATAGATAGTGCTGCACCTGATCCATAGCCAATTAAATCGGCACCTGGTGCTACACCTTCATGCTTCCCATCAGACATTTCCCCAGTACCGCCGACAGTTCCAGCTACGTGAGTGCCATGGCCTGAGTTACTATCCGTATTTGGTACATTTTCTAGATAAGTAGCAGGCAATAACCCTGGTACCAAATTGCTCAAATTTAAACTCGCCATAACGTTTTGTACTAAATTCTCACCAAACAGTAAATCCTGGTGCGTTCCATCAACCCCACTATCATTCACGACAACACCTACTCCTTCACCAGTAACAGGTATTCCATTATTTTGTTCTGTCATTTGTTCATCAGAACGAACTTGATCAACACCAGTTAATTCTGTAGCGTCAGCATTCAAATATTCTAGTTTTTGATTTAAATAAACAGAACGAACACCATCTTTATTTCTTAAGTCCTCTATTTGATCTGCAGTAGCAATCGTGGCTACCATTGGCAGGGACTTAAGCGAAATCCCATCTGTAATTCCTATTCTTTCTAGTAGATTCAAATTGGCTAAGGTTGGTTCTTCATCACCATCGAAGGTAACAATCACTTGAAAACTTCCTATACCTTCTGCAATCTTCTCTTCCAGAAGAGGATCAATTGCAACCGAATTCGTTGTAGCGTTTGCTTTAGGCTGTCCAAGAATCAGTAGTGAAAATAGAAAAAATGATAATAACGTTAAATAAATAACCTTTTTCATAAGCTCCAACTCCTATTTTAATAGAATTTTCTTTCAATTATATTATCTATCAGATGAGAATTTCTTACATCATACAAATGGCATAAATAAGTTGGGAAAGTATCCGTTGTATCATACGAAAGTCATGTGTACATGATTTGATGTCATGTAGGTGTTACTATTAACATGAAGAAACCAGCCTCCTCTAGGAAAGCTGGCCTTAGTAACTTATCATAATAGATAGATAGTAAAAACTTTAATACATCTCCGATTATTTTAAAAACGCATTGTAATATCGAGTCATCGCTACTGCGAAGTCACCTCTTAATACATCTTCGTTTGGTGAGAAAATGGCAGTTACAGTTGGTTCAATATCATATGGCCCTTGATCAACTGAGAATTCCGCATTAATGATATTCAAATCCAGAGCCAATTGAACATAACCTTTTAATCTATCAGGTATATCTTCCGAATCCTCAACGGCAACACGTTCATCCTTATACTGCACAGTCACTTCTCCCGAGAATTCCTCAGCCTTCTCTTGAAGACCTAAACTTTGCACAAGTGAGTAAGCAAGGTCAGCTCTATTTACACTACTTTTTGCTCGAAAATCACCGTTAGTAGCTAACATTACACCATTCTGTATCTGTTGCTTATCTTTTAATGTAGCTCCTTTTTGAAGAACAGCAGAAACAAAAGGAGACAAATCTGTTGCAGAACTGGATTGTCGGATTCCAGCACCCATTACTAAATATTGTGCTAGCTCTCCTCTTGTTAAAGCATTATCTGGCTTGAACTTATCATTGACATACCCGTCAATCAGCCTCTCTTTAACCCCCATTTGAATAGCTGCTCCAGCGGGATGCCCATTAATATCATCTAATCCCGAAAAGCCGCTCACCTCCGTGAAGGCTAACGTTCCTTGTACAGTTTCGGGTAGAGCAGTCCCAAAGGAATTCTCTTCAACACCACGTAGTCCACGAATCTCAGCCTTCCATGTTCCAGACATAGGAGCATTTACAGATACGGTTCTATCCCAATATAAGGTAAATAATACACTGATCCCTGAACTATACTCTGTACCGTCTGGTGCAATGAGGACCAGATTAATTGGGTTTCCTGTTTCTTCCATTATACCCTTACCGTTCACTTGTGCTACTAAGCTTCCGACTCCTTCTTCCACTTCAAAAGAATATTGATTGTCAGAAACAGCAGTTACCGGATTATAGTCTACTTCAAATTCTTTTCGAGTAGTAGTTGATTCCACATTGCTATTAAATGTTTGGTTCATATTTACAGTACTTCCATATTCTTTGGTTTCATCGAAAGCAAAATCAACCGCTGCAAAAGCATTTACATACCCTGTACCGACTTCCCATGATTCATAACCTGGCATATTTGTTGCTGTCTGTTGCAGATAATTTTTTACTTCTGACGGAGACAACTCCGGATTTGCTTCTAGCATTAATGCCACAACCCCCGCTACGTGAGGAGTCGCCATGGACGTTCCACTCATGGTTGTATAGTATGGCAAATAAGCTGGTTCTATTAACTCTGCATCCTTATCTGCCGCCAATGAAGAAACAGGTGCCATTACTCGTGTAGAAATAATGTCAACACCAGGTGCAGTGATCGTAGGCTCATCCTTCCATGTCCATGATTGTCCATCAACTTCAAATGTGCCGCCTACACCTTTAGTGCCGCGAGATGAGAAATCTGCTAAAGTACCATCTTTTTCTCCTGCCGCAACAGATATGACCCAAGGAGCTTTAGCATACGGATTATGGGTATTTTCTCCAGGACCTGAATTCCCGGCAGCAAATAATACTGTTATTCCACGATCAAATGCTTTCTTACTAGCTATATTTACTGGATCATTTGGGTCGAAATCCCCCGAAGAACCCCATGAGTTTGTGATGACTCGTATGTCATATTGAGTTTGATGTGTAATTGCATAGTCAAAGCCACCTATAGCATCCAATATAAATAATCCAGCACCGGATCCATAACCAATCAAATCTGCGCCTGGGGCAACTCCTTCATGCTTTCCGCTAGACATTTCACCAGTACCTCCGACGGTTCCTGCCACATGTGTTCCATGACCTGAGTTTGTATCTGTATTAATCACACCTTCTGCATAAGTAATTGGTAGTAGTTCTGGTGCCAAACTATTTAAATTTGCATTTGCCATAACATTTTGCACTAAATGATCTCCAAACTCGATATCCTGGTGGGTGCCATCCACACCACTATCGTTGACAACAACACCAATTCCGTCGCCAGTAACAGGAAACCCGCCATTCTGTTTCCTCATTTGATCATCTGTCCGCACTTTATTGACGCCTGTTAAGGCAGTAGAGTCAGCGTTAAAATACTCAAGTTTACGATTTAGATAAACTGAACGAACGGTGTCTTCCTTCTTTAATGCATCAATTTGTCCTTTAGTAGTAACTGTAGCTACCATTGGCAAAGAATTTAATGATAGTCCTTTGTTAATGCCTATATTTTCTAGTAGATTTAAATTGTCTGCAGTCGGTTTCCTGTCACCATAAAATGTAATAATAACTTCAAATTCACTTTCACCTGAAGCAATTGCCTCCTCAAGCTCTGGTCCAATTGCCACCTTTTTTGTAGCATCTACTGTAGTAATACCCAAACACAACAAGGAAAGTAATAGCCCGGACATTAACGTTAAAGTAATCAATTTCTTCACTTAATTCTCCTCCTAATATTTAAAAGAATTTTCATTCAATTCAATTATGGATTAGAGAAGAATTTATTTCTATCAAACAAAGGTAATAAAACCAGTTATAGACGAACTATTTAAAGGTCATACAAAAGTACTAATCATTTAATACTTTATGTGTGGTGTTATTAGTTTTTTATTCCTTTTCTCTGCGGATATGTGATATAGGTACAAGCTGATTTTGGACTGCATGAATTATAACTTGGGACCTACTTTTAACATTAAATTTCTTAAATATTTTACTCACGTGTATTTTGACAGTCTTATCACTTATGAATAACTTTGTGGCAATATCTTTATTACTTAATCCCTCAAGTAAACACATTAGGACTTCTTTTTCACGTTCACTAAGTTCACTTGAACTCTCGGCATCTGTCTCTTTTTTTTGTTGGTGAAAAGATAGCAGTTTTTTTGTCATAGAAGGCTGAATAACGGACTCACCATTTGCAATAGTTCGAATCGCTTGAATAACTTGTTCAGATGGGGAATCTTTCAATAAATAACCGTCCGCACCTTCACGAATAGCTGACATAAAGTACTCATCGTGACTATACATAGTTAAAATACAAACTTTAATATTTGGATAATTCTTTTTTAGGATTCTAGTCACTTCAATTCCACTGAGGCCTGGCAAATTAATATCCATTAAAACAATGTCTGGATCTATTTTTTCGATTTTCTGTAGCGCATCTTCTTCAGAAATTGCCTCACCTACTACTTTGATATCATTTTCCAAATCAATTATATTCTTTAATCCGTCACGCAAAACTGCATGATCATCGACTAACATTATTTTTATCATATTGCGGCCCCCCTTCTAAGTGCATTTTAGGAATTATAATCGATATTTCAGTCCCAGACCCTTTTTTACTATTTATTTGTAATGAACCATTTATTTTTTCAATGGACTCATTCATATTTAAAATACCAAAATGAGAAGTGTTTTCAGCTTTAATCATTTCATCAAATAATGAAAAACCAACACCAAAATCCTTAATACGCAACAATATTTGCTGTGACTGATAACTCAATAACACAACGATTTTTTCAGTTCTACTATGCTTGATACAATTTAAAATACTTTCTCGTAACACATCAAACAGCACCTTTTCAGTCATAGAACTCAATCGCTCTTCTATCCCCCTGACTTCAAAGTTAATATCCACCTTGTACTCACTGTTAACCTCTTCTATCTTCTTTGTAATGGCTGAGATTAATCCGATTCTTTCTGTAGGGTAGGGCCTTAATGCATAAATGGATTCTCGGACTTCTTTTAAACTATTGCGTAACTTTAAAACACTGCCCGATATAATTGTTAACGTCTCATATGGTTTGTTTGTGAACTTTCTCTCAGCTGTTTCCAAATTCATAATAGCCCCAGCAAGTGACTGGGCAACCCCATCATGGATTTCTCTAGCTATACGGTTTCTTTCCTCAAGGATCAGTCGCTTTTCTTGCTCTTTAATAAGTGTTCTTGTTTTCATAACAATGGCCAATTGATTAGCAAAAGATGCTATCGAGCTTACATCATCTTCCAAGAAGCTTTTTGTTCTGCTTCTAGCAACAATAAGAGTACCAAAGACTTCCTTTTCAATAATAAGTGGAGCGTAAACAAATGATTTAAGACTTTGATCAAAACAAACAGATGCAATACCAATATCGTGTCTCCGGTTATCATAGCGAACCGGTTTTTCCATATTGGACATCATCTGGAAATCCTCATTTCTTAGGTCAATATTATCTTTCACTGATCCTTGCTCAAATCTCTTGTACCACTCATCACCTTCCTTAAACCACAAAATGCATGCATCTGCATCGATGAAGGCTTTAAAACTTGTCTTTAGACCATCAAGCCAGTCTTCTGTGGGAACCATTGTATTTAACTCTGAAGTGATTGAAAATAATGCTTTCAACCTACTTTTTTCCGTTCTTAAGCGAAAGATGACAGCACTTAACATTGATAGTCCAACTAGGGGTGAAAAAAAGAAGAAAAATGAAAAAAAGTCAATTCCTCCTCTATTTTGGCTGCCAAGTAAAAACAACATAAATCCATAGCCTAATGAAATAATGAAACTAGTTCCCTCTGATAATGCTTTTTGCTTCCAGGAATTCAGTGAATAGATTTGTGGACGTAACCACAACACGACATCAACTAATAAATTGTTTATTATATGAAAAAGAAGTAAAATCAAACCGTATTTTATAAAATCATTAATAAAGGAAGAATTAAGAAAAATAATATCATCAAATAACTCAGGTAGCTTCACAGCAATGTAAAAGCTTAATATTAATTGTGCTGGATTAAAAAAAACAATGCGTAAGGGACGGCGACTTATCAGATTCACCAAAAGTACAACACTCGCTAAAACAAAAATGGTATAACCTAGACCAAAAACCAGGTAAAGTGTAAACATGATTGGGAAATTGATGGCTGTATTTCCTTTCCAAACAGGAATGGGGTAATATTCACAAATTGCAAGAAATACTGCAAATAAAAGTAGAATGATCGGATCTTTCGGAGCTTCTTGTAACTGAAATATATGTACTAATACAAGTCCAAATCCTAAAACCGATGTTCCAATCATAAATACTTTTGCATTCGTTTCTTCATTTTTTAACAATTGCTGGAATTTCACTATACCCCCCCTATACACCAAAGTTTATTCAATTTTATACGATGTTAGCATTTATTCCAAATTTAATAATAATTAAAAAAGTCCAGACTAGTCTAATGAGTAACTCACTAACCAATCTAGACCCAAACCAAATTAGTTTGTATTGCTATTTTCCCAAAAACACGAATAAATTCCAATTCACTAAACGGAGTATTTAACTAGTATAAAAGAACTATATCTTAGGAAAGAATGCAAAAAGACCAGCTTCCAATTAGGAAACTGGCCTGTCATTTAAAAATTTATCAGCCACAATTGCCGTATTTTCATAAAAAGTTTAAACCACCACTTCGCAAAGTGGGTGTTTGCAGAAACCTTCCTGTCTTCCACACTATCGAGGCACGACATTATAGTTTCGATGTAAAACTCCCTATTCATATGTTAGAGGTTAAACTAAAATTAATACGTACATTGCAGCTTATAAATACATATTACACGTAAACCCACCCAAATTCAATGGGAATTTTAACCTATTTTGAAAACGGTTTCAAAACAATAACTCATATACATCCGTTAATTCCTTAACACGAATATCATTTTCAACACTCCTGGCATAGCTCAATTCTTTTTCCAATACAGAATCCAGATAAGCCATTTCTTCTTCATCCAAATTTCTGACAAACTCGGCTTCATTCTTGTATCCTTCTGTTTCAAGCTTCTTATCAATCTTTTGACACATATCATTTTCACTATAATTCGCTAATGATTCACGCAAATAATTCAATGTATTATCGATGATCCTCACCCTTTTATTTCGTGTTCTTCTTCTTAGTCCGTTGTTCGAGCTGCGACTTTGGCCGCTGATCAGCCGCATCTTCGCTTATTCCCTGGTGATTAACACTTGAATTCACTCTGCGCTTGCTTCTGTTATCCTCTTTTTCACTCATAACATAAACACCTCCACTTTGTATTATTTCAAACTATGAGCCATTTTATGCTTTAGAAACTATGACATTCGCCAAGCCTTAATGGCGAGTGCCTTAGTTGCACTTATGCAGTAAGAAAGTATTTATACTTTCTTAACTGCTAAATAAGGTGCCCTGAGGACAGGACACCTTTTAAAAACTTTATCATTTTTTGTCGATGTTTATCGATATAATGTCGAACTTTATCTATTTTGGCCATAACTTTATCGATACCATGTCGAACTTTATCTATTCTCCAGTTTTGAGCTGCTTATTACATCTGCGGTCGAGGCTCTATTTTTCCTCAAGTTCTTCATACTTATCACGTAACGACCGCTTCAGTACTTTGCCACTTGGATTCTTCGGCAATTCGTCAGCAAAATCTACATGCTTTGGAACTTTGAATTTTGAAAGTCTTTCTCTGCAGAATTCAGCAACTCCATCTTCTGTAAGACTAGCGCCTTCTTTCGGAACAATGACTGCAGTCACTGCTTCGATCCAATATGGGTCAGGAATGCTTACAACAGCGACTTCGGAAACCCCGTCCATTTGATAAATAGTCTCCTCTACTTCCCGACTCGACACATTGACACCGCCTGTATTAATCATATCTTTTTTGCGGTCAACAATTGTAATGTAGCCTTCTTCGTCCATTACACCCAAATCCCCACTGTGAAACCAGCCCCCGCGAAATGCTTCAGCTGTTTTCTCCGGATCATGTAAATAACCTTTCATCGTATGTGGTGTCCGGTGAACAATCTCACCCGTTTCACCGCGAGCAACTTCATTATCGTTATCATCAACGATTTTCGTCTGTACATTTAAGGTTGCCACACCAGCTGACCCCAATTTCCGTAATTGATCTTCTGGCTGCAATGCTGTTGCAAGTGGCGCTACTTCTGTTTGTCCGTAAAAGTTCCAGAACTTCGCATTCGGTAAACGCTCGGCAAGCTCTTTTAAAATTTCCCGTGGCATAATTGCTGCGCCATAATAGCATTTTTCAAGCGTCGATAAATCACGTTTATCAAAATCCGGATGCCGCAGTAATGCTATCCAGACAGTTGGTGGAGCAAATAGCTGTGTTGCGCCCTCCTCTTCTATTGTTTGTAAAATTACCTCAGGACTGGCTGCGCCAAGGATAATTCCACTTGATCCAACGTAAATACTTGGCCCTAAAAATACATGTAACTGTGCACTATGATATAGCGGTAACGCGTGAATCGCCACATCTTCAGCTGCCATTTTTCCATCTACAATGGAGCTTACATACTCACTAATCAAGCTCTTATGGGAAAGCATAACTCCTTTAGGCCGTGATTCTGTCCCGCTTGTATATAACACATGTGCAAGATCATCATCAGCAATATCAGCATCTACAAAGTCATTTGAACGGCCATCACGTGCATCAGACAACGATACCCACGAAGAGAGTTCTCCTTCATATGTTCCAAGAGTGTCCATCAAATAGCGCTGTCTGATATTCAGCCTTCCAGCCGATTTATCCAAAACTGGTGCATACTCCTCTGAGGCAATAAATGCACTAACCTCCGCATGTTCCAAAATATACGCCACGTCCTCAATGGAAAGCATGTAGTTAATCGGAATCATAACTGCCCCAATTCTTGCTAAAGAAAAGTTTGCTATGACGAAATCCAAACTATTTTTGGACATTACCGTCACCATATCACCTTTTTTCATTCCATCGGCCAAGAAGGCATGTGCCGTTTGGTTTACCAAGTTATCCAGTTCTGCATAATTCAACCGTTGCCCTTCATACGTAAGTGCTAACTTCTCAGGCATTCGATCACGAGTCCGCGCCAACAAATCGCCCAGTGTATTTCGTCGAGCGCGCTGCAACATCTTGTCAAGATCATCATGTACATTTGTTTCTGTGTTCATATTTCCACTCCTCAAATGATTTTTTTCGATGACTTATGCGCTGAATATTCTTTGTTTTATTTTAATTCAGAAAACTAATAATGACAAGTAAGGCGTAATGACTTCTTTTGCCAAAATTACTCGATAAACTGATTATTTTAGATAAAATGATCGAATCATAAGTTTTACCTCATCTCACTAAACTTAGAAAACTTGACATATCACCAAGCCTAAGTTGCACTAAGACAGTAAAAAATCAGGCCATCCAGCGATGACCTGATTCCTCCAATAATTTATTCTGCTGTTACTAGTTGTAATTCTACTGGAATAAATTCTTCAACTGATTCATCTGCAGCTACTTTTCCTGCAGCATCAATAGCTTTTTGTCCGATTAATTCTGGTTGTTGAGCAACTGTTGCATCCATACGGCCTTCTTCTACTGCTGCACGGGCATCATCGGTTGCGTCGAATCCTACAACGACAGCATCTTCCAGCATGCCATTTGACTCGAGCGCTTGTACTGCACCTAATGCCATTTCGTCATTATGAGCGAATACGGCATCAATCTGATCACTGCTTTGGATAATGTTTTCCATTACTGTTAAGCCTTCTGAACGGTCAAAGTTTGCTGATTGATTCGCAACGACTTCCAAACCGTCAATACCATCAACAATATTATGGAATCCTTTACCACGCTCACGTGTAGCTGATGCACCTGGGATACCTTCAAGCTCTACTAAGTTGCCGCTTTCACCTAACTGCTCAGCAATAAACTCACCAGCCATTTCACCACCTGCTACGTTATCAGAGGCGATATGTGTAACAATTTCACCGCCATCAGCACTGCGGTCAACAGTTATAACTGGAACTCCTGAATCATTGGCTGATTCAATTGCTGAAACTACTGCCTCTGAATCGGTCGGATTCACTAAAAGAACATCAATATCCTGCTGCAGTAAATCTTCAATATCACTTAACTGTGTTGATGCATCGTTCTGTGCATCCGCTGTTACGATTTCATACCCAGCCTCTTCTGCTGCAGCTTCAGCACCATCACGTAAAGATACGAAGAATGGGTTGTTCAATGTTGAGACAGATAGTCCGATTTTAATGGAATCATCTGAACTGCCTTCTGAAGAATTACCTTCGTTATCATCTGACGATCCTGGTTTTTCTGTAGAACATGCGCTGATTACAACCAGCAATAATGTTAATAGCCCTAATCTTTTAATCCATTTACTCATTTTAATTCCTCCCAAAATTTTATTAATTATTTTGATCTTCTATCAAGTAAAACGGCAAGTAATATAACACCACCTTTAACAATTTGCTGATAGAATGATGAAACATTCAACAAGTTTAAGCCATTATCGATAACACCAATAATTAATGCGCCAACCAATGTTCCAAAAATACGGCCGCGTCCACCCATAAGACTTGTACCACCGATAACAACTGCAGCGATTGCATCCAGTTCAAACATCGATCCGGCTGTTGGCTGTGCTGAGTTTAATCTGCTTGTTAAAATAATTCCAGCTAATACTGATAACATCCCAGTTAACGCGTAAACCCAGATCTTCACGCGATCCGCTTTAATTCCTGATAATGTAGATGCTTCTTCATTTCCGCCCACAGCATAAACTTGCCGGCCAAAAACTGTTTTACGAAGCACAAAGTATAAGATAAGGAATACGCCCAGCATCAAAATAACTGGAAATGGAATACCAAATACATAACCTCGACCAATCATTTCAAATGTGAAACTATCAGAAAGACCTGTAACTGGTTTACCGTCTGTATAAACGAGCGTTGCACCACGGAAAATGGTCATGGTTGCAAGTGTTGCAATAAACGGAGCTACTTTACCTTTCGTAATAATAAGCCCATTCATTGCACCCAATGCTAGCCCGATCAATAAACCAACCAATATAGCAAATAGCGGATCCATCCCGGTCGTTAACATTCCAGCTGTCAACGCACTGCCTAAGGCCAGCATCGACCCTACTGATAAGTCAATACCAGCAGTCAGGATAACAAATGTCATCCCAAATGCAATTAGCGCATTTACGGAAATTTGGCGAAGCAGATTAAGAATGTTATCCAATGTGAAGAAATTCTCACTCATAAATCCTAATATTATCATTATTAGAATAAGTCCTATCAATGGGCCGATTTTCGCAAAATTAGTAACCAATAATTTATTCATCATGACTCCCCTCCTGTAGCTGCCGTCATTATTTTTTCCTGATCGGCCTCATGCCTGTCCATGGTTTGTGTGATCTTACCTTCGTGAATAACCATTATGCGGTCGCTTACACCTAAAATTTCCGGCAGTTCAGAAGAAATCATGATAATTGCAACACCATTTTTGGTAAGCTCATTCATAATGTTATAGATTTCTTTTTTCGCCCCAACATCAACACCGCGTGTTGGCTCATCCAGGATAAGCAGTTTCGGATTTATTCCGAGCCATTTTGCGATAACAATTTTTTGCTGATTACCGCCACTTAATGACTTAACTTCCTGTTCTCCACCGGTCGTTTTAACATGTAACCGCTTAATTAAATCCGTTACAAGATCACGTTCTTTTTTGGCTGACACAACTCCATTTTTTGATACTGTTTTCATATTGGGAAGGGAAATATTTTCGCGAATTGATGTATTAATCACCAACCCTTTTGCTTTACGATCCTCTGATATAAAACCAATCCCAGCTTTCACGGCGTCACGCGGGTGTTTAATAGACAACTTCTTCCCATCCAGTAAGACAGTCCCATTATTTTTCTTTTCATAGCCAAAAATTGCTTCCATAATTTCGGTTCTGCCTGCTCCCATTAATCCTGATACACCAAGAATTTCACCCTTATTTACATGAAAGCTAATATCGTTAAATAATCCTTTTCGTTCAAGGTTCTTCACTTCAAAGATAACATCGCCAACTGCGTTCGACCGTTCCGGAAAACGCTCGCCAAGCTCGCGTCCAACCATCATTTTCACAATTGCTTCAAAACTGGTATCCGAAATATTCTCCGTTCCGATATACGTCCCATCACGTAGTACTGTGACCCGGTCACAAATCTTAAAAATTTCCTCCATCCGGTGTGAAATATAAATAATTGCAACACCACGATTTTGCAGTGATTCGACAACGCGAAACAGATTATCAATCTCACGCTCAGTTAAAGCAGCGGTCGGCTCATCCATCACAATCATCTCTGCATTAGTCGATAACGCCCGTGCGATCTCCACCATCTGCTGTTTGCCAACTGACAAATCACCTGCAGTATCGTCCGGATGAATGTTTGTTACACCTAACGCTTGTAAACTTGCTTTAGTTTGTTTTTTCATTTCTTTTGTGTTTAAAATACCGGTTTTCGGATAAGTGATGTCTTTACCAAGAAACATGTTTTCTGTAACTGTAAGGTGCGGAATAATGTTAAGCTCCTGGTGAATAACAAGGATCCCTTCCTTCTCTGCCTGTTTCGGGTTCGAGAAATCCACTTCTTTACCATTCACTTTAATTACACCATTATCACGTTTATGAATCCCCGTTAACACTTTAATCAACGTAGATTTTCCAGCACCATTTTCGCCCATTAATGCGTGAACCTCACCCTTCTGGACGTTAAAATGGACTCCATTCAACACTTGGTTCCCAGAAAAGGATTTATCAATTCCATCCATTTCCACAAAAGGTGTTTGTACCATGATTTTCACCTCCTTTGGTTAAAAAATGACGCCTGACTTCAATATTACGTTTGCAAAAGGGGTCGCTTCCCCTGTACGAATAATAACCTGTGAATTGCCAGTTTCCTTTTTTAAATTCTCATGTGTTATATAGTTTTTAGGAATATCTTTATATTCCTCAGAAATTTCATCGTATAAAGCTTTATTATTGTCTTTTATTTCACTTGCGAACGTCATTTCCTCGATCATCATATCTGCTGACACAGCCTTAAGAACTGATGTAAATTTTGGTGTGCCAAGCTCTAGCGATAAATCGATACAAGGGACTTCATTTGGAATTGGTAGCCCGCAATCACCGATAACGATTGTGTCTGTATGTCCTAATCTTGCAAGTACTGTTGCAATATCTCGATTTAAAATGCCTGACTTTTTCATTCCGAAACCTTCCTTTCTAGCAAGAACTTCTCTACCTCTTCTTTTGTCGGCATACCACCTTGTGCACCAACTTTTGTGACAGATAATGCTGAAGCCGCATTGGCCAACTGAATCGCTTCGCCAACAGCTGAGCCTCGTGCAAGTTCTGTTGCAAAGACACCATTAAATGTATCTCCCGCACCTGTTGTATCCTCTACATCAACGGGGTAACTCGGTACATGTTTTTTCACACCACCTTCGAAAAATTGAACGCCTTGATCACCTTGGGTAACAATCACTTTTTCATGGATACCTTCAAATAACGGGTCGTTTTTTATCGATTCAACTTCTAATTCATTAGGTGTTAAATAGGATGCCTTCTCAAGCAGTCCATCTGGTAATGGTTGGTATGGTGCAGGGTTCACAATTACTGGAATGTTATACGTACTTGCAGCTTTCAGTGTATAGAGAACGGTTTCCATAGGGACTTCCAATTGAAGCAACACCACGTCACTATGTTTTATTTGGTCAAGATTGTGCTCTACTAACTCTGGTGTAACAAGTAAGTTTGCTCCGGAAGCAACAATAATCCGGTTATCATTTTCAGATAAAATTATATTTGCAATACCTGTTGCTGCACTTGAAACGGTTGCAACACCATCTATGTTAATGCTCTCACTTTCAAGGTGTTCTAAAAGGGTTTTACCGAAAGGGTCATCCCCAACAGCGCCTATGAAATTAACATTCGAACCAATTCTTGCTGCAGCAACTGCTTGGTTCGCACCTTTTCCACCAGGATAGGTGAAAAAATCATCGCCAAGAACGGTCTCACCTTGCTTTGGCATTGCTCTAGTCGTTACGATTAGATCCATATTGATGCTTCCAACAACACATACACTTGGTTTAATAGCCATCTCCTTACCTCCTTGATATTGTTGATTGTCGTTCTGTTAATACAACTTTAAATTCCTCTGACCTGATACTTGTTTGATTGTCGTCAATTTGCTGAACAAGTATTTCTGCCGCTTTAGATCCTATGTCGTAAATAGGCTGAGCCATCGTCGTAAGTGAAGGTGTAGTTGTCTCACCAAGAGCAATTCCATCAAACCCGATAACCGACAAATCAGCTGGAACACTGATTCCTAGATTAGCTGCTGCACTCAATGCCCCAGCACCCATCAAGTCGTTTCCAGCAAAAATCCCATCAATTTCAGGATGATCCTTCAATAATTTCATCGTGGATTGCTTGGCAATTTCGAAATTAAATTCACCAGGTAAAATATAGCTGGAAATGAACCAATCTTCATCTTGAACCTCATCCAAATAACCTTGCAGGCGTGTTTTCGTGTTACCTGCATGTTCAGGTCCGCAAATATGAGCGATGCGCTTGCACCCAATTGATTTTAAGAACTGTACAGCTTGTCTCGCACCTTCACGATTATTCACTGTCACCGATGAAAGCTTAGAACTCAAGATTCGGTCTAACGCGACAATTGGGGCATTTATCTTACTTATATGCTCTTCCGAAATTGTACTCGAAACAATAATAAAACCATCCACCGACTTCTGCTGTAAAGCACTCAAATAGGTTAATTCTTTTTCAATGTCATCATCTGTATTACAAAGCACAAATGTATATTCATAACGATTCGTTACATCTTCCACGGCTCGCGCAAGCTCCGGGAAATAAGGGTTCATAATATCCGGCACAAATAACGCAATCATTTTTGAACGTCCCTTAAAAAGACTTCGCGCCACATCATTCGGCAAATAATTCAATTGCTCAATCGCCTGCTTCACCCGCTCTTTTGTCGAAAAATTCACATATCCATTACTGTTCAAAACACGTGATACAGTAGCAGTCGACACATTGGCAAGCTTAGCGACATCCTTTATAGTTGTCATATACAATAACCACTCTCATAATTTAGTATTTAATACTTCTGTCGATACTTGCACCTCTTCTGTTGATACTCGCGATTCTTCTGTCGATACTCGCGACTCTTCTGTTGATACTTGCACCTCTTCTGTTGATACTCGCGATTCTTCTGTCGATACTCGCAACTCTTCTGTTGATACTCGCGCTCTTCTGTTGATACTCGCGACTCTTCTGTTGATACTCGCGACTCTTCTGTTGACATGCCTTACATGTAACCCGTTACATACGCGTTAAAATAAAAACGACGTCCCTCATGTAACCCGTTACACATTATGTTAAAGCGTTTTCATTAAGATGTCAATGCCTGAATTATATAAATTTTTCGTTGCTCAAAATAAACGAGCAGTGCATCCAGCACTGCTCGCAACCATCCGATTATTTTTTTCGAAGCTTTCTTATTTCATCTGCAACAAATTGTACCTGTGTACCGACAACAACCTGTATATTATGCTTGCCGACAACATTGATGCCTGGCACACCTGTTGATTTAATTTTGTCCTGATCGACCTTATCCATATCATTTACTTCAAGCCTTAACCGAGATACGCAGTTATCAACTGTTGTCACGTTCTCATCTCCGCCTAAACCTTCATAAATTTTCTCAGCCATTTCAGCTGTTTCATCCTTCTCAGCCCCATCGGTGGCATCCAAGCTTTCCGCTTCGCCTACTTCTTCTCCTTGCTCGTCAGCATCGTCTTCACGACCTGGTGTCTTCAAGTCAAATTTGACAATTAGGAAACGGAACAAGAAGTAATATATTACGCCAAAAACAAGGCCTTGTACAACAAGCATGAGTGGCTGATTGGCAATTGGTACTCCTAAGCTTAGCGTATAGTCAACTAACCCAGCACTGAAACTAAATCCAGCAGTCCATTCAAACATTGCAGCAATAGCCATCGAAAGTCCTGTAAGTGCCGCGTGAACAACATATAGTAATGGCGCCAAGAACATAAATGAGAATTCAAGTGGCTCGGTTACACCGGTGAAGAATGAGGCGAATCCGGCAGCCATCATTAGTGATGCAGTTTGTTTTTTACGTTTCGTTTTTGCTGTGTGATACATTGCCAATGCTGCTGCGGGCAGACCAAACATCATGATCGGGAAGTACCCAGCTAAGTAGCGTCCAGTAATTCCCTTTTCTCCTTCACTCGCCCAGAAATTAGCAATATCATCAATTCCTGCAACATTAAACCAGAAAACAGAATTTAGTGCATGATGCAACCCTGTTGGAATGAGCAATCTGTTAAAGAACCCATACAAACCAGCTCCAAATGCTCCTAAATCACTTATACCTGTACCAAATGAAACCAGTCCTGAATAGACAACCGGCCAAACGAAGAAGAGAGCAGCTGATACAACCATCATGGCTGCAGCACTCATAATTGGAACAAGCCGCTTACCACTGAAGAAAGCTAGAGCATCCGGCAGCCTGACTTCACTAAACCGGTTATACATCATCGAGGCTACAATTCCGGATAAAATACCTATAAACACGTTTTCAATACTTTCAAAAGCTGGATTGACAGAACTTTCCTCAATCCCTTGCAGACCAGCAACTCCACCTACATTTAATAGATTTGTTACAACCAAAAAGGCTACAAGTCCGCTTAATCCAGCGGCACCATCTTGCTCTTTCGACATTCCAATTGCAACACCAACAGCAAATAATATACCAAGATTTCCAATAATGGCTAACCCGCCATTGGTCAGAAATGTTGCAATTGTACTGTCGGCTGCAAAGTTAAGAATCCAGTTTCCAATACCAATCAGAATTGCCGCAGCCGGTAATACCGCAACCGGGAGCATTAATGAGCGGCCAAGATTCTGCAAATACTTCATCATTATAAATTCCTCCTAACATAGATTAATGTTTCATAAAATATGAATTCTGATACATTTGCTCAAACTGTGAATTCGTTTTCAAAGAATGAGTTCATAAATTCTTTCTGCACTTTTAATGTGTTCTTAACCTTTCGATATGAAGCGTGATGTATCCCAACTCTTCCTCAGGAAGCTCAATTTGATAGGAAGCATATATTTCCTGAGCTACTTTTTGTGCACATTGAAATGAATAAGTATACTTTTTCTTAATCATCTCAAACATCTCATTATCCATCACATGACTCTCATACCATTTTGCTCTGCTTAAAGCGAACTGCAAATGTGTTACTAACCGTTCATAGGATATGTCAGCTTCATGAACCTCGATATTTAAATACTTTTTAATAGTCTGCACCATATCCTGAATTATTGTCGTTTGCTTAACCGTTTCGTGAATATCACCCCCTTGAAGTTTCATTGTATGAATATACAGTGCAATAAACGCTGCTTCATCAGCAGGCATCGTGATCTGAAATTTTTCCTTAATGTGCTGAATGGCCCATAAACCGATTTCAAATTCTTCCCTGTACAAAATCTTAATTTCCTGCAATAGTTTATTTTTTAGCTTGATACCACTCTGTTCCCGTTCAATTGCAAAGGAAATATGGTCTGCCAGCTGCACACGGATATGCTCGCTTAATTCTGTTCCCAAGCGCTTTTCCGTATAGGTAATAATTTCTTCTGATATGGTAAAATGCTCCTCTGGTATCCTGAGTAATAGCTGCTGCAGTTTTTCATTCTCCTTTAGAACGAACAATTTCTCTACCCTGCTAGAAATCACAATGTCATTTTTTTGCTTACCAAAACCCACACCAGCCCCAATAGCAATCTTTTCTTCCTGTTCATCGATAACAATTGCCGCATTGTTATTTAATATTTGTTTTATTTTCACCTGAAGCCCACATCCTTCATAGCACGTTTTTCATTCAATGATCACTGCTCAGAAGTTGTGATTATTACTGTTTCTCCAGCCGTGCTTTCTTTTTCTTCAGTCATACTGAACTTCTTGCCAGTATCCTGTCCATTTGTAATAACAATTGGAGATATATCACTCGAAGCATTATTCCGAACATATTCCAGATCAAATTCCATCAGCTTTTCACCTACTGACACTTTATCGCCAGTACTGACATTGATGGTAAAGCCCTTTCCTTCTAGCGAGACTGTTTCAAGTCCTATGTGAATGAGTATTTCGATTCCGTCTCCTGTGCGCAGCCCAATAGCATGCTTTGTCTCAGGTATTTGAACAACTTCACCATCTACTGGCGAATACACTTGCCCTTTATTAGGCTTAATCGCAACCCCGTCTCCCATCATCTTCTGACTAAAAACAGGGTCCGGAACTTCTTCTAACGAAACAATCTCGCCATTAATTGGTGCATATATTTTCGTGATTGAGCTTTCCTTTTTAAAAAGATTTTTAAACATAACAACATTCCTCCTTTAAGGTAAGTATGTGCAAAAGTTACTGAAACTAAAAAAGACATGGCGGTTTAGAGAAGAACCTATGCCCTTCTCATAATACCACCATGCCTAATCGCATCAGTAACATGTGATTCGTAATTATTTTTTCTTGAGTCTATCGTATCATCATTCAAATGGAAAAATCAATCATTCACTTTTAAAAATTATCTCATCCTGATTATCAATTCGTTCTCTATTTCTAAATAAAAAGAATTGAATTGGCATCGTAATCATAAATGTGACAATAACCAATACAAGGTGAAGCGTCTCATTTTTAGAATATCTTTTAATGATAAAGTAAAATCCATAAACTAATAGAACGAACGTTTGAGGCAAGACCTACAAATGGAATGAACCAGGATAGGAAAAATGCACATGCCATTGTTACGCCATAAACCAATGTAAATTTACCACGCAGCGATTCATGCACATCATCCTCAACAAGCTGCGTGATTAAAAATGTATTAACAATCGGTACCCATGCCATCCACGCCAGGTCACTTTTGCCTTCCCTTTTAGCTATTTTAAATAATCCAATAGCCATTAGAATATGAAAAACGATTGCAACTACTAGTAAAAAGAGAATCAGAAACAAAAATCCGGCAAGAAAAAGAAACAAACCTTCATCACTATTCATTTAATCCCTCCATTTTTAAAAAAACTTAGCTTTATGCCTAAAAGTCCAGGCACCAGTGCACCCGGACTTATTATTATTTATCAAACACAACCCGCGTATTACCAATCATGTCATGTAAACCTTGTTTTTCCCCACTAAATGCAACGAACAAGTATAACAATCCGGTAAAGAAAAACACACGGTGAATAAATCGACCAACTACTTCTCTAAAAATAAGATCCTTCCACTCGAGCGAATGAGCATCTTCTCGAATAACGCGCAATCCAAATATCATTTTTCCTAACGTCTGACCAAAATATTTAGTCATTAGCAGAAAGTACAAATACAACACAATCACACCAACGATACCAGCCATTGTCCAGAAACCAATATCAATTCCAGCCCCATCATTGATAAATTTAGATGGACTAAGCAGGATGCCGTTAATACTAAATACAATAAGCAAATCAGCTAGATATGCCCAAAACCGCATCCAGAACCCAGCAAATCTGTAATCAACACTCTCAGTATATTCCACTTCATTTTCACTCATGACGGCACCCCCTTATTTAGAATACAAGTACATAGCACGTGGTCCATTGGATTCACGCAACAATTCCTTGATACCGAATAATTCTGTTTGTCCTTTAAACATTCCTTGTAATGTACCACCTAAAAATTCGTTAATTTCAAGACCCTTTTTATATTCAATCACTTTGGCATTATCCCAGCCATTATCTTCTTTCATAATGGCAATCGTATCAGTGAGAGACCCAAGCTCATCAACAAGACCATTATTTGCAGCTTGTTCTCCGGTATACACACGGCCATCGCCAAGCTCACGGACTTTCGACTCTGACATGTCACGGCCTTCCACGATCACATCCACAAAATCTCCGTATAAATTATCAATCATCGTCTGCAAAATTTCTCGTTCTTCATCGGTCATTTGACGTGACTGCGACATAATATCCTTGAACTCGCCACTCTTAATCGTATTAAATTTAATACCATGTTCATTCGCAAATTCCGCAAAATTAAAGCTCTCCATAATAACACCAATTGAACCTGTCAATGTTGCAGAATGCGCAACGATTTTATCGGCAGGAGCAGAGATATAATATCCCCCTGATGCTGCTGTATTCCCCATTGATACATATACAGGCTTGTCATGCTCTTCTTTTATCTTAACAATCTTGTCATGTATTTCATCGCTTTCTACAACGCCCCCGCCAGGTGTATTTACACGTAAAATAATGCCGTTAACAGTTGAGTCTTCCCCAGCTGCTTCAAGCATTTCCAGGAATCGCTCATGATTATATCCGCCTGTATTAAGCAAGGATGCTGTAGATGCATTTTGAATTACTCCATCCAGTTCAAGTACTGCAATCTTATTGCCTGATCCTTCCTCGACAACCTCTTCTTGAAATTTCTGCGATGAATCCGGGAAGTTAAACATTTTTTCAAAATCAGCTGTTACTACACTCGTTACAGCTTGAAAACCTAGTGAAACGACAAATAAAACAACCGCTACACCAAGTGCAATCCAACGTTTTGTATTCAATTTCATGTCCTCCAATTCATTCCTGTTTTATGTATTACCGCTATTTTACATTATTGTTAACATTTATGCAGAAAACTTGTACGTTTGTTACAAAATAGCGAGTCCAAAACACAAAAATTGCTTTGGACCCAGCGCCATACACGATTTCTATGTGAAGTTAATCAAGTTCAGATAATGCCGCTTTCAATTTATATAATTCCTCTTCCGTCAATGTAACCCCTTTTCCCATTTTCTCTTTGTCCGGTGCCCAGTCTCTAAGGTCATATTTGGGATCACGCCCATTCCAGCTTACCAGGTTAAGCTCTTTCGTCCATCCTTTTGGCGACTCTGATAGCACAGCTACTGTTTCGATTATCTCATATTTAAGATCTGCCACATTGATTCCTCCTTAATATACTTCATAGTTATTACCAGTTTGCATACCATCAACACTTTTAACAAAAGCACGAGCCACACGACCAGCAGGAACAGGATCAAACCCTGCAAAGAATTTACCAAGCTTTTCCCATGACTCCTGTACAATATTAGGACTTACACTATTTATGCGGATACCTCTAGGCATTTCAATTGATGATGCTTTAACGAATGCCTTGATGCCACCATTTGCCATTGCTGCAGACGCACCTAGTGGAATCGGATCATCCATCATCACACCTGTTGTTAACGTGAAACTGCCACCGTCATTTACATATTCCATACCTAGCAGGACAAGATTTATTTGCCCTTTAAGTTTACTTTCAATTCCTTTTTCATTTAGTTCCGGTGTTAATTCAGAAACAGCTGTAAAATTCGCACCACCAGATGCATTGACTACAGCATCTACTTTACCAATCTGTTTATACATTTCTCTGATGCTATCCTCGGAAGTAATATCAACAGAAACATCTGCCCCATTTCGTCCAGCGCGAATTATTGAGTGATTCTCTCCTAACTCTCTTACAATCTCTTTGCCAATTGTCCCTGCTGCACCTACAACAAGTATCCTCATATGCAATCCAACTCCCCTTGATATATTTTAGAAATAAAGCTTTCTGCTCCGTTTCGCCCGCTTCACTTTCGGCGGAAAATATCCCCGTTCATAAATTCTCCCTTTCGAAATACTGCACCTCTTTAGAAATATATCCATCTCATCCGTCTCGTATGTCTCAAAAGCCTTCATTAAAATTTTGGCAGCAACCCTAGCATCCTCAAGTGCATGGTGATGCTCGAAGGAAATACCGTGATAACCAGCTACCGTATTTAACTTATGATTCTCTAACTCGGGCCAAACTCTTTTAGAAATATTCACCGTACAAAGATAATCCATTTCAGGATATGTAAGGTTAAAGTAGTCCAATGTATTTCGAATCACACTCATATCAAAACTGGCGTTATGTGCAATAACTATGTTATGAGATAAATAATCATTGAGTGTCGGCCACAATTCTGAGAACGTCGGCGCATCTGCCACATCTCCCTCTCGTATCCCATGAATACGCGTATTAAACGAACTGAAATGCATCATTGGATTTATTAAACTATAAAATTCATCAACAATTCCATTTTCATTGGCGACAACAACACCAATAGCACATGGACTGTTTCTCTTTTCATTCGCCGTCTCAAAGTCAATGGATACGACATTCATGGATTGGCCTCCTCTATAACAATACTCTAACGTAATTTTAACATATCCCACGTTCAAACAACCCTGAAAAAGGATTTAAATTTTGATGGTGTTTATCTTCGCTGATTCCCAGGCGAATTCTGCTGATTCCGAGCTATCTAATCCACTTCCGATGCTGTTCGCCCGAACGATTACACCTAATTAAGCAGTATAGTTTAATTAAAGCAAGAAAGTTTAACGCTGTTATGATGAATATTAATGACACAATAGCAAAAATGAGTGGCGAGAGGATCGGAATGTGAATCTCAAAGTAATGAAGCGGATCGTGGTTCCGCTAAATGGGTAAAAATCCGTCCTGTAAAGCTTGAATCGGATCCTCGTTCCGTTATTCACCCAATATCAATGAAAAATATGGTTAAAAAGGGTGAATAGAGGAATGAGGATTACATAACGCGATAAAAATAGGCGTTTTCAAGGAAATAACGGAATGAGGATACGGCAAATCAGTGGCTTAAGCTTGTTTAGTAAATCAAAGTGTTTCAAATGCTAAAAATATTCTTGACATTCATTTGCAAGAGTTGTATTGTATTCAATAATACAAAATTGAATAATTTTCTTATCCAGAGAGGTGGAGGGACTGGCCCATTGAAACCTCAGCAACAGATTTTAAATACTGTGCTAATTCCAGAAGCTGAAATGCTTAAAGCTTGAAGATAAGGAGAGTGATACTTAACGGTTTCAAACCCTCTTCTATTTTCAGAAGTGGGTTTTTTTATTTTATTTAAGAGGAGGAAAACGATTGAAGCGCAGTTTAGAAGAACGTTTAAAAGATGGAACTGTTATTGTTGGTGAAGGGTATTTATTTGAATTAGAACGTAGAGGGTATTTGCAAGCAGGATCATTTGTTCCAGAGGTTGCACTTGATAACCCCGAAGCACTGAAACAGGCATATAGGGATTATATGTACGCAGGCTCAGACGTTGTATTAGCCTTTACGTATAATGCACACAGGGAAAAAATGCGCATTATTGGCAAAGAAGATCTATTAGAACCATTAAACCGAAATGCGGTTCGCTTAGCAAAAGAGGTTTCTAAAGAACATCCCAGCGAAGAAGCGTTGGTGGCTGGAAATATCTCAAATACTAATATTTTCGATCCCGAAGACCCTGAATCCAAGACTAAGGTCAGAGGTATTTTTGCCGAAATGATAAAATGGTGTAAGGAAGAGGGCGTCGATTTCATTAATGGGGAAACGTTCTATTACCATGAAGAGGCACAAATAGCCCTGGAAGAAATTCTGAAACAGGATTTACCAGCAGTCATCACGTTTGGACTAATGGGAGAGAATGTATTGAGGGATGGCTACACTGTTGAAGAATCCTGTAAAATACTTTCTGAAAGTGGCGCACTGGTTGTGGGCATGAATTGTTTCCGGGGTCCTGAAACGATGCAGCCTTACCTTGCTGACATACGTAACAATGTAGATGGCTATGTGGGTGGACTCCCTATCCCATACCGTACAACTGAGGAAAACCCGACATTCTTTAATTTACCGGATGGAGGATGCAGCTGCCATCTGCCTTTAGAAACAACTTTTCCGACTGCACTTGATCCGCTTTACCATAACCGATACGAACTGGCAGCCTGGGCAAAAGAGGCAAACGACATCGGGATAAATTATATCGGGCTTTGTTGCGGAGCATCACCAGCAATGCTGCGTTCAGTAGCTGAAGCTGTAGGAGTTAAAACAGTAAACTCAAAATATTCCCCAGACATGGAGAAGCATTTCTTGTTTGGGACAGACAAAACACTTCAAGAACATAATCAGAGCTACCGGTTAAAAGCTTAAAAAAATACAATTCTACAAAACTAAAAACAGAAAGAAGGAATATATATGTCAGTATCGTTAACAAAAGCACCACCATTCAGAGCAGAGCACGTTGGAAGCTTACTACGCCCGGATAATTTACACAAAGCAAGACTAGATTACAAGGAAGGCAAACTTACAGCAGAACAATTACGCGAGGTGGAGACAAAAGAAATCAAGCGTGTTGTCGATAAGCAAATTGAACTTGGCTTAGAAGTTGTTACAGATGGGGAGTTTCGCCGTACATGGTTTCACTTGGACTTTCTGGAGCATCTAAACGGAATTGAAGGATATGCACCTGAGCAAGGATACCAATTCGAGGGATTGGAAACAGAGAAATATGACGTACGGAATACTGGAAAGATTTCGTTTAACCCTGACCATCCATTCCTAAAAGATTTCACTGATTTAAACGAAATTGTTGATGGACGGGCACTCGTAAAGCAAGCTATTCCTAGTCCAAATCAGCTATTTAACGCCGGCATTCACAATACAGATATCTATCCAAACATCGAAGACTATGCAAGTGATATTATTAAAACCTACCAGGATGCAATCAAAGCATTTTACGATGCTGGTGTACGGTACTTGCAATTAGATGATGTATACATCGCTGGACTATCCGCTCCAGATATCCCATTTAATGAGGGAAAATATTCAAGAGAAGATTTAATTGACCTTGCGTTACGAGTAGTTAATGGCGCTTTAGAGAATAAGCCTGAGGACTTAATTGTAACAACACACTTATGCCGAGGAAACTACCAATCTACCTGGGCATTTGAAGGAAGCTATGCTCTTATCGCTCCTACATTATTGGCAAAAGAAAAAGTAGACGGCTTCTTCCTGGAATATGATGACGATCGCTCAGGGGATTTCAAACCACTTGAACATATTCCAAACGGCGGTGCACAAGTCGTATTAGGTCTTATAACATCGAAGAACGGAGAACTTGAAGACAAAGAAACAATTAAAGCACGTATTAAAGAAGCATCACAATATGTGCCACTCGAACAACTATCTTTAAGCCCACAGTGCGGCTTTGCTTCAACACATCATGGCAATAAATTAACGGAAGAGCAACAATGGAATAAACTGAAATATATTGTTGACCTGACTGAAGAGGTATGGGGCATTTCTAACAAGTAATAAATAAAGAAGCTTGCAGAGAATACGATTTCTCTGCAAGCTTTTTTTAATCTACTGACAATTTTTTGCTGGACTTTTCTCCGTGTACTTAAATGTATAGATGAACAGACTAACCAAAAATAGTAACTCAATTACCTTAGTTAATAGACTAATCGTAATCTGCATATCCTTACCTAACAATATTAATGATTGGTTCGTATTTAAATCAAATAAAATATGACAAAAACAATAAATGCCAGTAATCCAAATAATTGTAATTAACGTATTTCTCATCACTCTGTCCCCCCATTTTTGATTGCGTCAAATTCCACTTAGCATATACTAACAGAAAAAGTCATAAAAAGGGAGACTTTTTTATAAAATTTTTTGCGCTATTCATTTACTTCCATTACATACGATGTTAACTCCTTTACTTTTGGATCTTTGAACCTATTAAACCGATAAATATCACAAAAGGCATATAGCTTAACACCGCCGGATTTGGTAACAACTCTTACTGTGCCATCTAAAGCAACAATAACCCTCATGAGTAATGCATAGTAGAGACATTTAGCATTATTAGATTATCTGTTTTCATTATCCTTTCGTCTCCACTTTAAAATAAAACTTGCACACATAGCTGTAATAATAAGTAAAAAAGATTGAAATACACTTGGTTTAAAACTCCAAAATATGAAAGTTAATGATACCCCAAAAAAACAAATAGCAATTAATAATCGTTTTTTGAAACTCATTTATAGTAACTCCTTACTGGTATTCAAATCCTGAGTTATATCCATTCCAATTATAGATTCTGGATATAGTTTAAATGTTGATTGCCGTGGAAGATTTTGAGAATATCATCTCCAGCTGGAACATTCAGCTTTTCATATCCAAGTAAAAATTCCTTGTTATCATAGGATACTTCAATAAAGGAAACGTCAATTTGACCAAAATCCCCAACCCGCAATTTAGCATATGGTGCAAGGGGTTTAGAGGTACAACCTAATGAACTCGGGTTAAGGTAAAGTCTTTCTTTAGACTTAAAATGGTGAACTGTATGATGGTGTCCAAAACAAATAACATCCACATCAGTTAATTCATAAATGTCATCAAGTCTTTGTGAAGTTGGTTGATTATCAATTGGCAAAAATTCATCTCGTCCATTCAAGTGATAATGTACAAACAAAAAGTCCTTTCCGTTTATTCTTGCATTTTGTCTCATTGGAATACTTTTGAGCTTAGAGATAAGTTTCTCATCCAGCCGTGAGGCAATCCATTTATGGTGCTCCCTTTCATCTCCAACACTCCCTGGCTCATTTCCATCAAGTATTTTTAAAACTGCTTCATCATGATTTCCCATCACAAAAGATATATTGTTACGGGAAAATAACAACTCAAGAACTTCATTTGTTTCATGACCAATACCGATTAAATCCCCAAGACAATAAATGTGTTCTATTTGTTCATCTTTATCAATATCATCCATAACAGCCTTCAAAGCCGCACTATTTCCATGAATATCCGCAATGATTGCTACTTTCTCTCCTGCATTCATTATACCCCCCGCTTAATCTGGTTAATTTCAAAAAGAAGTACTTTAAATAAAGGAACCTGGATGAGTCAATACTTTTCCCTTATTTGTAAAAGAAATGGCTGATGAATTCCCTATTACTTTTATACCTTCATCACTAACAGCGACACCAGTTCCATCTCTTAATGCAATAACAGACTTCTTATAATCTTTGATAAAGCCCGATATCAAACTTTCATTTTCAGCTTCATAGTGACACCAAATGGAATAGTCACTTATAAGATTAAGCCCATTAATGCTTTGTAAATCTGTGTTGTTTGGGTCCATATGAGCACAGGTCATGATGTTTGAACCTAATATTATCGCTCCGGCACTACCTCCATAGACAATACCGTCATTCTCTATGTATTCCTTTAAAAGGCTATCAAATTGAGATATCCTAAACTCCCTTAATAAGTTAAACGTATTTCCGCCACCGATATAAATTGCCGAGAACTGTTTAAGATCATCAAAAGATTTGTTATCTACATTGGTCCACATAATGATATCTATTCCAAATGGGTTAAAAACACTATTCGCCCATTTGAAACATTCTTCATAGGGAATAATTCCATTCATTGCAATAGGAATATATAGCAATGGTTTGCTCGGATTAATGTGTTCTATAAAATATTGGTCAATTTCCTTCGATTGCTCCTTATCTCCACCACCAGAAAGAATTAAATGTCCCATTAAGTCCCTCCCCAAAATTAAATAAACTCAAGTGCCTTTTTAACATCCAAATCAACGTCTATATGTTCCGGTGTCCAAGGAATATAAATATCAGGTTGGATTCCAACTCCGCTCATACCCTTTCCTTCATCAACGGTGGATAATTTTGACGTAGGATACGATAGTTTGAATTTGTTCTCCCAACTCATAATGGCAAGATTAGAATAATCATTTAAACCTAATGTTGGTCTTCCAATTACAGTGACCTTTGAAGAATTTTTGCAAAGCTCAACAAATGAATCGCCTGAACTTCCGCAATAGACATCAGTCAAAAGAATAACTTGTTCTGGACCGGGTTTAGTTTTAATTGAAAAACTATCATCCATTTCTCCAAAATCAAGTTCAACAAAGCCCTTATCCTTGTTCTCTTCCAGTTGTTTAATGAAAGCATTTATTTGATTTCGTGTTACCTCGTCTTCAATAGAAGAAAAAGCACTTTTAAGCAATTGTGTTCTCAGTTCTACATTTCGACTTGTACAGTTGGTTAACATAGAACCCTCATCAAATCCATTTAAATCTATTTCTTCTCCTTCTCCTTCAAAAAGAAAAGGAAAGGAAGTAATTCAAAATATGCTAAGTCACTTCCACCTTTGTTTACACGAACATCAATGATTAGATTTTTACGTGTAGTTAAGAATGAACGATTTTCATCGATTAACTTTGAGATCGCATTATGATTCATAAAGTCTGTTAATGTTAAAAATAATGTATCCTTCGAGATTTCTTTTATTGAATACTCTGGCTGGAAGATTTCTTTTGGATACTTTTTAAGTTCAATAGTAAAAGAATTTCCTGATTCACTAACAACATCAGCACTTTTGTATTGTGGAAGAATCGCACTCCAATTTTCCCGCTCCGCTTCCGTTTCCATCAATCTCCTTTTATGAATATTTACTAATTCTGGAACTGTTGAGCCATCTAACGCTGTAATAGCATAACCTTTTTTCACTCTATCTTCCTTTTCATTGGATACAACATAAAGTAAATCGTCATACCTCCTAACGGCAAATCCAACATCGTCTTCCATTTCAGTTGATTGTGCGGTATATTTAAACTCCATATGTAAATCTTTAAAATCCAGTAAATAATCCTGAACAATTCCCACAAACTTTTCATCGTTCATATTGCCCGAATCCTGTATTTTCTCACGATAAAAATTAGGATTATCGCAACCCTTTTTATCCAAACAACCCGCATAATCGTTATGTAAAATACTAATAACATCCTCGAATATTTTTAAGTACATTTTAATCTCCTTTTTTCTACTAATAATTCGTTAGACGTCTATAATAAACATCTTCAGGAGGCTAAATATGACTGATCCCGAACAACTACTGTTTCAGGTGTAAAACGAATCAAGACATTACTTTTATCTAGGTTTTTAAAACGTGGATCCCATTTGTTTTCATCCAGGCCCAAATAACGTGACAGCAGCCGATTTGCAATTGTACTATCAAACGGCAGAACTGCTGCGGTTCCTCTAAACCCAGCATGTAAAACCAGTCCAGTTTTAGGGTTAAAGTCCACAATCCCTATTGCACATTTCGGATTATTTTTTATCCGCTTTGGGAAGGTATCTGAAGGTGTACCAATTATCCAAAGCTGCTGTTTCTCCCAGTGAAACCAAACTGGTGTATCTCTCGGAGCATCCTTATCGACCGTGGCTAAATGAGCAAATAGAGGCTTAGCGAGTAACTTTTCTAAATCAAAACTTCTATCTCCATTAGTAATAATCTTCATAATATGACCTCCCTTTTATTGTTTATCATTACTAAGGTGTCTGTTATTTTTTAATATCTTTTAAAAGAGAAATAACCTCTTCATTCTGTTCAATCATCGTCTGATTTTGCTTTCTTAGTTTCGTGAAATCAAATAAATATATTAATAAGATTGCAACTATCAAAAAACTCATATGTGACCTCTCCCGCTAGTTTAATTAACTTTCCATTATCAGCTTATCTTTTATATTTTCAATAATATCGGAGACTTTAATATTTTCAGTATCGATGTACTCCTCAAAATTGTTTTCCTTAAAGGACTTTAAGCATTGATCAGTTTGCTGGAAACACCAATTCCCATCTTCCTCTCCCCGCTCTCTTAGTCTTTTAGAAATAGTATCCTTACTTGCTGTCAAACAAAAATGGTAAGTTTGTCGATCTATACCTTTAAATCCATTTATAATGTAATTTAAGTATTCTGGTTTTTGAATCGTCATAGGCACTATAAGATTAACTTTATATGTAGTAATTAATAATTCTGCTACATTTACAGTTAACTCCTTCCATAAATGCAAGTCTTGAAAATCACCTGTCACAGCTTCAAGTTGTTTTACTTCCTCGGGAATGACATTCCGCAACATAGATCCAACCTCTTCAGGATCAAATATCATACTACCTTCGACCTCATTAAGAAGTTCATTAGAGATAGTGGTTTTCCCTACACCAAATGCTCCGTTTATCATTATAATCATTAGAATTTATTCCCCATTTCCGATCTTTGAAGCAGAAATTAATTTAAAGGTATATCTAAATACTTTATATATTTATTTGGTTCAATTTCTTGATAAACCCTTACAAATCTAACCTCCAAGGTTCGAAATGGACTAAGTTCAGTTATTGCCGTCCTTTTCATGTTTCTAAGTTCCTTTTGTGATAAACCATGATTCGTTTTACCTAAGGTCATATGCGGTACATAGTCCTTAAGTTCAAAGTACTTCTTTATTAAATCACTGGAGGGTGAAATTACTCAAACTATACTGTTATGTAATTTATATAACTCACTTGAGCTAGCACTTAAGTAAAGAATTTCATTACCAAAGAACTTTGGTTTATCAAGTGTTATTTCAAAAGGGTGAAAGTTATAACATACTTCTTTAACCTTCTGTAACCACTCTTCATCTGAGGTTAATCCACCTTGTGCCTTCAGAGTTATATGTGGTTCAACAACATCAGGTAGCCGATTATTTTTCCATTTATGCTGAAAATCTATTATTTTCATTTTTTGTATTCATCTGAAGGTACAATTCCAATAAAAAATTGCAATTAATAACTCCACCCGTCTATTTAATATTAATTATTAATAAAAGACTAATCTTTCTAAGAATTAGCCCTTTCCGCCTAAACTTTAACCTTCCTGCTTTCTCTTCATATGCTGACGAATTAGCCTGATTTGCCCGCGATGATTCAGTTCATCCTCAAATACATGAAACCAGCGGAAATAGTTATTAGCTACATTATTAGGGCCGAAGGGTGATACTTCATCTAACCAACTATCCTCTTTTTCCCTGAACTTTTCTAACGTGTGTTCCCGGACGCGGTTTAACTGCTCTCTGTAGAATTCAATTTCTTTATTATGGATTATTTGATGTGCCTTTTCACCAAGATTCAAGCCTACCTCAAGCTTTTGTAATTCCTTTTCAGTAGGATCCCTTTCCTCAAATGTGATAATTTGATAAACTTCTTCTACACATGCCATATGGTATAAAAGACAACCTATTGAATTTCCTTTCACATCTATACGATAATCAAGCTCTTTAGCTGTTAAATTATTTACTGCTTCTAGCGTAGTCATTCGTGTGTAATCCATCATGGATAATAATCTTCCTATTATTGAGTTATAGCCTGATTTTTTCTCAATGATAAATCTTTTGTCTTCTGTTGATTTCATTTTTAATCTCCCTTTTACCCAGCTAATCCTATTAATTCAAATTAACTGGAAAATTATCAATTACTATTTCAATTAATTGCTTCAATAAAGGCGTCTTGTTTAACCAAGTACCTGTATTTATTACCTTTTCTATCACCTTAAGTGGTTTACTAATTAAATTATGAAAATTAAGTAGAAGTAAACCACTAACTCCACAATGCTGTCACTGATAATGGATAAGGTTTCTAACATACTCATTCTCCCAACATCTATAAATTCATTTTGACTTCTATTTAAGCTATATAGTTACTTCTAAAATAAGAGAATCATGTAACAGCTACTTAAAGTTCTTCTTGTACCTGCTAATTTAGTAAGATTTCTTAAATAAACTGCTCGGATTGGCTAATCGCACCAATAGATAACTAATCAAATAAGCAATGCTCGAGATTCCAAACAAGGCAAAAATTCCAGGTGAAAAGACCAAGTATAAACTTACTGGTAATGACCACAAAAATGCGATTAACAATAGGAGTTGTTTTGACATAAAAGAAGCAACTATCGCTAAACAAGCTGGAAGGAACAACATGAAGAATGTGTTTACTACAGGAGCTAATTCAGTTGGATTCGAATAAGGGTTGTAAAAGTTTAGGACAAACCATAGGACAATACTGGAGATACCGGCTGTTATTCCCAAAACTACCGAAACTTTTCTGATGTTCATCACTCCTCAATTTTCTTATCTGTTCTTCTCTAAACGATTAACTTTTTTAAATAAAATTATAATTGATATGATGACCGCAATTGGTAACCCCCACGCAATAATACTACCTAATATCATTGTTAAAATTGCTGATAAACTCATGGAACCACCCCCATTATTTCTATTAAATAGCCTGTATTAGCTTCACCCTTTAACCACAATATGTTTAGGGTTCATTGGGATATCTTTTATTTCCGCCTTTAAGAATTCGGGTTGTAAAGAGAGTTTATAAAGATCATCTATCGGAATCCATTTATATATTAAATGATCACCCTCCATTCCGTAGAATTCTTCAGTACTAAATTTATAATCGTCTTTAAATGACACCTGATAGTAAAATCCTATTTCATGAAAGTCATTTCCATTAAAGTTAAAAAAATTCTCAACTGACCAAAGCAACCTTTGTACTTGAACATCAATCCCCAGTTCCTCTTGAAATTCCCTATTCAGAGCTTTCTGGGATTCTTCTGTGATTTCTACTCTCCCACCAGGAAGAGCCCAATGATTATCAATAACACTTTTGTGTAAAAGAACATGACCATCCTGGATCCAGACACCAGCTACACGATAATTAAATACCCCAATGTCCGTTTCAAATACTGCATCCATATACAAATTACTCCCAACCATATTTTTATTTCATATTCTGTTCCGTTATTGAAAAGGACAGTAATAACTGATTATATCCATAAGCTGTTCCGATTCTTCTGAAGACACGTTTTCAGATAATCTTGCTCCGGCAATAATTGGAGCCCACTGGAAGATTTCTTCTTTTGACAAATCGCTTTTCTCACAATACAGTCGCAAATACATTTCCGCTAACTCCATTGAAAACTGTGAGTACAAAAAATACGTACGATATATGTCCGCACGAATGTCTCCTGCACTGGAATCAATCCAGTCTATAATTGCCACTTTATGATCTGACATAATCAAATTAAAAAGATGGAAGTCTCCATGACAAAGCCTCTTCTCATATGCCATTGAATCCAATTTATGTACTAATGTAGACTTATGTCTTTCGTCTAATTCTGGAGCCAAATCAATTTGACGCCTTAATTTTCCAGCCATCGGCTCAAGCGGACCATCAGCAGTAATCATATGAATTTTTTGTTGTATTTCAATCGATAGTTTCATGTAATACTCTGCTTCCTGCCTATTCTTAAATAGGATATCACCTATTGTACTCCCTTTAATATATTCCATAATGATGGCTTGCTTCCCATCAATTTGTGTGACATCGAATATTTCAGGCACAAACAGTCCGCACGAATAAGCAAATTTCTGCTTATTTGCTTCATAAAGAGATTCAGATTTCGGTAAATAGTCGTTAAATATTTTGATAATCTTATTTTCCCAAAGGTATATAATTGCTGTATTCCCTTTTGCTATTGGTTTACCTAAATCCAATTGTAATCTCTCCCTGATCTGCTTCTGACTAAATAACAACTAATTTTCACATATATCAATATTATCATAATATTCCAATTATTGATGGAGAAAATCGGTTAGGCACACAACCCAATATAGTTTTATTGCTTTTCTGAAATAAATTCTACTCCTTCAATAAGTTGATTAGTTAAGTCATCAGGCAAACTATGTCCCATACCTTTTTTAACAATTAACTTACAAGGAACCCCATTTTTTCTTAAGATATCCACTGTTTTTAGAGTCTTATCATAAAACGGATCTTTATCTCCTGTGATAACACAACCTCTTACATTTATTTCACTATTTAATTGCAGGATTTCTTCTATTTCTTCTGTATTTTCAAATGAAGGAACTATTGCTATAAATCCATCAAATTTTGCTAAATTATTCTTAAAACTTAGCTCAATTGCTGTCTTACCTCCCTGCGATGCTCCTGCTATTATATTCTCTTTTGCTGCAAGGTCGTATTTTCTCTTAAATTGATTGAATGTATCAGTAACATCTTTTTCTGCAACATCTTGATTATCCCAGGAATAACACTCATGACTAAACAACTGAGAAGATTGGGGAAATCCCAATAAATATTTTGATAAAATGGCTGATTCACTCCACTGTTCAGTGAAATCTTTAGCGTTTGAACCTTTCCAGTGTAATGCAAAAATAGAAGTGATAGCTTTAGGATTACCCACCACTTGCAATGAAGCTTTAGCATTCTTCTTTTCTGCTTCATATTTCTCGTTGCACAGTTCTAAAATTTTTTGAAATTCTACCTTTTCTTTGAGTGGTTGTAACTCAGTGTCATTCGTTAGCAGTTCTGGATTCCACCAATATCCTCGATCTAATACTTCGGATAGTTCTGATATTGCTTTATCGTTGTTTCCTTGCAACATACAAATACCAGCTTTCCAATGCCCTAGTCGATCTAGTTTTTCTGGAAATTGCTCCTTAGCTTCTTCTAAAAGCAAAGCCGCTTCTGTAAAATTCTCCTCTTGCACCAGGTTAACTGCCTTTTGTTGAATTTTTGTAAACCCATTATTTGGTTTTGTGGCTCCCATAAAAAATCCCTCCCGTATTTATTTTAACACAAATATTCAGAATACCTTGTATAATCAAGCGAAAACTAAAACAACTCACAAGCTTATTAGTAAATTTATGTATACAAATTTGTATATGAATTTGTAGGACACAATGTAGACTTACACTAGCTATCGTTATCTAATAAACTGGTGCACAAATTACACTACAATATCAAAGGGTTTTTAAATCCTATTATACCAATAAAAGTGACCATCAAATTAGCATACAAAATTGATGGTCACTTCACATTACATTTTTAATATTTGCGATAGGTAACGGAACACGTAAATCTTCTTCACACTTTCACCTGGTACTTTCCCAGATGCTCTTATCTAAACAAATCGAATAACCGGTCCCAGAATCCTTTTTTCTCTTTTTCCTGTTCTTTACTTTCTTGCTTGTCATCATCTTTTTTTATACTTTCTGTTTTAATGACAAATTGTACGGAATTAACCTTTTTATTTTTCGATGAAACAAATGAAACGGGATTGAAATCGGATTTATCGTATTCATTAATCATTTGGTCGATTTCAGTTTGCATTTGATCAGGTAAATCATTTGTTGACTCAGCTAACTCAGTTGTACCTTCATGAAGATCATTCACGCCATTTTCCAATTCACTAGTTCCATCTGTTAGGTCGGTGATGCCTCCATGCAGATTACCGTATGATCTTGATACTTCTGAAACGCCACCAGTATAATCAACCAAACCAGAATGGAACGATTGATAATTGGAAGATAGCGTGCTTAAGCCTTGCTGTAATTTTTTCATCGATTCATCGACATTCATATTATCTAAGCTCTTGCCCAGATTATCAGCCATCGTTTCAACATTCGTTTTCATTTTTTGCAGTGATCCTATAACTCCATCTAATGTTGGGTTCACAGCTTGAAAGGCTTTTTTGACACTGGAGTAAGTGCCTTTCGCTGCACCTGCTGCTTTATGAGTTTTAATCAGTTTTTCAATAACCTCAGGATCTGCATTGCTAGCTTTTAATTTCTTTATTTCATCGTCAGAAATATCGCCCACAGGAATCGCTGCCATCGATTTATCCAGTGCATCATAAGCTTTCGTATATTGTTTCTTTAAATCAGACAAACCTTTCTTCGTTTCCCCTAAGCCATTTGCAATTTCAGTAAGCCCTTTTTGTAATTTCTTTAATTCACCCACATTCGTCTCATTAGAACCACTTCCTACTGACTGACTCATTTCTTCCAGGGCTTTATCAATTTCCTTAGATCCTTTAATTAGTTCAGAGGACCGATTAGCGAGTTTATTAATTCCATTTTTATACGATGCAGAACCTTCCTGTATGCTTGCGGCGCCATTATTTAATTCGGCTATCCCTTCATTCAGTTCTCCAACGCCATCATTTATTTCTTCTGTTGCATCTGACAGGGACTTCATATCTTCGGTCATGTCTTCAGAGTCTGGTGAGTCAATCGACATAGAAGATGTTACTGCCGATATTTCAATACTTTCCATTTCTAAATCTTTTACATCAGCCTTTACCACAAAGCTATCTTCTTTTTCCGGCATAACAGTAAAGGTAACCTGTTTATTTTTCCCTGCATTGGCAATCGTTCCATTTTCAGTTTCGATATTTTGATAGATTTCCGAGTTTAAAGGGAGTGATATCTGTAACATGTAATTTTCGAAAAAGTTGGAATTGGCCTTTTGGTTTGCCTTTGTATCGATATGAACTTCAAACTGGCCATCTTTGCCTAACAGTTCATCAGGTGATACTGTTTTGCCGTTTAATTTGTAGGAAACATTGATGTCCCATGGTAATGGTTTGTTCTCTATATTTCCCTGATAATAAAACTCATCTTCTGTTGCTGTAAACGTAACTTGATTATCTTTTAGTTTCATATCTGTTAAATTAGTTAAATTTCCAACACTGGTATATGGTCCAAAGTCTACCATTTTCCCAGGCTTATCAACCGTAAAACTGTTGACGACATACATCTCTTTCTGATCACCATTGGCATTTAGTGTGGCATATACGACTTCACTCTTCTCAGAATACGTTCCATCTGATGAAGATTCATTAGTCGCCGCTGATACTAAATGTGTTGGTATTATAAGAAGACATGCCATGAACACCGCGGTTATCCGTTTAAATCTCATTATCATTTCCCTTTCCCTTTATAGAAGTTTGCTCTTAGTGTTGTTTTTTCAATTATTCGATCGAATATAACCAGCATAGCCGGCAAGACAAATACGACCATAACAAATGCTAGTAACGCACCTCTGCCTAGTAATAAACCGATCGAAGACACAATTGGATTTGAAGATGTTAATGATAAAATAAATCCAACACTCGATAAGATCGAAGCGGAAATAAATATCGCAAAAATCTTATCATCAATCGTTTTCTTAATTGCCTCCATTGCTGGCATTTCTTTACGAAGGTTTTGGTATGTCTCCGTAAATAAGATGCCGTAATCAACTGTTGCGGCAAGTTGTACCGTACTGATAATTAAATAACCAACATATACCAACGACGAATCCATAAAGTATGGTACCGATAAGTTGAACCAAACTGCAGATTGAATCGTCAATAATAAGACAGCAGGTATGGAGATTGATCGGAATGTAATTAAAAGCACGATCGCAATTGCAATTACCGTTAGCAAATTCACGACTGTGTTATCTTCTTCAACGATTCTTTTCATATCATACAACGTTACACTCTCACCAAGTAGATGGGTGTCATCATAATAGGTTTCAGCAGTATATCGAACATCCTCAATTAATGAAAAAGCCGCTTCCCCTTCCGAACCTGTTTCAGTGTTCAGTGTGATCCGCGTGTAGTTTTCTGAATAAAATTGTTCCGTCGTCGATTCCTCTAAATAATCAGGGGGAATGGCCGAACTGACGATATTCACATAGGAAATTACACTCGATACATTAGGCAGATTCTCTAACTGTTGAACGAGCTCTTCTTCCTTAGCCATATCACCATTAGGAACAAGTAAAGCCATTGGCGTATTTTCCCCATATTCTTCCTGTATAGCTGCTGCATCTGCACCAGCACGTGTTGTCTCCGGCTGTTCCCCAGTACCATATATGAAGGATGTTTCACTTTGTGCTAAAAATGCCGGCACGATTAATAGGAAGACTAGTAGTAAACTTGGAATCCTAAATTTCATAACGTGCTTCCCGATATTCTTAATACTCGGGACAAGTGGTCTGTGTTGTGTACGATCAATCCACTTGTAAAACATCAGTGTTAAAGCAGGTAAAAAGACGATGACACTAATAAAGCTCAGAACAATTCCTTTCACAAGGTTAAGACCTAAGTCAGCCCCAATGCCAAAGTCCATAAACGTGAGTGCCATAAAACCGAAAAACGTTGTTGATGCACTCGCCGCGATAGCTGGGAATGATCGTTTAATAGCCAGTTGCATTGCTTCTTTAGGATCTGAAACTTGCTTTCGATAATCGGAGAAACTATGAAGTAAAAAGATGGCATAATCCAGCGATACTGCCAGCTGTAGTATCGGTGCCACCGATTGAGTAACATACGATATTTCGCCGATAAAAATATTTGTACCTAAATTAATGATTACAGAAACCCCTATAGCCGTTAAAAAGAATAACGGTTCCATCCAGGAGCTAGTGGATAGAATTAAAATGATGATAATGATTGGAACCAATAATAAGGCTGCATTTAAAGACTCTTTACCAGCCATTTTTTGTGATGTCGCGGTGTCTACTGCCTCACCTGAAATGGCATTTTCCTCACCAATCAAATCATAAATTTCATCCGTAACTTCGACTTCATCACCTTCACGAATATTTATTGAAAATAAGGCTGATTCATCCTGATAATAAGATTCTACAGTATCTTGATTAGCCATTTCGACTGGCGTTTTTATATCCATAACATCATCTAACCAAGTCACTGAAGTTACACCATCGATTGCTGCTAATTTATCTTTGTATGCTGAGGCTTCGGTAATAGAGACATCCCGAACCATCACCCTCGCATTCGCAATCGGCTCATCGAATTCTTTTTCCATTAAATCCATGGCCACTATTGATGGTGCATCATCTGGCAGATAATCAACCATATTGTAATTGACTGAAACAGCAAATTGCGCAATTGTACTAATTAGCGCAATGATGATAAATGTTATCACAATGGGTTTTTTATGTTTGATAATTCTTGCTGATTGGTCAATAAGACTTCATCCTTTCTTGCAATAGTACCTTAATACACTTTATTATTGTAATAGACACTGTGTTGGATAATCAACAAACAGTTTTATAAATATCGTCAGCTATTCAACATATTATTAAATTGTGTTGGATTTCATTAGAAAAACTTAGTGATCGTATGAAAGTAGTAGTTATACTTTTAAGGAGGATTTTTAAATTGAGTCAGAAATTAGACCGACGTAAAAAATACACCCGCAAAATATTAAAGGAAAGTCTTATTATATTACTGGCCAAAAAACCTATATCTGCCATAACCGTAAAGGAAATCTGTGAAATGGCAGATATTAATCGTTCAACTTTTTACACACATTATGCAGATCATTACGATTTACTGGATAAAATAGAAGCGGAAATTTCGGAGGATATGATTAAGTATCTAAGCAGTTATAGCTTTACAATCGAAGAAGAGTCACAAAAGATGACTCAAAAATTATTAGAATACATTACAAATAATAAATTTATGTTCCAAACATTATTAATGAAAAATGGTGACCCCACTTTTGAGCAGCGACTGATGAACATCGCTCAACGTTTTATGATGAAGAATTGGATGGCTGTCAATCATATAGATGAGGTAGAATCAAGGTACTTGAGTACATTCGTTGTAAGTGGAGCTATAAATGTCATTAAGGATTGGATTGAAAATGAAATGGACCAATCCCCGAAAGAAATGGCTGTTATAATTAATAATTTTGCAAACTATGGGATGTCTTATTTAGATTAAATTAACTAATTCTGCTACTATATTTGTGCTGGGTGTATTGGAGCACATAAGAACATTAACTATTATATTTATTTCTGTACCCCAATATAACGTCTGTCAGTATATATAAAATATAGGAAATTATAAACAAACAGAAAGGGATCAAAAAAAGATAAAAGTCAAAAGTGTTATGCTCTGAAACCATAACGTTATCCACATCAGGTATTTGGAAAAGTAATGACCTCAAGAGGTACATACTTATCAGAAAGAAAATAGTTCCTATTGCTAGAAAACCATTTCTTTTCGCCTTCCTAAGTCCTGTTAAAGAAATAATTAACAAAGCCAATCCCAGTGGAAAAACAGTATAAGAAAAAATTATTGGAATCTCAGCCTCAAATGGCAATAATATCACCCTTTCTGCTCTTCAATAAATGGAGTTCTATGGTTCTTTTCTTATTAGACATATATGAAATTGAGGAAAACTGATAAATCATTCGCCCCTTTATCAGAACCAGGATCCACACCGCTGACCTGCATTTCGAGCTGCAACTCACTAAGTATCCTATGAGTACATCTACTCACAATCTCTGGATATATTTTAACACAAATATTCTGAATTCCATGCACACTAGTAAGAGATTTATAAAACAAATTAAAAAAGACCATCAAATCAGCGTAAATTTGATGGTCAATTTGCTTACATTATTAATTTGTGATAAATGTGCGTTAGCCAGCATCTCCAACGTCACGCTGTGGATTTTTAACAAAGAATGATAAAGCTAAGCCAACTAAAGAGATAAATCCAGCGACAATAAAGGACACATTAACACCATGAACAAGTCCAGGTATTCCTTCATCCGGAATAGCATTATTGGTCATAACCGACACAAGCAGGGCTGTTCCAACCGCACCTGCTATTTGTCGCATTGTATTATTCATTGCCGTTCCATGTGGTATTACGTCCGTTGGAATCTGATTTAAGCCAGCTGTTGTTACTGGCATCATAACCATTGCCACCCCAAGCATTCGGACAGCATTTACCACTGCCAAATACGTAAATGTTGTCTCGGTGGTTAGATTGGTAAACATAAACGTCGTAACTGTTAAGATGAATAATCCAATTATAGCCAACCATCTCGCGCCAAATTTATCAAATAAACGACCGGTAATTGGGTTCATTGCCCCCATCAACAGAGCCCCTGGCAGGAGCATTAACCCTGATTCAAAAGCTGTAAAGCCTAGCATATTCTGCATCAGTAATGGCAACACAACGGCTGCACCAATCATCGCCATGAATACGATCATGCCAAGTATAGTAGTTAATGTGAATATTTTGTATTTAAATATCCTGAATTCAAGTATTGGCTGTTCTAGTTTGAACTGTCTTTGAATAAACAGCGTAAGGGCAATAGCACCAACAACCATCGAGATAATTACCTCGTTACTTGTCCAGCCTCCACTCCCAGCCGTACTAAATCCAAATAGCAATCCGCCAAATCCTAATGTTGAAAGGATAATTGATAACGTATCAACCTTTGGAAACGTCTGCTTCGTCACATTTTTAAGAATGAAATAAGCAACAATAATATCGATAATAATGATTGGTAAGATTACATAAAACAAGCTTCTCCATGGGAAATGCTCTACTAAATAACCAGATAGTGTCGGACCTATTGCTGGTGCAAAAGATATTACTAAACCGAACATACCCATCGCTGTTCCTCGTTTTTCAACAGGAAAAATAAGAAATAGGATCGTCTGCATGAGTGGCATTATAATACCAGCACCACCTGCCTGGACAATTCGCCCAACCATTAATACTGCAAAGTTCGGTGCTATAGCACAAATTACTGTACCTACACCAAATATTCCCATCGCTGTTAAAAACAGTCCTCTTGTAGTATAGCGCTGAATTAGAAAAGCTGTTATTGGTATCATGATTCCGTTAACTAACATAAAAATAGACTGCAGCCACTGTGCAGTATTCTCATCTAAAGACAAGTCCCTCATTATATGCGGTAACGCTGTAGCTAATAGCGTTTGGTTCAGAATGGCGGCAAAAGCCCCTGATATTAATACTAGCATGAGTGGTACTTTATTTATTTTTTCCCCTGTTTGTGATGGTCCCTGACTTTCTGCCATAATCTTTCTTCCTTCTTTCTTTTATATTAAGATCGTTATTTACCATCAAAGTTTAACACAACAACATTACACTCTAACACAACTAAGGATAGACAAAAAGGAATATACAATACTTATCCTGTTTTCGTACTTATAGCATAAATCAATATAGGTCTATTTAATCGTTTTAGATTATTTACAAGAGGTATATATATTAGATAAGACAAGGAGGGGATAGACGATGGGAAAAATTCACTTGATTCCTTATCAGATCGAAGAAATTCAGGATACAGCGACTGATATCCCAGAAGGAGTTTCTATGATTCAAGCTCCTTATGCCTGGGAGGAAGCAGAGAAAGGCCACGGAAATGTCGTCGCAATAATTGATACCGGATGCCAAGTAGACCACCCAGACTTGAAAGAACGAATAATTGATGGAAGGAACTTCACTTCTGATTACAGCGGGGATAAAGATAATTACGATGATAACAACGGTCATGGTACACATGTAGCAGGAACAATTGCCGCTTCATCTAATCAAGAAGAAGGAATTTCTGGTGTCGCTCCAAATGCCAAGCTTTTGATTTTAAAAGTTTTAAGCGAAGATGGTAGCGGGGATTATCAATGGATTATCGATGGGATAAATTATGCCGTGAATTGGGAAGGACCTAACGGCGAAAAGGTAAGGGTGATATCCATGTCGCTCGGCGGTCCGGAGGATGTACCGGAACTTTATAAATCTGTTAAAAAAGCAGTTGATTCCGGCATCCCAGTAGTATGTGCCGCCGGGAATGAAGGTGATGGCCGACCTGTGACTGATGAATTTGCATACCCTGGTGCCTACAATGAAGTAACTCAAGTTGGAGCTATTAACTTTGACAAAAAAATTGCACCATTCAGCAATACCAATGATGAAATCGACCTTGTCGCTCCAGGGGTGAAAATATTATCTACTTATACTGATAGTAAGTACGCCCGGTTATCAGGCACATCCATGGCTACACCACATATATCTGGCGCACTGGCCTTAGTTATCAACATTGCAGAAAAGCAATTTGATCGACGTTTATCCGAAACAGAACTTTATGCCCAGCTTGTTAGACGTACAGTACCTCTAGGCTATCCAAAATCAGCAGAAGGAAACGGACTTATAGCACTAGCAATCCTGGAACAGTTCGAACAGCTTTTCCAAACCTTCAACAGACATTATGCTAGCAACTAGGTGATTGGGGCATCGGAGTGGTGAGAACTATGCCGGCAGCTATGCCCCATCTTTGGCGATAACGGAATATGGATCCGACAATTTCCTAATAAGCAATCGTGGCGGATCCTCATTCCGCTATATGTTACAAAAGCTGCTCAAAAGTTAGTGAAGTGAATCCTCATTCCGTTATTAGTCCAAAAAGATGGGTAAATGATGATGAAAAGGGCAAATAGCGGAACGAGGATCCGGAACAGATGCTAAAAGTCATTATTTGAGGTGAATAACGGAATGAGGATCCGTCAAGTTCTGGTAAATAATCGTGGCGGATCCTCATTCCGTTATACGTTACAAAAACTGCTCAAAAGTTAGTCAAGTGAATCCTTATTCCGTTATTAGTCCATAAAGATGGGTAAATGATGGTGAAAAGGGAAAATAGCGGAACGAGGATCCGGAACAGATGCTAAAAGTCATTATTTGAGGCAAATAGCGGAATGAGGATCCGCCTGGTAGCACTGGCTCAGAACCAAGTCACTGCAACAACTACTATTCACATAATTATCGTCTAATTTTATATGTTCGGGCGCGTTCTTTACCACTTGCAACAATTAATATCTGCTGTTCTACTAGTCTATGCAAAATTTTCCGAGCATGGCGATCGCTAATGTGAAGATGGTGAGCAAGTTCAACTGGAGTAAAACACCTTAGCAACCGACGTGCATATCGCACAACTTCTGCCTCGAGCCAAGATAATTCAGTGGATACTTCAGTTGAGGTGAATTTACCGATAAAAGCAAGAACAAGCTGCTGACAGCGTTGAGGTTCATCTTGAATAGATAGATAAGCGATTGGTAGGATGGTCCATCCATCGAGGGCTAATAATGAGTGTCGCCAGCATAAATCCTTAAATCGTCTAACATCGAGGTCTCTCGCATGAGGGCCGTATCCTTGAATTTCAATACATCCTTTCGCATCATGTCCTGGTCTGTAAGCGAGGTCAAGGTAACGGTAACCATTGTTGAAATCCCGTACTTCCCATTCAGGGTATAAATGATTAAAATTTCCCACAGTTGGAAACCAAATTGAACGAAGAAATTGAACCGTACCGTGACCTAAACCCTTTTTCAGAAGTTCACGTCTCCTATGGTTCTTCTCCTCGGTAATTTGTACTTGAATCCATTCTTCATATTTTTGTTCGAATCCTGGCATCGTTCACTTTCCTTTCCGGTTATATTTTATTTGAGTAGACAAGGTGATTTTTTCTATGACTGGGTTGGTTAGAGACTAGCTTTCGAGGCAAATACAACAGGGATTTACGTAGAAATCGTGGTAACTTGTCAGTTTAATAGGCTACTTAATTATACTGTATTATTAGATTATAGGAAACTATTCTTTTGTTCGAGCACGCATTAGAAAAGTTCGATTATGAGCCACACTCTCTCAAAATACCGACGTGCTCCCCACCAGACTTATTCTTATGAATTCAACGATTTAAATGGTACATTATTTATAAACCAAATCTATAAGGAGTTTTCACAAAATGTCAAAAGACAAATGGGATAGCAGATTTTCAGAAAAAGGTTATGTATATGGCACAACTGTAAATGAATTCATTCGAGAGATGGGTGAGCAGATTCCGCCCCCCTCAAATGTTGCTTGCTTTGCAGAAGGCGAGGGTCGTAATGCTGTTTATTTGGCAAGCCTTGGGCATCATGTAACAATGTACGATCAGTCAACAGCCGGCATTAAGAAAGCCAAGAAACTGGCAGAACAGCATCATGTATCCATCGAAACTGCTGCTAAGGATTTAACAAAAGAGAGTGTGGATCCCAACCAATACGATTCTGCTATTATGGTATTTGGACATGTCCCAAAGCAAGGTCAGCAATTTTTAATCGAAAATATAATTCAATCCGTTAAAACTGGCGGACAGATTATGTTTGAAGTGTACTCAGAAAATCAAATTAACTATAAATCCGGTGGTCCTCCTACTGTAGATAATCTGTATAATCCGTCAGATATTCTCAGCTGGATCAAACCGTATAAGTGCATTCATTTTTATTATGGAGAAGCAACACGGAACGAAGGAAGCCGTCATACAGGATTGGGTCATGTCATTCAGGTGGTTATCCAAAAGTAAATCAGATAGTTATTGTTTTACTTTTATAGTTAATCCATTAACTAATTCAGGGTTTTTCTTTATAGCCTTATTTAATGTTGAATCAATGGCCTTCTTTACTTTATACCGCTCATCGTGTAAAAGTATTTTTATTATACTTTCTGCTTCACATATATATTTCATACCCTCAGCGGATGAAAAAATCTTTGCTATATTCCATCGTGCATTTTCATCACTTATCTCTATCCATTTATCTAACCTTGCCAAAACTTTTGATGGATAATACCTTAGCAAACCATCCCCAATTGCAAATTGTCCTAAATTTTTCTTTACATACGGATTACTATCAGTTAACAATAACTCCACGATATCAAGCAGTGGCTCTCCATATTCCTCTTTACGTTTTTTACCTGCATACATCGCAGCTATAGAGGCAGCACGTCGGACATTCTCTGAGTTGTCACGAGTCCAACTTTTTATATCTTCATAGAATAATTCAAAATGATTCGTAAGTATTTCTCCGCAAGCACCAGCAACCCACTCTCTGACTTCCCAATTTTCATCATTAGCAAGTGATCTTAAAACATTTGAAACTTGACGAGGATATTCATCATAAACAGACATAAGTAAATGGGCGGCGATTTCCTTTGCAGTAGCGTCTTCAAACTCTGCAAGTTTAATAGCCATGTCCTTTAATCGTGATTTATCTTGAACAGTAGAAATAACGTATTCTATTGCTTTATTTTTTACAGGTGATTTTGGTGTATTACGTGCCCCAGTTCCGAGCTCTTTTAGAGTTTCAATGGCCCCTCTGAAATTCTCATCTCCAAGCTGATAAACAAATGATTCTAAAGTTTTCCTTGTTTCGACCATGTCTAATATCCCTCCAAATTCATTAGAACAAGTTATTTTGATAGATTAGTTGCAAGTTTATCTCCTGTTAAAAACAATTTTGCCATAAAATAAGCATTTGCTGTGAACAGCTGTGTTTTTATCAGATTTGTTTTAATTAAATGTCCCATTTCCTCAAAATCAATCAATCTAATAATTATCTCTTCGGTATCATCTAAATCTTGATTGAATTCTCTAACGGCATCCATTATCAGATAGGTTTTCACCTTATTGTTTTGCGTAGCAGGATTAACCATAAACTCTCCTAATTTAATAGGTTTCCTCTTTGAAGTGAACCCCGTTTCTTCTCTAATCTCCCTAAGTATTCCTTCCTCGTATGACTCATTTTCTTCTATTTTACCGGCAGGAACCTCCAAATAGAAATCCTCTCCAGCATGTCTGTATTGTTCAACAAGTACAATTTGATTTTCTTTCGTAATAACAATCGCATTAACCCAATCAACGTATTCATTAACATAATAGTCATCTATCACAATTCCATTTGGCAGCTCACATTTATCTTTTCTCAAATTTCCAAATGGTGTCTCAAACAAATAAACTGAATCTATGGTTTTCCACTTTTTCATATGTAATCCTCCGTTCATTCTTCAAACGTTTTCCTAAAACCATAGAAAGCCCGATAACCTTGCTCTTCATAATAAGTACGAGATGTACTTGTTGCAAGCATCTCTATTCTTGTTTTGGGATATAGGCTATGCACATATTTAAGTAGTCCCTGTCCAACTCCTAACCCGCGATAGTCGGTACTAACCACTAGTTCACCAATAAATAGAGTAATAAACTTATCTGTGATTCCTCGAATATACCCGACAAATCCCCCTTCATCCATTACAACAAATGCAATATTAGAATGGTCCCATGCTTGCTTTGTATCATCTTTTTTCTCTACTAGATTTGTCCAGCCTTCTTTTATATTTAACCTTTGAATATTCACAAAATCACTTTCAGAGTATTCTCGAACATTAACTGACTTTCCGTTCCTTAATAGTAGTTCCATATATATCCCCTTTTCCACGCAAAATATCAGCAATAATAAATCATTTTCAAAAATTCAAAACTGCTGCTGTTTGTATCCTGCATAAATGTTTCAATATCTTCAAATCCAAGTTTCCGATAGACTTTAATCGCTCTTTGATTAAAAGTTGCTACGGATAATGTTATTTCATCAGGTGAATAGTTTGATTTAGCAAATTCCATCCCGGCCTTGATAAATTCCGATCCATTTCCGCTACCAGTCAAATCAGGCCTCATCCCCAGCCCAATATCTATGGTGTTGTTTCCAGTTCTATTAAAACTAAAAAAACCAACAACTTCACTGTCCTTTGTAACAACATAAGTAGAATCTCGTTTGTTGGAGTCTAAAAACTCAGCAAGATCTTCCTTATCAGCTTCTATATCATAAAAAGAATATATCCCATCATAGTGCCAGTTATATGCAATATCTTCTGCCTGCTCCTGCGTCATAAATTCAAACGTATAATCCATAATTATCCCCCTCAAATAGTGACACTCCAATTCATTTATACTTAAATTTATCTTCGTCGCTATGTTTCTTTTTTACTATATAACTAAATATTTTGCCAATTAATTTTAAGGCAGTACGCAATTGAATCCCCCTTGATGCAGTTATTCTAAACATTAACATCCTACTATTCTATCACTTTTATAAAATTCATCCAGTTTCGAAGTTTTATCTCATGGGTATAGACTAAAAAGGAATATATTTTCTAATAGGAGGCTTTGGTAATGGCTAACGAAATTTTTGGACCATTTCACTCGAAAGAGGATGCTATCAAGAAGGTGTCGGTATTGGAACTGAAAGGTCTTAAGGCAGAAAATATTACCATCTTTACTAATAAGGAAAATACGGCTGAGTTGGAAGATCGTACGGATGTCGACGTGGAAAACAATGCAATAGAAGATGATGGGAAGGATTCTTTCATAGATAAAATTAAAAAAGTAATGCTTAATTCTCAAGATTCAAGCCTTAATATTCATGAAAAATTAGTTCAACTCGGTGTATCTGACAAACAAGCATCAATGTATGTGGATGCTATTGAATCCGGTGAGATCTTGGTGATAGCTGATGATGAATTAAAAATGGGCAATGACCCAACCAGTGACACAGTCACATTAGAGGAAGAGGTCATTCATCGTAATAGTTAACAATGTTTAAGCGAACAGCATCAGGTGCTGTTCGCTTAAACTTTTTTTATTGCTAAACCTTCTTTTTTACGTATAATGAATAAAAAAAGGAGCGATCCTACGATGTGCTTAATCAATTTTCAGTTTCACGAGCATCCAAACTATAAATTAATAGTTGCTGCAAATCGGGATGAGTTTTACGGGAGACCAACGGCGCAAGCTCGCTTTTGGGATGATGAACCGAACATTCTGGCTGGACGTGATTTAGTCCAGCATGGGACCTGGCTTGGCATCACAAAACAAGGAAGGTTTGCAGCATTAACAAATTACCGTGACCCTGGGCAACCAGCGACTGGTCAACAATCACGTGGTGATATAGTCAGAAGCTATTTAGCAGAAGATGCAACACCACAAAATTTTCTTGAATCATTAAAAGTAAACAAGCATAAATATGCAGGATTTAATATAATTATTGGAGACACAGAGCAAATTTTGTATTACAATAACATACAAGATAAAGTTACAGAAATCAATGCAGGTACACACGGACTTAGCAATCATTTTTTAAATACACCATGGCCGAAAGTCACGAAAGGAAAGATGAATTTACATAAATATACAATGACCCAAGAAAAAGTCCAAACAGATAAGTTATTTCAAATCATTTCTGATGCCGAAGAAGCTAAGGATGAAAACTTACCGGAAACAGGTGTTGGATTAGACCTTGAACGAAAGCTCTCACCGTTATTCATCAAGACACCTGAATATGGCACCCGCTCCTCCACTGTTTTGCTAGTAGACAATAATAATGAAGTGACCTTTGTTGAACGTACATACGATAAAGGAAAGTTTGCAAAAGAAAATCAATATAATTTCCAACTACAGAAAGGAGAAAATTGATGTTATCAGACCAGCAATTACTAAGAATTCCCGGACCAACTCCAATTCCCCCAAGCGTACAGCGCGCCATGAGCCAGCCAATGATTGGACATCGGGGTCAGGAAACAAAGGAATTACTTAAAAGCATTAAACCAAAACTAAAACCCATTTTCGGAACCGAACAAGATGTTGCGATTATCACCGGAAGTGGAACAGCGGGTTTGGAAGCAGCAGTTGTCAATACGGTTACCCCCGGGGATGAAGTGCTAGTCATCGCAACAGGTGCTTTTGGTGAACGTTTCGTCAAAATAGCTGACGCATATCAAATAAAAACGCATCGTTATGATGTTGAATGGGGAGAAGCCGTTACACCTGGCGCTATTAAGGAATACCTTACAAAATATCCAGCGATAAAAGCTGTGTTTGCCACGTTTTGCGAGACATCCACAGGTGTCCTTAATCCAGTACAGGAACTTGCCCAAGTAGTACATTCACATTCAGATGCATTATTTATTGTCGATGGGGTGTCCTGCATTGGCGGTGTTGAATGCAAAATGGATGAATGGGGTATCGACCTATTGGTTACAGGTTCTCAGAAAGCAATGATGCTTCCCGCTGGTCTAACATTTATAGCTGCAAGTGATCGTGCATGGAAAACGATCGAGCAGAATGAGCAGCCACGCTTCTACTTAGGCCTGAAAAAGTACCGTGATAACCTGGAAAAAGATTCAACACCATTCACCCCTGCCTTATCACTTTTATTAGGGCTGGAACAGGTTTTAACACTCATGAATGAAGAAGGCCTGGAACAAATTCACGAGCGACACCGGTTAATGATGGAAATGACCAGAGCCGCTTTTCGCGCCCTGGATATTCCTCTATTAACGAGTGATATCGCCGCCTCCCCTACCGTAACAGCGATTAAACCCGCTGATTTTGAAGCGGAGGCATTGCGAAGAGTCCTTAAAGAAGAATTCGGTTTAGCTGTTGCAGGTGGCCAGCAGCATATGAAAGGTAAAATCTTTCGGATTGGCCATATGGGCTACTGCTCTCCAGCAGATGTACTGCAAACAATTAGTATAGTAGAAATTAGCTTACGAAAAATAGGTAAAGACATTGAACTAGGTAAAGGAACACAAGCTGCGCAAGAAATATACTTAGGTTAGGGGTATTAACATGTCATTTAATATATTAATTGCAGATCCGCTAAGCGAGGAAGGTTTACAGCCTCTACAAGATGCGGAAAATATGAATCTTGTAATCGAAACGAATCTATCGCCAGAAGAATTAGAGAGCAGAATTGGCGATTTCGATGGCTTACTAGTAAGAAGTCAAACACAAGTAACACGCAATATCATCCAGAAAGCTAAGAACCTGAAAATCATCGGACGTGCAGGTGTCGGCGTTGATAATATTGATCTTGATGCAGCAACCGAAAATGGCATTATCGTTGTCAACGCTCCAAACGGGAATACGAATTCTGCTGCAGAGCATACGATGGCCATGATAATGTCGTTATCCAGAAAAATCCCTCAAGCCTATTATGCACTTAAAAATCATCAATGGGACCGGAAAAAATATGTCGGTGTCGAGCTAAAGAATAAAACACTAGGGATCGTCGGGCTTGGCAGGATTGGTACAGAAGTTGCTTCCAGAGCCAAAGGGCAACGGATGGACGTTATGGCATATGACCCATTTTTAACTGAGGAGAAAGCAGATAAAATGGGAATTCGCTACGGATCAATTGAAGATGTTTTAAAAGAAGCAGACTTTATCACGGTGCATACACCTTTATTAAAGGAGACAAAGCATTTAATTAATGCTGAAGCGTTCCAGCAAATGAAGCCTGGAGTGCAAATTGTTAACTGTGCCCGCGGTGGAATTATTGATGAAGAAGCTTTATATAACGCTATTGTTGATAAAAAAGTAGCCGGTGCCGCACTGGACGTGTTTGAAGAAGAACCGTTCCATGACAATAAGCTACTAGAGTTACCGGAAGTATTTGCTACACCACACCTTGGGGCTAGCACAATCGAAGCACAGGAAAATGTTGCAATCGATGTCTGCCAGGACGTTATCGGCTTTTTAATGGGAGATTTAGTCAGAAACCCAGTTAACCTGCCATCCGTTCCAAATGATATCATGAGCAAAATCGAGCCTTACTTCAACTTAGCAGAAAAACTTGGCTCATTCCTCATTCACTTAACTGACGAGGTTGTTGAAGAAGTAAACATCTATTACGCTGGCGATTTATCTGAAGTGGAAGTTGCACCATTAACGCGAAATACAGTAAAAGGGCTACTGACCCGACATCTCGGCGACCATGTAAACGATGTGAATGCCCTCTACCTTGCTAAAAGAAAAGGAATTAACATCAACGAAAATAAAACATCCCGGACCAGAGGCTTCACAAACCTGCTGACAGTAGAAGTGAAGACAGCAACAGAAACAAGAAGTGTGGCAGGAACTCTATTAAATGGCTTAGGACCAAGAATTGTAAAGGTGGATAAATACAGTGTCGATGTAACACCAGAGGATCATATTGTTGTCATTTATCACCAGGACCAACCAGGTGTTATCGGTAGAATGGGAAGTATCCTAGCCCAGCATCATATCAATATTGCAACAATGCAAGTGGATCGAGTAGGCATCGGCGGAGAAGCAATTATGATGCTTAAAGTTGACCGACATATGGAACAAAAAGAATTAGACGAGTTAAAATCCCTGGAAGAAATTCATGAAGTTACAGCAATAGATTTATAGGAAGATTGAGGCTCATTCAATTGCACCGTAATTTTACGGTGCATTTTGTTTATCAAAATCACCTGACTCATCATGAACCCCGCTACTCCTAGTTTCTCTGTCATTTAGCGGAATAAGGATTCGTGTGCTGATTGATATGAATCCTCATTCCGCTATTCGCCCCAAACTCCTTGATTTGAGCTTGTTTCGGTTCCTGGTTCCGTTATTTGCCCTTTTCGGCCTCACAATTCACTCTTTCTCGGCATTTAACGGAATGAGGATCCACTTAAGCCTCTGCTAAACAGCATTTTTGCCATTTAGCGGAATAAGGATTCATTTGCTGATTAATAACATGATCGGTTTTCTATAAGAAACTCTCCCCCCACTACCAGTAAGGTTCCTCTTTATTAGATAATTTCAAAATTAAGGGGTATAAGCCGATTACTATCGATGCAAAGATAATAGCAAGAATTACCATCGTACCTAATGAAAACTCTAACCAAGCATTAATAGGTAATAAAACTAATGGAATAAGTACGAAAACCCCACCCCTTATTCTTGATGATACAGACTCATATTGTTTTTCACCACAGTGCGGGCATTTCAATCTGAACATTGTTTTAATTGTTTGTTTCCAAGTCCACTTTTCACCGCAATTCTGACAAACTGGCATCCATTAACCCCCTTCATTTTAAAAGTACCTTACTGAGCAGATCCAGCACTACTTTTTCTAAGTCTATGTAAACCGTTAGTAAAAGCTTAAAGTATTACCCCAGAAAACTCTCCCTTTAACACCTCTTTTCCATGCTGATTGTTGCATAAAAAGTATGCTCTAATGGATGTTCTGTTCTTTTCCTGCTTTTCGTATTTTTCAATTGTAACCTCGCAAATGATTGTATCTCCTGTAAACACAGGTCTTAAGAACTCAAAATTCATATTACGAGCCATCACATCATAGTCTCCACCTACCTTTGTTGGAAGAGTCGCCGTTAATAACCCTTGTACAACAAGCTTCCCATGTTCATCAGGTGTTTTATGATGAGCACCTTCATCACCTGAAATCTCTGTAAATAATTCAACATCCCTTTCCGAAAAAGATCGTTCAAATGTAATGATATCTCCTACTTTTAAAGACAAATTTACCCCTCCTTAATTTAAATGTATATCCTATATTCAATCACTTTAATTCCTATACGCTTGTACAATTCACCTTAGTGAATATAACATAGATGTCATTAATAGATTACAATTTTCTGAAATAGTAAACAAAATAAAAAGACCAACTTAAATGAATCTTCCTGTTTAACGCAAGTTCCCATTCATTGAAGAAGGCTGCTTAAAAGATTTGTTTATAATCTTTAGCTAGCTTGATTAACTTGTTTGTTTATTTTACTCGCTTGCTTCACCCCAAGCTAAGTCACATAGCTGCTTATCAATAATTCCACTAATATTCTCTCTATTCACTCCTGCGAGATAGATCTTCTACCATTTCAGCGGAATGAGTATCCGTGTGCTGATTGATATGAATCGTCATTCCGCTATTCGCCTCAAACTCCTTGAATTGAGCTTGTTTCGGTTCCTGGTTCCGTTATTTGCCCTTTTCGGCCTCACAATTAACTGTTTTTAGGCATTTAACGGAATGAGGATCCATTTGCCGATTATCACGACCGTATCATTAGAAGAAAGATTACAATTGAGCAGTCCTTAACCTGCTACATTTACTCGTTGGAGATAAGCCAGGTTTTCTAATACAAATAAAAGGGGTGCCAATGTTACAACCCCCTTACTGTTGAAAATAAATATATTACTACATATTTTTACTTTGCTGAAGAAGTTTGGATTCTCCTGTTCGTTCCCATTCTTCTACAGTTTCATATGCTGTTTCAGGAGAATATCCCTTCCCTACAAGAACTCCCATCAAAATAAATTCCTGGAGAATATGAGTTGCATTTATTCCTCTTCGTACATCCTCTAATCCTTCTTCCACCAAATATTCTGTATACTGCACCCATTCATCTGGCGTCTTGCCTGAAATAACCGTATTTCCATTCTCTTGCTCTTCTTCAGCTGCCATAGCTTCTGCTTTCGTAACATGTACTGTGCCAAAAGGATGGTTTGGAGGAGCATATATTGAGTAAAGTCTTAGGGGAATATTACCAGTATTGGTCAGATTATGCCATGATCCAGCAGGTATCATTATTGCAGAATCGTCATAGACATTTCTTTCAAATGTTAAATTATCTTTACTGTTACCCATCTTGACAATCCCTTGCCCTTGTTCTACACGTAAAAATTGATCAACGTCAGGATGCATTTCTAAACCGATATCCTCACCGACATTGATACTCATTAAAGTAACCTGCAAATGTGTCCCCGTCCATAAAGCAGTACGAAACGTATTGTTTTGTCTCGTTGCTTCATTAATATTAATGACAAAAGGATTCGATCCATAATCTTGCAATTTGGCACCGTTATCACCTTTGTGAGCGTTGAACGATCCAAATCTGTCAGCATGTTCTAACCCATTAGGCAAAGTGCCGTTAATAGACTGTCTTCCATAGTTATACATTGGTACATTAACAACATAGTAAGGATGTTGATACGGATACATATATGGATAATAAATTTTTCTCAATCCCTTCACAATTTATAAAATTATCCTATGCATCTGTTAAAATAATGTACTTAGATTCAAGGGTACTTTTTTAAGTAATGATAACAGTACCATCTTAGACTTTGCATTCGTTAAAGGGATTACTTATGAAAGCCATTTTTTGCTAACTGCATAAGTGCAATTAAGGCAATTCGCCTAAAGGCTTGCACTCTAAATAACAACCACTCATATTAATAATTCATTATTGCATTACCATAGCACTGATAATTTAGTTACATCATAAAATGTAATTATAAGTTTTGTGATAGGAAACCGAACCCGCTAGATGAATTCTTAATAGGTCACTTGTGAAGTACAAATCAGTGATGCACAAGTTAAATCTCATCTATAATCAAGTAATATCCACTATTAATCTTACAGTAAAAAATGACTTGGATATTTCTCCAAGCCATTTTTCTTTCTATATCTCTTGTTATTAAAGCCCCCGTTAGTTGAGAAAGCAAAGAGACGCTAATTAAACAATCGCGCCCGATGATTAAATAAAGTAAAATTAAGTAGATTGCTTTTGAATACAATTGTGTTGTATAGCTTATTGTGCCTGAAACAACTATCTTGAGGACTTTCATCATGCTATATTTTATTTTTCAGTTATCCCGAAGGAACCCCTAGGTCACGGTTTGTCTTGGCAGCAGTGTCGATCGGCGGCGGTGGCCGTGGTGTTAAGGTCGTCGGAGTGTCCGGCCTCAAGCCGAGACCATTGGGCGGTCGGGCGGCCGTCCAGCCTAAACTGACCACCTTTGGAGCCCCAACGCTGAGGCCAGCCCTCGGGCGAATCCTCCCAGAACTCCTGCCGGCCGTAGACAGTCAGGTCCAGCAGTCCGTACGACGGTGCCATCAGTTCGTTGCCGCGGCCGGTGGTCCAGTAAGTCTCGTAGACCTTGTCACCGTCCCGAAGATAACTGGCCAGGATCCCGAAATGCCGGTCTGCGATCAACCGGTCCACGGCGTCCTGGGGCACCGAGTACCAGGGAACCGTCCAGCCCATGAAGTCACGATACCGCGAGCTCTCCTCGTACGGCCCCTGACAGAAAGTCGCGTAGCTCACGTCTCGCGAGTTCAGATAGGACAGCTCGTTGATGTGGGTCGTGGAGAAGGTGCAGCCCTCGCACTGCTCCGCGGCGGGTCTGCCGGTGTGCCACATGTGGTAGTACGCGATTAGCTGGCGCCGGCCCTCAAACGTCTCCAGCAGCGTGACCGGGCCATCTGGGCCGATCAGCGGGATGGTCGAGTCCACCTCGACCATCGGCAACCGCCGTCGGGCCGCTGCGATCGCGTCACCTTCTCGTGTGTGTGCCTTCTCCCGAATCCGCAACTCATCCAGTTTGGACTGCCAGGTGGTTCGGTCGACCACGGTTGGCAGCGCAGAGGTTTTGTAATTATAATTCATGGAAATATCTCCTTTCACTATTATTTACCTACACACCTGATAGTTTATCAAACATAAATACAAAGAACTTCTTCTCAATTGCTAAGGATCTCAATAAGAAGTTTGATTTATGCTGCTGTAATGGCTAAGAACATCGAAGTCATACCAATTACAAGTAATCCACACATTACTAATTTCTTACCTATGTCACTTTTAAAGTATAAATAAACAAACCCTACATAAATAACGGTAGTAATTGAAAAAAATGATATACCTGATAATAGTTTTTCGTTTGTGTAATCACCCAAGATAAAATGAAGAATTGTTATAGGATACGAAATAAGAGCAATTAAAAAGTGGAGTTTTTTTGTAAGCATTAAATTCCTCCTCTCGGCTATTACATACGATCAAAACAAGTTAAATAAACAAAAAATGTAATTTCACAAAATTAACCTTCCACTTTTATACAATAAGTTCAACAAAAAAGGCGCATATCCTTTTTTTAGATTAGCACCAGTTTCTTTAAGAGTTCTTTATTTCTTTAAACTGTCCAATAAAACATACAATAACTACTGTACAAACGAAATAAGATAAAAACCTTTTAATTGAAAAGTCTCCCTTATTGCTTCAATATTTAATAAATTAATCTTAAACAAACCTTCTATTTAGCACAAGAAACGAATACTCTTATTAAACAATCGCACCGTTTACTTCAATAAAAGAAAAGAACCAATAATAGCAATTATAATTAACATACATAGATAAATCGCTTTAATGATTCGTTTTTCCTTTGTTTTAGGAAACAATTTAGATTCTACATATCTAATAAAACTTCCTAAACATAAAATACCTATCAACGCAAGAAACTGTCCTAGCGAATCCTCTGAAACTAATAGATACCTTAATTGGGAAATAAGTATAAACAAACCACCTATATAACCAATGTTCATATAAAAATACTGTTTTTTCTTTTCTTCTGTCATTATTTCCCCCCTTTTATTGTTAATCAAAAGTAGCTATTCAAACAAATCTGCGTCTTTATCCAAGAAACCACTGTTCTTATTAAACAATAGCACCCTTTAGATTAAGTATATTTCTTCACAAATATATACTTATTTACCTTGCTACCTATGACTTCTCTGCTTTCAGATAATCCTCTAACAATTGTCTCTCTACCGATTTGAAAATAATAACGGTTTCCTTGTGCAGTGATAATTTCAGCTTCTTCAAATTTTTCTTCTGCTTTAGTTTTAGTTTCGACTGTAATAATTTCAGCATTACTTATCTCACCAAACACCACATAAAATTCGTGAAGCGTATTGCCTTTACTGTCGTATTCACGAAGAGGTTCAATATAAACTGTCATATTGTCATTCTCGTAATGTGTCCATCCGTGATGACCAATATTTTCCCAACCTTTTACATTGTTCCCCTTAAAAAAGGCTACAGCAAGTGCGTCATAATTCGCAAAAGGTAGTTCACCTTTATTTGGATTAGTGGTGTACATAACAATGGTCACATTATCGAATTGATCAGTGTGGATTATATTATTAACTTTATAAGGAATACCTTTTTTGATTGCTTCTTGAAAATCATCGTATTTCCCAAATTCAAAGTCAGGTTGAACAATCCAAATAAATAATGCTATTGATATGATAGCTATTAGAACTATACTAATTTACTTTTCACTTTTGTCCTCATAAGCTCACAAAACCTACAACCATGTTCAAGAATACTCCTCAGTTTATTTAATAAGAGTTTCCGAAGCAATACCGTTTTGCAACTCTTGAACTGTTAGTTGAAGAAGGATTTTCGTGTTTGTACCGTTTACCTATTTTAGTTCGTTTCTGTTTCCCCTAATTTTTTTACAAACGCATTTAGTTCCTTTTCCTTGTTCGATTTAAATATAATACCCTTATCATCTGTAATGATATACGTTGGAGAATCGTCATATAACCCTAACAATTCTTTCGTATTTTTTACACTATTAGCATGTGTCATCACTAATCTTTGAAAACGAAAATCTTCATTCGCACCTGGGTAGGCATCATACCCACTCTTTTCATTAGTTTTCGGATTGTAAACATAAAGCCCGTATTTTCCTTTGTCCACTGTCATTCCCTCGACAATTTCTACTTTCGAATAAGGAATAACCTCCACCTTTTCTGTATCATAAGCGGGCAGTTTTTCGTGGTTTTCAAAAAGTGTTCCAATCGTAACCAGTTCTTTTTCATAATTCCCTTTAATCTCGATGGATACCTTTTGTTCCATTTTTAAATCATTAAAAGAATCTACTTCACCCTTTACCACTGTATCTTCCTCTGCTTGCACTAGAAATGCCTCAATGTTTTTTTCGTTTTCGTCAAAATCCATCGTTTCCATTTGGTTTTCTGTCAATGTATCCCCTACATAGACTACTACCGTATTATTCTCGTGGTCTACCCCGTGTATTTCACCTTCAACAGACACAGTCTGATTGTTTGCACACCCAGTTAACAACAAGGCTATAACCATAATCATCCCAAGATAAAATCTCATAAGAACCCCCTTATTTCTTCTTGACGGATTGCATCCGTTAGCTTATTTTCCTTCACATCTCGGGTGGACGTTGTTTTCTTTTTACCTCTTCAATTTCTTTTTTAATTTTAGAATTACTTTTTTCTTTATTTTTTTGGATAGTGTGTTTTGATTTACTACTATTTTTGTCTCTCATAATTCCTCTAATAGTTAAGACAATAATGAAAAGGATGATAATTGAACCAATAATATTTAACCACATTTAAACAGCCTCCTATTGAACTTAACTGCCAGTTAGTTCAATATCTATATATTTAATGTTAACATAATATTCCAATTCGTAATCGAAAATTTCTGAACAAAAAGACAAAAGAAAAGACCGACTTTAACGTCAGTCTGCTTATTTAACTATTGCACCTGTTTGTTGAACGTGAATTTATTTTTTACCACTAGTGATATCATCATAAGGAGTAAAGTCGTTATTGGGTACTTTTTTCTTCCTAATTATTTTATAGGTTGTAGAAATTACAACAAATATTATTAGCCCTATGAATATGTAAACCATAATTCACCCCACATATAGATTTAAAATATATTATTTTTATCTGCATTACTTGCTACACTATCCTGCTAGTTAGTGCAATTAGCCATCTCTTATTAAACAATCGCACCCATCGCTTTAAGAACTTTGGTTGTTATTAAATTTAACTAGATCACTAACTTTATATTCCTTTTCAAAGGTCTCTCCTTCTTCAATGTCTAAATAAAGTTTTAAAGTGATTGAGTTAAAAGCCTTCCTGATTTCTTCCTCATTCAACCCTTTGGAGTAAAAAACAAATTCACTCTTATATCTTGCAAAATTTTCACCATCGGAATTCTCTTCATAACCTTCTCCAAACCAAAACCTATCTTTATCATCTATCGAGTTTACAGCTTCCTTCCAACTTTTCCGTTTAGGAAATTCAACTTTTCGTGTAATGTTTGCAGCGTGTTCAACTTCAAAGTTGAAAGTAAATTTGAGAAAGTCATCTTTTTTAGGATTGTTTAATCCAGTAGTTCCAACATTATCGAATTCCTCTTTACTCAATTGTGAAATCACTGCTTCGGTAGTAGTTTTTGGTTCCTGGGTATGACTACAGGCAGCAACGAACAGAACTAAGACTAATAACCAAAATAAAAAACACAATTTTTTCATTAAAATTAACTCCTTATTCAAGAAAAAACACCCTTTAGTTGAAAAAAATTGTTATGTTATTTCTTTCCATTCGTGTTCCAAAACGCTATATAGAAAAGAATCTCGCCAACCTTCTCTTATTAACAAATCTTCACGAATTCTTCCTTCTTGTGTCATACCAACTTTTTCCATTACTTTTGATGAACCAATGTTTCTAGGGTCACAAGTAGCATAAATACGATGAAGTTTAAGTTCTTCAAAACCAAAATTAATCAATAGCTTAGCAACATCTGTTGCAATGCCTCTTCCCCAATAATCTGGATTCACAATATAGGCGACTTCTCCAACTTTGTTAGTGAAATCTCTAATGTTAAACTCCCCAGCTCCAATCATATTTTTATTATATACAATTGCAAAAACTAGCCTTGTTCTCGGTTCTTGGGTTCCATCTTTAATCACCTTATTAATAAACCCTTTTGAGTCTTCTTCTGTATTAGGTCCCCAAGGTTGATATTGACAAACTATATCTTGTGATGCGTATTTATGTACATCAATCCAATCATTTTTAGTGAATTCCCTTAATAATAGCCTTTCATTCGAAAGAGAAACCTTAATGTGTTCGATTAATATCCCCTCACTTCTAATAACTTTTTTCTACTAAGCTGCCATTGGTTCAATAAGTAAGGTGCTTGATCCTTCTTGAAAATAAGCACCTGTTACTTGAATAGCGAACGCCTACACCTTTTTGCTTTTTACGAGATGAATAAACCAATATAACGCTATCCAAGGTAATATAAATCGAGTTGTCCACTCAAATAAGCTAACAATAATTCCAAACCCATTATAATTGAGTGAGGTTAAAACAATAAATATTACAACTAAGCTAATTGTACCGTAGAATAAATACCTCATAATTAAACACCCTTTTTTTAATATTGCTAATTACTTCCTAAACAAAAAGGAAATGGCTAATTACCCTTAATGAATCAACGCACCCGATAGTGAAATAAAATCCTGGTAGAAATCAACCCTTAAACACTAAAATTAAATCGGCTTTAAGTTCTCTTAAGTTTTTATTATATCAG
>NZ_FOEH01000004.1 GCF_900110695.1 Virgibacillus subterraneus | reverse complement strand
CTGGTGTACCAGTTGTTCCGCCAGGGGCATAGCTGGGTAGCTACGTGTGGCAAGGATAAGTGCTGAAAGCATCTAAGCATGAAGCCCCCCTCAAGATGAGACTTCCCATCACTTCGAGTGAGTAAGATCCCTCAGAGACGATGAGGTTGATAGGTCCGAGGTGGAAGCGTGGTGACACGTGTAGCTGACGGATACTAATAGATCGAGGACTTAACTAATAATGACAAGTTGAAAACGTTGATGTGAAGCTCTTATTTAGTTTTTAGGGTATAAACCTAAGATTAAGGATGTTCTGTTTAAATACAGAATAAGTCTGGTAGCATTAGCGGAGAGGACACACCTGTTCCCATGCCGAACACAGCAGTTAAGCTCTCCAGCGCCGATGGTAGTTGGGGCTTTGCCCCTGCAAGAGTAGGACGCCGCCAGGCAAATGATATAAGTCAGGATATGATAATTCATATCCTGGCTTTTTTGGTAGTTAAGAAAGTATAATTACTTTCTTAACTACATAAGTGCAACTAAAATTTTATAAGTAATAACTACAAATTCTGTACATGTTTTAGGAACCTATAGAGATAATATTGGTATAAACATGTTAGGAGCACAATGATGTTTAAAACTAAAATTGTTATTACTATTATTATATGTATTTTACTATTTCCCCAAGTAACCTCTGCAAGTATTATTCATGTTGTAAAAAAAGGGGAAAGCTTGTGGGGAATATCAAATGCATATGAAACATCAGTAGAAAAGTTAGTAAACCTCAATGGTTTACCATATAAAGATGTAATTAATCCTGGATTAACGCTATTAATTCCAGGTAATCAATATATTGTACAACCAGGTGAAAGTATTTGGGAAATCGCACAACGTCATTCAAGTTCAATTGAAAAGATAAAGTCCACAAATGGTCTGGAGAAAAACATTCTGTTCCCTAACCAAAAATTAACTATTCCTTCTAGCCCAAAAAAGGAAATTTTTACTGGTGCTTTTATGGTGCCTGAAGGCGAGAAGGCAAATAAATCATTATTAAAGCAATATAAAAAACTTATATCTACTATCGGTTTTTTTGAATACCATCCCGATTCACAAGCAAATCTCAGTGAAATGCCTGGTGAGGGCACTGTAAAAACAGCATGGAAGAGGAATTTAATTCCATTTGCAACAATAACTAATTTAAGCTCTAACGGATTTGACGACGAATTAGCTCATCAGGTAATTGGCAATACAGATACTCGAAGAAAGCTAATTAACAATATTTATTCTGTTCTGCATGAGAATGATTATAAAGGAGTCATTATTGACTTTGAAGGAATTAAAAACAATGATCGTCGAAACTTTAATCTATTTATAAAGGAACTTGCAAAAAGACTTCATCCAGTTGGGATGGAAGTTTCAGTATCATTACCACCAATGCAAGGGGACCGTTATCCGGATTATTATTCAGGTTACGACTATAAAACACTTGGAAAAACTGTGGATTCAATGTTTCTTATGACATATGATTGGCATTGGTCTGGAGGTCCTGCTGGTGCTATTGCTCCCCTGGGAAAGGTTAGGGAAACCATCGAATATGCAATTTCTGCAGTCCCGCGTTCCAAAGTCATTCTCGGGATTCCTATGTATGCATATGACTGGAATATTGATAACAAAGAGCAAAAGGGGAGTGCATATGCCCAGGAACATGCAATTAAATTAGCTCTTGATCATGGCTCAGTCATTCATTATAACAAGGAAACTCATCAGCCGTGGTTTAGATATAAAGATAAAAATGGCGATCAGCATGAAGTGTGGTTTGAGGATGCGAGGTCAATTTTAGCAAAATACCGCCTTGTGAAAGACTATAATCTATATGGAATGGGTGGCTGGAAAATGGGTCTTTCCTTTCCTCAGGCAGAACAATTGCTTAGGGAGGAGTTTAAGCCCAGACAGTAAATGAGTTTAACTTAAAAATTATAACTATAAAGTAACAAAGGGACTATCAATTTTGATAGTCCCTTTGTTGTTTCATTAACTCACTTGAAACGTTTATCTTGTATTCAACCGGGTATTAATCAAACAAAATGTTTTAACAAGATAAGGTGGTAAAATGCTCTTAACAATTATTTCATGGATTGCGTTAACAATGGGGTTAATTAGTTCATTGATCATTGTTATTGATGTGATTAGATATCCGCAGATGATGAAAATAATGAATGTGGTTTGGCCAATAAATGGGTGGTTCTTTGGCCCATTTGCGTTATGGACATATTTTAAGTGGGGCAGATTAAAAGCAAAGAAGATTAAGGATGAAGACCGTCGCGGAAGACCTGCAAGGGTATTTGTATCCACTAGCCATTGTTCGGCCGGGTGCACTGTTGGAGACGCAGCAGGTGTACCAATCGTAGCATTAACAGGAATGGCTGTTATTGGGTCGACCTTGTATGCTCATTATGTTGTTGAATTTATATTGGCGTATATCTTTGGGATTGTGTTCCAGTTTTATGCCATATATCCCATGAATAAGGAACAGGGTATAGTTGGATCAATTAAAGCTGCTATTAAGGCTGATACCCTGTCTTTAATAGCATTTGAAATTGGGATGTTCGGGTGGATGGCAATCGTCCATTTTGTGCTATTTGCTCAACCGCCAAAACCAAATGAGGCATCCTATTGGTTCATGATGCAAATTGCAATGATTTTAGGATTCCTGACCAGTTATCCTGCTAATTGGATTCTTGTAAGAAAAGGAATTAAAGAAGAAATGTAGGAATAGTCCTGGAGAGGTGAACTACCCCTAACGTGAGCATACTAAAATAGTATATTGACGGATAGGATAGTTCTTTGTTCACTATTTTAACAATTTATTTTACTTCGAATTTGGTTAATCCGAGAAAAAGAACAGCAATGATAAATAGAAGAACGAAGGGATATTTGAAAAAAGAATATACTAGTTGATCAGATTTTCTGCGTATTAGGTCTTCGGCTGTATACAAAACTAGTAACAAGACCATTGTCACGATAAGTGCCATGATTTTAATAATAGTTTCGGGTCTAGCCATAGCCAACATATCCCCAAGCATTGCCCCCATCATGCCCCCCATTAATCCGGATATCATGCCATCGATGACAGCAGGCAACCCCACAGGCATTCCAGCAATGAATCCCACAAATAAACCGACTAAGATAGACAAAATGGTTGAGGCAAATAGATCTCCTTGGTTGTATACCCCTAAAATCGTTCCCATTAATATACCTACCATCATAGCAACTGCCATGGAAAACATCATTCCATACATTTGAGTTACCCATTTTCTATAGTAAGTAATGTACATGATTATTGCCAGTACTTGAATAATACATGTTCCTATAATGAAAAATAATCCAATCGCCATCTCTTCAACTCCAATCGTAAGTTGTCCAATAGTATTATATTCACGGACAACTATTAATATGCAATACCATACGAGGGTATAAAGTTGAATTTAAGTATATTATACATTTGTAGAACTCTTTTGTATTCATATTCACCTTAATAAAAAGTTATCAGTTGACAAAAATACATATGGGGGGTATATTGAAATTAAAGATTGAAAGGAAGTGAAGCAAATGGGAGAATACATGCATGATCATCCGGTTACGCCTCGAACAGAAGATGAGAAACAGGCTGTCGCTAACCGGCTGAAACGAATTGAAGGCCAAGTACGAGGAATTCAGAAAATGGTTGAAGAAGATCGTTATTGTATAGATATATTAGTTCAAATAAGTGCAATTAATGCTGCTTTAAAAAAAGTAGGCTTCTCTATAGCTGAGCGCCATACGAAGCATTGTGTCAGCGATGCAGTACAATCCGGTAATGGTAATGAAGCAATTGATGAGCTTCTTGAGGTTTTGAAACAGTTTTCCAAATAAAGGGGGATCGATCATATGAGCGATTCAGAAGAACAACAACATTCACAACTTGGCGTGACAGGCATGACTTGTGCAGCCTGTTCCAATAGAATAGAAAAAGTACTAAACAAAATGGATGGTGTGGAAGCAAAGGTTAATTTAACAACCGAAAAGGCGACCGTTGACTATAATCCATCTACAACAACCTATGATGATATAACGGCTAAAATCGAAAAGTTAGGCTATGGTGTTCAAACTGAAAAAGCTGAATTTGATGTTTATGGCATGACTTGTGCAGCTTGTTCTAGCAGAATAGAAAAAGTGCAGAATAAACAAACTGGTGTTAAGCTTGCCAGTGTAAATTTAGCTACTGAAAGTGCTGCTGTTGAATATAATCCAGGGTTGATGGAAGAAGCTGATATCATTGGCAGGATTCAGAAACTTGGCTATGATGCTAAAATAAAAGCAAATCAAGATGATAAAAAGACACAGAAGGAACAGCAGTTAAATCAAATGAAGACTAAACTGATTGTCTCTGCTTTACTTTCAGCACCACTTTTAATAACAATGCTTGTTCATTTATCTGGAATGAACGTACCAGCTATTCTGCTTAATCCGTGGTTCCAATTTGCATTAGCAACACCTGTCCAATTCGTGATTGGCTGGCAATTTTATGTTGGTGCTTATAAAAATCTGCGCAATGGTGGAGCAAATATGGATGTGCTGGTTGCTTTGGGAACAAGTGCCGCGTATTTCTATAGTCTATACGAAGCCTTTAAAACAATTGGTAATCCCGGATATATGCCGCACCTTTATTTTGAAACAAGTGCAATATTAATTACGTTAATTTTGTTTGGGAAATTTCTTGAAACAAATGCGAAAAGTAAAACGACGGTTGCATTATCAAAATTGCTCGACCTGCAAGCGAAACAGGCACGTGTGATTCGTAATGGTGAAGAAGTGATGATTGCGGTTGAAGAAGTGGCTGTTGGTGATCACTTGATTATAAAACCAGGTGAAAAATTCCCTGTCGATGGAATCGTTGTAAAAGGTAAGACATCTGTTGATGAATCAATGATTACAGGGGAATCTATTCCAATTGAAAAAGATGAACAGTCAAATGTGATCGGCTCAACGATGAATAAAAATGGTAGGGTCGAAATGGAAGCAACTAAGGTTGGTAAAGACACAGCCCTTGCGTCGATTGTTAAGGCGGTAGAAGATGCTCAAGGTACAAAAGCGCCTATTCAGCGGCTGGCGGATGTTATTTCAGGCTACTTTGTTCCAATTGTTGTTGGTATCGCTATTTTGACATTTATTATCTGGATTTCTTTTGTAACACCAGGTGCATTTGAACCAGCATTAGTAGCGGCTATCGCAGTGCTTGTTATTGCATGTCCTTGTGCATTAGGTTTAGCCACACCAACGTCCATAATGGTTGGAACTGGTAAATCTGCGGAATCTGGTATTTTGTTTAAAGGCGGCGAACATTTGGAGCGCACACATCAGTTGGATACTATTATTCTGGATAAAACAGGAACGGTTACAAAAGGTAAACCGGAAGTGACAGATTTTACTGGTGATGAAGAAACACTCAAACTATTGGCCAGTGCTGAAAAAGGTTCAGAACATCCCTTAGCAGAGGCAATTGTTGCATATGCTACGGAAAAAAGTATTGCATTAATTGATGCAACTAGTTTTACAGCAGTACCCGGCCAAGGTATCAGTGCTGAAATTTCCGACAATCAAATACTTGTAGGAAGCAGAAAATTATTGACTGAAAATGGTGTAGAAATTGCTCAATCTGAAGAAGAAATGATTAAGTATGAGACAGATGGAAAAACGGCTATGCTAATAGCGGTAAATGGTGAATATCGTGGAATTGTCGCGGTAGCAGATACAATTAAGGAAACAGCTGTTGAAGCAATTAGTCAATTGAAAGAGCAAGGCTTGGAAGTAATAATGCTTACAGGGGACAATGAAAGAACTGCGCAGGCAATTGCAAAACAGGTGGGTATTGATCAGGTTATTGCTCAAGTTTTACCTGAGGAAAAAGCGGATAAAGTTAAAGAAGTCCAGTTGCTTGGTAAAAAGGTAGCCATGGTTGGTGATGGAGTTAACGATGCGCCTGCATTGGCAACTGCTGATATTGGCATTGCCATTGGTACTGGTACAGAAGTAGCAATTGAAGCAGCGGACGTAACAATCCTTGGCGGCGAGTTGCTGCTGATACCAAAGGCAATTAAAATCAGTAAAGCTACAATCAAAAATATTCGTCAAAATCTATTCTGGGCATTTGCTTATAATAGCGCTGGTATCCCAATAGCTGCTATTGGATTATTGGCACCGTGGATTGCTGGCGGTGCTATGGCTTTAAGTTCAGTCAGTGTTGTTTCTAACTCACTTCGGTTGAAGCGAGTTAAGATATAATTAAAAAGCATTTGGGAAAGGGGGGAATTAGTATGCAAATTACATTGGATGTCAAAGGTATGACATGTGGCCACTGTAAATCCTCAGTTAAAGGTGCACTTGAAGAACTGAATGGAGTAACAAGTGTAGAAGTAGATTTAGGTTCTGGGAAAGTCGATGTAACTTATGATGATGCACTTGTTAAAGTAGAAGACATGCACGAAGCAATTGAAGATCAAGGCTATGATGTAGTAGCATAATATAAAATAAAGCTGGTTTCCATATACGGGAACCAGCTTTTTAAGCAGTTAAAAAAGTATAAATTACTGCCATAAATGGCCATTATGGCTTATATTCCAAAGTATAAGTTCTTATGGAAGCAAAATACACCTTCATAAGAACCCCTAACAAATACAAAGTTTTCTAATATATATCTATACAGATGATTTTACTTTGTCAAGGTGGCCTAGTGCAGATGAGTAGGTTTTCCAACCACCATCTAGGTTTTTAACATTATAACCATTTTCCTGCAATATTCTGGTCGCTATATATCCGCGTAAGCCTACTTGACAATTAACATGGATTGTTTCATCTTTTGGTAGATTATCAAGCTGATTCCGTAAATCATCAAGTGGAATATTCTTGGCACCTGTGATAAATCCATTTTCCAACTCGACTTGATTACGCACATCGATTAATACACCACCATTTGCTACAATTTCATCGATTTCATTCCACTGAACTGTTTCAATAAAACCTTCTACGATATTTCCAGCAACATAACCAGCCATATTGACCGGGTCTTTTGCCGAAGAATAAGGGGGTGCGTATGCTAATTCCAAATCTGGTAAATCTAGAACTGTTAAGCCACCTTTTATGGCTGTGGCAATCACATCGATACGCTTATCGACACCATCTGTTCCAACAGCTTGAGCACCATAAATTTTGCCTGTTTCCTGGTCGAAAACAAGTTTTAATGCAATTGGTGAAGCCCCAGGATAGTATCCGGCATGTGAAACAGGATGTATATGAACAACCTGATATGGGATATCTAAGCGATTTAACGTTTTCTCATTATTACCTGTTGCAGCGACAGTATAATCGAAAACTTTGGCAATTGAAGTACCGAGTGTACCGTTATATCTTACTTTTTCACCGTAAATATTATCTGCCACAATTCGACCTTGCCGGTTGGCTGGCCATGCTAATGGGATCATTGTCGGTTGTTTGTTTGTGTAATCCTTTACTTCGACAGCATCACCAATTGCATATATATTAGGATCATTGGTTTGTAACGACTCGTTTACCTGGATTCCGCCACGGTCACCAACGTTTAAGCCTGCATTGACTGCTAGTTCATTTTCCGGACGAACTCCGATTGACAGTAGTATCATGTCAGTTTCAATTTCTCTTCCATTGTTTGTAATCACTTTTTTACCATTATTCTTAAAGGAATTAACACCATCATTTAAGATAAGGTTTACCCCTTTTTCTACAAGATGATGATGAATAATTGCAGCCATTTCATAGTCAATTGGCGCCATTACTTGGTTAGACATTTCAACTAAAGTCACTTCAATACCACGATCATGTAGATTTTCGGCCATTTCTAAACCAATAAAACCACCACCGATAACAACAGCTTGTTTAGGTTTTTGCTCATCAATATAGGCCTTAATTTTATCTGTATCTGGAATATTACGTAATGTAAATAGGGCTCTTGCTTCGTCAATACCCGGTATAGGTGGTAAGATTGGACGCGCACCTGGTGACAAAATCAATTCATCATAAGTTTCTACATACGTTTCATTCGTTTGTAAGTTGCTCACCTTTATTGATTTGTTCGTGCGATCAATTTGTGTGACCTCACTAAATGTACGAATATCAAGATTGTATCTGGCAGACATACTATCGACAGTTTGAACAAGTAGTTTTTCACGATCTTTAATCGTTTCGCCAATATAGTAAGGTAATCCGCAATTTGCAAAGGAAATATATTCACCTTTTTCAAACATGATAATGTTCGCATTTTCATCTAATCTTCTAAGACGTGCTGCAGCTGTTGAACCACCTGCAACTCCACCAACTATTATAATTTTTTTATTCATAATACTTTCCTCCTTGTATAATACCTAGCAGGGTATTTAATATCTTAATAATAATACACAAGATAATTATCTGCAGTGATATATGTCACACATTAAAAAATACCTGGTTGGGTATTAAAGGAGTTAAAAAATGAAAGAGTTTTACCAGTCATAATAAGTAAAACTCACTCTTTTTGAATGTTTTCCTTCAATAGTTGCATGCGCTGGTTAAATAGGGTTGGATATGATAAATAACCAAGCATGATGCTTGTGATAACAGCGGTAGTCAGAAGGAGGAATAATATGAGTAATTGAAATAATACTGCTTGTACCGGGTCAGCTCCTGCAATTATTTGCCCACTCATCATTCCTGGAAGCTGTACAAGCCCAATTGTTTTTTGGCTTTCAATTGTAGGGATTGTACTCGCTTGAATGGATGTAATTAGTTGGGTGTGAATCGCCTGTTTGGGAGTTCCACCAAGCGATAGGATGAGTTCCGTTTCATCTTGATGTGTTTCGATTTCTGATGTAAAGCGATTAAGAAATAAAATTGACAGCACCATTGAGTTTCCAATTACCATTCCACTGATTGGGATAACGTATTGTGGTGTAGGAGGAGTGATATTCAGGCCAAGTAAAATACTCTGTGTCAGGACTTCAATAAACACAAAGGTTACTATTAACTTCCATGTGATTCCAGGTATAGACACTCCCTTTTTCCTGGCATTTTGTGTGGCGGCTCCAATCATAAGAAGTATCATCAGTAAAATGTAGATGATATTTTCGGTATCGAATACGAATTGAAGGACGTACCCAACAGCGAGCAGTTGGATGATGGAGCGAACTACGGCAATGGCAGTATCCTTTTCCAAACCTAGATTTAGTGTTTTGGATAAAATCAATGGAATAATTACGAAAAGAAGCGCAATGGATAACGTAAGATAGCTCATTCCACTTCACCCCTAACAAAGTCCTTCATTCTTTCTTCCTTTGGATCTTTTAGAAAGTTACTTTCCCCAGTTTCGATTATTTCTCCGTCCATCATGGCCCAAGTGTAGTCTCCGATTGTCATAGCCTGCTGGAGATTGTGTGTTATCCAGAAAATCGTCGTATCATACGTATGATTAATCTTAGTAATAAGTTCTTCAATATCCTGTCTTGATACACTATCCAGCGAAGACGTAATTTCATCAAGCAGTAAAATCTTCGGCTTGTTTACGAGAGTTCGGGCAATTGATATTTTCTGACGTTGTCCCCCTGATAAATCCTTGGTATTTCGCTGCAATGAATCTTTATTCATTCCGACGAGATGAAGTAATTCCTTTGCACGTTCTTCAGATAATTTTTCTTCTTGCAAATCTAAGGGAAGGGAAAGGTTTTTCATTACGCTTCCACTAATCATTGCAGCGTTTTGCAGAGCAATGCCAACGTTCCTACGCAATTTCACCGGATCATAGCTATTGATAGGTTTGTCATTTATGTAAATATCGCCTGAATCAGGTGATTGCAATCCATTGCACAGTTTGAATAAAGTAGTTTTCCCTGACCCTGAGGGACCTACTAGTGTTGTTATTTTACCCTTGGGTATCGATCCTGTAATGTTTTTCAGTATATGAAGACCGTCAACTGAGTAATTTACCTGCTTAAATAACAAGGCTTTGTTGTAGTCATTATTCATGTGTAATTCACTTCCTTTGACGTACGAGCACTACAATTATTGTAACCTAAATGATGTACATTACCTAACGTCTTTATTTGGGGAGATGAGAGGAACTAGCTTATAACTGCTTTAAGGATGTTATTCATTATCTGAAGTACAGTGATTCTATGTAGTTTTCTATCATAACTATATTTAGCTTAGCCTCCGTTTTATCTTTTTCTTCCAAAGCAACTTTTAACTTTTTGATATGTATATTTAGGTTGTGATACTCTATTTTATCACCTAATATCTGGTATCTCCATTTATTACTTTTGTATAATTCTTGGATAAGAGCTACCTCTTGCTCGGCTTTTTTCCATTGGGACTGATTCACCAATTTTCTAATTTCGATTGCTTTTTGTGAAATTGGCAGACCTTGTATTTTTTCTGTTGAACATCCGAATAATATTGTAAAGCAAAGGAAAAGTATAACTAATATTGGTATTTTCATATCTTGTACTCCTCGTATCTTTTTAATTAACTTAACCATAATAATAAAAGATATGAACAATAGTTCTTAATTGTGGAGGATTTACATGTCTGAATATACAATAGTAATTGTTCGAACTATATTTGCCTTCTTCTTTATATTATTACTAGCAAGACTACTTGGAAGTAAACAAATTGCTCAACTGACATTTTTTGATTACATAACAGGAATTTCAATTGGTAATATGCCTGCAGCTTTAGCAATTGACGTAAATATGCAACCGATGGATGCGATAATAGGATTGCTCTTATTTTCGCTTTTAACTACTCTAGTCGTTTTTGGTGCCTTAAAATCACTAAAATTTAGAAAACTTGTAGAGGGAAGGCCAACTATATTAATAAGAAATGGAAATGTGCTAGAAAAGAATTTGTTCAAAGAGAAGATAACATTTGATGACTTAATGCAGGGTTTGCGAGAGAAGAGTGTCTTTAAATTAGCAGACGTTGAAATGGCAACCCTGGAGACAAGTGGCGTTATAACTGTGATGAAAAAAGCAGAATATAATCCCTTAACACCAAAAGATATAGGTATGCCAGTCGAAGCAGAGCACACTCCATCATTGATTATTGTCGATGGAATATTATTAGATAAGCGGCTGAATTATCTTGGTTATTCGAAAGAGTGGCTTCTTGGTGAAGTTCTGAAACAAGGTGCTAAAAATTTTAAAAACGTGTTCTTAGCCCAAATTGATTCAAAAGGTAATGTTTATGTTGATTTATATAATGAAGAAGAAAAGGTGACACAAGTTAAACAGAAGCCTCTTCTTTCTGCACAATTGAGAAAAATGCAGGCTGATTTGGAGGGATTTGCAATTCAGACTAACGACCAGAATGCTAAACAAATGTATTACAATCAATCAATAGAACTCCAAGATCTTATTAATAAAATCAATCCATATCTTAAAGAGTAAATCATATAATTAGGTGGTTTTTGTTTTATCTATATAATCAGCCGTTACCAAAGCTAGCTAAGCTCATGGTAACGGCTGATTCTTTAATTAGTTTGATCATATTGATTTACTTCGAATAAATCAATTAATTCCATTTTAGGGTGTTTATCCTTGAACCAGCGTAGAGCAAATTCATTTCTGAATAAAACAATATAATTATCTTCTCGATCTCTAACTAGGATGTTTCGTTCATCAAAAAGTGATTCGTCAACTTGATCAACCTTTAGCCACCTGGGAATACGCTCTCCAATTGACTCTAACTCTACTTCCACATTATATTCATTTTGCATTCTATATTTGAAGACATCATATTGCAATTCACCTACTGCCCCTAGAATATAGGATTCAGTACGATGTCTCTTAAATAATTGAATAGCGCCTTCTTGCACAAGCTGTTCAAGACCTTTTTTAAATTGCTTTGCTTTCATTACGTTTTTAGCTGTTACTTTTTTAAACAATTCTGGAGGGAATTGAGGCAGCTCATCATATTCAAAGTGCTTTTTTCCTTCAATTAACGTGTCACCAATTCGGTAGGCATTCGGATCGTATATCCCTATAATGTCACCAGCATATGCTTCTTCAATTGTACCTCTTGAGGATGCAACAAATTGCTGCGACTGCGCCAGTTTAATCGGCTTATTGGTTCTTGCCAAATTAACACTCATTCCGCGTTCAAATTTACCTGAGCATACTCGTAAAAATGCTATCCTGTCACGGTGGGCGGGATTCATATTTGCTTGTATCTTAAAGACAAATCCTGAGAAATTCGGGTTATCAGGCTGGATGACTCCTTCTGTAGATTTCCTTGGTTTCGGTGCGGGCGCCATGGATATGAATGTATCGAAAAAAGTTTCCACACCAAATGGTGCCAGGGCACTTCCAAAGAATACAGGTGTTTGTTTTCCAGATAAAACAGTCTCTAATGAAAAATTATCTCCTGCTTCATCCAATAATTCAAGCTCATCTTCTGTTGCTTTAAATGTGGAATTAGACACTAGTTCCTGATGTTCAGGTTTATCCAAATCCTCATATGGTATATAGATTTCTTCCTCGTTACCGTTATATTGGACAAATTGATTTTTATGGCGGTCAAAAACTCCTAGAAAACGCTTGCCCATTCCTACAGGCCAGTTCATTGGGTAGGTCTCAATATCTAATACTTCCTCAATTTCTTCTAATAGATCAAATGGTTCTCTTCCTTCACGATCCAGCTTATTGATAAAGGTAAAAATCGGAATTCCACGCATACGACATACTTTAAATAATTTTTTTGTTTGTGCTTCAATCCCTTTTGTTGCATCAATTATCATAACTACACTGTCTACTGCAGTAAGCGTCCGGTACGTATCCTCACTAAAATCTTCGTGTCCAGGGGTGTCTAAAATATTAACCTGATAGCCACCATAGGGAAAATTCATTACACTTGATGTTACCGAAATGCCACGTTGTTTTTCTATTTCCATCCAGTCTGAGGTTGCAAATTTACCAGATTTTTTTGCTTTGACAGTTCCCGCTGAGCGAATTAAATTTCCAAACAAAAGTAACCTTTCCGTTAAAGTTGTTTTCCCGGCATCGGGGTGAGATATAATAGCAAACGTTTTTCGTTTGTTAACTTCATCATATAAACTCATAACAAAATCCCTTTCATTTAAAATTGTCCAATTGTAATTATTATAGTTGTAATCGGGGATTTTTGATTTACATCGGAATAATTCTCCTTTAAATTCTTTCATTTATTGATTATACCATCAAAAGATAGCATGATTACAGCTTTAAAGTCAATGAACACAAAGGTTATTAAGAATAGATATTTTCCGGTGATGACTTGGAATATATTATTAATCTTAGTGATGCGAAGATGTTAATCGTGAGATCGCGCTAAGTATTTGATTATTTTCCGGTGGAGAAAATAATTCTTCCACTGAGGTAGAAGGTGTATATATAAAAATTCGGCTGTTATGGAGACTGCTGTTATCTCAATACCTGATGAAACATGGGGGGAGGTCCCTAAAGCAATTGTAGTGCTGTATTCAAATTCGAATGTGACTGATAAGGAAATTATAAACTATTGCAGGTCTAATATGGCTCATTTTAAAGCACCCAAAGTGGTTGAATTCGTGGAAGCATTATCGAAAACAGCAACAGAGAAATTGCAGAAATACCGCTTAAGGGAAATGTACTGGGAGGGGGCGAAGAAGGTGAATTAGTAAACGTGAGAGGGAGCGCATGTCACTTCATGGTATAAAATGTAATAGTTTTTTTGAAAAATGCCAGGCATCAACGGATGCCTAGCATTATTTTTGTTTTAAAGCTTTACTACGCTGGAGACAAGGTTTGAACATTAGAGGAGGGAAAACTTGCTGACATAATTGTCGTCAAAGGAAATCCGTTAGAGGATATCTATTCACTTGCTGATAATGATAAAGTGCAGGTTGTCTTGAAAAGATGGTAAAGTAGAGAAAAGTATACAGGTTTAAATAATTACTTTTGCATAATGAGCTGGATACTAATCCATGCTTATTTTTGCAGGTAAGAAAGTATTATTACTTTCTTACTGCATAATGCAACAAAGGCTTGCACTCCAAAGCAAAATACGTTTTCATAAGAATCCCTTTAATGAATGCTAAGTTTTCTAACACTTTTTAAAGGAGCTGATACAATGGATACGAATAACTATTTATCGTTAAATGAAAAGCTGCTGAAACAATATAACGTTGAACATAATTATGACGGTGTTCTAGGGGAGCGATTAGCCTATCGATTAAATGAACTGTCACAGATTGGTCTAACGGACGATAATGGATCAGATCGTCCTGGTTTTTCAAAAGAAGAGAAACAGGCTAAAAAATTGGTTTCAAGCTGGATGCAGGAAGCAGGTCTGGATGTACGAGAGGATGGGGCAGGGAATATATTTGGACGACTTGATGGAAAAAATAATGGACTCCCTGCAATTTTATGTGGTTCACATCTTGATAGCGTACCGAATGGTGGGCATTTTGATGGACCGCTTGGAGTATTATCGGCGTTGCAAGTGGTTGAAGCTTGGAATAAAACTGGTTTTAAGCCTGAAAAACCGTTTGAAGTAGTTATTTTTTCGGATGAAGAAGGATCACGTTTTAATGGAGGACTAAATGGTAGTGAAGCATTAATCGGAAGTGCTGATCTACAGAAAAAATTAGAGCTCGTTGATCAAGATGGATTAAGCTTTGAAGAAGTGCTTAACAATGTTGGATTAACAATTGAAGGTTATTCTACGGCTAATCGAAATTTAGATGAGATTGAAATGTTTGTCGAAGTACATATCGAGCAGGGGAAGAGGCTTGAAAACAGGGAGTTACCATGTGGAATTGTCACTGGTATTGCAGGTCCGTGCTGGCTGGAATTAACGTTTACAGGAGAAGCAGGACATGCTGGGAATACACCTATGAACGACCGAAAAGATGCATTGGTAGCAGCAAGTGATTTTATATTTGAAGTAAATAAGCTGCCAGGCCAAATAAGTGATTCAGCAGTAGCAACGGTTGGAAAGCAATTAGTTGAGCCAAATGTCGTGAATGTAATTCCTGGAAAAGTTATTTTATATGTTGATGTCCGGGATATTTTTCTGGAAACAAGGGATCAGTTGGTAGATGAAGTATTGGCTGTATCAAAGAAAATATCCCAAAAACATCAAATTACTGTCGAGCATGAAGAGAAGTTGCGTGTAGAACCAGTTCCAATCGAGGAACAAACACAGAACATTCTTGAACAATCATTCCATGAACAAGGAATTGAGCCATATAAATTACCAAGTGGCGCAGGACATGACGCAATGATTATTGGCGACAAACTTCCCGTCGCAATGCTGTTTGTACAAAGTAAAGATGGTATAAGCCACAACCCTGCAGAGTGGTCTGATTTAAACAATTGCGTACAAACCGTTCATGTATTGAAAAATTTTATAGAAAAACTCCAATAAGTAGCCTATAGATTTTTAATGAAAAGCTCCAATTGACAATCTTGGTTTATCTATTTTGAATTTAAAAATTAAAGAATTAGTTTAAAATAAAGTTTTTTGATTACAATATGTAGAGACTAGAATTGTTGATTTAACTTTAAAGGAGCTTCGATATGGAAAACATTCATGTAATTATTGAGCGACAAGAAGGTCCGAATTCAAAGCCGTATGATGAAGAGTTTATGGTGCCATATAGCCCTAATATGAATATAATTTCGGTCTTAATGTATATTCGGCAAAACCCAGTTAATAAAGATGGGGAAAACACGATTCCAGTACAGTGGGAAATGAGTTGCTTGGAAGAAGTTTGTGGTATATGTTCAATGCTTATAAATGATGTTCCTCGTCAGGCTTGTTCTACCTTGGTCGATAAAATAGAACATCCAATACACTTAAAACCGATGAGTACATTTCCGGTTGTTAGAGATTTGATCATCGATAGAGAAGATATGTTTGATTCGCTTAAAAGAGTAAAAGCATGGATACCCATTGATGGTACATATGATATCGGTCCTGGTCCACGGATGAATGAAAAAAAGCGTGTAATGGCCTATGAGCTTTCAAAATGTTTTACGTGTGGTGTCTGTTTAGAGGCGTGCCCGAATGTAAACGATAAGAGTGAATTTATGGGACCATTTGTTTTTCCTCAAGTTCGACTGAAAAATGCTCATCCTACCGGAGAAATGGATAAAGATGAGCGTATTGAAGGTTTTATCGAGGATGGCGGACTACAAGGCTGCGGAAACTCCCAAAATTGTGTTCAAGTATGTCCTAAGGGTATTCCGATAACCACTTCAATTGGCGCAGTCAACAGGGAAGCTACAATTCAGTCATTCAAAAGCTTCTTCGGTGCAGATTGATTGGAATCTTCAAGAGGATGAACATAGGAAAACCTGTATCTAGAGTGATACAGGTTTTTAATACCATTAATTTAGTTTCGATTGTTGCGGTTGTTTCTGTTATTTCTGTTGTTATTATTGTTGTTGTTATCTAAATCCTCAACAAACTCATTCTCATTAGCAAACTCAACATTGTCAGCATTCTGGTTCCGGTTGTTATTGTTGTTGCGCTTATTGCGACTTTTGTCTCCGTTATCCATAACTAACCTCCTATTTTTAGACTTAAGGTAAAAAGTTACTTCTTGTTGCCGAAGTATAATTTCACCGCAAACCTTATTTTATCCATTTCACTTAAATTAATCCTATTTTTTGGGCAATATAAATATAAAGCTTTTCATGATAATCGTGATATTTTAGATGAATTGACAAACACTAATAAATACAAATTAGGAAAGGTGGTTTTTATTCTATGGATCATTTTAAAGCGTTAGGACTTAAATTTGTCGCTATTTCTATTACAGTTTTCTCGATATTCGGGATATTCTATGATGCCACCCTGTATAATCTGTTTTGGATAAGCTTACTGGTAACAGGGATATCATATTTAATAGGAGATTTATTTATCCTAAGAAAATTCGGCAATGTTACGGCATCCATTGCAGATTTTCCGCTAGCATTTCTGTCATTATGGATCCTGGGAAGTTTGTTTCTAGCAGAAGGAATTCCCATTGTAACTCTTTCTATAATGGTAGCCTTCTTCATCACCTGTTGCGAACCTTTTATACACGGATTTATACAAAATCGTTTTACTGATGGAGATGAACGTGAGGATTCACGACCGTTAAATCAATTACAAACCGAGTTTTCTGAGGAGACGAATGAATATACGATTAAAAGTGAAGAAGATAATGAAAAATAAATTTCATTTCAAACAATGGACATTACAGTTTCCTTCCCAATTTTTAATAGGAAGTACAGGGTAGTAGTTAATGAAGCTCTTACAAATGCAAATGGAAGGGAATATGGCAGAACAGTACTATGCATTGCCAATTAACTATAATACAATGGAATATTTTACTTTAGGCCCAATGACTAGGGCCGATTACATACATTAGTTTTATTATTTGTTAGATAATATCGTCTTTTTTATCGATATAAAGGGTGCCATCTGACTGAACTTCTGCATAAAAGATTTGCGAGAGGTAATTTACGTCAGCATTATTTATTTGTTCTTCCAGCCAATTTCTATCAAGGTTCAATTTAGCCAAGTTTTTAGTATTAACAACACCGTCAGAAATAATTTCTGTTGCTATAGGATAGGGGTTTGGTGTCATGCTTAAAACATTCATATCACCCTTTGTTGCTGGCAGTTTTATCTCTTTTTTCATTACCGATAGTATTCCGCTTGTTTCAAAAATGGCATAGGAAACATCAGACATAGAAAACACATTCTTTTGTCTTAGCAATGCTTTAAGTGCTTCAATATCTAATCTGGTTTTACGAAGTGAATTTTCCATAATTTTACCATCTTTAATAACTATACGGGATTTCCGGTAGTTACTTTGCTTGCGCTTTTCGATTTAATATCAATAAACCAAAAAGGATATATAAAGTCCATCAAACCAATGCCGAAAATGCTGTTCGGTATACTTGGATTTTGACTTGTAGCAAGACTTTTGGCAATGTTACCAATTACAATTGCAGATACAAAATTAACAAATGTTAATATAATTTGTAATAGTAATTTAGGCATATCCCCATATTGTTTACCTGTTCTCAATATAAATATTATTTGCTTTTAGCCATTGGTATTTGATCCAAGAAACCAAATTCTATCATCAAATTAAGTGTGTCTTCGCCATACAACGATACCTCTGCTAATAGACGTGAAAATTCAACACCGATATCTTTTCTCATAATCAAACTTAGCGTTGCACCATACCGAGATACAGTTGATGATATAAAAATCGAAATTTTATATAGCATTAAACGTTCTGAAAAAGGAGAAACTGTACTATCTGTGATTTCACTTTCCCACGTAGGAAGGTTTGGCAGTTCGTCTGCAGTCATTAGTGATTGAAAAATGTCCATGTGTTTCTCTGTAATTTCCTGCAAAGGATTGTTTTTGTACTTTTTCGATACTTCCAGGGACAGGCAGGTGAATTTTTGGCTCGAATAGCCCTTTTTTCTCCATTAGCATGACAAGCTGATTTATTAAGTTTACTAACTTATTTATAACAGTTAGGTAGTAATTGCGTACATCTGAGCGTGTTGCCTCTGACAATGCAATCGTATAAACCGGACCAGCATCTTCTGACAAAATATATTTCACAAATAGAATAACGTTGTCATTATATAGTGCTGGTGCCTTATAAATTAAATCTTCACTTGAAAAGCCTTGAGGCAAAGGATGACCGGACTGATCTAATAAACTCTTCGCTCCACGTACTTGAAAGGAATCAAGGTCAAGGGCATTTTCGAGCCACTCGACTACTTCTGGGTCCTTTGCTGTACCAATAAAGTATCTTGTCACCCCCACAGCCATTGTATTACCGAGATAGGAGTTTTCCCCAGGTGTTAAAACGTTTGTATTCTCCAACAATGTTCCCTCCTATATAGTCATTATGATTAATTTCCCCGCTCATTGATAAATTATTCGAATATGCTAATTCGCTAGATGTTTAAGAAATTTCCTGTTTAGAAACAGCAGAATTAATAGGAAGGGATATATTATGGCAGAATACCAAAGTCGCCATTCATTGTGATAAAAAATATTTACAAACAAAAGTGCAACTTCATATGATAACGCAAATATTGTTGCAATAAGAATATATAATGTTTTAGAGAGGATTCCATGGACTAAAGGGTATAAATTTACAATTATTATATTTACTGCAGGGTAAATACCAAAGGTGAAAATCAAGGTCTTAGAATCGACCCCCTTATCAAAATAGCCATACAAATTATATTTAAGATCAAGGAAAATATCTATGAGAAGATGAAGGACAATAGAAATTAAAATTGTGCCATAAATTTCTATCAATGAAATATTTTTTGGTACTAATATAGCTGCCAGGTTAAAGACGGCCACAGACACAAGTAAAAATATCATTTTGCCACATCCCTTTGTTTTCGTTATTGACTTTGATAGTTGTTATCCAGGACAGCGACACCAAAAGCTAAGTGTTCCCAAAGTAATTTTTCAATTATTTCCACTTGATTTTTATTACAATGAATGATTAGAATAAGTTCAGTTGATTTGTTATTCATTTTTATTCGGTGATTTTGTTTCAGCTTCTGGATAATAAGTTTAATTACAAATCCTAAAACAAAACCTCCTACTGCTCCAAAAATCCCCCATATAATCGGCCCCAATTCCAAATGGAATCCAACGCTCGCCCCAATTACAGCAAAAGCAGTTGCAAAGGCGGTTGCCATATCAAATAAGCTTAATCCGTCCGATTTATGAAGGGTATCAAACAATTTCATTTTTTCCTTTCTGCTGTCGAGGGGGACTGCCAGAATATTCGCCTTAGGGATATCCTCTTTTTCCAAATAAGCAAGCGCTAACTCCAAATAGACTGAATGATCGAAAGTGGCCATTATATACATTTCTTCACTTGCTCCTTTTTATAAGGTTTAAGGGTAAATTAAAATGCTTATTCTGGTATTTCTTTTTTAGGTAAGTTCTCTGTTCACTATCAAATAATTTATTATTTTCTACAGTATTTACGTAGGCATCATAGATAGAGAAAAAATAAACAGAGGGTAAAAACATTAACCACTGAGGATTCAGTATCTCCTTAGCATAATTAATATCTCCTGAAACTAAAAGATCTACACTTTCAAGAACACGTGAAAAATAAACAATGATAATCGTCCAGGTTACAAGGAAAAAAGCTACAACAATTCGGTGGATGTAAACCTGACCAGTTCCTGGCATGAAAAAAGACCACATCACAGCCACCCAGGGTTTTCGTTTATCCAAATAGTTAATCTCCATGGAGGTGATTTTAAAATTTATAAAGTTTGCATTTTCATGCTCAGCAAGTAAATAAACTTTATTTAAATCAATCGATGTCCGGTAACTATCCCATATCCCGTAAATATAGACAGGTATATATAAAAGTATCCATCTGGGTTCCAGAACCTCTTTTGCCATATCAAATTGTCCTCCAAAGGTATATACCATAGATAGATTTAGCTTCGAATTAACGTTAATAACAATTTCCCATATAAATAAGAGAAACCCCCTTAAATATTTGGAAAGTAGAAGATGTCCTAATCCGGGGAAAGCCGCTGACCACCAAGCAATCACATATGGGTTCCTTAAATGGATTTGAGTGGTACCTAATTGGCTTACATATGCTTTATATCGTCTGGCCCTATTTGTGTTTTGGTAATTTTGCAAAATATCCCCTCATTTCCACCACATTAAACGTTATTGTTAACAACTTGTCAGGTTTATATTTATTGTTTTAGTTGAATAGAAATAACGTCTTGAGTAAAACTATCTTTGTAAATAAAATCAAAGGAGTGTATTATTATGGGTATTTTGTCAGGTAATCCAAAGAAACAGCCACTTCACTATGGAGAGGTATTTAGCATGTGGTCATATTTGGTAGTAGCAAAAGGGAATTACGCTGCTTTTCAAACTTATATTAATCACACGGGTGACAAGGATTTAAGACAATTGCTAGAAGAATTAATTCAAGGTATAAAAAAAGAATCTGAAGATATAGAGGAAATTTTGAAAACGAATGGCATCCCGATTCCTCCTTCACCTCCAGAACGCTCTTTAGCTGACCTGGAAGACATTCCTTCAGGTGCAAAGTTTAATGATCAGGAAATAAGCGCAATGGTATCAGCAAGCCTTGCTGCTGGCCTAGTATCCTGCAGTACAATTATGGGCCAATGTACTCGTGAAGATGTTGCAATGCTATTTGGGCAGTACCACATGAACAAAAGTCAAGCGAGTGCAAAGGCACTTCGTCTAAATAAAGAAAAAGGCTGGTTAATGACACCGCCGCTTCATACTGATATACCTAGTCAGCAATAAATAGAGGCAATGGAGGTGCTAAAGTGTCAAAGAAACAGAATAAAGTAAATCCAGAAGAAAGCCGTCGGGTAGCTGAAAAGAATTATGAGCCATCTGATTACAAAGGCAACACGCAAATTGAAAAAGGCTTGGCCGAAACACATGAACAAGCTTCAGATGATTATTTTGAAGGAACACTTGACCAAAAACGTGAATAGAGATTTTATTAATAGTAAAGGAGAATATTTCTATGCAATTAGCATCACATAAGTTACATGATCTAAATAGAATGTTCAAATCTAAATTTACACACGTTTCTAGACAATGCGTTCCTAAACAGTAATCGTCGCGCTTATGAAATATGGCAATACATGACCTAAAAGGGTTTCTACTCATTAGTGGCTGCACCACAAAAGGTAATCCAAACGATAGCTGATATATATTAGCCAGTACAACAGTAAGAGGATTGTAGTCACTTTTCATTTAATTGAAAAGTGACTTTTTATTGTTTCACATCCATTATTCTGAAATAAATTCCATTTAGTATGCCACCTTTTATGCTCGGCAAACGATAGTAGTAATGAACCTTTCTTATTATTACTATCGATTCTCATCTGGTTTAGGTGGCATGGAAATAGTAAAATTGTCTTTTAAAAAGTTCTTCAAGTAATTTTTATTGCTCTATAATTTTAGCAGTTGATATGAACTGCGACACAATGTGGTAATATACTTGAGTGCTATGATACCGCTACGGAAATACACTACGCTTTCCGCGGGCGGCTGGTGAGCCTCACTAAATGATATTAATTGAATCTATGTCGCAGCTTTTCTCTTTTTTGTAATAGAAACAACCTGTTAATTAAAATAAAGAACTAACTGCTTATTGTCTTGTTGCTTCACTCCTATGGTGTTAATATAAATAAAGATTATTACTTAACTTCGAATGATGCGGGGGTGACTGGAAAAGTTTCTAGCATTATTATTACAAGCATATTGTATGTTTTACATACTGGCTATTAATATATTCTAGCGATGTTCTCTCTTTTAATTGTAATCTCGATTATGATATGGGAAGAGGAATGAAAGCTTTTATAAAAGCTGGAGTAAAGCTCAAGAAAGTGTTTTTAACTAAAATAGATACATAGAAAGGGTGGTCACAATGAGGAGAGCTACACCAAAGACGGTCATGCACAGCTATCCTGGTATGGTCGCACTAGTTACGGTAACCCATAATGGAAAAAGTAATATAATGGCTGCTGGATGGCATTCCTATATTTCCTTTGACCCACCGATGTATGGGGTGGCAATTGGGAGAGAACGTTATACATTTGATCTGATTAATGATGCTGGAGAATTTGCAATTAATTTCGTTCCATATGAAAAAGCTGCGTTCATTCAAGAAACAGGGGTATTTACTGGGGAGAATGTAGACAAATTTGACTATGCGAAAATATCATATGATAGCGGAATGACTATCAATGCACCAATTCTTCATGATGCATATGTTGCCTATGAGTGTAAGACAGTTGATATTAATACGTACGGTGATCATGATTGGTTTGTCGGCGATATTACCCAATGTTATCGTGACGATGATTTATTTTTGGAGAATGGACTCCCGGATTTCAGTAAACTTGAAATTCCGCTTTACTTAGGGCGTTCGCAGTATGCGAGGCTAGATCATAAGAGTACTGTTAATACATATACAATAGATAATTAGAATTTCGAATTGGAAGGGGGGAGATTAAATGGAAACATTCGGGCGCGGGTGTTTGTACATAATTATTGGGATTGTAGTACTGTTCTTTCTAGCAATGCTTACACAAAGTCATATTAACATTCCAATATTCCTGGTAATTCCATTAGTTATACTAGCTTTTTGGGTAGCAAGCAGAAAGTCCAATTAAGATTAGAATTCAATAGTTTATTAGGTTAAGCTTAAGTCTCTCGTAAGGGTTTAAGCTTTTCTAAACAGCTATATGTTAAACTGAAACTACTATTAACATGTGCAAGTTGAGGTGAACACTGTGAAAAGAAAACCAATATATGTTGAATTACCCATTGAATCAGAAATGGATAAGTTATGGAATGCAACACAAACTCCTGATCTCCATGAACAGTGGGATCTTCGTTTTTCCTCAATTACCTATCTCCCTAAAAAGGAAAACAAGCCACAGGAATTTACATATAAGACAATTATTGGTCCTGGTCTATCAGTTGAAGGATGGGGAAAAAGTGCTGGCAGTTTTCATGCGAAAGATGGGTCGAGAACATCTTCTTTACATTTTGGAACGGACCAGGTAAGCTCCATTATTCATGAAGGAAGAGGGTATTGGAAGTATATCCCTCAATCAGATTCCTCCATTACATTTTTAACACAATATAATTATAAACCCGGTCTTGGCAGGATTGGTAAATTGATTGATCAATTTATGTTTCGACCACTTATAGGGTGGGGGACTGCGCTTAGTTTTGATGTATTGAAACGATGGCTGGAGCAAGGGGATTCACCATCATCGCAGTATGTGAGGTTTTTTAGTAATTGGATTATTACGCTCCTATTTTCATTCATCTGGCTGTATCATGGGCTTGTTCCAAAAATAATTGGATTGCATCCAGCTGAGATAGGTATGGTCCAAAGTGCTGTACCTATTTCGTATATTCAAGCATCCTGGATTGTTCTAATCGCTGGAATTATCGAAGTAGTATTCGGGTTAGTCTGGCTGGTTTATTCGAAAAAAAGACAATTGTTTCGGTTACAGATTATTATTTATCCCCTGTTAACAGTGGGAGCAATTATCGCACAGCCAAGCAGTGCTGTGGATCCGTTTAATCCGTTAACATTTAACTTAGCATTATTCATTTTGTCTGTAGTGGGGTTTATGTCCAGTAAAAATGTTCCTACTGCAAAAAATTGTAAGCGGAAAAGATAGGGAGATTAAGATGTCCATTTATAAACGTGTTATGGGGAAAGATTTTTATCGGCTTCACCCCATGCTGCAAAAAAGATATGAGATCCAAAGGGGAATGTCCTTTACAGGAACAGGAATGATGGAAAGTATAAAAGGTGGACCGAAATGGCTGTTTCCCTTATTTTGGACAGGTGTGAAGTTTAAGTTACTGTTTCCGGAACATGGGGAGAATATCCCCTTTAAGATTGTAAATACTCCAGAAACTGGCAGGAACGGTGAGGAGCAGATCCGCTGGGAGCGGACATTTTATTTTGGAACGAAGAAAAGGTATTTTAATGCGCTGATGAGTTTAGACTCCGAACGGAATATTATAAAGGACTATCTCGGTGAACCGCACCTATTTTATTCAGACTTATCGCTTGATGTAACCGCAGAGAGAGCCCTGAAAATCACATCGAAGCGGCAGCGCTTGGTACTCGGTCGGCTGGAAATACCATTGCCAACGTTGTTTCAGGGTTTGGCGACAGTTACGGAGAAGTATGTGGAGGAGAAAGATGCATACTCGATACATGTAATAGTTAGAAATCCGTTGATTGGTACATTGTTTTCGTATGAAGGAGAGTTTACTGCCGATGACATTTCGTAACATTGGATTATGTAACATATTAATAGTACTCGTTATTGCTATAATTGGTCCACATCCATGGTATTTTATGATGTTGACGGTAGCTCAATTAATTTACCTTCCGCTAACACTTCATCTGGTAATGGAAAGTGATAATGGGTATATTCCAAGATATCTTCCTTATCTAGCAATACCAGCATTTGCTGCTGTTATTTTTTTGCAAATTACAAATGATACTGCGTGGGATACGATATTTGCGGTAATTTATTTTCTTTTTACATTGTTCATTGCTGGTTATGGATTCAGTCGATTTTTACATAGAGGTTTTATTCATTTGGAGGAATTTCTAATTGATATCGGCCTTATTTATATAGCAATCGGCGGGGGCTGGTTTGTTGCTTATGAAGCCAACATAGATACTGGGTTCTCCCCAATGATGACATGGCTGACAGGTATTCATTTTCACTATTCAGCGTTTTTGTTGCCTGTCTTTACTGGACTGCTTGGCAGGTTATACAAATCAGCATTGTATAGGTTAGCAGGCATAATTGTTATTGTTTCACCAATTATTGTAGCGTTAGGTATTACTTTTTCCACTTCTTTAGAACTGCTATCGGTAATTATTTATATTATTGGTATTTATGGTTTAGTCTACATATCTTTTAAAGCGTCTATTAACTGGCTGAATCGAGCGTCTTATGCTGCGTTAGGTGTGGCGATTATCTTTTCATTAGTATACGCATTTGGTAATGTTACTGGACTGTATACCGTAACAATTAATTTTATGCTTTTATTTCATGGGGTAACTAACTCCATATTGTTTGCAGCAGCAGGGATTATAGGCTGGTATGCCCAGCTTCCTTTTACCAGGATGCAAAGGTTGAGCTTTCCGGTCAGTCGAATAAGAGGGAAGGGGGTCATTGGTGAAGCAATTTTAGCTGACAGAACAGATCATAAGACCTATAAGGGATTAGTAGATGACATGAGCGTGTATGAAGGTGATATAAATACGGATACATTATCACCAGATATCATAGATTTTTATGAAAACACAAATCGATACCGGTTAATTGCTGAAGTGAAATGGCGAGCATGGTTTAAGCCCTTTGCAGCGGTATATCGTTTGATTAGCAGATATGTTAGGCAGGTTAACTTACCATTCTCCAGTAAAAAGGTCGAAATGAGTGGGAATATATTTTCGGTTAAAGATGATGCTGATGGACGAAATGAAGTAAGGGCATGGGTTCGAAAAATAAATAAGGAGACCACTTTTGTAGCATTGTATTCTTCACATGAGGAACTAGGGCGGTCTTATATGAATATAGCCTTACCTTTACCGTACGCTTCAATGGTTGGTGTACTTGAACTTACTCAATATGAGGAGGCACTTCAACTTTCAAGTACAAATAAGGATAATAATTCAGGAATATATTTAACCTTTGGCAAGTATTTATTTCGTTTACCTATTGAAGAACAATTCTATGTTAAGGAGGTAGAGACAGGAATTCTACGAGCACAGCACAATATGTGGATTTTTTCATTGCCTTTTTTAAAAATTAATTATGATATTTATCATCAGGATCTGGTAAAGCACCAATAAGTGCAATTAAGGCACTCGACGTTAAGGATGGTGTATACCCAGTCTTCTAATAATATGATTAATATGTGTTAACAATTTGATCAGTTATACAGAAACACTTTTAGGTTTTTACTCTCATCAATAGTTGCTAAAAGTACGTTGTTTAATGTTACGTTATGAATTGTTGTCAGTTCCTTAATCAGCCATTCCTCATCTTTTCCAGACTTTTTCAGTACTTCATAATCGACTTTACGCTCTTTAACAAGAGTATGAGGAAAATGGAATGGTTTTAGAGGTGGCGTCAGATTCGAATGTGTAAGTGGCTGGTATTGAGGATATAGAAATATAGATATAAATCCACCATGTTCCCACAATGCGAGTGCTACTTTTTGAATATCCTCTGTTTTTTCCTTTCGCAGTTCGGATAAAAGTACGTCTACTGATATCCGTGCCTTCTTCAGGTTTTTATACTTAATTTTTCCGTATTCAATCAGAGGTATTGGGGGAGTATTGAATATCTTTCGTATAGGAGGCCATTTTAAACTCAAAAACACTCCAGATATATATAACGCTACTACAACACTCATTGTTATCATTGATCCCTTAAGTCCTAGTCCTTCGTCTGATAGAGGATGAGCAATAATGTTTCCTATTAGTAATGCAACGACAAAATCGAGAAATCTCAATTGTGAAATCGATCGCTGACCCATGATTTTTGCTATGACAATTAAAAATATAAATCCAACTATAGCTCTTAACGCCCATTGTACTGCGGTAAGTGATTCTTGGCCACTGAAAAAATCCATTACGCTCACACCTTTAACACATTACTAACATAATTAGGATGGCTGTTTTAATCAAAATTATTTATAATTCTTTAGCAGTTTATGAAAGTATTAATCCTTCCTTACCGCATAAGTGTAACTAAGGTTTTCAACATTTAGGCTTGGTAATAAAAGCCAAGTAAGTTTTAAATTGGAGTTCTCACTTGCGCAAATATACTTATGTATTTAATTAACGAATTTTTATTGAAGTCTGCACTAGGTAATATTAACTGAAATTATAATGTCACTTACAATATTTATTTCTAACTACCTTTTTCTATTAAAATATCTAATTATTCTTAGGAAAAATGTTATTCTCAAACCGTTATTCCGAAGAAGTTTTTAGTTTTTATAGAATAGTACATTCCTAAATACAGGAAAGTGTAGGTCAAAAGTTTCCGTTATTCGACAATTTTTGACCCTTATTTCCCAAACCTTTTATAAAGGGTTTCATCTCCTTTTTTCAGAATATATATATAAATCTAAAAAAGGAGGAATAGTAATGAGAATAAAGTTTTTTAGTGGGTTGTTTATTGCGATGCTGCTGGCATTTCCAACATTAGGAAATGCGGAATTGTCTTATCAGAGTAATAAAAGTAATTTAGAAAAAGTGTCATCCATGGAGCAATCAGATGAAATTGGTTCACATGTAAAAGGAGAGGTGATCGTCAAGTTTAAGACTGGTGTAACAGAAAAGGAGCAGAAAAGGTCATTAAAAGGGATGAAGGCGGAAGTGAAACCTGATGAAGATGCCGTTAAATCACCATTTAAAGTCCTGGAAGTCAGAAATGTTGAGGCTGTGGTCAAAGCACTTAACAAAAATCCCAATGTCGAATACGCAGAACCAAATTACAAAATGAGTGCTACCTGGGATCCAAATGACACATACGCAAATCCTAGTTACCAATACGGAATATTTAATACGTATACTAACGATTCATGGGATGTTATCAGGGGAAATAGTGGGCAGGAAGTTGCTATTTTAGATACTGGTGTAGATTATCGTCACGAAGATTTAAATAGCAAAACAATTTTAGGGTATGATTTTGTTCAAAATGATTATAAACCAATGGATAGAAACGGCCATGGTACACATGTAGCTGGTACAGCAGCAGCAGAAACTAATAATGGAATTGGAATTGCTGGTATGGCACCAAATACGTCGATTCTTGCTGTTAGAGTATTAGATGCTAGAGGAAGTGGATCATTGGCAGATATTGCGGATGGAATTATCTATGCTGCTGATTATGGGGCGGAAGTTATCAATCTATCACTCGGCTGTGATTGCGATACGCAAACATTGGAAAATGCAGTTAATTACGCATGGAATAATGGTGCACTGATTGTAGCTGCTGCTGGAAATGATGGTGTTTCGACTACTTTCGAGCCTGCTTCCTATGAAAATGTTATTGCTGTTGGGGCTGTAGATAGTAATAATCAAATTGCTAATTTTTCAAATTATGGTGAATGGGTGGATGTGATGGCACCTGGTGTCGATATCGCATCAACTTATTTGCGTGATGATTATGTTTATATGTCAGGTACTTCGATGGCTTCACCACATGTAGCTGGACTTGCTGGTTTATTGGCAGGTCAGGGAAGAGATAATGACCAGATCCGTGCTGCTATTGAGAATACAGCTGATAACATCAATGGTGCTGGCTATTATTTTGAAGACGGATTAATTAATTCTTACGACGCAGTTAATTATTAGTAGAATAGAAGGAAGTGGAAGCATCGCTCAATTATGCGGTGCTTTTTTTTGGCAGTTAAGAAATTATAAATCCTTTATACTGTATAAGCCCAATAAAAGCTTTCACCATAAAGCTTGGTGATAAGCCGTGTTTTCTAAAAATAATGTAATGTGTATATAATTTCAGAGTCAAGTACATCATTGGGAATAGGCTATTCCCGGGTCAGTTATCGTAAATTTCTTTAAATATAAGGGGCAGAATAAAGGATTCTTTTACATAAAAACAGAAATCATTATTAGGGCAGAAATGAGGTGATAGGAATGACGGTGAAAAATTATAGCTTTGGTATGCTTTTCCTATTCTTATTAGTCTTCATCATAGGGTCTGCTGCAACAGATAAAAAAAATGAACCAGCAAATACAACAGAGGAGGATAATACGATGGCAGAACAGATAGAGAGCTTTATAAAAAGTGAACCGAATTTGAAAGGAGCACTTACTGGAATAAGTATCCGTTCAGCAAAAAATGGGGAGAAAATTTATGATCATATGGGTGATGTCCGTTTGCGACCCGCATCAAACATGAAACTTTTGACAGCTGCATCGGCACTCTCCGTGTTGGGTGAGAATCATACCTTTTCAACTGAGTTGGTTAAGAGTGGATCGATTAATGGTGGTACATTGTCTGGGGATCTTTTTTTAAAGGGAAAAGGTGACCCAACATTATTGCCTGCTGACTTTGATAATTTCGCGAAAAAAATAAGAGAAAGTGGTATCAATGTGATAAAGGGGGATATTGTAGGAGATGATACGTGGTATGATGATGTTCGACTGTCCCCAGATCTGATTTGGAGTGATGAGCATTGGTATTATGGTGCACAAATTTCTGCTTTAACTGCTTCACCAGATAAAGACTACGACGCAGGTACAGTTATTGTTGAGGTGAGTCCCGGTAGTAAAGGGGAAAAACCAGAAATAACTGTTTCACCTGAGACTAACTATATAGAAGTGAAGAATACGGCTTTAACCAGTGAACCAAGCGTGGAAGAGGACTTGACGCTTAAGCGTGTACATGGCGAGAATACCATAACAATTGAGGGGACGATTCCAGCTGAATCTACTACTATTAAAGAGTGGATGACTGTATGGGAACCAACTGGGTATGCGATGGAATTGTTTCAGCTATCACTTCAGAAACAGGGGATAACCTGGGAGGGTAAAGTAAAAACTGGGTCGGCTCCGGATAACGCAGAGGTTCTTTATTCCTATGAATCAATGCCACTTTCTGAGATGCTTGTACCGTTTATGAAGTTAAGTAATAATACGATTGCGGAAATATTGGTCAAAGAAATGGGGAAGGTTGTACACGGTGAAGGAAGTTGGGAGAAAGGGCTGGAAGTGGTTGAAACGGAATTGGCAAAAATGGGAATTAATATTGATACCCTCATGATTCGTGATGGTTCTGGGATATCACATGCTACTTTAATTCCTCCAAATGAGATTTCAAAGTTACTTTATACAGTCCAGAATCAAAGTTGGTTCGATTCATATCTTCATTCATTGCCTATTGCTGGTAAGGGTGACAGGATGACTGTAGGAACATTGCGAAGCCGGATGGAGGATAAAAATATCCAGGCGAAAACCGGAACAATATATGGTGTCAGTACGTTATCAGGGATGGTGGAGAGCGAAAGCGGAGAAAGTCTTATTTTTTCAATTATGCTTAATAACTTGTTGGATGAGGAGGATGGTCCGGAAATTGAGGATAAAATTGTGGAAATTATAGCAAACCAATAATGATGAAGGGAGTCTCCGTTTTATATTGGAGGCTCCCTTATTATTTCTGACATTATTGAGGTTTGTTTTGCTGTGCTTGCTGTGCCTGATTTGCTTGCTGACGAGCCTGCTGCAACTGCTGTTGTGCTTGCTGAGCTTGTGGATCTTGCTGACCAGCAGCACCAGCTTGGGATTGAGCATTTTGAAGACCTTGCTCAGCTTGCTGTAGTTGTTGCTGAGCTTGTTGAAGTTGTTGTGGATCAGCACTAGCAGAAGCTTGCTGTACCGCCTGTTGTGCTTGTTGAGCCTGTTGTACTGCTTGTTGTAATTGTTGCTGCTGTGGATTTTGTTGTGCCATAAATTAAAACCTCCATTAATTTTATTGAGCTTTTTTGTGCTCCGTAAGTATTGTTTAGCAAGTTTCAATAGATTATGTATTTTTTTCAAAAATTTTGTGTGAAAGCTAATTCTGTTTATAAATTACTTACATAAATGTTAACTAAAACAAATGCATAAGAAACCACTTTATTTTTCATACTACCTTGTAGCACTGTTTGAAGAGGATGTTCCTATGAAAAAGAAAGCATCTAAAAGGAAGAAGCAACGAGACTTCGAAAATACATTAGCTGAATTGGTAAAAAAAGATGATTTTATTGATTATCAATTTGAACACAATGACAGTTCTATTTGTCTTGGGTATTTAAAGTCGGCAATTGACACAGAAAAGTTAGAAAAGTACATACTTCCACAAATACAGCAAAATGACTATATTGATTTAAATGAAGTTATTAATGATATTCCTATTACTAAGTCACAATTAATAGATGACCCTAATAAACTACATGAAAAGCTTATTCAAGGCTATGTATTCATTTATATGGAGAATGTGAATCCACAGTATTTACTAGTACCTATTCCACTTATCAAAACACGTCAAGTTGATATCCCAGAAGTAGAATTCAGTGTTGTGGGACCAAAAGAGGCTTTTGTTGAAAATATTGATACAAATTTAAATCTAGTTCGAAAACGGATTGCTGTTCCTGAATTAAACATAGAAAAGATGAAGGTTGGTACAGTAACAAAAACGAAGGTTGCAGTTGTATCTATCGAAGGTATAGCTGACAAAGAAAATGTTAGAACTGTTATTCAGCGGATTAAAGATGTTCAGATGGACCAGGTTATAGATAGTTCTTATATCCAACAGGCGATTACTGATAACCAGAATTCGCCATTCCCTCAATTACTTGATACAGAAAGACCAGACAGAATTGCGGCGGTATTGACGGAAGGGAAAGTGGCTATCTTTGTAGATGGTTCACCACATGTCTTAATCGGCCCAACAACGCTGGTAGAGTTCTTCTCAGCTTTTGAGGATTATTTTCTAAATTGGACGCTTGCATCGGCTTTTCGTCTAATTCGATTATTTGCGGTATTTTTCTCTATTTTAATTACGCCTTTATATGTTGCGGTTCTTACCCATCATTTTGAATTAATACCTAAAACATTGCTGGGAACGTTAGTTAGTTCAAGAACCCAAGTCCCATTTCCTCCAATATTGGAGGCTATCATTCTCGAGTTGACAATTGAATTATTACGTGAGGCTGGGGCAAGGTTGCCTAGTAAAATTGGGCAGACAATTGGTATCGTTGGAGGAATTGTAATTGGAACAGCGTCAGTGGAAGCGGGTCTGACAAGTAATGTTTTGCTGATCATTGTTGCATTGGCAGCATTGGGTTCTTTCACAACTCCTGTCTATCAAATGGGTAACACGATTCGCCTTATCCGATTTCCGTTACTGGTTTTTGCACATATTTACGGGATTCTTGGAGTGGGTATTTGTATTGCATATATTATGGTTCATTTGCTAAAGCTAACATCGTTAGGAAGACCGTTTTTAGAACCAATATTTCCATTTCGATTGACCGATCTAAAAGATGCTTTTATCCGCTTACCTTTTGATAAACAAAATAAGCGTCCTTTTGCAGTAAGACCTGAAAAAGTTTTACGATCTACAAAACAAGACTATGATAAGTAGAGGGGTATGCGATGGTTAAGGTAAAAAATCAAGTGCCGGCACTTATGGTGTTCTTTTTGATATCTGCTGCACAATTAGGTGTTGGGGTCCTTGGTTTTCAAAGTGTTATCAATAAGTATGCTGGTCATGATGCTTGGATATCGGTGATTGTGGCTGGGCTTGGATTTAATATTATCATTTGGATTATGTATAGAATTCTGCAAAATAATGATGGTGCAGAAATCGTTTCCATTCACAAGTTCACATATGGTAAATGGCTTGGGGGTATTCTTTCTTTTATATTTTCTATGTATTTAATATTGACTTCGGTAGTTGTATTGCGAACATATATTGAAATTATTCAGGTTTGGATGTTCCCATATGTGAAAGTGTGGGCGTTGTTATTACTGCTTATACCACTGATTTATTATATTATATCAGGGGAGTTTAGAATTATCGTTGGTGTATGTTTTTTTGGTGTTCTCTATCCTTTCTTTTTGATTTTCACCTTATTCTATCCATTAAAGTATTCTAATCTAACAAATATATTACCAATTCTTGATCACTCCTTTACTGAAATACTGCAGTCTTCATCATTGGCCATTTTCAGTTTCATGGGGGTTAGCACTTTACTCGTTTTTTATCCTTTTATACGTGAGTCCAGAAAATCACAAAAGTTTGCTCATATCGGAAATATATATACGACTTTCTTATATGTATTTATTTGCCTGGTTTCGTACATATATTACAATCAAAGTGAACTGCAATATATTTTATGGGCTACATTAGGTCTATGGAAAATTATTGAGATGCCTTTTCTTGCTCGTTTTGAATACGTTGGTATTGCAACACTGTTTTTTAGCATCCTGCCCAATGTTGCATTATATTTGTGGGCAAGTACTAGATCGCTACACAATTTATTTGGTATTTCCCATAAAAAAATAGCAGTATTTCTACTTGTTATCGTTTATATTGCCTGCATTATTACCGGGGGAAGGGAATTTATATCCTTTATCAATAACATGACAGGTAAAATAGGAGGCATACTTTTATTTGGTTACATTCCAATATTATTTTTGATTAACTTAATTCGCAGAAAGGTGAAGAGAAATGCCTCTTAAATATATTATTTTCTTTACATTTATAGCAGTCAGTATATTTGCGAATTTTGATATGCCCAAGAAGATTATTGATCAAATTCGGATGGCCACGGTTGCAGGATATGATTATGTAGATAAAGAGACCATTCAAGGGACAGTCATATCACCAATGTTTTTACAGAAAAACCAATTAATGGATTCGGTGTATACGGATACATCCTCTATGGTTTATGAAAACAGATTGAAACTGAATGCACAAGCTTCTGAACAGCTTTATAATGGGAAATTGGAAATCGCCTTTTTTAACAAGGAGTTGGCAGAGAACGGACTTAGAGAAACACTTGATTATCTTTTGAGAGACCCTACCATAGGTTCACGTTTATACTTAGGAATAGTGGAGGAATCGGCATATGAACTATTGAACTCTATTGATAGTAGTAAGGGAGCGGGGTTTTATTTATCCGATTTATTCGAACACAATGTTCAACATGGAAACCTACCCGAAACGAATTTAAAAATGTTCTCCTCCGGGCTAGAAAGTAAGACCAGGGATCCATTTTTACCGATGTTAAGTAAGGAAAAAGGATTTCCCAGCATAGAATCTATCGCTTTCTTTAATGATGATACACTTGTTGACAGTATACCAATTGAGGATGCAAATATCTTTAAAATGCTTTATCAAAATTTTAATGACGGACTGTATAATTTAGTCACTGAGAATTACAAGGCATCAATTCAAAATGTTGATTCAACGAGGGATTTCCATGTTAGAGATGAAAAAGGCAGTATAAAAGTTACGATAGATGTTAAATTATCGGGGGTTGTAAGGGAATACACAAAGGGGAACTTAACCAAACGTATTCCCTCTTTTGAAAAAGATTTAGAAAAAGATTTTAAAAAGAAAGCAAATGAACTAATAAAACAATTTCAGGAGTTAAATATTGACCCACTTGGAATTGAAGAACATGTAAGAAGCAGCATTCGAACATACGATAAAAAACAGTTTAAAGCAGAATATCAGACACTTCCTATTGATTTGAAAATAAAATTTAAAGTTACGGAGTCTGGTACAAGAAAGTAATAACGCACATACATTATTGCAATTAGGACATCTTAATGCTTAGTTAAATTTATTTAGCAGAGGTGGACTATCTATGCGAGCAGTAACATATCAAGGAAAGTATTCAATAAGTGTCGAGAAAGTTGCTTTTCCAAAAATTCAGGATCCAGAAGATGTGATTCTAAAAGTCACATCAACAGCTATTTGTGGATCAGACCTACATTTATATCAGGGGAATTTCCCGCTACCTATAGGTTATGTTATTGGGCATGAGCCGATGGGAATTGTTGAAGAAGTTGGCAAAGATGTAACAAAGGTCAAAAAAGGTGACCGTGTAGTAATTCCTTTCACCGTTGCGTGCGGTAGCTGTCCATATTGCGAGAATCATCAGGAATCCCAATGTGATAATGCGAATCCTCATTATGATTCAGGCGGTTATTTTGGATATTCAGAGAAATTCGGCGATTATCCAGGAGGACAGGCGGAATACCTCCGTGTACCATTCGGTAACTATACACCTTACTTAATTCCAGAAGACTGTGAATTGGATGATGACTCGCTGTTATTTTTATCCGATGTTTTACCAACTGCGTACTGGAGTGTGGAGAATGCTGGGGTTAAACGAGGAGATACAGTTGTGGTATTGGGTTGTGGTCCGATCGGATTAATGGCTCAAAAGTTTGCATGGCAAAAAGGGGCATCACGTGTAATTGCAGTTGATCATATCCCATTTCGCCTCCAGCATTCAAAAAAAATAAATCGAACTGAAACATATAATTTTGCTGAATATGATGATATGGGTGAAGAATTGAAAGAGGTAACTCACGGTGGAGCAGATGTTGTTATCGATTGTGTCGGAATGGACGGCAAAAAGTCGCCCCTTGAATTTGTTGAACAAAAGCTTAAACTGCAGGGCGGCACACTTGGACCAATCCAAATAGCAACAAAAGCAGTAAAGAAATGTGGAATCGTTCAGCTCACAGGTGTTTATGGCGGGCTGTATAATATGTTTCCACTGGGTCCGTTTTTTACAAGGAATATTACACTTAAGACAGGTCAGGCACATGCCAGGTCTTATATGGATAAACTATATCATCAGATTGTTCGGGGGGAAATCGATCCTAAAGAGATCATAACGCACCATATGATGCTTGATGATGCTTCAGATGGGTATAAAATGTTTAACGGGAAAGAAGATGACTGCATTAAGGTCGTACTGCGGCCATGATATGTGAGGACTTTTCCGGGATCGAGTATGGTTCCAATGTGTCGAAATTTGTCGGATGGCTGAAGTTCACAGAGATTTCGCCGAAGTTGTCACACATTCGGCTGAAGTTCACAATTTTTCCGCTCAAGTTCACAATTTCCCCGCCGAAGTTCACAATTTTGGGTTAAAAATGAGAGTGGTCGAGTATCGATGATAACTCTCATTTCTTGTCAATGGAACTCTAATCCTAGTCCAAATATTTAGAACTTGCATTTCTAACATGATAAACTCATGAAAGTAAGGGAGGAATTATTCATGACAAAATTATCAGGAAAAACTGCTATTGTAACAGGCGCTAGCAGCGGAATTGGTGCTGCAATTGCAGAACAACTTGCAAGTGAAGGCGCTAATGTAGTACTAGCTGCACGACGTAAGGAGAAGCTGGAGGAGCTTGTAGAATCAATTAATAAAGAGGAGAACGGAAAAGCAATTGCTGTTGAAACCGATGTTGCAAAACAATCAGAAGTTGACACGCTTGCAGAAAAAGCTTCCGAAACCTTTGGCGAAGTAGATATTTATGTTAACAACGCAGGGCTGATGTTAATGTCTACTATTCAAAAAGGACATGTTAATGAATGGGATCAGATGATTGATGTTAATATAAAAGGTGTTCTTTACGGGGTTAACTCGGTTTTACCTAAAATGGTAGAGCGCTCAACAGGGCATCTTGTCAATATTTCTTCAGTGGCAGGACATGAGGTTGCAAAAGTGAATGCAGTTTACAGTGCAACAAAATTTGCTGTACGTGCACTTTCAATGGGCTTGGAAAAAGAACTTGCAAGGACAGGTGTACGTGTAACAAACATTTCACCAGGATCTGTAGCCACTGATCTTGCTTCACATGGAACAGATGAAGATCTTAAAAAGAAAGCCTCCAACTCTGATCGGAAAAAGTTAGAAGCAAATGATATCGCACGTGCCGTAGTATACGCGGTTACACAACCGGATTATGTGAATGTTAATGAAGTAACAGTAAGACCGGTATAGTTAACATAAAGGGAATGCTGAAAGAATCAGCATTCCCTTTAATTTTAGTTCTTTCGAAAAGTTTTTTGCATTTTAATCATCGAAGTTTCTGTAATATCACATTTCAGACTTCAGTTCTTCCGTAATCTCTTGAACCAGATCTGGTCGGCCATGATATTGTGCAGGTGTGTTCTGAAGCAGTTCAATTTTCCATCCCTTTGGCTGCTTTACCGCCACAATTGTCTGATAGGCATTTAATTCAGGATTCAGCTCTGTCTGGCCTGGTGGCACCATACCTACAATTGCGCGTAAGATTGCGGTATCCTCTCCGACAAAACGGACTTCTTTAACCTTCGTTACAAATGGTGGGGTAGGGTGCTCGTTAAATATTGCACTTAGTTGCGAAATCATTTCATCTTGGCCCGACATCAGACTGCCATCAAACCCAATCGATTCACCGGATTCGGTAAACTGTCCTGCCATATCATTGGCATTTCTCGTGTTCCATCCGTCAATCATTTTCTGGTAAAGCGCTTTGATTTCAGTTTTATCATGCATGATTATTCTCCTCCAATATCTTCAATCGAATTATATTTTTTTACTAAATCCAAATGCACAGTTTCCCATAAATAAAATGATGCGATTGTCAGGTGGGGGCTCCAAACCGGCTGTTTTTCGGCTAAAATTTTCCGGCGTTCTGACTTTTCAACTTCATAAAGCCATTTTGCTCCCCGCTGGATACCAATATCATCTAATGCCAGTACATTCATTCGGCCTAGTGAAAAAATAAGGAACATTTCAGCTGTCCATTTTCCGATACCTTTAATGCTTGTCAATTGTTTAATAACCGTCTGATTATCAAGTTTGTGCAGCTTTTGTAAATCAACTTCGTTATGATAAACTTTTTCAGCCAGATCACGTAAATAGATAACTTTTCGTGCTGATAAACCGATTGAACGCAATCGTTGCTCAGATGCTTTAAGAATGGAGGTAGCTGTAATGTTATTTTCCATAAGCGATTCAAGCCTTGTATATATGGCGTTTGCTGCCTGTACCGAAATTTGTTGTCCGATCATCGAACGCACCAATGAGGTGAAAAAGTCGAGGCGCATTACAACTTCGATATCTCCAATAATTTGTATGAGCTTTTTCATTTGCGAATCAGCATTGCATAATTCTTCTACAGATTTGTCATCTTGATAAATTTTAATCTTCTCCATAATCCACCTCCATATAATTATAGAATGATTTTCATCATAATTACAAAGAATACCCGGGTGAACATAGATTTGTTAGCCTATTTACAAAAACTTTGATATTATAGAGGAAGTGGACATAAGGTTTTTCCTGCATTTTATATGATTTTTCGTATGAAATTGCTATTTTACTATTTGAGGAAGGTGGATATTATATGAGTAAACCAAAAATAGTCGTTCTTGGCGCTGGTTATGCTGGGATGATGACGACTAAACGATTAATGCAAAAACTAGGACCAGATAAAGCGGAGATAGTATTAGTAAACAAACATAACTATCACTATCAAACAACCTGGCTTCATGAGGTTGCTGCAGGTACGAGGAATCAGAATCAGGCACGAATGATGATTAGTGATGTAATTAACCCAAATCGTGTAAGTTTAATCTATGATGAAGTTACTGAAGTGAAAAAAGAAGAGAATCGTGTAGTATTGAAAAATAGTGAAGTTTCTTATGACTATCTTGTTATTTCACTCGGTTTTGAAACAAATACATTTGGAATTAAAGGAATGGAAAAGAATGCATTTTCCATTACAGACATCGAATCAAGCCGCATGATTCGCGAACATATTGAGTATCAATTTGCAAAATACAGCACTTCAGTCAAGAAAAATGAAAATGATTTAACAATTCTTGTTGGCGGTGGCGGTTTCACTGGTATCGAATTTGTTGGTGAGCTTGCTGAACAAGTACCGAAGCTTTGCAAAAAGTATGATATTGATCGCAGTAAAGCACGTATTATTAATGTGGAAGCTGCACCAAGAATTTTACCTGGTTTTAATGATGATTTAGTTGCATATGCTAAGAAATCATTAGAAGATCGTGGCGTTGAAATTCGAGAAGGCGCCAAAATCTCCGAATGTAAGAAAAACAGTTTTGTTATTGGAGATGATGGTGAAGAAATTAAAGCTGGAACTATCGTATGGACTGGCGGTGTAACCGGTAATTCAATTCTTGGCAAATCAGGATTTGAAATAACAAAAGGTAAAGTTACCGTTGAATCTGATCTTCGTGCACCGGGAGAAGAAAATATCTTCATTATTGGGGATTGTGCTTGGGTAATGAATAAAGAGGAAGGTCGTCCATTCCCACCAACTGCACAAGCGGCAATGCAGCATGCTGATACATGTGCTACCAATTTAAAAGGTCTAATCCTTAATGAACAATTAGAAAGCTTTACTTTTGATGACAAAGGTACAGTAGCTTCCCTCGGTAAAAGTGACGCGATGGGAACTGTATTCTCTGAGCGCCTACTTTATGGTACACCAGCAACTGCAATGAAAAAAGTTATTGATAATCGTTACTTGTTCTTACTTGGTGGACCTAAACTTATCTTGAAAAAAGGTAAATTACGCATGCTTTAAATAAACGAGGAGGGACATTTTCATGAAAAATGGAACATTATATTTATTATTGATTACATTTGCATCAATTATTGGGTATACGGTAGCAACCCGTAGCCTCGAGGATTCAAGAGATTTTCGATAAAACTAGTCAAAACCATCTTGCTAGAATAGCAGGGTGGTTTTTAGCATCAAAGAAAGCATGAATACTTTCTTACTGTATAAGTGAAACTAAGGCTTAGTCATTAAGACTTGGCGACAAGCTTAGTTTCTAAGTATTGATTGGGGTTGTTTTCTATATCTGTGATGGATATCACTGTTTACATAGTGTTAATCATTTATAGTGTAATTATATAGAGGAGGGCTTTTTGTGAGTATTGAACTTATTATCTTGCTAGTATTTCTTTTTGTTGTTGCGTTGGTTGGAACGTTACTAGTATTTAAACAAGAAGAAAATAAAATGAAACGATATGAAGAAGAAGGGGATACCGTAGAAGATCAGCTGCGTCGATCACATGAATATGAATCATCATCGCTGAAGTCGAATCTTCCCCTACAACTTATAATTTATTCTGTTACGATTATAATTTCACTTGTGGTTTTTGCAATTTATCTCTCTTAATTTGATTATCACAAATACAAGTAGTTTATTTGTTACATGTTTTTATTTATCTATCGAATACTAAGACAGGAGGTGGTTTTTTGATAACCGTTATCTTGTCTTTTTTATTAGCTTCGACTCCTCTAACGATAATTAATGATGAAAACACTGTAGGGGAATTATCGAGGAATGATTTTGCGTTAACCTATGTAGATAGCTTGTTTGTAGACAATCAAAAGCTGGAACTCGAAATGAATATTTTAAGTGAAAAAGTATATGAAAAAGCTACAGATGCAAAACTTAATGATGAAGGTCAAATAGTGCAGGAAAAACCTGGATTGACACTTGACCGTATTAAATTCCGACAGCTTTTTCAGGATTATTTTTATGAGAATAGCAGGGAAGAAATCATTCTTCCGAAACAAAAGGTTTACCCTCGTGTTGATAGTGAATTACTTGCAGAAATCCGTGAAAAGGAAATTGGAAGTTATACTACTTATTTTAAGAAGAATAATAAAGAACGATCACATAATATCTTGCTCGCAGCTGAAGCAATAAATAATCATGTTGTTTTTCCTGGAAAAAGATTTTCTTTTAACAATGTAGTTGGTAAAAGAACGAAGGAAAGAGGCTATAAGCGAGCACCGGTTATAGTGAAAGGTGAACTGGCAGAGGACATTGGCGGGGGGATATGCCAGGTTTCTTCAACGTTGTACAATGCGGTCGAACTGAAAGGTGTCCAGATAATTGAACGGTATTCACACAGCCGAAGCGTCCCATATGTACCGCCAGGACGTGATGCAACAGTTAGCTGGTATGGTCCTGACTTTGTCTTTAAGAATAATTACAGACAACCAATACTGATTCGGGCAACAGCTGATGAAGGGAAAATGATTATCAGGATACTTTCCTCTGAATCACTATGAGTCTATTCTGCATCCGTCATGGTCACATTGATTGACAGGCACAAGCCTTCTATTCCTGGCGATTTTTTTGTAAATAAAGTCACCTAAACCTATCCATTTGAATAGATACATGATAGGCAAAGGAACCCACATAAGCGGTAGTTTCTTAGAGACTTCAATAATAGCATCAAACCCTTCAAACCACCTTTTCTGATGGTATACATGCAGGCTTTCTTCCATTGCTTTTGGGTAATTTTCGATCGTACGGAAGGATTCAAATGAAAGCTGGTTCCTCCAATCTATTTTTTTCCAGAATATTGATGAACTTGTGCACATTTTACAATAGTTATCAAAGTATATAATCATTTTCATACCCCCCTCTAGAAGTTGTTCAAAAAGTCCGATAAAGTTGATGCTTCGAATTTCGACGTGGGCAACTTATAATTCAGTACATCCAGTACAAGTTCGCTACTTCGAATTTTCGCCGCACAGGCCGTTACAAACATAGCCGACTCAATCATTTTCATCCCTTTTACACACACCCCTTTTGCTTTATTTTAACATAAATTTTGGTTAATATTTAGTTATAGAGGGGAGTTTAGGTTATGGATATTTTAAACTTAGAAGAACTTTTTAATGATAATGTGTCAGGTGAACATAAAGAGGATTTAGTTCAGATTTTGGACGAGTTTAAGCGTGGACACTATCCAAATGTTTTGTCCAAGTTAAAAGCGTTACGGGAAAATAATGAATTACATAATGTTCTTGTTAAAAAATTATGGATGGTTGAGGCAATTTGTCATGCGGAAATTGGCGAAAGCAGGGCAGCATCCGAAATTATCTCTAAACTTTATATGGATGACGATAGCGATTTGATGCTACTCGGTGAACTCGCATTTATGTGCGACTATAAATTAGCGCGCAGAATTATGTCTGCTGCCGTTAAACAAATGGAGGAAGAAGAGGAGACAGATCGAATCAAACTTGCACGGGGCTTTTTGGTATTGGCTGAGGTGGAAGAAAAGCTTGAAAAATTTGTTCGCTCTGTGAAGTATTTCCAAAAAGGGCTTGGCTATTTCGAGGAAGGTGATAACCGGGACCAGTATATGATATTGTATATCCATTTTAAAATTGGGATGCTGTATTCGATGCAAAATAAAGGGGAAGAATCTATTTCATACCTAAATAAGGTGATCGAAATGGCAGGTAACGATAATGAGGAGCTTAAGATTAAAAGTCTCGTAAGTATTGCGAAGACATACGGCAGTAAAGATCAAAATAAGCAGGCATACCCGTACTTAGAAGAAGCATTACAGCTTTTACAGGTCTCTTCATTAGTGAATACCATAGCACACGCTGAGGCATTAACAGAGATGGCATATTACTACTTTGACAAATCACAGCTTAATGAGGCGGTTCCGTATTATCAGGATGCAATTGAAAGGTATAATAATTTGCAATTTCCTTCCCATCGACAGTTAGGGATGATTCATATGCAATACGCTTATTGTCTTGAACATAAAAAAGGAAGTAGCATCCAGCATGCAGGGATAAATTACGAAAAGGCAATTGAGCGTCTTGAGCTGACAAAGGACCGTCAGCTGCTGGAAAATGCATTGGCTGATGTAATAGCATTTTTTGATAACACAAACAATACAAAGAAAAAGCGGTACTATGAAAATAAATTTGTAGAAATGGCTAATAGCTAAAAGATTACCTTGACAGGGTTCAGGATACACCGTAGTATTATAGGTGATAATGATAATCTTTATCAATTAGCTAATTTGAAGAGTAGGTGAGAAAGATCGATCTTATTGAACTAATGCGTGGCCGGCGCACGATTCTTGATTACAAAGAAGAAAAGATAGATAGGGATTTACTTACTGAAATATTTGACCATGCTGCATATGCACCGAATCATCACCTAAAGGAACCATGGAGAATTAAAATTTTTGAAGATGAAGCACGTTCTGGTTTTGGTGAAAAGATTGTAGATAGTTACATACGATACGGATATTTAAGTGCACTTTCAGACGAGAAGTTGAAGAAAGCCCGACAAAAGTATAATCAATTTTTCAATTCCGTACCACACCATGCTCTTTTTTATATGGATAAAGAGGATGATGGCGGGTACTTGGATGATGAAAACTATGCTGCGGTTTGTGCATTCATCCAGAATTTTCAGCTAGCTGCCTGGTCAAAAGGAATAGGTACGATGTGGACAGCGAAACCGACACTTTTGGACGAAGTATTTATAAGAGATATTGGTTTATCGCCTAGTGAACATCGACTAATAGCTGTTGTTCAGATTGGGTATCCTAACAAAATCCCACGCAATCGTGGACGAACACCGATACGTAATTCTATCGAGTGGATTCAAACAGAATAAAGGAGCGATTTACATGAAGAAATTAGCCATTTTTATGTTAATTTTAGTATTATCAATTTTAGCTGCATGCAGTGGTAATAGTGATGATGATAATGCGAATGAGGATAATAGTTCAAATGAGGAGCGTAAAGTAAAAATCCAAGATGCATTGGGTGAACAGACAATTGAAGGGTCACCTGAAAAAATAGTAGCACTAGAGTGGTCTTACGCAGAAAATCTGTTGGCGCTAGGAGTTCAGCCAGTTGGTGTTGCCGATTTGGATGGCTTTCATCAATGGGTAAATATCGATAAAGAATTTGATGAGAGTGTTAAAGATGTGGGAACACGCCAGGAACCAAATCTGGAAGCTATTTCCCGATTAAATCCAGACTTAATTATTGCAGTTAAATTTCGTCATGAACAGTATCTTGATAAACTAGAAGAAATTGCTCCAGTTGTTATGTTTGCTCCATATGGTGAAGAAGCTATACAAGACCATTATCAGAACATGGTTGATGAATTGAACACGGTTGCTAAAATAGTTAACAAAGAGGACGAAGCAGAGCAAGCGGTAACGGACCTAAATAACTTTGTCGATGAACAAAAGCAGCGTGTAGCAGACGCAGGGCTGGAAGGCTCGAAATATGTTGCAACACAGGCGTTCACAGCACAAAATACGCCGACAATAAGATTGTTCACCGAGAATTCTATCGTTGCCAAATTAATGAGTAAACTTAGCTTTGAGAATGCTTATTCAACAGATAAAACAGACGTATACGGGTATAGCGAAGTCACAGTGGAAGCACTGCAAAATTTTCAGGAGGATGATCTCCAATTCCTGTATATTGTACAGGAAGAAGATAATATTTTTGAAAATCAGCTTAAAGGAAATCCAGTATGGGAAAATTTAAGCTTTGTCAAAAATGGTAACACCCATCAATTACCAGGTGATACGTGGACATTTGGTGGTGTATTATCAGCAGAAGTTTTAACAAAACAGTTAGTCGATGCTATGGTAAAAGAGTGATTTGATGAATGAGGCATTACGAAAATCTATAATTGCGGTTCTCACCTTTGGGGGTGGAACCGCGCTTTTGTGCATATTAACCTTTATACATATAAATCAGGGAAGTGTATCCATTCCAACAGGTACAATTATTGATTCAATCTTTGCACCGGAAGATACATTACAGCATCATACGATTCGTACTTTACGGCTGCCACGTGCGGTCATGGGCATTATTGCCGGGGGTGCGCTTGCAGTTGCTGGTGTTGTTCTGCAAACAGTGACCAAGAATCCTTTATCATCTGCAAGTACATTAGGAATACATTCCGGGACTTATTTTGCAGTAATCTTTAGTACGGTGTTCTTCCCAGCGGCATTACTGGGAAATGGAATTATTGTCGCGTTTCTAGGCGGTATTTTAACCTTTTTAATTGTGTTTATATTATCAGGTGGTAACAGTGCCACGCCAGTACGCATGGTTTTAGCCGGAATGATTGTGACATTTCTGTTTTCATCCTTGACAAGTTTATTGCAGATTTTTTATGAAAATGAAACAGCGGGGTTATTTTTATGGGGCTCTGGTACGCTTGTTCAAAATGACTGGAGCGGCGTGAATTTTTCTTTACCGTTTGTAGTAATTGGTTTAGTAGTTATTCTGGGATTTACATTCAAAATGGATACACTGACATTAGGTGATGATGTTGCTGTTGCACTGGGCCAAAACGTAAACGTCGTCAAGTTTGTATCGATTATTGCTGCTGTATTACTGACGTCGGTAACAGTAAGTGTTGTCGGGCCCATAGGATTTGTCGGTTTGGTTGCCCCACATATTATAAAGCTTATCGGTTATCGAAAACATTTGCCATTAGTTATAGCCTCGTTTATCTGGGGAGGAAATGTACTGCTGTTTGCTGACGTATTGGCAAGGGTGATTGATCCATCATTTTCGGAACTGCCTGTTGGCGCTATAACTGCACTTATAGGGGCGCCGTGGCTGATTTATTTGGTGTTACGTATGAAGCGGTCAAAGTATGGGGAAGAAAATTCTGCAGTTATGGCTGGGAAAGCAACTATGAGTATGTCTCTGAAGGTTGTTATCCCTTTATTGATTGGTATTATTATCCTTACTATGATCGTAAGTTTGGCATCAGGAAATTATGGGTTTGAACCGGTACTGTTATGGAATACGTTTTTTGGTGAATCAAATGATTTCATGCTTGGTCTGATATTAGATTTACGTTTACCTAGGGCACTCGTGGCGTTGCTTAGTGGAATGGTGCTGGCTGTTAGCGGATTAATTTTTCAAGGTGTATTACGAAATCCATTAGCAGATCCATCTGTTATTGGAATTACTTCCGGAGCTGGCGTTGGGGCATTGCTTACAATGTATGTATTTGGCGTGTCTGCAGTTTGGGTTCCGATTGGAGCAATGGTTGGTTCATTTGTATTTTTTGTATTTGTTATGATTTTGGCGGTTCGCGCACAATTTCAGCCTACCATTCTGGCCCTGCTTGGGATAGGTGTTTCTGCGTTTGGTTCAGCTATTATCCAGATATTAGTTGTTCAGGCTGATATGGGAGTTGCTTCTGCGCTTACGTGGCTATCTGGGACAACCTATGCCAGAGGGTGGTCGGAATTACTTGATTTCCTTATTTGGCCTGTAGTGATTTTGTTCCCATTATTGTTAATGCGAATCCGTGTGCTTGATACATTGTCCTTAGGTGATGATACTGCAAAAGGATTAGGATTAAATATAATGTCTGCACGGTTTCAGCTAGCTCTAATTGCAACATTGTTGGCTGCATTCAGTGTGGCTGCTGTTGGGGCAATCGGATTTGTTGGCTTGATTGCACCACATGCGGCTCGATTACTTGTGGGGCCGTCGAACCAGCGCTTACTGCCAGTTACAATTTTAATCGGTGGTGCACTGCTAGTGATAGCCGATTTATTTAGCCGTACGTTATTAGCTCCAAATGAGATACCCTCAGGGATTCTTGTTGCGATAATTGGTGCACCATACTTCCTGTGGCTGATGAAGAAGCGTGCGTGATGGGAAAGCAGTTTAATATATGGAAAAAGCAAAAGAGTGTGCTCCAAATTAAATTGGGGGCACACTCTTTTGATACTGTGCGGACAGAACTTGCTCTTTTGTTATACTTGCTTTGCTTTTATCCAGTTTATCAGTCCGCCATGCAGGATAATATCTTTTTGGCGTGGTGTTAAATTATGTTCAACTGTAATATCTTCACCATTATCTGCGAGCGTGGCAGTCAATTTATCACCTTCCAAAAGTTGCTGGCGCAGATTCGTGAATTTGAGTACTTCTCCTTTTGATAGCTTATCGTAATCAGCTTCGTTGGTAAATTTCAATGGAAGAATACCAAAGTTTATAAGGTTTTGCCAATGGATTCGAGCATAGTCTTTTACCACGGCAACACGTAATCCGAGATAACGGGGTGCTAATGCAGCATGTTCACGACTGGAACCCTGACCATAGTTATACCCGCCGACTATAGCATGACCGCCGGCATTTTTACTTTCAATTCCTCGATCAACATAAGTTGAATCAACAGATTCAAATGTGAAATTACTGATCTCAGGCAGGTTGCTGCGGTATGGAAGAACACGTGCGCCACCTGCAAGTATTTCATCAGTAGAAATATTATCGCCAACTTTAAGAAGAACTGGAACTTCCAGCTTATCCGGCAGATCACCCATTCCGGGAATGGAAACGATGTTTGATCCTTTTACTAAATCTACTTCTTTTGCTTCTTCAGGTGGGAGTGGTCTATCTAATAGATCCTCTACGTTAGGATCACTTGGTTCACTTACTTCCGGATAGGCAAAATCCATTGTCCTTGGGTCAGTTATTTCACCTGTCAGCGCTGATACGGCAGCAGTCTCTGGGCCACATAAAAATACGCTGTCCTCACTTGTCCCTGACCTGCCAGGGAAATTTCGTGGTGTTGTCCGCAGGCTGTTTCTGCCTGAAGCAGGAGCTTGACCCATGCCTATACACCCGTTACAGCCTGCCTGATGTAATCTGGCACCAGCTTGCAATAGACTGGCAATATGAAATTCTTTTACTAGATTTGTTAGCATTTGTCTTGATGTTGGATTAATATCAAAGGACATTCCATCCGCAATGCGCCGTCCTTTTACGATTTCAGCTGCAACAGCAAAATCACGATAGCCCGGATTTGCTGATGAACCAATATATGATTGATAGATTGGGGTTCCAGCAATATCACTTACTGGCACAACATTCCCTGGACTGGAAGGTTTGGCAATCAACGGTTCCAGTTCTGACAAATTGATTTCATCATAACTATCATAGGTAGCACCATTATCTGCAACCAGCTCTACCCATTCATCTTCGCGGTCTTGCTGGGCTAAAAATCGCTTCACCTCATTGTCTGATGGAAATACAGTAGCAGTTGCACCTAGTTCTGCTCCCATGTTTGCGATGACATGTCGGTCCATAGCAGATAAATTATCGAGGCCTGGTCCGTAATACTCAATAATTTTTCCAACACCGCCCTTAACATCATACCGTCTAAGCATTTCTAAAATTACGTCTTTCGCACTGACCCAATCTGGTAAGTCACCAGTTAATTTCACACCCATTACTTCAGGCATTTTAATATAAAATGGCTCTCCAGTTATTGCCATGGCAACGTCAATTCCACCAGCGCCCATCGCTAGCATTCCCATACAGCCGTTTGCACATGTGTGACTATCTGAACCGAGGAGTGTTTTACCTGGCACAGCAAGTCGCTGCATATGAACTGGGTGACTAACGCCATTTCCAGGACGACTATAGTACAAACCAAATCGTTGTGCTGCACTTTCTAAAAATAAATGGTCATCCGGATTCTTGTTATCAACCTGAATAAGGTTGTGGTCAACGTACTGTGCAGAAGCTTCTGTCTTGGTATAGTCCAATCCCATTGCTTCAAGTTCCAGCATGACCATTGTTCCAGTTGCGTCCTGTGTTAGTGTTTGATCTATGTCAAGACTAATTTCCGATCCTGGTTCCATCTTTCCTGATTTAAGATGGTTTTTAATTAATTTTTGAGCTACATTTAAAGCCATTTCTAATCCTCCTTTTGAATTGTATCCATAGAAGTGTTTACCTCAAATGACGTAAAATAAAACAAGGGAGGTTTGGAGGTTGAGTAATAGTGGAGTGTTTCGACAATGTTCGCTAAAAAACGGGAAGTGACAGGCACCAAAAAAACAGGCACCACTAATAAAAGGATGCCACCTTTTTGGTGACATCCTTTCAGTTTGTTGGTTACGCTTCTTTATGTGCTTCGATTTCGAAGTTAATCTTAATTTCGTCACCAATTAGTACGCCACCAGTTTCTACTGCTGCGTTCCAGGTTAAACCGAAATCTTTACGGCTGATTTTAGTTCCGCCACTAAAGCCAGCAACCGTATTACCACTCATTGGATCTTTACTTTGTCCTTCGAATACTACATCAGCTGTTACAGGATTCGTTGTTCCGCGAATAGTAAGATCACCGGTAACATCATAATTGTTATCCGATTTCTTTTTGATGTCTGTTGCAACAAAAGTTATCTTTGGATGATTCTCAACATCAAAGAAATCTCCTGAACGCAAATGGTCGTCACGATCCTTATTGCGAGTATTAATGCTGCTTGCATCAATTGTTACTTCAATTTTTGAATCTGTTAAATTATCTACATCAGCTTCTATAACAGCATCAAAACTATCAAAGCTACCTTTCGCTTTTGAAATCATCATATGTTTTACTGAAAATCCTAATTCACTGTGTACTGTGTCTACACTCCATGTTGTTCTTGTCATGTAAATCCCTCCATTAATTATTCATTAGTTACTTTATGTAACTTAGTATAGAATAATAAATAGGTATTGTCAAGTAATTTATAAGAAAAATTTTGATTTCAAAATAAGTTTACCCGTATTTTCATATTAATAAACAAATTAACCGTGCTATAATAAACAGTAGAAGTCATAGATTAAGAGGTTGTGAAAAATGAGTCAGTTAAGTATAATTCCATGTGGCAGGAAAAAAGTATGGGATAAAAATCCGAGTTTAGGTGCTGTTCCGGCAAAAGAAGCTTATATTGGCACATTACATAAACTGTGCAGAAATTATGCCGAACAGTTTACCGATAAATGGGTAATACTATCTGCCAAGCATGGTTTTCTGTTCGCAGATGATATTGTTGATGGACAGTATGATGTGACATTTAATCAAAAAAATGACCAAATTATTACATTTGATAGCTTGAGAGAACAAGTTCAAGATAAGAAACTGGATATGTTTGATCAATTGGTTGTTTTAACAGGAAAAAAATATAAACCGGTTATTAATGGGTGTTTTGATGATGGTCTTTCACGGACATTTCCTCTCTCACAATATGGAGGAATTGGTTATATTCTGCAGGCATTAAAGCAATCTCTGGAGAAGAACACACCTATTCACTAATTAGATAGGAGACTAGACATAATGAATCGTGTAGTTTTGATAGCTGTTGTTTTAATAGTATATATGGTATACATCACAATTAAGCATAAGGAGACAATAAAGAAGTTGTCCTTCCCACAGCAATTAGGGGTAGCAATTTCATTCCTTGGTGTTGTTGGAATCGGGTGTTATATCCTTTTCAATAGTGTTCGTTATTTTGATGCTGCTGTATCTAATGATATATTTAGTATGATTATTCAATTTATAATTGCCTTAGTAGTATTGGTCGTAAGTGTACTTACTTTTAGTGCAATTGCTTATAAAATAACGAGTGGTATATTACCAATCCAACGAAAAAGAAAGTAAATAGCAAACGCTGTAGGCTAAATTAGCTTGCAGCGTTTTTTTTTCTTCATTAATGACACTTTTTTCGTTTGAGGTTCGATTATAGGTGTAGAACAGATGATTTTGAATTGTCCCTTACATTAGCCGTTCCTATTTATGAAAAGCTAAAAATACTATAATACTACAAGTCTATGTTAGGAGGTGACATGGTGGATAAAGGTACTGTTGTAAGAACGGCTGCACTTCTTTTGGCACTTGTAAATCAATGCCTTGTTATGTTTGGGAAATCCCCTTTGCCTATAGATAGTGAAATGTTGGAACAAGTAATGTCATTTTCGTTCCTGGCTGTAACATCAATATCCGCTTGGTTCAAAAATAACTATGTAACAAAAACAGGACTGAAACAGAAGGAAGCGATACTAGAAAAAGGTTTAAATGGGAGAAATGGAGGTATTTAAATGAAGCCAGTTTTAATAATTGACCCAGGTCATGGAGGTAAAGATCCAGGCGGCGGATCCAATAAATATTGGGTTGAGAAAGATTTGAATCTAACTATCTCACTCTATCAGTTTCAGCGTTATCAACAGTTAGGAATTCCGGTTGCAATTACACGTCAAAAGGATGTCACTTTATCACCAGCAGAAAGAACGAAGATTGTACGGGAAAGTGGTGCAAAGTATTGTCATTCTAATCATATCAATGCCGGTGGAGGGGATGGTGGTGAGGTTATCCATTCTATCTATGGTGGAGAGGATATGGCAGAAGAGGTAGCTGCTGAATTACAGCATGCAGGTCAAAATATACGCAGGATTTTTACAAGGCCACTGCCAAATGATTGTACTCGCGATTTTTATTATATGAACCGTGATACAGGGGCGGTGATAACAAACATAATTGAGTATGGATTTGCAGATTCACGAGGTGATGATATACGGCAGATTAAGGATGATTGGCAAGTATTAGCAGAATCAGTTGTAAAGGCATTTTGCTCGTATGTTGAATTTCCGTATGAGAGTATTAGGGGTGGCGTAACCCTTAAAAAATACTTGAGTTTGCCACCGGAGGCTTCAACTTGGCGAATTTATCCACTAAATGCATCTCCTGTTAAAGGGAATGAAAAAGGTTTTCTGCGCCCTGAAAAATTTGGAGGATTAACGTACCAGATTTTGGGTACGCCGCAAGCACATGTCTACTTAATTCAAACCCGGGATTTTGGAAAGGTTCAAATCTACGGTCATCCGAATACAGGAGCTAAAGTTTTAACAAAATAAGTTTTCCCTCATAATATGAAACCGTTGTAAATTTCAAATTGATACGTTATAATGCATATAATGAAAAAAGCAGATTAATAGAAGCCTACAGGGGGAGCCGATTGGCTGAGAGTGAACATGATTTATTGTTCTTACCCTTAGAACCTGTTAGTTAGTACTAGCGTAGGGATGGTGGCTTTTTTGATGGAATAAAAAGCAATGTTGTGAGCGGATTCCCCATCAGGAAGCTTCCCCTTGGCATTGCTTTTTTTGTGTTTATTTAAAGGGGAGGTAATCTGAATGAGTTCGAAGCGTACGTTGTTTATGATTGAGGTGGCAATATTTGCTGCCATGGCATTACTGTTAGATATAATACCTTTTTTAAAGTTTTCTATTTGGCCACAAGGTGGATCTGTTTCTTTTGCAATGATCCCAATATTCATTATAGCTTTCCGCTGGGGATTGAAAGGCGGTCTGGTGGCCGGCTTTTTATTAGGAGCTATGCAGGTCGTTATGTCTGGACCAATAATTTTAACACCTGTGCAGGGTTTTCTTGATTATATTGTTGCTTTCACTCTAATAGGAATGGCAGGTATATTTGTTAAACCTGTTCAACACGCTGTCAAAGAAGGAAAAGCGAAGATAAGCTTTTTACTAATTATGTTAGGCGTATTTATTGGTTCTGCACTACGCTTTTTGGCACATTTTACTGCTGGAATTGTGTTCTTTGGACATTATGCACCAGAAGGGCAGGCAGTCTGGTTATATTCTCTACTGTATAGTGGATCTTACATGTTGCCATCTTTTATTATTTGTACAATTCTCGTATTCCTATTATTCTACAAACAGCCTAGAACATTGTTGCGAACTGCATAATAGTTTCGCCCATGGAATTAGCCCTTTAAATAAAAGGGCTAATTTTCTATACTTAAGGTAGAGGTGATTATGATGAAAGAATTAATCGGACAGTGCCAGTCGTGTGGGCAAAACGTTTATTGTGAGGATGGCTTTTTTGACGGTGTTCAAAAAAATGGAAAGTTACTTTGCAATGAATGTGTAAATGAAAAAGAATCAAATTAGGAAATTATAGTTTTAACATTTCAACAAAGTTCTCACCGCTTCCTTTTAAGGTGCATAGGCTATAGCACACTTAAGAAAGGAAGTGTTATCGGTGGAGCTAACGATTTCTCATTGGCTATACGGTTTATTTACACTACTAATTATTTTCACGATGATATTCAGAAAAGGTGTAGTACTTCCTTCGTTACTCGGGACATTTGTGATTGCCTGGGTTTACAATGGAAGCTTGATCGATGGTTTTACCGCAATTTTTAATGCCAATCTTGTTGCAGCAAAAGAACTATTCAGTATATTCCTGATTATTACCTTCATGATGGCTCTGCTTCATTCATTGCGTGATTTAGGTGCCGACCGAAGGATGATTCAGCCAATCCAAAAGGTAATGATAAATGGCCATGTCTCGTTTTTTGTCTTGATTGGGGTTACGTATGTGATTTCATTGTTCTTCTGGCCGACACCAGCTGTACCGCTTATATGCGCATTACTAGTACCTGCTGCGATTCGCTCAGGTCTTCCAGCGTTAACTGCAGCAGTTGCTGTTGCATTGGCTGGGCAAGGAATGGCGCTGTCTTCTGATTATATTGTTCAGGTTGCTCCAAGCTTGTCAGCAAAATCAGCCGGTATTGATGTAAGTCTTGTCGCTGATAAAGCATTAATCCTATCCATAATTACAGGTGTAGCTGCAATAGGATTGGCATATCTCTTTTATCGAAAAACAATCCGTGCAAAAAATAGTGAGCTTAATGAAAAAGAGCTTCAGGCTCTGCAATCAACGCAAGAGTCAACGAATAAAGCGCATTCGGCACATTTAAATATGTGGAGTAAAGTATTTGCAGTGCTTGTTCCTGTAGCTCTTTTGGCAGTAGTAATCTACATGATGTACACAAAACTTCTGTCAGGGCGAATGAGTGGATTCGAAGGTGGAGACGGCGCCGCATTTATTGGTGGAGTTGCTGTTATCCTGCTTTTATTATCGACGGTTGCATTTGGTCGACAACATGCACTTGATTATATTAGTAACCATATTACAGATGGCTTCGTATTTGCTTTCAAGGCAATGGGTCCGGTTATTCCGATTGCGGGGTTCTTTTTCCTTGGCAGTGCAGATTTTTCTGGAAGTATTTTAGGTGTAGACGAAAATACGCCAGGATTACTATTTGATCTTGTTCAATCGACACAGTCCTTTCTGCCACAGAGTGCATTATTTGCAGCATTTAGTGTATTAATTATTGGAATTATTACTGGGCTGGATGGATCAGGATTTTCTGGACTGCCATTGACCGGAGCCCTTGCTGCCTCTCTGGAAAGTACCTCGATTGACTCTGGAACGCTTGCAGCTATTGGTCAAATGGGCTCAATTTGGACTGGTGGAGGAACAATTGTTGCATGGTCCTCTATGATTGCGATTGCCGGATTTTGTGGAGTTTCAGTCATGGATTTAGTTCGGAAAAACTTTATTCCGGTAATACTAGGGTTAATCATTTCAACCGTTTTTGCTGTTTTAATTCTATAAGGACTTGAATAATTGTATATAAACATGTGAATCCTCCAAGTAGAACACTAATATAAGTTTATAGCAAATTCTTATGATACACTTTAATGAATTAGGATAATTTTACTATTGATGGAGGTTTTCAATATGGCAAGCAGTACTTCAAAAATTGTTCAAGAATCGCTAGAAGCTCTGTTGGATGATAAATCATTTTTACCAGAACTGACGGGCAAAACACGTGAGAAGGCATTTACGTCACTGGTATCTATCTTATCTACTCCTAATCATGTCAATAAATCTTTTTTACGAATTGCACTTGAAAATGGCAAGGTAACACGTGTTCCTTCATTCCGAGTTCAGCATAATAATATTCTCGGACCTTATAAGGGAGGAATTCGTTTTCATGAATCAGTGAATGAAGATGAGGTGGCTAACCTTGCATCACTCATGACATTGAAGAATGCGCTCCACGAAGTACCGTTTGGTGGTGGAAAAGGCGGAGTAGTGATTAACCCCAGAGATTATAGTGATAAAGAATTATATATGATTTGCAAAAAGTATGTGCAGTATTTCAGCGAAATTCTTGGACCTGACAAAGATATTCCAGCACCGGATGTTGGTACAGGTGATCGTGAAATGGACTGGATGATGGGAGAATATAAGAGTATTCGACCTGGGAGTTCATATCGTGGCAGCTTCACCGGTAAAAGTGTCATAAATGGTGGATCATTAGGACGAAGAGAAGCGACGGGTAAAGGTGTTTATTTTACATTCCGCTATATGCTTCATAACTTTGTTAAAGATCAGAAAAAGTGGCTCTCTGAACGTAAGAACATTTTTGCTGGAACTGCATTGGACCATATGGATAAAACGTTGTCACTGGCATTCCAGGGATTTGGTAATGTGGGATCTGTAGCCGCACTTGAAGCATTCCAGTGTAATCATCTGAACAATAAAATCGTGGCGGTTAGTGACCGGAATGTAACGCTATATAATTCCGATGGATTAGATATTCCTGGTCTTGTCAAATTTACATCCAATAGTGGTGGGGACCTTCCAGTTGATGAAGAGCAGTTAAAAGAAGCGGATGTAAAAGCTACCATTAAGGACCGAGATGACGTGCTGAGCTTAAATGTTGATGTGTTATTTTTAGTTGCACTTGAAAACCAAGTGTACCAGGAAAACATGAAACAGGTTAAGGCTAGTATTATAGTGGAAGGGGCGAACGCACCGGTTACGAGTGGAGCAGATAAATATTTAAGTGAAAAAGGTGTCATTATTGTCCCAGATATTTTAGCAAATGCTGGCGGTGTTATTGTTTCTTATTTTGAATGGCTGCAAGGTCGGGAAACACAATTTTTCACTGAAGAAGAAGTTTTTAAGCGTTTATTTGATAAAATGAAGGAAACATTTGATACGATTTTTCCCCAATTTTTTGGTGATCCATTTCCGTTGCGGCAGAACTGTTACATTCACGCCGTAATGAAAATATCGACCATTTTATATAAGCAAGGAAAACTTTATTAAATGAACTAGACAGGGACATAATTAAACTTTCCATTTTAAAGACGAATAATAACAGGATAGAATTTTTAGAACGTGTATTTTCACTGGGTGGATCTAATACCTACTTGATATAAAATGCGACAGATACTAGGATTATCGATTATAGTATTTAGTTTGGCTCTCTAACCACGCATTTGAAAGATACTTGCTTTCACCGCTCTGGGAACAAAGGCGACATCTGCTCAAGCTGAAGCGTTGCCCTAAGAGGTGCGCGGAATGTATTTCCTTAAGCGGCATCGTCGCAGAAAAATTACTTTTCAAATTGCATCACAATTTAACTTTAATCAGCAACAAAAATAAATCCGAACCATAATTCAAGAATTTTGAATTATGGTTCGGATTTTACTTTGACTAAAATACTTTCTTATTGCATAAGTGTAACTAAGGCATTTGCAATTAGGGATTGTGCTGCATCAAAGTATATGAATATTAAGAAAAATTTCATAAGTCTCCCATTAACGATTGCCAGGTTTTCTAAACTATTAATGTGTTATAATATTCAGTAAATAAAGATAACGTTTTAAATGTATTTTTTTAATTGGGTAATCATGTATTAAAGATAATAATGTAAGCGCTTTAAGGAGGGGTTTAAAAAGTGAGTGAAAAAAGCCTGTCGTTATGGAAGACAACAAAGTACCACCACCATTTGAAAGCAACAGAAGAGGAAGAGATAGCCAGAGAAACCGCAATAACAATTACTGTTAATGGAGATCAGTATGCCACAATAGTTTGCACACCAAATGATGTGTATGAACTGACTCTTGGGTATCTGGCTTCTGAAGGACTTATTCGTTCAGTTGATCAAGTGGAAAATCTATCGATTGATGAAGCAAAAGGCTTTGCATATGCAGATTTATCAATTCCTGTATCATTTCCCAAACGGTCCGAGAGGTGGATTGGTTCTTGCTGTGGAAAGAGCCGGGAATTCTATTTAAAACAGGACGTAAATACTGCTAAAACAATAATGTCACAAGCAAATATTTCAACTAAGCAAATCAATCAATTAATGATGGAATTTGACTCCATGGCAGAAATATTTAATAGAACAGGAGGTGTTCACCAAGCGGCATTGGCATCCGGTGATAAGGTTATAGCTTCTTATATTGATATTGGTCGTCATAATGCGCTTGATAAGCTGTATGGATATATACTACAAAATCGCATTACCTTGAAAAATAAATGTGTTTTGTTTAGCGGTAGAATTTCGTCTGAGGTTGTATTGAAAGTTTCCAAGATTGGCGCTGGATTATTGGTGGCTAAATCGGCACCAACAGATCTCGCTTTAAGACTGGCTGATGATTTGCAAATAACCGCTGTCGGATTCGCCCGTGATAGTAACCTGAATGTATATACTCATGAGAACAGAGTTTATGGTGACACGAACCAAAATATACATTTTTTAGGGAGGAGATAATGTGCAAAATCAAGACCATATCGTTGTTACGATAAATGGTGAAGAATACTTAGCAGAAAATAACCAAAATCTATTGGATTTGATTAACACGACAGACGAATTTGTGCCACAAATTTGTTACAACGAGTCACTAGGGCCTGTGCAAACATGTGATACGTGTATGGTAGAAGTTGATGGTCAAATTGTTCGTGCATGTGGAACATCAGTAACACCTGGCATGATAGTGGATACAAGCTTTGAGCATGTAAATGCAGCTCAAAAAGAAGCTCTCGATAGAATACTAGAAAAGCATGAGTTGTATTGCACTGTCTGTGATTATAACAACGGCTCATGTGAGATTCATAATACTGTTGCAGATTTTGGGCTGGAGCACCAATCAAGACCCTTTGAACCAAAGCCATATGAGATTGATAACTCAAGTCCGTTCTACCGTTATGATCCGGACCAGTGTATATTGTGCGGGCGTTGTGTAGAAGTATGCCAGGATATCCAGGTAAATGAGACGCTCCTGATTGACTGGAAGAGAGAAAAACCTCGCGTAGTATGGGATAACGACGTACCAATTGACGAATCATCTTGTGTAGGATGTGGACAATGCGTCACAGTATGCCCATGTAATGCCTTAATGGAAACATCGATGGTTGGTGAAGCAGGGTATATGACTGATCACAGTCCAGGATTATTACGGTCCATGATTGAATTGACGAAAAAGGCAGAACCAGGTTATGGTCCATTATTTGCGGTATCTGATACAGAAGCATCGATGCGAGAAGAGCGAATTGAAAAGACAAAAACGGTTTGTACATATTGTGGTGTCGGGTGCACATTTGATGTATGGACAAAGGACCGTAAAATATTGAAAGTAGAACCACAGCAAGATTCTCCTGCAAATGGTATTTCTACATGTATTAAAGGGAAATTTGGCTGGGATTATGTGAACTCTGAGGAACGGTTAACCAAGCCGTTAATTCGTGACGGTGAATCTTTTGTGGAAGTTGAATGGGATGTAGCGATAGATTATGTTGTAAAACGTTTTTCAGAAATTAAAGATGGTAATGGTGCTGATGCACTTGGATTTATTTCGTCCTCCAAAGCTACAAATGAAGAATCCTATGTGATGCAAAAATTAGCGCGACAGGTAATTGGGACAAACAATATCGATAATTGCTCACGCTATTGTCAGGCACCGGCTACAAAAGGACTTTTTCGGACGGTAGGACATGGAGGGGATTCTGGCTCAATTGATGATATTGGTGAGGCAGAAATGGTTATAACAATAGGTTCTAATACGACAGAATCACATCCTGTGCTTGGTTCGCGCATTAAGCGTTCGCAAAAGTTATTTGGTCAGAAGCTGTATGTATTTGATTTACGAAAACATGAAATGGGACAGCGTGCTGATAGGTTTTTCCAGCCTAAAAGTGGAACTGACTTAGTTTGGCTGTCTGCAGTAACAAAATATATTATAGATCAAGGCTGGGAAAATCGTCCGTTTATTGATAAATGGGTGAATAATTTTGAAAGTTATAAACAATCACTGGCTAAGTTCACACTTGATTTTGCAGAGGAATTAACAGGTATTTCCAAAAAGGATTTAATCGAAATCGCGGAACAGGTTGTCAGTGTTGATAAGCTTGCAATTTGCTGGGCAATGGGTGTAACTCAGCATCAACTGGGCAGTGATACGAGTACAGCAATCTCAAATCTATTATTAATTACTGGAAACTATATGCGAAACGGTACAGGGGCATATCCATTACGGGGTCATAACAATGTCCAAGGCTGCAGTGATTTTGGTAGTATGCCTAACTTCTTCCCTGGATATGAACAGGTTACAGACGATGATGTTCGTGGGCGCTATGAAGATGCCTGGGGTGCAGAAATTCCAAGTGAACCTGGAAAGGATAACCATGAAATGATTAAGGCGATCCATGAAGGGAGTTTGAACGCTTTATATGTGTTAGGTGAAGATACGGGGATAGTTGATGCGAATATCAATTATGTTACTGCTGCATTTGAAAAACTCGATTTCTTCGTTATTCAGGATTTATTTTTAACGAAGACAGCGGAGTATGCTGATGTTATATTACCTGCTGTTCCGAGTCTTGAAAAAGAAGGAACATTTACGAATACCGAAAGACGTATTCAACGCTTGTACAAAGCGCTAGATCCTGTGGGAGACTCACGTCCGGATTGGCAAATTATTATGGATATTGCAAATAAGTTCGGGTATGACTGGGATTACTCTGATCCATCGGACATTATGGATGAGGCAGCATCACTTACACCATTATTTGCAGGAGTAAATTATGATAGGTTAATAGACTATAATAGCCTTCAATGGCCTGTTGACGCGGATGGGACAGATACACCGCTGCTGTACGTTGATGGGTTTCCGTTTGATGATTATAAAGCCAGATTGTATCCACTCGAATATGAATTAAAATATGATACAAATGAAGAATATGATTTGCATGTGAATAATGGAAGAGTGCTTGAACATTTTCATGAGGGCAATATGACATATAAATCAAAAGGAATTACAAATAAAATGCCAAATGCGTTTATTGAAGTTTCACCTGAATTAGCTGAAGAACGTGGGATTAAAGAGGGTGCTGAAATTAAACTAACATCGGAAGCCGGGGAAGCTACTGGAATTGCTCACATTACAGATCGTGTACGTGGTAAAGAATTGTATCTTCCATTGAATGATAATGGAAAATCAGCCGTCAATTATTTAACTGACAATAATGTGGATAAAGACACGAACACCCCCTCCTATAAGGAGATTGCTGTGAGAATGGATGTTATAAAGAAAAAGGGCAAAAGTCCATTGCCACCGAATAACTATCGACGAGGCAATCCACAACCTCAAGTTAGTGTGAAGGTAGAGCAAAAATGGGATCGTGATGACTATATATTTCCGGGAAGTCAGGTGAAACATGATGTCTAATCCGATAACAAATATTAAGCGAATGGAAATTCCAGAAGAAACTATAAAAGAACGGAATCTTGACGATGTTGCTCGGGCGGTCAGCGAAAACAAAGAGGCAATTTTAAAAGGAATTGAATTGTTAGCGACACTTAACAAAAGTGACACGTTGGATACTGTAAATGCCTTAGTAAAACATAAAGAGGATGCTTTAGAAAACGTGATGGGGGAATTAAACAAACCGCAATATTCGGGAACACTTGAGAACTTGAGTAAATTGTTTCTATTTATTGGTGAGCTCAAAGTAGATGAAATTCAATATTTTGCAGATAGACTTAATAGTGGTATGGAAGTAGCAAGTACATCTGAAGATTCCGTTAAGACGTCATATATGGATCTATTAAAGGCGCTGAAGGATCCAGAAATCAATCGAAGTATTACCATGCTGCTTCATTTTTTACGCGGGATGGGTAGAGAGTAAAAAAACTTGAGCCTCAAAATATGTTCTATTAGCACCAAATGAAAATTAAAAAAACTTTTTAATTCAAAAGATTTGCATTAATTAATATTTGTTCAGTAAGATGGAGTTGTACTATTTATTATTGTTTTCACATAGATTTTAGTAGGTATGTCTCACAATTTTTAGGAGACATACCAAATAACTTGGGGGAGGTTGAGAAGGTGAGTAGTATTTTGGTTGCGATAATCGGGATGCTTGTTTTCGCATTAGGTTATCGCTATTATTCTAAGTTTGTCGCAGAAAAGATTTTCAGATTAGATCCTAACTATGTTACACCTGCACATCGTTATAAAGATGGTGTGGATTTTGTACCTACGAATAAATTTGTTTTGTGGGGACATCATTTCACGTCAGTTGCAGGGGCAGCACCAATTGTTGGGCCGGCTATAGCAGTTTATTGGGGTTGGCTCCCAGCATTCCTATGGGTAATTCTTGGGACAGTGTTTGCTGCAGGTGTGCACGACTTTGGAACACTTGTATTATCTGTTCGAAATAAGGGTCAATCGATTGGAACGCTTGCAAATAAACTTATCGGACAACGAGCGAAGGTCCTGTTTTTATTCATTATTCTTATTCTGGTATTAATGGTTAATGCAGTATTTGCATGGGTAATTGCAAATCTGTTTATTTCATTCCCGGCTAGTGTTATTCCGGTGTTTATTCAAATTCCTTTAGCAATATGGATAGGTGTTGCGGTATATAAACGTAAGCAAAAAATGCTTGTGCCATCATTGCTGGCTTTGGCAGTTATGTATATAACTGCAGTTATTGCAAGTAGGGTCGATTTTATGCAAATAGATTTAGTCCAGTATATGGGCGGTGAAGGTGCTACAGGACTATTTGGACTTGGAGCTGTTTCATCTGCATTTTTTATTTGGATTATTATATTGATGATATATGTATACGTCGCTTCTACATTACCTGTTTGGAAGTTACTGCAGCCACGTGACTTCATTAATTCACATCAGCTAATTGTTGGTCTTGCGATTTTGTATTTGGGACTATTATTAAGCAATCCAGAAATCACAGCGCCACTAACTCATACGAATACAGATGTATCATGGTTCCCGCTATTATTTATCACGATTGCATGTGGAGCCATATCAGGATTCCATGGTTTAGTATCGAGCGGTACTTCTAGTAAACAATTAAATAACGAGTCTGAAGCACGATTTGTAGGGTATTTAGGTGCTGTTGGTGAAGGGGCACTAGCATTGATAGCAATCATTGCTGTTGTTACATTCTTCTCTAGTACCGATGAATTCCTAGCAACGTATAGCAGCTTTGCAGCAGCGGGCGGCGCAGGACTTAATGTGTTTGTTCAAGGTGCTGGTCAGCTAGCTACAGGATTAATGATACCTCCAGATGTTGCTGCTACAATTGTATCTGTAATCGTAGTGAGTTTCGCTGCAACAACACTAGACACATCGGTTCGCCTAATGCGCTATATTATAGCTGAACTAGGTGTTGAATATAAAATGCCGGCACTTACAAAAACACATGTTGCAACTTCAATTGCTGTTGTCTCAAGTGCGGCGTTAGTACTACTGCCAGAAGGTCCAAAAGGTTTTGGGTCAGGTGGATATCTGCTTTGGCCGTTATTTGGGACATCTAACCAGTTACTCGCAGGGATTAGTTTATTGCTGATTTCCATTTGGCTTAAACGACAAGGCAGAAACTATATGATCACCTTCATTCCAATGGTATTCTTGATGTTTATGACACTGTGGGCAATGTTCCAACAGGTTGTATTTCAATGGTCATGGTTTGGATCAAGCTCGAGCACATTACTCTTTGTCTTCGGAGCAATCATATTTGTGTTTGCGGTATGGATTATATTGACCGCATTTACAGCATTAACGGGTAAAATGGATCAGGATATCGATACTGATGATAAGATGATTAAGTAGGAAATTAAATTAGAGGGGGATCATTTTTTAAAAGTGATCCCTTTTCTGATTATAGAAGAAGAGGTGAGAAACGTGTTAGATAAAATTAAGATGCTCATCGAATATTATGAAGAAGTATTAAATATGCCACATCGTCAAGAAATTGCAAGGGAATTAAGAGACCAGGATGACTTGTTTTTGCTTCTATTATATTCTGAGATGATTGGTATTCCAAATCCTGTTTATTACTATACACTTGAACTATATCCATATATGATTGAGCGTTTCCATGATTGGCATTTAAGAATGGGAATGGAAAAGTCACCAATGACAGGAATCCGCTGTTGTTAATTAGAAAAGCGTAAGCGTCTTACTTATTAGCGACGTATGGACTGCGCTCAGCAATGCGGATGGATCTACGTTGCCGCACAAAGCGTTGGTCTTTAGATAATCTCTTTTACCATGAGATAAAGGGGACATTGAGTAAGCGAACATTCGAGTCCACTAGACGCTACAGCTGGACGTGGCTACGCTTTATATAAAACTGTATAGGTATTAATTAATATTGTTAGATACTCATTGAAAAGGAGCCTAAATATGCAAGTTCTAGAGAAAAAAATTATTTTTGTTGGCGGAAAAGGCGGTGTGGGTAAGTCAACTTCAGCTGCAGCAATTGCTTGGAAGTCAGCAGAGGAAGGCCATAATACATTGCTTGTATCTACAGACCCTGCGCATAATTTAGGAGATATTTTTAATCAATCAATTGGAGGAAAGACAACAAATGTTTCAAAGAATCTTTCAGCCCTTGAGATTGACCCGGAAATAGAGACTAATAATTATATTAAAGGGGTAAAGGAAAACATTAAAGGTGTAGTTCATTCTGGTATGATGGAAGAGGTTTACCGACAGTTGGATACTGCAAAGGCTTCACCAGGAGCAGATGAAGCTGCGTTGTTTGATAAACTAATTTCAATTATTTTAGAAGAAAGCGAGCATTATGATAAACTTATCTTTGATACAGCTCCAACAGGGCACACGATCCGCCTGCTTTCATTGCCAGAGCTAATGGGAGTATGGATTGAAGGAATGTTACAGAAACGACAAAAGACAAATGAAAACTATACACAATTATTAAATGATGGAGAACCGATTGAAGACCCGATTTATGATGTACTTAAAACTCGCCAGGAAAGGTTTTCAAAGGCAAGAGAAGTTTTATTGGATGGAAAAGTTACTGGGTTTGTCTTTGTGATGAATCCTGAGCGTTTGCCAATTTTGGAAACACAAAAAGCGATTGAATTGCTTGATAAATACCATCTTCATGTGAAAACATTAATTGTAAATAAAGTCTTACCAGATGATGTGGATGGTAATTTTCTACTTCAACGTAAAGGGCATGAACAGCAATATATGGATACTATAAAAGAAACTTTTACGAAGCAGCAATTGATTTATGTGCCATTATTTTCTCGCGATATAATGGACAAGCAACAACTTAATGATTTCAGTAAATATTTTGTGAAGGAGTGATTGAATATGAAAGCATTTGTACATGAATTTGGAGAAACGAAGATTAAAGATATGGCAGATCCATTTGCAGATCACGGACAAGTTACAGTGTCAATACGAACCGCAGGATTAAATCGACGTGATATCTCGATTCCAAAGCGTAGAGGAGATGAAGCGGCTGCACTGATTCTCGGGTCTGACGGTGCTGGCATAATTGAATCAGTGGGGGAAGGCGTTACAGATTTTTCAATTGGAGATGAAGTAATTATTAATCCATCACTTCAATGGTATGAAAATAGTGATGCGCCTCCAAAGGGATTTGACATCCTTGGAATGCCTGATAATGGAACATTTACGGAAAAAATTGTGCTTCCTGCTGAACAGGTGGAAGCAAAGCCAGAGCATCTCACATGGGAAGAGGCAGGAGTTCTAGCCTTACCTGCTTTAACCGGTTATCGTGCATTGTTCACAAAAGGTGGGCTTAAAGAAGGGGATACGTTGTTTATTCCTGGTGCTGGAAGTGGAGTTGCGACATATCTTATTCAGTTCGCCAAAAACGTTGGTGCAAAAGTGATTGTAACTTCGCGCAGTGCAGATAAACGTCAACGAGCCAAAGAATTAGGTGCTGATATTGTTTTGGATACAAACAGTGACTGGACAGCGGAGCTTGAAAATGAAACCATTGATTTAGTAATTGAAAGTGTGGGACGAGCTACATTTAATCGCTCATTGGAGGTACTGAAGAAGGGTGGACGTATTGTAGCATTTGGTGCTACAACAGAGGATACAATCGATTTGAATTTACGGAAGTTTTTCTATGGACAATATCAATTATTCGGTTCAACTATGGGAAGCAGGCAAGAGCTTCGTGCAATGCTGAAGCACATTGAAAGATTTAAAACACATCCAGTTGTTGACAGTACATTTTCGCTGGACAAAGCAAACGAAGCGATGAACTACCTTGAACAAGGTAAGCAGTTTGGGAATGTTGCACTTGTAGTAAGTGAATAGATAGTAAAGGCTCTCTTTTATAGCAAGAGAGTCTTTTTGCAGTTAAGAAAGCAGCATGGCTGCCGAGTGCGCAGCCACCATCTATTGTAATTGAATTTTCATACAAATAATGTTGAGAGGTTTTGCGGACACCAGGGACCTTATTTGGCTGAAATACAGGAAAATGTTGATGTTTGCAGACACCAAGGACCTTATTTGTTACAAATCCACTCTATCAGCCATGATATAAGTGAAATAAGAGCTTCTGTGTCCGGATAAATTCGAAAAGGTGACTTTTTTATAGTAATAGCGTCTCCTGTGTCCGTTAAAAAGTAAAAGGTATAGAAAAAATCTATTTCGTTAAACCTCCGTGGCTCTGCAATGCGCAGCAACCATCTGTTATGAAATTAAATTTGTAATAGAGCTAGAGTCAAAAGTATAACTATTTTCTTAATGCATAAGTGCAACTAAGGCTTATCTATATTAAGGCTTGGCGCTAAGCCAGGTTTTCTAATATTGGAGGTATGGAGATACTTTGTCAATTGCTTCCTGCATTTTCTGGCTATTTTTTTCATACATATTCTTCGTTTCCTGATTCTCGGAAGCCAATGCAAATAATTCAAGGTCTGCTTGGCTTTTTTTCATTGCAGCTAGAAGCAGTGGTTTTTCACTCGGACTAGGTACAGTAATTTTGTCATCATATAAATCTACTGTTAATTGTCCGTCGCTATCTACTTGACCTAAAAACACATTTTCAATACTGACATCCATTTTGTCCAACTCGGTTTCAAGCCAATTTGTGTTTAGTGAAGCATTTGATAAAGGCTCAAGTAATGCATGTCCGTCCATGACAACTGTTTGGGGTTCTTTTTCTGGAGCTGGTTTTAAGCCAATATCCTTAACTGTCACTGGCTGATTTTCTTTTTTAGGTAATACATTGACCTTTCCTGTTGGTTCTAAAACAGCAAATTCGACATCCGCTGCCTTATACATGTTGTTGTTACGCAATTCTTCAAGCAAATCATCGGTCGTATAACGTTCTTTTTTTAAATTTTCTTCCAATATTCTACCATTTTGAATAAATACGGTGCCTTTCCCTTGAGTTAAGTCGCGTACTCTTTTACTCTTCAATGCTATATATTCTAACCCGAATGGGATAAAGAACCATACTGAAAGTGCAATAAGTGCATACTCAAATTGAGTTGTCAAATCTGTCACATGTGTTGCGACAATACTCCCAATAACAATTCCAGTTATGTATTGAAAGATATCAAGCTGAGACATTTGTTTTTTACCAAGCATTTTGGTAATAAAAAACAGTGCAATCAATAAACTTAGTGATCGAATTAGGATTTCAACCCAGCCTGGCATTGTATCACTCCTTTAATTCTTATATTGTGGTTCTTGCTGAGATAAATATATTACTTGTTTCTCCAAATCAGTCTTTATATCAGAAATGATACTTTGAACTTCATGGAAGCATTCTCGTGCTTCTGGATTTTGTGTTTTATTTTCTAATGAGAGAAGTGTTGCTTCAACGCTTTTAATAGATGAAAAGCAGCCTTTAACTTGTGATCCTACAGTCATATTTTATTCTATCCTTTCGGTTTAAAAATAATAGCACCAATCATTCCAAATATAATAGCAGCTGAAATACCAGAACTCGTGACTTCAAACATTCCTGTTACAACCCCAATCAGACCATGTTTTTCAGCCTCTGCCATTGCCCCATGGACAAGTGAGTTACCGAAGCTTGTAATCGGGACTGTTGCACCTGCACCTGCAAAGTCAATTAACGGTTCGTATAGGCCGAAACCATCCAAAATTGCTCCGGAAACTACAAGGATACTGAGGGTAAGTCCTGGATTAAATTTAAATACATCAAACATAATTTGGCCGATGACACAAATAAGTCCTCCGACAACAAATGCCCAGAAAAAAATCATTGTATATCACTTCCTGATTCGATAGAGACTGCATGTGCAATACATGGAATTGAATCACTTTGCTGCACGCTAAGAGGTGAATGCAGGGCACCGGTTGCAACTACAAGAATTCGATTAAGCTTTTGCTGTTTCATTAGATTTAAAAAGTGTCCATACACTACAACAGCTGAACAAGCAGCTCCACTTGCACCAGCTAGAACAGGCTGACCCTCACGGTAAATAGTTAATCCGCAATCTTTAAAATTTTCTTCTGTAACAGCAACATTTCTTTTCTGCAAAAGGTCTATCGTTATTTCACGACCAACATAACCAAGGTCTCCCGTAATAATTAAGTCATAATATGACGGGGCAATATCACGTTCCTTTAGATGTTGCTCAATCGTGTCAACAGCAGCTGGAGCCATTGCGCCGCCCATGTTAAAAGGATCAGTCATACCCATATCAACAACTTTACCAATTGTTGCGGAAGTAATTCTGGGTCCATCTCCTTCTTTAGCTATGAGCGCACATCCTGCGCCCGTTACTGTCCACTGTGCAGTAGGTGGTTTTTGACCGCCATATTCAGTTGGGTATCTGAATTGTTTTTCAGTGGCTGCATTATGGCTGGAAGAGCCACTTAAAACATAGTCAGCCCCATTACTGTTTATAAGAAATGCTGACAGTGCAAGGCTTTCCATAGAGGTTGCGCAGGCACTGAATAAGCCGAAATATGGCACATCCAATGTTTTGGCTGTAAAACTTGTTGGTGTTATTTGATTAATTAAATCACCACTAATAAAAAAATTCACCTGTTCCTTTTCAATCAAACTGTTTTTTACAGCAATTTGAGTTGCTTCTTCCATCATTGTTCGTTGAGCTTTTTCAAAGGTTGATTGCTTAAGCCACATATCATCATGTAAAAGGTCAAAGTCTTTGGGGATATTCCCTTCTGCTTCAAAAGGTCCACCTACAGTGCCGGTTGAAATAATGACAGGTTTATTTTCAAAAATCCAAGTGCGATGTCCAGTCAGCATTATAATCCACCCCACTGAATGAGAATTGTTTTAATTAATGCAATAACAAAAGCAGAAAAAACGCCAAACAGAATGACTGATCCTGCCAATTTAAACATATTTCCACCGACTCCTAACACAAATCCTTCGGTACGGTGTTCGATAGCAGCAGATATAACTGCATTGCCAAAGCCTGTAACTGGAACAGCAGAACCGGCACCAGCAAATTGTCCGATTCGGTCATATATTCCAAAGCCTGTTAAAAGCATTGTAATAAATATCAAAGTAGCAACGGTTGGATTCCCAACAGTTTGCTCTGTAAAGTCAAAGAAATAAATGTAGATTGTTGAAATTATCTGGCCGATAAAACAAATGAATCCACCTACAAAAAAGGCTTTAATACAGTTTTTAAAAATGGGCCTCTTAACTTCTCTATCCTGTTGAAATGCTTGGTACTTTTGTGCACTAGGTGGTAGATTTTTCTTTTTCTTATCTGCCATAAACTGCTCACTCTTTTCCTTATGTTTGTTCATTCATAAGTTTGATTAAATGTTTAACTTCCTTTTCAAGCTTCTTCTTTGAAATGTCTCTATTTTGTATTTGTTTTTCAAGCCGTTTTGTTTCAATTACTATTTTTTGATCAGTTGATAGTTGAACTTTATGATCACGAAAAACTTTTTCCATTTTTTTATGCAAGTTTTTCCGGATTTTCGCTAATTTAAAGCGTTCATTATGATGTACCTCAATTGCAATAACCAGATCCCCCTCAGTGTTTACCGCATAGATATTAGTTATCTCCTTGTGCTGACTAAGGCTTTGCTTAGCACTATTTGAAACGGATTGATCAATTGATGCTTCAGTAGAAATGTTGGTAAAATTAACTCCATCAATCTGACCGTTCTGGGAGGGATCACTATCTGTATTTGGGTTGCAGCCAAATAGGAAAAATATTATACCAAGTGTAAACAAGATTTGATAACTATTCATAATATAATCCTCCCGTTGATAGAGGTTGGCGATAGGGAACCAACCTCATGTAGTAATGTATTTATAGTCCTTTATATTGTGGTTCTTCCTGCTCAATTTGTGATACTCTTGGTTCAACGCTCTGTAAGATTGACTCTGTTTGCTGGGCAGCATTCTCATAAAGCTGTTTCGCTTGTTTATTTTCTGTTTCTAATGCGAACTGTTCAAAACTAGCCTGTGCACTTTTAAGACCTGCTAGTGTTTGCTTAACTTGGCTTGAGACTGTCATATATATCCTCCTTTATTTGCGTTTCGCTTCACTATATATAATCTTATAAAATGCGGTTATTTATACTTTCTATATTTTACCTATTATTTATACTTAATTAATATAAAATTAAATAAATGGAAACTTTTTGGTAGGTTAATACGTCTTATATATAAGTTAGGGGAGTGAAAAATGAAAAAAGGGGTATTTGTACTATCGATTTTGTCGGTATTTCTCTTGATCTCATTTTATTGGTTTTACGAGCAGGCTGGGGCAGAACTGACAGTTAATCAAAGCAAAGAAATACAACAAGATGAATTTATTTTACATATCCGTGTGGAAAAAATGTCTGAGGGATTTCAAGTTTTTCGGTCAATCCAGTACATAGGGGAGGAACAGGTAGAGATAACACATCAAACTCCACTTATATCTGTCTCGCTAAAACATAAAAATCATGATTATACTGGAAGCAATGTTACAAGAGTGCTAACTTCAGGAAGTAGTTATCATCCTCAAGGTTCTAAAACGTTTGAAGCACCGGGCAGAGGTGAATATACATTGTTTTGTGAATCAAGATTTAACGTGGATGGTGAAGAAATAAAAATAAATTATCAAGAAAATTTAATGTTTAATTAAAAAACAGCATGCCGAATAAAAACGGATGCTGTTTTTTTACATAAGAAATTATAAATTCTATCTTACTGCATAAGTGTAACTAAAGCTTATCTAAATCAAGGCAATTAATCCAAAGTATGATGAATTCTGAGAAAGCAAAGTATGCTTTCATAAGAATCACTTTAACGAATGCCAAGTTTTCTAATATTTTATCGCTTATTTAAGTTTTTACTTTTAATAAATGGGGTAACATCCATTCGATTTGCTATTTTGTATTTACGAACCATCTGCTCTGACCATGTGTCTGTACGTGTATTATTTGATCTTGTCTGGTAATATGTTTTGAGTTCTTCATTAAAGTTATCTATTAATTCCCGTTGAAATTGATAGTCTGTATTATATTTATTCTCGTGATATACGGCATCTATGGGAAGACGCGGTTTTTTATCAGGATTTTCATCAGGATAGCCCACAGCCATCCCAAACAAAGGTACAACGTAGTCTGGAAGCTCCAAGATATCATTAACTCGATTAATATTATTTCGGAGACTACCTATAAAGCATGTTCCTAAACCCATTGATTCTGCGGCGATTACAGTGTTCTGAGCAACTAATGCTGTGTCTACTGTTGAAACAAGGAACTGCTCAGTACTTTCTATGCTCTCCTGCATAGCCTTTTGTTCTTCTGGGGTAGCTTGCTGATAGATACGATTTAAATCAGCACAAAAAACGAAGAAATGTCCATTTTCTTTTACGTAATCCTGCCCAGATACTTCCTTTAATCTTGCCTTTACAGTTTCATCTGTAATACCGATAACAGTGTATGCCATAACATAACTTGATGTGGATGCTTGCTGAGCGGCACCGATAATTGTATGTATTTGTTCAGTCGTTAACTGTTCACTTTTAAATTTTCGTATTGATCGATGATTACTTATTATATTTACTGTATCAATCATTATTGAAACTCCTTTAATCAATTGTGTTTAGTGTTAGTTCAACACTTACCGTTGTTTTTTTACTTTCCTGCCACTGATTAATATTTTCAGGTGATACCTCAGTTATATCTGGATGGGATACGATGATTGTGTCATTATCCACCCAATCGGCAGTTAAGATTGGCCATTTGTAGTTCAGAACATCTTTGTCGTTCATTTCGTTTACGAGTGGAAGTAACCTCCATTCTTCTAAGTCAATAACAGCAATGTTGGAGTATGGAGCAGGAGATGTGAGTTTCCTATGAAAACGTAGTAATATTTTTGTGTTGTCTGGTGAAGCCTTTGCCTGAATGTACTTTGCTAAATCAGCGATCAAATATGCTTGATTGTCCTTTGTTTGATCAAGTAATAAGTATGAGCATAATTCATCCTGACAGGAGAATTCAAGTAAGTAGAGATTTTTATCAACAGCACTTACACGAAACATATTCATTTTTTCTAGTGCTTGTTGGTGATTTGGAATACCTTGTAAATAAGCATTCAAAATAGGAACCATTTCCAAGTTGATCTTAACCTCTTCATCAGGAAGGGTGAACTCGATAAACTGTTCAACTTCTTCATCTTCAGTTTGTTCTTCTATAAATTCAGGACCTTGGTTAGGATCAACTAGTTTCGTGTCTTTTTGTATAATTACTGGCTCTTCACTACAAGCTACCAACAGTATAAGTGCACCTATACATAATAACCACTTATACATTATAAACACCCCCCAACATCTGCATACATCTAATTATACATTAAAGAAAACCTATTTCTAGGTCAAAACCTTTATTAGAAAATCTGACTTTTTATAAAGGAAATCTGGTTTCTTTTTTTATATAAAAAAACACCACTCGTAAGTGATGTTTTTTAGTGGTCATGTCTGTTTTAGAATAATTGAAATACATAATTAATTAGGAACCATAAAATCCCAAAGAATATGATCAAATATGTTACATATTTGATTACAGCAACTCCGACTTTACTTGAGTCGGATTTTTTTTCTACACGTTCTACTTCCACATCTTTATGTTCATCCACACTAAGCACTCCTTTTAAATCACAATTTAGTAATCACTATGATTATTTCTGGGGTGTTGGTAATTAAATACCCAGTAGGAAGAACATTAAAACATTTCTTATTCTTTGGCACTTTTCGAAAGTTCTGTTGCTTTTTATCTTCGCAATTGATATAAACTGCGAATTAACATGAAAAATACTCAACCGGGGATCATAACTTCGATATGAGTGACCGTTTCTCACTATTTAAACAGAGTTCGGGTTCTCATAACCCCGATGAAGACACGTTTCACGCTATTTGAATAGCGTCCGGGTTCTTATAACCCTGATGAGTGAGCCCATGACTAGTAAGACTGCGAAAGTGCTAGCTTGAGCAGATGTTGCATTGGTACCGGAGTGGTGCAAAAGAAAATTTTCACTGTGTCGCAGTTTCTATCAACTACGTTATGATTTCATTACTTTGATAAAGCAACAATATTTTATTAAACAGCCTATTTTTTAATTGTATGTGGTGAAATATCAATTTTGGGCCAAATTTGTTACACTGATGGTAATGATTAGTAATTGATTAGTAATGGAAGGTTTGATCTAGAATGGTAGAAATACGAAAACCAATCCCCGTGCAGGAAGCAATTGAACATGTCTGGAATCACCGTCATCAAGGGTGTACGGAATATATTTCTATTAATGATTGTGATAATAGAAGACTTGGAGAAAATATAGTGGCTAGTCATGCGGTACCACCGTTTAATAAATCGCCATATGATGGTTTTGCCTTCAGCTCTGAAGATACCTTACATGCCGGTTTAAATAATCCTGTAGAATTCGATGTTGTGGAACATATTGGTGCTGGCCAATTACCAACAATTCGACTGGAGCAAGGTCAGGCAACACGAATTATGACAGGCGCAAAAATTCCGGAAGGCGCAGATTGTGTTGCTATGTTTGAAGTTTGTAAGACATATGAGAAAAATAATATGGCCTGCATGTCAATTAAACGAACAATGAAGGCTGGTCAAAATATAATTGAAGAAGGATCAGAGGTATCTGAAGGCGAAAAACTTATTGAGCGGGGAACACTAATAAACCCTGGTGTTAAAGCATTATTGGCCACCTTTGGATATAGTGAAGTAAAAGTTGCTAAGAAACCTGTAGTAGGGGTGATTGCAACTGGTACCGAATTACTGGATGTTAATGAACCATTACAACCAGGTAAAATTCGTAATTCCAATGCATATATGATTGAATCACAGATACTTAGAGCAGGAGCTGAATATAAATATTTCGGAAAGCTTGCAGATGAATTTGAACCCAGTTATCAGACAATAAAGCAGGCTCTGGAAGAAGTAGATATATTAATTACTACTGGAGGCGTCTCAGTTGGCGATTTTGATTTAATGCCGGCCATTTACGAGAAACTTGGAGCAAGTATACTTTTCAATAAAGTAGCAATGCGGCCTGGAAGTGTTACGACTGTTGCGTCTAACGGAAACAAATTATTATTTGGTTTATCTGGAAATCCTTCTGCATGTTATGTAGGGTTTGAGTTATTCGTCCGTCCTATAATACATCATAGCTTATTTAGCAAGACACCATATTTAAAACGGATAAATGCTACATTAGCAGATGATTTTCCAAAGCCAAATCCATTTACACGATTTGTTAGAAATTATATAACTTATGAAAATGGTAAAATATCTGCCAGATTAGCAGGTGTGGATAAGTCAAATGTTGTTACATCATTAGCCCACACTACAGGGTTAATGATGCTGCCCGGTGGTACACGTGGTTTTAAATCAGGTGATGAAGTAGAAGTGCTGCTATTAAATAGCAGTGAGGGTCAACTGGAATTTTAGTTATTAAAAAGGAGTTGTTACAGTGCGAAATGAAGTATCACCAATAAAGGATCACTTTGGTAGGGCATTGAAAGACCTTCGTATATCTGTAATCGATAAATGTAATTTTCGTTGTACATATTGTATGCCAAAAGAAATATTTGGTAAGGATCATGTTTTTTTATCAGAGAATGAGCTACTTAGCTTTGATGAAATTGTTCGATTAGCTAAAACATTTGCGAAATTAGGTGTAGAAAAAATTCGCATAACAGGTGGCGAACCACTTATGCGCAGAAACCTGGATGAATTGATTGCACAGTTAACAGTAATTCCTGGAATAAAAGATATCGCGCTAACAACAAATGCTGTTTTTTTACCAAAAACAGCTAAAAAATTAAAAGCTGCTGGACTAAAGCGTGTGAATATTAGCCTTGACGCTATCGAAGACGAGGTTTTCAAACAAATTAATGGAAAAGGTGTCGTAGCCCGTCCAGTGTTAAAAGGAATTGAAGCAGCCCAGGAAGCTGGTCTGGAGGTAAAGATTAATATGGTGGCCAAAAAAGGAATGAATGAAAGTCAGGTTCTTCCGATGGCACGATATTTTAAGGGAACAAATATCATTTTACGTTATATTGAATTTATGGATGTTGGTAATCATAATGGATGGGATTTTAATAATGTTATTACTAAAAAACAAATTATTGATATGATTGATAAGGAAATGCCACTGGAGCCTGCAGAAGAGAATTATTATGGGGAGGTAGCCTCAAGATACCGCTATAAGGATGGCGGGGGAGAGATAGGAGTTATTTCTTCTGTTTCCGATTCTTTTTGCGGCACATGTACCCGGATTCGTTTGTCAGCAGATGGTAAGCTATATACGTGTCTGTTTGCATCAAGTGGTTTTGATATTCGTGAAAAAATGCGTGATGAATTGACTGACGAACAGCTTGAAGAAGAAGTGACAAGTTTATGGGGGAATCGCAGGGATCGTTATTCTGAAGAACGGTCAGAACAAAAAAATAATAATCGTAAAAAAATTGAAATGTCTTATATTGGTGGATGAAGAGAGGAAGCGGATATATGAAAACATTTAAACTTGCATCACTGGAAATCCTTGATAGCCAGGAATCAAATATGGTCCAGCAGTCTTTTCCTTTATTGGATGGTTTGGTTATTAACCGAGAAGATGAACAGAACCGCTGGGTAATCGAGGCATATCTTCTGCATAAATATTATACTTTTTTTCAAAAATTGAAAGAAAAGCAGGAAGAAGTATTAATTCAGGTGAAAATTTCAAAAGAGAGTAATGAGCCTGCAACATTTATTACAAGTCTTATCGGTATTAATGAAATTGGAGCACACATGAATGTCCTATTTAGAGGGACAATTGTGGATCAACGAAAAAGTATCGTTGAAGATAAATTGAAATCATTAATTGATGAGGGTTACAGTGGTGAGGAGTTATTGATAAAATTTAAGGAGGATATCTAAAAGGCTGGGTTGTCAAATCTAGCCTTTTCCCTTTGTTATACAGTCTAACTAGGTTCAACCCAAAATTTTCTTACTTCTTAATCATTATAACAATTTTACAAAATTAGATTTATTTAGACGGAAAATGTCAAAAATGAAGGCAAATAATACAGTCTACTGCTATAATGTTATTAATATTCTTATTTATTAACCGATATAACTAATGTAGGCTATTAAGGAGCAACGCTATGTTTTACAATAATTTAATTTTTCGCTGGATAAATAAGCTATCACCAGTACAGCTAATACTATTATTTTATTTAATTGCTGTTATCGTATCTACTGCTATGTTAGCGTTGCCAGTCGCACATCAGGATGAAGTGAATATACCATTTATAGATGTACTATTTACAGCAGTAAGTGCCATCAGTGTAACAGGTCTAAGCACTATAACGATTGCAGATACCTTTAGTACAACAGGCTTTTTTCTCCTCGCTTTAATTCTTCAGCTTGGTGGCGTTGGAGTAATGGCAGTTGGAACATTTATTTGGTTACTAATTGGTAAAAAAATTGGACTTCGAGAAAGACGATTAATAATGACAGACCAGAATCAAACAACATTTGGAGGTCTCGTACGTTTAATAAAGCAGATTGTACTTGTAATTCTTACGATTGAATTCATTGGTTTTATAATACTGGGAACTCATTTCTTACAATACTTTCCAACAGCATCAGAAGCATATATGCAAGGCTTTTTTGGAGCAATAAGTGCAACGACAAATGGTGGGTTTGATATAACAGGTCAATCCTTAATTCCTTTTAAGGATGATTACTTTGTTCAATTTATTAATATGCTATTGATTATTTTTGGGGCAATTGGTTACCCTGTTTTAATTGAGCTAAAAGAATATATGTTTGCCGGTTCAGAAAAACGAAAACACTTACGATTTACATTATTTACAAAAGTGACAACCCTAACCTTTTTGGTGCTAATTGTTGTTGGAACTGTTTTTATTATGCTTTTGGATATCGGGGGCTTTTTCTCGGATAAATCTTGGCATGAAATTTTATTTTATTCCTTATTTCAATCAATCACAACTCGCAGTGGTGGACTTTCGACAATGGATGTTAGTCAATTAACTGAATCCAACCACTTTTTTATGTCATTTCTTATGTTCATTGGTGCCTCTCCAAGTAGTGCTGGTGGGGGAATTCGCACAACGACCTTCGCACTAGTGATCATATTTATGATTACGTATGCTAGAGGCGGAGGGAGCATTCGGATTTTCAACCGAGAGGTTTATGAGGATGATTTGCTTAAAGCAGTAACAGTAACACTTATGGCTGGAATTTTTGTATTTATATCTGTTTTAGTAGTGTCAATTGTTGAGCCATTCCGATTATCAGAAATTTTATTTGAAATTACATCTGCCTTCGGTACAGTTGGCTTATCGCTTGGAATTACAAGTGAACTGTCTACGTTTAGTAAAGTAATAATGATGATTTTAATGTTTATTGGAAGAGTAGGAATTATTACCTTTTTATTCATGTTCAAAAATAGTAAAAAGAGCGGAAAGTTTCATTATCCAAAGGAAAAAATGATAATTGGATAAAGATGCAGAGGCTGCTGGGAGTGGATGTTCATGTCAAAAGAAGATGTGTTACCAATACATAATCGAGTTTTTGATAGTTTAAAAGAGGCCATTCTTTTGGTCCGAAAAAACGGAGAAATTATAAAAGGTAATAACGCTGCTCAATCCTTATTAAAGATGGAGGAGTATACATCTATTTTCGATTACTTGGATTTTAGCCTACTAACAGAAAATGAAGAAAGTCATCTTTTAATGGAACAAAAGAATAATAATGGTAAGCTTATTGAAATAAAATCCATACGTGTTGAAGATAATGTATATTGTCTTATAATGAGTGGTTTACCAATCCATGATAAAACTGATGAAGTTAAGAAATATATTAATCATTTAATTCATGCTAGTGCCGAGGGGATGGTAATGTATGATAATGAGGTTATAATTGATTGTGATCAAAAATTTGCAGATATGTTTGGATACTCAGAAAGTGAAATCAAAAACATGAAAATATCACAATTAATGGATGCTAACAGCACCTATAAATTAGCTGAAATTATCCATAACGCCCCTGATAAACCCTATGAATTAACAGGTGTCAGAAAAGATGGCACATGGTTTCACATGGAGTTCATGGAGCATCCGTATAATAATCTGGGTAACATTATTCGTGTTGCAATCATTAAAGACATCACAGATAAAGTAGAAAATGAAAAACGAATAGAATTCATGGCATATTACGACGAGCTTACTGATTTACCAAATAGAAATTTTTTCTATAAAGTATTAGGTGAAGCTATTAAAGAAGCCCACTTAAATGACGAAATGCTGGCAGTATATTTTATTGATGTAAATTACTTCAAGGAAATTAATGATACATTAGGTTACTCTTTTGGTGATCAATTACTTAAGGCGTGTAGTAATCGGTTTAAAGCATTTTTACACACGGATACATTTATCGCTAGAATGGCTGGTGATGAATTTCTTATTCTGCAAAGACGTACTACAAATAAAGAGTCTGCAATTGATTTAGCGAAGAGTTTGATATCTGAGTTTGAAAAGCCAATTAAAATTGATGATTATGAAATGTTCCTATCCATTAGTATCGGAATTAGTATATATCCCGAGAATGGACAAACACCGAATGATTTAATTAAACATGCTGATTCAGCGATGTATGTCATTAAGGAACAACACCATAATAATTATAATGTTTTTGAATCCTCAATTTCAGAGAATTTCAAAGCAATGCTGACTATGGAAAGTGAATTAAGGGAAGCGCTAAAAGAAGGGCATTTCGAATTGCATTATCAACCGCAAAAGAACCTTAACACTGGAAAAATTATTGGTATGGAAGCATTACTACGCTGGAATCATCCTGTTAAAGCATATATTCCACCAGATGATTTTATTTCACTTGCAGAAAAAACCGGACTTATTATTGATATTGGAGATTGGGTCTTAAAAGAAGCGTGTAAACAGAACAAGTTATGGCAAGATAATGGATACTCCCCTGTAATCGTAAGCGTTAATTTATCGGCCAAGCAATTTCATCAAAAGGGATTAGTAGAAAAGATAAAGAATATCCTAGACGACACTGGTCTCGACCCTTCTTATTTGGAACTTGAAATAACCGAAAGTATGGCAATGACAAATGAAGAGTATATACTGGAAACAATTCAACAATTGCGTACCCTTGGTGTACTAGTTTCAATTGACGATTTTGGTACGGGGTATTCATCACTAAAATATTTAAGTTTATTTCCAATCACCAAATTAAAAATTGATAAAATGTTTATGAACGAAAATCAAAAACAAAATCAGGCAATTGTAAAATCAATTATCCATATGTCACATTCCCTGGATATGAAGGTTATTGCAGAAGGTGTAGAAACAATTGATCAGCTTAACTTCCTCGAAGGTGAGAAGTGTGATGAGATGCAAGGTTTTTATTTTAGCAAACCATTGCCGCCTGATAAGTTAACAAAATTATTTAAGATAGTAGGGTAAAAATATGTAAAAAAAGCTTGTGCTAAGAGTAGCACAAGCTTTATTTAATAATAAAAAGTTGCACCTACGATAATAAGCAGGATAAATAGTACAACGATTAGCGCAAAATTGTTTCCATATCCTCCTTGGTATCCACCATAACCACCCATTCATTATCACCTCCTACGCGTTACACTTATACTATATGATAAACGCAACAAAACGTATGGACGTTTGACTAAATAATTTAATATGAATGTTTGTTTGAACTATTCAATCAGGGTTTTTGATAAATTTAAAATTTTTAATTGATCATTTTCATTTCCGATTGTAAGTACATATTTAAAGGTTTCTTTTTTTGTTTCTTCTTTATTTTGCAAATTAGTTTCCACAGTTACATCAACTGTTGTTTCTACTTGATTGTTCTTTTTTATCTTGCTGGAAAAATCAGAGTACTGCAAATCAATAATATGAATATATCGTTCTTGGAAATCTGAGTAAGAATTTTCTGATTGCATTGAACTACCTAACAATGTGTACGCACCTACATAATCTCTTATAATAATACTTTCAAAAAAGTAGTCAATTATGTATTCAGCGTTTTCTTTAAGTTCTTCCGGCTTTGTAGTACTGCCAATTTCGGAAGTATTAGCAAAATCCAATTGTTCATTTTGCGCCTCATTCGACCATGTTGTAATTTTTTCAATAACTTCGCTTATCGGAATACTAAATCCAATTGTTCCATCCTCGGTACCTACAGAATTAATTCCAATAACATTCCCAGTTTCTCTGTTGATTAGAGGGCCACCACTATTACCATGCGTTATTTGCGCTGATATTTGGTAAACATTTTCATAATTAAATCCGTCAACTGAAAAATTTCGTTCAGTACCAGATATTATTCCTAAAGTAACTGTATTCTGAAATCCATGAGGGCTGCCGAGTGCAATGACTTCATCTCCTGTTTCAGCTTGTATATCTTTTTCAACTGATAAGGAGTTTTGACCAGCAAGCTGTGGCACACGAATAACAGCAATGTCTGTATCTTTTCCCATACCAATTACTGCAGCAGGGTATATACGCGCGTTTGCGGTTCTAACATATATTACATCAGCATCTCTTACAACATGTGCATTGGTAATAATATCACCTTTATCATTATATAAGAATCCTGAGCCAGTGATTGTATTAAATTCATTTTGCCCTTCTATCTGCACAACATTTTTTTCAGATTCATGAATAATTGTTTTAAGATCAATACTTCTGGAGCTAGATTCTACTTTATTTATAACCGGGTTGTTTACAGAGACATTTTTGGAAGCCCAATAGTCATTGATGGAAAATAATAGGAATGCCCCTATAATAACAACAAGCGCTGACGCTATAATTGGTTTTGTCTGCATTTTACTCATGTGTTCACCTCATTAAGAACATTAGATACTATTGATTGGTATACCATTTTATTTTATCCACTTTGATATTAATGTTTTTACCTTCTTGATCTATATCAAAATGGGTGAACTCAAATTCACCAACTTCATTAGGGTAGAGTGTCTCTGGATATACATATACTTCGTTTGATAAAAATTCGCTTCCTGATTTAGATGATAATGCATATTCCACCAATATAGTATTTATAGGAATTGTTGCAACACTTTTTACTTTCCCTTTTACAACTAATTTATCTTGTTCGTTATTTTCAACATTGACTGAAACAAGCTCAATCGCATCATTTTCATTTAATTTCCGTTCTTCTTCTGCAGAACTTATTGCCTGCTCAATTCGTTGACGCTGTGCCGTTTCAAACGCTGTTTTTTCTTTATCAATAGTGGTTTTCAGGCTTTGCAGCTTTCCTGAGTTTGGAGCATACTTTAAGCCGTCTTCAACTATTACTAGCGCATCCGAAAATTGTTTATCATTTAGATTTTCGCTTGCTTTTGAAAAGGTATAATCAACAATTTGATTTCGAATGTCAGTAGTGATTTCAGCTGCTTCATCATGCTTAATCGACTCAGCTTCCCACAGCAAGGCTTTCATGTCATTAATACTGGGATTTTGATTTAATTTATGTTTAAGCTCTTCTATCTTTATTAAATTACGTTTTGATGTAAGTTTATCAATTAATTGGGTAACTGCATTGCCATTATAGTTACTTAATGAGTTCTCTGCATCATTGATTAGAGATAGTGCTTTTTGGTATTCCTGTTTCTTTAAATAGTTATTCGCTTTTTCAATGCTGTTTTCTATTTTTAAAGCTTCTTGTACATAAGTCAAGGCAATATCAGCTTGCTTAAATTCTTTACTATTTTCAAGCGCAGATTGAAGTAATTCCTTCGCTTCTCCATACTGACCCCCCATAACGCTTTCTTCGGCTTTATTGTATAAGTCGCTTGCCTCAGCCGTTTGATTTTGCATAATTACATAATAGATACCTGCAGATAAAATAACTAAAGCCAATATCGAAATGGGGATGTACCAGTACTTATTAAACGATTTACGGTTTATGAGTCGCTCGGTTGCATCTTCTGGTAGTTGTTTGCCACATTTTATACAATATAACTCATTTTCTTTTACTTTTGTGCCACAATAAGGACAGTGGTGCATAATAAAACCTACTTTCATTTACTAAGCCTATTCTGATTTTCTTTCTAGTTTATCATATTTTTGCTTTATTTAGGAAAAGGAAATTGATATGATAGGAGAAGGAGGAAGATAATTTAATTGTTACGATTATACATAATTTTAATAGAGGAGGTACACGCATATGGAACTTTGGGAAACCGCTTTTGGAATCATTTGCTTTGGATTACTTGCGTTAAATATAGGATACTGCATTTTTGATAATGAATAATAAAATTCAAATATTAAAAGGGTCGGACAATATTGATGCCTGACCCTTTTCTTCATTTTGTCATAGCCCATTGGTCAAAAGGAAAGATAATCATCTCCGATTTTCCTATGATATTTTCTTCACTAACAAACCCCAGACCATTTCTGCTATCTTTGCTTAATATTCGGTTATCACCCATAACAAAATAACTGTTTTCTGGTACCTGAATAGGACCAAATTTTCCGGTATTGCTTTTTGCATCTTTATTTATAAATGGCTGCCCATATTTTTCACCATTAATATACAATATGTGATCTTCTACTTTAATGGTCTCGCCAGGCATCGCAATAATTCGCTTAACGTAATTCTTAAGGGGTCTTTCTATAATGACAATGTCACCGCGTTGAGGTTTATCAATTAAATACGTGAACTTATTGAAAAGTACTGTTTCTCCATCTTCAAGAGTGGGTTCCATACTCTTACCATCAACAACCGATGTTGCAAATACGAATGACCTTAGGAAGAAAGCGAGTACTACTGCTATTAATATAGCTTTTACCCATTCCAGCCATTCATTTTTCTTTTTTGTTTTAGTCAATGAAGACATCCTTTCTCAATACCCGTTCATTCGAAAACATAGTATGAAAGTAATTATTTCGAGAAAAATTTTATTTTAATTCTTTTTGTTCTGTTTGGCAATTTCCTTTAGTTCCTTTATCATATTGTTCTTGTATTCGTCATCCGTATTTAACTGTAATCCTACTTCAGAAGAATTGTGGAAGTTTTTGATCCATATTATTCTTCCTGATGCATGAAAGGAATGAGACTTTAGGCTAAAGGAAAGGTTTATTTTCGTATCCTTTTTCAAATCAATTACATTTTTACAGTTAATTTTTGCCCCTTGATTACTTACATCAAGAATATGAACTTTGGTTGTTACTGTACTGTTTTCTTCTCTTTTAGTCATTTTTCCTTCAACTGGCTGATTAAACACGAAGCGATATGCTTCATTTCTTTTGTAATACATCGAAACCCTCCTAAAGTTTAGCAACCACATTTCTAAAATATCACTTTCAGTACAGCTAAAATAGGCTTTTGAATTACTTAAGCAGAAACTTGTCATTATTTATGAACCTGTGCTAAAGTTAAGTAAGCAATAAAAGGAGGTACTATATACATTAATATGTGCACTACAGAAAAGCTTCTGGAAAGAATAGAATTTTTACGTAATAAAATGACTGATGTTGCTCTTAAAAAAGGATTTACAAGTATTGAATCAATTACTATCAGTCAAGAATTAGATAGGCTTTTAAATCTATTCGATGATGTAAAGCAGACTGAACATCAGAAAAGTATAGATTAAAGTTAAACTGTATTAAATTAATTTTTCCTTCTGTAAAAAAGCCTCAAGGCGGTCAAGTCCAAGTTTGATTGTTTCGATATCATACGCGTATGACAGACGCATATAACCTTCACCTAAGGAAGAAAAGGAATCCCCTGGAACTAATGCTATTTTACCTTCCCGAACTAAATTGATTCCCAACTGAAATGAGGATAATTTATCTTTTATAGGAAACTTTGCGAAAAAATAGAATGCTCCATCTGGTTTATTGACATCAAGCCCCATGTCTATTAAACGATTATATACATAATCACGTCTTTTCTTATATTCACTTCGCATTTTAGCGGGGTCGTCCAACCCGTTCGTTAACGCCTCTAATGCGGCATATTGGCTAATGGACGTTGCGCAAGACACATTGTACTGGTGAACTTTTAGCATGTGTTTTGTTAACCATGCTGGCGCAAGGGTATATCCAATTCGAAACCCAGTCATAGCATGTGATTTAGAAACTCCATTAATGACTATTGTTCTATCCTTAACCTCGTTAAACTCTGCGATTGACGTATGTTTCCAATCATAAACAAGCTCACTGTATATTTCATCTGCTAAAATAAATATATTTTTATGCTGCAAAATTGAAACCAGTTCTTGTAATTCATTCTTAGTGAACGAAGCCCCTGTTGGATTGGAAGGGTAGGGGAGAACGACACATTTTGTCTTACTTGTGATATGTTTTTTCAGGTTTTCTTTTGTAAGTTTAAAATCATCATTGGTTGTGTCTGCATAAACAACCTCTGCTCCAGCCAATTTTATAAGTGGTTCATATCCGGGATAAATTGGTGCAGGAAGAATTACTTCATCCCCTTGAGACAAAATGGTGCGAAACGTTATATCAATAGCTTGTGATGCGCCTGATGTAACAATAATTTCCGATTTTGGGTCATAGTTAACGCCATAATTTTGTTCATAAAATTTTGAAATAACAGTTCGCAATTCAATTATCCCTGCATTATGTGTATACATAGTTTTATTGTGATCTAGTGCAACTTTTGCAGCTTCTTTTACGTGTTCTGGTGTATGAAAATCGGGTTGTCCTATTGTTAGAGACGTTACATTCTGTTCTTCAGAAACCATGTTAAAAAACTTCCGAATCCCCGATATTTCAATATCTTTAACGGAACTATTAAGATTTGGTCGCATCAGTTTAACCTCCTGTGTAAAAAAATTCATAAAATGTTCAAATAATTTTGATTTGTTATACAACATAAAGGGTATAATAGATAATGAGCAGTTATAAAGGAGTGTGAAATTATGCGCCCAATAAAATACCAAAATTTTGAAGACCTTGTACAGCAAAACAAGCAAGAGCTATTAAGAGACGAAAATGAGTTAGAACAAATTGAACTTCGTCTGGAAAAAAAGCAATCAGATAAAAAATCTAATCCAGAACACTTTTCATCCTACTATCAATGATTACTTTAGTAGTGAAAAAGCTTATAATTTGATTACTCATTTATAAGTCACTTATTCTAATGATAATCATAACATAGGTTGTTAAGCAGAAACTATCTTTAAAACCTCAAAAAACAGGGGGGAAACATTTGTATTAAATGTCTCCCCCTGTTTTTTGTTTGCAGATAAGGAAGTATAAATACTTTTCTTACTGCATAAGTGCAACTATGCCAAGTTTCAAATTACAATTTCTTGAAAAGTATATTGTTTTCTAAGTGAACGTGCTGGAATGTGTCTGCTTCCATTTCCGCCAATCGGGCATACGTTATTCGGTATGAGCTGCATGCATCTGCTGGAGGTTCAAACCCTTTGGTAATTTCCCGCATACGTTTTAGAATATTTCCTGATGCTTCATGTTCGTCTTCAAGCCCTCCATTAGCTTCATGGATATGATCTAAAAGCTTTTCACTTGGATTTTTTTCATATTCTTTAATTAAAGGAAATACTTCACCTTCTTCTTTAATCATATGTTCTTCCATATCTACTTTAAAATCGTTATATAAACGATGCAATTCTTTTAGATGTGGATGGTTTGCACCATGCACACGAAAGATCTTTGTGACAAATTGTCCTAACGCAGGGAGTTCTTCATTAAGATACGCATGATGTGTACGAACAACGTGATCAATTAATTCTGTAGGCGGAATGGCATCCCAATCAACTATTTCATGATCTTCTTGTTTCCAGCTATCAAATGCACTATTAAGTTCTCCTAGTACAACTGTTTCATCTATCTTTCCTTCTTTAAAAACATCTCCAAGTGGACGATCCCCACCACAGCAAAAATCGATTCGGCGTTCTTTGAACAAATCACTCGCTTTTGGAAATACCTTCACAATTTCAGCCGGTGTATGTTCAGTAGTAAATTGACTCATTACTATTACCTCCTATTAATGAACTTACTTCGATAATAGTGGATTTATTGTTTGCGTGTCGTGATTGATGTCACTTACTCAGGAATTTTTTAATTTAGGGCTGGAATATGCCTGAATTAAAATTACTGCACCGATAATGCACACCATTCCAATCATTTGTATAACCGAGAAGGCTTCATGAAAAATAAATACCCCAATTAATGTTGCAACAACAGGTTCGATTGTCGTTAGTATAGACGCTTTAGAAGCTTCTGTTTTGTTTAATCCATACGTGTAAATAATGTATGCAAATGCTGTTGGCAGAAAGCCTAATCCGAATGCATAAAATAATACGGTTGGGTCCAGTAGCATATGGAACTTTTCCTGATAAGGAAAAAATGGCAATAATGTGACAGCAGAAACGATAAATGTATAGGTGGTAATACTAAGACTTGAGTACTTTTTAAGTGCAAATTTACTAAAAATGCTATATAGGGCATACCCAATACCTGATCCTAATCCAAATAGAATACTCGTTAGTTGAAAGGCTTTTAGGTTTAAAGGAATTAATCCAACAACCATCGCTGTACCCAGTAGCGTAATTAAAAGTGCAATAACCTTCAGTCGAGTTAGAGGTTCCTTGAAAAGAAAAAATGATAAAAGAGTAACGAATGCTGGAGCTGTATAAAGCAATGCTGTTGCAACAGGAATTGTTGATAATTCAATAGCAGTAAACATACAGTAATTGAAAAAAATGATGCTGAAAACACCGGTACCAATAAAATATTTTATGTCACGAATGGATTTTAGTTTCAGCTCTATTGGTGAGGTAATAATTAAATAAATAACTAGTATACTAGCGGCAGACCATGCCCGGAGTGTTACAACTTCCATAGGTGTGAATCCGTAAGAATATAAGTTTTTAACATACCAGCCAATTGTACCCCAGAGGGCAGCACCCAAGATAATAAAGACGAAAGCTCTGTTCATGGCAGATCCCCCTTTACCATTCAATAATTGCAATTATATCAGATTATCATACTGTGTATATTCATAATGCGAATTGTTTATATTGGATAATATATCTTGTAGAAAGTAGTTGAATCAAATGATTGGAAGTCTAGTTGCAACCAATATAAATTATTTGTTACCAACAGGAGTAAGAGTAGAGTATGTATATATATTTATTGGAATTATAATAATCTATTTAATGGTGCATCCATTTGTAAACTGGGTGGTTTCGATGCAATCGACCATATTATTAACGTATGTCATGAGTAGTTTAGCCTTTCTAGTGTTATTTCTGTTAGGAATTATTTTAACTACAGTTCTTAATTTAACACTGTTTGCCATGACCCTGCAGTGTCTTGCAATCTTTGGAGGATGTCTTATTATTATTCATACACTCCAGCATATATTTAGGAAAAATAAAAGCATATAAAAAAGCGCTTGTGCTAAAAGCGCTTTAATAGTTGTCTGGAAAACTATAAAATTTAAGTACTGTAGATAACTGGACTACTGAATCAGCCACGTCCAGCTCCAATGTACAGGACGTGGCGTCACCGGTCAGCGCCTAACGCTGCAAAAGTTTACCTATATTGAGGCTTGCACTCCAAGGTTAAAGGGATTCTACGAAAGCAAAATACACTTTTATAAGAATCCCTTTAACGGATGTCAAGTTTTCTAATATGCTTAATAATTACGGCGCGTTTTGGTTGGGGGCCATTCCATTTTCCCAAGAGAAGAAGGGGTGAAGTAAGAAGACGTGTGTTTTCTTTGTGAAACACGATTCTGTTTATCTGTTGGGTGCCAATTAATATAGTTATAGACGATTTTTTTTGCATGTGAAAGTGACATCTTTGTTTGAGGGTTACGATAGCTTGAATCAAGATCACCTAAATGTTCAAGCTGTTTGAAGTCATCTTTTGTAGGGGGAATATGAAAAAAATAGTCGTCTACTTTTACCAAAAGTGTGGAATGCTGATTGCTAAACTTTGGATGATTTGAGAAGTGTAAACCAACTTTTTGTGCACGCTTTTCTTTTAAAAGGCGATTAATTGTTTCTTTCTTTATAAAATAGAGATGTTTGGGTTCTGGTGCTGTTTTGGCATGACGGTTAATGGAATAAAGCGCTTTGGCAATTTCGCTTAGAGGAATCGATTGCTTCCCATTCATACGTTTCTCTCCTCTCTAGGTTATTAGAGTTACTTAGTTATATCGTATCGTAAAGCTCGTCCTATTGCAATATTTAAAAAATCTAAGTTTATAAGGTTTTTTATGAGAGCTTATTATGCTTTTCTTACTGTATAAGTGCAAATAAGGCTTGTCGATAATCCAAGCTTTCTAAGAATTCATTTACTTCGGAGTACAAGATTTATTAACTGCTAAAAAAGAAGCAGGATAGACCTGCTTCAGCGTTTTAACTCATATCCTCAATATCCTGAACGATCTTCTCCATATTTGCTTGATCTCTGCCATCATATCCTTTGATAGCATTTCCTTCTGGCGTCACAATAAAAAATCTGGTCGAATGCATCACCTGATTTGAATCTGCAATCTTTTCGACTGCTGCTTTAAAGGATTTAATAGATAATTCTTTAATTGTTTCAAATTCATAGCCTGTAAGAAGATGCCAATTGTCAAATGTACCACCACGAGCTTTGGCATAATCTTTAAGGATTTTTGGAGTATCTTTTTTAGGGTTGACACTAAATGACACAAGTTGAACTTCTTCTTCAAGCCCAGCTTCTTTTAATTGTTTTTGTAAATCTGCCATATTCGAAGTCATTGGTGGGCAAACAGTAGTACAATTCGTGAAAATAAAGTCTACTACCCAAAACTTACCTTCTAAATCGCTTTTACTCACCTGTTCTCCATCCTGGTTTGTAAATGTAAAATCCCCTACTTTGTAGGAATAGTCACCTTCATATTTATCACCACATGCACTTAAAATAACAACCACTAATAAAGGAAGTATGATTTTAAATTTTGACATATTATATTTTCCTCCTAAATGAAATCGTAACTAGTGTAGCATGTTTCCAGTAAAAAAACTATGAACAAACTGTTACGATTCGGGGCTGAAACGCGGTGGTGACTGTTTAGCTATGAAATTACTCAGCTTTTTAAGGTGAAAGTATGGATCTCTGGTTTGCATAAGAACCGATACGGTAAACGGGTTGTACCTAGGCCTCTGTTTACAAATAGTGTTAATTTGTCGTTTTGTAATGTGTGTTTTCCTTGTACATATTTCTCTGCATACATTGGAGTATATAAGTGTCCGATAAAAGGTAAGCGAACTTGTCCGCCATGACTATGTCCTGAGATCTGAATATCCACTGGAAAATGAACCGTCGTGTCAGCAAAATCAGGTTCGTGTGCAAGTAACATTGTAAAAAGGTTTGGATCTGCATTTGTTAATGTCTTTTCTAAATCTGGTCTGCCAAGCATTACATCATCGATACCAGCTAATACAAATTTTTCGTTATTTACTTTAACTATTGTATGGTTGTTTTTTAATAGATTAAATTCAGCTTTGTCCATGACATTCTTTACGATGTCAGTCCCATAACCACCATGATCATGATTGCCGTATATCCAGTATTTTCCATGTTTTGCTTTGAGCTTTCGTAATTCTTGAATTAGCTCGTTATTCCAGTCATACGTGTGTGGTTTATCGACAAGGTCTCCGGTAAATACAATTAAATCCGGTTTCTGTTTATTTATTGTTTTTACTAATTCAGCAAATTGATCAAGTGAATAATGAAAACCGATATGTGTATCAGAAAACTGTACGATTTTAAAGTTGTTAAATGACTCAGGTAACTTGGAAGATGCTAGAGTCTGCTGGGTAATGTCAAGCATAGTTGGCTCCATTTCACGTGCATAGTAATAAGTACCGCCACTTAAGCCAACCAAAGCAAGTAGGCTTCCAATAGATTTCTTTAAGAAAGTGCGTCTATTCATATATGTCAAACCTTTCAGGGGTTTAAAATTCTTTTAGTTAAGTTTATAACATTGTTTTTTAATCTTCGCAGTTTATATAAACTGCGAACTAACTGCTAGAATAAATTTTATAAACTCTCGTCCCGCCGTCCGGGGTCGCTACGGGCGGATGCGCACCTAGGGCACGGCCTCAACCTCCGAAGCGGCATAATAGCACTCAAACTTTTTGAAAAGTACTTCGCAGTTTACATCAAGTACGTTAGGATTTCATTACTTTGAGAAAGAAACAATCATATAGAAAACAGCTTGTAATTATTTTCTATTATGATATTAATCATACCTTATTTTAATATGAGATTAAATAAGATTTTAATAGAAGATGCATCTTGTTTACGGTTATTTTTTTGACTTTTATGATTGTTATAAATATGATAATACATATAGACGAAGGTTGTTTTCTAAATGATTGTTGTTAGAAAACCTGGATGCTGGCACATCAAATATATGAAGACTCATGTGAGAAAGCGAAGACGATGAGTCCCCACATTGAGCGTTCTCTGCGAGCAAAGAGGGCCAGTCCAAGGGAGCGTATATTTATCGCAGTTTTTGTCAACAGCGAGGGTTTAAGGAGCAACAAAACTTACGAAAAGAACCTAATTGAAAAAGGGGGATTATATGAATAATAAAACAGTTATTGTAACAGGAAGTTCTAGTGGAATGGGAAAGTATATGGCTGAAAAGTTTGCTGTGGAAGGTGCGAATGTTGTTCTTACAGGTAGAAATGAAGATCGATTGCAAGTGACTAAAGAGGAGTTGGAAAAAAACTCAACAGGTGAATTATATATAATTTCAATGGATGTAAGAAAGCCTGAAGACGTGAAACGGATGGTCGAGAAGACAGTCGAAAAATTTGGTTCAATTGATCATCTCGTGAACAATGCAGCTGGTAATTTTATTGCTGCAGCGGAAGAACTTTCAGTTAATGGCTGGAATTCTGTAATTGACATCGTGTTAAATGGAACATTTTATTGCAGCCAAGAGGTAGGGAAGTACTGGATTGAGAATGGAATAAAAGGCTCAATCATTAATATGGTTGCTACATATGCATGGAACGCTGGGGCAGGTGTTGCTCATTCTTCTGCTGCAAAAGCAGGGGTACTCAATCTGACACGTACTTTAGCAGTGGAATGGGGAACAAAGTATGGTATCCGTGTAAACGCAATTGCCCCGGGACCGATTGAGCGTACTGGAGGAGCAGAAAAACTATTTGAATCAGAAAAAGCTGCGGAACGTACAATAAATTCAGTCCCGTTACAACGGTTGGGTAAGCCGGAGGAGATTGCTGATCTTGCTCACTTTTTACTCTCCGGCAAAGCTGCATACATTAATGGTGAAGTCATAACAATGGATGGAGGACAATGGCTTAATAAGTTTCCTTTTTAGCACTTGGCGATAAGCTAAGTTTTCAAAAATTTAAAGGTTGCTATCCCAAAGAGGATAGCAACCCAACTTTAATTGCGAAAATAGTCTTAAATAACATAATAAAATACAGTAAAGAAGTGAGATATGGAACCAGCCAGTACGAATAGATGCCATATAGCATGGTGATAAATAAACCCGCGCCATATATAAAAGATTGCCCCTAGTGTATATAACATTCCACCAATCATTAATAGCAGCATACCTGTTCCATCCATAGTTGCCATAAGCGGATTCCATACCAGAGTAATTAACCAACCCATTAAAACATAAAATAGTGTTGACAGAACAAGGAATTTTTTTACGAAAAATATCTTGAAGACAACTCCTATTAATGCAATCCCCCATACAGTCCCAAACAAAATCCAGCCCAAGTCATCGCGTAAATGCACAAGCAGGAAAGGGGTGTATGTACCTGCAATAAACAAATAAATAGAGGAATGATCAAAGATTTGAAAAATATCTTTCCATTTTCCTTCAGGCAGGCTATGAACAATCGTTGATGATAAATACATAATTAGCATCGTTGTTCCGAATATGGTAACGGACACAACTTGCCATGGGTTCCCGTTAAGTGAAGCAAATAAAATCAACAGCACAAGACCAGCAATACTTAATAATGCACCAATCCCATGTGTTATAGCATTAACAATTTCTTCTTTCTTTGTGAAAGTGTGTATTTCCATTTAAAATCCTCTTAATTATTCGACATATTATTATTGTACACTGAAATTTGAATAAAACTAGTTACAAAAGTCATAACAATTCCTGCCTCTAATTTAGAGCGTTCAGTTATGTTTTCTCATAAACTTTATACAAAAATTTGTCATTAAATTAACCGATAATATTATTAATATGTAAGAACTATATATGTTTCTCGAACATTAACTATGGTAAACTAAGGATGTGGATGTAGGTTTTAACTCCTTTTTCAAGTCTAAATAAAAATGATGTTTGCTGCCAGTATTTCTAAAAGGAGCGATTTAGTATGAGTACGATACAAGATAAGCAATTAACAGATATTGTAGTAGAAGATATAATGATATCATCTGAAAAAGTTGCCCATGTTCAGCTGAATAATCCATTGGAACACGCACTATTAGTATTGGTGAAATCCGGTTATTCCGCTGTTCCTGTATTGGATGCATCTTATAAGTTAGTAGGAACGATAGGTAAGACAATCATTTTAAATGAAATTCTAGGTTTAGAGCGATTTGAGATAGAGAAACTTTCTGACATGCGCGTTCATGAAGTAATGAATACAGATATACCATCATTATCAAGAGATGATTCGTTTATGAATGGGTTAAAAGCAGTTATTAATAATACATTTGTATGTGTTTCTGATTATGAGGGTTATTTTGATGGAATTGTAACCAGACGTGCTATTCTAAAACAAATGAAGCGAGACTTTTATACAAACAGAAATGATTAATTATAAAATTGAGTTATTGCTGCACCCTTGCAGAAAATATAAATGCGTAGGGTGTTTTTTAATTTAATAGAAACTGTGATAACCTATGGTAACTCGTCTAAAAAAAAATAAAACGATGAAACGCCCATTTGTATTGGCAGCCGTTATGCTTGGCATGTTCTTAGCTGCAATAGAAGCGACAATCGTTGCAACAGCAATGCCTAGCATTGTGGCAGATCTTGGAGGATTTTCGCTGTATAGTTGGGTGTTTTCTGCATATTTACTGACTAATGCTGCTACTGTATTAATATTCGGGAAGCTTTCTGATATCTTCGGAAGAAAGCCTGTTTTTATGATTGGCATTACAATTTTCCTGACAGGTTCTACGCTCTCAGGCTTTAGTGGAACCATGACAATGCTGATCATTTCACGGTTTATTCAAGGTGTTGGTGCAGGTGCATTGATGCCCATCGCAACTACGATAATTGGTGATATTTACAGCAAAGAAGAGCGGGCCAAAATCCAAGGACAGTTGTCTAGCGTATGGGGTATATCTGCTGTTACCGGACCATTGCTTGGTGGGCTTTTCGTCGATGTCTTAAGTTGGCGTTATGTTTTCTGGATGAATATTCCACTAGGTATACTTGCTATGCTAGGGATATTTTTCTTTTTTCATGAAAATATTGAAAAGCAAAAGCGTTCTGTTGACTATCTAGGATCGGTGTGGATTGTAATATCTGTTACATCATTGCTATTCATTTTAGTTGAAGGTGGAATAGGGATTCCGTGGAATTCCACTGAAATGTATGGATTGATTGGTTTAGCTGTGTCTGGGTTAATATTATTTATTAACCAGGAACGGCGTGCAGTGGACCCGATGATGCCGTTTGAGATTTGGAGACATCGAATAATTAGTATTGCTAATTTAACATCGCTGACGACTGGAATGATACTCATTGGTGTTTCCAGTTACCTACCTGCTTTCGTACAAGGTGTTATGGGTTATTCTGCAACAGTAGCAGGGTTTACGTTAACAACAATGTCCATTGGCTGGCCTATTGCAGCTATGGTCGGGGGCAGGCTTTTGTTGGTAATAGGATATAGAGCGACATCATTAATTGGTGGAACATCATTAATTATTGGAGCACTATTGTTTTTCCTGTTATCACCTGATAAAGGTCCGGTATGGGCGGCTGCAGGATCGTTCTTTATTGGAATAGGTATGGGTTTAACAAATACATCATTTATTGTAGGAATACAAAATGCTGTTGGATGGGAAACTCGTGGTATCGCAACTGCTGCAAACATGTTTATGCGCTCGATTGGCAGTGCATTGGGTGCAGCATTACTTGGCGGATTACTAAACAGCAGGATACAAACCTTTATTCAGAATAAAGAATTGGAAAATGAAGTCTCAGTCGATACGGCAAATAGTTTATTAGATCCACAACAAAATGCTTCCTTGTCGCATGAAGTTAAGTCTGTATTACAAGAAGGTCTTACTTCAGGATTGCATCTCGTTTACATGGGGTTATTAGTTCTGGCAGTGATCAGTTTTATCCTGATTTATTTTTTGCCAAAAAAAGGACAGGAATAGCTTGTTGCTAAGGTGATTATAAAATATAAGTTACTGGGATTACTGTACTTTTCGGTTCACCCATGTCCAGCTCCAGCGCCTATTGCCTAGCGCACTTCCGGCACCTCCTTACGATAAGTCAACATCGATTCGCATCGCTCTTCGTGTTTCCTTTATCTCATATGGTGCCGTACTGGTCATACACAATAAACATGCGCTTGCGCTTTTGTTCTTGCGAGTGCTTGTGTGGTCTGCTACAGTAAAATAAATACATAAAATTGGAGGAACAGATTATGAAAATGATGGATGCAAACGAGATTATCAGCTTTATTTCAAATAGCACAAAGAGTACACCTGTAAAGGTATATATTAAAGGTGAGCAATTGAATGAATTAAACTACGGTGATTCAATTCAGTCATTTGTTGAGAAAAATAGTGGTGTGTTATTTGGACAGTGGAAGGACATCCAATCCTTTTTGGCAAACAATAATGAGCAAATTGAAGACTACGCTGTGGAAAATGATCGCAGAAACTCTGCCATTCCGTTACTTGATTTAAAAGAAGTTAATGCACGAATTGAGCCAGGTGCAATCATCCGTGACCAAGTTGAGATTGGAGACGGAGCAGTTATTATGATGGGCGCAAGCATTAACATAGGTTCAGTTGTTGGTGAGGGCACCATGATTGATATGAATGTTGTTCTTGGTGGTCGTGCTACTGTTGGTAAAAATTGTCATATCGGTGCCGGCACAGTGCTTGCGGGTGTTATCGAACCGCCTTCAGCAAAACCGGTTGTCATTGAAGATGAAGTAGTTATTGGTGCAAATGCTGTTATTCTAGAAGGAGTAACAGTGGGTAAGGGGTCAATTGTAGCTGCAGGATCAATTGTGACAAAGGATGTTGAACCAAATACATTGGTTGCAGGTACACCTGCTAAAGTATTGAAAGAAATCGATGATAGTACAAAATCAAAAACAGAAATCAAACAAGAGCTTCGTAAATTAGATAACTAAAGCAGGGGATTAGCATGAATTTAGTAGAAATCAGAAGGGAACTGCATCAAATTCCTGAGTTGGGTTTTCAGGAATTTAAAACGCAAACCTATTTGCTGGATAAGATTAATGCAATGCAAACAGATAGGGTAGAAGTAAAAGAGTGGCGAACTGGAATCATGGTCCGTGTTTCAGGAGCTAATCCCAATAAAACAATTGGATTTCGCTGCGATATTGATGGCTTGCCGATTACGGAACAAACAGATTTTCCATTTCAATCCACACATGAAGGTCAAATGCATGCTTGTGGACATGACTTTCACATGACAATTGCGTTAGGATCACTTAAACACATTATTGATCACCCGATAGATAATGATGTTGTGTTTCTGTTTCAACCCGCTGAAGAAGGACCTGGTGGCGCATTACCGATGATGGAGTCAGATAGTTTTAAGGAATGGAAGCCGGATGTTGTCTTTGCTTTACACATTGCTCCTGAGCTACCTACCGGAACAGTGTCCAGTCGCCCGGGATTATTATTCGCAAATACGAGTGAATTGTTCCTTGATTTTTCTGGCAAAGGGGGACATGCTGCATACCCACACTTAACTAGGGATATGACTGTTGCAGCAAGCTCCTTTGTTGTGGAATTACAGCAAATTGTCGCAAGAAACCTTAACCCATTGGAAAGTGCTGTCGTTACAGTTGGTAAGATGGAGAGTGGGTTTGTGCAAAATGCAATTGCTGAGTCAGCAAGGTTGGAAGGGACAATCCGTACACTCGAACCTGCTACAATTAATGTAATTAAGCAAAAGCTGGAAAGATTGATTCAAGGGTTTGAAATTTCCCATGAATGCAAGATTGCTATTGATTATGGTGCAAATTATTATCAGGTATACAACGAGCAGCAGTATGTTGATATATTTGCTGAAACTATGACAACTAACAATATTAATTATCAGGAGGCTAATCCTGCAATGACTGGAGAAGACTTTGGCTATATGCTAAAAGATATTCCAGGATTCATGTTCTGGCTTGGCGTTGAGTCTCCATTTGGTTTACACAATGCTCAACTAACCCCTGATGAAGATGCGCTAGAGATAGGCGTCAAGGCTGTTAAAAATACAATACAAGCTTTATCTGCTCGTTGATTTCTGTATATCATTTTATCTTCTGGAAAAACTAGATGCGTAAATGCTTTGTATCTAGAGGAGGTATTATGAATGGCGCGTATTGGTGTTGAAGAAAGTCTTTCAGATGTGAAGGATGGTCTAATGGAAATGGGACATGATGTAGTTGATCTGCACTCAGAGGATGACACAGAATATTGTGATTGCTGTGTTATTACAGGACAGGATAAAAATGTAATGGGTATGTCTACAACAAGTATTGCCGGCCCTGTAATTAATGCAGAAGGATATAGTGCTGAAGAGGTCTGCCAAATGGTAAATCAGAAATTAAATGGAAACGAGTAATATAGTAAAATCCCAGTTCGTATAATACGAACTGGGGTTTTTGCTTGCAGTTAAGAAAGTATAAATACTTACTTACGGCTTTCGCAATTAAGGCTTGCAATCCAAAGTATAAGGGATTCTAAAAAAGCAAAATACGGTTACATAAGCATCCCTTTACAAATGCCAAGTTTTTTAATTTTATTTAATCTTTTTGAATATTAACCTGGTGTGGAAATGGTATCTCAATATTTGCCTCATCAAACGCTTCTTTTATTCGCTTAAGCATGTCGCGCTGGCATCCGAACTGTTCTCCGTTTTCAGTTTGTCCCACAACACGGAGGACAACGTCTGATGAACCCAAACCTTGAACACCTATCGGATTAGGACCATCCTTAAATCGTTCATCCTGCTGGAATTCAGCACAGACCTTTTCCAATAAACTAATAGCTTCATCAATATTTTCATCATAGCTAATTCCGATATCAACCAGTGCACGCATATTTCCACGTGAATGGTTGGCAACACCAATGATTTCTCTATTTGGAATAAAATTTAATGTTCCATTAAAACTGCGGATTTTTGTTGTTCGTAAGCCAAGTTCCTCTACAATCCCATCATAGCCACCAGCTGTAATATAATCGTCAACTTCTACTTGTCGTTCAAGTAATAGGAAAAAACCTGTTACAACATCACTTACAAGTCCCTGAGCACCAAAACCGATTGCTAAACCAACAACACCTGCACCCGCAAGTAGTGGTCCAATTGGGATAGTAAATATTGCAAACAACATAACAATAAATACAAAAATCATTACATAAGAAAACAAGTTGACTAATAATTTTTCAAGCGTCTTCACACGACTCTCAGATATTTTTTGATTAGAGCCAGCTCTATTTATTGTTCTCTTAATAATTTTTTTGCCAATTGGAATAAAAATAATAAAGGCTAAAATGAGTAAACCGATTTTTAAACCAATATTTATCAGATTAGTTACATCTACCTCGATTCCGAAAATCTCCATATGTATCCTCCTTTCTGTATTTTTAGTGTATCTAACTCGACAGACTCTATTAATTTACCACATTTATTTAGTTTTAAATCATATACACCCATAAAAAGGTTATACTGGAACAGATTTTTGTCAATAATAAGAACATATTATGTAATTTATATGTACATTTTTACAAGACTAGGGTTTCATATTGACTGGTTTATAGAGTGTTCTATAATAAAAATTAGATTGATAAAATATCTAAGCGGAGGGATTACATATGGCAGAAAGAATGGTAGGAAAACAGGCACCACGATTTGAAATGGACGCTGTAATGCCTGATAAGGAATTTGGTAAAGTTAGTTTAGAAGAAAATATGAAAAATGATATGTGGACAGTTCTTTTCTTCTATCCAATGGACTTTACATTTGTATGTCCAACAGAAATAACAGCAATGTCAGATCGATATGATGAATTTGAAGATTTGGATGCAGAAGTGATAGGTGTTTCAACCGATACAATTCATACACATAAAGCCTGGATTAACACATCACGTGATGATAATGGACTGGACCAGCTTGGTTATCCTCTAGCTGCAGACACAAACCATATTGTTTCCAAGGATTATGGGGTGTTAATTGAGGAAGAAGGTGTTGCATTACGTGGATTATTTATCATTAATCCGGAAGGTGAATTACAATACCAAACAGTATTCCATAACAACATTGGTCGGGATGTTGATGAAACGCTGCGTGTTCTACAAGCTCTTCAAACTGGTGGACTTTGCCCAGCAAACTGGAAACCTGGCCAGGAAACATTATAAAAAATTATCATATATAATAAATGTATAAAAATTATTAGAGCTGGATCATCGCATACGTTATGGGAATTGAAGTCAGCCTTTTTTGCTTATTTAACAGGAGGTAGACATTATGAGGTTAAGAGATCAAATGCCCGAATTAGAAGGAGCTACAAAGTGGTTAAATAGTAAAGCGATTAAAAAAGAAGCTTTAATCGGAAATAAACCAACACTAATTCATTTCTGGTCGGTAAGCTGCGGAACTTGTAAAGAGGCAATGCCAAAAGTAAATGAATTCCGTGATGAATACAAACGCGACTTGAATGTAATTGCGGTTCATATGCCACGTTCAGAAAAAGACTTAGATCTTGATCAGATTAAAAAGGTTGCGAATGAACATGATATTACACAGCCAATATTTGTAGATAACGATCATACATTAACAGATTCGTTTCAAAATAAGTATGTACCTGCATATTATGTATTTGATTCTGATGGAAAATTAAGACACTTTCAGGCTGGTGGAAGCGGGATGAAAATGCTTCGTAAGCGCGTCAACCGAGTATTAGGTAAAACAGAGAGATAATTACTAGTTAGACAGCATCTATTTATAAATAATGGTTCTGCGATTATAAAGGAAAAAAACAACAAAAATCCAGACGCGAAATGCGGAAAGCCAAATGGATCCTCATTCCGCTAAAAGGCAGAAAAGCTGTACCATGATTCTAACTTAGCCTTAAAAATAGGAATTTAATGGGGATAGCAGAACGAGGATACGGCAGGACAATAAATTGAATACTGATTCCGCTATAAGGAAGTTTAAAATGCTCAGAATCCATCTGAGCGTTTTTGTTTTATTTACACCAGTAAGAATTAACTTAGTCAAATATGCTTTATTTTGTAATAAATAAAAAAGTTAAAAAAATTAAACAAAAGAGTGGAAATTTATTTCGGAACCCGTTATATTAGATATTACGTAAAACATCAGGGGGAGGGAACATATTGGATACTTTTAAAAAGTTAAAGCATTTTTATTGGCCATACAGAAAGTTTTTCTTTACTTCATTAGTTTTCTTATTATTTGTGGCAGCTATTACTGTTGTATACCCAATAATATTGCAGATAACGATTGATGAAGTAATGAGAGCGGGCAGGTATTCACTGATACCTTATATTTCAGTTGCGTTTTTTCTTATAATGGTTTTTAAAGGATTTTCAACTTACTATCATCAATATCTTGGAGAATTCTTTGGTATCAGGTCTGTTTATGTAATAAGGGAAGCATTATATGAAAAGCTTCAGGTACTATCATTCAAATATTATGATAATGCAAAAACAGGAGACTTAATGTCACGGTTGACAGCAGATGTTGAGATGTTTCGTTTTTTCCTTTCTTTTGGATTTTCAGAATTAATTAGGATCACATTACTTATCCTTTTCAGTTTAAGTGTTATGTTCTACTATTCTATTCCACTAGCATTGGTAACGATGGCTGCTATGCCGTTTTTGGCAATAGTAGTATTCCAATTTGATAAACGTGTACACCCGGCGTTCAGGGGGATTAGAAAATCGTTCGGTCGTTTGAATACGCGTGTCCAGGAAAATATTAGTGGCATGAATACAGTTAAATCTTTATCCAGGGAGAACTTTGAAATAGGGAGATTTTCCAGCAGTAATGACAACTATAAGCAGAACTTTTTGACTACTGCAAAAATATGGGCAAAGTTTATGCCGCTTATGGAATTCATTGGAAATGTATGTGCGGTTGCATTGTTAGCATTTGGTGGTTATCTGGTTATTAATAATCAGCTGGAACTCGGAGAATTAGTAGCATTTTTTAGCCTTGTTTGGTATATATTAGGACCACTTATGAACTTGGGATTTGTCATTAATCAGTTTTCTCAAGCTAAAGCTTCTGGAGAACGTTTATTGGAGATATTAGAAGCAGAAGAAGACATTGTCGAGAAGGATGATGCGATAGATACACCAATAAACGGTCATGTAACATTTAATGATGTCACATTAACGTATACAAAAGACGATGATACAGCACTTAAAAATATAACGTTTGATGCACCTCCAGGAAAAGTGATTGGCCTTGTTGGTTCAACAGGATCAGGGAAAACGAGTATCACACAGTTAATAACACGCTTTTATGAACCGGAAAAAGGTGACGTGCTGGTTGATAACCGTCCTGTCGATAATTATAAGATTAAGACGCTGCGAAAACATATAGGTTTTGTTTTACAGGAGTCCTTCTTATTCTCAACTTCAATTAGAGAGAATATCGCCTACGGTTCACCAGATGTATCGGATGAACAAATAATTGACGCAGCCAAAAGGGCACAAGCGCATGATTTTATAATGGAGATGCCAGAGGGATATGGAACGATGCTTGGTGAACGAGGAATGGGCTTGTCGGGTGGTCAGAAACAGCGTATAGCTATTGCTCGGGCAATTTGCATCAACCCTAGTATATTGGTACTCGATGATGCAACATCTGCTGTAGATATGGAAACTGAATTCAAAATCCAGAAAGCACTAAAAGAAGTGATGAAGGGTAGAACCACCTTTATCATTGCACATCGGATTTCGTCTCTAAAACATTCTGATGAAATACTGGTCTTGGAGCACGGTGAAATAGTTGAACGTGGTACTCATGATGATCTAGTAAATAATCATGGTCCATACCAGCGTGTATATGATATTCAGTACCAGGATCGTGAAGCAATAATGAATACTGTAACATAAAAGGGGGGACATGAAATGGCAAAAGAAAAAAAGTTACCAAAAGAAAATCGTCATCTGAAGCGATTCTATTATACAGTCGATCAAGCGGTCGAGAAGCCCTTTAACTGGCAGCAAATGTGGCGATTACTTGGTTATTTAAAACCATATTCCAAAACATACTTACCGGGTGCTATGATAGCTATGCTGGTTTCTACTGCAGTACGTTTACTTGTACCAATATTAATTGGTAAAGTTGCAATTGACGTAGCGATAGCCAATGAGGACCCAACAATGCTCACCTATCTTGTTATAGGTATTGGGATTTTGTATTTAATAAGTTATGCAGGAAATGTTTATCGAATAAAGTGGGTTAATATTTTAGGGCAGAATGTTATATATGATATACGACAGCATTTGTTTTCTCATGTTCAACGGCTTTCGCACCGCTTTTTCGATTCACGCTCAGCAGGATCGATATTAGTTAGAATTATGAATGATATCAATTCGTTACAGGAGTTATTTACAAATGGAATTATTAATCTTCTTATGGATGTGGTTACGCTAACAGGGATGATTGTAATCTTAGTTGCATTAAGTCCTAAACTGGCACTTGCAGTTATGATTATTCTGCCGATTATGTTTTATATTTCAACAAAACTCAGGAGAAGTATCCGCCGTTCGTGGCAGGATGTACGAATACAGCAATCGCGATTAAATTCTCACTTAAATGAAAGCATACAAGGTGTTCGTATTACGCAATCTTTCTCACAGGAAAAAGAAAACGAAGCATTCTTTGAGGGCATAAATACAGATAGCTTCGAGAGCTGGCGTGTGGCAACGAAGAAGAGTGCAATGTTTCGTCCTTTTGTCGAAATGAGTAATGCAATTGGAACAATTATCCTGATTGCTTATGGCTCCCATTTAATTTTATTAGGTGAAGCCAATGGCGGAATTGAAATTGGTACATTTGTAACGTTCGCTTTTTATTTAGGAATGTTCTGGGAACCAATTTCAAGATTAGGTCAAATGTATAATCAGCTTTTAATGGCAATGTCCTCATCAGAACGTATCTTTGAATTTCTGGATGAACAGCCAAATGTGAAAGAAAAAGAAGATAGTATTGATTTAATAAATATGAAAGGGCGAATTGAATTTGACCGTGTTCAATTTTCTTACGATAACGACCGCATTGCACTGCATGAGATTTCATTAGACATTAAACAGGGCCAGAATATTGCACTGGTTGGGCATACAGGAAGCGGTAAGTCTACTATATCCAATTTAATCAGCCGTTTTTATGACCCAACTGAAGGAACTGTTAAAATTGATGGACACGATTTACGAGACGTAAAGCTAGATAGCTTGCGCCAGCAAATTAGTGTAGTTTTACAGGATACCTTTATCTTCTCAGGAACTATTATGGAAAATATCAGGTTTGGTCAACCTGATGCATCAGATGAAGCAGTAATCGAAGCTGCAAAGGTTGTTGGGGCTGATGAATTTATTCAGCGACTTGCATACGGATATGAAACAGAAGTAGAGGAGCGAGGAAATATATTATCAGCAGGTGAGCGGCAATTGTTGTCATTTGCTAGAGCACTTCTTGCTGATCCAAGAATATTAATTTTGGATGAAGCAACAGCAAGCATTGATACGGAAACAGAAATGAAAATTCAGGAAGCTCTTCAACGATTATTAAAGGGTAGGACTGCAATCATTATTGCCCATCGCTTATCGACAATTAGAGAGTCTGATAACATTTACGTATTGGAAAATGGAAAAGTACTTGAGAATGGCAGTCATGATGAGTTAATGAAGCAGGAAGGGGAATATTTTGATCTTGTGAAATCACAATTTCAAATGCTCGATGCAATATAAACAAAAGCAACTTCTCAACTGAGAAGTTGCTTTTTAATTTCGACTATTATAGTAAAAGGTTGTTATCGTTGACAATAGATATAAACTGCGAAGTACTGTGGAAAAATATTCAACCGAGTCTCATAGCCCTGATGAAGACACGTTTCACACTATTTGAACAGCGTTCGGGTTCTCATAACCTTGTTGAGTGAGCCCATGGCTAGTAAGACTGCGAAAGTGCTAGCTTGAGCAGATGTTGCATTGGTACCGGAGTGGTGCAAAAGAAAATTTACACTGTGTCGCAGTTTATATCAACTGCAATGCTTAAAAACCACAAAACCTACGATAAGTGTCCTGGTTTAAAGTAATTCTTTCTCGATCTGTTTCATTTTATAAAGGTAGCCTTTTTGCTGCATTAATTCATTAAATGTGCCGGATTCTATTATAGTCCCGTGTTCCATTACAATAATTTGATCCATATTTTCCAAGTTTGTTAAGCGATGACTGATAAGAACAAGCGTGTCATTTTTAGCTTGTTCGAAAAGATTTTTATAAATGGATTGTTCTGTAATTGCGTCTACAGACGAAGTGGGTTCATCCAGTAACCAAAGATGTCCATCTTTCAGCATTGCCCGGGCGATCGCAAGTCTCTGCTTTTCCCCGCCAGAAAGATTTTCACCTTTTTCATTTACCTTGTCTTCTAAGGAGAAGTGATCAAGCATTACTGTTGCTAAGGTAGCTTCCATTTCTGCGTCAGTTAATCCATCTTTGGCAAGCTCAAGGTTAGAACGTATTGTACCAAAGAAAAAATGGTTTTCCTGTAGAACAACTTTAGCATTTTTCCAAATTTCTTCTTGGTTTATTTGATTTATTGCTACATCATCTAAATAAATATTGCCTTGATTTGCTGGGCTGATTTTTAACAGCAGCTGTAGCAATGTTGATTTACCAGAACCGCTTGGCCCGACAATAGCTGTCTTCGAACATGCTGGTAGCTTTAAATAAATTTCCTCCAAGGTTGGTCTGGTTTCTTTCGGAAATGAAAAGGAAACATTAGTCATTTCAATGGAATGAGCGTTACTTTGCTGTAATTGCTCCTTATAATCTTGTTTTACTTTGTTTTTACTTTCCCAGTCAACTACAGAAAATAAGCGTGTTGCGGCCTGTTTACTGTCTTGTATATGGATTGGGAAAACTGCCATTGGAGAAGCATCTTCAAAAACAGTAAGGGAAATCATTATGAGCATTGCCAAGAAGATACCATCCAATTGACCGTCTACTACTAAATAGGCTCCTAATGCTAGTACTAGCCAGGATATAAAAAGCGCTACAAATGTGTTCATAGATTGACTATATAGCGTGTTGATGTTTTCGCGTTCTTGCTCTTTAATATAAGCGTCAGACGATTGCAATAGATTCTCTTCTTTCTCATGAAGCTTCTGGTATATCTTTAAATCACGAAAACCATGAAGAAATTCAGTAACTTCTGTTGTTAAATTTCCTCTTCCCTCCCGCACATGACTGTCTATTTTAGCTTGCCTGACAGCAAATAACGCAGGAATGACAAAAGCTGTTAATAGGAGGCCAATGAGTAATACAAGCGCTATATAAATTGAAACGAAAGACGTGAATAAAATCGTACATAAAAAGACGATCATTAAAACGATCGGCGGGTAAAATACCCTTAAAAAGAAATTCTGAAGACTTTCGACATCTCCAACAATTCTTGATAGGAGGTCTCCGCTGCGATATTTTTGAAATATTCCTGGTGCCAGGGGCTCGAGTTTCTCGAAAAAAGAGACACGGAGATTACTTAAAATCGTAAATGTTGCCCGATGAGAAAAGTATCTTTCAGCATAGCGGCTTATTGCTTTCGTAAATCCAAGCAGCTTTACCGTAGATGTGAGAATAATTAGGGCATATAAAGGAGGTGCCAATGCTGCCTTGGAAATTAAATATCCACTGGCAGCAAAGAGACCTACAGCAGAAATACCAGCAATAAAGCCAAAAATAATTGAATAGAGAATGTCTTTTTTTTCAATCATCATTAACTTAACAACAAGTGTTAAATCTCTCATTCTGGAGTCCCTCCCTGCTGGATAGATACCATATCACGATAGGTCGCTATCGATTTAATAAGCTCTTTATGGGTTCCCTCGGAAATTAACCTTCCATTCTCCAGGAAAAGAATTTTATCAGCGTTCTTGATGGTATGAAGGCGGTGTGCAACAGTGACAACAGTTGAGTTTTGCGACAACTCATTTATAGAATCCTGCAAAATCTTTTCTGTGTAAAGGTCTAACCCTGTTGTTGGCTCGTCGAATAGGATAATTGATGGTTTTTTCAAAAATGCACGTGCGATGGCGACCCTTTGTTTTTCTCCACCTGAAAGACCTCTACCTGCTTCACCGACTTGTGTATCATAACCATTTTCAAGTGAATGTATCATTTCTGCAATTCCTGCTTTTTCAGCAGCTTTCTCGATGCTTGTACGTGATGCATCCGTTTTTCCGCCAATTGCAATATTTTCTGCAATAGAGCCTGAGAAAATATAAGGGTGCTGGGAAATATAACTTAAATGATTAAACCAGTCTTGTTCTTGATAATCAGTCATCAAGCTATTATTATTTATAATTACTTTTCCTTCTGAAGGAGTAATTAGACCTGCAATTAAATGTAAAAGGGTTGATTTTCCAGAACCAGTTTGACCAACAATTGCTATTTGATTATAAGGTGGAATTATTGTATCTATATTAATTAAAGAAAACTGATCCTCTCCATAACTGTAAGCCACTCCCCGAAGCGAAATGGCTGGGGGAGAATTCTCTGATAAAGTCTTATTTCCCCATGGAATAATCTGTTCTGTTTCCTCCAATTCCTCTGCTACTTTATTTGCTGCCCCCATACTGCTACGGCTATTATGAAAGCTACTGCCTAACTCCTTAAGTGACGTATAGAACTCTGGAACCAATACTAGAATAAAAAACGCAGTAAAGAATGATATACTTTTATAAATTATCAGCTGAATCGCTAGTTCCAGCGCTACAATTCCAATACTCAGCATGGAAATTAGCTCTAACATAAAGGAAGAGGTGAAGGCAACTTTCAATATTTCCATTGTAGCGTCCCTGAACCCTAGACTGCTTTTCTTGATAGCTTCCTTTTGTTGTTTTGCCCGGCTGAATAATTTCAGAGTGGTAAGCCCCTGTAACGTATCCAGGAATTTTCCGGAAAAGGATGCGAGCTTATCTAACTGCTCTTCAGATTTCTTTTTTGTTTGCATTCCAATAATAATCATAAAGAGAGGTATAAATGGGGCAGTGATTATCAATATGATCCCGGTGTTTACATGCTGTGTGAAGGCTACCACAAGAATTAAGAGAGGTATGAAAGCTGTTTGAATAACCTGAGGAAGGTATTGACTGAAATAGCTTTCTATTTCATCAACAGCATCCATCATGACACTTACCTTTTGCCCTGATTGTCCCTGTAACGAATTCTGTACAGGATTTCCTGAAAATTTACTTAAAAGCTTCTTTCGAAAATCCGTCTTGGCTTTGGCGGCCATTTGTACTCCCTCACGACCGCTTATATAAGTCAATATTGTTCTAGCCAAAAGAGCTAGGAGTAGTCCTCCCAGCATAGGAAGGACTCCAGAAAACGACATTCCTTGCAGGAAAACACCGTCGATAACTGCAACAAAAAAATACGCCTGTAAAATAATCATCGCACCTGTGATAATGGATGAGGCAAACAGAAGTGATATGCTTTTTTTCTGTGTGAAGGCAATATCTTTTAAAGTACTCATATTGGCTGAAATCTCCTAACTTAAAATTATTCTAGCAGGTTATTTTTTGCCTTTAACATATTCAGCATTAAATAAAAACAGTCTCAATAGTAAAACGAGTGAAGGTATTAATAAACATAGGCCGGCTATGAATGCTACTATTAGGGCAATCCCCATCGATTCGTGGGTAGCTCCTTCTACTATAGTAATGTAAGGGTTAAGAATATAAGGTAAATGAGCTATTCCATAGCCGAAAAAGGCAAAGAAATACTGTAACATTACACTAATAAATGCAATGCCATAACGCTTACCCTGATAAATTAAGCCTATTGCCAACATGAAAAAACCGACTGACAAGCCAAACATCCACCATAGGTCAAGCATTTTTTCATAATGTCTCTCATTATGCTGACTTAATGCAATAAAGGTTGTTAGACTGGCTATTATCGTTGGTACACTCCAGAATAATGCATAAATTCGTACTAGCTTTAATGCAGGGTAGTCACGTGCGCGAGCAGCATAAAATGTCAAGAATGCAGCACTGATAAAAAGCACTGACACAATTGCTAGAAATACGACACTCCATGAATATGGACTTGTAAACAATTCTAAATACTTCAGTGACACTTCTCCATTTTTCTCAACAATAAAGCCACCTTCTGACAGTGTTAATGCAGTAGATAAGGATGCTGGGATTAATAATCCGGTTGCACCATATAAGAACATATAAATATTGCTCTGTTTCGAACCATAGTTTTCAAATGCATAGAACGAACCTCGTATCGCAAGTAGTATGATTGCAATACTACCAGGAACTAGTAAGGCTGTTCCATAATAATAAGCCGTTTCCGGGAAGAATCCAACAATACCAACAAAGAAAAAGACAAAGAATACATTAGTTACTTCCCATACAGGAGATAAATACCTTGAGATTAATTGATTCATAATATGGTCTTTTTTCGAGATTTTGGCATAATATGCAAAAAAACCAGCACCAAAGTCAATCGAAGCTACTATTAAATAGCCATATAGGAACAGCCATAATACCGTAATTCCTATTAATTCATAACTCATTATTCATCACCCTTTTCTATGGATGGATACTGTTTTTCGAGTTCTTCTTCGACCGGATTGTTACGGAAGAGTTTACGTAATGTGACAATACACAAAGTACCTAATACGATATATAAACCTAAGAACAAAAAGAACATCAGACCTATATAAGGGGAGGAAGTAGCTGCTTCGTCAACCGTCATATAGCCTCGTATAATCCATGGTTGGCGTCCTTCTTCAGCGTAAATCCAGCCAAACTCTATTGCGAGGAAGGCAAGTGGCCCACTAAATAGGAGAGACCATAAAAACCACTTGTTAAGTTCATTCCATTTTCTTATCATACTAAACACAAGATAGAGAAAAGATACTCCTAAGAGAGCCATTCCAATAGTCACCATTAAGTCAAACATATAATGTATCCAAAGGGGTGGTCTCTCTTTCTCAGGCGTTTCTTCCAGCCCTGTTACTTCAGCATTGAAGTCACCATGTGCAAGAAAACTCAAAAATTTAGGTATTCGAATTTCACCTATTATCTCATGCGTTTCATTCAGCCAGCCAAACACTACTAGGTCCGCACCTTGTTCAGTTTCAAAATGCCACTCTGCAGCAGCCAATTTTTCAGGTTGGTGTTCAGCAAGAAACTTAGCTGATGTATCTCCAGTCAGCAAATTTGCCGCCGCGAATATAAACATAATCGTTACAGTTAGCTTTAGCGCCTTTTGATGATAGGCTGATGCTTTTTTCTTTAGAATTGTAAAAGCAGCTATAGCAGCAAGAAGTGCAGCACATGCTAAGTATGCAGAACTTAACACATGGAACACCTTTGATGGAGTAGCTGGATTTAGCATAGCAGCAAGTGGATTAACAGCCAAGAATGAGCCATCTTCCATTGCAAACCCTTCCGGTGTATTCATAAATGCATTTACGGTTGTTATAAAAACGGCCGATAGCCCTCCACCGATTACTATTGGTATGGATAAAAACCAATGTGTAAATGGTTTTTTAAACCTATCCCAAGTGTATAAATAGATACCTAAGAATATAGCTTCAAAGAAAAATGCAAAGACTTCCATAAAGAGCGGCAGGCTTATGACATTTCCTGCAACCTGCATAAAGTTAGGCCAAACTAATGATAATTGTAACCCTATTGCTGTTCCGGTTACAACACCTACCGCAACTGTAATGACAAATCCTCTTGCCCATCGTCTGGCCATCATCTTGTAATGCGGATCATTCTTTTTAACTCCGACAAACTCTGCTATCGAAATCATCAAGGGAACTCCAACGCCAAGTGTTGCAAATATTATATGAAATCCTAATGTCATTGCGGTAATCAATCTACTCATTAAGACTGTATCAAGATCCATTGTGTAAGCCTCCCCTAATAGTAAAGTATTTATTATACACATATTCAATACTGAGCATGTGTCGTTGACAATCTATTCATTTAAGATTTGATTAAGCAAAGGGAGATAAGCCGTTTAGGTTAACGGATATAGTTTTCCCTATGTAGATAGTATAAAACATTTTGTTATGGTAAAAGCCCTTTGCTTATGACAGTTAATTGACATTTTTTAATACTAATAATAAAGGTTAAAATTATCTTAAATCAATTTCACTTGTAATAGTAGTGTGGTAGACTAATTAAAAGTACGTTGAGTGATGGAGGAAATATTATGAAACGAGAATTCGCAGTTATTGGTTTAGGTCGATTTGGCGGGAGTATTTGCCGTGAATTAAGTATGGAAGGTATGCAAGTGCTCGCAGTTGACATTGATGAAGATAAGGTAAATGAATTTAAAAACATTGCATCACATGCAGTTATAGCAGATTCTACAGATGAGGTTACTTTAAAAGAGCTAGGAATCAAAAATTTGGATCATGTTATTGTTGCAATAGGTGATAATATTCAGGCAAGTATCCTCACAACTGTTGTTTTAACAGACCTTGGCATTAAGAAAATAACAGTAAAGGCTCAGAATGATTACCATGAGAAAATATTAAATAAAATTGGTGCTGATCAGGTTGTTCACCCGGAACGAGATATGGGGAAGAGAATTGCACATAACATAATCTCGAACAACATACTTGATTATCTGGAGCTATCCGATGACCATAGTATTGTTGAGGTGAAAGCTGGTGAAAAGATGCGCGGTAAAACATTAGTTGACCTTGATATTCGAGCAAATTATGGGTGTAACGTTGTTGCAATTAAGCATGGAAAAGATATTAATGTTTCACCAACCGCAGATGAAACTCTAGAGGAAGAAGATATCCTTATTGTTATTGGAGCAGATAAAGACATATCCAGATTTGAGAAGCACCTTATTATTGACTAAGCTTTATCTATGGGTATAGGTTGATAATTGTTAAAGAGCTCTCTTCTTACTATTATCGTTTCTCAACAAAAAAAAGTGGCATTAAAATTTAATTTTAATGCCACTTTTTTTATTGCAGATTCGATTGTATTAGTGAAGAAGGATTGAAGAAAAGCGCAAGCGCCTGTTCAGCGCTGCGGGTAGGTCGACGTTGTCGCGCAAAGCGTCGGTCTTAGTCGATCTTCCTTTTCCCAGAGATTAGATGAACTTGACTTATAGCCAATGATGGCGAAAGTCAAGATGGATCTTATGCTTGGAAAGCGAAAAGAATACACGAAGAGCGTAAGCTGCCCACAGGATGTGGTGGTTTTAGTCGAACATCCTTTATTTCTTATCGTAGACACGGGGAAGGAAGTCCCTAGGCGCTGGCCGGTGAGTACGCCATGTCCTGTGGCGTCACCGGCACTAGTACGTCCTGTACGCGGCTGATTCGGGAGTCCAGTTATCTACATCCCTTTAATTGTATAGTTTCCTACACAATTAAAAAGGGATGACATTATTCGTTAGCCATCCACAACTATAAGATGTGTTAGGCTTCATAAAAAATGTCATCCCAATTATTTGATCAGATTTCCATGATAATCGGTAATACCATAGGTCTGCGTTTCGTTTTTTCATAGAGGAATGGTGCGATAGTATCTGTTATTTCATTCTTGATTTCCGACCATTGTGTTGTCCTGCGTTCCATTACCTTGTCTAAATGATTTGATACAAGCTTCTGCGCTTCATTTATTAGGTCTTCAGATTCTCTCATATAGACAAATCCACGTGAGATAATGTCAGGTCCTGATGCAATTTTAAATTCTTTCATATTAATACTTACAACCACCATGACAAGTCCTTCTTCCGATAGAATACGGCGGTCACGCAATACAATATTTCCAATATCACCGATGCCGCTCCCATCCACATAAATAGAACCTGATGGTATTTTTCCTGCTACCATTGCATTATCTTTGCCTAAGGCAAGTACATCACCAGTATCCATAATAAATGAATTTGCTGGCTCTACTCCACATGCTTCGGCAAGCTTAGTGTGTTCTTTTAACATTCTGTATTCACCATGAATCGGCATGAAGTATTTTGGCTGGATAAGTCTTAGCATTAATTTCTGTTCTTCCTGGCTGCCATGTCCGGATGTATGAATATTACTTAGCCGGCCATGAATCACTTCGGCTCCAGCACGGTAAAGTTTATTAATTGTACGGCTTACACTCACAGTATTTCCAGGGATAGGGGATGATGAAAAGATAACTGTATCACCAGGAATAATTTGTATTTGGCGGTGTGTACCGTTAGCTATTCGAGATAATGCTGCCATTGGTTCCCCTTGTGAGCCTGTACAAAGAATGGTAACTTCATTTGCCGGAAGACGGTTAATCTGATTAGCTTCAATAAATGTGTCTTTTGGAGCTTGGATATAGCCCAGTTCCTGTCCGATTCGAATAGAAGTTTCCATGCTCCGTCCAAAGACGGCTACTTTACGGTTGTGTTTAACAGCTGCTTCAACCACCTGTTGCAGGCGATAGATATTTGATGCAAATGTTGCAAAGATTAGTCGTCCATCAGCTCTAGCAAAAATATCATTAATATTATCAGCAACAACACTTTCGGACATTGTAAATCCTGGTATTTCACTGTTTGTACTGTCTGAAAGTAAGCAAAGTACGCCTTCTTTACCTATCTCAGCCATTTTTGCTATATTAGCAGGCTCGCCAACCGGTGTGAAATCAAATTTAAAGTCACCTGTATGAACTACATTCCCAGGTGGAGTTTTTACTACAACACCATATGAATCAGGAATGCTATGGGTAGTATGGAAAAAGGAAATGGATGTTTTACGGAATTTTATAACATCTTCTTCTTGAATTGTATGCAATTTGGCATTTCGTAATAAGCCATGTTCATCTAATTTGTTTCTGATTAATCCGATCGCAAGTTTTCCAGCATAAATTGGCACATTTATTTCACGCAAGAGGTACGGAATTCCACCGATATGGTCCTCATGCCCGTGTGTTACGAATAATCCTTTAATTTTATCTTGGTTTTGAATCAGGTAGGTGTAATCTGGAATAACATAATCAATACCAAGTAATTCATCTTCAGGAAACTTAATTCCGGCATCGATTAAAATTATTTCATCTTGAAATTGAACACCATAAGTGTTTTTCCCAATTTCACCTAGTCCACCTAATGCAAAAACCGCTGTTTGGTCATTCTTTACGAATTTCATTGGTTAGACAGTCTCCAGGTTAAAATGTTCGGATTGTTTTTCATAATTTAAATGTGCTTCGTCCAATGGATGGATAAATTCAATATTTATATTATACTTGCGATCGTATAATTTGTTTCGTACCTCTTTTTCTGAATCTGCCTCAACATATAGGCTTTGTGTCCGTTCGCGTACAGGGACTTCTCCTGGTAATTCTTGATAAAAAACTTTAAAAATCATTTCATCTCTCCTAACTTCTTTTTTATTCTATTTTAAAATTTGCATTCCGTAATAATAAATTCCTATCCATTTGATAATACTGAGCATTACTTAATAAGCTGATGGCATTTAGGCGAACAGCTGTTTCATAACAATTCACATGTGTGTTCTAACCAATCGCTTTAATAATATGCAATGGTATAATTCGCTGTAAATTTGATTTGGTAATATTCTCCAATACATGATGGTTAACTCTGGTGGTAGTCCTTTTTACAAGTAGTAGGTACACGTCCTCTGCCTAAAAAATCCTTCCAGCGCTTTTTAAGCTTTTCTTTTAGGCGTTTTAACATGAGGTCTACATCTCCTTTCGATTATTTAAGAAAAGCACCAAAAAACGTTCTACCGATCCAACCCTCTTATTCATAGTATAATACTGTTTGAGGAAATTTGAAATAAAAACACTGCAATTGTTTAAAAAAAAGACTCTTTTTCTATATCAATGATTGATTTCTACGTGTTTTCCTTATGTATATTTTTAGCCTATAAATGATTCTTATACCAAAATATAATAATAGGGACGTGTGAATGTCCCCGTATTTTAAAAATTATTCAATGGCTTTGGCGTTATCTGTCACAGTAAATGGATTATCTTTATTAATATGATCGTAAAACATAACACCGTTCAGATGATCGATTTCATGCTGAAAGACTATTGCTGCATAATCCCTTAGACGTAACTTAAGTTCTGTACCGTCCAAACCAGTTGCTTTTACGGTAATTCTTGCGTATCTAGGTACATATCCTTCTACATTTCTATCTACTGACAAACAGCCTTCTCCAGAAGATAAATATGCTTCTTCAACCGAGTGACTAATAATTTTAGGGTTTATTAGGCCATAGCTATATAATTTTCCCTTTGAATCTTCGAAGTGAATTGCGACCATTCGTTTATTTACTGCCAATTGTGGTGCGGCCAACCCTACACCAGGCCTTAAATCATAGTCTCTTGCTATTGTTTCATCTTGACTATTTTTTAAAAAGGTAAGCATATCATTTAAAAGCTGTTTATCTTCGTCAGAAGGAGGAACTGGTACCTCATCTGCTTTTTCGCGTAATGATGGATGGCCTTCTCTGACTATATCATCCATAGTTATCATGCATTGACACTCCTTACAGTTCATAGTGATAATATTTTAACATAATATGAATTTTTACATCATAAATTTACTATAGGACAAGTATAAATTAATTAATTTGAACCTATTTTGTCTGAAAAATGTGTTATACTAAGGTATAAAATTTGCAGCTTAGATTGAAGGAGGATATTGACTCGTGGCGTTTAAAAAGTCGTTCTTTATTTTATTATTATTTATATTAGCGTTACTTACTGCATGTAGTGGGGCATCAACCTCAGAGCAGATTTATGATCATTTGGAAAAGGCAGTGGAACTAGAAGACACCTTTGTTAAGCAGCAGGATCCAATCGTGGAATTGGAAAAAAAGGAGCAGGAAATATATAGCCAAATTATTGACCTAGGGATGAATGAGTTTGAACAAATCAAGGAACTTTCCAAGCAGGCGATTGAAAATATAGATGAGAGAAAAGAGAAAATCGAGCTGGAAAAGGAAAGTATAACAGCCTCCAAAGAGGAATTCACAAAAATTGAAAGCATGATTGAAGATTTGGAACAAGAAGATGCACAAAAGAGTGCCCAAGAGATGTATAGTGTAATGACCGACCGGTATAAAGCATACGATAAATTATATCAAGCGTACTCCAAAACTCTAAAGCTTGAAAAAGATTTGTATACTATGCTGCAAAAGGAAGACTTGGAGCAAAAAACATTAACTAAGCATATAACAAAAGTTAATGATAGTTATCAACAGGTAATTGCAGCGAACAAAACATTCAATGAACGTACTACTGAATATAATGCATTAAAAGAAGAATTTTATTCTGCTGCTGGAATAGATGCGGAATATGAAAATAATGCACCAACAGGTGAAAAGAACAGTACTGAATAGTCGAGTAAATATTGTAAGTAGGTGGAACCAAATGAAAATTCATTTGGTTCTTTTTTATTTGTATACTATTTGCTGTCAATTAATACAGTTTTAATTTGTTACTATAACAGATGGTTCCTTAAATGAGTGAATTTTATGTAAGCGATACAACCCTTTTGTCAAAAATAAATAAATAAGACAAAGTGATTGACCAAATTGGTATATATAAGCTAAACTTTAACTAGATTATGAATTGTACCATTAAATTTTCCTATTCTTATGTAACAGTTTAGTCCTTATTTTTAAATGTGATTAGTAAAATTTAATATAGGGAACAAGAATAAGAGCAAAAGGGTACAGATTTTTTCATATTTTGGGAAGGCTAAAAAAGAAAATACAAAATAGGTATTCAGAAAGGAAGAGGTGAACTATTTTGAAACACGTACTTGAAAGTGTTGAAAGTCAGTTCGAAATGTTCCAGATTCTTAATGAAGATGGAAAGATTGTTAATAAAGACGCAATGCCTGATCTTTCAGATGATGATTTGAAAGAGCTTATGCGCAGGATGGTTTATACTCGTATACTTGACCAACGTTCGATTGCACTGAACCGTCAAGGACGTTTAGGGTTTTATGCTCCTACTGCAGGACAGGAAGCATCTCAGTTAGGGAGTCAATATGCATTAGAAGCAGATGATTTTTTACTTCCGGCATATCGTGATGTTCCACAACTTATTTGGCAGGGTCTTCCATTATATCAAGCTTTCTTGTTCTCAAGAGGGCATTTCCATGGTAATCAGTTTCCTGAGGAAGTAAAAGGGTTGAGCCCGCAAATAATTATCGGTGCCCAGTATACACAAGCTGCTGGTGTTGCACTTGGAATGAAGAAGCGTGGAAAGAAATCAGTTGCCGTAACATATACAGGTGATGGTGGTACATCCCAAGGCGATTTCTATGAAGGTATAAACTTTGCAGGCTCATATGGCGCGCCAGCAATTTTCTTTATCCAAAATAACCACTTTGCAATTTCAGTACCAGTTGAAGAGCAAACAAATGCAAAAACCTTAGCACAAAAATCGGTTGCTGCTGGAATTGAAGGAATTCAAGTTGATGGTATGGATGTATTAGCTGTTTATGCTGTTACAAAAGAATCGCGTGAACGAGCAATAAAAGGGGAAGGTCCTACATTAATTGAAACGTTAACTTATCGTTATGGACCACATACCATGGCAGGGGACGACCCGACCCGCTATCGTTCTGACGATCTTAATGATGAGTGGGAGAAAAAAGATCCTCTTGTTCGTTTCCGTAAGTTTTTAGAAGAGAAAAAATTATGGTCGGAAGAAGAAGAGAACAAAGTAATAGATGAAGCAAAAGAAGATATTAAAAAAGCTATTAAAAAAGCAGATGAATACCCGAAACAAACTGTAATTGACTTAATAGAGAATATGCATGAGAAACTTCCACCAAATTTGCAGGAGCAAATGGAAGAATATAAAGAAAAGGAGTCGAAGTAGACCATGGCACAAAAGACTATGATTCAAGCAATCACTGATGCAATGTACAATGAATTAAAAAATGATGAAAATGTGCTTGTATACGGTGAAGATGTCGGTCAAAATGGCGGCGTTTTCCGCGCTACAGAAGGATTACAAGATGAGTTTGGCGAAGAACGTGTATTTGATACGCCACTAGCCGAATCAGGAATTGGCGGACTTTCGATTGGTCTTGCTCTGCAAGGTTTTCGTGCGGTACCGGAAATTCAATTCTTCGGCTTCATCTATGAAGCAATGGATGCTGTTAATGGTCAAATGGCGCGAATGCGTTATCGTTCCGGCAGTACGCAATCAATGCCAATAACAATACGTTCTCCATTTGGTGGTGGTGTGCACACACCTGAACTTCATGCTGATTCACTTGAAGGGTTAATTGCACAGCAACCTGGTATAAGAGTTGTAATTCCATCAACACCATATGACGCAAAAGGACTATTAATCTCAGCTATACGCAACAATGATCCAGTACTATTTTTGGAACACATGAAACTATATCGTTCTTTCCGTGGTGAAGTTCCCGATGAGGAATATACAGTTGAACTTGATAAGGCGGATATTAAACGGGAAGGTAAAGACGTTACACTTGTTGCTTATGGCGCAATGGTTCATGCAGCCCTAAAAGCAGCTGATGAACTTGAAAAAGATAATATTGATGCTGAAGTAATTGATCTTCGTACTGTATCACCGGTTGATGTAGATACAATCGTTGAGTCTGTTAAGAAAACCAATCGAATGGTTATGGTTCAGGAAGCACAGCGTCAAGCAGGAGTTGGAGCACACGTTATTTCAGAGATTCAGGAACGAGCAATACTCCATCTGGAAGCACCGATTTTACGAGTAACGGCTCCAGACACTGTTTATGCATTCTCACAAGCTGAGGAAATATGGCTGCCAAATCATGAAGACATCGTAGAAAGAGTAAATCAAGTAATTAACTTTTAATTAAAGGATTGGAGGTAGTAATAATGGCTTACAATTTTAAGCTGCCTGATATTGGTGAAGGTATTCATGAGGGCGAAATAGTAAAATGGTTTGTTAAAGAAGGCGACGAAATTAAAGAAGATGATGTGCTTTGTGAAGTGCAAAATGATAAAGCTGTCGTTGAAATCCCTTCTCCGGTTGAAGGAACTGTTGAAAAGGTTCATGTTGAAGAAGGTACAGTATCAACTGTTGGTGATACTATCATTACAATTGATGCAGAGGGCTATGAAGATCAGGAAGATGACGCTGAAGAAGCGGAAGAGACAAAGGAAGAGTCAAAAGCCAGTAGTGAACAGGAATCTGATAAAAAACAATCTGCAGAAAAAAAGAATAATGAGTCAGACGATAAAGAAGAAACGAAAGATAAATCTTCCGACGATAAACGTGTAATTGCAATGCCGTCCGTACGTAAATATGCTCGTGAAAATGAAGTATCTATTCAGGACGTACAGGGTTCTGGTAAAAATGGACGTATCCTAAAAGAAGATGTAGATAAATACTTAAGTGGTGACCAGAAAGCAGAAGATACAGAAGATGTAGCATCTGACGAGCAAGAAGCAACGGCAGCTAAAGGAGCAGAATCACCTAAAGGTGAATATGCCGAAACCCGTGAGAAAATGAGTGGAATTCGCAAGTCTATTGCTAAAGCAATGGTTAATTCAAAAACGAAAGCTCCACATGTTACACTTATGGATGAAGTAGATGTAACAGAGCTTGTTGCTCACCGTAAGAAATTCAAAGCAGTAGCAGCGGAGCAGGATATAAAATTAACGTATCTGCCTTACGTTGCAAAAGCATTAGTCTCAGCATCTAAGAAATATCCAATTCTAAATGCTGCTGTTGACGATGAAACTGATGAAATCATTCACAAGCATTATTACAACATTGGAATTGCTGCGGATACTGATAAAGGCTTATTAGTGCCAGTTGTAAAAGATGCAGATCGCAAATCGATTTTCACCATTTCACAAGAGATTAATGAATTGGCAGAAAAGGCTCGTAGTGGTAAACTTGCATCTGAAGAAATGAAAGGCGCATCAAACACAATTACTAACATTGGTTCAGCTGGAGGACAATGGTTTACTCCTGTTCTTAATTATCCAGAGGCAATTATTCTAGGTATTGGACGTATTGCTGAAAAACCAATTGTACGTGACGGCGAGATTGTTGTTGCTCCTGTTCTTGCAGTGTCATTTAGCTTTGATCATCGTATCGTTGATGGTGCCACAGCACAACTTGCATTAAATCAGATCAAACGATTATTGAACGATCCACAATTAATTATGATGGAGGCGTAGATTATGGTAGTAGGAGATTTTCCAATTGAGTTAGACACGTTAGTAGTTGGAGCAGGACCGGGTGGCTATGTAGCTGCCATCCGTGCTGCCCAAACCGGTCAAAATGTAACAATTGTTGATAAAGGTGCACTTGGTGGTGTTTGCTTAAATGTTGGGTGTATCCCATCTAAAGCAATGATTCAAGCTGGTCATCTGACTGAAAACGCTCATGGTAATGAAGAATTAGGTATTAAAACGGAAAATGTATCCGTTGATTTTTCCAAGGTTCAGGAATGGAAAGGAAAAGTTGTTAATAAACTAACTTCTGGCGTTGAAAGTCTTTTGAAAGGGAACAAAGTTGATATTGTTAAAGGCGAAGTATACTTTGTTGATAAAAATACAGTAAAAGTTATGGATGAAAAGAATTCACAGACTTATACATTTAACAACTGTATTATTGCAACAGGTTCAACACCAATTGAAATTCCAAGTTTTAAATTTACGGATCGCGTTATTGACTCTACCGGTGCATTAGATCTAAAAGAAATTCCTAAGAAAATGGTAGTTATCGGAGGCGGTTATATCGGAACTGAGTTAGGCACTGCATATGCTAACTTTGGAACTGATGTAACAATCCTTGAAGGTACAAAGCAGATTCTTGGCGCTTTTGAAAAACAAATGCAGCAAGTAGTAAGCAAACGCCTTAAGAAAAAAGGTGTAACAGTTACCACAGAAGCAATGGCAAAAGGTGTTGAAGAGTCTAAAGATGGTGTAACAGTAACCTATGAAGTTAACGGCAAAGAAGAAACCGTTGACGCTGACTATGTATTGGTAACAGTTGGCCGCCGTCCAAATACAGCGGAAATTGGTTTAGAGCAAGTAGGTATTGATGTAGATGATAAAGGACTTATTAAAATTGATAAACAATGCCGTACAAACATAGACAATATTTATGCAATTGGTGATATTGTTGATGGTCCTCCATTAGCTCATAAAGCATCATATGAAGGAAAAGTGGCAGCCGAAGTAATCGGTGGAGAGAAATCAGAAATTGATTATATTGGAATTCCTACTGTTGTATTCTCAGATCCTGAGTTAGCTACAGTTGGCTATAGTCAACAAGAAGCAAAAGATGCTGGATACAATGCAAAGGCATCCAAGTTTCCATTTGCTGCTAACGGTCGGGCATTATCATTAAATGATAGTGATGGATTTATGAAATTAATTACCAGAGAAGAAGATGGTCTGGTAATTGGGGCTCAGATTGCAGGTCCAAATGCTAGTGAAATGATAGCAGAAGTAGGATTGGCAATAGAAGCAGGAATGACAGCCGAAGATATAGCGTTGACAATTCATAACCATCCAAGTCTTGGTGAAATTACGATGGAAGCTGCTGATGTAGCATTAGGAATGCCAATACACACAATGTAAATCATACTTTTTAAAGAGAGCTGTCATAGTGCAGTTCTCTTTTTTTTGGCAGTTCGATGCAACTATGTATTTATTGTTCTGGATTAAGATGGCTTAAAATTAAAGTTTTTTAACATATAGAGCCCAAAAAAAGCAGTTCAGTTAAGGGTACAAAATTCGTTTTTGTACTCCAACTGAACTGCTTGTATATTTCTATTTAATGTCTTTTCCGCCGTAAATCGATTTCTTTGGCCTCTTCTTTAAATGATTTCATTAACGAAAATATAATCAAAATCATGATTATCGCAAATGGAAAGGCTGCTATAATCGAGGCTGTTTGTAAAGCTCCGAGTCCGCCTTGCCACAACAATACCGCTGCAGCACTTGATTGGATAATTCCCCATACAAACTTAACAGTATTTGGTGGGTATAAGCTTCCACCAGTCGTTTGCATTCCCAATACAAATGTTGCAGAGTCTGCAGATGTGATAAAAAACGTACTGATTAATAAAATTGCAATGATTGACATTACAATGCCGAATGGAAATTGCTCAAGGACCACAAATAAAGCCGCTTCAGAGCCAAGATTATCAACAACTTGCTGAATTTCTGCACCCTGAAAATGTTCCAGGTTGATTGCCGATCCACCGAATACGGAAAACCAGAGAGCACCGAAAATGGTAGGCACTAAAAGAACGCCTAGTACGAATTCTCGAATTGTTCTGCCTTTGGAAACACGGGCAATAAATGTACCTACAAACGGTGCCCATGCAATCCACCATGCCCAATAAAAGATAGTCCAATCTTGTATCCATGAGTCATCCATATCAAAAGGAGTCATTCTAAAACTCATGCCTGGCAGGTTTTGCAAGTAACTGCCAAATGTTGTAGTGAATAGATTCATGATGAAGTTTGTAGGACCTGCAAATAATAGAAACAGCATTAAAGCAATTGCTAAAACGATGTTTGTATTACTTAGATATTTAATTCCTTTATTAAGACCTGTCATAGCAGACGTCATATATAGTACAGTAACAATTCCAATAATAATAAGTTGCAGCGAAATTGTTTTATCTAAACCAAATACGTATGATACACCTCCAGAGATTTGGATAGCCCCAAAGCCTAGGGAAGTAGCAACACCAAATATTGTTGCAAACACAACTATAAAGTCAATAAGGGTTCCCCAGGCTCCTTTCATTTTATCGCCGAATATAGGTTCAAGAATTGCACTTACAACTCCTGGAGATTGCTTTCTGAATTTAAAATATGCTAGTGCTAAAGCAATTGTGGCGTAAATTGCCCATGGATGCAGCCCCCAATGAAAGAAGCTGTAACGCATAGCAGTTTTAGCGGTTTCATTTGATGTAGGCTCTCCAAATGGTGGCAAATGATAATGCGATAATGGTTCAGCAGCACCCCAGAAAACTAATCCAATTCCCATACCTGCACTAAAAAGCATCGCAAACCATGTTAAATAGGAATATTCAGGCTTATCCCCTGGTTTTCCAAGTTTTATATTTCCATATTTGGAAAAAACCAAATAGATTGCAAATACCAAGAATGCAGTTGCACTCATCAAGTAGAACCAGCCAAATTTGTCTACTATATCCCCTTGGATTTCTGTTGTTACTTCACTCATATTACTATTTGGAAGGATTCCCCAAATAATAAATAATACTGCGACGATGGCTGAAATGTAGAATACCTTTGTCACTTTTTTCATATGAACATTCCTCTCTATGTAGATTATTTTCACAAAGTATATTTGAAGGAATTAAGTACATTTACGTATTGAAACATACGATAATAAATAGTTCAATTCTTACGTAAATAATTAGTACATTGTGCTTATTGTTTCCCTTAGATTTAATATAATTCTCTGTATATATGCTTTTACGTATTCCCACACAAGGAAAAATTAAACAATGACTCTTAGAAAACTACAACATTTGTTAAAATTATGTCGGAATGCTTATGCAGTTAAGAATTTTTATTTTTTCTTATCTGCCGAAAAAAGTATGGTCATTACCCACTGATATCATATATAATTAAAATAATGCCATATACGCATATAATAGGGGGACAGCAATGAAAAAATTGATATGGATATTGTTGGTATTACTTGTATTTGTTACAGCTTGTGAGGAAAGTAAAACAATCAATTCAGATGATAAAGTTCCGAATCAGGAAAATACTAAGGAACAAACAGATGATGTTGATGAGGAAGTAAAAGCTGAAGAAGATAGCGAGAAGGAAGATGCAGAAAAAGAAGAAGAAAAAATGAGTGAACCAGAAGAAGACAAGCCGCTGGAAGCACAGTATATAATTAATGAGGAAAACTCTTCGGTAATGCCTTTGAATGATAGTATAAATGAAAAGGTAGTATTGTTAACTATTGATGATGCGCCACATAAACATTCATTGGAGATGGCAAAAACGTTAAAAGAATTGAATGCGAGTGCGATCTTTTTTGTGAATGGACATTTTCTGGATACTACTGAGGAAGAAGAAATTTTAAAGAAAATTCATGATATGGGTTTTGAAATCGGAAATCATACATATAACCATCCTTTATTACCAGATTTGTCTAAGGAAGAACAGAAAAAGGAAATTATTAGCTTAAATGATAGGATTGAGGAGATTATTGGGGAAAGACCAGAGTTTTTCAGAGCCCCAAATGGTGAGAACACTGACTTTTCAAAAGAAGTAGCGAAAGATGAAGGCATGGTCGTAATGAAATGGACGTACGGTTATGACTGGGTAACAGAGTACCGTTCAAAGGAAGCCATCACAGATATTATGCTGGAAACCAATTTATTAAGTAAGGGTGCCAATTTACTAATGCACGACCACGAATGGACGGCTAAGGCATTGAAAGATATTGTAACTGGACTACGAGAAAAGGGATATGAAATGGTAGACCCTTCATTAATACAAACCGAAGAGTAACATATAACAGTCAGGTATTTTAATATCTGGCTGTTTATTAATTCACAAAAACATATATAGTGTAATATGTTATACTAATTAGGGGTTGATTCTTTAATTGTGACACATTATAATAACAATACAGTGTTATAATTAACTGGAAAAGGAGTTGGGACAGGTGGGGACAATCGTTTGTCAAGATTGCCAGAAAGTAATTGACCATTATGATGATGAAAAAGTAACTACTCTTTATGGTTCATGTCCGACTTGTAATAAAAAATAAATTAATATTGATACATTAAAGCTGCATGGATATCCGTGCAGCTTATTCTTTAGCAGTTAAAAAAGTATAAATCCTTTCTTACTGGATAAGTGCAGCTAAGGCTTGGCGATAAGCCAAGATTTTAATGGTTATATATTGTATTAGCAATTACTAATTATTAAATGATAGAATAACAAGAAAAAGAGGTGATTATATTGAGGTGGGAAACAAAAGTAACAGAGCTATTGGAAATTGAATATCCTATTATTCAGGGGGGACTTGCATATTTAGCATATGCTGATTTAGCGGCAGCAGTATCAAATGCTGGTGGTCTGGGGCAAATAACGGCAATGAGTCTACCTGGTCCAGATGAATTACGTAATGAGATAAGAAAAGTGCAAACAATAACAAATAAACCTTTTGGTGTTAATTTTGCTATTGGACAACATGGGCGGTCATTTGAGCATATGGTACAAGTGGCTATCGATGAAAAAGTACCAGTCGTATCAGTAACTGGTGGAAATCCAAAAGGTGTGCTTGACATGGTAAAAGATCTTCCAATCAAGAAACTTGTGCTTGTTGCTGCGCGCAGGCAAGCTGAAAAGGCAGAAGAGCTAGGCGCAGACGCAGTCATGGTAGTTGGACAAGAAGGAGGAGGCCACCTTGGACGTGGTGATGTTGGTACGTTTGTATTAACGCCACAAGTTGTTGATTCTGTTTCTATCCCGGTGATCGCTTCAGGAGGAATTGTGGATGGACGAAGTATGATGGCCGCACTTTCATTAGGAGCTGAAGGTATTGAAATGGGTACACGCTTTATTGCGACAAAAGAATGTATTGATGCACATCCTGCATATAAACAGGCACTACTTGAAGCTGACGAAAATTCAACAGTCGTAATAAAACGTACTTTAGGAACCCCGGCAAGGGCACTGAAAAATCCATGGACGGACAAAATTTTAGGTATAGAGAAAGAGCGTGGTGATTACGAGGCACTTAAAACATACATAAGTGGGGAAGCTAATAAACAATACATCCATAAAGGTAAGGATACAGAAGGATTTGGCTGGGCTGGTCAAGGTGCAGCAAGAATCCAGGATATTCCTACTGTGAAAGAATTAATTAATTCGATGATTAGTGAAGCTGATATCATTAAGGAAAAATGGATAGATTGAGGTGATTAACAGTAATGAGTTATCATTACCCGCTAGACGAATCTTGGTCAAAAGAGGAAATTATTGATGTTGTTAATTTTTTTGCATTGATAGAACAATCATATGAACAGCAAGTTAAACGGGAAGAAATTCTAGCAGCATACCGAAAATTCAAGGATATTGTACCATCTAAAAGTGAAGAGAAGACCTATTTTGCGGACTTTGAAAAGGCTTCGGGATATGCAAGTTATCCTGTTGTAAAAAAAGCTAGAGAATCTGAACAAAAAACAATTACAATAAATAAGTAAAAGACCTTTCATTATGAAGGGTCTTTTACTTTGGCAGTCATGGCTTTTCGTCATTAAAGTCTTGGCGATAAGCCAAGTTTTCTAATATTAATAAGGCTCATACGTGCTTTTATTAATTCATTGAGATTTTATAAAGAGGTGTCAGTTTATTAAATGTATCTTCAACTTCCTTTAAAAATGCCTGTCCATCTTTCAAAACCGGATCACCAGGTTTGAAATGTCTGCCAATTAGAAATTCTGCTTTTTTAACATTTTGAAAGCGGGTAAGCGCCTTTTCCAAATTAATCTCATCAAAACGTGTCGCATCTTTTTTGGTATGATCCAAGGAAACAACATAATCATCTGGAATTGTCTGTTTGATCTCTTCCATGTGTTTTAAAAATGTTTTAGCCATTTCCTGTTTTCCTGGCAGTTCATAAATATATGCAAGCCATACAAATAAATGGTCATCAAATAATCCGATTTGAAAATGCGGATGTTTCTTGTAACCTCGTTTATTATGACAAAATGCCATCCATGTATCATTAGGCGGGTTCTTTGTACGTCTTAGGTGCTGTGCAATATGTATATGCATTTCACTATCTGTCATTTCTGAAACAGGTTCAGTCAGTTCTTCACCTAGAGCCTTAAATTTTGGCTGTATGTTTTCTCTGATGGCTTCCATTCGCTCATCAAGGCCATCAATCGTAAAGATATTAAAATCTTTTTCCGTAAATCCCTTAAATACCATATAAATCATCCTTTCTAAGGTGAACCATCATAGATTATAATAATTATTATTAAGTAAAAATAGGATTCAGTCAAGTTATACCCCGCGAACAATGTTTAAAAAGATTGAAAATTGGGGAATGTAAAATCAAAAGTTACTATTTACCATGAACTATTTGGGAAAATATATCATATATATAATAAAAGCCAACTGAAAGGTTGTGGGTAAAGTGAAATATGTAATGGAGGCACTGAGAAAGAAAGAAGCACAAGAAAAATTGCCCGTTATTCGAATGGAAATTGATTATGAACTTGTAACGCTACACGATGCAATGGAAGCCAACGATAAAATTGAAATGATAAAATCAAAAGAACGTTTAGAGCAATTACGATTGCAAATGTTGGAGATTGAAAATGATTAATAATGGAAAATGACCCCATGTTTACATATGTTCATTGATAGTTTATGAACAATATTGGGGTCATTTGTATGTATAAGTTTATAATCACCAGATTAAAAAAATGATTCAACGCATCCAATTTGGTATCATAGATATAGATGAAATGTAATGGAGGCTTATAAATGAATTTGGAGATGCGTGATGTAATATACAAACAAGCAAAAGAATGGGTACTTCAAGCAGGCAATACGATTAGAGAAAAAATGCATGATCGGATGGAGATTAATACAAAATCCAATCCAAATGACCTGGTAACAACTATGGATCAAAATACAGAAAACTTTTTTGTATCAAATATTAAAAAAACATATCCTGATCACTTTATAATTAGTGAGGAAGGGTATGGTGATCAACTGGAAACACTTGACGGGACCGTCTGGATAATAGACCCAATTGATGGGACGATGAATTTCGTCCATCAAAAGAGAAATTTTGCAATATCTGTAGGTATTTATCATGAAGGTGTAGGAGAAATTGGTTTTATATATGATGTAATGGCTGACGTGCTTTATAGCGCCAAACGCAATGAAGGTGCATTTAAAAACGATGATGCTTTACCAAGCCTTGTTAATAAAAAGCACCTTTTGGAGTCTATCGTTGGCTTAAATCACTTTTGGCTTTGTGAAAATAGATTAGTGGATGAACAGGTGATGCAGGATTTTGTAAGAACAATTAGGGGCACTAGAACATATGGTTCTGCAGCACTTGAATTCGCCTATGTTGCAGAGGGAATAATGGATGGATACTTAACAATGAGTTTATCTCCATGGGACATTGCTGCAGGAATAGTTATTGTTAATGAAGTAGGAGGCGTGACGACAACTATCTATGGCGAAGAAGTTAACATGCTTGAAAAAAATTCGATATTAACATGTAATCCGGCTATAAAAAGTGCTATTGTAGATGATTATATGCTGAAAGGAAAAAAGTGACTCCAATTAGTGAAGTCACTTTCTTTTTCGCTTGAGTGATAATCCGTATCCCATAAATCCGAAACCTAACAGTATAAATAATAAGACAAACCAAACATTGCGAAATGCAATGGAAATTCCGACGAGAACAAACATGAGAATTACCAATGTCGCTAACGATAGCATGGGAATATTAATATTTTTCATAAATTACACCTCTTTTTACTTGAACTAGTATATATTAATTCCGGGTATTGTTCAAAAAATTAATTTTAAGAAATCAGACAAATTTATAACTAGCATATAGCAAAAAGATTTAGTATGATAGATAATGAGTTTTAATGTTTGCTGGTAATGGAGGATATGGATGGATACTAATTTTAGTTTGCTATATGATTTTATTGTAGATAATTATCATGGTCATGAACTAATAATTTTTTATGTCTTAAATTTTATTTTTGCATCAATTGCATACAAGTTAGGATTTGCTCGCAAATTACCAATATTAAAATCTTTTTTGGTTTATTTAATGTTAGCATTTGGTTCGATAATCATAACGTTTTTTAGTATAGTTGGTTATCCTATTACAGAGAGTTTACTTATTATGTCACTGATTTTAGGAATATACAGATTCAGACTGTATCAAGAGAGAAAAACAAAAAGTAAATCATAGAAAGACAAAAAACTCCCATTTTTGGGAGTTTTTATCTATATTAAATCCTTTTTTTGTTTCTTCCCTTCATATAAGTGGAAGTTTCCAGTTTCATGTCTCTTTTTTGTGTTACTATATATCCGCTGATCACATTGCTGACATAAATACATATGGATTCTGCGATTTCTTAACCGTTTAGCTTGCAATGAACTATCCTGAATATCTTCTATAGTGTCACATAACACACATTGTACTTGCATCTCATCACCTCTAAAAATTAGGCTGTTTACCTATTAACTATAACATGACATTCTTTTGTATTAAAGTGAATGTTTTATAAGAGAATAAGTGGGGAACATATTAATTATTAAACTATATATAAATTGGAAAGGGTGATTAGATGCGAAAAAGATATATTGCTTCAGCGGCTGGAGCTATCGGAGCAGGAATTATGGGTGTTATCCTTAATAAAGAGGAAAACAGAAATAAACTAAAAGATAAAGTAAGATATATAACCAATAAAGTAAAAGATACAAATAAATCTAATTCTACTTTAGAAGATGCTGGTATTCCAGATCAAACAGAGGACAAGGATCCTGCACAACTGGAAAACGCTAAAATGGTATCAGAAGGGTCCCAATTTGGAGTAGACTATTATAATGAGGTTAAGGAAAAAGAAAGTGAAGAAAATAATATGAAATAAGAAAAGTGCTTCCTATCCTCTTCGGGAAGCACTTTTTGATAGGTAAGAAAGTATAAATACTTTTTTACTGCATAAGCGCAACTAAGGCTTGAATGCCAAGACCCGCTGCAAAGTACGGTAACGCAACTGCAGTGCGCTGGCACACTGCATACTGTGCTAAACAGCCACTTACGCTTTTTTTCTTATTCATTGTTCTGATGATTTGATTGTTCTTCCTCTATATCATCCAACTCTTCCTGATCTTCTTTTGGCAACATTTCTTTGTTTTGATCTGGTTCCTGTGGTTGATCATCATTAATTGGAAAGTCTGGCATATATCTACCTACAATTGCTGAAAGTTCGTCAACAACTCCCTGTACAGGATGTCCTTGATTAATTTTGTTTCCCATCATACGAAGCCTTTCGACAACATCGCCATCAGCAACAACAACTGCTGTTTTTCCATATGGATCATTCTGTAATGCTTCCAAAACGGAATATTTTATAGTTCCAACACGTGAACGGTCTAAATCTTTATCAACATTTATACCTACAACAGCATATGGACCTGCTACTATGGATGCAGAGTCATTGACATTTGGTACTTCACTTGCAATATTTGCTAAATGGGTAGAGATTTGTCTGTTAGTGGGATTTTGTTTCTCTCTGGGGTCAGAATCTTCTACCTGTACAATACGGTTATTTTCTTTTTCAGTTGATAAGGATTGATCTTCTTCCTCATTTTGCTGACAGCCATTTAAAAACAAAAAACTCATTAAAGACAGTATTCCTAAACGTAACAACATGTGTACTCCTCCTTTAAAATGTACAAACGGAATTACTGTCTTATTATTCTGAGTCGAATGCTGTAAAATATACATTCAAAAGTACAAAAGCAAGGTTAAGAGAAATCTGCAATTTCTGGAGAAAGACTTTTCTATTATATGCCATTTCAAAAAAGAACTCGTATTAGTAACTTAGCATTGCTAAAGTGATTCTTATGAAAGCTTTATATTGCTTTGTTTGAACCCCTTATACTTTGGAGAGATAAGCAATAGTTGCACTAATTAAGTAAGAAAATATATATAGTTTTTTAACTACTAAAAAAGCTGCTTACATATAATATGTAAACAGCTTCATCATTTAATTAATAACTATTTTCTCAATTCCTGTAATAGGATTATCTTTATTGGAACCGTCCTTATAAAATAAGTGAACAGGCCCTTCTTCTTTTAGGGGCTTTCCATCAACAGCAAATAGTAAATAGCAACTTTGCAAAGCTTCTAGTGAGATATGTTCATCTCCCTTACTTGTTACGATTGTAACGTCTGTAGCATTTTCATTTACTTCGGCATGATCCACAAACTCATTAATTGGCATTACATATGAGTTTTCTAGTATTTTTTCTCGTTCAAACCGGGATATGCTTTTATTAACTGGTGGATTTATTTTCTGTTGATAAACTGCTCTACTCCAACGTTTCGATGCATTTTCAAGTTCATTGTCCTCAACTTGTACATTTTCTCGTTCCGTGAATGCTTCTTCTAGTAGTATTTTTCTATCATCAAAGATCCATACGGTTGGATCTAGTGTGATTGAATATGTAACATTTCCAATAATCGGGACTATCATGTCTAACCACCTCTCAAAAATTATCTTTATCAAGAATAGCAGACATTCTTAAATTTTTCACTATAAATGATTAATTGATTAATTTTAAATTTACCTTAATATCATTTGCATTTTCATGGTTCAAACGATAATATAATATAGAAGAAAGTCTTTTAAATGGAGGGGATATATTTGATTCCTGAGGTGACTGAAACTCATCGTGAAAAAGCCTATGCCCTTCTAAAGGCTGATGCTGATAAAATACGAAGGCTAATAGAAGTTCAGATTGAGAATTTAACGATGCCACAATGTCCTTTATATGAAGAGGTTTTGGATACACAAATGTTTGGTCTTTCAAGGGAGATCGATTTTGCTGTGCGTTTAAACTTAATCAGCGAGCATGAAGGTAAAGCAGTACTTGAGAATTTAGAAAGGCAGCTTAATATATTACATGAAGCAGCACAAAATTCGGTGTAATGTCATGTTACAACTTAGCAAAAACTTTGCCTAATTGGATAATGGCAAGGTTTTTTTATTTAAGCAGTTAAGAAAGTATAAATACTTTTACTGCATAAGTGCAACTAAGGCTTTTGCCATTAAGGCTTGGCGAAAAGCCAAGTTTTCTAATCTAATAGAAGTAGGAATTTAATATGTTACACAATTATATTAATTATGTTATACTATTAAAAATTTCTATTTCAACTATTGTTACTAATACATATGTTGAGGAGAAGAAAGATGATACAGAGATTAAAGAGTTATGATTTTACGTTAATGATTACACCAATACTACTATCAATGTTTGGGATAGTAATGATTTACAGTGCTAGTATGGTAATCGCTGTTGTAGAAGGTAATGAAAGTTCACATTATCTGATTAAGCAGATTCAATGGTTTTCATTAGCTATGGTAGGGTTTGTTGTGACAAGCATTTTTCCGTATAAATATTATCAAAAGTTGATGAAATTGATAATTTTAATTATCATTGGATTATTGGTGGGAGTTAGTATTTTTGGAAATGAAGCTAACGGTGCCCGATCGTGGTTCAATTTTGGATTCATCAGTATGCAGCCTGCTGAATTTGCAAAATTAGGATTAATTATGTATCTTGCCTCTGTATACTCTAAAAAACAATCGTACATTAATGAGTTTAACAGAGGAGTGCTTCCACCTTTAATATTAACTGCAGTAATATTGGGTCTCATTGTTTCGCAGCCTGATATTGGAACAGCAGCAATTATATTTATGATTGCTTGCTCTGTGATATTCAGTTCCGGAATTCACTTTAAACATTTATCCATTCTTGTGTTGGTAGGCTTGGCTTTAGTCGCTTTTGCTGTACCAAATATGGTGACTGAAGAGCGAATTGCCAGATTTGATGGGGCTTACCAGCCTTTTGAAGACCCGCAAGACGATGGGTATCATCTGATTCAGTCATATCTAGCTATAGGTGTTGGTGGACTTACTGGTGAAGGTTTGGGACAGAGTGTTCAAAAGCTTGGCTATTTACTAGAACCTCATACTGATTTTATAATGGCAGTTATAGCTGAAGAACTAGGTTTTGTAGGGGTCTTTATTGTAGTGGGTATGTTGTCTATTATTGTTCTGCGTGGATTCTTTATTTCCAAAAAATGCTCCGATAGTTTTGGTGCACTATTAGCGATAGGAATTTCCTCGATGATTGGAATTCAAGCATTTATTAATCTCGGGGCAATAAGTGGAATTTTACCGATCACAGGGGTACCATTGCCGTTTGTGAGTTATGGTGGCTCATCGCTTCTTGTTATGATGGTATCAATGGGAATAATGAATAACATTGCAAAATCTAATAAGCAAAAAGAAGAACAACCAATACCTGTAAGTACAAAAGAAGAACCTGAAACAAATGTATTTAAAAATAGAGGAGGAAAAACATGGGTGAGGTAAAACGTATTGAAAAAGTATTAGTTGCAAATCGTGGTGAAATTGCTATACGTGTCTTCCGAGCTTGTACTGAACTTAATATTCGTACTGTTGCGGTTTATTCCCAAGAAGACACCAGCTCTTACCATCGTTATAAAGCTGATGAGGCTTATTTGATTGGTGAAGGGAAGAAGCCAATCGATGCATATCTTGATATTGAAGGTATAATTGAACTTGCAAAAAATGTAGGTATTGATGCGATACATCCAGGCTATGGATTTCTTTCAGAAAATATTCATTTTGCTAAGCGTTGTGAAGAAGAGGGAATAATTTTCATTGGTCCAACAAGCGAGCATTTGAATATGTTTGGCGATAAAGTGAAAGCTAGAACGCAGGCAATAAACGCTGGCCTTCCAATTATTCCAGGTACTGATGGGCCAGTAACAACAGTAGATGACGTAAGAAAATTCGGGGAAAAACATGGTTATCCAATCATTATTAAAGCATCACTTGGCGGCGGTGGCCGTGGTATGCGTATCGTCCGTAATGAAAGTGGATTGTCAGAAGCCTATGATCGTGCTAAGTCAGAGGCAAGAGCAGCATTTGGCAGTGACGAAGTGTATGTTGAGAAGTTAATAGAAAACCCAAAACATATAGAAGTACAAGTTATTGGGGACAAACATGGAAATACAGTTCATTTATATGAGCGAGACTGCTCCATACAACGCAGGCATCAAAAGGTAGTAGAGATGGCACCAAGTGTTTCATTACAAGATGATTTACGACTTGAGATCTGTGAAGCAGCAGTAGACCTGATGAAAAATGTTAACTACATAAATGCGGGAACTGTTGAATTTTTAGTAACAGATGATGATTATTATTTTATTGAAGTTAACCCACGTGTTCAGGTTGAGCATACCATTACAGAAATGATAACTGGAATTGATATTGTCCAAACCCAGCTTAAAATTGCTGAAGGACAAGATATTCATAACAAGTCAATTGGTATTCCTGACCAGGATAGAATCGTGACCAACGGATATGCTATTCAATCACGTGTAACAACAGAAGATCCATTAAACAATTTCATGCCGGACACCGGGAAGATTATGGCTTACCGCACTGGTGGAGGATTTGGTGTACGCTTGGACGCTGGAAATGGATTCCAGGGTGCGATTATTTCTCCGCATTATGACTCTTTACTAGTAAAGGTGTCGACTTGGGCACTGACATTTGAACAAGCTGCACAAAAAATGGTCAGAAATTTAAAAGAATTCCGGATTAGAGGAATAAAAACAAACATTCCTTTCTTGGAAAATGTAATCTCACATAGTAAATTTTTATCTGGAAAATACAGTACAACGTTTATTGATCAGACACCAGAGTTATTTGTATTTCCGAAGCGAAAAGACCGTGGAACTAAAATGCTTTCCTATATTGGCCATACTACAGTTAATGGATTTGAAGGTATTGCTAGAAAGAAGAAACCGTCATTAGCATCTCCAATTGTACCTAAAATTAATAAGCTGGATGAAATTCCGACGGGGACAAAACAGATTTTGGATGAGCATGGACCTGAATATTTAGCAGAGTGGTTAAAAGCACAAAATAACGTGATGCTGACAGACACTACCTTTCGCGATGCACATCAATCTTTATTAGCTACTCGTGTCAGAACAAAGGATTTATTAAAGATTTCCGAGCCGACTGCGCGTTTATTACCCCAGCTTTTTTCTGTGGAAATGTGGGGGGGAGCAACATTTGATGTATCCTATCGTTTCTTAAAAGAAGACCCTTGGCAGCGATTAATAAAACTTCGTGAAAAAATGCCGAATGTTTTGTTTCAAATGTTACTACGTGCAAGTAATGCGGTAGGTTATAAAAATTACCCTGATAATTTAATAAGTGAATTTGTTGAAAATAGTGCATCTGCTGGAATTGATGTCTTCCGTATATTTGACAGTCTGAATTGGGTTGAGGGAATGAAACCTGCTATTCAGGCAGTACGGGAAAATAATAAAATTGCCGAAGCATCTATGTGTTATACAGGTGATATACTGGATTCAGGTCGTACGAAATATGATTTAAATTATTATGTCAACTTGGCCAAAGAGTTAGAGCGGGCTGGTGCACATATATTGGGGATAAAGGATATGGCTGGCTTGCTAAAACCAGAAGCTGCTTATCAATTGATTTCAACTTTAAAAGAGACCATTGATTTGCCAATCCATCTGCATACACATGACACAAGCGGTAATGGTATTTATATGTATGCTCGAGCTATTGATGCTGGAGTAGATGCGGTTGATGTAGCCAGTGGTCCAATGGCTGGTTTGACATCACAGCCAAGTGCGCAGACTTTATATCACGCATTAGAAGGAAGAGACCGTCAACCTAAATTAAATATCGATTCCTATGAAAAAATCTCACATTATTGGGAAGGTATTAGAGATTACTATCAAGATTTTGAGAGTGGTATGAAAGCACCACATACCGAAATTTATACTCATGAAATGCCAGGTGGACAATATAGTAACTTAAAACAACAAGCGAAAGCGGTAGGACTTGAGGATCGTTGGAATGAAGTTAAAACGATGTTCAGACAAGTAAATGATATGTTTGGGGATATTGTTAAGGTCACACCTTCATCTAAGGTGGTAGGGGATATGACATTATTCATGGTTCAGAATGACTTAACCGAAGATGAAATATATGAACGAGGAGAATCAATTGATTTCCCCGATTCTGTAATTGAATTTGCACAGGGCTATATTGGTCAGCCGTATCAAGGATTTCCACAAGAATTACAACGGATTATTTTAAAAGGAAAAGAATCAATTAAGGTACGACCGGGTGAGTTATTAGATCCGATTGATTTCACCCAATTAAAGGAAACATTATTTAAAACCCTTGATCGCCAGGTAACAAGTTTTGACTTGATTTCATATGCACTATATCCCAAAGTATTTATGGATTACCATAAGTTTACCGAAATGTATGGTGATATGTCGGTTCTCGATACACTCACATTCTTCTATGGTATGAAGCTAGGTGAGGAAATTGAGGTCGAAATTGAACAAGGGAAAACGCTGTTTGTAAAGCTGGTATCTATTTCTGAAGCGCGGTCAGATGGTACCCGTGTCATTTATTTTGAATTGAATGGTCAATCGAGAGAAATTATCGTTAAAGATGAAAATGTAAAATCGCAACTTATAACAAAGCCAAAGATTGATCAAGGTAATGACAAACAAATTGGTGCAACCATGCCTGGAACAGTTGTTAAAGTTCTCTGTGAAAAAGGAGAAAAAGTCCAAAAGGGTGATTATTTACTAATTAATGAAGCTATGAAAATGGAAACAACTGTTCAAGCTCCATATACAGGTGTCATTAAAGATATTTACGTAAAAAATGGTGAAGCGATAGCAGTTAATGATCTACTAATTGAATTTGAATAGTTTAAAAAGGGTAATGGACTAGTCCATTACCCTTTATTTCACAGTCAAGAAAGTATATTTATTTTCTTGAAGCACAAGTGCAAATGGGGCTTATCTAAAAACAAGGTTTATTGTCCAAAGTAAAAGGGTTCTAAGAAAGCAAAATAGGCTTTCATAGGAACCCTTTTAATGAATGTCAAGTTTTCTAATGCTTTGCGCTTCTTGTTGATAACAATATGAAATAACTGAGCATTGCAAAATAGCAGGAAATTACAAACGCATGTAATAATGCTATTCCCAGGTTCAACATTGTAAAGACAATCATAGCTCCAAAGAAGACTTGCAGACTTATTAAAGAGACTGTTGTAATCCAACCCCAGTACATGACCCGATTTGTTCGGTAATTTTTCATGATTTTTATAAATAACACAACCGTCCAAATAAATAATAAACTAGCAGCTAGTCTATGCCCCATCTGAACCCACTGTTCAAAGTTATAGTCAGCTAGTGAAAATGGTGACCCATTTGAACAAAATGGCCAGTCGCCACAAGCCATACTAGAATTGGCGTGTCTAACCAATGCACCTGTATAAACAACAAGTAATGTGTATATCGTCAGTGCATAAATTTCAATACGGTGTTTCTTTTGAATGATTAACGATTTTGCATCGAATTTCTGATCTATTTCAAATATTAAAAGCATCAGCAAAAACAGTGATGCAAATGATATAAGTGAAATACCAAAATGCGTTGCCAAAACAAAATCCGATTGATTCCATACTACCGCTGCTGCACCAATTAGTGCTTGGAGCACCAAGAAGAACGATGATAAAAAGGCTAGGAATTTCACTTCACGAATGTGACCAATAAACTTCCAAGCCAAAATGGATAAAGCCAATACAGTGACACCCATAATTCCAGATACTAATCTATGACTAAGCTCTATTACAAGTTCTGGCGTAATAGTGGATGGTACGAATTCTCCATGGCATAGTGGCCAAGTTGCTCCACATCCCATGCCAGATTCAGTCTTCGTAACAAGGGATCCCCCCATTAACACAAATACCATGCCCAATGTAGAAACTACAGAGAGCCATTTTAACATTTTAATCATATGACTGCCTCACTTTATGTCAAGTAAATATACCTCAATAGAATAATATTAATACTTCTATGTTAATAGAGCAATGAAAAACGCTAAACATATAGTAAAAATCACACAATTGTCATCTTATCATGGCTTATTACCATTTTCACTATAAAAAAATAAAAAACTCTTGCATTGTCGAGATTTGTTTGCTAGAAATAATATAGGGGATATTTGCTAAGCTTCAATTCACTATGCCCATCGCTATGGGATAACTACATATTTTATATTTTACTGGACAAAGGCTTTAAAAGCCTTTTGTTTTATTTTAGACCTCTATTTCACAAAACTGTCACATTTGGAGGTTTGAAAAGGTGAAATCAAGTAATGTAGTAAATAGATTGTATTTCAATTCCATGGTACAATTAGAATAATTATGTAGGATACTATTGGGAATACTTAGGTATGATAAGTAGTATGCCTAGAAATTATTTGTGCCTTTTGTTGGGTTTAGAAGGGGGGAATATATGTAATGAATAAAGTGGAGACAACTTCTTCACCTCTAATTGGTAATTCAGCTGCAGCAAAGGAAAAGGATGTTACTTTACTTGCTGATCTAAAGTCACTCATTAAAGTAGGAATTGTAAATTCTAACTTAATTACGACATTTACCGGTTTTTGGTTGGCTCTTTATTTTACAAACAGTACTTTTGCAGCTAATTGGGAAGTTTTTCTATTAACTATGGCTGGAAGTGCTCTTGTTATTGCCGGTGGTTGTATCATGAATAATTGGTATGATGTAGATATTGATCCTGTTATGTCGAGAACAAAGACACGTCCGACAGTTACAGGAAGTATATCGTTAAAAAATGTTCTGCTCTTAGGCATTTCTTCTACCACATTGGGACTTATCCTCTTATTGTTCACAACTGTTGAAGCAGCGTTTATTGGATTTATAGGCTGGTTTACATACGTTGTTCTGTATACAATGTGGTCCAAACGCAAATATACCTTAAACACAGCAATTGGTAGTATTTCCGGAGCGGTCCCCCCATTAATTGGGTGGGCAGCTATCGACCCAGGTCTTCACATGGTAGCTTTTGTTTTGTTCCTTACTATGTTTATATGGCAAACGCCGCATTTTCTGGCTTTAGCTATGAAAAAATCAAAGGAATATAAGGCTGCAAACATACCAATGCTCCCTGTTGTACATGGGTTTGAATTTACAAAACGACAAATTGTCGTCTACATTGCATGCTTATTGCCACTACCATTTTTTTTAGCATCATTAGGAACAACTTTTATGGTAATCGCAACTTTATTGAATGTTGGGTGGTTAGCACTTGGTATTAGTGGATTTTTTACGAAGAATGATTTGAAATGGGCGAATATGATATTTATATATTCCTTAAATTACTTAACCATCGTATTTTTACTGATGGTAATTGTGACATTTGATTTCCCGTTTAGTTAAACTCGTCCTTACTTATACAAAATTAATATATAAGGAAGTTACAAAGAGAAAGAGAGGTATGAATACATGAAAGGTTGGATGGGAAGATTCAGAGCATTTTTTCTGTTAGGCTCGTTAGCACTAGTGTTGTCAGCATGTGGTAAAGACAACTTAACTGCTCTTGTACCCAAAGGGTATGGCGCAGAGTCCTCTATGGATTTAATTATTATTTCGACAGTTGTAATGCTGTTTGTCTTTGCGGTTGTAATGCTTATATATGTAGCAGTTCTGCTGCGCTATCGTAAGAAAAAAGGTCAAGAGGACTTTATTCCGAAGCAAGTTGAAGGTAACAAAACACTTGAAACAATCTGGACAGTTATCCCAATTATCCTGTTGATCATTATTGCAGTGCCTACTGTAACGGCAACTTTTGATTTAGCGGATAATTCCGGTTCAAAAGATGGATTGAACATTCAAGTTACTGGTAACCAATATTGGTGGCATTTTAATTATGAAGGGCAAGAAATTCAAACCAGTCAGGATTTATATGTACCAGTTGGCGAAAAGATTTATTTATCCATGAAATCTTCAGATGTACACCATTCATTCTGGGTACCATCTATTTCAGGGAAAATGGATGTGTTGCCAGAGAATGAGAATAAGATGTATATCGAAGCATATGAAGAGGGCGTTTACTGGGGTAAATGTACAGAACTTTGTGGTCCGTCTCACTCACTTATGGACTTCAAGGTTATTGTAGTCAGCCAGGAAGAATTTGATCAGTGGGTAAAGGATATGAAAAATGTAAATCCTGATAATCAACCACAGGATGCTGTTGCACAGGAAGGTAAGTCGCTGTTCCAGCAAAATAATTGTATGAGTTGTCATGCGATTGGTTCATCTCCAACGCAAATAGGACCTAACCTTACTAACTTTGGTGATCGTTCTAAAATCGCCGGAATTTTAGATCCGACGAAGGAAAACTTGGTTAAATGGATTGTGGATCCTGAATCCATTAAGCCAGGAAATAAAATGACTGGTAATTACCCTGAGGTTTCAGAAAAAGAGGCTGGTAAAATTGCTGAATATTTAATGCAATTAAAACCGTCTGAGGTTACACCTGAAAGTGCAGGAAATTAATAAACATACACATATAAATCAAGGGATGGAAGATGTTAAAGGGAGGTTTAACTCGTGAGTATAGCAGCTACTCAAAAAAGAGGCTTCGGCGCTGTGCTATGGGATTATTTAACCACTGTAGATCATAAAAAGATTGCTCATTTATATCTGTTCGGTGGTGGATTTTTCTTCATACTCGGTGGATTGGAAGCCATGATTATACGTATTCAATTGGTCAGACCTGAAAATGACTTTGTCAGCGCAGGTTTGTATAATGAAATTCTTACGATGCATGGGACTACGATGATATTCTTAGCGGCAATGCCGTTATTATTAGGCTTGATGAATGCCGTCATGCCTTTACAAATAGGGGCAAGAGACGTCGCATTTCCGTTTTTAAATTCATTGGGCTTTTGGTTGTTTTTATTCGGCGGGCTTATTTTAAACTGTAGTTGGCTTTTAGGTGGAGCACCTGATGCAGGGTGGACGTCATATGCACCTTTGTCGACCACATCACCAGGACATGGTGTTGATTTCTATGTGCTCGGTTTACAAATATCAGGTGCTGGTACGCTAATTGGTGGTATTAACTTTCTAGTTACCATTATTAACATGCGTGCACCTGGAATGACATACATGCGTATGCCATTGTTTTCATGGACAACGTTTATAACAAGTGTATTAATTTTATTCGCTTTTCCAGCATTAACAATAGGTTTATTCCTACTAATGTTTGATCGATTATTTGGTTCAGCATTCTTTAATGTTGCACTGGGAGGGAATACTATTATCTGGGAGCATTTATTCTGGATATTTGGTCATCCTGAAGTATATATCCTGATATTACCAGCATTCGGGTTATTTAGTGATATTTTCTCTACATTCGCTAAAAAACGCTTGTTTGGTTATACAGCAATGGTGTTTGCAACTATCTTAATCGCATTTTTAGGTTTCATGGTTTGGGCTCACCATATGTTTACAGTAGGTCTTGGACCTGTAGCTAACTCGATCTTTGCGATTGCGACAATGGCTATAGCTGTACCAACTGGGATTAAAATATTTAATTGGCTCGCGACATTGTGGGGCGGTAGTATAACTATTAACTCAGCAATGTTATGGGCATTAGGATTTATCCCTACATTTACTCTTGGAGGTATGACAGGGGTAATGGTAGCTTCAGTTGTTGCTGACTATCAGTACCACGATACTTATTTCGTTGTTGCCCACTTCCATTATGTAATTGTTGGTGGTACCGTTTTTGGAATTTTAGCTGGTCTGCACTATTGGTGGCCTAAAATGTTTGGGCGAATCCTAAATGAAAAACTTGGTAAAATAGCTTTCTGGATATTCTTTACTGGATTTCATTTAACTTTCTTTATCCAACATTTCTTAGGTTTGATGGGAATGCCTCGTCGTTACTGGGTATTCTTAAAAGATCAAGGCTTGGATACAGGTAACTTAATTAGTACAATTGGTGCATTCTTAATGGCAATTGGTGTTATTATATTCTTCTATAATGTTGTTTACACAGCAGTTAAGGGAGAAAAAGTACCTGATGATCCATGGGATGGTCGTACACTTGAATGGGCGACATCTTCACCGCCTGCTCACTATAACTTTAAACAAACCCCATTAGTCCGTGGACTGGACCCACTTTGGGTTGAAAAAACAGAAGGTAAAGGCAAAATGACACCTGCAGAACCATTGGGGGATATCCATATGCCAAATGGATCGATCTTGCCATTCATTATGTCATTTGGATTATTTATAGCCGGATTTGGTTTCATTTATCAAGTCAACTATACCTGGGCTTATATTCCATTATTTGTAGGTATGGGTATATTACTTGGTTGTATGTTAATCAGATCATTAAAAGATGATCATGGTTACCATATTACAAAAGAAGAACTTGAAAGGGAGGCTGACTAATATGAGTCACGATCATTCCTTAAATCCCGAAACAATGCCACATGAACCAGAAAAGGCTACCCTTGAGGGTAAAAACAAATTTCTTGGTTTTTGGTTTTTTCTTGGTGGTGAAACAGTTTTATTTGCGTGTTTGTTTGGAACATACCTTGCATTAAGAAACTCAACAGCTGGTGGACCAACAACAAATGATTTGTTTGGTTTAGAGCTTGTTTTCATAATGACCATTTTGTTATTAACAAGTTCATTAACAAGTGTTTATGCGATGTATCATATGAAAAACAACAACTTTAAGAAAATGCAGCTTTGGCTAGGCGTTACGGCTGTACTTGGGTTTGCATTTTTAGGTTGTGAATTGTATGAGTTTAATCATTATATACATGAGTATGAATTCACATTCCGCTCATCAGCATTTGGTTCAGCCTTTTATACATTAGTAGGGTTCCACGGAGGACACGTTACATTTGGTTTACTGTGGCTTTTGGCGTTGATGATACGTAACGCAAAACGAGGCTTAAACTTATACAACGCACCAAAGTTTTATGTATTTAGTTTATATTGGCACTTTATCGATGTTGTATGGGTGTTTATATTTACAGTTGTATATTTAATGGGAAAGGTGGGTTAATTAATGGCAGAGAACACCAATTCCAACGAAGTTAATCCATATCAAAAGCATAAAAATAAATTAGAGATGCAAAAACAGTTAATTACATTTGCATTGATGATTTTGTTCACTATTATTGCTTTTGTAATTGTGGCTACTGGTATGATGCAAAAGATGTTTGTCATACCAGTGTTACTAATCCTAGCTGTTATTCAAGTAGCTTTTCAGTTTTATTATTTCATGCACATGAAAGAAAAGGGGCATGATATGCCATCCTTAATGATGTATGCTGGTATAATGGCAGCACTACTTATAATAGCGGGATTAGTAGTAATCACTTGGTGGTAAGATACAAAAGAGATCGGATCGGGACACAAAGTCCCGATCTTCTTTTTGCCTCTTTAATAATTATAAATCCTTTTCTTTGTTCAAAAATTGTCACATTACAGATGTGTGATTCTTATTTAAATGCGTTATAATAAGATACATAATCCGTTTATGGAGTGAGATATTATGTGGTTGGAATTACAGATTTTTGGTTTTCGTGCGTTGTGGAGTCCATATTTTCTTTTGTTTGTATTAGGTCTTGCTTTGGTCTATTTTTTGATAACTGGACCATACCGTCAGAAGTTTGGCGGCGGAGATAAACCATCCAAAAAACAACAGAGTATGTTTTATATTGCTTTGTTTTTGTTATATGTAGTAAAAGGTTCACCAGTAGATTTACTTACTCACATAATGCTAACGACGCACATGATGCAGATGGCAATTTATTATTTGGTGTTTCCTATTCTGATTATCAAGGGAATTCCGAAGTGGTTATGGGAGAAAGCGGTTCTTAGCCCTGTTATAAAGCCTGGACTATCGTTCCTATCAAAACCACTTATTTCGATTTTGTTATTTAACACATTATTTTCATTGTATCATTTACCTGACATATTCAACTTTGCTAAGTCATCACAAATTGCACATTCATCGATATCGGTTACTATTTTGATTGCAGCATTTATTGTATGGTGGCCTGTTTTGACACCAGTTAAAGAATTTAATCGTATGCCTTCTCTTGGGAAAATATTTTACATTTTCGCCAATGGTGTTTTAATCACGCCAGCATGTGTATTGATTATTTTTGCCGACGTACCGATTTATGCCGCATATTCACAGGATGGGGCTTGGATGCAGGCATTAGCTTTATGTGTACCTAATGATGTATTACAAGGTTTAACATATGCCATATCGGGTCCTGAAATGTTCTCTCCGTTGACTACATTAGAGGACCAACAACTAGGTGGTATTATTATGAAGATATCACAGGAAATCACGTATGGTGTAATCTTAGCTAGAATCTTTTTTGGCTGGTTTAATCGAGAAAGCTTACAAATCGATCCATTACCCGAAAACGAATATAGTTAGTGAATTCATGTGGACTATGTGAAGCTTTTTTAATTGTGCTACTTTCATAAGGATAGAAAGGATTAGTGTAAATATGCCGTTTTTACCAACGATAAGCACTTTCTTCATCATGACAAGTGCTGTTTTAGTTGCATTTGGATGGAGATTTATTATTAAAGGGAATGCAAGTGCACATAAAAAAACGATGATTTCTGCAGCGATCAGTGCGTTGTTATTTTTTATAATTTATGTATCACGAACTATCTTTATTGGAAATACAAGCTTTGGGGGACCAGAGGATATCAAAATATACTATACAATCTTTTTGATTTTCCATATTTTCCTGGCAACAACAGGGGCTATTTTTGGTGTCGTGACAATAACATTAGCATTAAAGCGAAAAATAAAAATTCATAGAAAAATCGGACCTGTAACAAGTGTGATTTGGTTTTTTAGTGCAATTACAGGGGTAATGGTTTATTTACTCTTGTACATTATTTATGATGGTGGTCAAACAACAAGTATGTTAAAAGCAATATTAGGTGGATAAGTAAAGTGTGCGAGCAGTATTAGCTCGCACACTTTATATTTTTATATTCCATTTTATTATTTTGGCTTCTTTTGCTGAATTAAAGGCAATCAGGAATAATGGTCCTAATATAAAACCTAGAATACCCAATAGTTTTATTCCCAAAAACATTGCAATAAGTGTGGCAAGTGGTGATAGACCAATATGCTTTCCCATTACTTTCGGTTCGACTGTTCTTCGTACTGCCAACAATATAATGGCCAATATCGCTAACTTAATGCCCAGAACTGTATCACCAGAGATGAACATAAATAATGACCATGGACCAACAATTATAATCGACCCTATAATTGGAATGAAATCAACTATCCAAACAATAAGTGCCATTATAATAGCTACTTCAGGTGCTATTACAAATAGGCCCAATAAAGTAACAAGGAAAATAATAACACTGACAAGTAATTGCGCTTTGAGGAATCCGAGTACAACGCTTGAAAGTCTATTGTTCATGAAGGAAACCTTTTCAGCAGTTTCTTTTGTCATTAAATTATATAATTTTGCTTTAATCAACGGTAATTCGAGCATAAATAAAAACAGTGCAATTATGTAAACAAGAAAACTGATTAAATACTGTGGAACTTGGGCAAAGATTTGTGCAATATTCTCTATGGTGATTTTTTCTTTAGCTGCATTACTTAAGTTAGTTAGATGTGACTGTATACTATCGGAAATCTGATCAGTGAATTCTGGTGGCAGACTCTGTGTATAATTTTCAAAATCTGATTCCCAATCTGCGTAAACATTATTTAGCTCATTAAAGTGTGTAGGAATATCTTCGACAAAATTAACAACTTGGGTAACTGCTTTTGTAACGACAAATGACCCCGAAATCCCTATGAATACCAAAAATAACAGGAACACGATAATTACTGATGTTTTTCGGCTTATTCTTCCTTTTCGTTGTAAAAATCTTACTAAAGGATTGAGGATTAATGCTGTTACTAATGCAACGATTAAAGGTATTGAGACTGGTAGTATAAAGTAAAAGACCAGTATTAGGAATATGGTTAAGATGATTAATGTCCATTGGCGTTTTGATATAGATCGAAACAATGTGAATTGATGTCTCCTTTCTTTATATAGGATAAATATGTATATAAAAAATATAGCACTAATTATACGGTTTGAACAGTTAAACATAATGGTTTAGGTTATTAAAAAACCAACTGCGCCTGTTATTTACTGAGCAGTTGGTTTTATGATTATTAAATACCTGTATTTTTCATCTGTTTATTTTTTATATATCTCAATTTCTTCTTTGACTTTTGATACAAGGTTAGTTGCACGTTCTACTAAGTTTTCAGGGAAATTTTCCTGTTCGCCATATTCTACACCATGTGGGTAATAGTGTTTACCAAGTAATGGTGTTGAAAGTTTAATAACAGCATTACCACGGTCGACATCACCCTCAACTGCATAACCTAAAATTCGAATATAATATGTAATGTTTTTTTCTTTGGAACCAATTTTATAGTCATAGGTTACACGTTCGTAATCCCACTGGCCTCCACGAATAAAAGCGTGTTTTGCCATCAGGTGATCTAATGGTTTCACATCAACAATAGAATCTTCAATTCCAGTATTTTCTAATCTCATTTTATCCACCTCACATCTTTTTCCTCACATAACAATAATAATACTAAATAGCCCAAGTTGCAATCGAAAAGAAAATTAAACGGATATATGAAAGATATTTGTAAATTTGGGAATGAATAATAAGTGATACTATAAAATTCGCTAAGGAGGAAGTGTAATGAAAGCTGCTAAAGAAATTATGAGTACGGACATAGTTGTTTGTCTGAAAGATGATACGTTACATGATGCAGCTATGAAGATGAAAGACAGGAATGTTGGTGTTATTCCAGTTTGTTCAGCTGATCGGGAACTTCTGGGGGTAATTACCGACCGTGATTTGGTTTTAAGAGGGTATGCTGATAAGAAGCCAGACACAACAAAGGTACAAGAGGTTATGAGTGATAAGCTGCATTTCACTTCGCCAGATACTTCAGTAGAGGAAGCAAGTAGACTAATGGCTGAAAATCAAATTCGACGTTTACCTATTGTTGATAATGGTAAACTCGTAGGCATTGTTTCGTTAGGGGATCTTTCACTTGAGGATAAATCAAATGATGCTGCAGGTCATGCTCTTGAGGAAATTTCTGAACGACCAGAACTTCATTAATGTAGTATAATGAGAACAACCGTATAATCCATATACGGTTGTTTTTTAATAGATAGTTAATAAAGCATAACTAATCTTACTACATAAGTGAACTGAGGCTAACACTCCAAAGTAGAGGATAAAAAACACTTTAAAGAAAGGTCAATTTTTCTGAAAAAAATAAAGAAAAGAGAATGTACTTGGAATCTCTTACATATAGTTAACAGTAAAAGGTTGAATAGAAGGGGAAGCGTCTATGCGGTTTATTCAAGTAGTTGCACTATTAGTATTACTCTTAATTGGTGGCTATTATCTTTTTGAAAAAAATAATCTATCACCCAAACAGGCGATAGATGACTTTAGCAGCATTTTTGAAACAAAGAAGAATATGCTAGAGACCAAGCAAATACCTGAGGAGAGATTAACTATTCCTTTAAAGGGAGATCTTTTTCAATGGGTAGATAAATCAACGGATGAATTAATTAAAGCATTCGGAGAGCCGGTAAGAAGAGATCAAAGCGGATATGGCTATGAATGGTGGGTATACACGGATCAGCAAAAACAACATATTCAATTTGGAGTAGTCGGTGATGAAATTAGATCAATCTATGCTGTTGGAAATGACTTGTCGCTTGAACCTATTGAAATCGGGCAAGACTATGAATCGGTGAAGAAAGAACTGTCTATTACAAATGAGGTGTCTTACAGTAAGAAACTTAATTCATATACATTTCGCTTAAAGGATGAGGAAATACAAGGAAGACCACTAGTCAAGCTAACAGATGATATATTTATGCAATTATATTTTGATACGTTTACAAATAAATTGTCATCTATTCGTGTGTTATCTGCGGACATATTGTTACAGCACCGTCCTTATGAAATGGAGTATCGCGGTGATTTGCCTGAAAAACCTAATTACTCAGATAAAAAATGGGAAGAGATAGAAACGGGAATGGAACAGCAGGTTTTTAATATAACAAATGTTCTCCGAAATCAATATGGAGAAACCTCTTTAAAATGGGATGAAACCGTTAGCGAGGTTGCCTATCTTCATAGTAAGGATATGGCTGAGAATAATTACTTCTCTCATTATGCCTTGAATGGGGATGGTTTAAAAGAACGGTTAGCAGCACAAGAGGTGTTTTATCAGGCAGCCGGAGAGAATATTGCTGCACAATATCCGGATGTACCATCAGCTATGCATGGCTGGTTAAATAGTGAAGGACACCGGGAGGCATTACTGAAAGAGGATTATACACATTTAGGAGTAGGAGTCTTTCGATTTTATTACACTCAAAACTTCTTGAAAAAACAATAGGGTTTGAAAAAACGCATAGGATGGTATTTTTGTTATTAAGCGTACTATAAAGTCTAAATGCTGTGGATAAATGGACTTCCGAATTAGCCAAGTCCAGCTCCGCCGTACAGGACGAACTAGTGCGTTTATTCTTGTTTCGGACTTTAAACAGTGTAGTATTGTGCTTTTTATTACGCACAGTGTTTGATTAAATTACATAAAATAATTAGTAACAGATAACTATGATGAGGTGAAAAACTGTGAGTGATGATAAGCTTCACCCTAGTGTTAGGGAGTTTAAAGTATTTATGAATAAGCATCCAAAGCTTATTGAAGAAGTCCGTAAAAGCGGGAGAGGCTGGCAGGAGTATTATGAGAAGTGGGCATTACTTGGTGAAGATGATCCGGTTTGGGACAGTTACAAGAAGGAAGAGGCTGAAGGCAAGTCAAAAGAAGGTAAAGGAGAATTGTTTGGCCAGTTAATGAAACTATCGGAAAATGTTGATATAGATAAGGTGCAAAAGCAAGTACACCAATTAAGTAATACCATTACAACAATTCAAGATGTATTAGGGCAATTTCAGACAACAAAAACCCCTCCACAGCAGTTCAGGAAATCAAATAATCCATTTAATTGGGGGAGGGACTAGAGGTGGTACGATGCAGACATCAACATATCAATACTTGCAACAAAATCCAAAGCTAGCTAATTTTGTGCGTTATAATCCTGCTTGGTATCGATACCTTTCAAGAGATCCTTCTAGGGTCAAGGAACTTGAAAAAGAATCAAAAAAATTTTATGGAAAAACAATACCTCAACAAGTTGAGAAATTTGGGGATCAGATGAAAATGGTCAATATGCTAATTCAATTTGCAGGGGCAATGAAGGATTAAATAAATTACGTTTTCATTAAGGGAATTACATGATAAGATTGAGGTGGAGGTGAAAAAATGATTGGTACAATGGAATATGTAGATATACTTGACCATTCTGATATAGTCAGTGATATGATTCAAAAGTCAGATGTTATGGAAGCCTACGAAGATTCCCTTAAAAATGTAAGGAATGATGATGAAGCTCAACGGCTTATAAAGGCGTTTAAAGATACAAAAGGTCATTATGAAGACGTTCAACGTTTTGGAAGGTATCATCCTGACTATAATCAAATTATGAAAGAAGTACGCTCTACAAAACGTGAAATGGATATGAATGACAAAGTTGCAGCATTTAAGATTGCTGAACGTAACTTGCAAAAGTTACTCGATGAGGTAAGCGAGTATATTGCTTTAAGTGTGAGCGATGATATTAAAGCACCGAAAGATGGAGCTGCATTAAGTGATGGCGGCTGCGGTTGCGGAAGTGGAAGCAGTGGTTGTGGTTGTAAAGCATCCTAGTAAATATTGATGTATTTATTATATTCTGATACACTTATTTGCAAACATGATGTTAGCGAGGATATCCGATGATAACGAAACGTCAAGGATTAATTGTTTGGTTTCAGCATATGAAAAACATAAAACAAATAAAGCGATATGGGCACTTAATTTATTCTTCAAGGAAGTTAAAGTACGCAGTGATTTATGTAGACCAATCTGAATTGGAAACTATAGAGACTAAGCTACTAAAGCTTTCTTTCGTGTCAAAAATCGATCGTTCTTATAAACCATTTGTACAAACAGATTATGAGAACGCTAAACCTGATAAGGCTAAACAGTATGACTATAAAATGGGAATTTAACCTTTGCGGTGATACATAACTTGACCGCAAAGGTTTAGTTTTGTCAAAAAATTTTAGAAAAATCGGCATTTCGTTAAAGGGAGTCTTATGAAAGCGTATTTTTGCTTTCGTAGCCCCCTTATTCTTTGAAGTAAAAGCCTTATTATAGATAAGCTTTGGTTGAACTTATGAAGTAAAAAGTATTTTGTTACTTTCTTAACTACAAAAAGAAAACCTGCAGATATTTTCTGCAGGTCCCTTTGTTTTCTTGTTAGAAAACAAAAAGGCAAAGGGAGAGGAGAAACCGGAGGAAGAACTTATGGGGAAGTGTAAGTCTTCTCCGTGTTTTGAAACAGCCAAGCAATCTTAGCTGTCTCACTATGCTATTATGTACATGGTAATGAATTATATACACTCTCTTTTATTTTTTATAGTTAATTAGATTATAAACTTGCTCTTTTGTTTTGTTAGGATTAATATGATTTATTGAGGTGGTTACATGCGAGTAGTAGCAGGTGTACATAAAGGTAGGCAATTGAAAGCGGTGCCAGGTAATACTACCAGACCTACTACAGATAAAGTAAAAGAGGCCATATTTCAAATCTTAGGGCCATTGTTTGAACATGGTATGGTTCTTGATCTGTATGCTGGGAGTGGCTCATTAGGAATTGAAGCTTTGAGCAGAGGTATGGAAAAAGGGATATTTGTTGATAAAAATCCTAAAGCAATACATACTATTTATGAAAATGTTAGGACAATAAAATTAGATGATAAGGTTGAAGTGTATAAAACAGAAGCATTTCGTGCCATGAATGCTGCTTCAAAAAGAGACCTGCAATTTGACTTGATTTTACTAGATCCGCCATATAGGAAAGTAAACTATGGGAAATTGTTGGATGAAATTGATAAACTTCAACTATTGAATAAAAATGGCATGATATATTGTGAACATGATATAGTAGACAAATTACCAAGTGACAGTGATCGTTTTTCCGTCGTAAAACAAGATAATTACGGTGGTACAATAGGCGTTACAATTTATAAACAGGAATAGAAGGGAGAGCTTTTCATTGAGCAGATTAGCAATATGTCCAGGCAGCTTTGATCCAGTAACATATGGGCATTTGGATATTATAGAACGAGGTGCAAGTGTTTTTGATAACGTTATAGTTGTCGTCTTTAATAACCAGTCCAAAGCTCCTTTGTTTACAGTCGAGGAAAGAGTAGCTCTGTTAGAGGAATCCACAAAGCATTTACCTAATGTTACGGTTGATGAATCAAATGAATTATTAATTGATTATGCCATGCAGCAAAAGGCGCAAGTAGTATTACGCGGACTGAGGGCTGTTAGTGATTTTGAATATGAAATGCAAATCACATCTATGAACAGAAAGCTTAATGAAAGAGTTGAAACATTATTTATGATGACAAATAATCAATATTCGTTTTTAAGTTCAAGTATTGTAAAAGAAGTGGCTAAATACAAAGCCAATGTTTCTGATCTCGTTCCTGAAGCAGTAGAAAAAGCATTAAAGAAAAAGTATAGCTAGTTTAAAAAGATGTTGATAAGTGAGATGATCAACATCTTTTTTATGTTTTTCTTAACCGATTGCTTAAAATAATGAATGCAATCAGTAAAAATGTAATGGTTATTATTGGCCCAAGCTCTTTTAAGTTATATAGTATTGCCAGCCATGAATCTTGTGGAATCCCATTTGAAACAGGGATCCCCTTAAAGTCGAAAGAGGTTCGATTCAAATATAATGGCTTATATAAAATAACTGTTAGAATGCTTGCAAACACTCCATGCAAAATACGGGCGAAAAAATATGGCGAAAAACGGATATCCGTGGGTGCTATAATGCTTGCAACTTGTGCTTGGATTGAAAATCCATTAAAGCCTAATATAAAACTTACTACAATAATTTTAGCCAATAAACTGCCGGTCTCTGTTTGCGATATTGCTCTTGCTCCTTGTGTTATTTCGAATAATCCTGAAAATAGTGGTAAGGATAAATCTGCTGGCAGCGTAAATAATTGTAAAATATATTCAAAAATGGTTGAGATTGCTGGTGAAAATCCTATGATAAACATCAGCTTTGTTAAAACGGAAAAAAAGATGATAAAGCCACCAACCATTACTAATGTTTGAATCGAAGTTAAAACTGCATCCCCGACTATTTGTCCAAATGGACGTGGGTCATTCATTCTGGCACGATGCATTTCCTTAAATGCATAAATGATAGAAACTTTTTGTTTTTTTGATTTCACCACATTCTTTTCTTTTTCTCTGCCGTAAAACCGCATGCATATACCGACTAGTGCGTTACCAATGTAATGGGCCGAAGCAAGTAATATACCCAGTTTAACATCGTAGAAAAAACCAACTGACACTGCTCCGAATATAAAGAGAGGACTTGAAGCGTTTGTGAATGAAACGAGTCGTTCAGCCTCGATTTGTGTAAGCTGACGTTCCTCTCGAAGTCGTGTCGATATTTTAGCGCCAGTGGGATAGCCACTAGCCATTCCCATTGCCCATGCAAAGCTTCCGGCACCAGGAACATTAAATAACGGTCGCATTATAGGTTCAAATAATATTCCAATGAATCTTACAACGCCGAAGCCAATTAATAATTCAGCGGTTATAAAAAAGGGTAGTAATGAAGGAAACACAATTTCCCACCACATTTTTAAGCCTCTTATACTAGCTTCAAATGATTGGTCTGGATATTTAATTAGGCAAAATGCAATAAAAACAGTAATCCCTGATAGTAGTATTGTTTTGACTTTTTGTGTCAACATAAAGCCCCCTAGAGTATGAGCTAGCTCTGTACTTCTATTTTCGATAGTAGTAGAATGATTCTAGCTTGATATATTAAATTTATTAGCATGTTAAAGAATTAATTTGTACGAGCCTATATCAATATACGCACATACATCATGTTTTTATGCCATACACTTTTTATCACCTTAATTAAAATGATGTAATTGGAAAGATGGAAGGGGTTTTACGGTGAACTTTACAAAAAAGCACATAATTTATTTAATAGTTGTAATCGCAATAGCATTTTTCCTTTCAACATATCAACTCCCATATTATGTATATAAGCCTGGAGGTGCTGATGCACTTAACCCAATTGTCAATGTTGAAGGTGGATACGATAGTAAAGGTGACATGCATCTTGTTACGGTCCGAGGCGGGCAAGCGACCCCAGTTCAATATTTGTGGGCAAAAGTACTGCCCAATCATGAGATCTACCCCCTTAGCGAAGTTAGGCCAGAAGGTGTTTCAGAAAATGAGTATTTTCATGCACAGCTTCAGATGATGGAAAGTTCACAGGAGGCATCAACGGTAGTAGCTTATAAAGCCGCTGATGAGGATATTACAATTAATTATGAAGGAGTATATGTAGTTGCAGTTGTTAACGGTATGCCAGCGGATGGGAAGTTAGAATCGGGCGACCGTATCACTGAAATTGATGGGAATGAGATTAAGGAATCCAAGGATTTAATAAATTACGTGGAAAATAAACAAGCAGGAGATACGATTAATTTAGAAGTTGAACGTGGTGAAAAGCAATTGACAAAAGAAGTTCAACTTGAGAGATTTAAAGAGGCGGATAATAAAGTTGGCATTGGGATAAGACTTGTTACCGATCGAAGCGTGAAAGTTGATCCAAAAGTTAACTTTTCGAGTGGTAGTATCGGCGGGCCAAGTGCAGGATTAATGTTCTCTTTGGAGATTTATGATCAATTGACCGAAAATGATTTAACAAAAGGCAATCAAATTGCTGGAACCGGTGAAGTGGACTACAATGGGAATGTATTACGGATTGGTGGAATTGATAAAAAAGTAATTGCAGCTGATCAGGAAGACTGTGATATCTTTTTCGCTCCTAATGATAATGGAGCTGAAGGATCAAACTATGAAGTAGCAAAGAAGACTGCAGAAGAAATTGACACCGATATGAAAATTGTTCCAGTAGATACATTCGAGGATGCATTGAACTATTTACAAAACATAGAATCGGAATAATAAAAACCTGTCTTATGCTAATGTAGCATAAAACAGGTTTTTTTCTTTGACTTTTTTATCCTTACTTTAATATTGGTGGCTGCAGTTCCTGCTTGTGAAAGTCTCGTTTCTTTTTAGCTGGAAGTATACTATAATAGGCCTTTGAGGCTTTTTCCTCCATAGAAAGCATTGGGTCAGTAGTTCGGCTTAGATTTGCAACCAGTGGTACGTCCATATTCTTTTTTTGTCTATTTAAATAGGTTTGTCCTGTTTCTGTCATTCCTAAAATGCGGACATATGGAACAGATGAAGAATTTTTTGCAACTTCCATATCTGTTTTTGGTGTATTTGTTAATATATGGGCAAATATTCGTTGCAATCGTGTCCAAGTATATCGTTTAGTTTTAATCTTCTCAATCCAATCGTCAAACGAAGTGACATCATTAGCAGTAGATTTAATACGATATTCCAGTCCTTCATCAACACCATGAATTTCAGAAAGTTCATGGAGTGACATTGTTAAAACACGGTAATGAACAAGATGAAAATAATGTTCCCAATTATGCCAGGTAGTTGCATCATGCTTATATAGTTGGAGCTGGCTTACGGTCTCTGCTGGCATGGTGTCTTTAATATCTGCTGAGATAACCTGGTCAGTAAATAATTTGTTTCGAATACTTGTAGCACTTGCAATTGCCCCTGTAATTTCTTTGTCATGATAGCCACTTTTCGTTCGTGTTATTGTTAAGGGGTCAATAGGTAGATTATTATCAAGTATCGTTTTAACGTAGCTAAAACCAAGTATATTGTTTGGCTGCGATAAATCCATCTCCGAAGTGGTTAAGCCTATCTTCTCATATGCTTTTCTGCTTGCCTCTGGAAAAGATAGACCTTGATTTAAACAGCTTTTAAGTGTTTCTTTGAATGTGAACTTATTCTCATTGTAGACTTTGTAGCTCTTAGTAAAACGGGATATGTCACCAGATTCACTGCCGAAACAGATACTGGACACACCAATCTCATTTAATGTATGTACAGAACCTTTGGAAAACAAATCACTGCTTTGAACAGCGTAAGGATAGGGTAACTCCAATACTATGTCAATTCCAGCTGATAATGCCGCATTTGTCCGGTGGAATTTATCAATAATTGCGGGTTCTCCACGTTGTAAAAATGATCCACTCATAACAGCAATTATGCAATCGGCTTTAGAGACTCTTTTTGCTTCCTGTATATGATATACATGCCCATTATGAAACGGGTTATATTCGACAATTAAACCACAAGCTTCCATACGTTCATCCCCTATATGTGAGTTGGTATTAATTGTATCAAAAAACTTATCCAGACGCATTGTTCATAAATATGATTATCAGAAATAGGAAAGGGAACACTATATATATAATTTTTTGAAGGAGGTTAAGAAAGTAATGCTACTTTCTAATCTGCATTAGTGCAATTAAGACTATAGCCATCAAAACTCAGTAATAAGCTAAGACTTCTAAACAAATTTTATTCTGTAAAGAAAACATGTTGACAAAAGTTCATTTTCATTTTAAAATAACTCTTGTTGCCTTGAGGTGATAATAATGAAATTTACATTAGGTCAAATTAAGAATAATGCCTATAATGAACCCTTTTCATTTGATGATTGGGTTAATGTTTCCGAGTTGGAAGCATTGAATAATGATATACGTGAAATTGATTCTGCTCATGTATATGGTACAGCATTCGATCAGGGGAACGAAATTGTTTTTTCATTTACAATAAGTGGAAAGATGATTTTACCATGTGCCCGTACATTAGTCGATGTTCCATATCCTTTTGAAATAAAGGCAACTGAGATTTTTTCTGAATCAACCTATTATGATGGTGAAGAATCAGAAGATGAAATTCATCCTATTGATGGGGAAGTACTTGACTTAACCCCCTATATCAAGGAAAATATCTTACTAGAGGTTCCTTATCGTGTGTTCTCGGATGATGAAGAAGCCAAAAGACATACTCCTGTTAAAGGAAATGATTGGGAATTTATTTCAGAGGAAAAAACCGAAAAGAAGATTGATCCACGTTTGAAAAAACTGGAGTCATTACTTGAAGATAACGAGAAAGAGGAATAAGAATATTAATTCTGATTTTTGCTTTCGTATTTGAAGGAGGTGTAAGTCATGGCAGTACCAAAAAGAAAAACGTCTAAAAAGGTTAAAAATCAACGTCGTACTCATAAAAAGCTACACGTAACTGGCATGGTAGAATGTTCAAATTGTGGTGAATTAACCAAGTCACATCATGTATGTAAATCATGTGGACATTATGATGGAAAAGAAGTAGTTAACAATTAAATCGTACTAATAGCCTATAATTAACAGATCACTGCTTAGTGATCTGTTTTTATATGTAAAACTACAAATTATGCTATGATGAGCAGGAATAAGTGATAAAAGAGGGGATTTCATAATGGAAACAATTCAATATAATAAACATGAAGATGGTTACGGTGTAATACAGTTAAATCGTCCTGAAAAACTGAATGCTATATCAAATGAAATGGCTAGTGAACTTAAGAATGTACTGAAATCTGCGAAGCAAACTTCGATTAAATTCTTAGTAATCACAGGTGCAGGAAGTAAGATGTTTTGTGCGGGTGGTGATTTACATAATCTTCACGGAGAACTAAGTACTGATGAAGCTTTTTCAATGTTGTATCCAATGAAAGAAGTTCTTTATGAAATTGTCTCTTTCCCAGTTCCTACTATATGTTTGCTAAATGGAGATGCGTTAGGTGGAGGATGTGAAATCGCAACTGCTTGTGACTTCAGAATTGCAAAGGAAAACACTAAATTTGGTTTTGTACAAACTAAATTAGGAATAACCCCCGGCTGGGGTGGCGGAGCACTTTTATATGAGAAAGTTCATCCAAGCTTTGCATATCAGTGGCTGATGGAAGGAGAAGTATATAATGCATCTTATTTACAAAAACAAGGTTGGCTACATAAAATTGCTTCAGAAGAATTATGGAATAATCATCAAAAACTATTAAATCCTTATTTATCGAAGTCGTTAAATCAAATGAATATATTAAAAATGCAATATAGGAAGAAGCTATCTATATTAGGCTTTTCTGCATTAATGGATGACGAGGTTAGAAATTGCGCTAAGTTATGGGAATCACAGGAACATAAGGAAGCTGTTCAACAATTCATATCACGATAATAATACAAACTATTCACAAAAATAGTAAAACTTATTCTATCACTCCTACTTTTTGCATACATTGATAGCAAATGTGTAAGGAGGGATGTTATGAATGCAACACGTCAGGATGCATGGACGCAAGATGAAGATATAATATTAGCAGAAACTGTTCTTCGCTATATTAGAGAAGGTAAAACCCAGCTTGAAGCGTTTAAAGAAGTTGCGAAACAACTATCACGAACATCAGCGGCATGCGGCTTTCGCTGGAATGCTTCAATTCGGAAGCAATACCAGGACGCTATTGATTTTGCTAAGGAAGAACGTAAACAAGGCGGACGACAGAAATCATGGAATTATACAGAAACAAGACCCATGCAAGAGGATGATCCAATTAATACTGCGATTTTACTGTTGGAGAAAATGAGGACTAATTTTACTAGTGAAAGTCAATTGTCTCAACAAGAAGAGAAAGAGGCAGTAAATAATTTAAAGAAAGAAAATGAGATACTTAAAGAACAATTAAAGCGTTATGAAGAAGCGTGGAGAGAAATGGGGAACTTGTGGAATTGGGTGAAGGAAAATAAAATGTAACAACAAGAGTGCAAGTAAACACAGTGTATAAACTAGCCATGGCTAATTCTGAAGAGAAGTTATTCATTATAATATGCCAATATATAATTTTCTGGAGCGCAAAAAGACATGAATGATTAATAATTATCATTCATGTCTTTATTTTTGTCTAGGAAACTTCGTGTATCCTTTTCGCTTTCCAAGCATAAGATTCATCTTGACTTTCGCCATCATTGGCGATAAGTCAAGTTCATCTAATCTCGGGGAAAAGGAAGATCGACTAAAACCGCCGCTTTGCGCGGAAACGTCGACCTACCCGCAGCGCTGAGCACAGTCCATACGGCGCTGAACAGGCGCTTGCGTTTTTGTTCTTATTTTAGTTTTCTTTTTCTTTTACGCCCTCAGGCATCCAAATCAGCGGATTCTCGCCAAGGTCACGTTCCATGTCATATCTTGCTTTTTGAAAGCCCATTTTCTCCCAGAAACCATGCGAATTAATTCGTGGGTTTGTTTTTATAGGTAACTGATAGCTTTTAGCAAAATCGACTAAGGCTTTACCGTATTCCTGTCCTCTATAATCTGGTAATACCTCGAGTTTCCAAAGCTCCAAGTAATCCTGCGGCGGTTCAAAATATGCATCATATTTAGAGGTGACCTTGTAAAGGCTCATTCTTGCGATTAAGTTATTGCCAAGATAAATCCCATAAAATGGTGACTCGCTGTCATTTTCGACAATATTATTTTGTAAATCTTCCAGCATAGATAGTTCCTGGTTGCCATACTCCTTGAATCGCTTAAATTTTTCTAGTGTCTTATAATTAATTAAAAGCTTCTCAACTTTAATTTGGTTCATGACATCTTCCCCCTTAAAATCAGAAGTATTTGGTTTTCCATTTAATTTTATTATAATATAAAAAAATTCAGATTGAAATGACAGATACTTATAATCTTAGTTTTATTATACTGTAAATTAAGAGGAAATTATACTTCAAGTACATAATGGTATATATTCTGCTACAATTAATTAAAGATTTTGTCCAAAAAGTCCGATAAAAATGACGCATTGAATTTCTTCGTTAGCTTAGCAGTTAGGAAATGATAATACTGCAAAAGTAAAACCAAGGATTTCGCCATTAAGCATTGGCAATAAGCCGAGTTTCTAACTTTTAAGTTGGATGGAAAAGATAATCACGATGTAGGTTCGGTAAAGTTTTTTCCTAGTGTTCATGTTTTCATAAGGGAAGCTACTCTGAAATACATCGCATGAAGAAAATTGTCCTATATTTTTGAGAACATTGCGACCTTAGCCGACTCGGTCATTTTCATCCTCCTTTTTGAACACACACTTAAAGGAAAATTATAGAAGGGCGAATACGAATATGAATATTGGAATAATAGGCGGGGGATCAACTGGACTGTTGCTCGGAAGTCATTTAGCAGTTAAGCATAATGTGACTATTTATGTTAGGCGAGAGCAGCAAAAGAAAACGTTGAATGAAAATGGGATTTTTTCGCCAGAATCAAATAAATTAATAATAGTAAAGTCACTTCTAATCAGTGAGATGCATAGAGAAGATTATTTATTCGTCTGTGTGAAACAGCATCATGTTTCACAAGTTATTCCATTTATTAACCAGACAAATATAGAATCCACCGTTATCTTTTTGCAAAATGGCATGGGACATATTAATTTGCTGCAAAAATTGACTCAGACGGTTCTAGTCGGAGTGGTCGAACACGGAGCTCTGCGAAAGAACGACCATATCGTTTCACATACTGGAAAAGGTGTTATTAAGCTTGCGGTATTTTCGGGTGACCGAGATGATCTTGATCCCATTGTAAACAATTTACACCAACACCAGTTTCCGTTTAGAGGCTCATCAGACTGGGAGAGTTTACTGCAGGGGAAATTGATTATTAATGCTGTAATAAATCCTTTAACATCGTTATTCAATTTGAAAAACGGTGATATTTTTAAGAACGTATATATTCATAATATAGCTTGTGAGTTATGTCGTGAAGCATCACTAGTATTGGGGTTAAACTTTAATCAACAATTGGAACGGGTTCAGGAAGTTGCAGATAAAACAGGAAATAATATTTCATCGATGCTAAAAGATTTACAAGAAAACAGAAAAACGGAGATTGAAGCAATATGTGGTTACTTAATAAATCAAAGCAATCACCCTATTCCGTATACGACATTTATATATACTAGTATAAAGGCTATGGAAAAGCAGAAGGAGATTAAGGAATAGGCATGTTGAATATTATCATTTATTTTATAGGATTTATCATAACAGTTCCTGTGATAGCTACATGGATTGTTTATTTAATCTCCTTGAAAATATACAACCATAAATGGAAAGCATTTCATAATGCTGTCAACTGGACAGCTATACTATACATAATTGCCGTTAATACTTTAGTAAGTGAAGTCTTTGGTATATCATTTTTTGGTATCGTTTTGGTTATATTAATTAGTATCTATACGATTATCATAATTGTTCATTGGAAAATTTATACCGAGGTTTTATTCAGTAAAGCGTTTAAGTTATTTTGGCGAATTTGTTTTCTATTGTTTTCAATCTTCTATATTTGTTTGGTTTTTGTTGGTATTTATTTGCGTATTTTTTCTTATTAAGGATCTTATAGTAATAGTTGTCAATCCTGGATATTTTCACTGATGAGCATTCATTTTCCAAGCAACACTTTTTCATTAAAAAACAACAAACTTTTAGAAAATATCCTAATTAAATGGATGGGTTAAAACAGATTAAATGAAATTAGCGACAGTTTTATGTACAATACATATTGGATATATTTCATTACGTTAAAAGGAGCATGTGATCTATGCGGATCGATCCAATAAAACTACAGAACCAAAATGCACTAATAGATGATTATCGCAATAATAGAGAAAGTATCACGAAACATTTTGACTACAACCCTTATTCGGATGCTGCCTATCAAAGTAGATTGCAAGCGTTGCGAAACAGAAATTTTGATCGTAAGCAGCTTACCGAAACACTTTTCGAAATTAACCAGCAATGGAATGCTCCTGAATCTACATACTTAAATATTAAACGTCTGAAAAATGATGATAGTGTTGTGGTTATTGGAGGACAGCAAGCGGGATTATTGACGGGGCCCATGTATACGATAAATAAGATTATTTCGGTTATACAGTTTGCTAAACAACAAGAATCTAAGCTTCAAAAACCGGTTATTCCTGTTTTTTGGATTGCAGGTGAAGACCATGATTTTGATGAAATCAATCATATTTTTTTACCGGAAACAGCCTCCATGAAAAAATACAAATTGCTGCAGAGGGTATTGGATAAGCAATCCGTGTCTGATATTCCAATTGATGAAACCTATGCAAACCAATGGGTGAATCGATTATTTGAACAAATGGATGAAACTCAGTATACGAAAAAGCTCTATCAAACGATCAAAGACTGTTTAGAGAACTCATGTACATATGTGGACTTTTTTGCACGTGTCATTTATCAATTATTTGATGAAGAAGGTATTGTGCTAGTTGACTCTGGTAATCCAAAAATGCGCAGGCTTGAACGAGATCATTTTCTAACATTGATTAAAAATCAGACTGAAATCAGTACAGGTGTGCACGAGGCATTGCAGCAAATTAAACAAAAACGCTATTCTGTGTCTTTGGATGTTGAACCTACTGATGCACACCTTTTTTATCATAAAAATAATGAGCGAATTTTACTTGTACGAAATGAGAATGGGGATTGGGAAGGAAAGCAAAATGAAGTATTGCTGACTAACCAGGAAATGATTAATGTTGCTAGAAATAATCCGGAATCATTGAGTAATAATGTAGTTACAAGACCAATCATGCAGGAGTTATTGTTTCCAACATTGGCATTTATTGGAGGTCCAGGTGAAGTAGGCTATTGGTCAATATTAAAACCAGCATTTAAGGCTGTGGGTATTAAAATGCCGCCAGTAATACCACGATTATCGTTTACATTCATCGATCGTAATGTGGAAAAAGTAATAAGTAAATATGCAATAGATGAACAAGATGCTGTTAATCATGGAGTAGAAGAGATAAAGGGAAACTGGCTGGCATCACAGAGTGATCCACCAGTAAAACAGGTCGCTTCCGAAATTAAACAAGCAGTTGACAAAGCTCATAGCCCTTTACGAAAAATTGCTAAAGATACACGCTCAGACCTTGGTGAGTTAGCTGATAAAAATCTGTATTATTTGCAATGTGATATTGAATATCTTGAAGATCGGATTATTAAAGCAGTAGAGGAGAAATATAAAAAAGAATTAATTGAATTCGATCAAATTCAAATAGCTTTGCGACCAAATCAGGGACTTCAGGAACGGACATGGAACCCGCTGCCGTTAATTAATGATTACGGCCCATATTTTATAAAACAGCTAGCAAAGGAATCTTGTTCCTTTGAACAGGAACACCACTTAATTTATATATAATTAAATTCCACCCACTATCCCCCACCTATTATAAAATGGTGGGGGATAGTTGTGTTTAACACAGGATTAATTACTCTAAAACGTTGAGACATACTGATGTATCAACGTTTTTTGTTTGTCTTTTTTCTCCGGAGGTTTAGCAATGATCAGCGGTACTATGTGGAACAAAAGACCTAATTTGATAATATGGGTAAAAAAGTTAAAAATAGAGTGGTGAATAGTGGAGGAATGTGGTAACATATGAAATATGAAAGTGGGGATAGCTTTATGTTCATGGGCGAATTTCAACACAACATTGATACAAAAGGTCGAATAATTGTTCCTGCTAAGTTCCGTGAAGGGCTTGGCGACAACTTTGTTGTTACCCGTGGACTCGATAAATGTCTGTTTGCCTATCCGATGGACGAATGGAAGTTACTTGAAGAAAAGCTAAAGAAACTCCCCCTAACTAAAAAAGATGCACGAGCTTTTACAAGGTTCTTTTTCTCTGGAGCAGTTGAATGCGAAGTTGATAAACAGGGAAGAATAAATATTCCTCAGCCACTACGAAATTATGCTGTGTTGGATAAAGAGTGCGTTGTAATTGGTGTATCTAATCGAATTGAGTTCTGGGCAAATGAGAACTGGGAAGATTATTTCAATGACTCAGAAGAATCATTTAGTGAAATTGCTGAAAATCTTATGGATTTTGATATTTAGCAGTTATAAAGAAGTAATATATTAGCATTGAGGCAAGATTTCTAAAAGTAGGTGTGACAATGTTTGATCATTATAGTGTTTTGAAAGATGAGACCTTGGAAGGTATAGCTATAAAGTCTGATGGTACATATATTGATTGTACAGTAGGTGGCGGTGGGCATTCAGAACAAATCGCTTCCCATCTAGGGGAGGATGGTTTATTGGTTGCCTTTGACCAGGATATGGATGCGCTCAGCGCAGCTAAATCAAGACTGCATCAATATCATGATCGAATAACATTTATTCATTCCAACTTTAGAAACTTAGAAGAAGAATTATCCAAACATAATATTGATAATATTGATGGAGTCCTTTTTGATCTTGGTGTTTCGTCCCCACAATTAGATCGTGGTGATAGAGGTTTTAGTTATCAGCAGGATGCACAACTTGATATGCGAATGAACCAGAACCAGGATCTTGACGCACATGAAATTGTTAATTCGTGGTCTTACAACGAACTGGTAAAGATCTTTTTCAAATATGGTGAAGAGAAATTTTCCAAACAAATTGCGAGGAAAATTGAAGCGTTCAGAAAAGAACAATCAATTGAAACAACACATCAGCTGGTAGAAATAATTAAAGATGGTATTCCCGCACCTGCACGAAGAAAGGGAGGGCATCCTGCGAAACGTATTTTTCAAGCATTGCGAATAGCGGTGAACGATGAGTTAGAAGCGTTTAATGATGCATTACACCAAGCTGCAAGAGTTGTTAAAGTTAATGGAAGAGTGGTTGTTATTACATTTCACTCACTCGAAGATAGACTCTGTAAACAAGCGTTCAAGAAATGGAGTACAGCGAAGGAAGTGCCAAGGAATCTTCCAATAATACCTGTAGGTCACCAGGCACCATTTAAGCTAATTAATAGAAAGCCGATTTTACCAAGTACTGGTGAATTGGATTTAAATCGCAGGTCAAAATCTGCAAAGTTACGGATTGCTGAGAAAGTTAATGAGTGGAATGAAGATTTTACATATGAAGAAGGGTGGAAAAAATCATGAGTGCAAGCCATGCTCGCAGTTGGGAACAATCTTATACATCACATGCACCTAAAGAGGACAAACAAATTGCAGTTAAGGTACATAAGAAAGGCTGGATAACAAAAGGCGAAAAAATGTTGTATTCAGTAATTGGATTTTGTTTGATTATAGCATGTATTTATATTGTTTCTTTTTCTTCTTCAACGGATACTTTAAACAGAGAATTACAATCATTAGAGCAAACCGTACAAAAACAACAAATTGAAAACGAAGGATTAGTATATGAGAAAAAACAATTAAGCAGACCAGAACGCATTACAAGAATTGCTAAGGAAAATGGATTGAAAATCCAAGATGCAGAAGTGAAGCAAGCAACTGCGTTTAACAACTAAGCAAGGTGGATATGTTATGAAAAAAAATAAAACAACCCATTTCATGTCTAGCATTCTGATTCTTATTTTTGTCGGTATATTTTTAATTATAGCCGGTAGGTTTTTATATATTCAGGCTACCGCTGAAATTAACAACGTTTCACTGGATGAATGGGCCAAGGAGAAACGAACTGCATCATACACCCTGGATGCAGAGCGGGGTAAAATCTTTGATAAAAATGGGATGACGCTAGCTTATGATCGGCCTACATTCCGTATTCAAGCAATTGTTGATGAATCATATACTCAGGATCAAGAGGAGCCACTGCATGTTAAAAATCCGGAAGAAACTGCGGAGATGCTGGCTCCTTTATTAGATACTGAGCAAGGGTATCTACTAGAACGACTGGAAAAAGGTATTAAAAAAGATCAATTTCAGGTAGAGTTCGGGAATGTTGGTAAAGAATTATCCCAGCAAACAAAAGAAAAAATCGAGAATTTGAATCTGTCAGGTATTACTTTTCAAAAAGAGGCGGTAAGATTTTATCCTAATGGTATGTTTGCATCTAACATTATTGGATTTGCTCGTAAAAAGGATGGAAAGATCAACGGAGTAACCGGCATTGAAAATGAGATGGATGATTTGCTGAGTGGAGAGGCCGGACATATTTCTTACCAACGTGATAATTTTAATAAGAAATTACTAGATCCAAATGAAGTTATTAAGCAGCCTGAGGATGGAGAGGATGTTTATCTAACTATTGATCAAAAAGTTCAAACAATACTTGAAGACGTTATGACCCAAGTCGATAAAGAATATAAACCAGAGCGTATAACCGCTGTTGTCATGAATCCTAAGACAGGTGAAGTATTGGCTATGGGTAATCGCCCAAGCTATAATCCTAATAATCCAAATGTGAAGAATTGGTATAATGATGTGATTTCCACACCGTTTGAACCAGGATCGACAATGAAGATATTCACATGGGCTTCTGCTATTCAAGAAGGTGTCTACAATGGTGATAAGTGGTTAGAATCCAGCAGCTATCAGATTAGTGATAATATAGCTCCTATTCACGATTGGAGCAATAACTGGGGTTCAATAACATTTGATGAAGGATTTGCACGCTCATCGAATGTTGCTGCTGCAAAGTTAGTCTGGGAAGAAATTGGCACAGAAAAATACTTGGATTACCTTAATGCTTTTGATTTCGATCAGAAGACTAGTATTGATTTGCCACATGAGGCTGCAGGAAACCTTGTGTATAATTATCCACGTGATAAAATGGCTACAGGTTTTGGTCAAGCTAGTACTGTAACACCGATTCAGCAAATGAAGGCTGCGACAGCAATTGCTAATGATGGCAAGATGCTCAAGCCTTATGTTATTTCAAAAATAGTAAATTCAACTACAGGAAAAACAATGGAGAAAAAGTCACCAGAAGTAGTTGGAAACCCTATTTCGGAGAAAACATCGGAGCAAGTGCTAGATTTGATGGAATCTGTAGTTTCATCAGAACCTGGAACAGGGAGACCCTACAAACTGGAGGATTATTCAGTAGCAGGTAAAACAGGAACAGCCCAGTTATATGAATCTGAAGCAGGCGGTTACTTAACCGGGCATGGTAACTATATTTTCTCATTTTTAGGTATGGCACCCAAAGATGATCCACAGCTAATGATGTATGTATCGGTTGAAAAACCAGAATTAGAGGGTAATACTCCTGGTTCAACACCTGTTTCATTTATATTTAAGAATGTCATGCAAAACAGTTTACATTACATGAATATTAATCCAGACAAAGACCAATCCAAACCAGTTCAATCGGTCAAGGTTCCGGAATTAGAAGGTATGAGTAAAGCGACTGTGAAAAAATCCTTAGAAGCTAAAGGTATAAATATAACTGTAATTGGTTCAGGGGATACGATAACAAAAGCGAGTGCTGCAAAAGGTGACGAGCTGCTTCCTAATGATCGCATTATGCTGATTACGGATAACCCAACAATGCCTAGTATAATTGGATGGTCGACAAGAGATGTATTACAATTTGCGAATTTACTTCAACTAGATATAGAAATCCTTGGAAACGGATATGTCAATAGTCAAAGTATTAAAAAAGGTACTACTCTTAAAAAGAATGACTATTTAGGAGTCGAATTAAAGCCGCCTAAGTCTAAAAATAATAATAGTGAATCTAATGAAGAACAAACCGAAGAACAGACAGATGATTCAAGTGACCAGCAATAAATAAGCCTTTTCTAGTCTTATAAATTAGGCTTCTTTATACGGGCACCTAAGCTTTTTCTAACATAAACAGTGTTCTATTCATTTTTTTTCATTCATATAGTGGATACAAGCCTACCTATGAAAAGGGGATGGAGAATGAAACGTGTATCTGCCGTGACTGTAAGAAAAAGAATAGTTACTGTTTTTCTTTTTGGATTGTTATTTTTTGCAATAATTGATGTTCGCTTGGGATATGTTCAGTTTGTTATTGGTGACGAACTCATGGACCTGGCAAATGAGTCCTGGAGCAGGGACATTACCTTTGAGCCTGAACGGGGTAACATTCTTGACCGGAATGGTGAAATATTGGCTGAGAATGTCTCGTCCCCCTCTGTTATTGTCGTTCCAAAACAAATTAAAAATCCCCAGGAAACTGCCGCCAAGATAGCAAATATATTAAATATTTCAGAGGAAAAGGCGTATGAATATGTAACCAGGAAGTCCGTCTATACACGTGTGCATCCTGAGGGGAGAAAGATATCAGAAGAACAGGAGTTACAGTTTCGTACGCTAGATTTGGATGGTGTTTACCTTGCGAAGGATTCAAAACGTCACTACCCGTATGGAAATTACTTATCACACGTATTAGGATTTGCAGGTATTGATAACCAAGGATTAATGGGATTGGAAATGTACTATAATGATAAGCTCGATGGTGAAAAAGGCAGTCTATCTTTCTACTCAGATGCCAAGGGAAAAAAGCTGGAGCAAATTGCTGATGAATATAAGTCACCAGAAGATGGATTAAATTTAAAAACAACAATTAACTCAAAAGTTCAAACAATCATAGAACGTGAGCTTGATTTGGCTGTATCCAAATATAATCCGGACGGAGCTCTCGCTATTGCTGTTAATCCGAATACTGGTGGAATTCTTGGAATGACTTCCCGTCCTAATTTTAATCCAGAGAATTATCAAGATGTTGATCCGGAAATTTACAACCGAAATCTACCAATTTGGAGCACATATGAGCCTGGTTCAACTTTCAAGATTATTACACTTGCAGCAGCGCTTGAAGAAGGTGCTGTAGATTTGGAGAAAGACCATTTTCATGATGATGGAGATATCTCTGTAAGTGGAACTGAGCTGCATTGCTGGAAGAGCGGTGGCCATGGCAAGCAAACATATCTGGAAGTTGTTCAAAATTCATGTAATCCGGGTTTTGTTAATTTGGGGATGAATTTAGGAGAAGAGAAATTGTTTAGTTATATTAAGGATTTTGGCTTTGGAAAGAAAACTGGAATTGACCTTCAAGGTGAAGGAAATGGAATACTGTTCAAACCTGAAAATGTTGGCCCTGTAGAACTTGCTACTACTTCATTTGGACAAGGTGTCTCTGTAACACCAATTCAGCAAGTGATGGCAGTTGCAGCGGCAGTGAATGGCGGTAAATTATATGAACCTTATATTGCAAAAGAATGGATAGATCCCCAAACAAATAAGGTAGTTGGAATGGTTGAGCCAAACCTGAAAGAAAATATTATTTCAGAAGCAACTTCTAAAGAAATTCGTCAGGCATTGGAAAGTGTTGTGGCTCAAGGAACCGGACGTCCAGCTTATGTTGATGGTTACCGTGTTGGCGGTAAAACGGGGACTGCCCAAAAAGTTGGACCTGAAGGAAGATACTTGAAAGACAATTATGTTGTATCTTTTATTGGATTTGCTCCTGCTGATGACCCTGAAATCGTTGTATATGTTGCAGTTGATAATCCTAAAAATACTGTTCAGTTTGGCGGAGTTGTTACTGCACCAGTTGTAGGAACTATTATTGGAGACAGCTTGCGTGCGATGGGGGTAGAACCAAGGGATGATGGACTTGATAAAGAATACTTGTGGCCAGAACAGCCAAAAGTTGAAGTGCCAGATTTAGTAGGGCTGAATAAAAGCAAGTTAACCAAATACATGACCAATTTATCTATTGAGACGAGTGGTTCTGGTGACTATATTATTGACCAGGCACCAAGTCCGGGAACGAAGGTTGAGCAAGGTGAAAAGATAAGAATTTACCTGTCTGATAAAAATTAATCGTGAATACGGTAAATATTTGCTATAATGAACAAGAAATAATTAATGTAAAACACTTAGTTTATCACCTAGTCTTAGTGGCGAAATCCTTAGTTGCACTTATACAGCAAAAAAGTATTTATACTTTCTTAACTGTCTAAGATTTTAATAAGAGGGTCATTGTACCCTCTTAAAAATTGAGGCTTTCTAGAATACATATGTGAGACACTACTGAAACGAGGATGTATTTATATGAAATTATTAGAAATTCTTTCCGTCTTACCATTTTATGAAACTACTGCTTCAATTGAAAATGTGGAGATCAATAATATAGAAGTTGATTCCCGCAAAGTTACTGATGGTAGTCTATTCATTTGTATTAATGGTTTTACGGTTGATGGACACGATTTTATAAGTCAGGCTGTTGATAATGGGGCAAAGGCTATTTTAGCTGAAAAAAATGTAGACACATCCGTGCCAACAATACTTGTTGCCGATTCGTCCAGAGCAATAGCAGTGATAGCCGCAAAGTTTTATAACTTTCCAACTAAAAAGTTACCACTAGTCGGCGTAACTGGTACTAATGGTAAAACGACAGTAACTTATCTGTTGGAATCCATTTTCAATCAAAATGACATGAAAACAGGTGTAATAGGAACAATTCAAATGAAAATTGGTCCGGATTCCTATCCTGTGAGCAATACAACACCAGATGCATTGTTTTTACAAAAGACATTCAGGCAGATGGCTAATGTAAATGTGGATAAAGCAATTATGGAAGTATCATCTCATGCGTTAGATATGGGTCGTGTCTATGGCTGTGATTTTGACATTGCAGTGTTTACAAACTTATCACAAGATCATTTAGATTATCATAAAAACATGGATGACTACAGGCATGCAAAAAGTCTTTTGTTTGCCCAATTAGGGAATACCTATAATGACGGACATAAGAAATATGCAGTAATTAATGAGGATGATCCAAACAATGGTGTGCTAAAAAGAAGTACCGCTCAGCACGTTGTAACATATGGATGTGTTAATGATGCACAAGTAATGGCAATTGATATAAACCTCGAAGTTACGAAAACATCATTTAGAATGAACACTCCAGTAGGATCTATACAAGTTGACAGTCAGTTAATTGGTATGTTTAATGTCTACAACATGCTTGCGGCAAGTGCAGCAGCAATTTCTGCAAACGTACCGCTGCAGGTCATAAAAGATGCGCTTGGAGACATCAAAGGCGTCAGTGGCCGCTTCGAACCAGTAGATGGTGATCAGAATTTCGCTGCAATTGTAGATTATGCGCATACACCTGATTCTTTGGAAAACGTGTTACAGACAATTAAGGGCTTTGCTAAACAAAAAGTGTACGTTATCGTTGGTTGTGGTGGAGATCGTGATAAGACTAAACGTCCATTGATGGCATCTATTGCATTGGAATATGCTAATCAAGTTTTCTTTACTTCGGATAACCCACGTACAGAAGATCCTAAGTCTATTTTGGATGATATGATTGAAGGGATTGAAGAAAGTCATTACGAGGTAATAGAGGATAGGCGTGAAGCTATTTTTCACGCAGTAAGTCTAGCTGAAGAAGATGATATTATTCTAATCGCCGGAAAAGGCCATGAAACATATCAAGAAATTGGTAATATAAGATACGATTTTGATGATCGGGAAGTTGCGAAAGAAGCAATTAAAATAAAGGAGAAATGATAATGTTATTTACCACAGAATGGCTTACATCCATTTTTGGCGATTACAAAGGTGTTGCAGCTGATCCGATTGAAATTGGTGAGGTAGTAACAGACAGTCGTAAAAAAACGCATAAATCATTATTTATTCCTATAATTGGTGAAAACTTTGACGGTCATGACTATATAAAACAGGCATTTGATCAAGGCGCTGTCGCAGCACTGTGGAAAAAAGAGAAACAACTTCCTAGCTTTTTACCAACTGATTTCCCTGTGTTTTTTGTGGAAGATACATTAAAGGCGTTACAGGAGCTGGCTGGTTTCTATCGAGATAACATTAATCCTATTGTAATTGCAATAACGGGATCCAATGGTAAGACTACGACTAAAGATATTGTGGCATCAGTTATAAAGACAACATTTAATACACAGCACACAAAAGGTAATCTTAATAATCATATCGGAGTACCATTAACTATTCTATCAATGGTTCCTGGGACTGAAGTACTTATCGTTGAAATGGGTATGAATCAATATGGTGAAATAGAAACACTATCGAACATTGCAAAACCTGATATTGCCGTTATAACTAATATTGGTGAGTCACATATTGAGTACTTGGGATCAAGAGCAGGTATTGCCAAAGCCAAGCTTGAAATTATTAGCGGAATGAAACATAATGGTTATCTTATTATCGACGGTGATGAACCGTTATTAGAAGAAATGCATAAACGGGATAATGTAATAACATGTGGATTTGATGCCGACAATGAAGTAGTAGTGAAGAAAATAAAGCTAACATATAACCACACACAATTTCAGCTTTCAGATGGAAATGAGTATTCTATTCCCTTACTAGGTAATCATCATGCCTTGAACGCAGCATTTGCTATTATAATTGCCGAACGTCTTCAAATACCAAAATCTAAGGTAGTAAAGGGATTGACAGAGTTGGAACGCACATCAATGCGATTTGAACTGCTAAAGGGTAAAAATGATGTTTCTATAATAAACGATGCATACAATGCCTCGCCTACTTCCATGAAAGCAGCAATAAACGTTGTGAAACAAATGGAAGGATTCAAGCAAAAAGTTCTTGTTCTAGGGGATATTTTTGAACTTGGAAATGAGTCTAAATTGTTTCATCAATCGATTGCAGAAAGTATTGATAATTCAGTAGATGCTTTATTAACGTTTGGTGATGAATCAGAAGAAATATCATCCACCGTAAATAAAAGTAATTCAGATATAAGTTGCAGCCATTTTACATCGAAAACAAATTTATTGAACGCCTTGGAGGACTTTTTAACAAAGGATACGCTTATATTGTTTAAAGCTTCAAGAGGTATGCAGTTTGAATTATTCGTTGAAAAACTTACAGATCCATCATAATTAGCATGGACGGTTGTTGCAAGAGGAGGAGAAACAGTGAATATATATGTATTAATGATGACAATAGCAATAGCTTTCCTAATCACCGTCCTTCTATCACCATTTTTTATTCCGTTTTTACGGCGTCTGAAGTTTGGTCAAAGTATTAGGGATGAAGGTCCGCAATCACATATTAAAAAAACAGGAACACCGACAATGGGCGGTATAATGATTGTTATTAGTGTGACCGCTACTTCGATTATTATGGTAAGTAAATTCAGCTCAGGCTCAATTGGGTATGAATTGTGGCTGCTTATTTTTGTGTTAGTGGGCTACGGGTTTTTAGGATTTTTAGATGACTTCATTAAAGTAGCAATGAAGCGAAATTTAGGATTGACTTCCAAACAAAAAATGCTTGGACAACTTATTATCGCACTTGTATTTTACTTTATTATTCAATATAACGGCTTTGCGACATATATCCATATACCAGGCACAGCAATTCAATGGGAACTAGGCTGGGGATATGCATTACTCATTATATTTATGCTTGTAGGTGCATCTAATGCTGTTAACTTGACTGATGGACTGGACGGGTTGCTAGCAGGAACAGCCGCAATTGCGTTTGGTGCGTTTGGCATTTTAGCATGGTATGGGTTCCCTCAATCTGAGGTTACAATCTTCTCACTGGCTGTAGTTGGAGCCTTATTAGGATTTTTAGTATTTAATGCTCATCCTGCTAAAGTATTTATGGGTGACACCGGTTCGCTGGCATTAGGCGGATCGATTGCAGCAATAGCTATTTTAACAAAACTTGAAATAATACTAGTGATTATTGGTGGCGTATTCGTAATCGAAACGCTCTCGGTAATTATTCAGGTTATATCGTTTAAGACAACAGGTAAAAGGGTATTTAAAATGAGTCCATTGCACCATCATTATGAATTACTTGGCTGGTCAGAGTGGCGTGTTGTAACAACATTTTGGCTAGTAGGACTTATTTTTGCAGCTCTAGGCATATATATTGAGGTGTGGATAGTTTGAAGACTTTAGATAATTTTCCTTATTCTCATGTACTTGTATTAGGTTTAGCGAAGAGCGGGACTGCCGCTGCCAAGCTTTTATTACAAAGTGGGAAAAGAGTTCGTGTAAATGATAAAAATGCAAATGAAAACGATGACGCTGTTAATGAATTGAAGTCGATGGGGGCAGAAGTGATTACAGGTTCCCATCCTCTTTGTGTTTTGGATAGTATTGAAATTGTTGTTAAGAACCCGGGAATTCCATATGATAACCCGATATTAGTTGAGGCAAAAAAGAGAGACATATCAATTATCACTGAAATCGAAATTGCCGGTAATTTAGTAGAAAGTTCGATTATTGGTATAACCGGATCTAACGGCAAAACTACAACTACAACTTTAACAACTGAAATGCTGGTGAAAAGCAATCAGTCTGCTAAAATCGCAGGAAACATTGGATATGTGGCAACAGATGTTGCAAAATCATTAGGAAAAGAAGAAAAGATGGTATTGGAATTGTCATCGTTTCAATTAATGGGAGTCAAAACTTTTAAACCAAAGATAGCAGTTTTATTAAATATCTTTGAAGCTCACCTTGATTATCACAAGACGTTTGAAAATTATAAAGAAGCAAAATGTAATGTATTTGCAAATCAGTCTGAGGATGACTTTTTAATTTATAATGCTGATGATCCAGTAGTATCAGAAGCAGTTCTCTCAGCAAAATCAATGAAGATACCATTCTCTTTGAAAAAGCGGCTTAATGAGGGTGCTTGGGTCGACAAAACTAGCATCTATTTTAAGAGTGAAAAGATTATTGATAAAAGCGATATTGTATTAGTAGGTGCACACAATCTTGAAAATATTCTGGCTGCAATAAGTGCAGCAAAGTTAAGTGGTGCAAGTAATGAAGGAGTACGGGAAGTTCTAATTAATTTTTCAAGTGTCAAACATCGGCTTCAATTTGTTGAAAACATAGATGGTCGGCTATTTTATAATGATTCGAAAGCAACAAATATACTTGCATCACAGAAGGCACTTTCCTCATTTAAGCAACCAACAATCTTGTTAGCTGGTGGACTTGATCGTGGAAATGAATTTGATGATCTAATACCATATTTGAATAACGTTAAAGGAGTCATTCTTTTTGGTGAAACAAAAGAAAAACTCAAAAAAACTGCTAGTGATGCTGGAGTAGAAGTTATTTTAACAGTTAATGATATGAATCAGGCTGTTAAACAAGCTTACAGTATTTCTGAGCGTGATGATGTCATATTATTATCCCCTGCATGTGCGAGCTGGGACCAATATCGCACTTTTGAAGAAAGAGGAGACATGTTTATACAAGCTGTGCATACATTAATGTAGGGGCTTGTTTCTATTCAATACTTAATTAAATTATAAACGCCCCTTCCGATCAAACTGGAAACGGGGTGTTTTTTTGTTCCGGAGAATTTTTAAAAACCAGTATGCACCAGATTATACGTTATTGGCTGTCATATTGTCGTTGCTTTTAATAGGAATCGTTATAGTTTATAGTTCTTCATTTGTGTGGGCTGAATACAAATATGCAGATTCATTTTATTATGTAAAACGTCAACTCCTCTTCTGTAGTGTGGGTCTTATTGCCATGTTCTTTATTATGAGCGTTCCATATGGTACCTGGAAGAAGTACAGTAAAGTCATATTGCTCGCGTGCTTTTTGTTATTACTGGCTGTATTAATTCCGGGAATTGGTATGGTGCGTGGTGGAGCACAAAGCTGGATTGGCGTTGGAGCATTTAGTATCCAACCTTCCGAATTTATGAAGTTGGGTCTAATCATATATTTATCCGTTTATTTGTCTGTTCAGCAAAAGTATATTACCTCTTTCAAAAAGGGGTTTTTTCCATCCCTTCTTTTAGTTTTTACATCGTTTGGACTAATCATGCTGCAGCCGGATCTTGGAACAGGTGTTGTGCTTGTGCTTACATGTATGGTGATGATTTACACTGCCGGTGCCAGATTGTCCCATTTTTTAGGATTAGCTGTTCTTGGTATAGCAGGGTTCTTGCTGTTGATTATTTCTGCTCCATATCGAATAGATCGGATTACTGCCTTTTTAAATCCATGGGAAGATCCGTCTGATACAGGTTTTCAAATTATCCAATCATTATATGCCATTGGTCCAGGTGGTCTAACAGGGGTTGGGCTTGGCAATAGTTTGCAGAAACATTTCTATTTACCCGAACCGCAAAATGATTTTATCTTTGCAATATTAGGTGAGGAATTGGGCTTTTTGGGTGGTACATTTGTAATTGGACTATTTATGTTATTATTTTGGCGAGGGGTAAAGGTTGCACTTGAAGCACCAGATGCTTATGGACGATTTCTTGCGCTTGGAATTGTCTCCATGCTAACGATACAGGTAATGATTAATATAAGTGTAGTAATTGGTTTGATCCCAGTTACAGGAATAACACTCCCATTTCTTAGTTATGGGGGGTCATCATTAACGTTAACGCTTTGTTCTGTTGGTATTTTGCTAAATATCAGCAAATATTCCAAACTATAATAATTTTTGTTAGAAAACACTTCAATCTAGGTAATGTTTACTACATATTTAAATCTATTATGTGATATAATTCATGTAACAAAAGAGAAACGGCATTATATAGTGCCGTTTCGCTCTTTTCATTTAATTAAAATTTTCTGATAAAGGAAGAAATAGAAATGGGGAAAAAAAAGAATGTAGTTTCAATTGAGGATCGCATTCCAATGTTGAAACAGGAACGTAAAAAAAAGGCAAATCGCCGACTCATATTTTATCTTTCTATTTTTTTCTTTTTAATCTCCATAATTGTATACCTTCAATCACCGTTAAGCCATGTGAAAACAATTGACGTATCAGGAAATTCATTTGCTAAAGACCAGGAAGTTATTCAACAAAGCAATATCTCCAAAGATACGAATATATGGATGATTAATGAATCAAAAGTAGTACAGGCAATTAGTGAAAACCCGGTAGTGAAATCCGTAGAGGTGAATCGACAGCTACCTTGGACAATAGAAATTCAACTTAAAGAGTACGATCAGGTTGGCTATATTAAAAGAGAAGGCAGTTTTTATCCAATCTTGGGTAATGGTAGAGTTCTAACTGAAATGAAGCAGAAATTAGCTAACGGGGATGCGCCATTAATTCTTGGCTTTAGTGAAGAGGCGTATTTGGATAATATGACTGCAGAATTAAAAAAACTACCTGAGAGCATATTGAATCTAATCTCAGAAATACACTGGAAACCAAGTGACGATAACCAGAATAAAATCTTGCTTTATATGAATGATGGCTATATGGTTGATGGAACAATTAGGAATTTTGCAGATAAGATGGATGTATATCCATCCATCGTTGCTCAGCTAAAACCAGAAAGTAAAGGGATTATTCATATTGGTGTAGGTGCATATTTTGAATCGTTTAACGATGATACAGAAGAAGATGAGATCCAGAATGAAACTGAAGGATAACCGGGTAATATAGTGACTAAATCTTTTTAACAAGAAAGTCACATTTTCAATATCTTTAACGAATTCTATGGAGTGGCTTCAAAAAAAGTTTTAGCAATAAAGAACTTCAATTGTTTGAAATGTTTAATTGATTGAAAGGTAGTTGGGAAAAATTAGTATAAAAACTCGATAAAATAGAAGGATTTAGTAGCTTTTTTGTTGAATTAACTAATATATATTTTCTTTTTAGTTATATTCCTTTAAAATAGTAGATTATAGTGTAATTAGAAACATGGCTTTTCGTTAAAGGGGTTTCTTATGAAAATCGTACTTTGCTTTTCTTAACCCTTATACTATGGAGTACAAGCTTTAATGGTGAGAGTCATAGTTGCATTTATGCAGTAAGAATAATAGTTATAAATTCTTAACTGCAAATAATAGAAAATGGAATAAGAGAAATCATCTGATGAAATAATGATTGAATCAGATGCTTCTGAATCAGGAGGTGCCTTTCTTTGAACAACAGTGAAGTACTAGTGAGTCTTGACATAGGTACATCAAAAATCAAAGTTATAATTGGAGAAGTATTAAATGACTCCCTTAATATCATTGGGGTTGGTACAGCAAAATCGAATGGCATGAAAAAAGGTGCAATAGTTGATATTGATCAAACCGTAAATTCCATACGAAATGCCGTTGAACAAGCGGAACGAATGGTTGGAATGCAAATTGATAGTGTAGTAGTAGGTATTAACGGGAATCACATACAATTACAGCCATGTCATGGAGTTGTAGCAGTTCAGAGTGAAAACCGGGAGATTGGTGATGAGGATATCTCACGCGTAATCGATGGTGCTCAAGTTATATCAATTCCACCAGAACGCGAGATTATCGATGTAATTCCTAAACAATTCGTTGTCGATGGTTTAGATGAGATAACAGATCCAAGAGGAATGATTGGCGTAAGACTGGAAATGGAGGGAACAATTATTACTTGTTCCAAGACAGTTTTACATAATATTTTAAAATGTGTGGAACGTGCTAATTTACAGGTTTCAGATATTTGTTTACAACCACTCTCGGCTGGAACGGTAGCTTTATCCAAAGATGAGAAAAATCTTGGTGTGACACTTATTGATGTTGGTGGAGGTTGCTCGACAGTTTCGATATTTGAAAATGAACACTTGGTATCTACCAGTGTAGTTCCACTTGGCGGCGACAACATTACCAAGGATTTGTCCATTGGGTTAAGAACTTCAACAGAAGAGGCAGAAGATATTAAATTAAATTATGGACATGCTTTTTTCGATGATGCAAAAGAAGAAGAAACGTTTGAGGCATCTATTATTGGCAGTAATAATACACAAACGCATAACCAGTTGCAAATTGCTGACATAATAGAAGCTAGATTGGCGGAAATATATGCTTATGCAGAACGTGAAATCAGACGTATGGGATACCAACAACTACCTGGAGGATATGTACTAACAGGTGGTACAATGAAGATGCCGGGTGTTCTAGAACTTGCACAGGATATTTTCCAGTCAAATGTACGCATGGCTATCCCTGATTACATAGGTGTACGAGAGCCACAGTTTACTGCTGGAGTAGGAATCTTGCAATTTGCCTATCGTAATGCGAAAATACAAGGAAAAGAACTATATCCGTCTGTAGTAGTAAATCAGGATGAATCTAAACCCAAACGTACAAAAAAATCAACAAATACAGATGAAACAACAACAAAAACAAAGAAAAAAGAATCTGGAATGGCTAATTTGTTTAAGTATTTTTTTGACTAAACACTAGGCGGAACAGTTCGATGATAGATAGTAACTGGCCTCTTGCTAATGTTTATATATATTAATACTCTAGGACCCTAGGATATAAATTAGCTTCTAGAACTCTTGTAATTTTGCATATTAGGAGGAACGGAAATATGTTAGAGTTTGATACGAATATGGATCAGCTAGCAACAATAAAAGTTATCGGTGTCGGTGGTGGTGGAAGCAACGCTGTTAACCGCATGATTGAACATGGAGTTGAAGGTGTTGAGTTTATTGCCGTTAATACAGACGCACAAGCTTTAAATCTATCAATGGCAGAAACAAAATTACAAATCGGCGGAAAACTGACTCGCGGACTTGGTGCAGGTGCAAACCCTGAGGTTGGTAAAAAAGCCGCTGAAGAAAATAAAGAACAGTTAGAAGAAGTATTGCAAGGTGCTGACATGATATTTGTTACAGCCGGTATGGGTGGAGGCACTGGAACTGGTGCTGCACCAGTAATTGCGCAAATCGCGAAAGAACTTGGTGCATTAACGGTTGGTGTAGTAACCCGTCCTTTTACATTTGAAGGGAAAAGGAGATCTACACAAGCAGTAACTGGAATTGATTCACTTAAAAGCAGTGTAGATACTCTAATTGTTATTCCGAACGACCGTTTATTGGAAATTGTTGATAAGAATACTCCAATGCTAGAAGCATTCCGTGAAGCTGACAATGTATTGCGACAAGGTGTACAAGGTATCTCTGATTTAATTGCAAAACCAGGCTTGATTAATGTTGACTTTGCTGACGTGAAAACGATCATGTTTGATAAAGGGTCTGCGTTAATGGGGATTGGTGTTGCTACTGGAGAAAACCGTGCACCTGAAGCAGCTAAAAAAGCTATCTCTTCACCATTACTGGAAACCTCTATTGATGGGGCACACGGTATTCTTATGAATATAACAGGTGGTTCAAATTTAAGCTTGTATGAAGTTCAGGAAGCAGCAGATTTGGTAACCTCAGCTGCAGATGACGAAGTGAATGTAATCTTTGGATCAGTAATCAATGAGAACCTGAAAGATGAGATTATAGTAACTGTAATTGCTACTGGTTTTGATGAGAACCAAAAAGTAAATAAACAGCCTAAAGAACGCCCGGTTATTAATCATAACCAACATGCTGCGTCCAAATCTACCGATGAAATGCCTAGAGAAAGGGCACAAAATCAGCAAAGCCGTCCTACTTCACAGGATGACGAATTGGATATTCCTACATTCTTAAGAAATCGTAATCGCAACAAATAAATAATAATTTCAAAAAGCAATCAGACATTATCTGGTTGCTTTTTTTGTTGTTTAGGAAACGATAAAATTTAATTGCTGTTGATAATTGGATTTCCGAATCAGCCACGTCTCGACATACAGGACGTACTAGTGCCGGTGAAGCCACAGGACGTGGCGTTCTCGTCGTCCAGCACCTAGTGAACTTCCTCTCCGTGTCTACGATAAGAAATAAAGGAAGATCTTCTAACACCACCGGATTATACGGTAACGTCGACCCATCCGCGATGCGAAGGGCGCATTCCGTACATTGCTACATGGGCGCTTGCGCCTTTACTCTCATTTAAGACGACAAAGTCTCCGATAAGTAGTTAAAATTAGCACATTTTTGCATACAAGAAGTGACAGACTTCGCTAGCTAAACAAACTATACTTCTAAATAAGGTATTCGAGTAAGGTGAAAGGAAGAAGGAAGTGACCATTTATCTTGATGCTGTCTGGCTATTAAATTTCTTCTTGGACTTGATGCTTTTAATGCTTACTCAAGCCCTGGCAAAAGACAGCACACAAAAGGTTCGAATTATTTTTGGTGCGTTTATTGCTTCGTTATTAGTTCCGTTATCTATTTTTTATCCGAATTCATTCTTTACTAGTGTAATAGGAAAGCTGATTTATTCGATAATTATTATATTATGTGCATTTCAATTTCGGTCAATCTATCGAATGATAAAATTGCTTCTTCTATTTTACTTTACGACATTTGCCATAGGGGGTGGATTAATAGGGATTCACTTTTTACTTCAAAATCCGGTTGGTTTGTCTGCAAATGGTATTCTGACTTTTAATAGTGGCTACGGTGATCCGATTAGCTGGTTATTTATCGTTATTGGATTCCCATTAGTCTGGATATTCACCAAAGGTCGTATGGACAAGCATGCAGTAGAGAAGATTCGATATGATCAACTTTGCCCTATAACTATTCAAATTGGAAATACAAGTAAATCAACTACAGGATATATTGATAGCGGCAACCAGCTTGTAGACCCTTTTACAAAGAAACCTGTCATTATATGTGATGAGCATTTTTTAAAACAATGGTTTAGTTCAGTTGAATGGGAAATGTTGAAGGTTGCTCATGATGAGTTAGATTTTGAAAAGCTACCAAAAGATTGGGAAAACCGTATTAATATTATCCCTTTTCAGGGTGTTGAAGGTAATCGATCATTTATGATGGCTATTAAGCCCGACAATATAGTGATTTTTTATAACGACCAGAAGATTGTTACTCATAAAATCTTAATTGGTATTCAATTTGCCGATTTGACAAAGGATCAATCATACCATTGTCTATTACATCCTCAAATTGTAAAGATGGCAACTGCTAATTCTGCATAAAATATTCTGCAAAGTTAGCTATTCCCGTTAATTATTATGAAATAAATGCTAAAAGGAGCGTCTTAATTTGAAATTATGGAAATTGCGAATGCGTTTATGGTGGTACAATTTTTTATTTAAGCTCGGATTTAAAACAGACGAAATCTATTATATTGGTGGGAGTGAAGCACTACCTCCACCATTATCAAAAGATGAAGAGCGAGAATTACTTGAATTACTGCCAAAAGGTGATAAATCCGCCAGAGCAGTGCTGATCGAACGAAATCTTCGCTTGGTTGTATATATCGCACGAAAGTTTGAAAATACCGGTATAAATATTGAGGATTTGATTAGTATAGGAACAATCGGCTTAATAAAAGCTGTCAATACATTTAATCCAGAAAAGAAAATCAAGTTAGCAACATATGCATCAAGGTGTATTGAGAATGAGATACTAATGTACTTACGAAGAAATAATAAATTAAAATCTGAAATTTCGTTTGATGAACCACTTAACATAGACTGGGATGGTAATGAATTAAGGTTATCAGATATCTTAGGCACAGATGAAGATATAATTACAAGGGATATAGAAACAAATGTGGATAAATCTTTATTAAAAAATGCCCTATCACAATTGAATGCTCGAGAGAAACAAATTATGGAGCTTCGCTTTGGTTTAGTAGGTCAAGAAGAAAAAACACAAAAAGATGTCGCCGATATGTTAGGTATTTCTCAGTCTTATATTTCCCGTTTAGAGAAAAAAATTATTAGACGCTTACAAAAAGAATTCAATAAAATGGTCTGACATACTGCGGCAAGAAATTAGGTGTATTTAGACCATTTTTGTACTGAATAACTTTGCATAAAAAATCCTCTACGGGGAGATACTGTCCATGAACAGCATCTCCAATCCGGGAGGGTAGAACAGAATGACTAGACATAAAGTTGAGATTTGTGGTGTTGATACATCTAAGTTACCTGTACTAAAGAATGACGAAATGCGCAAGTTGTTCAAAAAAATGCAGGAAGGCGACATATCAGCGAGAGAGGAACTTGTTAATGGAAATTTACGGCTCGTATTAAGTGTGATTCAGCGATTTAATAATCGTGGAGAGTACGTTGATGATCTGTTCCAAGTAGGTTGTATTGGACTTATGAAATCAATTGATAATTTTGATTTAGGACATAATGTTAGGTTTTCCACGTATGCTGTTCCGATGATTATTGGTGAGATCAGACGGTATTTGCGTGATAATAATCCGATTAGAGTTTCTAGATCATTACGTGATATAGCCTATAAAGCATTACAGGTGAGGGAGAAGTTAATTAGTGAATCTTCAAAAGAGCCAACTCCTATGGAAATTGCTGAGGAAATGGGTATCCCTCATTCAGATATTGTCTTTGCGATGGATGCCATACAAGATCCGGTTTCCTTATTCGAACCAATTTACAATGATGGTGGTGATCCTATATATGTAATGGATCAGATCAGCGATGATTCGGATAAGGACTCAATGTGGGTTGATAAGCTATCGTTGAAAGAAGGAATGTACCGTTTAAATGAGCGAGAAAAAATGATCTTAAATAAACGTTTTTTCCAAGGAAAAACACAAATGGAAGTAGCAGATGAAATCGGAATATCACAGGCACAAGTATCACGCCTGGAAAAAGCAGCTATTTCCCAAATGAACAAACAAATGTTTGAATGATGAAAAGCGAAGCGGGTTTGGTCAGTGATGACATGCGAAACAAAAGTCAGTAGAGCACTCAAGTGACTATTGCTTACGTCATGAGTCACTAGCCCACGGAGCTAGTCTGATCAGAAGTGGAAGCAGCGCCGTTACATTTTAAAACTAATCAGTTTTGGGCTAACAACTGTACTAGCACGTACTTTGAAAATAGAGACGTAAGGATTGACTTGCTAAAAGTTACTTTTATATATATTCAGACGCCAAGCCAACTGTGTTTGGTGTCTTTTTTTGCAGTCAAGAAAGTATAAATCCCTTTTTATGCATAAGTGCAACTAAGGAATTCGCTATACAAGCTTGGTGATAAGCGAAGTTATAAATACATTTTTATTTTTCATGCTACTTTTTCTAATCTAAATTCGATTGTATAAATAGAAGGAAATTTAATTTTGCTCTAACTTTCAAGTTTTTTTTGCTAATTCTTTGCATATATATCATTATTAAGGCAGGTGAGTCATGATGATAAAGTTAACCGATCTTCAAATTAAAGAGGTTATCGTCATTAATGATGGCAGAAGGCTTGGGCATATTTCGGATTTAGAAATTAATGGAGACAACGGTAAAATCACAGCATTAATTATTATTGCGAAAGATAAAAAAGCAGGATTATTTGGGAAACCTGGAGAGCTGGTAATACCATGGTACAATATTGAAACGATTGGCTCAGACGTTATTCTAATAAGGGACGTGAATACTCCAACCCTCTATCCAGAACAAAAGCTTATCGAATGATGGAGAAATTATGATAAGATAGTGCTAACATACTATATCAAGGAGGTACTAATATGGCTGATACCTTCCAGCATAACGAAGAAGCTTATTTGCAAATTGATAAATGGCAGACATTAAATAAGAATTTAAAAGTTGGTTTTACAACTCGTAATGGCGGACAGAGCCAATCCCCGTTTAATACGTTAAACCTTGGTTTGCACGTACCTGATAATCAGGAAGATGTTTTAGCGAATAGACAGACTTTAGCTAAGGAGATAAATATACCTTTAGAGTCATGGGTTTCCGGGGAACAAACACATCACACGAATGTACACATTATTAAGGAAGAGGATAGAGGAAAGGGTGCAGCATCTTACCAGTCTTCATTAAATGACATTGATGGCCTTATAACAAATCGCGCTGGTATATTGTGCACTGCGTTTTTTGCTGATTGCGTTCCATTGTATTTTTTCGATCCGGAAACGGGTTATATAGGTATAGCACACGCAGGGTGGAAAGGGACAGTCCACGGTATAAGTGAAAAAATGGTGGATATGTTTAAGTCAGTTGGAGTAAACACAGATAACCTTCTAGTTACAATAGGACCATGTATATCTCAAGAGGTTTACGAGGTTGATGAAAAGGTTATTGGACAAATACCAGATAGTTACATTGGAAAAACTGTCATTCCAAAAGAAAATAATCGCTATTTATTGGACTTAAAGCAATTAAATGTCGAAATCCTTTTACAACAAGGGGTTCTTCGTCATAATATAGAGGTTACAAAATATTGCACATTCAGTGATAATGAGTTATTTTTTTCACATCGACGTGATCATGGTAAAACAGGTAGAATGCTAGGGTATATTGGCTATGCAACATGATTATACTTGGAAGGAGCAATGGTAATAATGGAAGTAGTAACAAATCTGAATGAAATAAAAAGCAATATTAGACAAGCATGCGAGAAAAGTAATCGAAATCCCGACGAAATAACCATTATTGGCGTCACGAAATATGTTACAATAGAGCGAACAGAAGAAACGATAAACGCTGGAATTAAAAATCTTGGCGAAAATCGGCTGGAAGGTTTTCTGGAAAAATATAATTACATACAAGATCAAGCCTCTTGGCACTTTATCGGTACATTACAATCACGAAAAGTAAAAGAAATAATTGATAAAGTGGATGCGATTCATTCATTGGATCGCAAGTCGCTTGCGAAGGAAATTAACAAACGCGCGACAACCCCAATGGACTGTTTTGTTCAAGTAAATGTAAGTGGTGAAGAATCCAAACATGGTCTTAGTCCTGAAAATGTTCTTTCATTTATTTCTTCGTTGGCAATTTTTGAGAATATTAGGGTAGTAGGTCTAATGACAATGGCTCCACATATGGAAAACCAAGAATTCTTACGTGACATTTTTAAAAAACTTACTTCATTGAGGGATGAAGTTAGGAGTGAGCAACTTGCTCATGCCCCTTGTAAGTATTTATCTATGGGTATGAGTAATGATTATCAACTTGCCATTGAAGAAGGGGCAACACATATACGAATTGGTTCAAAATTAGTTGGATCTTTCAAATAGCGGGGTGAAATAATGAGTATGAAGAATAAGATTAAGACTTTTTTTACAATGGATGACGAGTACGAATACTTTGAGGAACAACCAGAAGAGAATGTTCCAGATGATGCTGGTAATCAGAAACGAAAGAATCAAAATGTAGTTAACCTGGCTAGTATGCAACAACCGTCATCTAAAGTAGTATTGTCTGAGCCACGAAATTATAATGAAGCACAGGAAATAGCAGACAATGTTGTTAATAGACGAGCGGTAGTTATAAATTTACAACGTGTTGATCATGAGCAGGCAAAACGTATTGTTGATTTCTTAAGTGGAACAGTATATGCCGTTAGTGGTGATATACAAAAATTAGGTGCACAAACATTCCTATGTACCCCTGAGAATGTAGATGTGTCGGGAACAATTACAGAATCATTTGTTGAAGATGACGAATTTGAAAAAGGATGGTAGGCATTAATGGAATCAATTTATATGGTATTATTTTATGCACTTGAGATTTATAGTTATGCTTTAATTATTTATATTTTTATGTCATGGTTTCCAGGAGCTCGGGAATCTGCGTTTGGTAGTTTTCTGACAAAGATTTGTGAACCGTATCTGGAACCTTTTCGAAAGATTATACCACCACTTGGAATGATTGATTTATCACCAATTGTAGGGATTTTTGTATTGTTCTTCGCACGAGCATATGGGTTACCTGTATTATTCAATATGCTAATGGGTTGGTTTTAAGGTAGATAAACGTGGATATTTATCAGCATTTCAGAAAAGAAGAGCACCCATTTATAGATAATGTATTGTCCTGGATAGATCAAGTTGAGAAAACATTTCAGCACAAGGTAACCGATTTTCTCGATCCCAGGGAACAACAAATTGTTGCTATGTTAATTGGGACGAGCAATGAAGAATTGAAACTTTATCAGAATGGTGGCAGCGAATTCGCAGAGAGAAAGCGTGCTATTATTGCACCATTCTATGAAGAAGTGACTGATGAATCCTTTCAGCTCATACTAATGCAAGCATCTTATCATGAAAAATTTGTCACTTTAACGCACGGAGATGTCATGGGGGCATTTTTATCTTTAGGGATCAAACGAAAAAAACTTGGTGATATAACCGTTGATAATGGAACGATTCAAATCGTGGTGGCGGACGAAATAGCTGCATATGTATTTGCAAATCTTACAGCGATCAAGAAGGCAACAATTAAGCTTGTAGAAAAGCCGATGACATCAATTATTAAAAAGGAAACAGAGTGGATAGAAACAGAACAGACAGTGTCAGCATTGAGGTTAGATGCCGTTCTAAAGGCAATTTACAACATTTCCAGAAAAGATGCTTCAGAATTTATTGCTAAGCGTTATGTGAAAGTTAATTTCAGAGTAGTTGACGATGGGAAGTTTATGCTTGCTGAAGGAGATATGCTTTCTTTGAGAGGTAAGGGCAGAAGTAAGCTTATTCGCATTAATGGGCTTACAAAAAAAGATAAACACAGAATTACTACTGCTATTTTAAATTAATTTCGATTATTTGAAGGATAATTTAATTTTATGTCGAATAAAGACGTAATATAGGATTTTATTTATTTTAATATATAATTGGGTTAAAATTTTTAAGGAGGTGGCCTACGTGTCATTAACACCATTAGATATTCACAATAAAGAGTTTACAAGAAGTTTTCGTGGATATGATGAAGATGAGGTCAATGAATTTCTGGATCAGGTAATAAAAGATTATGAGATGGCAATTCGTGAGAAAAAAGATTTAACAGAAAAAGTTGAGCAGTTAAATGAAAAGCTTGGTCATTTTACCAATATTGAGACAACATTAAATAAATCCATTTTGGTTGCTCAGGAAACAGCGGAAGAAGTTAAAGGGAACGCTACTAAAGAATCCAAATTAATTATTAAAGAAGCTGAGAAAAACGCTGATCGCATTATTAATGAAGCCCTTAATAAATCCCGCCGTATATCAATGGATGTTGAAGAGTTAAAAAAACAAGCTAAAGTATTCCGAACCCGTTTAAAAATGCTTGTTGAGGCTCAATTAGAAATGATAGGTACAGATGACTGGGAAGAATTGTTCGACGCAGAGTTTGGCGGAGAGCTTGAGGCTGCTGCAGATAAAGAATCATAAGCCTTGACGTTTTATGGAATTTTACATATAATTCATTATACACAAATGTTATATGCAAATGAAAACTACGATGATAGAGGCAGTATGAATGTAATTGCTGTTTAGCGAGTCGGGAACCGGTGGAAGCCTGATACAGTAATACTTCAGAAAATCACTCTTGAGTACCCATTTTGAATTCAACTAAAGTAGAAATGGGCGTCTGTTCACGTTACGAATATCGAGTGAATTTAAAATATGCATTATTTTAAATTTATAAGGGTGGTACCGCGAGTCTTCTCGTCCCTTTTGGGGATGTTTGAGGGCTTTTTTTAATTAAATTGAAATGTATAGGAGGATGAACAAGTGGAGTATAAAGATACATTGCTAATGCCAAAAACCGAATTCCCAATGCGCGGAAATTTGCCGAATAAAGAACCAGAGCGCCAAAAAGCGTGGGATGATAAAAAACTATACGAAAAAGTACAAAAAAGAACAGAAGGACGTCCATCATTTATTTTGCATGATGGCCCTCCATACGCAAATGGTGATTTGCATATTGGTCACGCACTAAATAAAATATTAAAGGATTTTATTACACGCTATAAATCAATGACTGGATATCATGCTCCATATGTGCCTGGCTGGGATACACATGGACTTCCTATTGAAACTGCACTGACAAAAAAGAAAAAAATTAAGCGTAAGGAAATGAGTATTGCTGATTTCAGACAAAAATGTGCTGAATACGCAATGGGGCAACTTGATAATCAACGTACACAATTTAAACAATTAGGTGTACGGGGTGATTGGGATAACCCGTATATCACGCTTACTAAAGATTATGAGGCAGCACAAATCAGAGTTTTCGGTGATATGGCTAAAAAGGGGTATATTTATAAAGGACTTAAACCTGTGTATTGGTCACCATCGTCAGAATCAGCATTAGCTGAAGCAGAGATTGAATATCATGATAAACGTTCACCATCCATTTATGTCTCATTCGATGTAACCGATGGAAAAGGCGTACTTGATGCTGGAGACAAATTCATCATTTGGACTACTACACCCTGGACTATTCCGGCCAATCTTGGAATTAGTTTACATCCAGATCTTGAGTATTCCGTTGTTGCTGTTAATAATGAAAAATATATTATTGCTTCCGACTTAGTAGAAACGGTAACCGAAGAATTGGAATGGGAAAATCCAGAGGTAGTTAAAACATTTAAAGGCGAGAAAGCAGATAAAGTTGTTACAAAGCATCCATTTTATGAACGTGATTCACTTATCATGCTTGGTGACCACGTTACTACAGATGCAGGTACTGGTTGTGTCCACACAGCTCCAGGTCATGGTGAAGATGACTTTTATGTATCGAGGTCTTATGGACTGGATGCTCTGTCTCCAGTTGATGATAAAGGTGTTTTCACCAATGAGGCTCCAGGATTTGAAGGATTATTCTATGATCAGGCGAACAAGCCGATTACGGAAAGGCTTGAAGAGGTTGGTGCGTTATTGAAGCTTACATTTATTACGCATTCATACCCACATGATTGGCGTACGAAAAAGCCAACAATCTTCCGTGCTACCTCACAATGGTTTGCATCCATAAAAGATTTCCGCCAAAATATTTTGGATGAGATTAATCGGATTAATTGGTATCCGTCATGGGGGGAAACACGTCTTCATAACATGGTTCGTGACCGCGAAGATTGGTGTATTTCACGTCAACGTACATGGGGTGTTCCAATTCCAGTATTTTATGGGGAGGATAACACACCAATTATTACCGATGAAACGATTGAACATGTTTCACAGGTATTTGCAGAACATGGTTCGAACGTATGGTTTGAGTGGGAAGCTAAAGACCTATTGCCTAAAGGCTACACTTCAGAACATAGTCCAAACGGTAAGTTTACCAAGGAAACGGATATTATGGATGTATGGTTCGATTCAGGCTCATCTCATGAAGCAGTCCTTGTAGGGCGGGAGGATCACCGTCGTCCAGCAGATGTTTATCTGGAGGGCAGTGACCAATATCGTGGCTGGTTCAACTCGTCACTATCAACTTCTGTTGCGGTGACAGGTAAAGCGCCATATGAAAATATTATCAGTCATGGATTTGTGCTTGATGGCAATGGGAGAAAGATGAGTAAATCATTAGGAAATGTTATGGTTCCATCTAAGGTTCAGAAACAATTAGGTGCTGATATCTTGCGTTTATGGGTATCATCTGTTGACTATCAAGCAGATGTTAGAATCTCACAGGAAATCTTGAAACAAATTTCTGAGGCTTATCGTAAAATTAGAAATACGATTCGCTTTATGCTGGCGAATCTGTCAGACTTTGATCCAGCAAAGGATGCTGTCCCTGAAAGTGAAATGGAAGAAGTGGATCGCTATATGGTTCATCGTTTGCAAAACTTAGTCTCAAATGTTCGTGCAAATTATGAAAAGTTTGAGTACTCACCAATCTTTTCACAAATTCATAATTTCTGTGCGGTTGATTTAAGCTCGTTTTATTTGGATTTCGCAAAAGATGTCCTATATATCGAGGCACAAGATAATAAGCGTCGGAGAAGTATTCAAACAGGATACTATGAAATCTTAACAACACTTGTTAAATTACTGACGCCAATTATTCCACATACAACAGATGAAGTATGGGAATATATTCCTGGGGTAGAAGAAGAAAGTGTTCAACTTACGGATATTCCAGAACCAAGAAAAATTACTGACTTTGAAAATTCCCAGGATAAATGGGATCACTTCATGAAAGTTCGTGATGATGTCCTAAAAGCATTAGAAGATGCTCGAAATGAAAAGACTATTGGTAAGTCGCTTGAAGCCAGAATTACCTTAGTTCCAAAAGATCCGAAAACTAAAGAAGTATTAGAGGAAATCTTTAATGTTCATCAACTGTTTATTGTTTCCGAAGCTGTTGTTGCAGAAAAATCAGCTGATGCTTCTGAATACCGTTACGTTGATATAGCAGTTGAAAAGCATCCCGGAGAGAAATGCGAACGCTGCTGGACTGCTTCAGAAACTGTTGGTGAAGATAAAGATCACCCAGAGTTATGTACACGATGTGCAGATATAGTGAAAGAACACTATAGTGCATAATTTGATTTTAAGAGCGCCTGTTCCTTTTGAATTTTTTCAAGGAAGAGGCGCTTTTGCTATATCTATGGTAAAATGCAAAAGTAATAGTTTGTTTGCAGATAAGATAGTATAACTACTTTCTTACTACATAGTAGTTAAGGCGCTCGTCATTAAGGCTTGGTGATAAGCCAAGTCTTCTAAATGAAAATTGGGGGAAATGAAATGTTTTTATATTACATAATTGCACTTGTTATTATAGCCGTTGACCAACTATCAAAGTGGGCCATTATAAAAACAATGGAAATTGGGGAACAAATAACTGTGATTGAGAATTTTTTCTACCTAACATCACATCGAAATAGTGGTGCAGCATGGGGAATATTGCAAGGGCAAATGATTTTTTTCTATATCGTTACTGTAATTGTGATCATTGGTGTTGTTTATTACATGGAAAAATATGCAAAGGATAGTAAGTTATTGGCTATATCCTTAAGTTTTATTTTAGGTGGTGCAATTGGTAACTTTATAGACCGCCTTTTTCGAAAAGAAGTTGTCGACTTTTTTGACTTCAACCTAGTTGGATATGACTATCCAATATTTAATATAGCAGATTCGGCCTTAGTAGTTGGTGTGATTCTTGTGCTTATTGCAACATTCATCGATGAAAAGAAGAAAGGAAAAAATCAAAAATGACTTTAAACCAACACATCGTATTAGAAACTGAAAACAAAATAAGAATAGATAAGCTGTTATCGAATTTGGTTAGCGAGTCCCGTTCACAGGTCCAATCATGGATTACCAATGAACTTGTATTAGTAAATGGCGAAATTATAAAACCCAACTATAAATGTCAAACTGCGGATGAGATTAGATGGACGATTCCTGAACCAGAACCATTAAACATAAAACCTGAAAACATTCCACTACGGATAGTTTATGAGGATAGTGACTTGCTTGTTGTTAACAAACCCAAAGGAATGGTAGTGCACCCATCCGCTGGCCACCAAAATGGCACATTGGTAAATGCGTTACTTTATCACTGTGACGATTTATCTGGGATTAATGGTGTAGAACGGCCAGGCATTGTCCATCGGATTGATAAAGACACCAGTGGACTTCTAGTGGTTGCTAAAAGCGATCTCGCACATACAAATCTGTCAGAACAGATGGCCACAAAAGATATTGAGCGAAAGTACGAAGCAGTTGTTCATGGTGTTATTGAACATGAAACAGGGTTAATTGATGCCCCAATTGGCAGAGACAAAAATGATAGGCAGAAAATGGGTGTTGTAGATAGTGGTAAACCAGCAGTTACCCATTTTAGGGTTATACGACGATTTGAAAATTTCACACATGTAGAATGCCAGCTGGAAACAGGCCGTACTCATCAAATACGTGTACACATGAAATATATAGATTTTCCAATTGTTGGTGATCCTAAATATGGACGGAGAAAAACGTTGGAGACAAATGGACAGGTATTGCATGCTAAATCACTGGGTTTTAAGCATCCGAGAACAAATGAATGGCTATTTTTTGAGGAGGAAGCACCAGCTTATTTCAAGGAATTACTGTCACAAATGGAGAAAATGTATTGACAGATTGAAGCTGGTTTGTAATAATTAATCAAATGAATAAAAGATCCTTTAACAGAGTCCAGTGAGGCGAAGAAGGAAGCGGAACGTATTAAGTATGTAGAGATACGTATATCTAAATCCCTTTTTTCCTTATGGAGAAAAGGGATTTTTTAGCGGCTAAGAAGGTATAAAACCTTTTTTACGCATAAATGCAACTAAGGTTTGGTGATAGGCCAAGTTTTCAAACAGAAAGAGGTGCAGCAGTGAACAAAAAAACGGAAGTACTGGATCAGTCAGCAATGAACAGAGCCCTAACTAGAATCGCCCATGAAATTGTTGAAAAAAATAAAGGTGGGGAAAATTTACTTTTAGTAGGGATTAAAACAAGAGGAATTCCCATTGCGAAACGATTACAGGAAAAGATAAATCAAATCGAGGGAATTAATGTTCCAATTGGTGAGTTGGATATAACGTTGTATCGTGATGATTTAGAAAAAGCAACAACTAATCATGATCCTGAATTAAAGGAAACCAATATTGACGTCGACTTTAATGGGAAAAAAGTAATATTAATTGATGATGTGTTATTTACAGGCAGAACAGTCAGAGCAGCTATGGATGCCGTAATGGATGTCGGCAGACCCACGCAGATACAGCTAGGTGTATTAATTGACCGTGGACACAGAGAATTGCCTATACGAGCTGATTATGTTGGTAAGAACATACCAACATCAGATAAAGAGATTATCGTAGTAAACTTACATGAAGAAGATAACCACGACGAAGTAAGTATATACGAAAAGTAAATAATGAGACCTTTAACTAAATCCAGCGAGATTTAAAAGGTTGCCCTGAGAACACGTGTATTTTATTGTAACTACACGTATACCTCTTTGCGACCTTATGCAAAGAGGTTTTTTAATGGCAGTTTTTAACTAAAAACCAACAAATGGAGGAATGGAAGATGAAACAAGAAAAAGTAGCTTTGAATGTTAATGAAGTACCTAAACCACAAAAATGGCTTATTTTAAGTCTGCAGCATTTATTTGCAATGTTCGGAGCAACCATCCTCGTTCCATTTCTTACAGGGTTATCTCCGGCAGTAGCATTAGTTTCAAGTGGACTTGGAACGCTGGCATATCTGCTGATTACAAAAGGGAAAATTCCAGCATATCTTGGGTCAAGCTTTGCATTTATCGCACCTATTATTGGAGCTACTGCTTCAGGTGGAGTCGAAGGTGCAATGGTTGGTAGCTTTCTTGCCGGAATTGTATATGGTTTGGTTGCGTTATTCATCCGGTTGCTGGGACTGGATTGGCTGATGCGCATTCTGCCACCAATTGTCGTTGGACCAGTCATCATTGTGATTGGGCTAGGACTAGCTTCAACTGCTATTGATATGGCGATGTATGTTCCAGGAATAGATGAGCAAGTATATAGCAGTACACACTTTCTGGTAGCACTAGTAACACTTACTGTAACAATTATTGCTTCCATTTTTCTTAGAGGATTTTTTGGACTTATTCCAATTCTAATTGGCATTGTATTTGGATATATTTTCTCTATCTTCCAAGGAATTGTTGATACTTCAGAAATCAAGGCTGAATGGGCAGAAATTACTTCTGCAGGTTCGATTGGAGAATTTTTCACAGCAATCTTTCAAAAACCGGATTTTATTATTCCGTTTGTTAACTATTCACCTTTTGAAGTACTAAGTGGCGAGATTATTCTTATAATGGTTCCTGTTGCACTAGTAACAATTGCAGAGCATATTGGCGATCAGATGGTGTTATCAAAAGTTGTCGGCAATAATTTCATCAAGAAGCCAGGTCTTCACCGTTCTATCCTTGGTGATGGTGTGGCAACGATAATTGCTTCATTTCTTGGTGGCCCTCCGAATACAACATACGGTGAAAATATTGGGGTTTTGTCAATTACTCGTGTATTCAGTGTTTTTGTCATAGGAGGAGCGGCAGTCCTCGCATTGTTCTTTGGATTTACTGGGATTATCACCGCAACAATAAGTTCTATCCCTTCAGCTGTAATGGGTGGGGTATCGATTCTCTTGTTTGGAATTATTGCATCAAATGGATTGCGTATGCTTATTGATAACCAAATTGATTTAAGTGATAAACGTAATCTGATTATCTCATCAGTGATTCTCGTGATTGGAATTGGTGGTGCTTTCATACAGGTTACAGAAAATCTGCAGATTGCAGGTATGGCATTATCAGCTCTAATTGGTGTTACGTTAAACCTTTTGTTACCTGGAAAAGAAAGCGGCTATGGTAATGGAACCATGTTTGATGATACTGATGTATCCGAAAATAAAGAACATGTGGCTTAGAAAAGGAGGAGTTATGCGACACTTTGTATCGACTAGAAATTTGTCTAGCAAGTATATTTTTCTTATTTTGAATAAAGCGGAAGAATTACGGCTCCAACAAGAAAAGTTACCAGAACAGATTTTCGTGGCTAATCTTTTTTTTGAACCTAGTACCAGAACGAAAATGAGCTTTAGTGTTGCTCAGAGAAAGTTAGGTATGGAAACGCTCGACTTTCAGATGGAAACGTCCAGTGTTACAAAAGGTGAAACGTTGTATGATACAGCAAAGACCTGTGAGGCGATTGGAGCAAATCTGTTGGTTATTCGTCATCAGGAGGATAATTGGTATGATGAACTCACTCCAAATCTATCGCTTCCGGTGATAAATGCTGGGGCTGGTAGAGGTGAGCATCCAACACAATGTATGCTTGATCTGTTGACTATCTATCAGGAGTTTGGAACGTTCACTAATTTAAACGTAGTAATAGTGGGTGATATTAAACACAGCAGAGTTGCCAGGTCTAATGCATACGCTTTAACTACACTAGGAGCAAACGTTTACTTTGCTGCAGCTCCTGGGTTTAAAGATGACACCATGAATTTTCCATATATATCTATCGATGAAGCTGTTGAAAAGTGTGATATCATGATGTTACTTCGAATACAACATGAACGGCATACAGCAAAGCAATATGATTCCACTTCTTATTTAGTGCAATTTGGCCTCACCAAGGAACGGGAAAGCAGAATGAAGGACCATGCCATTATTCTTCATCCTGCCCCTGTGAATCGTGGGGTTGAGATTGACACTGAACTAGTAGAATGTCAGCGGTCACGTATATTTAAACAAATGGAAAATGGTGTTTATACTCGAATGGCTATAATGATCATCTTATTAAAGGAATGGGGCTATCATAATGAAACTAATCCTAACAAATGCAAAAAGATTAATTAGTAAAAATGATGTAGAGAAATGTGAAATATTTATTGATGAAGGGAAAATCAAGCAAATAGCACCAAAAGTGTTGCAAGAAGCAGATGAAGTAATAGATTGTGAGAATAACTTTGTTTTCCCGGGTTTCATCGATGTACATATCCATCTTCGTGAGCCAGGCGGGGAACATAAGGAAACGATTGAGACTGGTACAAAAGCAGCTGCACGTGGCGGTTTTACAACGGTATGCGCGATGCCGAATACATCGCCTGTTCCTGACGATGTTGAAACGGTAAATGAGTTATTGGAAAAAATTAAAAGAGACGCCCATGTTCGTGTACTTCCATATGGAGCAATTACATGTAATTTAAAAGGTGAGGAATTAACCAATATTAGTGAACTCTCCAAATTAGGTGTATTTGCTTTCACCGATGATGGAGTAGGTGTTCAAACTGCTGATTTTATGCTTCAGGCAATGACTGAAGCAGCAGCCTCCGGGATGACAATAGTTGCCCATTGTGAAGATAATTCAATCGTATACGGCGGTGTAGTACATCAAGGAAATGTAAGTAAACGATTAGACCTCCCAGGAATTCCCTCGATAAGCGAATCAGTTCAAATTGCTCGTGATGTTCTTTTAGCAGAAGAGACCGGATGTCATTATCATGTTTGCCATGTTAGCACAAAAGAATCAGTACGAGTAATACGCGATGCTAAGAAGGTAGGCATCCATGTGACTGCCGAAGTAACCCCACATCATTTACTATTAAATGAACAAGCAGTTAAAACAGACGATGCTAATTATAAAATGAATCCCCCACTACGGAGTGAGGAAGACCAAAACGCCTTATTGGACGGGTTGTTGGATGGAACAATTGATTTCATTGCAACGGACCACGCACCACACGCAAATGAAGAAAAAGAACAAGGATTCCATAAGTCTCCTTTTGGGATTGTTGGTCTGGAGACTGCTTTTTCACTCTTATATACGAATCTAGTCTTAACGGATAAAATCACATTAAAACAATTAGTAGATTGGTTAACCATAAAGCCTGCTGGGGTTTTTAATTTACCATTTGGGGAATTAGAAGAGAATACTACAGCGGACCTTGCCATTTTCAATTTAACGAAAGAAGCTCACATAGATAAATACTCATTTTTTTCAAAAGGAAAAAACACACCATTTCATAATTGGAAGGTACAAGGCATTCCATTTGCAACAATAGCTCAAGGAAAAATCGTATACAAGGAGGATTCACATGACTAATCGTCGGCTTATTCTGGAAGATGGAACTGTATTTAACGGTGAAGGATTTGGCAGTGATGCTAGCACAACAGGAGAAGTTGTATTTAATACAGGTATGACAGGTTACCAGGAAGTCATTTCTGATCCATCATACTGTGGCCAAATCGTTACAATGACATATCCTTTAGTTGGTAATTATGGTATTAATCGGGATGATTTTGAAACTGTTACACCTTTTATTCATGGATTTATTGTTAAGGAATTATGTGAATATCCATCAAATTTTCGCAGCGACGAAACGTTGCATGATTATTTGAAAGCGAACAATATTCCTGGTATCTCCGGTATTGATACAAGAAAATTAACGAAAATTATTCGCAGGCATGGGACAATGAAAGCAATCATAACGGACAGCGACGATTCAGCTTATGAATTGGTCGCAAAAGTAAAGAAACTGCCATATCAGACGGATCAGGTAAAACAAACATCTACCATTAAACCTTATGTAGTACCAGGACGGGGCACGCGAATTATTTTAGTAGATTTTGGTATGAAGCACGGTATTTTACGAGAATTAACAAAAAGAGATTGCCATATTACGGTTGTTCCATATAATTATGGGGCAGAAAATATTTTACGATTAAAACCTGAAGGGATCATGCTGACAAATGGCCCAGGTGATCCAAAAGATGTTCCTGAATCGATTGAAATGATAAAAACAGTGGTAGAACAGGTACCATTATTCGGTATTTGTCTGGGGCATCAGCTTCTTGCATTAGCATGTGGTGCGGATACGGAGAAAATGAAGTTTGGGCACCGTGGAGCAAATCATCCGGTTAAGGATCTGGAAAAAAATAAAACATATATGACATCACAGAATCACAGTTATGCAGTTACACACGAATCATTAAAACAAACAGACTTAGAACTTACGCAGATTGCACTTAATGATAATACGGTTGAAGGAATAAGGCACAAAGGCTTTCAGGCATTTTCAGTTCAGTATCATCCAGAAAGTTCACCAGGACCAGAGGATACAAATCAATTTTTTGATGCATTTTTACAATTGATTAATAATGCGAAAGCTAAAAGTGAGGAGGAATCATATGCCTAAGAATACGAATCTAAACAAGATACTAGTCATTGGTTCAGGACCAATTGTGATCGGGCAGGCAGCTGAATTTGATTATTCAGGTACGCAAGCATGTCAAGCTTTAACAGAAGAAGGATATACCGTAATTCTTGCTAATTCCAACCCAGCAACAATAATGACCGATCATACAGTGGCAGATAAGGTTTATATGGAGCCTTTAACAGTTGAATTCTTAATCAAGATTATCCGCAAAGAACAGCCTGATGCAATATTGCCAACACTTGGTGGGCAAACAGGTCTGAATTTGGCGGTGGAATTAGAAAATACGGGTATTTTGGGAGAATATGGTGTTGAATTGCTCGGAACCTCACTCGAAGCAATCGAAAAAGCAGAAGATCGTGAAAAATTTCGTTCTTTAATGCATGAGCTTCATGAGCCTGTACCGGATAGTCAGATTGTAAATTCTGTCGATCATGCATGTGATTTTGCCAATGAAATTGGTTTTCCTGTCATTGTGCGCCCTGCTTACACCCTAGGAGGAACCGGCGGGGGGATGTGCTATGACGAACGGGAACTTAAAGAAATTGCCCGTAATGGATTATCATTGTCACCGGTTAATCAATGTTTAATTGAAAAAAACATTGCAGGATTTAAAGAAATTGAATATGAAGTAATGCGTGATAAAAACGATCAGGCCATTGTCGTCTGTAACATGGAAAATGTCGATCCAGTTGGAATTCACACAGGTGATTCTATCGTCGTTGCACCCTCTCAAACCTTAAGTGATCGCGAATATCAATTGTTACGCAATGCATCTTTAAAAATAATTCGTGCTTTGGAGATTGAGGGTGGATGCAATGTACAGCTAGCACTTGATCCTAATAGCTTTAATTACTATATTATTGAAGTTAATCCACGTGTCAGCAGGTCATCCGCTTTGGCATCAAAAGCTACAGGATATCCAATCGCAAAAATGGCAGCGAAAATTGCTGTAGGATTAACATTAGATGAAATTATTAATCCAATCACTGGCACAACCTATGCATGTTTTGAACCTGCACTTGATTATGTTGTGACCAAGCTCCCAAGATTCCCATTCGATAAATTTGTAACAGGGGATCGTTACCTTGGCACCCAAATGAAGGCGACTGGCGAAATCATGTCAATCGGACGTAATTTTGAAGAGTCATTATTAAAAGGAATTCGTTCTCTTGATATAGGTACAGAGGAATTATGGCTGCCAAGTTTAGCAAATAAGACTGTTGAGGAATTACAAGCGAGATTACAAAAAGCAGATGATGAACGATTGTTCGTTTTAGCAGAAGTTATTCGAAAAGGGATGACGGTTGAAGAAGTATTTCAATTAACAAAAATTGACCGATTTTTCCTAATAAAAATTAAGCGGTTAATTGATTGGGAAACAATATTAACTGCTAATAAACTTTCACAGGATATTTTACTAGAAGCAAAAACACAAGGGTTCTCTGACACGCATATTGCGAGATTGTGGAATGTAACAATTGATGACGTATACGAATTTCGCATGGAAAACGCAATAAAACCTGTTTATAAAATGGTAGATACCTGTGCAGCAGAATTTGAATCTGAAACACCTTATTTCTATAGTACCTTTGAAGATGAAAATGAATCCGTTCAGTCAGATAGCAAAAAAATACTAGTACTCGGGTCAGGACCTATTCGAATAGGGCAGGGTATCGAATTTGACTATGCTACGGTTCACTCTGTATTAGCTATTAAAGAGATGGGTTATGAAGCTATCATTATGAATAATAATCCTGAGACAGTTTCAACTGATTTCAGTATTTCAGATAAGCTTTATTTTGAACCTCTGACACTTGAAGATGTCATGCATGTTATAAATTTAGAACAACCTGAAGGCGTGATTGTCCAGTTTGGTGGACAGACGGCGATTAACTTAGCCGAAGGGCTGGAACGTCGTGGTGTGAAAATATTAGGTACAGATTTAGAATCAATCGACAAAGCAGAAGACCGTGACAAATTTGAACATTTATTAAATGACCTCTCAATAAAAAGACCTGAAGGAAGATCGGTAACAAAATTAGATCATGCAGTGGAGGTAGCAAAAGATATTGGCTATCCAGTATTAGTTAGGCCATCCTATGTAATCGGCGGAAGCCGGATGGAGATTGTTTACAATGATGAAGAACTTAATGCCTATTTGGCAAAATCAAATGGGGCTGATAGCGCACATCCTATATTAATCGATAACTATATAACTGGAATTGAAGTGGAAGTGGATGCAATCAGTGATGGTGAAACGGTTATTGTACCTGGAGTTATGGAGCATATCGAACGGTCTGGTGTTCATTCTGGAGACTCCATAGCAGTTTATCCTCCACAGCGAATTAGTAAAGCTGTTAAGGAAAATTGTTTAGATGCAACTGTTAAAATTGCTCAATCGTTAAATGTAAAAGGATTAATTAATATCCAGTTTATTGTTTGTGAGGAAGATGTCTACGTTCTCGAAGTGAATCCACGTGCAAGCAGGACGATTCCATTCCTTAGTAAAATAACAGGTGTAACCATGGCAAATATTGCTACTAGATGCATTTTAGGGGAAACATTAGAAAGTATGGGATATGAGTCAGGTATATTGCCTGAGCAAGATGCTGTATCCGTTAAAGTTCCAGTATTCTCATTTGAAAAACTACGTAGTGTTGATACTATTCTTGGGCCAGAGATGAAATCAACGGGAGAAGCAATTGGCCATGATAAAACGCTGGAAAAAGCATTGTATAAAGGACTGATAGCTGCCGGGTTATCTGTACCACAGGAAGGTGCAGTGCTGCTTACGATAGCAGATAAAGATAAGAAAGAAACAATTGAAATTGCCGATCGTTTTCATCAATTAGGATTTCAATTGTATGCAACATCTGGAACAGCTTCATTTATAAAATGGTACGATATTCCAGTTACAGAAGTTGCAAAAATAGGATCTAGCACACCAAATGTTTTATCTATCATTGAAAATGGTGATGTTCAATTTGTCATCAATACATTGACTTCGGGAATTAAGCCTAGATCTGATGGCTTCATGATTAGACGGGAAGCAGTTGAACATGGTATTGCTTGTTTAACCAACTTAGATACAGCAAATGCCATATTGAATGTAATTGATTCGACTACTTTTAGTGCAAGACCTATGACAGGTAAGAAAGTAGTTTCTTCATGAAGAGAAAAGTAGAACTGGTTGTTAAATCGGTAGATGTTATTGCGCTAGATACGTTTGAAATGACACTTGTGAATGAATATGTAGCCAAAACTGCGATCCCAGGACAGTTTCTACATTTGTTGGTTGATGGCCATACATTGCGTCGGCCAATTTCAATCGCAAATGTAGACCGCAATAATAATGAAATTACGATTTTATTTAAAATAGTTGGTGATGGAACAAAACAATTGGCAGCATATAAACCTGGTATGTCGATTGATGCTTTAGGACCTAGCGGTAACGGATTTTCATATGAGGGTAAATTGAATTCAGTATTGTTAGTTGGCGGGGGTATTGGAATTCCGCCACTATACAACCTGGGGAAGACTCTTAAAAAGAAAGGAATCAAAGTTACAGCTGTCCTAGGATTCCAGTCGAAAGAACATGTTTTTTACGAAGCGAATTTAAGAGAACTAGGAAAAACATATGTCGTGACGAATGATGGAACATACGGATATCGAGGGTTTGTAACTAGTGTAATGGATCAGATTGAAGATTTTGATACGTATTATTCCTGTGGTCCCATCCCCATGCTAAAAGCTGTTACAAAGCAATTGCAGGATCACAGTGGTTACATTTCACTTGAAGAACGGATGGGCTGTGGTGTTGGAGCGTGTTTTGCATGTGTTATTCCTACAGATAGTCATGGCGGTTATAAAAAAATTTGCAAGGACGGACCTGTATTCGCAGCGGATGAGGTGGTATTATGACAGACTTAGCGGTAGATTTACCCGGTTTAAAATTAAAAAATCCAGTTATGCCTGCTTCCGGATGCTTTGGATTTGGCAGGGAATATAGTGAATTTTATGATCTGAAAAAGCTTGGTGCAGTCATTATGAAAGCTGCAACAGGTGAAGTACGTTACGGTAATAAAACACCCCGTGTTGCAGAAACAACATCAGGAATGTTGAACGCAATCGGTCTGCAAAATCCTGGTGTAGAAAAAATTATTGAAACCGAAATACCCTTTATAGCAGCGTATGCTGTTCCAATCATTGCGAATGTAGCCGGAAGTTCCCTCGAAGAATATGTGAAGGTAGCGAGCGCTTTTAATCATGCTGAATCGGTTAACGCATTAGAACTTAACATTTCCTGTCCTAATGTAAAAGAAGGCGGGATTCAGTTTGGTACTAATCCTGATATGGCAGCTGAGGTAACGCAAAAAGTTAAAGAAGCTAGTAATCTGCCAGTCTATGTAAAGCTTTCCCCTAATGTTACTGACATTACAGCAATGGCAAAGGCAGTTGAAAAGGCAGGAGCAGATGGGTTATCTATGATTAACACGGTAACAGGGATGCAAATCGATTTAGATAATAAGCAGCCATTATTGGCTAATAAAACTGGTGGTCTTTCTGGTCAGGCAATTAAACCAATTGCGATTCGGATGATTTATGAAGTAAAGCAGCATGTCAATATACCAATTATTGGTATGGGCGGAATTTCTTCAGCTGAAGATGTACTGGAATTCTTGCTTGCTGGAGCTAATGCTGTAGCCGTGGGAACAGCTAACTTCCAAAATCCTTTTGCATGTCCGGAAATAATTGATGAATTACCAGCTGTATTACAAAAATACGGATTCGATTCGGTTAAGGATGCCATTGGAAAGGGGCATGGAGTATGAGGAATAACATGTATCTAGCATTGGATTTTTCCACCTGGAATGAAGCCAGAACGTTTATTGATGCTCATAATTTTCAAGGAGTTCCTGTAAAAGTTGGCATGGAGCTATTTTACCGGGAAGGTCCTCGATTAATAGAGAATCTAAAGCAGGATAATCATGACATCTTTCTTGATTTAAAGCTTCATGATATCCCCACGACAGTAATGAAGGCGATGACAAATATTGCGAATCTTGAAGTTGATATGGTTAATGTCCATGCGTTAGGTGGCAGTGAAATGATTAAACGGGCAAAAGAAGGGTTGATTTCTGGGGATTCGAATCACGAACCAAAATTAATTGCAGTAACAGTTCTTACGTCGATGGATGATACTTCTTTATATAAAGAGTTAAATATTGGCGGAAGTGTAAATGAGAATGTTGTTCGGCTTGCTGTAACAGCAAATAAAAATGGAGCAGATGGTGTCGTTTGCTCGGTTCAGGAAGCAAAGGAAATTAAAGATGTATGTGGCTCATCGTTTTTAACTGTTACACCCGGAATTCGGTTGCAAGGATCTGATGGGAACGATCAAAAGCGAATCGCAACGCCGGCTCTTGCTAGGGAAAATGGAGCTGACTTTCTCGTGATTGGTCGGACCGTAACAAATGCACAGGATCCAAAGTCAGCATATGAGAAAGTGCAGGAGGAGTGGCGAAATGGTATTAAGTAATGATATAGCAAGGGATCTTTTAGAAATAAAAGCTGTTCAAATAAGAACAGATCGTTATTTTACATGGACATCTGGAATCAAATCACCCATTTATTGTGATAATCGGCTGACAATGTCTTATCCAAAAATTCGCGCAAAAATCATTGAAGCATTTGTTGAATTAATCGAGCAAATGGACGAAAAACCGGATGTTATTGCTGGATGTGCAACAGCAGGAATTCCACATGCGGCATGGATTGCTGATAAGCTGGACCTGCCAATGATTTACGTTCGATCTAAGCCAAAAGGACATGGCAAAGGAAACCAGATTGAGGGAAAGGTTGAAGACGGACAAAAGACAGTAGTTATTGAAGACTTGATTTCTACTGGTGGGTCATCAATCGATTCAGCCAAAGCACTTCAGTTAGAAGGTGTTAATGTACTGGGTGTTCTCGCTATTTTTACATATGGATTAACGAAAGCCAAAAAGCAGTTTGATGAAATGAAATTATCACACCAAACGATTACGAACTATGATGAAATACTTAATTTACTTTTAGCAGACGGCATTATTAATGAATATGAGAATAAAAAGTTACAGGAGTGGCGGAATGAACTTTAAAATTATTATTGATAGCTGTCTAATGGTTTAAAGTCTTTTAGACAGCCTTCCTTATACTAATCTGTTCTTTTAGCACCCAATGCCATCCATTCATCAATGGCGAATGAATGGATGATGTCATCCTCAGTATCCACCTGAAAATAGTTCTTTGTTTCATTATCTGATTCAAGAATAAATTGACCTACATGTTGAATTGTTTCATCATCATCCAATGTGCGCTGAACCCATTCGCGGAATGGCAACACTTTCTTATGGGTTTGTTCTTTGATAATAGATAAATCATGATCAACAAACAGGTTTTTCCATTCTATTAAAGAGCGTGACCGTATATGACTGTGATCGCGCATTTTTTCGAGTGAATTAATGAATTGATCAAATTTACAATCTTCTGGAGCAATATTATCTATTAACAAAAACTGTCCTTCAGGCTTTAATACTCGATTAACTTCTGCAATAAACCTCTCTGGATTGGGAAAATGATGTGCAGCTATTCTGCATGTAACAATATCAAAATTTTCGCCTGTAAATGGCAAGTCTTCCGCATCAGCTACAGCATAATAAATATTTTTATGCGATTCCAGATACAGAGCTGTATTCTCTAGCATTTCTTCGGTAATATCAGTAGCTACAACTTCTTCAACATGATTAGCAAGATTCTTGGCAACATGACCGCCCCCAGTCGCAATATCAAGAACCTTCATCGTTGACTTAGGCTGCAGCCAGTTAATCATTAATGATAAATCTTTACCAAATGCATGTGTTGAACTCGTCACATAGGCTTCTTTATTTTTCGAAAAGACACGTTTTACATCAACTTTCTCTCGCATGGATTCACCCTCTTTTCATATTCTACTTTAATCATATGCTTTGTTATGCAATAAGTACAATATTAGTTTATAATATAAAGTAATAACAAATACTTATCATACGAGGAGCCATTATGAAAATAGAAGATTATGAACTACTGTTAAAATTGAATGAAGTAGGTACAATTCGCGGGACTGCCAAAGCGATATTAATTTCACAGCCAGCGGTTACCCAACGACTTAAGTACATAGAGGAATATTTTGAAGAAAGTATTTTTATTCGAACACCAAAAAAATTAGTTTTGACTCCGGCCGGTGAAATGATATTAAGCCATGCGAGAAAAGTGGTTGATCAGGAAGAAGTAATCAAAAGTTCGCTTGCACAATCAAGCGAAGAAGTTCAGGGAACACTATCTATTGCTTGCTCATCACTTGTGAGTCAGCGTTTTTTACCGTCAATTCTGGCAGATTATACGAAAGAATTTCCCAAGGTTGCTATTGATTTAGTAACTGGTATTAGTGAAGATATTAAAAGGGGCCATAAAAATTACCATGTATGCATTATTCGTGGTGAGAAGTTAAAAGAAAGTGTTTGTACGAATCTTTTCGATGATCCGTTATACATTTTTGATACCGAACCTTTTCCAAAAAATAAGTTAAAAGAACGCCCGCTAATATCATTTAAGAGTGATGATAGCATGCATGAATTAGTAGATAATTGGCTTTATCATCATCAGGATGAGATAAAACCTGTGAAAACGATTCGAGTTGATCAAATCGAAACATGCAAACAGTTTATGAAGCAAGGTCTCGGGATGTCCGTTCTCCCAAAAAGCGTCTCAGATTCGATGATGGATGAGTTTCCGCATATCTCTATGAAATTAAATGGTGAGCGAGTTACTAGAGATACCTGGGTTTGTTATCAGGAAGGTGTACGTAAATTACCACAAGTGGATCAGTTTATTTCTGCAGTATTGAGTGAAAACTTCCTTTAGCAGTTAAGAAAGCATACCTTCTTAATTGGTATATAAGGCTTTCGCCATTGATGGTTGCATTCCAATGTATAAGGGGTATTAAGGAAAAATACGCTTTCATAGTGTCTGACGATAATCCAAGTTTTCTAAGATGTTTAATAAGAACAATAAAAAGGAACATAATATATATATAGTACTCAAAGGAGTGTTTTAAGATGAGTGAAGTAATATTTACATCAAAAGCAACGGCAAAAAATGGACGTGACGGACATGTTAAATCGGATGACGGTTTAATTGACTTAAACTTAGTAAATCCGGCAAATAATAAAGATGAAAAAGGATCAAATCCAGAACAGCTTTTTGCAGCAACATACTCAGCGTGTTTTGACGGAGCGCTTAACTTAGTTGCCTCAAAGCAAAAAAAGAAGATTGACTCAGAAACTACTGCTGAAGTCAGTTTTTGCAAGGACCCTGAGGATGATGGCTTTAAAATTGAGGTAACTCTCAATATTAATATTGAAGGTGTTAGTCCTGAAGAGGCAGAGGAATTGGCTGAAGATGCCCATCAAGTGTGCCCTTATTCCAAAGCAACTCGTGGAAATGTTGAGGTAACCCTAAATCCAAAAGCAGTTTCCTAAATCTAATTAAAGTAAAACGGATAATCCAATTCAGGATTATCCGTTTTTTAGTTTTTCTACGGTAGCTTGATCTGGTGTTACAAATAACGTTTTCTGGTTGTCGTAGGTAACATAACCAGGTTTAGCACCATTCGGCTTTTTTACATGGCGAATTTTCGTATAATCAACAGGTACTGATGATGATTGCTGTGATTTACTGAAGAATGCTGCAAGCAGTGCTGCTTCAAGCAATGTATCTTCACTTGGCTCCTTATCACGAATAATGACATGAGATCCCGGTATGTTTTTCGTATGCAGCCAAATATCATCACGATGTGCAAGCTTCGTTGTTACATATTCATTTTGTTTATTATTTTTCCCTACAAGAATTGGTGTCCCATCTGTTGCAATAAACTTTTCTGGTTCAGGTTTAACTTCTTTCTTTCTCTTTTTTCCTTGTTTTTGCCTTTTTAAATAACCTTCTTCACGAAGTTCATCTCGGATTTCTTCAATGTCAGCCTCACGTGCGGAATCTATTTGCTGGAGCAATTGCTCTAAATAGGCAATCTCGTTATTTGCCTTTTTAATTTCCTGTTTTACTTTTTTCATGGAAGTTTTTAGTTTTTGATACGTTTTGAAAAAGCTTTGTGCATTTTCACTAGGTGTCTTATTTGGGTTTAATTCGATTATCATTTCATTTTGATTTGGATCATAATAATCGATTACTGTAGCTGATTGATCACCTTGCTTTACTTGATGCATATTGGCTGTTAACAGCTCGCCCAACCGTTGATAACGGTCGGCACCTTCAGCTTTTTTGATTGTTTTTTCATGTTTCTTTAGCTTACGTTGATTCTTATCTTTTTCATTTTTTATAAACTGATAAAGATCTTTTGCTTGCTGCTTCACACGATCTCTCTCTGCTTTACCGGAATAAAAATTATCAAGCATGTGGTTAGTGTCTGAAAAGACTTCCTCTTGACCGTCAAGAAAAGATATTGGGAGGACATGAAAATCTTCTTTTTTGTACCGGTAAATTGTTGGTGTATAGTTATTATTTTGTATCAGTTCCTGTATGGCTTCAAACCTGGCTTTATAGGTCTCAGATGATCCAAGCTTTGCCTGATGGACGATTTCTTTAGCAATTAAAGGAGAAACACCTATTAAGGTATGGACGATTTGGGCATCCATTTTTCCGGCATTAAAATCAAGCTTTCGAACAAATGTTTCTTTGTCAATATCCAATAAATTCAGCTTATCCTGACTTGGTGGAAGTTTATAGTCATGACCGGGTAATGTTGTTCGATATCGGTTTTGTGAGATAGATACATGTTTTAAACTATCAAGGATATGTCCCTTTTCTCCATCAACTAGCATAACGTTACTGTGTTTGCCCATTAGCTCGATCACAAGTTTTTTCGTTGTCATGTCGCCAATTTCATTTCGTGCTTGAATCGAAAAGGTAACAATTCGCTCCATTCCGTATTGATCTATGGATTCAACTACTGCACCGGATAAATGTTTACGAAGCAACATGCAAAACATCGAAGGTTCTTTAGGGTTTTTATAGGAATCTCTTGTTATGTGTAACCGTGCGTATACAGGATGAATCGACAATAGCAATGTATGGTTTTCGCCGTGACTTCGTATAGTGAAAACTAATTCTGTCAAAGTCGGCTGATAAATTTTCGTGATTTTTCCTGGGGTTAAGGTTGTATTTAGTTCGCTCGTTACTGCTCTTGTAACGATTCCATCAAATGGCATGTAATCACCTCTTGCTTTCTAATAAGTAAGGCTGCTTTTTAAAGTGTATGACACCGTTACGGAAATACACTTCGCTTTCTGCAGTCAACGCTTCAGCTTCCTCGGAAGCAAAATCACTTCCTGCGGGATCTTCAGCTGTTGGTTCGACGAACAGGACGTTCCAGTACTGGCGTTGGTCACAGGACGTGACCGGTTTTAGCCGGTGACACGCAGGAGTCTTCGTGTATTTCCTACGCTCGATTTTGCTAACTATAATCTAGAAAATTAACAAAATGTATATTCTGGTGGATAAAAGCAATGTTTTTTAAACTATTTAAAGAAACACGCAGTTCTTTTTAAGTCCAGCTGGAAAGATACTCGCTTTTCTGGGGCAGCAATTCAGCCTCAACGGAGCAAGTAACGCTCACTGCGGGATCCTCAATTGCTACTCTTCCCTTAGGAGAAACACATTTTTACACAGCTTGTAATTGCTCCACGAATGTTGATTTCATAGACCATAACTACTCATTAATCAGAAGAACTCTACCGGTGGAGGCAGTATAAGTAGACTCCTATGGGAACAGCACGTTACTAAGACTCCGGAAGAAGTATTCTTAACATTACGAGGAGGCTGATGCCGTGCTCATGGCTAAGAAGACACTACGAAGGCGATAGAAGGAGTATATGTCGCCTTTGTACCCGGAGAGGTGAAAGCAAAGTATTTTGCCGGAACGAATCAAGGCACTCACCATCATTAGAACGGGAAAAAGTGTCACAAAAGAAAATATCATTGAGACACAGTTTAAATCAACTGCAAGGGTTAAGAAGCAACAAAATTTAAAAAAAGAACCAAAAGTAAAATACATTCTTAAACGGGCACTTCCGCTTTTGATTCAATTATAGCATTTTTTGGGACGAGTCTGCATAGATATCGTATAAAGATTACGTTTAACTATAGTGCATGTAGATGAATTTGGAGGAATGCAGTGTGAAATGGTATCAATTAGATGTAGACCATGTCGAACAAAAATTGCATGTTACGACAAACCGCGGACTTGCAGAAAAACAAGTGGAACAACGCAGAAAAGAATTCGGAGCAAATAAACTAGAAACTGAAAAAAACACATCTAAGTGGTTGATCTTTTTTAAACAATTCCAGGATTTTATGGTTCTGGTTCTTCTTGCTGCAACCTTAATTGCTGGATTACTTGGTGAATATGTTGATGCAATAGCGATTATGGTAATCGTTTTAGTAAATAGTTTTCTTGGCTTTTTTCAAGAACAAAAAGCAGAAAAATCACTTGCTAAACTAAAAGAAATGTCTGCACCTGTGGCGAATGTTCTCCGTGATGGGAAGTGGGAAAAGATTCCATCCCAAGATGTGGTTGTGGGTGACGTATTGCGTATGAACAGTGGAGATCGGATTCCTGCTGATATACGCATAACGAAATCAAATAGCATGGAGACAGAAGAATCGGCACTTACCGGTGAATCGCTCCCAGTAATGAAGCATGCTACTGCAATAAGTAAAGACCACCTTGACGCACAGGATCAGGTCAACATGGGCTTCATGGGAACGTTGGTTACAAGAGGATCCGGACTAGGTATCGTTGTTGGAACCGGAATGAATACAGTAATGGGACAAATTGCATCATTAATGGTGAAGACAAAGAAGACTATCACTCCATTAGAGCATAAGCTTACAGAACTGGGAAAAATTCTAATTGTCGTTGCACTTTTTTTAACGGCATTAGTCGTTTTTGTAGGTGTTTATCAGGGTCATCCTTTATATAATATGTTTCTTGCAGGAGTATCTTTAGCGGTTGCAGCTATACCAGAAGGACTACCTGCAATCGTTACAGTTGCATTATCATTAGGTGTTCAGCGCATGATTAAGAAGAAAGCGATTGTTCGAAAGCTTTCTGCAGTGGAAACTTTAGGGTGTGCTTCAGTTATTTGTTCTGATAAGACTGGTACAATGACAGAGAACCAAATGACGGTAAAAGAAGTCTATGTAAATGGGAAAAACTTATATGTTACGGGCGATGGTTACGAAATACAGGGCGATTTTTTTGCAAATAAAGAAAAAGTGGACCGCGATTACCCCAATCTTGAATCGATGCTCTTATATGGTCTGTTATGTAATAATGCGTCATTACAAGTCAAAAAAGGGAAATACTTTGTTGACGGGGATCCAACCGACGGAGCATTGCTTGTTGCTGCCAGAAAGCTTGGGTTATCCCCAAAAGTGAATGACAATTTCCAAATTATAAAAGAAATACCATTTGATTCTGATCGCAAAAGAATGAGTATGGTTATTGAAGATGAAAACCACATGCGGTTTCTAATTACGAAAGGTGCTCCAGACGTATTATTGCCACGTTCTGCTTTCTTTTTAGGTGAAGGTGGTCGCAAATTGTTGCGTTCAGAGGACAAGCAAACGATTGACAATGAAATTAACAACATGGCTCAAAAGGCGTTACGAACGATAGCAATAGGCATGAAGCCAATTTCAAAGGATGATCCTTTAAATTCAGCCACACTGGAGAAAGATTTAACGTTTGTTGGCTTATGCGGAATGATGGATCCACCAAGAAAAGAAGTAAAAACAGCTATTATGGAATGTCGGGATGCTGGCATTAAGACAGTAATGATTACTGGCGACCATGAAAAAACCGCTCGTGCAATTGCGATTAACCTGAACCTGCTTCCTGAAAATGGAATGGTTTTGGATGGATACCAACTAAACCAAATGTCTGTCACAGAACTTCGTAATGTCATCGATCAGGTTTACGTATTTGCTCGTGTTACTCCAGAGCATAAATTAAAAATTGTCCAAGCCTTTCAGGAAAAAGGTCATATTGTAGCAATGACTGGGGATGGTGTGAATGATGCGCCAGCCATTAAAGCAAGTGACATTGGAATTAGTATGGGAAGGAGCGGAACAGATGTAACAAAAGAAGCTTCTTCATTAGTACTAATGGATGATAACTTTGCTACTATCAAATCTGCAATTAGTGAAGGAAGAAATATTTACGAAAACATTCGAAAATTTATCCGTTATTTATTAGCGTCAAATGTGGGTGAGATTCTTGTTATGCTCTTTGCTATGTTATTAGCACTCCCTTTGCCATTGGTACCAGTACAAATATTATGGGTGAACCTTGTAACAGACGGACTTCCCGCAATGGCACTTGGGCTGGATCAATCAGAAGGTGATGTAATGCGAAGGAGGCCAAGAAATCCAAGAGAAGGAATATTTGCTAGGGGGTTGGGCTTTAAAATAATCAGTCGTGGCATATTAATTGGTGTTTTTACATTGATTGCGTTTATGATGACATATCAGGATAACCCGGATAATTTAATTTATGGACAAACTATTGCATTTACAACATTGGTAATGGCTCAATTAATTCATGTGTTCGATTGCCGAAGTGAAAATTCGGTTTTTGCCCGCAATCCTTTTGAAAATAAATATTTGGTTTTAGCAGTACTTTCATCACTTCTATTGTTGCTTGTTGTTATCTATTGGGAGCCGTTGCAGCCAATCTTTCATACGACATTTCTAAATGTTAGAGACTGGATGCTAATACTTGTTCTCAGCTCACTTCCAACTGTTTTATTTGGGTTTACAAAAAAATAATTGTCAGAGCCCTTAATGTTAAAAGTGGTTCAGTTACGGTGTACAAAAATGCAATTTGCAGCCGTAATTGAACCGCTTTTTTAATATATTGCTGAAAAGATCAAATGGAATGAGCAGAAGAACTTTGATGGGAATTTGTGAGACATCCTTCGAAAACACTGGCTGGCGAGTTCCTACAGAGAGCGACAGAACGAGGATTTCACGGAAGGCGGGCACATTCCCGGCAACCACCAATAGCAATTACATTTCAACTGGTTTAACTTCAAAATCGAATTAGTATAATAGATGGGTTTTTATTTTTTTGTAAAGGACTGTTATAATAAGGAAATATAGTGTTTCTAATTGATGGATGTGATAAATATGGTAATGAGCATGACGGGGTACGGTCAGGATGTATTTCACCTTGGTAATACGACTGTGACCGTAGAGATACGGAGTGTGAATCACCGCTTTTTGGATTTCACTGCGAAAATTCCCCGTTCTTTATTGTTTCTGGAGGATAAAATCAAGAGAATACTTCAATCGTACTTTCAACGAGGCAGAATGGAAGTATATATAAATGTTCAGGGAGATGGACTTGTCCAAAAAGAACTCTATACAGATTGGGAATTGATGGACAAATACATAGACCAAATTAAAAGTGCTAAAGCACGGTATAACCTTGCTGGGGAAATTCCAGTTACGATCATGCCGGAGATTCCTGATTTATTTTCTGTTCAGGAGACAGAGAATTATTCCGATGAACTAAAAAATTTCATCACAACAAGTACGAAGCGTGCGTGTGAACAATTGCTGTTGATGCGGAAAGAAGAGGGGGCCTTTCTGCTAAAGGATGTACGTAATAGAATGCTTGAAATTCAAGAAACGGTTTCCCATCTGCAAACTCGTCGTGAAAGTGTGATTGAGGAATATCGTGACCGTATCCAGTCTCGAATTTACAACTATCTTGGTGAAAATGATGTAATTGATCAGACACGTATGCATCAGGAAATTGCGCTTCTCGCCGAAAAGGGTGACATAACCGAGGAGATCACTAGACTTCAGAGTCATATTGATCACTTTTTTGAAACAGTAGAACTAAATGATGCGGTTGGACGTAAACTGGATTTTATTATGCAGGAAATGCATAGGGAAGCAAATACTGTCGGATCGAAATCCACCGATGCTAAAATCGGAGTATGGATTGTTTCATTGAAAAGTGAAATAGAGAAAATTAAAGAACAAATTCAAAATATAGAGTAAACATTTGAATTTTGCATTCCATTTTACTTATAATAGTCGTATTATAAAGAGAGAAAGAGCTATATCATAGAAAGAGGAGTAATTTCATAATTAACAAGCTACTAAGGCTAGTATACTTAAGGGGGAGCAATTTTGAGCTTACGATTAATTAATATAGGGTTTGGTAATGTCGTTTCTGCCAATCGGATTATATCGATTGTATCACCGGAATCGGCACCGATAAAACGAATTATAACAGTGGCACGTGATAACAATAAACTTGTAGATGCGACTTATGGACGACGTACAAGAGCAGTGATCATTACAGATAGTGATTATGTTGTTCTATCTGCTGTTCAGCCCGAAACTGTTGGACAACGTGTTTTAAGTCATGAAGAAATTTCAGATGAATGACTAGGAGGAACTATTTTGATTGATGAAAAGGGTATATTGTTTATCCTATCCGGTCCATCAGGTGTAGGAAAAGGAACGGTTAGGCGAGAACTTTTTGAGAAAGCAAATGACTTAAAATATTCTATTTCCATGACAACAAGAGAAAAACGGGCTGGCGAAACTGAAGGCATTGATTACTTTTATAAGTCAAAAGAAGAGTTTGAAACGCTGATAGAAGAGAAACAGCTGTTAGAATATGCTCAATTTGTTAATAATTATTATGGGACTCCAAGAAAATATGTTGAAGATACACTGGCAGACGGTCACGACGTTTTTCTTGAAATTGAAGTACAAGGTGCTATGCAGGTAAAAGAGAATTTTCCGGAAGGTGTATTTATTTTTCTTTTCCCGCCTAGTTTGGAAGAGTTGAAGAATCGAATTGTCAGCCGTGGAACAGAGTCCAAGGAATTAGTTTTGCAGCGATTACGTGAAGCACGGAAAGAAATTGAAATGATGGATGCGTATAACTATGTTGTCGTAAACGATCATGTTGATTCAGCAGTTTCAAAAATACAGTCCATTATTCAAAGTGAGCACTGTAAACGGGATCGAATTGCAAAACAATATAAACAGCTATTGGAGGATGAAATGAAATGATGTTAGAGCCATCTATTGATGAACTGCAGGAAAAGATTAAATCAAAATATACCCTTGTAACCTTATCAGCAAGACGGGCAAGAGAAATGCGTTATGCGAAAGATATGTTAATCGAAAACCCAAAATCGCATAAGCTTGTTGGGGTTGCACTTGAAGAAATTCTCGCAGAAAAATTATTTGTAAAAGAAGAAGATAGTAAATAATCACAACGACCCTCGCTATTCAGACAATTGCGGGGGTTTTGTTTGGCAAAGGAGAAAGTATAAATTTTCTAATACTGATAGGGAGTACATAATTAATAATCGCTAATTATTATGTTATAACTAGGAATAGTAACTTTAAGTCAGGTAAGGGGTGCAGGTATGGTACATAATAAAAATATACTTTTGGGAGTGTCAGGTGGCATCGCCGTATATAAAGCATGTGCGTTAACAAGTAAATTAACACAGCAAGGTGCAAATGTTAAGGTGATGATGACAGAAAGCGCAACAAGGTTTGTATCACCTTTAACTTTTCAGGCTTTATCCAGGAACCCTGTTTATACAGATACATTTGATGAAAAAAACCCTGCTAAAATAGCTCATATTGATATAGCTGATTGGGCGGATATTGCGATAATTGCTCCGGCAACAGCTAATATTATCGGAAAAATGGCCAATGGTGTCTCTGATGATATGCTTTCAACTACTTTACTTGCGACTCAGGCCAGCGTTTATATTGCTCCAGCTATGAATGTTCATATGTACGCGCACCCTGCAGTAATTAAGAATATGAAGCTGTTGGATAAATGGGGATACCATTTTATAGAGCCTGGCGCAGGTTATCTTGCGTGTGGATACGTTGGAAAGGGACGACTGGAAGAGCCGGAAAGTATTATTGATGCTGTCGTAGAACACCAGGGAAGGGATACATTATTTACCGGTAAAAAAGTATTGGTTTCAGCTGGTCCTACTCAGGAGAAGGTTGATCCTGTTCGTTTCTTCACCAACAAATCATCTGGGAAAATGGGATTTGCCATTGCTGAAGCCGCTGCGAATATGGGGGCAGAAGTAACGCTTGTCGCGGGTGTGGTAAATCTTGAAACCTCTAATAAAAATATTAATAGAATCGACGTAACAACAGCTGCAGAAATGTTTGAGATAATGCATCAGCATTTTCAGGCAAATGATATTGTGATTAAAGCGGCAGCAGTAGCTGATTATCGTCCGAAACAAATTTATGATGACAAAATGAAAAAGCAGCCTAATGACTGGCAGATTGAAATGGAGAGGACGAAAGATATCCTTCAATCCCTTGGTGATGTGAAGCAGGATCAATTTTTAGTAGGATTTGCAGCTGAAACATCAAATGCACTTCAGAATGGTATCAGTAAATTACATAAAAAATACTTGGATGCTATTGTCATAAATAATGTTTCAGTTGATGGAGCAGGCTTTGGCGGGGATACAAATATCGTCACATATGTAAATAAATTAGAGCAGCCAGAAGAGATTTCTTTAACATCCAAGCATGAAGTCGCTAATCAGTTAATGGCTTTTATTGCCCGTGATATAAAGGGTGAAGTGAAGTGAATATAGCCAAGGTGATAGTAGATGTTCCGGCCAGTTCCATAAATCAAACGTTTGATTATAAGATTCCAGAGCAATTTCAGGATATTCTTAAGGTAGGAATGCGCGTTATTGTCCCATTTGGACCAAGGAAGATCATGGGGTTTGTTGTCGGGCGAACAGGTGAATCATCTTTTGATAAACTAAAGAATATTAGTGATGTCCTTGATTTAACGCCAGTTCTAACAGATGAATTAATAGGCTTGGGTAAATGGCTGGCAAACCAGACATTAAGTTTATATATTACTGCGTTTCAGGCCATGCTTCCACAGGTTATGAAAGCACAATATAAAAAAGAGTTAGAGCGGGTGACAGATGGTCCTTTATCGGATGAACTGGAATCCTTTTTCGCAGGGCGGGACTTTGTGGCATATGAAGAACTAACAGGCTCAGCAGTCAGCTATTCACAAATTCAAAAGGCGGTACAGGATGGGGATGTTGTTGTTAATTATCTTGTTAAGTCAAAAATAACCAAAAAACATGTCACGATGATTGCGCCTAATCGTGAGCCTCACCTTTTGGAAGAAGCAATTCAGGATTTATCCAAAAATGCCAGAAAACAAAAAGAACTGCTTGCCTTTTTTATCGATAACCAACAGGAAATAGAACAAAGTGTATTAACCAAAAAGTTTAATACAACTAGTTCTACTGTTAAGACGTTGTTAGATAAAGAATTGCTAAAATCAAACAGGAAAGAGATCTATCGAAACCCATATGACGATAAATCATTTGAACAGACAACTGCCTTGACCTTAACAGAGCAGCAGCAAGAGACAATTGTACCGATACAAGAACATATTAGAGATGAAAAGCATGATGTTTTTCTGATTCATGGTGTAACAGGAAGCGGCAAGACTGAAATTTATCTGCAGGCAATCCAGGATGTGATTGAAAAAGGACAGGAGGCAATTGTACTTGTACCGGAAATATCACTCACACCACAGATGGTCAAACGATTCAAAGGTAGATTTGGTTCAAACGTAGCAGTTTTACATAGTGCGCTATCAAACGGAGAAAAATATGATGAATGGCGTCGTATTCATCGAAAAGAGGTTCAAGTTGTTGTTGGTGCAAGATCAGCTATTTTTGCTCCGTTTGAAAATCTGGGTATCATAATTATTGATGAAGAGCATGAAAATAGCTATAAACAGGAGGATCAGCCGCGCTATCATGCACGAGATGTAGCTATTTTCCGTGGTGAGAATCATCGTTGTCCAGTTATATTGGGAAGTGCAACCCCAACGCTGGAATCATTTGCACGAGCGCAAAAGGGTGTATATAAGCTAGCTACGTTATCGAAACGAACGAATGAAAAAGAAATGCCTAAGGTTAATATTGTTGATATGAGAAACGAGCTCCACGAAGGAAATCGTTCGATGTTTTCAAGAAGTCTAAAGGAGAATATAGAGCAGCGCATACAACGCGGGGAACAAATTGTACTGTTATTAAATAGAAGAGGGTATTCTACGTTCGTTATGTGTCGAGACTGTGGTCATGTAAACGAATGCCCACATTGTGATATTGCACTTACATACCATAAGAACAGCAGCCAATTAAAGTGTCATTATTGTTCTTATGAAGAGTCAATGCCGACAAATTGCCCATCATGCAAAAGTGACTTAATCCGCTTTTTTGGAACTGGAACACAACGGATTGAAGAGTCATTGACACAGTTGATCCCAGAAGCAAGAATCGTTAGGATGGACGTCGATACAACCAGAAGAAAAGGATCTCACGAAAAAATACTAAACCAATTTGCTGATAAAGAAGCGGATATATTATTAGGAACACAAATGATTGCGAAAGGTCTTGATTTTGAAAACGTAACGTTAGTTGGTGTTCTAACGGCTGATTCAATGTTGCATTTACCAGACTTTCGTTCCTCTGAAAAAACATTTCAACTGTTGACACAAGTAAGCGGTCGGGCAGGCAGACACGATTTGCCTGGTGAAGTAATTATCCAAACATATACACCCGAGCACTATAGTATTGAACTAGCAAGTAACTACGATTTCATGCAATTTTATAAGAATGAAATGAGTACACGAAAAACATTTCAATATCCGCCATATGTTTTTCTTACATTAATTACCGTCTCACATCAAAATCATGTTACAGTCGTTCAAACAGCACAGCGAATTGCTCAGTTGCTTCTGAACAATATCAGCAATGAGGAGACAGTTGTCCTAGGTCCAACACCATCTCCAATAGCACGTATGAAAGATAGATATCGCTATCAATGCATGATAAAATACAAGAATGAACCGAATTTAAGAACATTAATAAGAAAAATTATTCGTCAATTTGATGATGAGGTTCGAAAAAATGATCTTTTGATTACAGTAGACATGCAACCGTATCAATTGATGTAGAAAGGAGTACTAGCTGATGAAAAAAATAGTCTTTATGGGAACACCTGATTTTTCAGTTCCAATTCTACAATCACTAGTACAAGCGGAATATGAAATCGTATTAGTTGTGACACAACCAGACCGTCCAAAAGGTCGAAAAAAAATAATAACACCAACTCCAGTAAAGTCGGAAGCCGAAAAACATGGAATCCCTGTACTTCAACCTGTAAAATTAAAAGATGAATATACAAAAATACTTGCATATGAGCCTGATTTAATTGTAACTGCAGCATTTGGACAACTGTTACCGAATGAATTGCTGAAGGCACCTGAGTTTGGCTGTATTAATGTGCATGCTTCATTATTACCGGAATTAAGAGGTGGTGCTCCAATCCATTATGCTATTTTGCAAGGTAAAGAAGAGACAGGTGTAACAATTATGTACATGGTTGAAAAGCTTGATGCAGGTGATATACTTACACAGCGACCTGAGCCAATTACAACAGTGGATAATGTTGGGACAATGCATGATAAATTATCCATAACAGGGGCAAACTTATTAATTGATACATTGCCGCGATTATTCGATAATAGCATACAACCTACTAAACAGAATGATGAAGAAGCAACATTTGCAAGAAACATAAAGCGTGAACAGGAGCAAATAGATTGGAATAAGAGTAATGATGCGGTTTATAACCAAATAAGAGGGCTGCATCCTTGGCCAGTGGCATTTACGACTTATCAAAATAATGTAATGAAAATCTGGTGGGGAGAACCGGATGATACGGAATATAAAGGATCTCCAGGGGAAATTGCAGGTATTGACGACGAAGCTTTTGTAGTAGTATGTGGTAATCAAAAAGGAGTTCGAATTACTGAAATTCAACCAGCAGGTAAAAAACGTATGACCGTCAAGCAATACCTTCAGGGATCTTCTGATCGTATAAAAACTGGCATAAAAATGGGTGATTAAATGAGTAACTATCAAGTAAGAAAAGCTATCGTTGATTTGCTGTTACGAATTGAGCAGGATAGCGGCTATAGCCATTTGTTAATTAATAATGAAATAAAGTCAAGAAAAATTGAACCAAAAGATGAGTCTCTTTTAACTGAAATTGTCTATGGTACTATTCAGCGTAAGTTAACGTTAGATTATTATTTAGCTGCTTTTATTGATAAAAAGAAAAAAATTCAGCCCTGGGTCCGAATGGTACTCAGGATGTCTGTCTATCAGATGACTTTTTTAAATAAAGTGCCAGATCATGCGGTTATTCATGAAGCTGTTGAAATTGCTAAAACGAGAGGACATAAAGGAATTGCTTCATTTGTAAATGGTGTTCTTAGAAGTGTCCAACGAAAAGGAGTACCTGATACATCTACAATAGAAAGTACTTCTAAACGTATTTCAATTGAAACAAGTCATCCAGAATGGCTTGTAGAGCGTTGGATTTCGATGTATGGTAATGATATTACACGCGATATGTGCCAAGCTAATCTTAAGAGAAAAGCATTAACTGTACGTGTTCAGCCTCTAAAAATTTCTCGACAAAAGGCGTTGGATGAGCTAGATAAACTCGGATTCGAAACACGAGAGTCAGAATTTTCAAGCCAGGGAATCATTATTGATAAGGGAAATATTTTAAAGACGGCGTTATTTTCTGAAGGATATCTAACAATCCAAGATCAAACCTCCATGCTCGTTGCAGAAATGCTTCATCCTAAACCAGGAATGGACGTGTTGGACGCTTGCAGTGCGCCAGGTGGTAAAGTTACACATATCGCAGAAAAAATGGAAAACAAAGGGTCAATTGATGCGTATGACTTGCATGCCAAGAAGACAAAACTAATTGAAGACAAAGCTGCTGTATTGGATTTAACGATAATTGATGCTAAACAAGGCGATGCAAGAAAATTACAAGAAAAACATGCAAAAGAAAGTTTTGATAGGATTCTTGTTGACGCCCCATGTTCAGGACTAGGTGTTATCCGAGGAAAGCCAGATATAAAATATAATAAACAGGAAAAGGATATCTACCAATTATCAGAAATTCAAAGTGATATACTAGAACATATAGCACCATTGTTAAAAAAGGGTGGATTGTTAATCTACAGTACTTGTACAGTAGATAAAAAAGAAAATGAAGATGTAGTAGAGGCCTTTTTAGAGAAAAACTCCGATTTCATCTTAGACACGTCCTTGTTTGAAGATTTGCCAGCAATGATAACAGGTTCACCAGGGATTACAGAGATGGGCTTGCAGATATATCCACAAACATTTTACACAGATGGCTTTTTTCTAACAAGACTTACAAAGGTTTAATAAAAATTTGCTATTAAAAAGTAGCACTGCTTTATGGGGTGATAGGATGAAAGGAAAATTTCTTACAGATAAGGGTCAAATCAGAAACCACAATGAGGATTCCGGGGGAGTCTTTTATAATCAAAGTGATCAAATGCTGGTAATTGTGGCTGACGGTATGGGAGGACATCAAGCAGGTGATGTAGCTAGTCAGATGGCAACATCAGTTATTCAGAAAAAATGGGAGGAATGTAATCAATTAAATTCTCCTGAAGAAACCGAAGTATGGTTATCAAAATCAATACAGGAAATAAACAATTCCATCTTTGAACAGGCAAATACTGATGAAGAATGCCAGGGGATGGGGACAACCGTAGTTATAGCTGTTTGTACAGAAAATTTTGCAACCATTTCACATGTTGGTGATAGTCGCGGTTACATATTAAATGAAACTGGATTTAAGCAGTTAACGGAGGACCACTCATTAGTTAATGAACTTGTTCGATCGGGGCAAATCAGTAAAGATGACGCAGAACAACATCCTCGAAAAAATGTATTATTAAAGGCATTGGGTACTGATATAAACATTATAGCTGACACAAAATCAATTGGCTGGGAACATGGCGATAAACTTTTGCTGTGTTCTGATGGTTTAACAAATAAGGTAACAGATAAAGAACTATTCCAGTTTACTCAACTGGAAAAAGGACTGGAATCATCAGGTAACGAGATGATTAAGCTTGCAAACGAACGGGGTGGGGAGGATAATATCTCCCTTGTTATTGTACACCATGATTCAACAGAGAAAGAGGGTGAGTCGTAGTGTTAAAAGGTCACCTGTTAAATGATCGTTACCAGATTGGCGAAACTATTGGCGGTGGTGGGATGGCCAATGTTTATTTAGCGAATGATACGATTTTAAATCGTGATGTTGCAGTTAAAGTATTACGATTGGATTATGCAAATGATGAAGAATTTATTGCCCGTTTTGACCGAGAAGCCCAGTCAGCGACAAGCCTTTCACATCCAAATGTCGTAAATATATATGATGTAGGTGAAGAAGATCATATTTTATATATGGTTATGGAATATGTGGACGGGATGACACTTAAAGAATACATACAGAGTTATGGTCCAATAGATGTACAAGAAGCATTGGATATTATGAAACAAGTGACAGCAGCAATTTCGCATGCACATGCTAACGATATTGTACACCGGGATATTAAGCCGCAAAATATTCTAATAGATTCTTATGGACGGGTTAAAGTGACTGATTTTGGCATTGCTGTGGCATTGAGTGCAACTTCACTTACACAGACGAATTCAATCCTTGGTTCTGTACATTATCTGTCACCAGAGCAAGCACGTGGCGGTATGGCAACCAAAAAATCAGATGTCTATTCACTAGGAATTGTATTATTTGAACTGTTGACAGGACGTTTACCATTTTCGGGGCAGTCACCAGTTTCAATAGCGTTAAAACATTTGCAAAACGATACGCCTTCCGTAAAAAGGTTTAACCCTGATGTACCGCAAAGCGTTGAGAATATTGTTCTTAAGGCAACTGCTAAGGATCCATTTCATCGTTATGATACGGTATATGATTTAGAAGATGGACTAGAAACTGCACTCGATCCGGATAGAATTGATGAAGAAAAGTATGTACCGCCTAGTGAAGCAGGAGAAGAAACAAAAGCAATTCCCATCATTACGGATAATCAGCTTCAAGATAATGTGCATGATAATACACTTGTCCATCAAGCAAACGAAAGTACCAAAAATTTCACAAATAATAATGATAATCAATCTGATTCTAAAACAGGCAATCGAAAGCGAAAGAAAAAATGGCTTATTTTTTTCATTATTTTATTTGCCTTATTTGGAATAGGAATAGCAGCTTACTTCATAATTTCTGCTTTCCAGCCAAAAGATGTCGTTATTCCTGATGTTACAAATATGGAATATGAAGAAGCATTAACTGAACTTAGAGATCTTAATTTAGAAACTGAGCGTGAGTTAATGTATTCAGAGGATGTTGAAGAGGATATTGTTATTAAAACAAATCCACAGACCGGAAGTACAGTGAAAGAAGAATCACTCGTTACAATATTTGTTAGCCAAGGTAAAGAGAAAGTGGCATTTGGTGATTATGTAGGTGAAGACTATAATCAGGTTAAATCCCTACTTGAATCTAAGGGATATACGGATTTTAGACAATTTGAAATATTTGATGATAATAAACCCGGGGTTATTATTGGTCAAATTGAGCCATCGCCAGGTACAGAAGTTGTGCCAAGTGAGACAAAGGTAATATTTGAAGTAAGTAAAGGGCAGAGACCAATTTATTTGGATAACCTTGAAGGAATGACGGAACAAGAAGCAATAACTGCTTTAGAAGACCAGGGTCTGTCTGCAAATATAGAAGAAGAATATTCAGAGACCGTATCTGAGGGCGAAGTTATCCGCCAGGACCCCACAACTGGAACCGAAATGGAGAAAGGTGATACAGTCAAATTATATATTTCGAAAGGTGCTGAGGAAAAACCACCTAAAAACCATTCTGAAACATTTACTGTTGTTTATAATCCCGATAGTCAAGAGTCAGAGAATCAGGATGAACCAGTAAAGCAGAGTGTTAAAATCTATATTGGTGATGCAAACCGTAAGATATCAGATGTTGCAATAGATGAAACGATAACCGAAGACAAGGAATATAACATTACATTAACTATAAACCCAGATAGTATTGCACAATATAAAGTTGTCCGTGATGGAAATGTATATATTGACAAATCGATTCGATATGAAGATGTAGAAGGTGAGTAAATGGCAGAAGGCAGAATTATAAAGGCGATAAGCGGATTCTATTATGTGAAGTCTGACGGTGAAGTGCACCAATGCAGAGGAAGAGGTGTTTTTCGCAAAAAAAACATAACCCCACTAGTTGGAGATTTTGTAGTTTTTGATAAGAATAATCCTGACGAGGGCTATGTAATGGAAGTAAAGCCAAGGAAGAACGAATTGATACGGCCACCAGTTGCAAATATTGATCAAGCGATCATTGTTAGTTCTGCTACTATGCCAGACTTTAATCCTTTGTTATTAGATCGGTTTCTTGTCTTAATTGAATCGAAGGGAATTAAGCCAATCATTTTTGTTACGAAGAAGGATATTATCTCTGAATCGCAACGACAGTTTATTGATGACTATGTAAGGGAGTATCAGCAAATAGGCTATGAAGTGGAACTACTGTCTTCCAAAGAAAACCTAAATGAATTAAGCAAACTGGAAAGTTATTTTTCCAATAATGTATCTGTTATTGCCGGTCAGTCCGGCGTTGGAAAATCATCATTCTTAAATGCAATTAATCCATTACTGCAATTAAAGACTGATGATATTTCAAAGAGTCTTGGAAGAGGTAAACATACAACAAGACATGTTGAATTGGTAGAAGTGGGTGATGGGCTAGTAGCTGATACACCTGGGTTTAGCACACTTGATTTCAATGAAATTGAAGCAAATGAATTAGATGAATGCTTTCCAGAAATAAATGAGCTAAAGCCTTACTGTAAATTTCGAGGCTGTATGCATAATAAAGAACCAAAATGTGCTGTGAAACAAGCTGTGGAAAAAGATGAGATTTCAAATAAGCGGTATGAGCACTATATAAGTTTTTTAAATGAAATTAATTCAAGAAAGCCGAGGTATTAATTATGGTAAAAATAGCACCTTCCATATTGTCAGCTGATTTTTCAAAACTAGGAGACGAAATAAAAAATGTTGAACAAGGTGGGGCGGATTATATCCATGTCGATGTAATGGACGGTCATTTTGTTCCAAACATTACAATTGGTCCATTAATAGTTGAAGCTATAAAGCCAAAAACAAAATTACCGTTAGATGTTCACTTAATGATCGAAAATCCTGATGCGTACATTCCGATGTTCGCTGAAGCCGGTGCTTCAATAATTACGGTTCATCAGGAAGCAAGCAGACATCTGCACAGGACAATACAGTTAATTAAAGATAATGGTGTAAAAGCAGGAGTAGTGTTGAATCCTGCTACTCCAGTAGACACAATTAAAGATATTTTACATGAAATTGATATGGTTTTAATCATGACGGTCAATCCTGGATTCGGTGGTCAATCATTTATTCATCATGGTGTACAAAAAATTGAGCAAGTTGCTGATTGGAGAAATGAATTTAATTTGTCCTTTGAAATCGAGGTAGATGGTGGTGTTAACAGGGACACAGCAAAGCTATGTACTGATGCGGGTGCGGATGTATTAGTTGCAGGCAGTGCAATATTTAAGCAATCTAATCGACGTCAGGCAATAGATCAGATTACACAGTCAATTGAGAAGGCGAATTGATGTTATGTCATATGTTGCAATAATGGGGAACGGACCTACGGAGTTACTTCCTGATCTTTCTTTATATATGCACACGGTGGATGTATGGATTGGAGCGGATCGAGGTGCTCTAACCCTAGCAGAAGGTAAAATGCCGCTTGACTATGCTGTAGGAGATTTTGATTCTATAAATAATATAGAAAAAAACACTGTACAAGCATATGCAAATTCATATGAAGTTTATCCTGTTGAAAAGGATCAAACCGATTTAGAAATTGCACTAACAAAGGCATATGAATTACAGCCAGAAAAAATTTATTTATTCGGTGTAACCGGAGGACGTCTCGATCATGCATTAATTAATATTCAATTACTTTACTCCATAATGAATCGGGGTATTCAAGGAGTTATTGTTGATATTCAAAATCAGCTTGAATTAACGTTCCCCGGCAGTTATGAAATAAAGCAGAATAAACGATATCCGAATATTTCTTTTATTCCATATACCCAGTATGTAAAAGGATTGACGCTAAATGGTTTTTATTATCCATTGCAAAATCAGTCGATAACGTGGGGGTCGACTCTCTGTATATCAAACAAGCTTCTTTCAAATTATGGTACTTTTTCGTATAAGGAAGGCATACTATTAATAATAAAGAGTCGTGATGCTATGTCAGATACGATTCCAATGTAAGCTTTGTTTAACAGGAAGAAAAGTTTAGAATTTTTCTTCCTGCATAAGTGTAACTAAGGCTTTCTCCATAAAGCTTGGCGAAAGCCAAGTTTTCTAATATACAGAGGAGGCGGAGAACTCATGAAATTTTATACTATTAAACTCCCAAGGTTTATCGGCGGATTTGTTCGAGTTGTCATTGGTACTTTTAAAAAGGATAGATAGGGTAAAATGAGCTTTTGTCAATTCATTTGGCAAAAGCTCATTTTTTTTGGACAAGGTTGAAAGTTAGAAGGATTTGTTTTAATGGCGGAGTTCTTAGTTGTAATTAGCAATAAAAAAGGTATTTTTACTAACTAAAAAAGCATCCAATTTAATGGATGCTTTTAAGCTATTAACTAATGTTCGATTGTTCTGATCTCAGGTATATTTATACGCGCTCTACTTTACCAGATTTCAAGGCACGAGTAGATACGTAAACACGTTTAGGTTTGCCATCTACCATAATACGAACTTTTTGCACATTAGCCTTCCAATTACGTTTGTTGGAATTCATAGCGTGAGAGCGTTGGTTTCCACTGCGAGTTTTACGTCCAGTAACAACACATTTTCTAGCCATGGTAATCCCTCCTACTCTGACATGTGTCATATAATTACTTAATTAATTTATCACATGTATCGCTAGAATGCAATTGTTATTGGGAATTATATAAAGAAAAATATCTTGACAGAACAATATAAATCATCCATTGTTATAGAGGATAAAATTTTACATAAGTGTGTCTGAAGCTTTTAAAATGAATATGCTTGTAGTAAAATATTCTTATAATGATTGGGTATTAAAGGAGGATAATTAATGTCCATTGAACTTAATACAAATGATGGTCAAGTAACTATTACGAACGAGGTTATATCTACAATTGCAGGTGGCGCAGCAGTAGAGTGTTATGGAATTGTTGGCATGGCATCAAAAAGCCAGATTAGAGATGGAATTGCTGAAATTCTTCGTAAAGAGAATTTTTCAAAGGGTGTAATTGTGCGCCAGGAAGAAAATCATCTCCATATCGATATGTATATCATTGTTAGTTATGGTACAAAAATCTCTGAAGTTGCACATAATGTACAATCACAAGTCAAATATACGTTAAACAAGTCCTTAGGATTGGCAATTGACTCGGTTAATATTTACATTCAAGGTGTCCGGGTCGCAAGGGATTAGTCTTTTCATTAGCAGTTAGGAAATATTAATACTTTCTTACTGCATATGCACAACTAAGGCTTTCGCCATTAAAGCGTGGCGAAAAGCCAAGTTTTTTAACATGTGATAACTTTGGAAAACTAAACAGCTGCTTTTTATTGAACATTTGGATAGAGCTCATAAATTACTTTTTTGTTAAACTAACTTGAAAAAATTAGTCACCAGATTATCTTGAGGCGCTTACGCTTTTCTTTCACTTTAATTCTAGTGGTTTAAAGTATAAGTGAAATAAAGGCTTTCGCCATTAATTCTTGGCGACAAGCCAAGTTTTTCGAATGAGGAGGAAGTATTTTGAAGGTACAAACGTTGAATGGCATAACGTTTACGCAAATGGTTCTCTCTGGAGCAAACCATTTGTCGAATAATGCTCAGAAAATAGATGCATTAAATGTTTTTCCAGTTCCTGATGGAGACACTGGAACAAATATGAATTTATCGATGACGTCAGGTGCAAGTGAAGTAAAGAAAATTAATAGTGAAAATGTGTCGGAAATCGCTACTGCATTTGCAAAGGGATTGCTCATGGGAGCCAGAGGTAACTCTGGTGTGATTCTATCTCAATTATTTCGCGGATTTGCTAAAGGATTAGAAAATAAAGAAACCGTATCATCCAAAGACATGGCAAATGCATTTGATAGCGGAGTAGACACTGCTTATAAAGCTGTAATGAAGCCTGTTGAAGGTACCATTTTAACAGTTGCTAAGGATGCTGCTAAAGTAGCGATTAGCAAAGCGAAAACAGAAAAAGATGTAATCGCTTTAATGGAAGAAGTCGTTAAAGAAGCAAAGGCATCATTGAAACGTACACCAGATCTTTTACCTGTGCTTAAAGAAGTGGGAGTTGTAGATTCTGGTGGACAAGGTCTTTTAACAATTTATGAAGGATTTCTTGCTGCTCTAAAAGGTGAAGAATTACCAGAACAGGATGCTGATGCAGCAGAAATGGAAGAAATGGTAAATGCTGAACATCATAAAATTGCACAAGATTTCATGGATACATCCGAAATTGAATTTGGTTACTGTACTGAGTTCATGGTCAAGTTTGAAGAAGATAAATTAAATGAAAATCCATTTGATGAAGAAACATTTCGTAATGAACTTAGTGAGCATGGTGATTCACTTCTTGTTGTGGCAGATGATGAAATAGCAAAAGTTCATGTTCATGCAGAATATCCTGGATCAGTAATGACTCTTGGGCAACGTTTTGGCAGTTTAATTAATATGAAAATTGAAAACATGCGTGAACAGCATACAGCAATTGTTGGAAGCCAAGATACAGAGGCTACCCCAAAAGCGCAAGCTGAATATGGAATTGTAACTGTTGCTATGGGATCTGGACTGACTTCTTTATTTGAAAGCCTTGGTGCGTCTGTTGTAATCGAAGGCGGGCAGACGATGAATCCAAGTACACAGGACATTACAAATGCAATTGAAAAAGCTAATGCTAAAAATGTACTTATACTTCCAAATAATAAAAATATTGTAATGGCTGCTGAGCAAGCTGCAGAACTAGCTGAAGTAAGTGCTGAAGTTGTTCCAACAAAGACAATTCCACAAGGGATAAGTGCATTGCTTGCCTTTCATCCAGATAGTGATATCAAGAACAACAAAGAAGCAATGGAAGAAGCAAGTACACAGGTTAAAACGGGTCAAGTTACATATGCTGTACGCGATACGCAAATTGATGGTATTACAATTGAAAAGAATCATTTTATGGGTATTGCAGATGGAAAGATTAAAGGATCCAATCAAGATAAAATAGAAACTGTTAAATTATTACTGAATGAAATGATTACAGAGGATGATGAAATTCTAACTATTCTTCAAGGTGAGGATGCAAGTGCTGAAGAAGTGGAATTAATTGAGAAGTATATTGAAGAGACGTATGAAGATATGGAAATTGAAATACACAATGGAAACCAGCCGATTTATTCGTTTATTTTTTCAGTAGAATAAACAAGCCTCGTCTTTTTGTGGTACACAAATAGTAAAAACGTAGAGTAAATTGGGCATTGAATTGGATAGCAATTTGATGCTCTTTTTTATATTTTGGTATATAGCTCTCATCTAAATTTTGCTTTAAAATGTTAGGTGATATGGTGGATCTTTAATGTACAACTGAAATAACCCATTTTCTGTGGACGAGCTTGGAAATCCCCATCGTTCGTCCTGAGTGAAGAGGCTTGCAAAATATATAAGGATGATCGATTAAGTATAAGGCACTTCCTGGGAATGCGATTACTCGCCCCATCTCATCGAAGCGACAGCTGAAGATCCCTCAGGAAACTGAAGCGTTGCCCGCGGAAAGCGGAATGTATCTCTGGAGCGGTGGCATAGCACTCAAGTATTTCCTCGCATTAATTTGCAGCTTATATCAAACACTTGTTAAGATTTATTGTTTGCAAAAGCTGAAATCAACTATATTAAAAAAATAGCAGTTCAATTAATGGTACAAGTTGCGTTTTGTACGTGAAATTGAACTGCTTACTTTTAAATTCCGGTTATTTTTATGATAAAGTCAAACAGAAACAATGCTGAGATAATAATTAATGTGATAGATAGTTCCTTCTGTTTACCTACAGCAAGCTTAACAATTGGGTATGCAATAAAACCAAATGCCATCCCATCCGCTATACTGTACGTAAACGGTATTAATGCGACGATTAAGAAGGCTGGCAGTGCTTCAGATAAATCATCCAATGGAACGTGTCTGATATTCTGCGCCATTAAAACCCCAACAATGATTAATATTGGGCTAATAGCAGCATTTGGTATCATGGATATCCATGGAATAATAAAAATCGTTGCTAAAAATAGTAATCCAGCTGTTACAGAAGCTTTTCTTGACCTACCATTTGATGCTATTACAGCCGCATTCTCTGCCGCTGATACAGTTGGTGATGTACCAAAAAATGCGCAAGTAAGCGATGAGAATGCAGTTACTTGATATGCTTTTTTATAGCTGTCGTTACGTTCCAACATATGAAGCTGTCCATGCAATAATCCCATGTTTTCGAAGATAAGAATCATCGCTAAAGGAAAGATTGCCAGCCAGAATGCAAGCTCATCAACTGCTGTAAATGATGGAACAAATAACATTTCACCCATATTAATACTCACAGTACTTTTTCCAGTGTCCAGAATACCGAAGAAATGCGCAAATATAGTCCCGCTTATCATCGTAATTAGGAAGTTAGCTGGGATATTCTTAATAAATAAAAATATAGCAATGAATAATGTTAATAAACTTACGATGACAGTAGGTGAAGTGAAATCACCAATAGCAACAATGGTGTTCTCACCACTGATAACAAGTTCGCTTTTTTCTAAGCCTATTAAGATTAGGAAAAAGCCTAGTCCTACTGTAATTGCATGTTTTAATGATTCAGGAATTGCTTCTTTTAGTAGGACACCTAAGCGACTAAACGCAGTAATTATAAATAATACAGAAGCAATCATTACAACTGCTAAGCCTTCTTGAAACGTTAATCCTGCACCTTCGACAATGGAATAGGCAAATAATGCATTAATCCCCATCCCAGGAATCAGAATCAATGGGAGCTTAGCAAATAATCCCATCAGAATTGTTCCGACAAAACTTGCCATTATCGTTGCAAGCATTCCAGCTTCAAGTGAAATCCCTGCTTCACTTAGGATAGACCCATTTACAGCAACAATATAGACTGTAGTAAGGTAGCCAACCAAACCGGCAACAATTTCTGTTCGCCATTTACCATTAGTAGCTTCTAACTCAGTGTTGTTATTATAAGGCATCTAATCTCCTCAAATTTCTAACTGTCCCTCTCCCACCCGACTATATATAGTGTACTCAATAGTTAAATGAATACACTCTTAATGTATAATCCACAAATAGTTATTATATGTTCCCCTTCAAAAAAAGTCAATGAAGTCAAGCAGTAAGTTAGACTTGAGGAAAATAAAGCTCAATTCAACCCTCGGGTGATTATTAGATGGGTTTTTGTTATAATTAGCAATGGAGAGAAATTTATTTTGGGGACGGTGTTGATTCGTGAAGTATAATTCAGTCTTTGATATTATTGGACCAGTTATGATTGGTCCTTCTAGTTCACATACAGCAGGTGCAGCAAGAATAGGAAAAGCTGCACGTAACTTATTCGGTGAAGAGCCAAAATGGGCAAGAATTCATTTATATGAATCATTTGCTAAAACTTATAAAGGACACGGAACAGACTTTGCTTTAGTTGGTGGATTGTTAGGGTACGAAACAGATGATACACGAATGAATCAAGCATTGGTAACTGCGAAAGAGAAAAATATCGATGTTCAATTTATTGAGGATAGTGCGGCTGTTGACCATCCCAATACTGCGCGGCTAGTTATTGGAAATGATACAGATCAACTTGAGCTTGTAGGTATATCTATCGGGGGCGGAAAAGTAGAAATCACTGAATTAAATGGTTTCGAATTACGGTTATCAGGCAATCACCCAGCAATTCTTATCATGCATAATGATCGCTATGGAGCTATTGCTTCTGTAACCAAAATTTTGGCTAAAAATGAGATTAACATTGGACATATGGAAGTGAACCGCAAAGATGTTGGAAAAGAAGCATTAATGGTTATTGAGGTCGACCAAAATGTGGAAGATACTATTTTAAAAGAGTTAGAGAGTGCTGATCATATTATTCAGATCTCAAAAATAGTGAGCTAATCGGCAATAGAGAGGAGTTTTCATCATATGTTTCGTAATGCTGCAGAATTAGTAGAAATGGCAGAAAAGGAAGATGTTTTAATATCTGAAATTATGATTCGTCAAGAGATGGAAGTAAAAGATAAATCACGTGAAGAAGTTTATTCCGAAATGGAAAAGAATCTGGAAGTGATGGAAAGAGCAGTAGAAGATAGCCTTAAAGGTGTAGAATCTGTTACTGGATTAACTGGCGGGGATGCAGTTTTAATTCAAAATTATATGAAGGAAAAGACTCCACTATCAGGTAATCTATTAATGGATGCTGTTAGTAAGGCAATGGGTACCAATGAAGTGAATGCAGCAATGGGTACAATTTGTGCAACACCAACTGCCGGGAGTGCAGGCTGTGTACCTGGGACATTATTTGCTGTTAAGAACCAGTTGAATCCGACGCGTGAACAAATGATACGCTATCTTTTTACTTCTGGTGCATTTGGATTTGTTGTTGCGAACAATTCGTTTATTTCTGGGGCTGCTGGCGGATGTCAGGCAGAAGTAGGCTCAGCAGGAGCAATGGCATCTGCTGCAATAGTTGAAATGGCCGGTGGAACGCCGCAGCAATCAGCTGAGGCATTTGCTATGACACTGAAGAATATGCTTGGTCTTGTTTGTGACCCAGTTGCGGGTCTTGTTGAAGTGCCTTGTGTAAAACGAAATGCTGGGGGGGCTTCACTTGCTATTGTATCAGCAGATATGGCTTTAGCTGGTGTTACAAGCAGAATTCCGTGTGATGAAGTAATTGGTGCCATGTACCGTATTGGGAAGCAAATGCCATCAAGCTTGCGTGAGACAGGTGAAGGCGGACTAGCAGATACCCCGACAGGACGTCTATTAAAAGAGAAAATATTCGGTATGTCCGTTTAGAAAGAGTGATTAACGTGCTAAGCGATCCAGTAATACAATTAAAAGGGGTAGGTGATAAATTTGCAGGAAATCTGGCAGAGATGAATCTTCATACTGTGGAAGATTTGCTGTATTATTTCCCCAACCGCTACGATGTATTTGAAATTAAACCTCTTAGCGAATTAATTCATGAAGATAAAGTTACAATCGAGGGAAGGGTAGTGAATGAGCCTTCCCTTACTTTTTATGGAAAGAAAAAGTCCCGGTTAACTTTTAATGTAGAAGTCGAGAATGTAGCGATTAAGGCTGTTATGTTTAACCGTGCATTTGCCAAAAAACAAATTAATGCAGGTGACACAATTACATTAACTGGTAAATGGGATGCACACCGTCTGCAAATAACTGTCAATAATTATAATAAAGGCCCGGCATCTGAACAAACTGCGATCCAGCCAATGTACCCGCTCAAGGGTGACGTAACAAACTATAAATTAAAGAAAACGATACAGTCCGCTATTAGCGAATATGGAGCTGAGATCACTGAAATTTTACCAAGTTATTATTTGGAAACTTATAAACTTCCAGAACGACGAAGTGCGGTAACTACTATGCATTTTCCTAAGAATAGAATTGATCTAAAACATGCAAGACGAAGATTTACATATGAAGAATTTTTATTATTTCAGCTAAGAATGCAGTTATTAAGAAAAATTAAACGTGAGGCGACAGAAGGTAATGCTCAGCACTATAACGCGATGCAAGTCCAGGAATTTATTGATACTTTCCCGTTCTCTTTAACCAATGCGCAACAAAAATCATTAAATCAAATTCTGGCGGACATGAAATCACCCTACCGAATGAATCGTCTTTTACAAGGTGATGTTGGTTCTGGCAAAACAGCAGTGGCAGCAATTTGCCTATACGCTGCAATAACTGCTGGTAAGCAAGGAGCCTTAATGGTACCAACAGAAATATTGGCCGAGCAGCACTATCAATCACTTACAGAATTGTTCGGTGATAAAGCGACAATCGTATTATTGACCGGTTCTGTAAAGGGGAAAAAAAGAAAAGAAATGACTGCCGCAATTGATAATCATGAGGTAGATATTGTTATAGGGACGCATGCTCTAATTCAGGATGATGTTTTCTTTGATAATCTTGGTTTTGCTATTGTTGACGAGCAGCATCGGTTTGGGGTTAAGCAACGCCGTACACTACGTGATAAGGGGTTAAATCCTGATGTTTTATTTATGACAGCTACCCCTATCCCACGAACATTAGCAATTACTGCCTTTGGCGATATGGATGTTTCAGTAATTGATGAAATGCCATCAGGAAGAAAAGAAATTGAAACATACTGGACAAAAGAAAATACGCTTGATCGGGTACTCGGATTCATTGAAAAACGTGTTAATCAAGGTGAACAAGCCTATGTTATATGTCCGTTAATTGAAGAGTCAGACAAGATGGATATTCAAAATGCCGTTGACCTTTTTCACCAATTACAAGAATTTTATTCAAATTCTTTAAAAGTTGGGCTTATGCATGGACGACTTACAGCCGATGAAAAAGATGAGGTCATGAAACAATATGCAGCAAATGAAATTCAAGTATTGGTCTCGACAACTGTTGTTGAAGTGGGAGTGAATGTCCAAAACGCAACAATTATGGTTATTTATGATGCAGAGCGTTTTGGCTTATCCCAGTTACATCAGCTTAGAGGGCGCGTAGGTCGTGGAAATAAACAAAGCTATTGTATTCTAATTGCTGATCCAAAAGGAGAAGTCGGAAAAGAACGGATGCGTATTATGACTGAAACTAATAACGGCTTTGAGTTATCCGAGCAGGATTTAAAGCTCCGTGGTCCGGGTGATTTCTTTGGCAAAAAACAAAGTGGTCTGCCAGACTTCAAGGTAGCAGATATGATTCATGATTATCGCGCTTTAGAAACTGCCAGGCAGGACGCGCAGGAAATAATTGAGAAGAATTTACTGGAGGAAAATAGTGAATTTTATCAACTAAGAGTTAACTTGGAAAACGATACATTTCTTCATGATAAACTCGATTAATTGTTAACTTGCATATTTAGACTTGGTATTATATATTACTATTAGTACCAAGTCATAGTATTAGCAGTAATACCACATTTTTTATTAGGATATTATAAAATGGAAGCGTTGTGTACAACTGAACTTAATAAATAAGCCATGTTCAGCTTCAGTGACCAGTGACTAGTGGACTTCCTACTCCTCCTTACGATAAGGTAACATCGAATCGAATGACGAAGGATGGCCGACTAAAAACGGGCTTTGCTCCCAACGTCCGCACACCCCTATGAAGGGCGTGTTGCCTTTATCTCAGGTAAAGGGAGATCGACTAAAATCGCCGCGATACGCGGCAACGTCAGACCCACCCGCGATGCGCGGGCGCAGTCCATACGTCACTAAACGGTCACTTACGCTTTTGTTTATTTGGATGGTGCCATTAAATGAAGATAAGTAAAATGGAACGGCAGCGATTATTAAAAGAAACGATTGAAAATACTCCATTTATTACTGATGACGATTTATCAAAAAAATTCAATGTTAGTATTCAAACAATTCGTCTGGACCGAATGGAACTATCGATTCCTGAGCTTCGCGAGCGTATTAAGTCAGTTGCGACATACCAATGGAACGAAACAGTGAAAGCACTAACTTTAGATGAAGTAATTGGGGAAATTATTGATTTGGAATTAGATAATCGGGCAATTTCAATATTAGTAATCAATAAAGAACATGTTTTTTCGAGAAATAAGATAGCGAGGGGACATCATTTGTTTGCTCAAGCAAACTCACTTGCTGTTGCCGTTATTAATGATGAACTTGCATTAACAGTAAAATCTGAACTTAAGTTTACCCGTCAGGTTAATGAGGGAGAACGTGTGGTTGCTAAAGCCTTTGTAGAAGAAGTGAGCGATAAAGGTTTAACGGTTGTCCGGGTGAACAGCTTCGTTGAAAACGAAAAAGTGTTTACTGGGTTATTTCATATGTATCGCTCAAATGATCAAAAAGGGGACAATCTAAAATGAAAATAGCAATTGATGCCATGGGAGGCGACCATGCACCTAAGGAAATTGTCTTAGGAGCGATGGATGCTGTTTCCCAAATTGAAAATTTAACGATAAACTTAATAGGTGATGAGAAAAAAATAAACGAATATTTAACCAATTCAAAAAATATTAATGTTATTCATACGGATGAAGTAATTACTGCTGCCGATGAACCTGTTCGAGCGGTACGGCGTAAAAAAAACTCTTCACTTGTATTAATGGGTAAAGAAGTAAAGGAACATCGGGCTGATGCATGTATATCTGCCGGGAATACTGGTGCCCTTATGAGCGCTGGACTATTTGTAGTGGGAAGAATATCAGGAATTGACCGCCCCGCACTTAGCCCGACATTGCCAACAATAGACGGAAAAGGCTTTTTATTACTTGATGTTGGAGCAAATGTAGATGCAAAAGCTCATCATCTTGTTCAATACGCAATTATGGGATCCATTTATACGGAAAAAGTGCGCGCTATTACTAACCCAACAGTAGGATTATTAAACGTTGGTACTGAAGACGGGAAAGGAAATGAGCTTACTAAAAAGGCGTTTTCTCAATTAAAAAAAGCCCCAATTAATTTCATTGGGAATGTTGAAGCCCGAGACATATTATCAGGAACCGCTGACGTAGTTGTGACAGATGGATTTAGCGGAAATATTGCACTTAAAACTATTGAAGGTACTGCAATGACAATGTTCTCGATGCTTAAAGAAACCTTTATGTCTTCTGTTAAAACAAAAATTGCCGCCGGAATGGTGAAAAGTGATTTGAAGGGGCTGCAAGGAAAGTTGGATTATTCAGAGTATGGCGGCGCTGGATTATTTGGTCTTTCTGCACCTGTAATTAAGGCACACGGTTCGTCTAATCGCCGTGCAGTATACAATGCAATTAAACAGGCAGCACATATGGTTGAATTTAACGTAACTAATACAATTGAAACTACTATGGAATCCATTGATTTGGAGGAGGGGGAGAGCGAATGAAACGAATAGCATTTATGTTCCCAGGACAAGGATCACAAACAGTGGGCATGGGGAAAGCATTTTATGATGAATATACTGAAATACAAGAATTATTTCGTGAAGCGGATCAGCTTTTAGACTCAGAGATATCAACTATTATGTTCGATGGTTCTAAGGAAATATTAACAGAAACCGAAAATGCTCAGCCCGCATTATTACTTTCGGGTTTTGCTGTACATACGTTACTCTTAAAAGAAGGAATAAAGCCTGACATGGCTGTTGGTCATAGTCTTGGAGAATATAGTGCACTAGTCGCAGCGGGTTCGATTTCCTTCAAAGAAGCATTACCTCTTGTTGCTTCACGAGGTAAGTTGATGGAAGAAGCGTTTCCAATGGGAAAAGGAGCAATGGCAGCGGTTCTTGGTATGTCTGAGGGGGATATAAAACAAACTCTTCAACATCTGGATGAAGATGAAGTTGTTGATATTGCCAACCTAAATTGCCCTGGTCAGATTGTTATTTCCGGGTCTAAAGAAGGAATTGAAACAGCAAGCACGCTTTTAAAAGAAAATGGTGCAAAACGTGTTTTACCACTTAATGTTAGTGGTCCATTCCATTCCAGACTTATGAAGACAGCTAATGAGCAGTTTTCAAAAGAGTTAAATGATATAGATTTTAATGATGCACGCATCCCAGTTTATGCGAATGTTTCTGCTCAACCAGTAACTGAAAAGGAAGAAATAAAAGATTTACTAATCAGGCAGCTTTATTCACCTGTTAGATTTGAAGAATCCATCCGTAATATGATTGATGATGGTGTGGATGCCTTTGTTGAGGTAGGTAATGGTAAAGTATTAAGTGGTTTAGTGAGGAAAATTGACCGTAACGTTAAAACATTTGCAGTACAGGATCCAGCATCGTTAAACGATTTTATTTCGTGGTATAAGGAGGACTTGTAATGTTACAAGGGAAAAACGCACTAATAACTGGTGCTTCACGAGGTATCGGTCGCTCCATTGCCCTGGAATTAGCAAAACAAGGTGCAAATGTGGCAGTAAATTATTCTGGCAGTGAAGAAAAAGCACAATCTGTTGTTGATGAAATTAAGCAATTGGGTGTAAAATCATTTAAGGTACAGGCAGATGTTGCAAACGAAGAAAACGCTAAAGCAATGGTTAAAGAAGTTGTAAGTCAATTTGGCAGTTTGGACATCTTAGTTAATAATGCTGGAATTACACGGGATAATTTGATAATGCGAATGAAGGAAGATGAATTCGATCAAGTGATTAACACTAACCTCAAAGGAGTATTCCAATGTACCAAAGCTGTTTCAAGACAGATGATGAAACAAAAAGCCGGTAGAATTGTTAATGTTGCTTCAATCGTAGGTGTGAGTGGAAACCCGGGGCAGGCTAACTATGTTGCAGCTAAAGCTGGCGTTATCGGACTGACGAAATCCACTGCAAAAGAATTCGCATCGCGCAATATCTTGGTTAACGCTGTTGCGCCTGGTTTTATTTCAACAGATATGACAAATGAACTAACTGATGAGCAAAAAGAAAGTATGCTTGCAATGGTTCCATTAGCGAAACTTGGTGAACCAGAAGATGTGGCAAAAGTTGTACGTTTCCTCACATCAGATGATGCCAATTACATTACTGGACAAACCATTCATATTGATGGTGGAATGGTAATGTAGTGTAAAAGCAGATTGTGAGCTTGCTTAGTATGAAAGATATTATCCTCGAAGGGGGGTGAAGTATTATGGCAGATGTATTTGATCGTGTAAAAAATATCATCGTTGATCGTCTTGATGTGGAAGAATCTAAAGTAAAAATGGAAGCCTCTTTCAAAGATGACTTAGAAGCTGACTCATTAGACGTTGTTGAGCTTGTTATGGAGCTTGAAGATGAATTTGATATGGAAATAGCAGACGAAGAAGCAGAGAAAATTAATACTGTGGGTGATGCTGTTAACTACATAAACAGTATTCAATCATAAATATAGTTGAAAGTCTCGCAAATGCGGGACTTTCCGTATATTTAATATTTCAGATTAATTTTTTGCTAAGCAAAATAAATAGTACAGAGTGGTGATAATGATATGAATATTTCATCGTTGCAAGAACAACTTGATATTACATTTAATGACCATGACTTAATCAGACAGGCTTTTACACATTCATCTTATGTGAATGAGCATCGTGAAGAATCGTTTTCGGATAATGAACGTTTGGAGTTTTTAGGAGATGCCGTTTTGGAATTAGGTGTTTCTCAATATCTGTATCGAAACCAGAATAGCATGGCTGAAGGAGATCTAACTAAACTACGAGCTTCAATTGTTTGTGAACCATCTTTAGTCAATTTTGCCCGTGAATTGAATTTCGGGGAATATATACGGTTAGGAAAAGGTGAGGAACAAACAGGTGGTCGGGATCGTCCAGCTTTATTGGCAGACGTTTTTGAAGCGTTCCTTGGAGCATTGTATCTGGATAAGGGATACGATGTTGCTACCCAATTTTTAGAGAAATATGTATTTCCGAAAATAAAAACTGGTGCTTTTTCGCATGCGATGGATTACAAGAGCCAACTGCAAGAGCTTGTGCAGCAACATAAAATTCATAACATAGAATATAGTATCGTGGAAGAAAATGGCCCTTCCCATGACAAGGAGTTTGTTTCACAGGTACTAATTAAAGGTGATGTTGCAGGAGTTGGTGTTGGTCGTACAAAAAAAGAAGCCGAGCAACGTGCAGCAAAGAATGGATTGGATAGCTATAACGATTAAGAAATATTAAAGAATAAACCAGAGAATCATTTGATTCTCTGGCCTTTTACATAGTTTAAAACTATAAAATTTATTGCTGGTATAACTGAACTACAAAACCAGCCACGTCAGATACGACATACAGGACGCACTAGTGCCGGTGAGGCCAAAGGACGTGTCGTTTTAAACGACCAGCCCGCCTAGAGACTAATGGACTTATCACACCGTCTCTACAATAAGAAATAAAGGTGACTAAGACCGCCACTGTGGCCACGTCCTCGAACCATCCGCAAAGTTGAGCGCATTGTATACGCGCTTAACAGGCGTTTTGCGCTTTTAATTTAATGGATTTATGTTATGATTTCCTTACAGACCGTAATTCATCAATAAATGCTTGTGTTTCTGAAGCACTTAACTGCCCCTTCTGCGTAATCATATCATACATAAATTTAATGTCCTCGTATTTTTCCAAATCATAATCTTCCGGATCCATAATGGTGCGGTTAACGACATTCAACATCTCTGCAAGTTCATCGAGGATAAACTTTAAGTTTTCTTGTGATGGATTCTCCAAATTCATGTAAACACCTCATCTAATTAGTTTGACAATAACAAAAGCAATAAATCACGTATGTACTTGGCTATGCCTTCTTTTGTGCCTATGTTTATGATAAAATAAATGCGGTAAAAAGCCAAATTTTATATGGTACATAAAATTTTACTTTATCTCGGCAAGAAATAGGAGAATGTATAATGTATTTAAAACGATTAGAAAGTGTAGGATTCAAATCATTTGCTGAACGGATCAATGTTGATTTTGTTCCCGGTGTTACAGCAGTAGTTGGCCCAAATGGAAGTGGAAAAAGTAATATAACGGATGCAATCAGATGGGTACTTGGGGAGCAATCAGCAAGATCCTTACGTGGTTCCAAAATGGAAGATATTATTTTCCAGGGAAGTGATTCCAGAAAGCCCTTGAATGTTGCCGAGGTCACTCTAGTACTAGATAATAGTGATCAGGCGCTTCCACTTGACTATGAAGAAGTTAGTGTTACACGTCGTGTATACCGTTCAGGAGAAAGTGAATTTTATATTAATAAACAAGCCTGTCGATTGAAAGATATCGTGGAATTATTTATGGATTCAGGTCTTGGTCGTGAAGCATTCTCGATTATAAGTCAGGGAAAAGTAGAGGAAATTTTAAGTTCCAAAGCAGAAGAACGACGAACTATTTTTGAAGAGGCAGCGGGCGTACTTAAATACAAACAGCGCAAGAAAAAGGCGGAATATAAATTAGCTGAAACACAAGAGAATTTAAATCGTGTAGAAGATATTATATATGAAATAGAGCAACAAATAGATCCCCTAGAAGAACAAGCTGAAACCGCTAAGAAATATTTGGATAAGAAAGAACAACTGAAACAACAAGAAATCTCGCTTCTTGTTACGGAAATTGAACAACTTCATGAACAGTGGCAAGCGTTACTCGATGAATTAGATAAAGAAAAAATGAATGAAATTAATTTAAAAACGTCAATACAGCAAAAAGAAGCAAAACTGGAAAAAGAACGTCAGGAAATTCATGATCTTGATGAAGAAATCGAAAATCTGCAGGCAAATCTTTTAACAACAACACAACAACTTGAACAACTTGAAGGCAAAAAACAGGTACATAATGAACGAACAAAACATTTTGCTGAAAACAAAGAAAAGCTGGAATCACAGAAAAATGAAACTGCAAATCGTATCGATAAACTAAAAGATGAACTAAATGAAAAAAATGAACAACTTTCATCTTTACAAGCGGAACGAAATAATACAAAACAGCAGGTTGAACAATTAGAAGAAAAGTTGACAACAGATAGAGAAAACATTGCTGAGCAAATCGAAGAACTGAAATCAGAATATATTGAGTTTCTAAATAAGCAAGCTGCAAAGCGAAATGAAAAACAATCGATTGAACAGCAGCAACAGCAGATTTCTGGCAAAAAAAATAAACAGGCAGAGAAATTTGAGGATTTGCTTATACAACGAACCGAGCTTACGAATCAAAAAGATAAACTGCAGTCTGACTATTCAGCTCAAGAAAAAAAATATAACGCTATGGCATCAGTTATACAACAATTGAAGGAAAAGTTGAGTACTGACCGACAAGAATTTCAAGAAGCACAGACGAAGCTATATCAAGGCTATCAATATATTGAGAAGTTAAAATCCAAACAAGAAATGCTTGAAGATATGAAAGAAGATTATCAAGGATTCTTCTATGGTGTGAAGGCCGTTTTGAAAGCACGCGAGGAACGGAAACTTGATGGTATCTCTGGTGCTGTGATTGAACTGGTTGATGTACCTAAAACATATATTACAGCAATTGAAACAGTACTCGGTGCTCAAGCTCAGCATGTAGTTGTAAACGATGATACGGCAGCTCGTAATGCGATTAGCTGGCTTAAAAAAACAAGTAATGGACGAGCAACCTTTTTACCATTATCCTCAATAAAAGCCCGTTTTGTGCCACAAGATGTATTAACAAAAGTGCAGAACCACGATGGTTTTATTGGTGTCGCTGCGGATTTAGTATCTGCACATAATGACTTTCAAAAAGCAGTCAATCACTTAATGGGGCATGTAATAATCGCGAAAACATTGCGAGATGCTAACGAAATCGCAAAAATTGTTATGCGTAAATACCGTATTGTTACACTTGAGGGTGACGTTGTTAATCCAGGAGGTTCAATGTCTGGTGGAGCGCAGAAGAAATCAAATCAGTCTTTATTCACAAGAGAAAAAGATTTGCAGGAAGTAACAGATAAATTAAGTGAATTTCAGAAGAAGGCTACTGCATTTGAACAGAAAGTTGACAAACAAAAGCAGCAAATTGATACGACAGAAAAGGAATTAGTAGATGAAGAACACGCTATTACGAATGAGCATCAAATGCTCCAGGAAATTCGATCCTCGTACAAAGAGGTGGAAATGAAACTGGTGTCACTTAATGATAGTCTTACGTTATATGATCAAGATAAACAGCAATTTGATCATGATAACGAGGAATTAGAATCCCGTGATAAGCAACTTTCAAGTGAACTAGATGATATTTCAAATCAGCTTGTAATGGTGCAAAATCAGATTAATGAACTTACTGAACAAGAAGCGGATTTTAAAGAAAATCAAGAGCAATTGCAGCAGGACTTTCAAAAAGCACAAGTAACTTTAGCTGAACAGGAAGAACGTTTGAGGAGCCAACGTGAAAAAACGAATACGGTTAGTGATCAATTAACAGAATACAAAGCCCAATTTGAAAAATACGCAAGCGATTTAAATGACTTACTTGAAATGCAAAATTCCACAGAAACCGAAGCTGATATTGATCAGAACATCAAGTTGGCTAAGGATGATAAGGAAGCTTTAACGAGTAAAATCCAGTATATGCGTTCCAATAGAGCAGAAAGAACACAGCTTATGCAGGATCAAGAAAGAGAGTTAAAAGAAGAGAACACAAAGCATCAATCATTTATGCAAGAAATTCAGCAAAAAGAAGTTAAAGCGAACCGTTTAGATGTAGAGCTGGAGAATAGGCTGTCGCAACTGCAATCAGATTATACGATTACGTTTGAAAAAGCTAAACAGACCTACGATAAGACAGAGGATATTGAAGAGACTAAATCAATGGTGAATCAAATTAAACAAGCGATTGACCAGCTTGGAACAGTGAATTTGGGTGCGATTGATGAATATGACCGTATTTCTGAGCGTTATGACTTTTTATCTGAGCAAAAGAATGACTTAGTGGAAGCAAAACAAACGTTATATACCGTGATCTCAGAAATGGATGAGGAGATGCAAAAGCGATTCGGTGAAACGTTCAATCAGATAAAGGACGAGTTCGCTGTTGTTTTTGAGCAATTGTTTGGAGGCGGTCGTGCTGAGTTGAAGCTAACCGACCCAAGTAATCTTTTGGATACAGGTGTAGAAATTATTGCACAGCCACCAGGTAAAAGACTGCAGCATTTAGGTCTGCTTTCTGGTGGTGAACGCGCATTAACAGCAATAGCGTTACTATTTTCGATATTACGAGTTCGTCCTGTACCGTTCTGTGTATTAGATGAGGTAGAAGCAGCACTTGATGAAGCGAATGTTACAAGGTTTGCAAAATATGTCAATGCGTATAGTGAAAATACGCAATTTATTGTAATCACACACCGAAAAGGTACAATGGAAGAGGCAAATGTATTATATGGTGTCACAATGCAAGAGTCTGGAGTATCACGTTTAGTATCTGTTCGGCTAGAAGATACGAAAGAATTAGTTAACTCGTAGGGAGGATGTCACATAGATGAGTTTCATGGAAAAATTGAAAAATAAATTCAAGCAAAATGAGGAAACAGAAGAAGTCTCAGCAAAATATAAAGAAGGCATGGAAAAGACGAGAAACTCCTTTTCAGGAAAAATTAATGATTTAATCGCCCGCTATCGAAAAGTCGATGAGGATTTTTTTGAAGAACTGGAAGAAGTACTTATTTCAGCAGACGTTGGGGTTATGACTGTAATGGATCTTGTTGAAGGATTAAAGATGGAAGTAAAACGTCAAAATATAAAAGATACGAAAGAAGTGAAGGATGTTATTTCTGAAAAGCTTGTAGAAATTTACTATGGAGATGATGATGAACAAATTGAAGAATTGCGTATTGAGGAAGATCAACTTTCTGTAATCCTTGTTGTTGGTGTAAATGGAGTTGGCAAAACAACCTCTATTGGTAAACTTGCACACAAATTAAAACAGGATGGTAAAAATGTTGTATTAGCAGCCGGTGACACTTTCCGTGCTGGCGCTATCGAACAGTTGGATGTGTGGGGAGAACGTGCCAATGTAGATGTAATTAAGCAAAGTGCCGGAAGTGACCCTGCTGCGGTTATATTTGACGGGATTAATGCTGCGAAATCTCGTAATGCTGATGTATTAATCTGTGATACAGCTGGAAGGTTACAAAATAAGGTGAACTTAATGAATGAGCTTTCCAAAGTTAAGCGGGTTATTGAGCGGGAAGTTCCTGGGGCACCACATGAAGTGTTGCTAGTATTAGATGGAACGACTGGTCAAAATGCAATGAGTCAGGCAAAAACATTTTCCGACGCAACCGATGTAACTGGTATTGTACTAACGAAGCTTGATGGAACTGCAAAAGGTGGAATTGTTTTAGCAATCCGAAATGAATTAAATATCCCTGTTAAATATGTGGGGCTTGGTGAAAAAGTAGAGGATCTTCAGGAGTTTAACGCACATGCATTTGTCTATGGTTTATTCGCTGATCTCCTTGAAGAGAATCCAGAATAATGTTACTATACTTTATGTAAAGGAATTTCACTTAACAAGGGGTGTTTTGATTGCTGGAAAAAACAACGCGAGTTAATTATTTATTCGACTTTTATCAAGAGCTACTAACCCCTAAACAGCGTAATTATATGGAAATGTATTATTTGGAGGACTATTCACTGGGTGAAATTTCCGAGCTATTTGAGGTTTCCAGGCAAGCTGTTTATGATAATATTAGACGTACAGAAAAAATGCTTGAGTCCTATGAACAAAAGTTGAAACTATATGATAAATTTCAGCAGCGTGTCAATATTTTAGCCCAGCTGAATGAAGTGACTGCTAATGATAGTAATATGCAAAAGTTTATTAATCAATTAAAAGAATTAGATTAGGGGGACACCTTCTATGGCATTTGAAGGATTGGCCGACCGTTTACAAAGCACGATGAAAAAAATAAAAGGTAAGGGTAAGGTCTCAGAACAAGACGTTAAAGAAATGACGCGTGAAGTTAGACTCGCTTTACTTGAAGCCGATGTAAACTTTAAAGTTGTAAAAGACTTAATTAAACGGATTAAAGAACGCGCTGTTGGTCAGGAAGTGATGGAGAGCTTAACACCTGGACAGCAGGTGATCAAAGTTGTAAAAGAAGAATTAACAGAACTAATGGGTGGTGAGCAAAGCAAAATAGCTGTTGCCGATCGTTCACCAACTGTAATCATGATGGTTGGTCTGCAAGGTGCCGGTAAGACAACGACAACCGGTAAGCTCGCAAACCATTTACGAAAACAGCATAATCGCTCGCCATTATTAGCAGCATGCGACGTTTATCGTCCAGCAGCGATAGAGCAGCTTGAAACTCTTGGCCAGCAATTGGATATGCCTGTTTTTTCAAAAGGTACAGAGGCTAATCCTGTTGATATCGCATCTGAAGCCGTACAACAGGCTAAAGCAGACCACAATGATTATGTCATTATTGATACAGCAGGACGTTTACATGTTGATACTGATTTAATGGATGAACTACAGCAAGTTAAGTCATCCGTTAAACCAGATGAAATATTCCTAGTTGTCGATGCAATGACAGGTCAGGACGCAGTAAATGTTGCCGAAAGCTTTAATGAACAGCTAGACTTATCTGGTGTTGTTTTAACTAAACTTGATGGTGATACACGTGGTGGTGCAGCACTTTCCATCAAAGCTGTTACTGATAAACCTATAAAATTTGCCGGTACGGGTGAAAAACTAGATGGATTTGAGGCATTTCATCCTGAACGAATGGCATCTCGAATTCTCGGTATGGGTGATGTGTTATCACTTATTGAAAAAGCACAGACAAACGTTGATGAGAAACAAGCAAAAGAACTCGAACAAAAAATGCGTACAGCATCCTTTACCTTTGATGACTTTTTGGAGCAGATGGGTCAAGTGAAGGAAATGGGACCTTTAGAAGATCTGATGGGTATGATTCCTGGTGCCAGCAAGATGAAGGGTCTGAAAAACGCACAAATTGATGAGAAACAGCTTGTTTATGTTGAAGCGATTATCCAATCGATGACTAAGAAAGAACGACAAGAGCCAAGTATTATGAACGCAAGCCGGAAAAAACGAATTGCAAAAGGTTCTGGAACTTCAGTTTCACAGGTGAACCGTTTATTGAAGCAATTTGATGAAATGAAAAAAATGATGAAGCAAATGACAGGTGCCCAAAAAGGTAAAAAAGGCAAAGGAATGAAGTTTCCGTTTATGTAAGAACAAAAGCGCAAGCGCCTGTTTAGCGCCGTATGGACTGGACTGACCCGTGTGAGATAAAGGATACACGAAGAGCGTTAGCGATTCGATGTTGACTTATCGTAGACACGGGGAGGGAAGTCCACTAGGTGCTAGGCGCTGGAGCTGGACGAGGCTGAATCGGGAGTTCAGTTATCCATAGCACTTAAATTTTATAGTTTCCTAAACAAGAACAAAGGCGCAAGCGCCAGCCCATCGCAGGCGGATTGACGTTGCCGCGCGAAGTGGCGGTTTTAGTCTATCTTCCTTTAAGATTCAATATCTTTCTATCATGTAATGGAAAAACACTTTACAGACTTTGAACTTTCTGTTAGAATCTAAAATTGTGTAAAACATATTTATTGGAGGTGCAATAACATGGCAGTTAAAATTCGTTTAAAACGTATGGGATCTAAAAGAAATCCATTTTATCGTTTAGTTGTAGCAGATTCACGTTCTCCACGCGATGGTCGCTTAATCGAGCAAATTGGAACATACAATCCTGTAGTTAATCCAGTTGAAGTTAAAATAGATGAAGAAAAAGCATTGGATTGGATGACTAAAGGTGCAAAACCAAGTGATACAGTTCGTAACCTTTTCTCAAAAGAAGGCATCATGAAAAAATTCCACGACCAGAAAAATCAAAAGTAAAGTAGTGTGATATCATGAAAGCCCTAATCGAATCAATTGTTACACCACTAGTTGATCAACCAGAGGACATTGTTGTAACAGAAACAGAAGAGGATGCAAAGATTGTTTACCATCTTTCTGTAAATCAAAACGATGTTGGTAAGGTTATTGGCAAAAATGGACGTATCGCAAAGGCAATTCGAACCGTTGTTTATGCAGCGAAATCGGATGCAAATAAACGTATTTATTTGGATATTATGTAAAGGGAGAGGGGATACCTTTCCCTTTTTCCACATCTAATTCATTATTTTCTGTACCAAGACTGTTTAGGAGAGCGAGGAACAGTAGTGCAAATAATAAAGAAGGTTCTCATAAAGCAAGTTATTACCGACAAAAGCAAAGCAAAATTGCACAAAAATTTTTATAATCATAAAATGCGACTTGAACAAGAGTGTCAACAGCTCCTGTTTGAACAACGTAAATTACAAAATAAAACAGGCGTATCAAAACAAGAACTTTCTCAGCGATTTCAGCAGGAAGTTAAAAATCGCAAGGAAAAGATTAAATTGCTTGATTTTAAGATCGAACAGTTGGATATGCTGGAAATAGGCAGTGAAATTACGGAAAAAGAAGTTGAATCTCTTGTTGAAGTGAAAGTTGGATCGCATTGGAATGAGATTATGGAAGAAACAGCGATTGTTATTGAAGATGACATCGTTATTCGAATTGATGAGTAGCAGGTGAAATTATGACTGAAAAGATGTTTAATGTAGGTAAAATAATAAACACACATGGTATAAGAGGCGAAGTAAAAGTACTTCGTATCAGTGATTTTGATGAACGGTTTGAAGTTGGAGGAACATTATTTTTAGTGAAAGAAAACGAAGCTCCTATTGAATTGGAAATAAATTCACATCGTGTACATAAGGGGTTTGATCTTCTTCAATTTAAAGGAATCGACAACATTAGCGATGTTGAGCATTATAAAGGTGCATTTTTGAAAATAACGGAAGGTCAATTAACCGACCTGGAAGAAGATGAATACTATTACCACGAAATTATTGGCTGTGATGTTTATTTGCTTAGTGGTGAAAAAATCGGAGTAATTAAAGAAATTTTGTCACCGGGAGCAAATGATGTATGGGTTATGAAACAAGAAAAGGGGAAAGACGTCCTCATTCCCTATATTGAAGAAATTGTCAAGCAGGTTGATGTGGCAGCTAATAAAGTGATTATCGAACCAATGGAAGGACTGCTGGACTAATGCATATTGATGTATTGACCTTATTTCCTGAAATGTTGTCCGGAGTTTTTAATTCTTCGATTCTTAAAAAAGCATATGAAAAAGATAAATTTAGCTATAACCTAATAAACTTTCGTGATTATAGCCAAGATAAACATTATAAAGTCGATGACTACCCATATGGTGGAGGAGCAGGTATGGTGTTAACTCCACAACCTGTATTTGATGCTGTTGAAGCAGTTGTTAAGGAAAGGCCAACAAAGCCACGAATTGTACTTATGTGTCCACAGGGTGAACCTTATAATCAGAAAAAAGCCGAGGAGCTAGCAAAAGAAGAGCATCTTGTATTTATTTGTGGTCATTATGAGGGGTACGATGAACGGATCAGAGAACAGCTCGTCACCGATGAAATTTCCATAGGTGATTATGTGCTTACCGGTGGAGAACTTGGCGCTATGGTTGTTATCGACAGTGTTGTTCGCTTATTACCTGATGTGCTAGGTAATAAAGAATCTGCACCTGACGACTCTTTTTCAACTGGCTTATTGGAACATCCACATTACACTCGTCCAGCTAACTTTCGAGGTATGAAAGTTCCAGATATTCTGTTGTCTGGTGACCATGCTAAAATAGAATCATGGCGCAGGAAAGAATCATTGAAACGGACATATGAAAGACGACGTGAATTAATTGATAAACACTCTTTATCCGATGAAGACACTAAAATATGGAATGAATTTAATAATAAATAGAAAAATATAGTTGAACTCATTATATCAATATGGTATATTTACTGTTGTGCTTAAGTAGGATACTTAAGTCGTATAAACGGTGTTCCGCTGTCCCTTAGCGAGATATGAGCATTGGTTTGGAAGGAGTGAAGTAGGATGCAACAATTAATTGCAGACATTACAAAAGAGCAACTTCGCACTGATCATCCTGAGTTTCGCCCAGGAGACACTGTTAAAGTACACGTTAAAGTTGTCGAAGGAACACGTGAACGTATTCAGGTTTTCGAAGGTGTTGTAATTAAACGCCAAAACGGAGGAATCAGTGAAACATTTACAGTAAGAAAAATTTCTTACGGTGTTGGTGTTGAACGTACATTCCCAGTACATTCACCTCGCGTTGCGAAAATTGAAGTTTCTCGTCGTGGTATTGTTCGACGTGCAAAACTATACTATCTACGTAATTTACGTGGTAAAGCAGCACGTATTAAAGAACGCAGATAATAGTCAACATTATTGGAAAGGAGCTTGGCCCATGTGTGCAAGCTCCTTTTTACTTTAAATACAAGTACTAATTTTAATGTTAAATGATATAATAAAGGTAATAAATAATACTATAATACATATAGCTGTTGTCGGAGGGGAATATATGGCTAAACAGAAAAGTGAATGGTTTGACTGGATAAAGGCTTTACTAATTGCTTTTGCATTAGCCTTTATTGTCCGAACGTTCTTTTTTGCCCCAATTGTTGTAGATGGTCCATCCATGATGCCTACATTGCATGATCGGGACCAAATGATTGTTAATAAATTTTTATATGATATAGATGAGCCAAAACGGTTTGATATAGTTGTTTTCCATGCTTCAGACCAAAAGGATTTCATAAAACGGATTATCGGATTACCTGGTGAACACGTTGCTGTTGACGATGATGTATTGTATATCAATGGAGAAGAGGTCAAGGAACCATTTCTGACAGCACAAAAACAAAATAGAATGTCTACTAATTCTTTAACAAGTGAATTTAAGCTTGAAGAGCTTCCCGGTGAATATAAACAGATTCCTGAAGATCATGTGCTTGTGTTAGGGGATAATCGTAACAACTCAACAGATAGCCGTATGTTAGGTCTAATACCCATGGATCAAATTGTTGGAAAAACAAGTTTAATATACTGGCCATTTGACAGAATGCAGACTATAAGTAAATAAGGTGATAAAACAATGACTATACAATGGTTCCCAGGGCATATGGCAAAAGCAAGACGTGAAGTCGAAGAGAAATTAAAGTTAGTTGATTTCGTAATGGAGCTAGTTGATGCCAGAGCCCCATTATCTTCACAAAACCCAATGCTGCAACAAGTCTTACAAAACAAGCCTAAAATGATTGTTCTGATGAAAAGAGATTTAGCAGATAATCGTGAAACGGATAGATGGATCTCTTATTTTAAAGAACAAAACGTGTATGCGATAGCAATTAACGTGAATGATAAGGCTGACTTGAAACGAGTAATCCAATTAGGTAAAGAGCTAGGTCAAGAAAAAATGGAAAAACTAAGAAAAAAAGGTATTCAGCCACGGCCGGCCCGGGCAATGATAATCGGTATTCCAAATGTAGGTAAGTCTACTTTAATTAATCGTCTCGCAAATAAAAAGATTGCAAAAACTGGTGACAAGCCAGGAGTAACAAAGCACCAGCTATGGATTAAAGTAAAAAAAGACTTTGAGTTACTTGATACACCGGGAATTTTGTGGCCTAAATTTGAAGATGAAATAGTTGGCTATCGATTAGCAGCTATTGGTACGATTAAGGATCAACTCCTATCGTTGCAGGATATCGTAGCATTCGTTATTAAATATATGCAAGAGCATTACCCCAAACAGCTTGAAGAGCGCTATACAATTGAACCTGATATGGAAGATATGTGGGAGATATTTGTATCTATTGGAAAACAGCGTGGTGCATTGGAAAGTGGCGGAAACGTAAATTTTGAAAAAGTATCGGATTTGGTAATACGTGATCTGAGGACCGGTAAACTTGGCGACATCACACTTGAAACACCTGAAAGTTAAGTGGCATACATCTATTGATGATGTCACTTTTCACTTTTTCAGGGAAACAGCCGATATAAAGAAATAGAAAAAGGTGATTAAATGGAACATAAATCGATTGCTATGATAAAAAAGCTATTTGAAACTGAAAAGGTTGATGAATCATTTGTAAATGATTTGAAAAAGGACGAGCGAAAAGGAGTTCAGAAACTCATTAAACAGTATGAACGCCAAAAACTAAGAGAACAGAAAATAAAACAGAACTTTGTGCAAATGTCCCGGTATGAGAAAAACTGCTATGCGAATGGCTGCCAGTATATAGCTGGTGTTGATGAAGCTGGTCGCGGACCACTTGCGGGCCCTGTTGTAGCCGCTTCCGTTATTTTACCAAGGGAATTTGAATTGCTTGGATTAAACGATTCCAAACAGCTGAATGAGTCCACAAGAAACAAGTTCTTTAGTATTTTAAAGAATCAGGCGGTTAGTTATGGAATATCCATTATAAGCAGCCAAAAAATCGACCAGGTCAATATCTACGAAGCTACGAAACTTGCAATGTATGATGCTATAAACCAATTGAATCCAAAACCGGATCATGTATTACTTGATGCCGTATCACTTGAAAATTTACCATGTACCTCTGAACCCATTATAAAGGGTGATCAAGAAAGCATAACTATTGCTGCTGCAAGTATTTTGGCAAAGGTTACTCGTGATAATTTAATGAAGGAATTACATAAGAATTACCCTGTCTATGAATTCAAATCTAATATGGGGTACGGCACGAAGCATCATATGGAGATGTTAACAGAACACGGCATATCTCCCTATCATCGAAAGTCGTATGCACCTGTAAGAAATGCTATTAACTAATAACCGTTATCTAAAAGATTGTTGCATTATCAAAATAACGAAATCATAGCGTAGTTGATATAAACTGCGACATAGATTCGATTAATATCATTTAGTGAGGCTCACTAACCGCGAAGTTGGAATATACTCGCTTTCACCACTCCGGGTACAAAGGCGACATCTGTTCAAGTTTATGCTTTCACAGTTTCTTCCCTATCCGTGGGCTCACCACGAGCCTCCAACGCATAGGACGTGCCAGTGCAGACGTTGCCACAGGACGAGGCGTACTTAGTCTGCCTCGCTCGCAAAGAACGCTCCCTGTGGGGGCTCTTAGGATCGCTGTCCCACAGGAGTCTCGCATATTCCAACTGCTGGTTTAGATGGTCTAAAATCTTGTTTATATCATCACAATATGCATTTATTTTTTTGAATAATTGAGCAAAACCCAGCGGAATGTATTTCCGAAGCGATGACGAATCACTCTGCTATTTTGCCATGTTACTTCACAGTTTATATCAACTGCGACGGTTAAAGACCTGTATGTTTTACGAAATGCGCTTAATTGATTGATGGAGGGGGGCTTTCTATGAGTATTCAACATTTATCAGGACAGCGAATAACTTCATCTCAGGTTTCTAATTCCACACAAACCTTAAGACCAGGGCAAATTGTTCAAGGAAAAATTGTTAAATTATTCCCGGATAATAAAGCACAAATTCAGCTTGGAACACAAAAAATGATCGCTCAATTAGAAGCCTCTTTGGCTGTTGGTGGAAAGTATCATTTTCAAGTTCAAGCATCAGATAATGTTATTCATTTAAAAGTAATTGGAGAACAATTAAAAAATCAGTCTAATACAAATATGGTGAGTCTAATACGGCAACTTGGTCTTAAACCCACTAAGACTAATGTTGCACTTATGCAGTCTTTAATTAGTGAAAAGATACCGTTTTCAAAAGAGCAAATACAAAAGGCATTCCAGCAGTTGGATGGCGCACAAAATAAATATAATACCCAGCAAATAGTGAAAGAAATGATTTCGGCAAGATTACCAATAACAGACTCGGTTTATCAAGCATTGGCTGCAACAAACAAGACTGGAATGACAGACCAAATGAAGTCATTGTTGCAGCAGTTAAGACAAGATCCTAATCAAACTCAGCTCCATCAGAATTTAATTAATCGAATCAGTCAATTGACTGAACGACCTAATCAGGTAGTAAGGCAAATCATAAGTCAAGCTGCCACTAATAACCAACAACTCTTTAATGTGCTAAAAAGCTCTGGAGCTGTAGATGCAAATGTTGAGTTTTCTGCTTGGAAGTCAGAATGGGCAGCTTTTTCAAGACAAAATAATCTTGCTTCAGGTAACCATGCAATATTACCATTTGAGTTAAGCAATACTAAAGCAATTAGATTGCTAGAACAAATGAGTGGTAATAGTACTAATATAAGGGCCACATCAAAGGCAATTGTTCAAACTTGGGGACTTTCTGTTGAAACTGCCACTGCAAACAATACAACATTGCCAGGGCAGGAATTTGCCCAACTGAAACAGCAGATAAGCAAGTCTTTAATGCCTATTATCTCAGGGACTCAGCAGCAACAACTAACAAAGCTCATAGAGAATAATCCAGCACAAATGCGTCAACTTCTTACTGTATTACAAACGATGGCAAGCAGCGATACTTACACAAACATAGAGCGTACTTTAACAACGATGAAACTAGGTGAATCGTTTCTTAATTCTTCTCCAAAGGAACAATTTTTAGGTCAATTACAACAAGTATTGCGATTTACTGGACTGAACTATGAGAATCAGCTTGCAAATAATATGGGACAACAGCAAACAGCTACAATTAAATCGATGCTTATGCAAATCCTGCAGCAATCGGAGGGGACTGTTCAGGATCGTTCACAACAATTATTGAACTTTATAAATGGAATGCAAATACAGTCGGTAAATGACACAACCAATTTTCTTCAAGCAAGCTTACAGATTCCGGCTGAAAAATTAGATTTACCTAATGATATGCAACTAGAATTCGAGGGGAAAAAGTCTGAGAACGGGAAAATAAACCCTGATTTTTGTCGAATAATATTTTATTTGGAACTAGCACATCTAAAGGAAACCATTATTGACATGAATATTCAAAAACGTGCTGTAGCTATAACCATATATAATGATCAAGGTGAAATCGCTGATTACTCTACTTCCCTTAAACCAATGTTGAAAGAAGGACTGGAGTCATTAAATTATAAGCTTTCAACTATTACTATTAAACCAATTCATGAAAACAATCACACAGATAATGATAAGCTCAAAACAGCGTATCAGAATTCCTATCAGGGAGTGGATTATTGGGTATGACTGAAAAAAGAAATAAAGCCGCAGCATTAAGGTATGACCAGAATCATGAGCATGCACCAAAAGTAACTGCAACTGGAAAAGGACTCATAGCAGAAAGTATTATAGAAAAAGCCAAGGAAAATAATGTTCCTGTTCAGGAAGATTCCTCATTAGTTGAGCTTTTGGCAGAACTTAACATAAATGAAACTATTCCTGAAGAATTGTATCAAGCAGTTGCTGAAGTGTTCGCATTTGTCTACAAAACAGACCAAAATGTAGCAAATTCTAACAAAAATTAGCTAAATACTTATCTTATAATTACAATCGTTTGCCGACCATAAAAAGTGTCATATATTTTAATAAAATATTATGACACTTTTTTCGATTGATATTCGATTATAATAATGAAAGGTAGTTTGTGCCCGTGAAAAAAGTTGATATCCTTTATAACTGCAACTACCTGCAATGCTGAGCACTCTCGGTACATCTCAGATCAGTTTCTGTCAATTTTGTCTAATAATCACTTATTGTTGTGAAATTTGTTGTTTTTTTATACAATAGGAATGCAGTGAATTTTGATGGGAGGATGAAAGATGAACATTCATGAGTATCAAGGCAAAGATATTTTGCGAAGCTATGGTGTAAATGTTCCAAATGGACATGTTGCATATACGGTAGACGAAGCAGTTGAAGCTGCGGAAAAACTCGATAGTTCCGTAAAAGTAGTTAAAGCACAAATCCACGCAGGTGGTCGGGGTAAAGCTGGCGGCGTGAAAATTGCGAAAAACTTGGATGAAGTGCGTACATACGCAAATGAAATTTTAGGAAAAACATTAGTTACACACCAAACTGGTCCAGAAGGTAAGGAAGTCAAGCGTCTTCTTATCGAGGAAGGCTGTGATATTCAAAAAGAATATTATGTTGGACTAGTAATGGATCGTGCTACTTCTCGTGTTGTTATGATGGCATCAGAAGAAGGTGGTACAGAAATTGAGGAAGTTGCTGCAGAAACACCGGAGAAAATTTTCAAGGAAATTATTGATCCAGTAGTGGGACTTTCAGGTTACCAAGCTCGGAGACTAGCATTTAATATAAATATTCCAGATGAATTAATTGGTAAGGCAGCGAAGTTTATGATGAGTCTTTATACTGCATTTGTAGACAAAGATTGCTCTATCGCTGAAATTAATCCGCTTGTTACAACTGGTGATGGACAGGTTCTTGCATTAGATTCCAAATTAAACTTTGATGATAATGCAATGTTTCGTCAAAAAGACATCCTTGAGTTACGTGATTTGGATGAGGAAGATGAGAAGGAAATTGATGCATCCAAATATGATCTAAGTTATGTATCATTAGATGGTAACATTGGTTGTATGGTTAATGGTGCAGGGCTTGCTATGTCTACTATGGATATCATTAAACATTACGGCGGCGACCCCGCTAACTTCCTTGACGTTGGGGGCGGTGCAACAGCTGAAAAGGTTACGGAAGCATTTAAAATCATTTTGTCCGATTCCAATGTAAAAGGTATTTTTGTTAACATTTTTGGCGGTATTATGAAGTGTGATGTTATTGCTGAAGGTGTTGTAGAAGCGACTAAACAAGTAGGATTAGAAATGCCGCTTGTAGTACGTTTGGAAGGAACTAACGTTAAGTTAGGTAAGCAGATACTCGACGAATCTGGTTTAAACATTACGTCAGCAGGATCAATGGCTGATGGCGCCGAAAAAATTGTCTCTATGGTAAAGTAGGTTCAATAGAAGAGGCTACTGTATTAGAAAAAATGATCGTATTTTGTGCAGAAAGGACGGACGAAAATGAGTGTATATGTAAATAAAGATACTAAAGTAATTGTCCAAGGTATTACTGGTGGTACAGCAAAATTTCATACAAAACAAATGCTTGAATATGGTACAAAAATCGTTGGCGGTGTGACACCGAAAAAAGGCGGTACAGAAGTAGAAGGGGTTCCTGTATTTAATACAGTACAGGATGCAGTTGAAGAAACAGGAGCTACTGCTTCTGTCATTTATGTGCCTGCACCATTTGCTGCAGATGCAATCCTGGAAGCGGTAGATGCTGATTTAGACCTTGCTATCTGTATTACGGAGCATATTCCTGTTATGGATATGGTCAAAGTAAAAAGGTATATGGAAGGCAAAAAAACACGCCTTGTAGGTCCTAACTGCCCAGGTGTTATTACACCAGAAGAATGTAAAATTGGTATTATGCCAGGATACATTCATAAGAAAGGACATATCGGTGTTGTTTCACGTTCTGGAACATTAACTTATGAAGCAGTGCATCAATTATCAGAAAATGGATATGGACAATCTTCTGCTGTCGGTATTGGTGGAGATCCTGTTAATGGTACTGATTTCATTGATGTATTAAAAGCATTTAATGATGACCCAGATACAGAAGCAGTAATTATGATTGGTGAAATCGGCGGAACTGCGGAAGAAGAAGCTGCTGAGTGGGTGAAAGCTAATATGACAAAGCCAGTAGTAGGCTTTATTGGTGGCGCTACAGCACCTCCAGGAAAGCGTATGGGTCATGCTGGGGCGATTATCTCTGGTGGTAAAGGTACAGCAGATGAGAAGATACGTGTCATGAACGATTGTGGTATTAAAGTTGCTGAGACACCAGCAGTAATGGGTGAAACCATGATTAGCGTATTAAAAGAAAAAAATCTTCAAGACAAATGTAAAACACATTAATTAAATGTTTGGAACCCTGAGGTGAAATTGCTTCTGGGTTCCTCCTATATAAATAAGGAAGTGATCTATTGGAATTAGTTCGAAAACGGTTAATTCATTTGCACCGCTGTCGTGGTATTACGCGTAAAACCATCCGAAATTTCTTCCGCTATGACCCTACATTAAAAAGCATCTACACACTTACTTCAACGCAATTTACCCAATTTTTTTCATTACCCCATAAAAATGCAGTTTTATTTCATTCAGACCTTCGTAGCCAGGAATTAAAGAACCAGCTTAAAAGTGACTTAAAATCATATAAAGTGATAACAGTAGTTGACGGAAACTATCCTTTTGTGTTAAAAACTATTAAAGACGCGCCACTGGTACTATATGCCATTGGTGATACAGATTTATTGCACCAAAATCCAATTCTGAGTGTAATTGGGACACGAAAACCATCCAGGGAAGCCAAATTAAAAATGGAGAAATATGTTCTGCCATTAATTCAGAGAAACTGGGTCATTGTTAGTGGTATGGCTACAGGGATTGATAGTTTTGCACATCAGATGGCCTTGCAAAATAATGGAAAGACAATTGCAGTCCTGGGTAGTGGATTTAACCACATATATCCTAAAGAAAATACAGTTCTTTTTAAACAAATTGCTAAATACGGCTTGTTACTTTCTGAGTATACTCCTAATTCACCGCCAGAGCGATTTTACTTTCCAGAAAGAAATCGGATAATAAGTGGCTTAAGTTTCGGTACATTAGTAATAGAAGCTACCAATAAGAGTGGTACCTTAATTACAGTTGACCAGGCTTTAGACCAAGGCAGAGAGGTATATGCTGTTCCTGGATCCCCGTTATTGGAACAAACTAAGGGGTGTCATAAAATGATTCAGGATGGTGCGAAATTAGTACTAGACCCTGGTGATATTTTAGAAGATTGGGATAGAATAATGCCGAATTGGGTTATTTGAAAGCATTGTTCTAGAGTATTATATTTTATATCATGTTTGACAAATGTATGGTAACTATTTAATATTAGTGAAGATTTCCAATTTATTTAATAATAACCTCATTTTGGGAGGAAAATAAATGTCAGATTACCTCGTGATCGTCGAATCGCCTGCAAAAGCGAAAACGATCGAACGTTATTTAGGAAAAAAATATAAAGTAAAAGCATCCATGGGACATGTAAGGGATTTACCAAAAAGTCAAATGGGTGTAGATATAGAAGATCAATTTAAGCCCAAGTATATAACGATTCGTGGTAAAGGCGATGTTTTAAAAGAATTGAAAACTGCAGCTAAGAAAGCAAAGAAAGTTTATCTTGCAGCCGACCCCGACAGAGAGGGGGAAGCAATTGCCTGGCATTTAGCACATAGTTTAAACGTTGATGAAAATTCACAATGTCGTGTTGTTTTTAATGAAATAACAAAAGATGCTATAAAGGAATCGTTTAAACATCCTCGTACGATCAATAATGATTTGGTTGATGCTCAACAAGCAAGACGGATTCTTGATCGTCTTGTTGGTTATAACATAAGCCCTTTGTTATGGAAGAAGGTTAAAAAAGGTTTAAGTGCCGGTCGAGTACAATCGGTAGCAGTAAAAATGATTATTGACCGAGAGAGGGAAATAGAGAACTTCAAACCTGAGGAATATTGGTCTATCGAGGCTAGTTTCCTCAAAGATAAAGAAGTTTTCGAAGGATCATTTTATGGAGTTGACAACAAGAAGAAGGAATTGAAAACAGAGCAGGATGTAAAATCCATTATCGAAAAAATGGATGATAAAAAATTCTCGGTTGATAAAGTAAATAAACGTGAGCGGAAACGAAATCCAGCTAAGCCTTTTACAACATCTTCATTACAACAAGAAGCTGCGCGAAAGCTTAACTTCCGTGCTAAGAAAACAATGATGGTTGCACAGCAGTTATATGAAGGTATTGATTTAGGAAAAAAATCTGGAGGAATAACAGGTTTAATTACGTATATGCGTACAGACTCAACTCGAATTTCCGATACCGCCAAACAAGAGGCTAAAGGATATATAGAAGAACAGTATGGTAAGGAGTTTCTAGGCAATACAAGTAAGGGTAAGAAACAAGAGGGTGCCCAGGATGCCCATGAGGCAGTTAGACCCACATCGGCTATACGTGATCCAAAAACAATGAAACCCGTTTTGTCTAGAGATCAGTATCGTCTGTACAAGTTGATCTGGGAACGCTTTCTTGCAAGTCAAATGGCACCTGCTATTATGGACACTATGACTGTTCACCTACTAAACAATGGAGTTGAGTTTCGAGCAACTGGATCCAAAGTTAAATTTAAAGGGTTTATGAAAGTATATGTAGAAGGTACAGATGATAATAAGAAGGACGAAAACAAGTTTTTGCCTGACTTAAAGGAAGGTATGGTTGTTGATGCAACAGAGGTTACACCAAACCAGCATTTCACACAGCCGCCACCAAGATATACGGAAGCAAGACTTGTTCGAACAATGGAAGAGCAAGGTATTGGCCGACCATCCACATTTGCACCTACATTGGACACAATTCAGCGTCGCGGGTATGTAAGTATTGATAATAAACGCTTTATTCCAACTGAACTAGGTGGAATTGTAATAGATATCCTAGAAGAATTCTTCCCGGAAATAATCGATGTAGATTTTACTGTGAAAATGGAGGGGGATCTTGATTCCATTGAAGAAGGAAAAACAGAATGGGTTCAAATACTCGATACATTTTATTCAGATTTTCATAAGCGACTGGAAAAAGCAGAACAGGAAATGGAAAAGATAGAAATAAGAGATGAACCTGCTGGCATTGACTGTGAAAAATGCGGACATGAAATGGTATACAAGATGGGGAGATATGGTAAGTTTTTAGCTTGTTCGAACTTCCCAGAGTGTCGGAACACAAAACCGATTTTAAAAGAAATTGGTGTGAAATGTCCTAAGTGTGAAGAAGGAAATGTGGTTGAACGTAAGTCAAAGAAAAAGAGAACTTTTTACGGATGTGATCGTTTTCCTGATTGTGACTTTGTTTCATGGGATAAACCAATTTCAAGACCATGTCCAAAATGCGAATCATTACTTGTTGAAAAGAAAAATAAAAAAGAAACTCGAATACAATGTGTGAATTGTGATTATAAAGAAAGTATACAAAATTAACTGCTCGTTCTAACGAGTAGTTTTTTTTGCAGTTAAGCAAGTATAACTACTTACTTACTGCATAATATGTAGGTTTTTAACTTACTAAATAGGGGAAGGATGAATAAACAGGGAGGTTATTAACAAAAAGGAACAAAAAACTAACTTTGTGGCTGTTGATACAGAACATATACGCGAAGTTTCAGTTCCTGATAACAGCATTGAATATGAAATCATGGCCAGCCGTGATGAAGTTAAAGCAGCAATAATTTATTGAAAAAATAAGGATGGTCGAAAAGCAACGGAATATATAAGAAAACCATTTGATGAGTGGGGAGCTGACGATGAACGAAGAAGTTATGATGATCATCTGATTAAAATTTATCGTCGTTTATATGAATTAGGTACGACTGATACGAAAAATAAAATAAATCAATTAGGACTGTTTTGGGTGTAGAAGTAATATGGCATTAAGTCATGCACTCCAAATTTCTAAGAAAACAAAAAATCTTTCAAAAAATATTGATTTAACAATTAGTCAAGTTTTTTAAATAATTCAATTCTTGATTGTTGACTATTGAATATGAAAAAGATATAATTACGCATTGGTAAGATTATTTACTTGACAGACGTAGGTTCCCCCCGAATATCATTGATACGGGTAACCTTATCTTATTAGAGTGAAAGACATTGAGTCCAATTCAGAATTTTGTTACAATTTAGTTAAGTTTATTGCTTTCCTAATTATTCTGTGATATGATTTATTCGCTGTTTGAACGAGGTGGAAAATTGAATCATTTTAAAAAATCCAGCGAGGCATTTATTGAGTATTTACAAATAGAGAAAAACGCTTCGCAATACACTGTCAAATATTATCTAAATGATCTGGAAACCTTTTTCGCTTTTTTATACCAAGAGGGAATTGATAATCTTCAAGAAGTTAATTATCAAGAGATTCGCTTGTTTTTAACAATTTTATACGACCGAAAGTTAAGCAGGAGATCTGTATCAAGGAAAATTTCCAGCATTAGAAGTTTTTATAAGTTTTTGGAACGTGAAGATCAAGTGACTGGCAATCCATTCGTTAATGTGACTCTTCCCAAGGCTTCTAAACCAATACCTAGCTTTCTTTATATGGAAGAATTGGAAAAGTTATTTGAAGTGAATGATTTATCCGATCCTGTTGGACAGCGAAATCAAGCAATAATTGAGACACTCTATGCAACTGGTATACGAGTAAGTGAGTGTCAAGGGATGTTATTGGAAGATATTGATTTCACTATTGGTACAATGTTTATAAAAGGGAAGGGTAGAAAAGAACGATATATACCATTTGGACGATTTGCAGAAGTTGCATTGGATACCTACATAAATGATGGAAGGAATAAACTTTTAGATAAAGCTAATAGTTCTACAAACTCCGTCTTTCTTAATGCTAGAGGTGCTCCGCTGACTTCAAGAGGAATGAGACTGATTCTCAATAAGATAGTTGAAAAAGCAGCATTAACAGTACATGTTAACCCACATAAACTGAGGCATACATTTGCAACACATATGTTGAATGAGGGTGCTGATCTCCGTACAGTCCAAGAATTATTAGGGCACGAAAATTTATCAGCTACTCAAATATATACACATGTAACAAAGGATCGTTTGCGTAGTGTATATATGAATAGTCATCCAAGAGCAAGTGATAAATATTCAGATCAAAGAGGTGATGATAGTGGCAGCTGAAATGCATGCTACAACGATTTTTGCTATTAAACATGACGATCAATGTGCAATGAGTGGCGATGGGCAGGTTACATTAGGAAATGCTGTTGTCATGAAACATAAAGCAAAAAAAGTTCGTACATTATTTAATGGGCAGGTGTTAGCTGGGTTTGCAGGGTCTGTTGCGGATGCTTTCACTTTATTTGAAAAATTTGAGGGGAAGCTTGAAGCATATGACGGAAATCTTGCTAGAGCTTCTGTGGAGTTAGCAAAAGAATGGCGTAGTGATAAAGTTCTTCGTAAATTAGAGGCTATGCTAATTGTGATGAATAAAGAGAACATGTTCCTTGTGTCTGGCACTGGAGAAGTCATTGAACCTGACGATGGTATACTTGCAATAGGTTCTGGTGGAAACTATGCATTAAGTGCTGGGAGAGCTTTAGTAAGATATTCAGAAAGTTTAACAGCGAAAGAGATTGCCAAAGCAGCGTTGGAAGTAGCGGGTGAAATATGTGTCTATACAAATGACCATATTACATTAGAGGTACTTGATTAATGAGGAGGCCTTCGTGAATAATGAGTATTGATTTTACGCCAAAACAAATTGTGGGTCAGTTAGATAAGTATATAATTGGTCAGGATAATGCAAAAAAGTCGGTTGCTGTAGCATTGAGGAACCGGTACCGCAGAATGAAGCTTGATGAGGATATTAAAGAAGAAATAGTACCAAAGAACATTTTAATGATTGGACCAACAGGAATAGGAAAAACTGAAATTGCCCGCAGACTGGCTAACTTAGTTAGTGCACCTTTTGTGAAAGTTGAGGCAACGAAGTTTACTGAAGTTGGTTACGTTGGTCGTGATGTTGAATCAATGATTCGTGACCTGGTTGAAATGTCTATGCGGATGGTTAAAGAAGAAAAAATGAGTGAAGTAATGGGCAAAGCAGAGACTGAAGCTAATAAAAAACTAGTTCAATTACTGGTACCACAAGCAAAAAAGCAAAATAGTATGAAAAATCCGCTTGAAATGTTATTCTCGGCTGAGGAAGAGAACGATGAGGGTGAAAATGCACCAAAAGATGAGGAAATTAAGAATAAACGTAAGCGGGTAGAAAATCAGTTATCCCTTGGAGAGTTAGAGGATAATTTAGTAACAATTGAAATTGAAGAAGTGCCACCATCAATGTTTGATATGCTTCAGGGATCAGGAATGGAGCAAATGGGCACAAACATGCAAGATGCTTTAGGTCAATTTATGCCTAAGAAAAAGAAAAAACGTAAACTTCCTGTTTCTGAAGCAAGAAAAATTCTAACACAGCAAGAAGCGCATAAACTGGTTGACATGGAAGAGGCTGGTCAAGAGGCTGTTCAGCGTGCCGAGCAATCAGGCATAATATTTATCGATGAAATTGATAAGGTTGCAGCAAAACAGGATAATTCTGCAAATGTTTCAAGAGAAGGGGTACAGCGCGATATTTTACCTATTGTTGAAGGATCTACTGTAGTAACAAAACATGGTCCTGTGAAGACGGATCACATGCTTTTTATAGCTGCAGGTGCATTCCACATGGCAAAACCTTCTGATTTAATACCTGAATTACAAGGAAGATTTCCAATCAGAGTAGAACTTGAAAAGCTAACCGTTGAAGATTTTAAACGAATTTTGAAAGAACCATCAAATGCTTTGTTAAAACAATATACTGCATTGATTAAAATTGAAGGTATAAATGTTGTTTTTACGGACGAAGCTATAAATAGACTGGCAGAAATTGCCTATCAAGTTAATCAGGATACAGATAATATTGGTGCAAGAAGACTCCATACCATCTTAGAAAAGCTTTTAGAAGATTTATCGTTTGAAGCACCGGATATTAATATGGAAACAATTGATATTACGAAAGAATATGTCGATAAAAAATTAAGTAATATTGTTAAAAACAAAGATTTAAGTCAATTTATACTATAAATCGAATTAACGAAATGGAGGATCATTATGGAACTTTTAGATCGCGCAAGAAAAATTAACGCTATGTTGCAAAAAGCAACAGGGAAATCGGTGAACTTTAATGAGATGTCTGCATCCTTAAGAGATGTAATCAAAGGTAATATTTTTATCTTGAGCAGACGAGGAAAGTTGTTAGGGTTTGCAATTAACCAGGAAATCGAGAATGAACGCATGAAATCTATGCTTGAGGAAAGGCAATTTCCTGAGGAATATACAGATGGATTATTCAATATTCATGAAACTACTGCAAACCTTGATATTGATAGCCCTTATACTGCATTCCCAGTAGAAAATCGTGAATTATTCGGTAGTGGCTTGACTACTATTGTTCCGATAATTGGTGGAGGAGAACGTCTGGGTACACTTATATTAAGCAGATTAAATGATAGTTTTAGTGATGATGATTTACTTCTTGCTGAATATGGGTCAACTGTAGTAGGCATGGAAATATTGCATGAGAAAACAGAAGAAATTGAAGTTGAAGCTAGAAGTAAAGCAGTAGTCCAAATGGCAATTAGTTCTCTGTCCTATAGTGAATTAGAGGCAATTGATCATATTTTTGAAGAATTAAATGGTAACGAAGGACTGCTGGTTGCAAGTAAAATTGCAGACAGAGTTGGAATTACCAGGTCAGTCATTGTTAATGCTTTAAGAAAGCTCGAGAGTGCTGGTGTAATTGAGTCACGCTCACTTGGAATGAAGGGTACTTACATTAAAGTATTAAACAGTAAATTCCTCGTAGAATTGGAAAAATTACGTTCAAGATAAAACATTCATACAAAAAACGGTTATCCCGAGGATAACCGTTTTTTTGTATGAAAAAATTTTTTTGAAAGGTAATAATTTCACAAAAATTAACATTTCATATCAATTTCTGTAAAAAAAAGTATATTTTACATGCTAATAGTCCTAGATAAATTTAACTAATTATTTTTCCCAATGAGAAAATTGTCGAAATGTGATAGACTTTAAATCTGATATAAATTACAATGTTCGTATACATAAAATAGTTTATGTCGGTCTTTTTACTAAAAGTTAGGAGGATTGCAATGGAATTATTTGGTGGTACATTCCAAAAACTTGAAAACTCCCTAAATTATGCATCGGCTAAAAACCGGACTATTTCAAACAATATTGCAAATGTCGACACACCTAATTATAAGTCAAAAGACGTTGCATTTAAAAATGTGTTAAATGAGGCACTAAATACATCCTTTGAGACAAAGCGAACACATCCGAAACATATATCTTTTAACAATGTAAATACTAACCAATCTTTTCAAACAATTACGAATAGGAATTCTATGTATAACCACAATGGGAATAACGTTGACATAGATAAAGAAATGTCCGACTTAGCAAAAAATCAAATCTATTATCGAAGTTTGGTTGATCGTATGAATGGTAAATTCAGCAGTCTTCAAACGGTAATTAGAGGAGGGAGGTAATTATGTCAATATTTAATGCAATTAACACAAGTGCAAGTGCACTAACAGCGCAAAGGCTTCGAATGGATGTTGTATCTTCTAATATTGCTAATGCTCAAACAACCAGGGCCACAATGAATGAAAATGGTGAATATGAACCTTATCGACGGAAAATGGTTGTTATGGAACCTAACGGACAAAATTTCAAATCTTTCTTACATAAAGCAACAAACTCATCAGACCAGGGTTCTGGAGTGAAAGTATCAGAAATTACTGAAGATGATGAGCCATTTAAGGTTGTTTATAACCCCAATCATCCAGACGCTGATGAAGCTGGTTATGTAGAAATGCCGAATGTGGACCCATTAAAAGAAATGGTTGATTTAATGAGTACAACCAGATCGTATGAAGCGAATATCACATCAATGAATGCGAGTAAAAATATGTTGTTAAAGGCACTGGAAATTGGAAAATAAAAACGAAGGAGCTATTATATGAACCCTTTAGTAAATGGAGTAACTCAGCCTGCAATTACCAATCCGGGAGCAGGTAAGCCGTCAATTTCACCAGGTGAGGCACAGAGTAACTTTGCAAATTCGTTAAAAGCAGCAATTGAACAGGTGAATGATACACAAGTTGCTTCGAATTCAAAAACTGAGGCAATGGCTAATGGAGAAATTGATGATTTACATAATGTTATGATTACAGCACAAAAAGCAAGCATTACGTTGGAGACCTCTGTACAAGTACAACGTAAAGTAATTGATGCTTATAAAGAAATTATGCGCATGCAGATATAAAGGAAATATCTAGTAGCAACTGAAAAGAGCAAGTGATTATGCTTAGCAGTATAGAAACCAAAATGGCTGCCGTGTGCAGCCACTATCTACTATAAAAATGCAAACTGGAAGTTAACCTTTGTTGGTAATACTAATTAATTTCATTATTGCATAAGTGCAACTGAGGCATTCGCCATTAGTGCTTGCGCTCCAAAGTATAAGGAATTCTAAGTAGATAAAAACGCTTTCTGGTGATAAGCTAAGTTTTCTATTATTTTTTTGCTCTTTAAACTGTAAAAAATATTCAAACGATTTTTATGAGGTCCTAATAGTTGCTATAGAATACAGAGATAGCTATTAAATAGAAACTGGAATTTGGCGGGGGAATATATGAAGGAAAAATTATTGAAATTCAAAGATACAGCTAAATCTTTTTGGACCAGGCGTACTAAAGGTCAAAAGGGAATATTTATAGGTTCTATTGCAATAGTTGTTGCTTTGATTCTAGCAATAATACTGTTTACATCTGATTCTAAACTAGTTCCTTTATATAATAACCTATCTTTACAAGAAGTCGGACAAATAAAAACTGAATTAGATGCAAGAGGTGTTCCTTATGAGCTAGAAAGTGGAGGTACAACTGTTACGGTACCTGAAAGTAGCGTAAATTCATTACTTGTTGATCTTGCAGGGCAAGGAATACCTAATAGTGGTAATATTGATTACTCCTTTTTCAGTGAAAATGCTTCCTGGGGTATTACAGATAACGAATTCAGTATGATAAAACTGGATGCTATGCAAACGGAATTAGCTAATTTAATAAAAGGTGTAGAAGGAATTGAAGATGCAAAAGTCATGATCAATATGCCTGAAGAGCCTGTTTTTGTTAGTGAATCTGTACAGGATGCAAGTGCTTCTATAGTGATAAATACACAACCTGGCTATCAATTTAAAGGCAATCAAATTGATTCATTATATCACTTAGTATCAAAAGCTGTTCCTAATCTGCCTTCTGAAGATATCGTTATTATGAATCAGTATTTTGAATACTTCGACAGGAATACACAAAATGGTGTTGCCAATAAGGATACATATACATATCAGCAGGATGTTAAGCAAGATATAGAACGTGATATAAGACGAAGACTTCAACAGATGCTTGGAGCTATGGTTGGGATGGAGAATGTTATTGTTTCTGTAACAGCTGATGTTGACTTCAGACAGGAAAACCGAGTTGAAGAACTTATTGAGCCAGTAGATGTAGAAAATATGGAAGGTGTACCGATAAGTATTGAAAGTATTCATGAAACCTATACAGGTAACCCTCCGGTCGGCGGAACTGCTGGAACTGGTGAAGAAGACATACCTAATTATGAGGCAACTGAAGAAGGAGAAGATGGTGAATACGAACTTTCTAAAGAGACGATAAATAATGAATATAACCGTATTCGTAAAGAAATTGTTGAGAGTCCCTACAAAATTCGTGATTTGGGAATTCAAGTAGCAGTTGACGAAGTGAAAAGCAAAAATGGGGATGAAATTCAATATTTATCGAATCAGGAACAAGAAACAGTTTCTGCTGGAATGGCATCAATTTTAGATTCTATCATCAGTACATCAATAGATGGGGAATATGGGGAGATTCAGACTGAAGAAAAAACATCTATCGTGTTCCAGGAATTCAGTGAAAGTGCTGATACAGCACAACCAACTACTCCAGTTATTCCATTATGGATGTATATAGCAGGCGGAATATTATTAGCTATTATTATCTTATTAATCTTCTTGTTAGTTCGTAACCGTAATAAGGAAGAAGAGGAAGTAGTAGAAGAGACGATAGGAACTCAAACGAGTGAAGAGCTACCAGAAATAGGTGATGAACAGGACTCTGAATCAGTAGTACGTAAAAAACAATTAGAGAAAATGGCTAAAGATAAACCAGAAGAATTTGCTAAACTTTTACGAAGCTGGATTTCGGATGATTAAGGAGGTATTTTGAAATGGCAAAACATTCTACTCTCACAGGCAAACAAAAAGCGGCTATCCTCTTAATCTCCTTGGGTCCAGACGTATCTGCTCAAGTGTACAAGCATTTATCGGAAGAAGAAATAGAAAAATTGAGTTTGGAAATTTCTTCAGTAAAAAAAGTTGAATCGAATACGAAGGAAGATGTTCTTGATCAATTTCACCAAATTGCTTTGGCGCAGGATTATATTACACAAGGCGGGATTGGGTATGCAAAATCTGTGCTGGAAAAAGCTTTTGGGCAGAGTGAGGCAACTAACATCATAGAACGACTGACATCATCATTACAAGTCAGGCCATTTGATTTTGCACGTAAAGCCGATCCGCAGCAAGTATTAAATTTTATTCAACATGAACACCCACAAACTATCGCACTTGTATTATCCTACTTAGATCCGGAGCAGTCAGGACAAATATTATCCGAGTTACCACAGGAAATGCAGGCAGAGATTGCAAAACGTATCGCAACAATGGATTCAACATCACCTGAGATTATAAGTCAGGTGGAGCAGGTATTAGAACGGAAAATATCTTCCTCATTAACTGAAGACTATACTCAAACTGGTGGTATTGCAGCCGTTGTTGAAGTATTAAATGGTGTTGATAGAAGTACCGAAAAAACAATTTTGGATGCACTTGAAATCCAGGACCCAGAGTTGGCTGAAGAAATCAAAAAACGCATGTTTGTATTTGAGGATATTGTTGTACTGGATAATCGTGCAATACAACGTGTCATACGGGAAGTTGAAAATGAGGATTTACGTCTTTCACTTAAGGTTGCTAGTGATGAAGTAAAGGATATAGTCTTTAACAATATGTCTCAACGGATGGCAGAGACATTTAAAGAGGAAATGGAATATATGGGGCCAGTTAGATTACGAGATGTGGAAGAAGCGCAAACAAGAATCGTGGGTGCCATACGTCGCTTGGAGGAAATTGGCGAAATCGTTATAGCCCGTGGTGGAGGTGATGATATCATTGTCTAATATTTTTTCAAACCAATCACGTACAATGAAAGAAAAACTTATAACAGTGAGGCCGATTGAGTTAAATAATCAAGATAGCGCTCAGGCTTCTACTGGTTTAGAAGATGATCGAATAAGTATACAATCGGAAATCACTCAAGCACGCGATAGGCTCCAGCAAATACAAGAACAACAAGCGACATTGGTACAACAAACAAATGCTGAAATTGAAAAAGCTAAAGAAAATTGGGAAGCCGAAAGAGAAAAGTACATTAAACAGGCTCAGGATGAGGGATTTGAAAAAGGCTTTGAACTTGGTAAGCAAGAGGGCCAGGACCAATATAAGGAATTACTGACAAATGCTAATAAAATTGTTGAATCAGCAACGAAAGATTATCATTCTACAATTGAACAAAGCGATGAAACTATTTTAGAGCTAGCCATACATGTTGCAGAAAAGATTATCAAGAAAGAGTTAAATGAGAATCCTGACTCATTCATCAAAATTGTTAATACAGCAATTAAAGATATAAAAGACCAGTCTGATCTTTCAATATATTTACACCCAAATAATTATGAACTGGTGATGAAGCAAAAAGATGAAATTGTCCAACTTGTTGATAAGGATTTAAATGTATCTTTCTATATTAATGAACAATTAAAAGAAGATAGTTGTTTGATTGAACATCCCTTTGGACGAATTGATGCCAGTATAGATGTTCAACTCCAGGAACTGCGTGAAGTATTATATGAGGTCAATATGGAGAGTGACCAATGACAACAACAAAATTTTTTGATGCCATTGATCAAGCAGACACATTAAAACGGTATGGGAAAGTATTGCGGGTTGTGGGGCTCATGATTGAATCACAGGGTCCTGATGCAAATATCGGTGAAGTTTGTCTGATTCATAGCTCGACTAATAAAAAACCAGTCATGTCTGAAGTAGTTGGTTTTAACAATGAAAAAATTATTCTTATGCCATACGCGCAGGTAACTGAAATCGGCCCAGGATGTTTAGTAGAGTCAACAGGTGAAGCATTGTCAGTGAAAATCGGACGAGGTTTAATTGGTAAAGTAGTTGATTCGCTTGGCAGGTGTTTGGATGATTCTAAACTTCCAAAAGGGTTGTCAAGTTATTTAACGGAGCAATCACCACCAAACCCACTATCACGTGCGCCCATATCTGAGCCAATCCAGGTGGGGGTTAAGGCAATTGATTCGTTGTTAACAGTAGGTAAAGGGCAAAGGATAGGTATATTTGCAGGTAGCGGCGTTGGTAAAAGTACTTTACTTGGCATGATAGCTCGTAATAGTAGCGCAGATATAAATGTGATTGGTTTAATTGGTGAGCGAGGCAGGGAAGTTCGAGAGTTTATTGAGAATGACCTGGGAGATGAAGGGTTAAAAAAGTCTATTGTAGTGGTAGCAACATCTGATCAGCCAGCTTTAATGCGAATAAAAGGAGCATATACCGCAACTGCAATTAGTGAATATTTTCGAGACCTAGGATTTCAAGTTAATCTGATGATGGATTCTGTAACAAGGGTTGCAATGGCGCAAAGAGAGGTTGGTTTAGCGACTGGAGAGCCACCAACAACAAAAGGCTATACCCCGTCTGTATTTGCTACATTGCCTAAACTATTGGAACGAACAGGCACAAGTGAAAATGGAACTATAACGGCATTCTATACTGTTCTGGTAGACGGTGATGATATGAATGAACCAATTGCTGACACAGTTAGGGGTATACTGGATGGTCATTTTGTATTAGATAGAAACTTAGCTGAACAAGGTCAATTTCCTGCTATTAATATATTAAAGTCGATTAGTAGAGTAATGAATCAGGTTTCTAGTAAACAACATTTGGATGCTGCGCAAAAAATAAGGACATTAATGGCTACTTATGAAGAGAATAACGAATTAATTCAAATTGGTGCTTATAAGCGGGGAACTAATCAGGAAATCGATAAGGCAATATCATACCACCCAAAGATACAGGAGTTTTTGAAGCAAGAAATATTTGAATACCAAACGCTTGAAGAATCAATTAATCAGATGCAAAAGTTGCTTAATGGAGGAATTTGATGGCAGAGACAGTTGCATTATCCAAAATATTAAATGTACGTGAAAGTGAAAAGAGAGATGCACAAAAAGCATATCAGCAATCAATTGATTTCTTTGAGGAAATAGCTACACAATTGTATAACCTACTAAGAAAAAAAGAAGTAGCTGAAGAATCATATGAAGGATATCTGCATCAAACAACACCAATAGACAGGATTAAAGAGCAAGTAGGCTATATAGAAATATTGAATAACCAGATTGTCAAACTTCAGCATGATGTACAAAAAGCAAGAAATGAAATGGATACTAACCATGAGAAACTAACCAATGCGTTTGTTGAAGTGAAAAAGTTTGAAAAAATAATTGAACACAGGCATAAGGCAGATGAAGAGCTTACTAAGAAGAATGAAAATGCTCAAATGGATGAAATTTCTATGCAGCAATATTTTAGCCAGAAAATTAGGTGAGAAATATGGTGAAGGATAATAATAAACAACAAAATAAAACGAATCCAATTCTATGGTTCTTTTTTGCCATTGTAATTCCATTTATTGTTGCGGTAACTTTAACAATAATTATATTTACAGTTGCTGGTGTTGATGTTATCGGTTGGGCTAAAAGTACTGGAAATAGTATACCAGTTGTATCTTCTATGATCACGACGGATAAAGAGAAGAATGAACAGCGAGAAGAACAGAAGACGAAGAATATTATTGCTACTAAAGATGAGAAAATATCACAACTGAATCAGAAAGTGTCTAATCTCGAGTCTACCGTCGGACAATTGGAACAGGAAATTGTCAAACTTGAGAACAGTAATTCCGATGAGAATAAGAGCGAATCAGAAACCTCTGATGATGCAGCTGAATCAGGGGAGGATTCAATTAAAGCGATTTCTTCATCTTTTAAGGAAATGGATAGTGAACAGGCAGCATTAATTATTGAAAATATGGAGCAAGATTTAGCTGTAGGAATACTTAAGAAATTACCTAATGATGTGCGTGGGAGAATTTTTGAAGAAATGGAACCTGATTTGGCTGCAGAGTTGACTCAATTGTTTGTAACAAACTAATTCTTATGTGACTTAACTTGAAAGGGGGTGAGAAAGATGAATGCGATTGGAACTATTTTTCAACAGGTAATGCAAACACGAGGAGCATTGGAGCAAAACTCCAGAAAGGGCACACCAGATAAACAGTCTGTTTTTCAAAATTTATTGTCAGGCTCAAAAACGGGAGTAACCGAACAATTAAGTAGCGAAGATAACTCACAGGATGAAATGTCTATCGTTAACATGCTGATGGATACAAGTGATGTTCAAAAGCTAATTAATAGTGCAGCCTCAGAAGAAGAAGCAATGCAAAAGTTAGTGCAAGCTATTAAAAGCATTGCTACAGGAAAAGAGGGCTCGTTATCGGAAGAAAAAGCAATGCAAATGTTGGAAGCTACAATTAATAGTATTGTTGTGGATAATGAGAATGGTGCAGCATTAAAAGCGCAAGTAATGAAAATGCTCGAAGGATCAATTAACAAACTAATATCAGAGCAGAATGGTAAAACAGAAGTAAATGTAGGTTCATTTCTTACTTATTTAGAACAATCAACAGTCTTGAGCAATAAAGCTCTTCAACAACAATTTGAGGCATTGTCCGTAAAAGCTGAAAAATTACTATCACAAATAACGGATCAGAAAAGCGCTTCTAAAGCAGCACCGGTATTACTAAAGTTGCTGGAACAATGGACAGCTCTAGAGAAAAAACAAGATATGAAACAAGCAGTAATTTCACAAGATTCATTTAAAAGCAGTAGTAAAGAACAGGGAATATGGAAAGAACTCTTACAATCTTTTCAAAAGAGAAATCAACTTGTTTCCAAGCAACAGTACAATTCTGATGCGAAAGTAACTAGTAATGATGTAACAAAATGGTTGCAGCATGCAGTAGGAAGTCAAGCAAATAGTGATAAAATATCCGGACAGCAACCCATGTCAATGACATCATCGATTCCTTTATCAAAGGTTGAACAATACGTTATTCATATGAATCAAAATCAAAGTAACAATACAGTAGACAAACAATTAATAGATCAGTTCCAAAAAGTTATGAAAACTAGCAAATTCTTAACAATGCAAAATGGTACATCGCAGTTAAATATCACATTACGGCCGGAAAACCTTGGTGACATGATGGTCAAACTGACACAAATGAATGGGGAAATGACCGTTAAAATAATGGTTACTTCTCATGCTGCTAAAGAAATGCTTGAGTCGAATATGCACCAACTGAGAAACATGTTGTCACCACAACAGGTAGTGGTTGAAAAGCAGGAAGTATCATCTCAACAAGCGCAAACGAATCAAAGTGAACAAGATGATGAACACAATAGTAGACAGGAACAAGGTCAGTCCAATCACTCTGAACAGGACGATCAAGAAGAAGATAATGATTTTGAGACGCAATTTCAAAATATCTTAATGAATGAGAAAGTGTAGGTGAAAAACATGACAACTATAGATCCATCACTATATTTAAATAACCAATCGACAGAGCGGGTTCCAAGTCCTGATCTAGGTAAAGATGAATTCTTGAAGATTTTAATGACCCAGCTGCAAAATCAGGATCCAACAAATCCAATGAAGGATCAAGAGTTTGTATCTCAAATGGCATCATTTTCATCCCTGGAACAAATGATGAATATGACGAACTCAATTGATAATCTTGTACAAAATCAAACGGTTTCTCCAATACTAAAAAATAGTCATATGATTGGCAAAGAAGTTTCTTATCAAGCTTATGATGAAGAGACTGGAGAAAAAATCGGCATTGAAACAAGTAAAGTTACTGCTGTAAGTCAAGATCAAGGTTGGGCTGTACTGGAACTTGAGAATGGTGAAAAGATTTATGCAGATTCGATTACACAGGTGAGCGATCCAGATGCGAGTTCAGATAGTGGTACTGAAGAAAATGTAACAGGGCCTTCTCCTGAAGGAAGTGAGTAATATGGATCGCATTAATCAGTTACAGCAGCATCATGCAATGCCATTACCACCAGTAAGGAAAACAGAAACAAAGAATGAATCAACTAACTTTAAGGACATTTTAGCAGAGATACACCATCCTAAAGTCAGTAAGCACGCCAAAGAACGCTTAAATGAACGAAATATAACGATAAGTGAAACGCAATGGCAAGCAATTTCAGAAAAAATGACTGAAGCTAAACATAAAGGTGTAACGGATTCATTAGTTGTTACGGATAACGCTGCATTGCTTGTAAGTACTAAAAACAATACAGTCGTAACAGCAATGAACAAGGAAGAAGCAACAAGCAAAATTTTCACCAATATTAATGGAACAATACTAATAAACGAATAGGCTGGACCCGATTGGGAGGCCCATTAAGCTGTTGAATGAGTGATACAGCTAAAATAGTGGATGCACTTCTATTAGTCGCTGAAGCTAGATTTGATAAAAACCAATAAAGGGGAGAAATAATTATGTTACGTTCAATGTATGCAGGTATTTCTGGAATGAAAGGTTTTCAAACGAAATTGGATGTTATTGGTAATAATATTGCCAACGTAAATACTGCAGGGTTTAAAAAGGGACGTGTAACGTTTCAGGATATGATGAGTCAAATGTCATCAGGTGCACAAGGTGCAACAGATACTCGTGGTGGTGTAAACCCAGCACAGATTGGATTAGGTTCACAAATGGGTTCAATTGATAACATCCATACACAAGGTTTCCGTCAAACAACGAATAATCCGCTAGATTTTTCATTGGAAGGTGATGGAATGTTCGTTGTTGCAAGTGATATAGCTAGAGATGATCCTCAAGGCGATATATTTGACCCAAGTAACCCTAATGAACTTGATAATATTAATTTGGATAATTCAAATGTTTCTTACACTCGAGCGGGAAATTTTTATCTGGATACAAATGGGAACATTGTGAACTCTGATGGATTATATTTAATGGGCTCTGCTAATCAGGGCGACACTGGGAATATTTCTGCACTCAACATTCCTGAAACAGCACAAAGTTTCAGTGTACAAACAAATGGTACTGTAAATTATATTGATGCAGATGGTAATACTCAAGTAGCCGGGCAAGTTGCTCTTGCAAGTTTCTCAAACCCAGCCGGTCTTCAAAAAGCAGGTAGTAACTTGTATTTAAATACGGAGAACGCGGGTTATACCGGGTTATCTGAACCTGAAACTGATGGAGTTGCATCAATAGTCAGTGGTTCACTAGAAATGTCAAATGTGGACCTTGCCTCAGAATTTACTGAGATGATTACAGCACAGCGTGGATTCCAGGCTAATACTAGAATCATTACAACATCAGATGAAATTCTTCAAGAACTGGTGAATTTAAAACGATAATGTAGGGAGGTAGGGGGTGTCCATCAATAAGGTGGCACTCCTGCCATAAATATGGTTCAGCTTACTAGACTAAATGGAGAACTATTTCTATTAAATGCAATTATGATTGAACAGATTCAATCACATCCAGATACGACGATTACATTGATGAATGGTAAGAAAATTGTTGTCAAAGACTCTGAATCTGACGTTCAACAAATAGTAACAGACTATTATCGTAAAATCGGTTTAAATGGATGGTTTAAAGAAGTGGGTGATGTTAATGAGCGGTAGACTGGGGAAAACGATGGTGACATCAATAAGTATTTTATTGTTGGCTGGTGTAGTTGCACTTATAGTAGTTTTAAATTTTACCGGTGATAAAAATAACGGCAATGCACAATCAATTGATGAAATCGTAGAAAATTCGTATCAAACTTCTGAAATCACTACCGATTTACAAGATGGCAGTTTTGTACGAATTCAATTTCAAATTATAACGGATAGTAAGGACGCGAAGGAAGAAGTTATAAAAAGGGAATTTCAGCTTAAAAACATCTTAATAAAAGAACTTGCTAAAATGAATGAAGAAGATTTCAAATCAGGATTATCAAATTTAGAAGATGTTGTTCAGTTAGAATTAAATAAGGTAATGACAGAAGGTAGCATTACAGATGTGTATACAATAAATAAAATATTACAGTAGTAAGGTAAATTCTCCTGTTTGGAGGTGAGGTTTCTAGTGGAAGAAGTACTTTCGCAAAATGAGATTGATGCATTATTATCAGCAATATCGTCGGGCGAAATGAATGCAGATGAATTAAAAAAAGAAGAAAAAGAGCAAAAGGTTCGAGAATATGATTTTAAGCGTGCGCTTCGATTTTCTAAAGATCAAATCCGCAGTTTGTCCAGGATTCATGAGAATTATGCCCGTTTATTAACAACTTACTTCTCTGCGCAATTAAGAACATATGTCAATATCTCTGTTGCGTCTGTTGACCAAATACCTTATGAAGAATTTATTCGATCTGTTCCCAAAATGACCGTATTAAACATGTACAGTCTAGAACCACTTGAAGGCAGAATTTTAATGGAAGTTAATCCAAATATTGCATATGGAATGCTTGACAGGGTTCTTGGTGGAAAAGGGCATAGTGTTAACAAAGTAGAAAATTTAACTGAAATTGAAACAATGCTAATGTCTCAACTATTTGAAAAAGCGACAGTTAACTTACAAGAGGCTTGGTCATCCTTAATCGAAATTGATCCAGTACTAGAGGATTTTGAAGTGAATCCGCAATTTCTTCAAATGGTATCACCAAATGAAACAGTTGTTGTAGTTTCATTAAATACAACAATAGGTGAAACGAGTGGCATGATTAACATTTGTATTCCACATATAGTATTAGAACCTATTATTCCAAAGTTATCAGTGCATTATTGGATGCAAACAGCTACTAAGAAGCGGGACCCAGAAGCATATGAAAAATTATCTAACAATATTCAACTTGCTAATATTGAAGCAAAGACAATATTGGGTAACACCAATATTAGCATTCAGCAGCTACTTAATTTAGGTGCAGATGACATAATAGCGCTAAATCAGTCAATAGATCATCCATTAACATTAGCGGTAAATGATGAACCTAAATTCTATGTACAGCCTGGCAAATTTAAAAATAAGATGTCAGTGCAAGTACTCGGAGAAATTAAGGGGGGGGACAATAATGAATGACGGTATGCTTTCCCAAGACGAAATAGATGCACTTCTAAAAGTAGGTGAAGAAGAGGACGATATGGTTAAAAATTCAAGCGATACTTTAAATTCTTTATCAACAATTGAAATAGATACCCTAGGTGAAATAGGTAATATCTCTTTTGGAAGCTCGGCAACAACATTGTCTACTTTACTAAATCAAAAAGTAGATATTACAACTCCAAAAGTTACTGTTATCAAAAATACTGAAATAAATAATGTATTTGATTTTGATCATGTAAATATTCAGGTAAATTATATAGAAGGATTCAATGGGAAAAATGTACTGGTTATGAAGTCAGAAGATGCTGCTGTTATTTCAGACATTATGCTAGGTGGTGACGGAACATCTCCTGATAACGAATTAAATGAAATACATTTGAGTGCTGTTCAGGAAGCAATGAATCAAATGATGGGAACTGCTGCAACAAGTATGTCAACGGTATTTGGGAAACGTGTTGATATATCACCGCCAACTATTAAACTTGAAAAATCTAATGGTGATAAAAGTGAAGAATCTATCTCTGATGAAGAACAATTTGTGAAAGTTTCTTTTCAGCTGCAAGTTGGTAACCTAATAGACTCTAATATAATGCAGTTGATACCTGTTCAATTTGCTAAGGAATTGGTTGATCAGTTGTTGAATGCATCTTCTTCTGATGGGGAAAAAGAAGCAGCAGTAACAGCAGAGACAGAAAAGCCAAAAGTGAAAACTGAACAGAAGACGAATTCAGATCAGGAAAGGTCTGAGAGTGCACAATATCTGGGAGATTCAATTGACCAAGATAGTTCTTCTATTCAACAAGCAACATTCTCGAATTTTGAACAAGTTGAGTTGAACAAGAATGAGCAGCGTAATCTGGACATGCTTTTGGATATACCATTAAAAGTAACGGTTGAACTTGGTCGTACAAAAAGGACCATTAAGGATATTTTGGAACTATCAGCTGGATCAATAATTGAATTAGACAAACTTGCAGGTGAACCAGTGGATATCTTGGTGAACGAAAAATTAATTGCTAAGGGTGAAGTAGTAGTTATTGATGAGAACTTTGGTGTTCGTGTAACAGATATTAGCAGCAGAACAGACCGTTTAATGAAACTAAATAAATAATATATTTAAAAGGGGGATTACTACAATGGCAAAACAAATTTTAATAGTAGATGACGCAGCTTTCATGCGTATGATGATAAAAGATATTTTAAGTAAAAACGGATTTGAAGTGGTTGGCGAAGCGCAAGATGGCGTAGAAGCAATTGAGAAATATAAGGAGTTGAAACCTGATCTCGTTACACTCGATATTACGATGCCAGAGATGGACGGGTTAGCTGCTTTAAAAGAATTAAAACAATTAGATGGTGATGCAAATATAATCATGTGCTCTGCTATGGGACAACAAGCTATGGTTATAGATGCTATTCAGGCTGGCGCTAAAGATTTCATCGTTAAACCGTTCCAGGCAGAACGAGTTGTTGAAGCAATCCAGAAGGCGCTAGATTAAGAAACGAGTGAGTATAGTGATAAAAAGACTAGGATTATTTATTTGTATCATAGCTTTCGTTTTCACCGCTTCGTATCCTGAGATTACTGAGGCGGGACCTAGTGTGGAAAATTGCCTCGATGAAGATGTTGATTGTACAAAGACTGAAACAGCTCCTAATGATACCGATAGTGATGAGGAGTCTGGTGAAATGAGTAATGGATCATTACTATTTAACTTGGTCAAAATGTTTTTTGCCTTACTGTTGGTACTTGGACTTATATACTTATTACTTAAGTTTTTAAGCAAGCGTAATAAATTGTTTCAACAAGTAAAAGCGTTGGAAAATTTAGGTGGTATCTCAGTTGGTCCTAATAAATCAATTCAGCTTGTCCGAATAGGCTCAAAAATCTTCGTTATAGGTGTCGGTGAAAATGTGGAAATGCTACAAGAAATTAGTGAAGAAGAAGCAAAAAAAGAGATTTTACATAGTAATGAATCCAATGAAGAGCAATCAAAGTCATTATTGACTTCTATTTTTCAACAAAAAGCAGATTCAGATGAAGCAAATCAATCTAAGAAAGATTTTAAAAATATGTTTTCAAGTGAATTAAATAAATTAAAACAAAGCAGAACAAAATTAATCAATCAACGTAAACAGAAGGAAGATAAACATGAATGAATTTATCGATATGTTTTCTGGATCTGATCCTTCATCTATATCAACATCAGTAAAACTATTATTATTACTTACTGTTTTATCGTTAGCACCAAGTATATTAATTTTAATGACAAGTTTTACAAGGATAATAATTGTACTGTCATTTGTTAGAACATCACTTGCTACTCAGCAAATGCCACCAAACCAAGTATTAATCGGACTGGCGTTGTTTCTTACATTTTTTGTAATGGCACCAACGTTTAATCAAGTCTACGATGAGGCTTTACAGCCGCTTTTTGAAGAAAATATAACATTGGATGAAGCATATGATCGAGCAAGTACACCAATGAAAGAATTTATGTCAAAACATACAAGGCAAAAAGACCTGGCACTATTTATGAATTATGCAGAAATTGATAAACCAGATAATATACAGGATATTCCGTTAACTACATTGGTACCAGCTTTCGCGATTAGCGAATTAAAAACTGCCTTTCAGATGGGATTCATGATCTTCGTTCCATTTTTGATTATTGATATGGCTGTTGCAAGTGTTCTTATGTCCATGGGGATGATGATGCTACCACCAGTAATGATTTCATTACCGTTTAAAATACTGTTATTTGTATTAGTAGATGGCTGGTACTTAATAACACAGTCATTATTACAAGGTTTTTAAGGCAGGTGATTATATTTGACGAGTGAGTTTGTATTAACCTTAGCTGAAAAAGGTGTCTATGTTATTTTACTTATATCTGGCCCATTGCTTATCTTGGCGTTAGCTGTGGGACTTCTTGTCAGTATTTTCCAGGCCACAACTCAAATACAGGAACAAACACTAGCCTTTATACCAAAAATTGTAGCTGTGTTAGTAGGACTTGTATTTTTTGGACCATGGATGCTTACGAAAATGGTCGAATTCACGGTGAATTTATATCAAAATCTTAATCAGTTTGTAGGGTAAAGTATGTTAGATATTATTAATCTTTCTAGTATTCCTGTTTTTTTACTAATTTTTGTACGAGTTCTAGCATTTTTTTCGACAGTTCCATTATTTTCGTATCGAACAATACCAACGCCATTTAAGATTGGTTTTTCATTCTTTTTGGCATTAGTAATGTTTTACACAGTTGACTCATCGGACGTGTTAATTGATGATATGTTTTTGTTCTTATTAGTTAAGGAAGCAATTGTTGGTCTTTTAATAGGATTACTAGCTTATATTATACTATCAGCCATCCAAATTGCTGGTGGTTTCATAGATTTCCAAATGGGATTTGCAATTGCTAATGTAATTGATCCGCAAACAGGTGCTCAAAGTCCCTTAACAGGTCAGTATCTTTATATAATTGCCTTATTATTCTTATTATCGGTAAATGGTCATCATTTGTTAATAGATGGAATCTTTTATAGCTATAATTTAATTCCTATAGAATCTTTTATTCCATTTGAAGATGGTACAATCGCTGATTTTGTGATAACTACTTTTAATAAAATGTTTGTGATTGCTTTCCAGATGGCGATTCCAATTGTTGGCTGTTTATTTTTAGTTGATGTTGCGCTGGGAATTATTGCTAGAGCAGTACCACAATTAAATGTGTTTGTAGTAGGATTACCGATAAAAATTTTCGTGAGTTTTGTCGTTATTTTATTTTTCCTTAGTCTTTACATTGTTTTGGCGAAAAGCCTTTTTGAAACGATGTTTGATGCAATGCGAGGTTTAATGCAATTATTCGGAGGTGCTTAATGTGCACTTAAAACTGGACTTGCAATATTTTGCGGGCGCCGATGAAAAAACGGAAAAAGCTACACCCAAAAAACGTCAGGACGAAAGGAAAAAAGGGAAAGTAGCCAAAAGTCAGGACATAAATACAGCATTTTTATTGTTTTTTTGTTTCGTGATTTTAGTAGTGTTTGGTGGATTCATGAAAGACATTATGACAACAATGTTTCAACACACCTTTACAGAGTATATGAATTGGGACGTAACGATACCATCAGTTGGCCAGGTATTAACAGAAACATCATTAGAGCTTGGGAAAATGCTGGCGCCAATAATGGTCGTTGCAATTCTTGCAGGTTTGGCCTCTAATTTCACACAAATCGGATTTTTGTTTACGACAGAGCCATTAAAGCTTGATTTGAAGAAACTGGATCCAATTCAAGGAGCAAAAAAGATTTTTTCGGCTAGAGCTTTAGTTGAACTCCTAAAGTCGTTATTAAAAATCACCTTTATTGGAATAATTACTTTTTTAATTATTTGGATATATAAAGATGAGATGATGATGCTTGCATTCAAAACCGCTGAGAGTGCTATTGGTTTTTTTGGAAGAATTACAATTATTATGGGTGTTTCAGCAGCATTCGCATTACTATTTCTATCTGTTTTAGATTACACCTATCAAAAATATGACTTCGAAAAAAGCTTAAAGATGTCGAAAAAAGATGTTAAAGATGAGCATAAAAATATCGAAGGTGACCCTCAAATCAAAGCGAAAATTAAAGAGAAACAACGTCAAATGGCGACGAGGCGGATGATGAGCGAGATTCCTTCAGCAGATGTGGTGATTACTAACCCTACACATTTTGCTATCGCGATTAAGTATGACGAAGATAAAGCTTCCGCTCCATATGTTGTTGCAAAAGGGGTCGATCAGATAGCGTTCAAAATTAGGGAAATTGCTAAAGCAAACAGTGTAGTTACAGTTGAAAATAAGCCACTGGCAAGAACCTTATATGATGTCATTGAAATTGGTGATATTATACCAGAAGAATTTTATCAAGCTGTAGCTGAAATGCTGGCTTACGTTTACAGGGTAGAGAAAAAAGTTGGGCAATAAGGAGAGACATCTATGAAAGCACGTGATTTATCCGTACTTTTAGGAGTAATTTTAATAATAGTTATGCTTGTCGTCCCTTTACCGGGATGGCTATTAAGTATACTTATTTTATGTAATATATCTTTAGCACTTGTCGTTATTTTAGTTTCGATGAATACACGTGAGGCACTGCAGTTTTCTATATTTCCTTCTCTCTTATTGTTATTGACATTGTTTCGACTTGCTTTGAACGTTTCGACTACCAGATCAATATTATCTGAGGCAGAAGCTGGTGGAGTCATTGCTACATTCGGATCTTTTGTAATTGGCGATAACCCTCTTGTAGGCTTTGTTGTATTTGTTATTCTAGTAATTATTCAATTTTTAGTCATTACAAAAGGTGCAGAGAGAGTATCTGAAGTTGCTGCAAGATTCACATTAGATGCTATGCCTGGTAAGCAGATGAGTATTGATGCAGATTTGAATGCTGGATTGATTTCAGAGCAACAGGCTAAAGAACGACGTGAGAAAGTAGAAAGTGAAGCTGATTTCCATGGTGCTATGGATGGTGCAAGTAAATTCGTGAAAGGTGATGCCATAGCAGGGATTATTATTGTGTTAATTAATATTATCTTTGGACTTGTTATTGGTATGGTTCAGATGGACTTCACCTTTACGGAGGCAATGAATACATATATGCGTCTTACCGTTGGCGATGGATTAGTAAGTCAGATACCTGCACTATTAATAGCAACTGCTACAGGGATTGTAGTTACAAGAACAACATCAACCGGTAATTTGGGCAGTGATGTAACGGAACAGCTCCTGCAATACCCAAAACTGTTATTTATTGCAGCGGGAACATTATTCCTACTAGGGTTTACACCAATTAATTTCTTCCTAACAACAACGATGGCCGGACTATTAGCATTAGGCGGATATGTACTTCTTAGACCATCCGATGAAAAAGAAGAGACTGATATCGAGGAAGAGGAGCAGACCGAGTCATCATCAATGAAGTCACCTGAAAGTGTCGTAAATTTATTAAACATGGATCCGATTGAATTCGAATTTGGTTATGCACTTATTCCGTTGGTCGATGCTAGTCAAGGCGGAGATTTACTTGACCGGGTAGTAATGATTCGAAGACAGCTTGCTATCGAATTGGGTATTGTAGTTCCAGTAGTGCGAATTCGAGATAATATTCAGCTAAACCCGAATGAGTACCGGCTGAAAATAAAGGGAAATGAAGTCGCATTTGGAGAATTGTTGCTTGATCATTATCTAGCAATGACTCCAGACATAGATGATGAAGAGATAGATGGTATCGAGACAAAAGAGCCGGCATTTGGTTTACCGGCAAAGTGGATTAGTGAAGAGAATAAGGATGATGCAGAGTTATCCGGGTACACGGTGGTTGATCCTCCATCAGTTGTTTCGACTCATATCACGGAAATAATCAAACAAAATGCTCATGCGCTTTTGGGCCGTCAGGAAACAAAGCAGTTAATCGATCACTTGAAAGAAAACTATCCAATCCTGGTAGAGGAGGTTACTCCAGAGCCATTAGCAGTTGGCGATGTTCAAAAAGTTTTAGCTAAGCTGCTTAAAGAAAATATCTCGGTTCGGAATCTACCAATTATTTTTGAAACGTTGGCTGATTTTGCCAAGATGACAAATGACACAGAACTTTTAACCGAATATGTACGGCAAGCATTATCATCACAAATAACGAAACAATATGCAACTGATGATATGTCATTAAAAGTGATTACTGTTTCAGGAAAAGTAGAAAAAATGATTGCAGAAAGTATTCAACAGACTGAGCATGGTAATTACATAGCGTTAGACCCTGAGTCACAGCAAATTATCGTGAAAACACTCCATGATGAAGTAGAAAAGCTGACATTGCAAGAAGAAACAGCTGTTGTTCTATGCTCACCTGCAATCAGGATGTATCTAAAACAGTTATTAGATAGGTTCCTTCCACAAGTGGTTGTGCTATCGTATAACGAATTAGAACCAAGTGTTCAAATACAAAGTGTTGGAGTGGTGAATGTAGCATGAAGGTGAAAAAGTATGTAGCATCAACAATGCCAGAGGCCATGAATCGAATACGTAAAGAACTAGGACCTGAAGCTGTCATATTAAATTCAAAGGAGATTTTCCACGGTGGCTTTTTAGGGTTTTTTAAGAAAAGAAATATTGAAGTAATTGCGGCACTCGACCCACAGCCTCAGCCACCAAAAAAGCAGGAAACGTTAAAGGATACGAGTCGTGTCAATAAAACAGCGAATGTTGAAGATGGTACTATTTTAAATGAAATACGACACTTAAAGAAAATTATTGAAGTGCAGTCATCGCATAGAAATAACGATTATCCGGATGAGTATCAAGTTATTTTTTACCACTTGATAAATCAAGAAATTGATAAGGATTTGGCAGAAAGTATAATTGATACCATTCTTAGCAAACATGATAATTTACCAGAACATACTCCAACACAAGCTAGTATTTTGGATGATACAAAGGCAGAAATAGAAAACAGATTAAGTGAATTACCATTTGAGGGACTGACATATCAAAAGAAGATTATTCAATTTGTTGGTCCAACAGGGGTTGGAAAAACAACTACTATTGCAAAAGTAGCAGCGGCTAGTATGTTAAAGGACAACAAAAAGGTTGCACTTATTACTGCTGATACATATCGAATTGCGGCTATAGAACAATTAAAAACATATTCAAAGATACTAGATATACCAATTGAAGTCGCTTATAATATTGACGATTACAAGGATGCTGTTGAAAAGTTTAAATCCTATGATTTAATTCTTGTTGATACTGCTGGACGCAATTTTCGCGATGAAAAGTACGTAAAAGAACTGCAGAATAGTATTGAATTTAATGCTTCTATCGAAACGTATTTAGTATTATCCATGACAGCAAAGTCAAAAGATATAACAGAAATACACGATCAATTCAGGCATTTATCGATAAGTGAAGTTATTTTTACTAAAGTTGATGAGACAAGACAATATGGCAGCATGTTGAACATTGCGTTAAAGAAAAATGTAGGAGTGGCATTTATGACAAATGGGCAGGATGTACCGGACGATATAATTGAGCCGTCTCCGAAACTGATTAGTAACTATATAGTAGGTGAATATAGTGATGCATGATCAAGCTGCAAGCCTTAGACGTCAATTGGCAATTTCCAAAGACCCAAGACAGGGAAGAACAATAGCAGTAGTAAGTGGAAAGGGTGGTGTGGGAAAATCAAATGTCGCGTTAAACTTTTCATTAGAGCTACTTAATCAGGATAAGAAAGTTCTTCTGCTAGATTTGGATGTCGGAATGGGTAATATTGATATATTACTAGGTTTACATTCGGAGAAAACAATTGTTGATATGTTTACTGGTCACTTATCCGTTCATGATATTATAGAAACAGGACCACGTGGTTTGGCATATGTTGCAGCAGGGTCGGGGTTAACAGATCTTTTTATGATGGATCAGGAGAAAAGAGACTACTTCTATCAGCAATATGATGAATTAGTTAATATGTATGATTATATCATTTTTGATATGGGGGCAGGAGCAACAAATGATAGTCTATCATTAATTCTTGCATCTGATGAATGTGTTGTCGTCACCACGCCAGAACCGACATCCATTACTGATGCGTATGGCATGATAAAGCACATTTTAAATAAGCAAAGAAATATGCCAATATCAGTTATTATGAACCGCTCAGCTTCTGTGAAAAGTGGATACCAAGCATTGGATAGATTTCAAAGGGTTGTTACTCAATTTTTAGATGTAGAAATTCAGAAGCTGGGCATACTCCCTGATGATAAAATAGTATCAACTGCAGTAATCCGCCAAATACCATACGTTCTATTAAATGAAAAGGCTGCTGTATCTAAGGCTATTAAAGAAATTGTCAACAACTACACATCATATGGAACTGAATATCAGCAACAAAAATCTACTTCCTTTGTAACAAAATTAAAGCAGTTTATGATGGAGAGGTAATTCACATGACGCCCATACGCATTGTAGTGATTGATGATTCAGCATTTATGCGTAAAATAATCACAGATATGTTATCCAGTGATAATCGAATCGAAGTAGTTGCTGCAGCAAGAAATGGCCAGGATGGACTTCAAAAAGTTCATAAACATAAGCCAGATGTTGTTACACTCGATGTTGAAATGCCGGTAATGGATGGAATTACAGCATTACAACATATTATGGAGCAAATACCAACTCCAGTAATTATGCTCTCAAGTGCGACAAAAGAAGGCACATCCAAGACAGTCCAGGCAATATCTGAAGGGGCAGTTGAATTTATAACAAAGCCTACAGGAGTAAATTCCATAGACACAGCTCAAATGAAAGAAGTGATAATAACTAAGGTTATTGTTGCTTCACAAGCGAAAATAGTTAAAAAGAGACCCTTAAAGGAAAATGGCAGCGTAACAGATACTACTGTTCTGCGAAGATATTCCAAATCAATTGTAACTATAGGGGCATCTACTGGTGGACCGAAAGCACTTAAACGGGTTTTAAGCGATTTGCCAGGTAACATTCCGGCATCTATATTGATTGTGCAGCATATGCCTCCAGGGTTTACCAAGTCACTTGCCGAACGATTAGATAAATTAGCTAATATTCATATTAAAGAAGCATCCCATGGAGAATTTATAAATGAAGGAACTGCATATATTGCACCAGGAAATTATCATATGAAGTTGAACACTGTTGGAACTGCGCATGTTATTGAGTTGACTCAGGAAAAACCAAGAAATGGGCATAGACCTGCAGTTGATGTTCTTTTTGAATCATTGGCAAAAGTTGAAAAGGTTAACAAAATTTCTGCTGTGTTAACTGGAATGGGCAGTGATGGATCACAGGGAATAAATGATTTGAAAGAATCTGACCCAGAATCAGTTATAATTGCCGAAGCGGAAGAATCATCTGTTGTATATGGAATGCCTAAAGCAGCTGTGAAAACAAACCGCGTCAATCATATTGTTCATTTACATCAAGTAGGGGATACCATTACGAAGTTAGTAAATAGATCAGGGGGGACGTAAAATGGATACAACACAATATTTAGATGTGTTTATTGATGAAAGCACAGAGCACTTGGAAGAGTTATACAAACAGTTACTTGAATTGGAGAAAAATCCGGAAGACAAAAAGATTATAGATGAAATATTTCGGGCTGCACATACATTGAAAGGTATGTCTGCAACTATGGGCTATACGGATGTAGCTAACTTAACGCATAAGTTGGAAAACATTTTTGATGGTATCAGGTACGATAAAATAGCTGTCCAATCTGACATGATTGATATTCTTTTTGAAGCGGTTGATCAGTTAAACGCAATTGTTGAAGATATCGGAAACGGAGGAGACGGAAAACGAGATGTAAGCCATATTGTTATATATCTGGATAAAATTGAAAAAGGTGAAAAGGAAATAATTAATGATAAAGCCAATGAAAACGGTTCAAGTGAAACCTTTAATACACTTGAAACTGTTAAATCATTAGACCAGTTTGAGATTTCCATTTTAAAAGAATCATCAGAACGCGGTTTTTTTAACTATGAAATATCAGTACACTTAAGCGAAGATTGTTTACTAAAAGGTGCTCGTGTTTTTATGGTATTTGAAGTATTAGAGAAACTTGGAGAGGTTATTAAATCCGAACCATCTGTTAATGAGCTGGAAGAAGAGAACTTTGAAAATTCTTTTACAATGCTTCTAGTATCTCAATTTGAAGAAGAAGAAATACAATCGAAAATTATGAAAGTGTCAGAAATTGAAAAAGTTAACGTAAATCACTTTTCAATAGATACATATACACAGGAGCAGAAGAATAAAGAGTCTGCGATGGAAATCCGTGAGGAAAAGGAATTGCCAGAAAAAAATAAAGATGAAGGAAAAAGTACTGGTAAGAGCACTCTAAGTAAAACAATTCGGGTAAATATTGATCGCCTGGATGTTTTAATGAACTTATTTGAGGAATTGGTTATTGACCGTGGGCGTTTAGAGCAAATTTCATTGGAGCTTGATAACAACGATTTGCAGGAAACTGTCGAGCGTATGACACGTGTGTCCGGAGACTTGCAAAATATCATTCTAACAATGCGAATGGTACCAATTGATCAGGTGTTTAATCGATTTCCGCGTATGATAAGGCAAATTGCACGTGATTTAAATAAAATTGTGGAAATTGACATCATTGGTGCAGAAACGGAATTAGACCGAACAGTTATTGATGAAGTCGGCGATCCATTGGTCCATCTAATAAGAAATGCAATGGATCACGGGATTGAATTACCACAAGAGCGAAAAGCAAAAGGAAAGCCCGAGAAAGGAACAATTACGCTAGAGGCATACCATAGTGGAAATCATGTGTTCATTGAAATATCAGATGATGGTGCCGGGATTAATAAACAAAAAGTACTTGAAAAGGCAATTACTAACCAAGTAATAAGCAGTGCACATGCTGAGACCCTATCAGATCAACAAATCTATGATCTAATTATGGAAAGCGGATTCTCAACAGCAGACGCAATTTCCGATTTGTCGGGACGTGGTGTAGGGTTGGATGTTGTGAAGAATACAATAGAGTCATTAGGTGGCGGTATAACAATTGACGCAACAGTCGATAAAGGGTCAAAATTTTCGATTCAATTACCGTTAACCTTATCAATAATGTCTGTGTTGTTAGTAGAATTACAAAATGAAAAGTATGCAGTTCCATTATCATCAATAATTGAGACTTCCATCATTCATAAAGACCGGATCATGTATGCTCATAATAAAAGCGTAATAGATTTTCGGGGTAAAGTAGTACCGCTAGCTTATTTGAGTGAGATTTTTACTGTTCCACAAACAAATAAAGAAGATCAAGAATATTTATCGGTTGTCATTGTTCGTAAAGGAGATAAAATGGCTGGACTTGTTGTCGATTCGTTGATTGGTCAGCAGGAAGTCGTATTAAAATCATTAGGAGATTATTTATCTAACACTTTTGCTATATCTGGAGCAACTATTCTGGGAGACGGAGAAGTAGCCTTGATTATTGACAGTAACGCTCTAATTAAATAAAAACTGAAATTGGAGGAATTAAAATGAACAATGAGACAATTGTTGATCGTAAGGTAATTATTTTTCAATTAAATGATGAAGAATATGCTGTATCAGTACAGCAAGTAGGTTCAATTGAGCGAATCCAACCGATAACAAGAGTTCCACAAACTGCTGATTTCGTTAAAGGGGTTATTAATTTACGTGGGGTCGTTACACCGATAATCGATCTTAGAATCCGCTTTGGGTTAAAGGAAACTGAGTTCACAGAATCCAGTCGGATCATCATTGTTTACCTTGATGAAATGGAGGTAGGTCTGATTGTTGATGCTGCAAACGATGTAATTGATATTCCAGAAGACACGATTGAACCAGCGCCAGAAGTAATAGGGTCAGTAGATGTTGATTATATTGACGGTGTTGCAAAACTTGATAATCGTTTACTAATACTGCTCAATTTACGAAAGGTTTTAACTAAAGAGGAAATAAACGAGTTAAAATCAGTGGAAGGTTAATAGGATGGAAGATATAAGTCGTCTTTCAACAGTACAAATGGATGTGTTGCGGGAAATAGGAAATATTGGTGCTGGAAATGCAGCTACATCTATGTCGAAATTAATTAATAAAAAAATTGATATGCAGGTTCCTTCTGTGAATGTTGTGGCGTTCGATGAAGTGATGGAGATGATAGGTGGTCCAGAAACGCCCATCGTTGGAATTATGATACACATTTCGGGTGAGGCTACAGGAAAAGTTTATTTTATTCTAAGTATTGAGGAAGCTGAATCATTGGTAAAAAGTATTACCAATGAACATGACTTTAATTTATTAAGTGATAAAGAACCAAATGAATTGGTACTTTCTGCATTAAAAGAAACAGGCAATATACTAACTGGATCCTATATTACTGCCCTATCTGATTTCACAAGCCTTCAGATGCAACCATCAGTACCATATTTAAGTATTGATATGGCTGGAGCTGTATTGACAGTTGGCTTAATTGAAGTATCACAAGTTACTGATTATGCCATAATTATTGATACCAAAATTAATGATAGTGAATCTGCTGATGGGATACATGGTAATTTCTTTTTTCTGCCAGATCCGGAAGCGTTTCCTAAAATATTTAAAGTATTGGGAATTGAAAATAATGGATGATACACAAATAGTGGTAAAGGTTAGAATTGCTGATTTGAATATTGTAAAAGCACCACATCTAATACGCACATCAGGCCTTGGATCATGTGTAGGTGTAGTTTTATATGACTTATCACGTAAAGTTGCAGGATTAGCACATGTGATGTTGCCGGACTCTAACCTTGCGAAACAGTTAAATATGAATGAATTTAAATATGCCAATACTGCTATAGACTATTTAATTAAAGAATTATGCACAAATGGTGCGAGAAAATATGCTTTACAAGCTAAGTTAGCCGGTGGTGCACAAATGTTTCAATTTGAATCATCTAATGATTTAATGCGGATTGGTCCAAGAAATGTACAAGCTATCCAAGAGAAGCTAAGACAATATGGAATACCAGTTGTAGCTATGGATGTTGGTGGTAACAGTGGCAGAACAATTGATTTTGACCCTGCCACAGGTAACTTGAAAATACGTACAGTAAATAAAGGTGAATTGGTCATATAGCATAAAATTAGAAGTCCCCATTTACTATAAATAAAAGGGAGGAGCAATCAAATGACAACTAATAAATCTCCTCTAGAGCAAAAACTGTGGAAAAACTGGCTAGAAAACAAAGATAATGAAGCCGCAAATGAATTAATTGAAAATTATATGTATCTAGTAACCTTTCACGTCGAAAGAGTTTCGAGTCACCTGCCAAGTAATGTTAATAAAGATGACTTGAAGAGCTTTGGATTGATGGGCTTATTTGATGCGTTAAATAAATTTGAACACAATCGTAATCTTAAATTTGATACATACGCATCGTTTCGTATACGTGGTGCTATTATTGATGGGCTAAGAAAGGAAGATTGGCTACCAAGATCCATTAGAGAAAAGACTAAAAGAATTGAGAAAGTGTCCCAGGAGTTGGAGCAAAGTTATCAGCGTATTCCAACTGCTGATGAGATTGCTGCTAAGTTAGAAATACCTGTACATGAAGTGGAAGAATTGGTAAAAGACTCCCTTTTTGCAAACATATTGTCAATTGAAGAAAAACCTAAAGATAATTCAGCAGAACATAAAGAGGGTATTGGTTATACCATACCTGATGAATCTTCCATTTCACCAGATGATCATATGCTTCAAACAGAAATAAAACAGGAACTAACAGAAAGTATTAAACTGTTAAATGAAAATGAACAGATGGTTGTTAGTTTATTTTATCATCAGGAACTCACTTTAACAGAGATAGGGCAAGTTCTGGAATTGACGACTTCCCGTATATCGCAAATTCACAGAAAAGCTATTTTCAAATTAAAAAACACAATTAATAAAATGCAATCTACCCAATAAACAAGAGAGTAAAATTTTAGAATTCCTGGTCCTTATGGGTCAAGAAGATTAAAAACGTGAGCAATGTTCGTTATCGGACCGAGAAACACGCAGAAAGTTTGGAACAAAGGTAGGTAAATGCACCCTCGCCAGCAGTGGAAATATACCCACGGAAAGTGTGTATATTTCCACCGTGGCGCTAAGAAAAATCAACCAACAGGGAAGATCGTTTTTTAAGAACATGAATTACATAGCACAACATCAATGCAAAATGACAAGTCTTTTATCAAAGAGGTAATATAATTGATGGTTCTTTCTCTGCTGGTAAGTTAGTAGAAGCAAAGCATACCAAACAGAAATTATACTTGGTGTTAACAAAAAGGTAGTTGATCATGAGAAAAAATTATTGGCACAAAAAGAGGAATTACAAGCAACACTATCGAAATAAAAGACAATTGAGAATAAATCAATAGATGAATTCCTTCTGATTATATGAGGTCAAGTTAATTCAAGTGAAATTATTACTTTTGGAAGATATAAACGTAAAAGTGATAGAAATCATCAATATATATAAATGAAGTTAGGCAATAATGAAATTGTTATGCAAAGTATAAAATAGAAAATTAAGGGAAGTGATTCTGTTGAGCTGGAAATCAATAGAAATGCAGGTGGCGCTTCCAAGGACACAAGATGCAGGAAAACTTCAAGAACAAATGCTGAAACAAAACCAGCACTTTCAAGAGTCGCTTGCGCAAAGTCAATTAAAAGATATTGAACAGAAACGTAAGCGGGTACAAGAGTTTGAAAGCATTAATGACGTTAAAATTAAGGACGAAGATGAACAGGGTGTTAATAATTCAGAAGAACAGAAAGCTAAATCTGAGTATGATGAATTTGCAGAACATCCTTACTTGGGTAAAAAAATTGATTTTAGTGGATAGAGGGATACGATGACATCAATGTTACTTATAATAAGTTTTTTGTTACACTTAGTTGCTTTAGTAGCAATCTTTCAATTGTTCAAACAGCTTCAGCTATTAAAAAAGGATAGTTCACAAGATATTATGGAACTATTGGAAACATATTTAGAGGAAATTAAAGAAGAAAACCGTTTTTTAGAGGAAGAAATTGGGAAGACTAATTCTGAGACCGTTGCTCCATCATCGATAGAATTTGAAGCAGAACAGAAAGAAGAAAATGTACCTGAATATATCCCTGAGTCTGCTAAAGTTGTAGATGATTCCGAAACTTCAATGCAAGCAAAAATACTACAGCTTTATGATCAAGGATTAAAAGTGGAAGATATCGCACGACGGTTGAACTGTGGAAAAACTGAAGCAGAGCTAATAATAAAACTGCATGGTAAATAAACCAAGAGAATTACCCTGTCTATCTGACTTATGGATAGGTAGAGCATCTCCATTCTAAAAGTTCGTTGTGAAACAAAATCTGTAAACTGCAACATAATGCGGAAAAACACTTAAGCACTATGATACCCCTCTGGAAATACACTTCACTAACCTTAGAGCAACGCTCCAGCTTCCTCAGAAGCAAAAACCGCTTCCTGCGGGATCTTCAGCTGTTGCTACGACGAACAGGACGTTCTAGTACCGGCGTTGGTCGCAGAGGTGACCGTTTTTAGCCAGTTTCCTGCAGTAGTCTTCGTGTATTTCCTGCGCTGGATTTTACTCATTATGTCCTATAATTAGCAAAATGTATTTGATGGATTTAAATAAGATCTAAATCATTTAAACGAGCAGTTGGAATTACGAGACACTGCGGAAAGCGAGCCTAAGAAACCCCACAGTGAGCGTTTTTTGCTAGCGAGGCAGACTAAGCACGCCACGTCCTGTGGCAACGTCTGCACTAGCACGTCATATGCGTCGAAGGCTCGTGGTAAGCTAAGGAGGACACTGTAAAAGCGGCTGCTTGAGAAGATGTCGCCTTGGTACCCGGAGCGGTGAAAGCAGTTGCGTGGGCAGAGAGTCATGTAATATACTGAGAGTTGGTTACCTTTAGTCTGTGTTGGAGTTTATATCGCCTGCAATGGTTAAAGAGCGGTATAATTTACGAATAGAACAAAAAAATATTATTGTTTATGAGAAAACTATTAATAAAACTTGATTGCGAATATCTGATATGGTATATTTATTTTTGGTGTAAATACTATGTTCACCGATCGAAAGTGAGCAAGTTAAACAACACACGTTTAGTGATTTGGGTAAATGGTGCCATTTAATGGTCTTTATGCAAAAATGACCTAAGCGGAGGAATAAAACCAATAGGAGGAATTTTTTATGTCAGTAATTTCGATGAAACAATTGTTGGAGGCTGGTGTACATTTCGGTCACCAGACACGCCGTTGGAATCCAAAGATGAAGAAATATATCTTCACAGAGCGTAACGGTATTTATATCATTGACCTTCAAAAAACAGTTAAGAAGGTAGATGAAGCGTACAAATACGTTAAAGAAATCGCATCAAATGGCGGTACAGTTCTTTTTGTAGGTACAAAAAAACAAGCGCAGGACTCAGTTCGTGATGAAGCAACTCGTTCTGGCATGTACTATATTAACCAACGCTGGTTAGGTGGAACATTAACTAATTTCCAAACAATCCGTAAACGTATCAACCGTCTTAAAGATATTGAGCGTATGGAAGAGGATGGTACTTTTGAAGTACTTCCTAAAAAAGAAGTAGTAGACTTATTGAAAGAAAAAGATCGCTTAGTTAAATTTCTAGGTGGAATAAAAGAAATGAAAAAACTTCCAGACGCTATGTTTGTAATCGATCCGCGTAAAGAACGCATTGCGATTGCTGAAGCACATAAATTGAATATTCCGATTATCGGAATGGTCGACACAAATTGTGACCCAGATGAAATTGACTATGTTATCCCAGCGAACGATGATGCAATTCGTGCTGTCAAGCTTTTAACATCTAAAATAGCAGACGCTATTCTAGAAGTGAAGCAAGGCGAAGAAACTGAAGAAGTAGAAGCGCAAGCAAAAGCACAAGTTGAAGAAGCTGTCGCTGTAGACAACGCTGAAACTGATAAAGAGTAGTATTGTAAAAGGTCGGGTGATAAGGGGATAAGCCTTTTATCACCCTTTTTTGCAGCTATGAATGTATAAATACTTTCCTGCTGCATAAGTGCAATTAAGGCTTGCACTTCAAAGTATAAGGGTTTTAAGTAAAATTGACACATAGGTTTTGCAAAAAAAATATAGTTTCACATTACAAGGAGGATTTACAATGGACATTACCGCTAAAATGGTTAAAGAACTTCGAGAAAGAACCGGCGCAGGAATGATGGACTGTAAGAAAGCACTTCAAGAAACAGATGGAGACATCGATAAAGCAATTGACTTCTTACGTGAAAAAGGTGTTGCAAAAGCAGCGAAAAAAGCAGACCGCGTTGCTGCTGAAGGGTTAACACATATTGAGATTGATAATAATTCTGCTGTGCTTTTAGAAGTTAACTGCGAAACAGACTTTGTAACTAAAAATGATCAATTTAAACAATTGCTATCTGAACTAGGTAAACATATTGTGAAGCAAAATCCTGAAACAGTTGAAGAAGCTTTACAGCAAAACCTTCATGGTGAAGGTGATAAAGTTGAATCATACATCAACTCTATAATTGCTAAAATTGGAGAAAAGATTTCACTTCGCCGTTTTACACTTTTGAACAAAACGGATAATGATGCGTTTGGTGCTTATCTTCATATGGGAGGCAGTATTGGTGTACTTTCTTTACTTGAAGGAACAACTGATGATGAAGTTGCGAAAGATATAGCTATGCATGCAGCAGCTGTTAGTCCACGTTATGTATCACGTGATGCAGTGTCTGAAGATGAAGTAAACCGTGAGCGCGAGGTATTAAAAACACAGGCTTTAAATGAAGGTAAGCCAGAAAAAATCGTTGAAAAAATGGTTGAGGGTCGTCTAGGTAAATTCTTTGAAGAAATTTGTCTTTTGGAACAAAATTTTGTCAAAGATCCAGATCAAAAAGTAAAGAATTATGTAGCTGATAAAGGTGCTGAAGTGAAAACGTTTGTTCGCTATGAAGTAGGCGAAGGTATGGAAAAACGTGAAGAAAATTTCGCTGAAGAAGTAAAGAGCCAAATGAAAAAATAATAAATTCTAAAAATAGGGAACACGTAACTGTTGTTCCCTATTTCTGGAGTAAGATAGTATAAATCTTTTGCGTTACGTACTTTGGTTACTGTGTAAGCAACATCTGGCTCCAGCACCCAGTGACTAGTGGATTTCCTACACCTCCTTATTTTAAGGAATAAATGATGTTCGACTAAAACCACCACATCCTGTGACAATGTCGACCCAACCGCGATGCGTGGGCGCGATTCATACGTCACTAAACGGCAGCTTACGCTTTTGTTCATAGTTGAGATAGTATAAATACTTTCTTACTACATTAAGTTCAACTAAGGGGTTCGCCATTAAGGCTTAGCGATAAGCCAAGTTTTCTAACTAGTACTAATAGGTACAATACTTGACCTGTACTTAACAAGCATTAATATAAACAATATTATATTTCTATGGAGGTAATTATGACAACAGCTCAGTACCGTAGAATTGTGTTAAAATTAAGTGGTGAGGCTTTAAGCGGAAAAGAAGGCTATGGAATAGAACCACAGGTAATTCAATCTATTGCCGCGCAAGTGAAAGAAGTAGCAGAATTAGGTGTAGAGGTAGCAATTGTAGTTGGTGGAGGAAATATCTGGCGTGGTAAAGTCGGTAGTGAAATGGGAATGGATCGTGCGACAGCTGATTATATGGGGATGCTGGCTACAATTATGAATTCTCTAGCACTTCAGGATAGCCTAGAAAATAATGGGATTCAGACCCGCGTCCAAACGTCTATTGAAATGCGACAAGTGGCTGAACCATATATAAGAAGAAAAGCAATTCGCCATCTCGAAAAGAAACGTGTTGTCATTTTTGCAGCAGGGACTGGAAATCCATTTTTCTCAACTGATACTACAGCAGCGTTACGGGCAGCAGAAATCGAAGCAGAAGTTATTTTAATGGCAAAAAATAATGTTGATGGAGTATATTCTGATGATCCAAAAGTTAATAAAAAAGCAGAAAAGTATACGGAGATATCATATTTGGAAATGCTAAATGAAGGTCTCGGTGTAATGGACTCTACAGCATCATCATTATGTATGGATAATGATATTCCACTAATTGTATTCTCAATTACCGAAGAAGGTAATATTAAAAGAGTGGTACAAGGTGAACCAATAGGAACAACAATAAGGGGGAAATAAAGATGTCAGATGTTATATTGAAGGAGACTCGTAGTAAAATGGAGCACGCAGTTCAGGCATTCTCAAAAAGCCTAGCAACAGTACGTGCTGGTCGCGCCAACCCATCGCTTTTGGACAGCATTTATGTTAATTATTATGGTGCGTCAACACCACTTAATCAATTAGCAACTATATCTGCACCAGAAGCTAGATTACTGGTCATTACACCATTTGATAAATCATCGATTGGTGATGTAGAAAAGGCTATACAAAAATCAGATTTAGGGTTGTCACCTTCAAATGATGGGAATGTTATCCGTATAAATATACCGTCTCTAACAGAAGAACGTCGTAAGGATTTAGTTAAAGTCGTTGGAAAATACGCCGAAGAGGGACGTGTACAGGTAAGGAATATTCGTCGTGAATCGAATGATCAACTAAAAAAAGCTGAGAAAAATAATGATCTAACTGAAGATGAACTCAAAAGTGCACAAGATGATGTGCAAAAAGAAACAAATAATCATATTGATAAGATTGATCAGCTAGCAAAAGGCAAGGAAAAGGAAATTCTTGAGGTTTAAATATATGGTGAGTCAAATAAGAAGCTTTAGCCCTCTTGTTTAAGAGGGCTTTTATTTCCAGTTCAAACGTATTAAAATAGTAAAGCTAGATCATTGATCATATAAATGTTATAAATGGTTTTTCCTTAAAATATAAGCAAAACTATCCTTTCTAAATATAGGTATAAGGCAGGTTTTTCTTATATTTTAATGAAATTCTTATAAAAATTTAATCATTATAATGCTATAATGGTGATTCATCCTAATAATATGAAATGATTTAATGTATCTAATATCGTTGGAACCAGGCGACAGGATGAGTTTTCTAATCCTTCATATTGATTATATTTAAAAGGGTTGTATAATGATAATCAACCATATCGGAGGACAAATTATGTCAATGAAGCTTCCTTTTTTAAAAAATAAACAACTAAAAGATTTAAGTGAAGAGAACGATCTTGATAATATACCAAATCATGTTGCTATCATAATGGATGGTAATGGACGATGGGCAAAAAAAAGAGGGTTACCCCGGATAGCTGGACATAAAGAAGGAATGAATGTTGTAAAAGAAATCGTCAAAGCAGCAAGAAATTCTAATGTAAAGATTCTGACATTATATGCTTTTTCCACAGAAAACTGGAAACGGCCCAAATCCGAAGTTGACTTTTTAATGAAATTGCCTAAAGAGTTTCTACATATATATTTGCCGGAGCTTATGGAAAATAAAGTGAGAATTAATACGATAGGTGATTTTGATGCCCTTCCTGATCATACCAAAGAAGCTATACATTATGCGAAAGAGAAGACAAAAAATAATGATGGCTTATTATTAAATTTTGCTTTAAACTATGGTAGTAGATTCGAAATCATGCGAGCCATCAAACAAGTTATGACAGATATTGATGGCTCAAAACTATCGATTGACAATTTAGACGAAAACACATTCTCAGAGTATCTATATACGAAAGATTTAACAGACCCTGATTTATTGATAAGAACAAGTGGTGAACAACGATTAAGTAATTTTCTATTGTGGCAGGTAGCTTATTCAGAATTTTGGTTTACAGACGTTTTATGGCCAGATTTTTCAGAAGAAATATTTAAAAATGCCCTCCATGATTATCAACAGCGAAAAAGAAGATATGGAGGTATTTAAGGTGTTGAATCAAACATGAAACAGCGAATTCAAACAGCAATCTTAGCAATTATAGTATTTTTGCCATTTGTTCTAATTGGGGGAAGACCCTTTGAAATATTTGTCTATATACTTGCGACAATTGGTTTAGTAGAGTTAATGCGAATGCGTGAAATTGGTAAATACTCTTTACCTGCGATTTTAGCAATTGCATTATTGTGGCTTGTCTTAGGTTCTATTCCTATATTATGGGTTACAAAATCTGAAGTAATTATGTTGTTTGTTTTATTACTACTGTCATATACTGTACTAGTTAAGAATAAATTTACTTTTGACGAGGCTGGTTTTATTCTTTTATCAACTATTTATATTGGGATGGGATTCTTTTACCTGATTGAAACACGGCAAGATGGTTTAATTTACTTATTTTATGTGTTACTTGTTATTTGGTCGACAGATACTGGTGCATATTTTACTGGCAAAGCTATTGGCAAGAGAAAACTTTGGCCGGAAATAAGCCCTAACAAAACAATTGAAGGAGCAGCAGGTGGTATTGCCCTTGCCATAATCGTCGCAATCATTTTCTTCCTTATAGAACCATTTTCTGACTCATTATTTTTGGTTATTGGTGTTACAATTTTAGTATCCATTTTTGGACAAATTGGAGATTTGGTTGAGTCTGCGTTTAAGCGTCATTATGATGTGAAAGATTCTGGTAACTTACTCCCAGGACACGGAGGGATATTGGATAGGCTAGATAGCTTATTGTTTGTTTTACCGATATTACACTTTATCCATTTTATATAAAAGTAACAACTTAACAAAACGTTAAGTTAAGAGTGAATTAAAATAACAAGAAGTCAAAGTTATTCCTAATCAGATAAAGGAAGGTGCTTCTTTTGAACACTGTAATCGCGTTTATTTTTATGTTCGGTCTGCTTGTGTTTATTCATGAGTTTGGCCATTTAATATTTGCAAAAAGAGCTGGAATGCTTGCTCGTGAATTTGCCATTGGGTTTGGGCCAAAAGTTTTTGCATTTACAAAGAATGAAACAGTTTATACCATTCGCTTATTACCTATTGGTGGATATGTTCGAGTGGCTGGCGAAGATCCAGAGATTGTTGAGCTTAAGCCTGGGCAGCATATAGGATTAGAATTTAATGAAAGTGGAAAGGTCAGTAAGATTATCGTTAATAACAAATCGAAGCATCCTAATGCACGTGTTATTGAGGTGGAACATGCTGATTTAGATCATAGATTGCTTATCGAAGGCTATGAAATTGATGAAGAAGATCAAAAATTAAGTTTTGAAGTAGATCGTAAAGCATTTTATGTTATGGATGAAAAGGAAACACAAATTGCTCCATATGATCGACAGTTTGCTTCAAAGAGTGTAGGTAAGCGGGCTATGCAATTGTTTGCCGGTCCAATGATGAATTTTATGTTGGCTATAGTCATTTTCTTTATTGTTGGACTTATTCAGGGTGTTCCAGTCGATAGAGCACTAGTTTCTGGGATACAACCGGATAGCCCTGCAGAAGAAGCTGGTCTTCAAGAAGGAGACGAAATTGTTCGGATTGAAGGCAATTCAGTCTCAACTTGGGATGAATTTACGGAAATAGTTCAGAACAATCCTGAAAATGAACTCAGCATGACAGTGCAACGTAATGGTGAAACTGAACCAATTTCAGTAACCCCTAAAAAGCTTGAAACTCAAGGCATGACAATTGGACAAGTAGGAGTCCAGCGGGCTTTTGAAAAATCACTTACTGGCACAGTTAAGTATGGATTTACCCGAACATATGATACAACTAAATTGATCTTGACTAACCTCGGGATGCTAGTCACCGGTCAGTTACCGATTGAAACATTATCGGGACCAGTTGGGATATATGACGCAACAGATCAGTTTGTTAAGGCAGGAATTATGACTTTCCTAATGTGGACTGCTATTTTAAGTATAAACTTAGGGATTGTGAACCTAGTTCCCTTGCCGGCACTCGATGGTGGCAGGCTACTATTTGTTGCACTTGAAGCGGTTAGAGGCAAGCCAATAGATCCGCAAAAAGAAGGTATTGTTCATTTTATTGGCTTTGCTTTACTGATGCTCTTAATGATTGTTGTGACATGGAATGATATCCAGCGATTATTTTTATAAAGTTTGATTTATGCTTAAGAACAGTTGAAAACCCTTGTCCAAATGGCAAGGGTTTTCCATCATTATAGTTCCACAACTATAATCAGGAGGAAAACATGATGGATATTTCAAAAAGAGAGAAAATGGTTCTATTATTAAAACAGTTGGAAATACCTGATGATTATCTGGAATCTTATTTTGGGGAAAGTCAGTTAATTAAACTTGAAGTACACAAACAGATAAAAAGCTGGCATTTTCATATTAGTGTCAAGCAGTTGTTGCCAATGAATATTTATACATTACTTCTTACAAAATTACATGAAACATTTCAGCAATTTGCTCAAATTGACCTGACATTGTACCCAGAGGATAAGGACTGTGATGACCAGACTATTTGTGATTATTGGCAGTCTTTTCTTCAATCTATTTCCAATTTATCACCTGCTTATAAAGATTTAGTACATAACCAGGTGCCTCGGGTTGAGAATAATAAAATTATGTTAACTGCAAGGAATGAAGCAGAAGGCAACGCACTGAAAAAACGTTTGGAAGATCCATTTCGTGATTATTGCAAAAAGATTGGAACAAATCCATACTCTCTTGTGATTGATGTTAAAACTGAAATGGCTGAATTGAAAAAGTTCAGAGAAAAAACAGCCTTGGAAGACCAGGAAATGGTTTTAAAGACTGTTCAGGAAAAAGAAAAACGTGATCAAGACAGACAGAAAAACGAGCAGAATAAACCACTAATGCTTGGTTATAAAATTCAGGATGATCCATTGCAAATGGAAGAAATTCAGGACGAGGAACGTCGTGTCACTGTACAGGGTTATGTTTTCGCTACAGATATTCGTCAGTTACGTTCCGGAAGAAGTTTATTAATTATTAAAGCAACAGATTATACGGACTCATTACAAATAAAGATGTTTTCAAAAGGTGATGAGGATGCCGAGAAATTTGAACATGTAAAATCGGGCATTTGGATTAAAGCAAGAGGCAGTATTCAAACTGATATGTTCACAAATGAATTGGCAATGATGGCTACTGATATTCATGAAGTGAAAGTAAAAACTCGAAAAGATACAGCACCTGAAGACGAGAAGCGAGTCGAGTTACACGCACATACGACAATGAGCCAAATGGATGCAGTGGTATCACCTTCAGCCCTAATAAATCAAGCTGCAACTTGGGGTCATAAAGCAATTGCCATTACCGATCATGCAGGTGTGCAAGGGTACCCCGAAGCCCACGCTGCTGGACAAAAACATGGAATTAAAATTCTCTATGGTGTGGAAGCGAATGTTGTTGATGATGGTGTGCCAATTGCTTATAACGAACATGATGTTGGTTTAGAAAATGGTACTTATATTGTCTTTGACGTAGAGACGACAGGTCTTTCAGCGGTATATGACACAATCATTGAACTTGCTGGTGTTAAGATTTATCAGGGAGAGGTTATTGATCGATTTGAATCATTTGCTAATCCTCATCATCCATTGTCGCAAACAACAACAGATTTAACTGGAATAACAGATGATATGGTGAATAACGCACCTGAAATTGATGACGTCCTAAAGGACTTTTATGAATGGATGGAAGATGGCATTCTTGTTGCACATAATGCCAGTTTCGACATTGGTTTTTTAAATCAGGGATTTAAAAAAATTGAATATAAAAAAGTTGAAAATCCGGTTATTGATACGCTTGAGCTTTCGCGATTTTTATTTCCGGAATTAAAAAATCATCGGCTAAATACTATGTGTAAACACTTGGATATCGAATTAACGCAGCATCACCGCGCTATTTATGATGCAGAGGCAACTGGCTATTTACTATGGAAGTTAGTTCAAGGACTTTTGAATAAAGATATTACAAATCACAATAAGTTAAATGATCACATGGGAGAAGGTAATGCTTACCAGCGTTCTCGACCATTTCATTGTACACTGGTAGCTAAAACACAAGAAGGTTTGAAGAATCTATACAAGCTAGTCTCATATGCTCATATTGATTATTTCTACCGTGTTCCACGAATTCCTAGATCATTATTGCAAAAGCTACGAAACGGAATTTTAGTTGGGTCTGCATGTGATAAAGGTGAAGTATTTGAAACGATGATGCAAAAATCAGCGGATGAAGCAGAAAAAGCAGCAGAATTTTATGATTATATCGAGGTACAGCCGCCAGCCAACTATGCACATCTGATTGAAAAGGATCTTGTTCAGAATGAGGCTCAAATCCTGGATATCATTAGTAAATTAGTAGACTTAGGTAATCGTGTGAATAAAAATGTAGTAGCAACGGGAAATACACATTATATTGACGAACACGATAAACTTTATCGTCAAATATTAATTGCTTCTCAAGCTGGTAATCCATTAAACAGACAAACGTTACCAGATACACCTTTTCGTACAACAAATGAGATGATAGATAGTTTTAACTTTTTAGGGGAAGAAAAGGCACACGAAATTGTTGTAACAAATACCAATAATTTGGCAGACGAAATAGAAGAACTTTCTCCTGTTAAGGATGGACTTTATACACCAACAATTGAAGGTGCAGACCAAGAGATGCGTGACCTTTGCTATAATCGCGCAAAACATATTTATGGTGACCCTGTACCACAAATTGTTGTCGAACGACTGGAAAAAGAGCTATCAAGTATTATTGGACATGGATTTGCAGTAATTTACCTAATATCACACAAGCTAGTGAAAAAATCATTGGACGATGGATATCTTGTAGGTTCTCGAGGGTCTGTTGGTTCTTCTTTAGTAGCAACCATGACTGAAATAACCGAAGTAAACCCTTTACCACCTCATTATGTCTGTATGGAATGTCATCATCATGAATTCATAACTGATGGATCTGTAGGAAGCGGGTTTGATTTAGCTGATAAAAACTGTCCAAATTGCGCCAATCCTCTTACAAAAGATGGACAAGATATTCCCTTTGAAACATTTCTTGGGTTTAAAGGCGATAAAGTTCCCGATATAGATCTTAACTTTTCAGGCACATACCAGCCAAGAGCGCATAATTACACCAAAGAATTATTTGGAGAAGATAATGTCTATCGTGCTGGAACAATTGGAACTATTGCTGATAAAACAGCGTATGGCTATGTGAAAGGCTATGCTTCAGATAAACAGTTAGTTTACAAGAATGCTGAGGTTGATCGACTTGTTCAAGGCTGTACCGGGGTTAAACGAACAACTGGTCAGCATCCAGGTGGAATTATAGTTGTACCTGATGATAAAGAAATATATGATTTTACACCGATTCAATTTCCGGCTGATGACCGAAAAAGTGAATGGAAAACAACACACTTTGATTTTCATTCCATTCATGATAACTTGCTTAAACTTGATATACTAGGGCACGATGATCCTACAGTAATTCGAATGCTGCAGGATTTAAGTGGAATTGATCCAAAAACAATTCCAACTGATGATGCTGAAGTGATGAAAATATTTTCCGGACCGGAATCACTAGGAGTAAAACCGGAGCAAATTAATTGTAAAACGGGTACATTAGGCGTACCTGAGTTTGGTACAAAATTTGTTCGTCAGATGCTGGAGGATACTAAACCAAGTACATTTGCTGAACTAGTAATGATATCTGGTCTTTCACACGGTACAGATGTGTGGCTAGGCAATGCTCAGGAGTTAATTAATGATGGAATATGTGAATTGGCTGATGTCATAGGGTGTCGTGATGATATTATGGTATATCTAATGCACAAGGGTCTAGAAGCATCACTTGCCTTTAAAATTATGGAGTTTGTCCGAAAAGGCAAAGGGTTACAGGATGATTGGATCCAAGAAATGAAAAAAAACGGGGTTCCTGATTGGTATATAGAATCATGTAAAAAGATTAAATATATGTTTCCAAAAGCACACGCTGCAGCATATGTTCTAATGGCAGTTCGAATTGCTTATTTTAAAGTACATTATCCAATATACTTTTATGCTGCTTATTTCTCTGTCAGAGCAGGTGATTTTGAATTAGATACAATGGTTAAAGGGAGTGACGCGGTAAGACAGCGTATTGAAGGTATCGTGGCTAAAGGTAATGATGCGACACCGAAAGAAAAGAACCTGTCTACTGTTTTAGAAGTGGTACTTGAGATGATTGAGCGTGGTTTTTCTTTCCAAAAAGTAGATTTATATAAGTCTACTGCTTCTGAGTTTATAGTGGACTGTAACACGTTGGTCCCACCATTTAACGCTGTTGATGGACTGGGTACTAACGCAGCTATTAATATTGTTAAAGTACGAGAAGATGGGGAATTTCTTTCTAAAGAAGATCTTCGACAACGTAGTAAAATTTCTAAAACGGTTCTAGAGTATCTTGATAATCATGGTTGTTTAGAAGGAATGGCAGAAAAGAATCAACTGTCATTATTTTAACATCCACGGCTAATCAAGTTATTATCAGAACACTTAAATGGTACTTTAATATAGATTTTTTGCTATAATAAATGGAAATCAAGTGAAATTAATTAAGTCAACGTTTACGAATAGATTCAGATGTTTCATCTCATCAGTAGGGGAGTAAATTATTTGACATTAGATAAAAGAACTTAAATAGGGGAGTGGATACTATGGAGTTAGCATATGAAGAAGGACAACCAATCCGCCAATTTTTGATTGATAACAGACAGGTTTTTGAAGATCAACTTCTAACAGAAGCAAAAACTGTTCGGGATAAGATTGAAGAAATTCAATTGATTGGAAATATTAATTTATTAGAGAATGCCCATAAGTTAGTTTTATTCGTAGTTGATGAGAAACAAGATGAAGTAGTGAACTTTGCACGGCAAGAAGGTATTGTGTGGGCAAAACATTCCCTGACATTAGCGTTAAAAATTGAATGGATTCAAGCAATTCGCAGAACATTATGGGATTTTCTTTATCAATATGATAAGTTTAACGAAAAAGTCAGTAGCCGTGAAGAATTTTACTATATGGAGAGTAGGATAAACGATTTAATTGATAAGTTTCTCAATGGATTCTTTATTAACTATTCCTCGTTTAAGGATAAGCTAATTGAGGATCAGCGTAAATTAGTAGAGAACTTATCCGCTCCAATTATTCCGATAACTTCAAAGATTAGCATCTTGCCGATTATAGGAACGATGGATAGATATCGCGCAACTATAATTGAAGAAAAAGTATTGCTTGAAATCGGGCAGAGGCATGTACAAAAATTAATAATGGATTTTTCCGGAATAGCTGAGATGGAAACAGAAGTTATGCAATTATTTCTTAAATTACTAGATGGTATTTCCATGATGGGATGTGAAGCAGTGATTACTGGATTACGTCCTGATATAGTTAGAAACATGGTAGACCTTGAAGTAGAATTTGGTCAACATTTTGAAACAAAAGGCTCGTTGCAGCAAGCACTGGATGGTTATCTGCATTCGGACGATAAGATTTTAAATTAGTTGATTTTAAATGATTGTTGTTTTATGGAAGTAATGAATTCATAACGCAGTTGATATAAACTGCGAAGTACTTTTTAAAAAGTTTGAGTGCTATTAAGCCGCTCTGGAAATACACTTCGCGCACCTACGTCGCTGCGTAGTCTCATCTAGGCCTCAGCTCCCACAGGAGACTACGTGTATTTCCTCCGCTGTTGACTGGAGTAGGAATCGCTATAAAATAAATGTGTGACAGCTACACTAGTCCGGGTGCGGAGGGTGGTGACTCCTGCGGGAATAGCACGTGTCTGAAGTCCCCGCAGTGCAACTAAATGAAGGCCGACTAAAACCGTCCTTTGCGGACAACGTCGGCATACCCCCTTGCCGGGGAAAGGGGGCTGAGGCCGTGCCCTAAGGTGCGCATCCGCCCGTAGCGACCCCGGACGGCGGGACAGAGTTTATAGAGATTATTCTAGCAGTTAGTTCGCAGTTTATATCAACTGCGAAGATTAAAATGCAACAAAACTTACGAAGAGAAATTTTGATTATAATTAACAGCCTAACACTGCATATACTAATCATTTAATATAAAATTAGTAAGAATACGGTATATAATAAAGCAATGGTATAAACAATTATTTACTATTCTTGCAACATCAGTCCCAGTATGATATAGTTTATACTGGTAAGAAATGATACGAACGGTAAAAAGAGTGGGCGAACCCCACTCTTTCTTCATACTACTATCTTTTGCACTTTGACTACATCCCTTGCCACATCTTCCGGCAGGGGTTTTGTATTATTATGGATATTGAGCAAATGAAATGACGTATGATGGTTCATAATAAGGAATATACACAACTGAATAAAGGAGGATATATTTTGAGTTCCAATGTAATTAAAACAACTGAAGAATTGATGCAGCCCATATTACAGGAGAAAGAATTGGAATTAGTTGATGTTGAATATGTGAAAGAAGGGCAGAATTGGTTTCTTCGTGTCTATATTGATAGTGAAGATGGGATTGACATAGCAGACTGCGGAGCCGTTTCTGAACAATTAAGTGAAAAGCTGGACGAAGCTGACCCTGTAGAAGAAGCGTATTTTCTGGAAGTTTCCTCACCAGGTGTCGAGCGTCCACTGAAGTCTAAAGGTGACTTTGAAAAAAATGTAAATAATAATGTCTTTGTGAAATTATATGAACCAATTGATGGTCAAAAAGAATACGAAGGTATTTTAACGGAATTCACAGATAATATGGCTACGATTGAATATAAAGTGAAAACCCGTAAAAAGCTAGTTGAAATTCCATTTAATAAAATAGCTAAAGCAAGGTTAGCCGTTACGCTATAAGGGGGAAAATAAAAGTGAGCAGTCAGTTGTTTGAAGCGATTGATTTTCTAGAAAAAGATAAAGGTATTGATAAGGACATTCTAATGGAGGCATTGGAAGCTGCGCTAATATCAGCCTATAAGAAAAACTTTAAATCTGCTACAAATGTGCGGGTAGATATTGATGAACAATCTGGCACAATGCGCGTATTTTCACGCAAAACGGTAGTGGAAGAAATTGAGGATGCACAAGAGGAAATATCATTGGATCAGGCAAACGAAATTGATCCCAATTATGAGCTTGAAGATGTTATTGAGGTTGAGGTAACTCCAAAAGACTTCGGACGTATCGCTGCCCAAGCAGCAAAACAAGTGGTTACACAACGTGTAAGGGAAGCTGAACGCGGTGTAATATTTAGCGAGTACGCTGATCGTGAAGAGGATGTCATGACAGGAATTATTCAGCGTAAAGATCCACGGTTTGTTTATGTAAACCTTGGTAAAATTGAGGCTAAGCTTGCTGAGGCGGAACAAATGCCTACTGAAGAATACTATGTGCATGACCGTTTAAAAGTATTTGTAACAAAAGTCGAGAATACGAGTAAAGGTCCTCAAATTTATATTTCAAGGTCACATCCAGGACTATTAAAGCGTCTGTTTGAAATGGAAGTTCCAGAAATTTATGATGGAATTGTTGATATCAAATCTGTAGCAAGAGAAGCAGGGGATCGTTCTAAAATTTCGGTTCATGCAGATGATCCTGAAATCGATGCTGTTGGTTCATGTGTTGGCCAAAAAGGACAACGTGTACAAGTGATTGTCAATGAACTTAAAGGTGAAAAAATTGATGTTGTAGAATGGTCTGAAGACCCTATTGTCTATGTATCAAACGCTTTAAGTCCTTCGAAGGTAGTTGAAGTATTAGTAAATGAAGAAGATAAGGCAACAACAGTAATTGTACCTGACTATCAACTCTCACTAGCTATTGGTAAACGTGGTCAAAATGCTCGTTTAGCAGCAAAATTAACCGGCTGGAAAATTGATATTAAAAGTGAATCAGAAGCTCGTGAAGAAGGGCTTTTAACAGACGACGAAGATACTGATGCTTATTCTGACAATGATGAAGAAGGTTTGTTCGAATAGGGGGAGGTTCTGTAATGGCGCAAAAACGAAAAGTACCAGAACGAAAATGTATAGTGACAAATGAAATGAAACCAAAGAAAGATCTCATTCGTGTTGTCCGAAACAAAGAAGGAGAAGTCTTTGTTGACCCAACCGGCAAAAAAAATGGCCGTGGAGCATATGTGTCGAATGATATAGCTGTTATAGAAAAGGCTGAGAAGGCTGGGATTTTAAGCCGTCAGTTGAATACAAAAATTGAACCATCAATCTATGAAGACCTTAAACAAATAGTTGAAGGAAAGAATAATGAAAAATAATTACTTAAATTTAATTGGCTTAGCCTATAGGGCTAGAAAGTGTTCTTTAGGGGAAGAAACGATTGTGAAAGACATCAAACAAAACAGAGCAAAACTTGTTCTTTTGGCGAACGACATCGGTCCCCAAACACGAAAAAAATTAACGGACAAATGCAAAACATATGAAGTACCATTTTTAATAGTTGATGATAGAGAAACGTTGTCAAATGCTATTGGAAAATCACAAAGAGTAGCTGTAGCTATTTTAGATGCAGGATTTGCCACTAAAATTAAATCGTTACTCGGGTAATTAAATTCGGGGGTGGACGTATGAGTAAGATGCGTGTATATGAATATGCAAAACAGAATAAAACGACCAGTAAAGATGTAATTAACTATTTAAAAGAGTTAAATGTTGAGGTTTCCAACCACATGTCGACAATTTCGATTGAAACGATATTAAAGTTGGATGAAAAATTCGGATCAAAAGAAACGGAAAAAACGAAGCAAAAGGAAACACCGAAAAAACCAGCAAATAACAACAATGCAGCAAACCAAACAAAAAAAGAAAATAAACAAACCAGTAATGGGAAGTCTAATAACAACCCAAAATCACATCAAGGTCAACAAAAGAAAAACCAGAATAACCATAACAAAAAGCAGCATGGTAAAAACGCAAAAAGGAACAATCAAGCTCCTAAGCAGCAAAAACCTGTTGTAAAGGAAACGCCGAAACATATTACTTACAGCGAAACATTAACAGTAAGTGATTTGGCAGCTAAGCTTAATAAAGATGCATCTGAAATTATTAAGAAGTTAATGTTCCTTGGTGTAATGGCAACGAAAAACCAGGATCTTGATGATGATGCAGTCGAGCTAATTTGTGCAGAGTATGATGTGGAAGTAGAGAAGGAAATAATCCTAGAAGATACCGATTTTGATAAGTATCGGGAAGAAAATAATGAAGCTGACTTAGTTGAAAGACCTGCAGTTGTAACCATTATGGGACACGTTGACCATGGTAAGACAACATTATTGGATGCAATTCGCCACACAAAAGTAACAGAAGGTGAAGCAGGTGGTATTACCCAGCATATTGGGGCGTACCAAGTACGAAGTGAAGGTAAAAAAGTAACATTTCTTGATACACCAGGACATGCTGCTTTTACCAGTATGCGTTCCCGCGGTGCACAAGTAACCGATATAGCTATATTAGTTGTTGCAGCGGATGATGGTGTAATGCCACAAACGATTGAAGCGATTAACCATGCTAAAGCTGCGGAAGTTCCAATTATTGTAGCAGTTAACAAAATGGACAAAGAAGGCGCTAACCCAGATCGTGTTATGCAGGAGTTAACGGAGTATGAACTCATACCTGAAGACTGGGGCGGTAGTACAATATTTGTTAATTTGTCTGCAGTCAAACAGGAAGGAATCGATAGTTTGCTTGAAATGATTCAGCTTGTATCAGAAGTAGAAGAATTAAAAGCAGATCCAAATAACAATGCCTTTGGTACAGTAATAGATGCTCGACTTGACAAAGGAAGAGGATCTGTTGCTACATTGCTAGTGCAAAACGGGACATTACATGTAGGTGATTCTGTTGTTGTCGGAAACACATTTGGACGCGTTCGTGCAATGGTTAGTGACTTGGGGCAACGGATAAATGAAGCTGGTCCATCAACACCAGTTGAAATAACTGGATTAAGCGATGTACCACAAGCCGGCGATCAATTCCTAGTATTTAAGGATGAGAAGAAATCACGTCAAATTGGTGAAGCTCGTCAGCAAAAGCATATTCAGGAAAATCGGACAGAACAAACTAAAGTTAGCATAGATGATTTATTCGATCAGATTAAAGAAGGCGAAATGAAGGATATAAACCTTATAGTCAAGGCAGATGTTCAAGGGTCTGCAGAAGCTATGGCCGCTTCATTGAGAAAGATTGAAGTTGAAGGTGTTAAAATAAAAATCATTCATACTGGTGTAGGTGCTATTACTGAATCAGACATTATTTTAGCATCCGCTTCAAATGCAATTGTAATTGGATTCAATGTACGGCCAGATGCTAACGCGAAAAAGGCTGCAGAATCAGAAAAGGTAGATGTACGTTTACATCGCGTTATTTATAAGGTTATTGAAGAGATAGAATTAGCTATGAAAGGTATGCTTGACCCTGTGTACGAAGAAAAGGTAATAGGTCAAGCAGAAGTTCGTGAAATATTCAAGGTTTCTAAAATTGGAACTATCGCTGGTAGTTATGTAACAGATGGTAAGATTACACGTGACTCGGGAGTACGCATTATTCGTGACGGTGTGGTGCAGTTTGAAGGTGAAATAGATGCCTTAAAACGTTTTAAAGACGATGTCAAAGAAGTTGCGAAAAATTATGAGTGTGGTATTACAATTAAAAAGTTTAATGATATTAAAGAAGGCGACGTAATTGAAGCATTTGTCATGGAGGAGATTGAACGCAAATGATAATTTATGCTGAAGTAGAATGCATTCTCTATGAAGGTCATTCACTTAAGCAAAAACGATCTGTTATCAAAAGTTTAATGGCTAAATTACAAAATGAATTAAATGTAGCAGTAACAGAGTTAGATTATCATGATTTATGGCAACGTACAAAACTTGGAATCGTGACAGTTTCCAATGAAAAAAAACATGCTGAACAGGTTATACAGGAAGGTTTGCGGATTATTGACACATTTAATGAACTGGAACGGACACTTACTGATGTTGAGCATGTATAATCAAATTATCAGGTCGTCAATTTATAGAGGTGATCAAAATGAGTGACATTCGTTCAAATCGTGTCGCAGAGCAAATGAAAAAAGAGTTAGGTGAGCTTTTAAGTAAAAAAATAAAAGATCCACGTGTTGGATTTGTAACAGTCACAGATGTAGATGTAGCTGGTGATTTGCAACAGGCGAAGATTTTTATATCTGTTCTAGGAGATGAACAAAAGAAACATGATACACTTGTTGGCCTAGCCAAAGCTAAAGGGTTTATCCGTTCCGAAATTGGAAATCGCATCCGTTTACGGAAAACACCCGAAATCACATTTGAATTTGATGAAGCTTTCGAATATGGAAATCGTATTGAAACAATTCTACGTGATTTAAACAAAGACAAGTAATATACAGTGAAATTCAATCTGACCCACAAAATAATGAGTGGGTCAGATTTTTCCATGCACGATACATAAGTCTCAGGAGCTGGTTAGATGAATGGTATATTGCCTTTATGGAAACCAAAAGGAATGACGTCACATGATTGTGTAATAGCAATTAGGAAAAAATTCCATTTAAAGAAAGTAGGACATACAGGAACCCTTGACCCTGAGGTTGAAGGTGTTTTACCTATCTGTATTGGACAGGCAACCAAAATCGTCCCCTATTTGACTGATACTAAAAAGACATATATAGCACAAGTGATGTTAGGTGTTGCTACTGAAACTGAAGATAGTCACGGTGCAATTATCGAGAAATACAAAGTGGTAAATCCGCCATCTAAACAGTCAATTGAAAACGTGTTACAATTGTTTAGGGGAGAAATCACACAAATTCCTCCAATGTATTCAGCTGTTAAAGTAAATGGTAAAAAGCTATATGAATATGCAAGGGCAAATGAACAAGTAGAACGACCACAGCGGAAAGTAATAATTTACCAACTTAACCAAGTGGGAGAAACAGAACATCAAGATAGGTTTACGATTAAGGCAACCTGTTCAAAAGGTACATATATCCGAACATTATGTGTAGATATTGGTAAGAAATTAGGTTACCCAGCACATATGGCACACTTGGTTAGAACAGAAACAGGAATTATTAAAAAGGAAGACACTGTTACATTTTCCGCTATTGATGATGCGATAGAGTTGCAGAACCAAGAAAAGTTATTGATGCCAATTTCAAAAGGTTTAAATCATCTGGAACATATTAATGTTAATGAAAATACCAAAAAGCGAGTGCTGTATGGCCAAAAATTGCCAAAGCCTGATAATGTGTCAAAGACAGATCCTTTTGTAATGATGTTTGATAAACAAGTATTGGCAATTTATCAAATACATCCTGAAAAAACGGATTTAATTAAACCAATTAGAGTTTTTAAAGAGTGAAAAAGAGTAGGTGAAGAGCGTTGCGAACGATTGAATTAACATATCCTCACACATTGATATTAGAAGAGCTACCGGAGACAGTTGCTGCTATAGGTTTTTTTGATGGTATCCACAAAGGTCATCAGAAAGTTATACAAACAGCTGTATCTAAGGCGAAGGAACGTAAAATGGAAAGTGCAGTTATTACCTTTCATCCTCATCCATCTGTTGTATTAAAAAAAGATGCACCACATGTAAGATATATTACGCCTTTAAGAGAGAAGCAAGAGATTCTACAGCAACTGGGTGTTAATCGTCTGTATGTTATTACCTTTAATAAAGAATTAGCATCACTTGAACCACAGCAATTTATTGATCATTTTATTATTGGATTAAAAATTAAACATTTGGTGGCAGGATTTGATTTTTCTTATGGACATAAAGGTCAAGGTAATATGGAACGGATTAAAAACCAAACAAAAGGTTTATTTAATTATACAACAATCGGCAAAGTCGAACTGGATAATGAAAAGGTGAGTTCTTCCAGAATAAGAGAACTTCTCCAAAATGGTGAACTTGAAAAAGCCAACTACTTGCTAGGACGACCGCTAACTATTCAAGGAATTGTTGTTAAAGGTGATCAGCGCGGAAGAACAATTGGTTACCCAACCGCAAACTTAAGGGTTACTCCCGATACACTATTGCCTAAAGTCGGTGTATATGCAGTAAAAGTGCTTTATAAAAATGAAGTTTATGAAGGAATGGCGAATCTGGGATATAATCCAACTTTTACAGATGACAGAGTTGAACCATCTGTAGAGGTTAATATATTTGATTATAATAATGATTTATATGGTGAAGAACTGCATGTAGAATGGCATAAATTCATTCGAGAAGAGGAAAAATTTAATAGTGTTGAAGAGTTAGTCAACTATATAGATAACGATGAAAAATGTATTCGCAATTACTTTTGCAGTTAACGTTTCTTTGATTTACCACTTGCATTTTCAGCGAAAAAGATGTACGCTTAGAAACGTAAAACCATCGCTTGGCAGATCGTAACTCCGACGTTTGCTAGGGGACTGGGGATATTAATAATTTAATGGAGGTGAGCCAGATGGCTATCACAAAAGAACGTAAGAATGAAATTATTAGTGAACACAAAGTTCACGATAATGACACTGGTTCTCCAGAAGTACAAATTGCTGTACTTACTGAAGAAATCACAACACTGAATGAACATTTACGTGTTCATAAAAAAGATCATCATTCACGTCGTGGTCTTTTGAAAATGGTTGGTAAACGTCGTAACTTACTTAATTACCTACGTAATAACGATGTTACACGCTACCGTCAACTAATTAAAAAACTTGGCCTACGCCGATAAGTATTTTAAAAAGCAGGAGCAATCCTGCTTTTTTTATCAATTCAGAAAGTATAAATTATTATCTTGCTGAATAAATGCAACTTAGGCTTTCGCCATTAGAGCTTGGCGATAAGCCAAGTTTTCTATACTTAATTAATACATAAAATTTACATTTTAGCTTATTAACTATAAAATGAATGGTAGTATGTTTATATTGAAAGGAGTACTAATACAATGGCAGAAGAAAATCAAGAATTCTCCACTGAAATTGCCGGTAAGAAATTTATCGTTGAAACAGGAGAATTTGCAAAACAAGCGAACGGGGCATGTATGATTCGCTACGGTGATACCTCTGTGTTATCAGTAGCAACAGCATCCAAAGAACCAAAAGACTTACCATTTTTCCCTTTAACTGTTAATTATGAAGAACGTTTATATGCTGTCGGGAAAATACCTGGAGGGTTTATTAAGAGAGAAGGGCGTCCAAGCGATAAAGCTACATTAACTTCACGCTTAATTGACAGACCGATTCGACCACTTTTCCCAGATGGCTATAGAAATGAAGTACAAGTTATCAGTACGGTAATGAGTGTTGATCAGGATTGTTCTTCAGAAATGGCTGCAATGATAGGATCTTCTATCGCATTGGGGATTTCTGATATCCAACTTTCCGAACCAATAGCAGGAGTGAACGTTGGACTGGTTGATAATGAGTTTATTATTAATCCTGACATTGAGCAACAGAAAAATAGTGAAATCGAATTAACTGTAGCTGGGACAAAAGATGCTATTAACATGGTTGAAGCAGGAGCGCAGGAAGTACCAGAAGATGTTATGCTTGAAGCCATCATGTTTGGACATAATGAAATTACTCGCCTTGTTGAATTTCAAGAGAAAATAATTGCTGCTGTCGGTGTTGAGAAAGCTGATATGCCATTACTTGATACTGACGAAGACATTGCTGCAAAAGTGGAGTCTGAAGCTAAAGATAAATTGCAGGAAGCAATTAAGGTAGAAGAAAAACATGCCAGAGAAGAAGCAATCAGTAATGTTAAGAATGAAGTATTAGCCTTATACGAAGAAGCCGATGAAGAAGTTATTGGTGATGTAAAAGCGACCCTTGATAAAATGGTAAAAGAAGAAGTACGTCGTTTAATCACCAAAGAGAAAATACGTCCAGATGGCCGTAAAGTTGATGAAATACGCCCGTTATCATCGAGAATTAACGTGTTACCACGGACACATGGTTCTGGTCTTTTCACACGTGGACAAACTCAGGCGTTGAGCGTATGTACTTTAGGGGCATTAGGTGATGTACAAATTTTGGACGGTCTTGATTTAGAAGAGTCCAAGCGTTTTATGCATCATTATAATTTCCCGAAATACAGTGTTGGCGAAACAGGGCCAATTAGAGGACCTGGTCGTCGTGAGATTGGACATGGTGCTTTAGGGGAGCGTGCACTTGAAAAAGTTATTCCATCAGAAAAAGACTTTCCATATACGATTCGCTTAGTATCTGAAGTTTTAGAGTCGAATGGTTCTACATCTCAAGCAAGTATTTGTGCAAGCACACTAGCTATGATGGATGCTGGTGTACCGATTAAGACACCTGTTGCAGGTATTGCGATGGGACTTGTTAAATCCGGCGAAGACTATACAATTTTGTCAGACATTCAAGGTATGGAAGATGCACTTGGTGATATGGACTTTAAAGTAGCTGGAACTGAAAAAGGTGTTACAGCGCTTCAAATGGATATTAAAATTGACGGACTTTCAAAAGAAATTTTGAAGGAAGCATTAACCCAGGCTAAAAAAGGTCGTATGCATATTCTTGAATCTATGCTTGCGACAATTAAAGAGCCAAAATCTGAGCTGTCACAATATGCACCTAAGATCCTAACGATGAAAATAAATCCAGATAAAATCCGTTCTGTCATTGGACCAAGCGGGAAACAGATTAATCAAATCATTGAAGAAACTGGTGCAAAAATTGACATCGAACAGGATGGAAGTGTATTTATCTCATCAACTGATGCTTCCATGAACGAAAGAACAAAAGAGATTATTGAAGATCTTGTACGAGAAGTTGAAGCAGGACAAATGTATATGGGCACAGTTAAGCGTATTGAGAAATTTGGAGCATTTGTAGAGTTATTCAAAGGAAAAGATGGCTTGGTTCATATTTCTGAACTGGCAGAAGAACGAACTAATAAGGTTGAAGATGTTGTTTCAATCGGTGATCAAATTATGGTTAAAGTTAAAGAAGTCGATAATCAAGGTCGGGTAAACCTTTCAAGAAAAGCTGTATTAAAAGATGAAAAAGAAAAAAGTGAAAAATCGAGTATGTAAGCTGTTTTAAAATCAAGAAGCTGGAAATCCAGTTTCTTTTTTTATGCTCTCATATCCTGTCCTTCTCATTCATATGAATGAATAAGGGGGGATTTGAATGTATCGCTATCGTGCTATTATTCATTTTTGCGTTTTTATTATTGTTGTAGCGTTGGCATTTAATAACAGCTATAATCCATTTATTTTAAATGATGCTGAAACGTTTTCTTATACTGTATCAAAATCGGAGGAATCTCTGCTTCAAAAAATCAGAACAAAAAGTACTAAATATAGAAAACCTCCTGAAAATGCAATAATTGATAAAGTGTGGAAGAAAACACCCGGATTAAATGGTATCCGTGTAGATGTAAATAAATCATATGAACAAATGAAAAAGGGTGGTGTATTTGACGAAACGCTACTGGTTTATGAACAGATTCCACCTAACATTACTTATAAAGAACTTCCAGCTGCCCCTACTTACAGGGGCCACCCTGAAAAAGATATGGTTTCGTTCTTAATAAACGTGTCATGGGGTGATGAGTATATCCCTTCGATACTTAACGTTCTGAAGAAGCATAACGTCAAAGCAACTTTCTTTATTGAAGGTAAATGGGCGCAGGAAAATGCTGATTTCGTTAAAATGATTGATGAACAGGGTCATGTAATAGGTAATCATGCATATAATCACCCGGATATGTCTCGGTTGTCAAAAAAGCAAATAACTGAACAAATTAATCGAACAAATGAAATTCTTAAAGCTATTACTGATAATAAACCAAAATGGTTAGCTCCGCCAAGCGGGAGTTACAATGATCAAGTAGTTAAAATTGCACATGAAATGAACATGGAAACGATTCTGTGGAGTGTAGATACGATTGATTGGAAGAATCCATCTGTATCTGTTATGATGAACCGAGTAAACAACAACATTCATCCTGGTGCTACGGTATTAATGCACCCTACATCCTCAACAGCACAAGGATTAGATTCGTTAATTGTAAATATAAAAGAAAAAGGTTATAAAATAGGAACGATTACTTCATTAATGAATGAAGAAAGATAGCATTTGGATGGATTTTAGGAGGAAATACTTTGGTAGAGAAACATACTAGTAATAATGGACTTCGAATTGTGTTAGAAAATATACCTGCTGTACGCTCTGTAACAATTGGTATTTGGATATTAACTGGATCGAGAAATGAATCAGAGGGAACAAATGGAATTTCCCATTTTCTTGAACATATGTTTTTTAAGGGGACTATAAAAAGATCTCCACAGGATATTGCAGAAGCCTTTGATGCAATAGGTGGACAAGTTAATGCATTTACATCGAAAGAATACACGTGTTTTTATGCTAAAGTTATCGATACACATAAGGAATATGCTCTTGAAATTTTAGCTGATATGTTCTTTAATTCTACCTTTGATGAGGAAGAAATGGAACGTGAGAAAAAAGTTGTTTTGGAGGAAATAAAAATGTATGAAGATACACCAGATGACATCGTTCATGATATTCTGGCTCGTGCTTCATATGGGGATCATCCTTTAGGATATCCAATTTTAGGATCAGAAGAGCAGTTACTTTCCTTTAAACCGAATTCATTGAGGGAATATATAAAAGAGAGCTATACTCCGCAAAATGTAGTAGTTTCTGTTGCAGGTAATGTAGATGAATCATTTATTAAAACAGTCGAAGGTTATTTTGGCAATTATGAATCAGACTCAGAGCGTGTAAAATTAAAGAAACCTGCATTTTTAGCAAATAATATTGAACGAAATAAAGATACTGAACAGGCTCATTTATGTTTAGGATATAATGGTCTGGCTGTCGGAAATGAGGATATGTACAGTTTGATAATTATGAATAACGTACTAGGCGGCAGTATGAGTTCAAGGCTTTTTCAGGAAGTTAGAGAGAAGCAAGGATTAGCTTATGCTGTGTTTTCTTATCATGCGTCATTTCAGGATAGCGGAATGCTAACAATTTATGCTGGAACTGGTAAAGAACAATTACCACAACTGCAAGATACAATTAATCAAACAGTGGAAAAGCTGATAAATAATGGTCTGACGGATAAAGAACTAAAAAATAGTAAAGAACAGTTAAAAGGGAACCTCATGCTAAGCTTAGAGAGCACCAGCAGTCGTATGAGCCGTAATGGAAGAAATGAATTACTTTTAAACAGGCATCGATCATTGGATGAGATGATTCAGGAGATTGATGCAGTTAATCATGAAAAAATACAGAAAGTAATTAAGACGATATTTGAACAATCTCCATCAAGTGCATTAATTGCACCTAAAACAACTTCCTAATCATAGATTAGGTTAAATAGCATATATATACTATTAGCTAGACAATCATGGGGGCGATCATATGCGCTATAAGGATATTAGCGGTAAAGAAATTGTTAATGTCAACCATGGATCACGGTTGGGTATATTAGGTCAGACAGATCTTGAAATCAATGAAAAGACAGGTCAAATTGAATCATTTGTCATTCCGAATTACAAATGGTTTGGTTTAAAAAAAGAAGGCGAAGAAACAAAAATCAGATGGAGCTCAATTAAAAAAATTGGCGAAGATATGATTATGATTGAAATCGATTAGGGTAGTATTCACGTTATGGGCTAGTGTCATTTTTATGATACTAGCCTTTTTTTTGTTTTTGCTAATCACTAACCCATGATACGCACATAAGCTATAAAGAAATGAATTTAGTGAAAGTATGTCTGGAGGGGTTTTTCGACGATGAATCAAGTAATCGCTGTTATAGGTGGAGATGCACGTTACCTGGAATTGATACGACAGTTGCAAACACTGCCTGATACAACCATTTATTTAGTTGGATTCGATAAGTTGGAACAAGGATTCACAGGATTAAAACAAGTTGATTTTGTCGAATTAGAGCAAGCAAAACTAGATGCAGTTATTCTTCCAATAACTGGAACAAATAGTAAAGGGTATGTTGAGACAGTTTTTTCTGATCAGGAAATTAAATTAACAAAACAGTGGTTTGCACAGTTAAAAAAATCAACACTCGTATTTACTGGCATAACAAATGACTTTTTAACTTCTGTTACAGATGAACTTCATGTTTCGCTTATACCATTATTTAATCGGGATGATGTAGCTATATACAACTCAATTCCTACTGCTGAAGGAACAATAATGATGGCAATCGAACATACAGACTATACGATACACTCATCACGAGTAATTGTGGTTGGATTTGGCAGAGTAGGCAACACAGTAGCAAATAAATTCTCTGCCCTTGGGGCGGAAGTTTCTGTCTGTGCTAGAAGTATTATGGATTTAGCAAGAATTACTGAAATGGGACATACAGCTATTCCATTTGAAAAATTACATGAACATACAAATGAGTGCGACTTATTAATCAATACAGTCCCAGCACAAGTTGTAAAAAAAGAATCTATTCAACAGCTTCCGTCACATGCATTTATTATTGATCTTGCTTCAAAGCCTGGAGGTACAGATTTTGCTTATGCAGACCAACGAGGTATTAAGGCAATTTTAGCCAGAAGTCTACCGGGTATAGTAGCGCCGAAGACTGCAGGCAAAATATTGGCCGATGTAATTAAGCAATTTTTAACTAATGAGGAGGAACGTATATAATGTCATTAGAAGGAAAAAGAATCGGATTTGGATTTACTGGATCACATTGTACGTATGACAAAGTATTTCCTCAACTGGAACGTCTAGTTGAGGCTGGGGCAGATGTAATACCGATCGTTACGTATACAGTCAGAACCACAGATACCAAGTTTGGCAAAGCAGAAGATTATGTTGCAAAAATAGAATCCATTACTGGAAAAAGCGTCATTACAACAATGCCCGAAGCGGAACCATTAGGACCAAAATTGCCTTTAGATTGTATGGTGATTGCTCCATTAACTGGAAATTCATTAAGTAAAATGGCAAATGCATTAACAGATTCACCTGTATTAATGGCAGCAAAAGCAACAATGCGAAATCAAAATCCAGTTGTTCTTGGAATAGCCACTAATGATGCACTTGGACTAAATGGCGTGAATTTAATGAGATTAATGGCAAGCAAATTTATTTATTTTATTCCATATGGCCAAGATGATCCTATAAAAAAACCAAATTCGTTAGTCGCAGATATGGACTATTTGCATGATACTGTTGAACATGCAATTCAGCATAAACAACTTCAGCCTGTAATTATACCTCATGAGTATGATAATATGGTAAAATAAATAGAATCTTATTATTAGTGAGGTGTCTTTACAATGACAAAGAAAACAGCATACAATATTGCAGTAGTAGGTGCAACTGGAGCGGTAGGCAAAAAGATCACTCAAATACTTGAGCAAAAGAACTTTCCAATAAATGAGCTGAAGCTTTTATCATCAAAGCGGTCAGCAGGCACAAAGCTATTGTTTAAAAATCAGGAGATAACAGTGGAAGAAGCTACACCAGATAGTTTTGCTGGCGTAGATATTGCTTTATTTTCAGCTGGAGGTTCTGTCTCTAAACAGTTAGCACCTGAGGCAGTAAAACATGGAGCAGTAGTAGTTGATAATACAAGTGCATATAGAATGGACAATGAAGTTCCTTTAGTAGTACCAGAAGTAAACGAAGAAGATATTAAATCACATAAAGGAGTTATTGCAAATCCAAACTGTTCAACTATTCAAATGGTAGCTGCTTTAAAACCAATTCAGGATGCATTCGGAATATCTCGTGTTATTGTCTCGACATATCAGGCAGTTTCAGGGGCAGGTAACGAGGCATGTAATGAGTTGGAAAATCAGACAAAGCAATATTTAAATAATGAGGATATGACAGCTGAGTTATTACCTGTAAAAGGGGATGAAAAGCACTATCCAATTGCATTTAATGCACTCCCACAAATAGATGTATTTCAGGAAAACGGTTATACATTTGAAGAAATGAAAATGATAAATGAAACCAAAAAAATAATGCATGCTCCTAATTTACCTGTAGCAGCTACATGCGTTAGGTTACCTCTTTTCACTTCGCACGCCGAAAGTGTTTATGTTGATGTTGAAAAAGAAGGTTTAGCAGTAGAAGATATATGGAATGTGTTAAGGGATGCAGAAGGGGTAATTCTGGAAGATGACCCAAATACACAAACATATCCAACGCCATTGAGTGCTTCAAACAAAGAAGAAGTATTTGTAGGTCGCGTGCGAAAAGATTTGGATAATAATAAAGGAATTCATTTATGGGTTGTATCGGATAATCTTGTAAAGGGTGCTGCATGGAACACGATTCAAATTGCAGATCGTTTGATCAAAAATAACTGGCTATAATTTTAGAGGTGAAATAATGCAGGTATTAGTACAAAAATTTGGTGGTACTTCGGTACAGACTGAAGAAAATAGAAATCATGTCATTAAACATATTAAAAATGCTCTGATTAAGGATTATAAAATAGTTGTTGTTGTATCTGCATTGGGGCGTAAGCCTGATCCGTACGCTACAGATACATTACTGGATTTAATAGGTTTTCCTTCGAATCATAACTCAGACCGTGAGCTGGATTTGTTAATGTCCTGCGGTGAGACAATTGCTTCGGTTGTCTTGTCAAATGAACTTCAAAAAAGTCATATAAGTGCCTCAGCTTTAACTGGAGCACAGGCTGGATTTATTACAAACGATGATTTTAACCAGGCAAAGATAAAAGAAGTAAGAACGGAGCGTATCCTAAAAGAATTTGAACAGCATGATGTAGTAGTTGTCGCTGGATTTCAAGGACAAACATCTACAGGCGAAATAACAACGATTGGTCGCGGTGGCAGTGATACTACAGCTGCTGCTCTAGGTGCTGCACTGCAAGCGGACAGTATTGATATTTTTACCGATGTAAATGGAGTTATGACTGCAGATCCGCGTGTTGTTTCTACGGCTAGGCCGCTAGATATTGTTACGTACACAGAAATATGCAATTTAGCATATCAGGGAGCAAAAGTTATTCATCCTCGTGCTGTTGAGATTGCGATGCAGGCCAAAATTCCAATGCGTGTGAGGTCAACATACTTACAGGAAGAAGGAACATTGGTTACTGCATCTAGATTACAGGAATTAGCCAGAGATATTCCAGACCGGTTAATAACTGGAATTGCTCATATTTCGTCTATAAGCCAAATTAAAGTACAAACTAAAGAAGAGGCGCATCGGTTACAGTCTGAAGTGTTTAAAGCAATGGCCGAGGCTGGGATTTCAGTTGATTTTATAAATATTTCACCGACAGGAGTAATTTATACAGTTCCAGATGCACATACAAAAAAAGCAGTGCATATATTGGAGACACTGGGTTTTCAGCCAGAAATAATTGAGAATTGTGCAAAGGTATCCGCTGTTGGTGCTGGAATGACAGGAGTTCCGGGCGTTGCTTCAAGAATAGTTCAATCACTGACCAATGCCGGTGTACAGATTTTACAATCAGCAGATAGTCACACAACTATTTGGGTTCTCATTCATGAAAATGATTTAAATGCTGCTGTTAATGCATTACATGATGTTTTTGAATTAAGCGGTGATAATGCGGTATAAGGTATAGAAAGAGGGTAGGTGTACTAACATGAAGTTTGGCAAAGTTTTAACAGCAATGGTGACACCACTTGATAACAGTGGGAGAATTGATTTCGATCAGACCACCAAATTGATCGAATATTTACTGGAAAATGGCAGTGAAGGTTTGGTTATTGCTGGTACCACTGGTGAGTCGCCAACATTAACTGTAGAAGAAAAGGTTGCTCTCTTTAAGTACGTCGTAGAGAAAGTAAAAAAAAGAGTTCCAGTTATTGCTGGTGCAGGAAGCAATAATACAGCTTCAGCTGTCGCGCTAACAAAAGATGCGGAAGCGGTTGGAGTAGATGCTATAATGCTTGTTACGCCGTATTATAATAAACCTAATCAACAAGGGCTTTATGAGCATTTTGCTACAATTGCAAAAGAAACAAATTTACCGGTTATGATGTATAATATACCTGGTAGATCTGTAATAAAAATGAATGCTGATACAATTATCCGCTTGAGTGAAATCGAAAATATTGTTTCAGTAAAGGAAGCCAGCGGCGATCTTAATTTGACATCAAATGTTATTGAAGGGACACCTGATAATTTTAGTGTATATTGTGGAGAAGATGCATTAACATTACCAATGCTCGCAATTGGAGCAGATGGCGTTGTCTCAGTTGCTTCTCATGTCATCGGAAATGAAATGAGAAAAATGGTTAATGCATATCAATCTGGAGATGTAAAGAATGCTGCATCATTACATCGGAAATTATTACCTATTATGAATGGTTTATTTGCTGCGCCATCACCAACACCAGTCAAAGCAGCATTGAAAATGAAAGGTATGGACGTTGGTGGTGTTCGATTACCATTGGTGCCACTTACTGAAAAAGAAGAAAGTACGTTAAAAAAGTTAATTCAATAATAAAAATTATCGGCAGTGTATGCCGATAATTTTTTATTCCTTGTATGGTAAACTTCCACTTCGTTCATACTAACGTTATACGTACTGAACATAGAAAAGGGAGTGTCTATAAATGGATAAGAATCCATCAAAGAAGGATGATCAGAATCAAGAAGATCAATCAAATCCATCTTCACTAGTACAAAAAATTCAACAGTTGGGTCAATCAAATGTCCCGCAAGCGCCAGACTCCAATATTCATGTATTGTCTATCATCGGCCAAGTTGAAGGACATGTCCAATTACCTCCTCAAAATAAAACAACAAAATACGAACACTTGCTGCCACAACTTATTGCAATTGAACAGAACCCTAAAATTGAAGGGCTAATTGTCTTATTAAATACAGTCGGTGGTGATGTGGAAGCAGGTCTTGCACTATCTGAAATGATTGCATCCATTTCCAAGCCGACTGTTTCTATTGTGCTAGGTGGAGGTCATTCAATAGGTGTACCAATTGCGGTAGCTACAGATTATTCATATGTTGTACCCACAGCCACAATGACCATTCATCCAATTCGATTAACAGGACTTGTGATTGGTGTACCTCAAACTTTTGAGTATATGGATAAAATGCAGGATCGAGTAATTAGCTTTGTTACTCAACATTCGAATATAAAAGAAGAAAAATTCAAGGAATTAATGTTTGCCAAAGGGAATCTTACACGGGATATTGGAACAAATGTTATAGGGGATAATGCAGTCGAATATGGTCTGATAGATGCAGTAGGGGGAGTAAATGAAGCGATGAAAAAAGTAAATGAAATGATTAAGAATAATAAACAAACAGAAGATCAGGTGATGCAGTAATGTTATATACACCTTTATCTGAAACAGATATTTTTCCATATTCCGAAAAGGATTTCTCCAATCGTCACTGTGTTTCCTATAAAGGAAAAGATTTATATGTAGAACAGACAGAAGATGGAAGTTATCAATTATTACAATTATTGTCCTCTGACCCTCAGGACTTTATGAATAGTGACTACAACCCTGGAACTATTTTACGGTAATGTATAAGCTATCAGAAAAAATCTGTGCTATAATGTAATTAATTGCATTGTAAAGTCAGCCCTTGCCTATTAAAATGGCAGGGGTTTGCTATTCAATTGTTATTATTGACTGCCCAGAAGTAATAGAGGTGATAATTTTGGCAAAGAAAAAAAGGAGAAAAAAGAAAAGTCAATTAAAGAAACAAGTGAAATTTGAATTATTAGGATTACTATTTATTTTTCTAGCTATTTTTGGAAGTGGTGCTAGTGCTATTAGTGATGGAGCAATTCCAGGAGGTCTTGAATATATTTTTCGATTCTTTTTAGGAATCTGGTATTTTATTGCTTCTATTTTCTTACTGATTACAGGAATTATGTTGATGGTTAAAAGACGCTATCCAAATTTCACTAATAAAAAAATGATCGGCTTTTATATTATTTTTATTGGTGTATTACTGATAACGCACATTCAGACATATGAAAGACTATTATTGTTGTCAGAGGATACATCAATTATTAAAACAACATGGAACAATTTTTTCGCATACATAGATGGTAGTATTTCCTCTACACAAACAGGTGGGGGGATGACTGGAGCAATTCTTTTTGCGTTTTGTTATTTCTTATTTTCATCTGTTGGTGCAAAGATTGTTGCTATTTTTTCAATCATAGTTGGTTTTATTTTTATTACAGAGTTTTCCTTAGGTGACTTCTTTTCAAAATGGACGAAACGAATATCTAATACTATGAAGTCTATTAAAGGTAAATGGAAAGAATCACGTGTAAATAAGGATATCAATAACGGAGAAGAAATTTATGAAATGAATCCTGAACCTGAAACAGGTACTAATCAGGTTGAACCAGTGATTGAGGATTTCACAGATATTGCTTATTCGTTTGATCCAAATGAATCGACTAAACCTGCTATTGAAGAAGAAGTAGAAGAATCTAACGAAGAAGGTAAAGAGCCAGAGAATGAAAATCCATTGCCGATGACAGAAGCTGAAAACTATGAATATATATTGCCTTCACCAAGTTTATTAGCCGAACCTTCTCAAAGCTCACAACAACATGAAAAGTCACATATTCAGGCTACCGTTAAAAAATTGGAACGGACTTTTAATAGTTTTGGCGTGAAAGCTAGGGTTACTAAGGTACATGTAGGTCCTGCAGTTACCAAATATGAAGTATATCCTGAGGCAGGAGTGAAAGTTAGTAAGATTGTTAACTTACATGATGATCTTGCTCTGGCGTTAGCGGCAAAAGACATACGAATAGAAGCGCCAATACCTGGGAAATCAGCTGTAGGAATTGAAGTTCCTAACCAGGAAATAGCGATGGTCTCATTAAGAGAAGTGCTGGATAGCACACTAAATAAGCAAGCTTCAAAACTATTATTTGCACTAGGCAGAGATATATCCGGTGAATCTGTAGTGGCTGAGTTAAATAAAATGCCACACTTGCTTATCGCGGGTGCAACAGGAAGCGGGAAGAGTGTTTGTGTAAATGGAATTATCACGACAATATTAATGCGTGCAAAACCCCATGAAGTAAAAATGATGATGATTGATCCAAAGAAAGTAGAACTTAACGTCTATAATGGTATTCCACATTTACTAGCACCTGTTGTTACCGATCCGAAAAAGGCTTCCCGAGCTCTGAAAAAAGTGGTTGCTGAAATGGAGAGAAGGTATGAACTATTCTCTGACACAGGGACGCGTAATATAGAAGGCTATAATGAATATATCCGTAAATACAATCAGACATCAGAAGAAAAACAACCCAATCTACCATATATTGTCGTGTTAGTGGACGAGCTGGCAGACCTGATGATGGTCGCATCAAACGACGTAGAAGATGCAATTACTAGATTGGCACAAATGGCAAGAGCAGCAGGTATTCACCTGATATTGGCTACACAACGGCCCTCTGTTGATGTAATTACCGGTGTAATTAAAGCCAATATTCCATCAAGAATTGCATTCAGTGTGTCATCCCAAACTGATTCACGTACAATCCTGGACTCAGGTGGTGCAGAGAAACTTTTAGGCCGCGGAGATATGCTGTTCATGCCGGTAGGATCCTCAAGACCAACTAGAGTTCAAGGTGCATTCTTATCTGATGAAGAGGTTGAGCGGATCGTTGATCATAGTATTGAGCAACAAAAAGCGAAATATCAGGAAGAGATGATACCAGAGGAAGCTAATGAAGTTACATCGGATGTTGATGATGACTTATATGATGATGCTGTTAGACTTATAACGGAGATGCAGAGTGCCAGTGTATCAATGCTGCAACGCAGATTCCGAATTGGCTATACACGGGCCGCTCGTTTAATAGATGCTATGGAAGACCGAGGCATAGTTGGACCGTATGAAGGCAGTAAACCCCGAACTGTGCTTGTTTCACAAAGCGAGGAAAAGTCTTCATAAAAAATTATGACGGACAGTTATTCCTATAATAATAGGAAATAGCTGTCCGTTCAACTTGCTAGTTATAACTTCGACTTTCGAACTATATTTAAATAAGTTTTTTTATGTAAATTTGCCTATATCTATTTATTTATTAAGCTAAAAGTGTTATATTTATGTCGAATATAAGAGTCATACGTCAGATGTCAGATCTCTTTTTGTTAATTACGGAAGATTGGAGGGGTGTCATGTCGATTAAGATAGATTCACGTCAATTATACTTGCGAGTAATTGATGAAATAAAGCGGGACATTGAAAATGGTACCTATAAAACGAAGCAGAAACTCCCATCAGAATTTCAACTATCAAAGTTATTAGGGGTCTCGCGTGCCACTCTAAGGGAAGCATTACGTGTGTTGGAAGAGGAAAATCTAGTGACACGGCGACATGGTGTAGGGACATTTGTAAATCCAAAACCAATCTTTTCTTCAGGAATAGAGCAGTTAAATAGCGTTACATATATGATTGCACAATCCGGGAAGACTCCTGGTTCCCAGTTTCTATCAACAGAACTACTTGAGCCATCTGAAGATGAGCGGTTAAAGTTTTCACCAAAAGAAATTTGTTCACTCGTAAAAATCGAGCGTGTTCGCACAGCGGATAACGAACCTGTCGTTTTTTGCATTGATAAAGTTCCAGAAGGTTTAGTGCCAATAGATTTAATTAACAAAAAAGATTCATTGTTTAAACTTATGGAGGATTTTTCAGGAAAAAGAATTTCGTATGCGGTAACATACATTGAACCTGTAAGCTATCATGATCGTATTTACGAGATTTTAAAGTGTGATCCTGAACAATCATTGCTTTTATTAAAACAAATGCATTATACCGATGAAGATGAACCGGTCTTATATTCGGTTAATTATTTTCGGTCTGATTTTTTTAGTTTTCATGTTTTAAGAAAGCGTTTGTAAGGGGTTTCAATATAACTTTAGTTAGGGAGGTGATTGAAGGATAATCACTTTATATCTTTTTACTTAACTTTTATTATTTATCCAAAAATAGGGGGTTCTTAATTTGAAAAATCGTAAATTTATTTTATTGGCTGCAATGTTGCTAATGATTGGTATGATTCTTGCTGCGTGTGGTGGCGGATCTGGAGAAGAAAACACGGATGGCGACAACGGATCAGGCAGTGAGGACAATACAGCAAACGAAGAAACTAGTGACTTTTCCTCAGCAATGGTTACTGATGTAGGCGGTGTTGATGATAAATCATTTAACCAGTCAGCATGGGAAGGTTTAAATGCATGGGGAGACGAACATGGTCTTTCAAAAGGTGAAGGATTTGACTATGCACAATCAAATGATAAGTCAGATTATCTACCAAATTTAACACGTCTTGTAAAACAGGACTATAACCTGATATTTGGAATTGGCTACAAATTACATGACGCAATTGCAAAAGTTGCAGGGCAATACCCTGAGACAAATTTCGCTATCGTAGATGATGTTGTTGAAGAGTCAAATGTTGCTAGTTTAACATTCAAAGAGCAACAAGGATCATTCCTAGTTGGTGTAGCAGCAGCTATGAAAACAAAAACTAACAAGGTTGGCTTTGTTGGCGGAGTAGACGGAGCATTAATTAACAAATTTGAATCAGGATTTATTGCAGGGGTTAAATCAGTAGACCCTGAAATTGATGTAGATGTTCAGTATGCAGAATCTTTCGCAGCACCAGACAAAGGTAAATTGATCGCTTCAAATATGTATGGTAACGATGTGGATGTAATTTATCACTCTTCAGGTGCAACTGGTAATGGTGTTTTTGCTCAAGCAAAAGATATTAAACAAAATGATCCTGAACGTGAAATTTGGGTTATCGGTGTAGACCGTGACCAATATGAAGAAGGACAAATTGGTGATCATAATGTAACACTTACATCTATGGTCAAACGTGTTGATATTGCAGTACAAGATGTTTCGAACAGAGCTATGACTGATGATTTTCCAGGCGGAGAAGTATTGGCTTATGGTCTTGAAGATGGCGGTGTAAGCGCTGCAAAAACGAATGAAGAAGCATTAACAGATGAAATTGTAACTGCAATTGAAGATTGGAAAGAGAAAATTATAAATGGCGATGTGGAAGTTCCTCAGACTCGTGAAGAAACTGATGCTTTCGTTGAAGCTCTTTAATAGTTAATTGGTGTTAAAAGGCTGGTTTACCAGCCTTTTTTCACCCTACTTAATTTAGAAAAGAAAATCCTCAAATGAAGAGTCATTCTTCCAGCCCTTTTCATTTGGCGATTTTTAAAAAATTAAATTGAGAGCTTTAAAAAGGAGTGAAGTGATTTGGATTATGCAATAGAAATGCTAAATATACGTAAAGAATTTCCAGGAATTGTTGCAAACGATGATATAACCATACAAGTTAAGAAGCAGGAAATACATGCGTTATTAGGTGAAAATGGTGCTGGAAAATCTACATTAATGAATGTTCTCTTTGGGTTATATCAGCCTGAAAAAGGCGAAATTAGGGTTGAAGGTAAAAAGGTAAACATCACTGACCCGAACATAGCCAATGATCTAGGTATAGGTATGGTCCATCAGCATTTTATGTTAGTTGATACATATACCGTTACACAAAATATTATTTTAGGCAGTGAACCAACAAAATTCGGTAAAGTAAATTTGAAGCATGCAGAGCAGGAGATTCAGGCATTATCTGATCGATATGGACTAAATGTAGATCCAACAGCAAAAATTCGCGATATATCTGTTGGAATGCAACAACGAGTAGAAATTTTGAAAACGTTATATCGTGGGGCTAACGTGCTGATTTTAGATGAACCGACAGCTGTCTTAACACCACAGGAAATTAAGGAACTTATTGATATTATGAATTCATTAGTTGCTGAAGGGAAATCGATTATTTTAATCACTCATAAGTTGAAAGAAATTATGCAAGTATGTGATCGTTGCACTGTTATTCGCAAGGGTAAAGGCATTGACACTCTTAATGTGAAAGATACAAATGTAAACGAACTGGCATCATTGATGGTGGGGAGAGAGATTAGTTTCAAAACAGAAAAAAAAGAAGCAATACCTCAAGAAAACGTCTTAAGTATTACTAATCTCAATGTACAGGATATTAGACGAGTTAATATTGTTAAAGGGTTAAACCTCGATGTTCGAGCTGGAGAGATTGTTGGAATAGCTGGTATTGATGGTAATGGACAAACTGAATTAGTAGAGGCAATTACTGGGTTACGTAAGGCGCAATCCGGGTCTATTAAAGTTAGCAACAAGGATATTACCAACTTTAAACCTCGTAAGGTTACAGAAAGTGGTATCGGACATATTCCGCAAGATCGGCACAAATATGGATTAGTACTAGACTTTGCAATTGGAGATAACATGGTACTTCAAACATATTATCAGAAGCCTTTCTCGAAAAATAAAATATTGAACTTTAAAGAAATCTATAAAAAAGCTAATGAATTGATTGAAGAATATGACGTAAGAACTCCAAGCGAATATACCAAAGCAAGTGCGCTATCTGGAGGAAATCAACAAAAAGCGATTATTGCTCGAGAGGTCGATCGCTCACCAGACTTACTAATTGCAGCACAACCTACAAGAGGTCTTGATGTAGGAGCTATTGAGTTTATTCATAATAAACTAATTGAGGAACGTGATAAAGGAAAAGCTGTCTTGCTGATTTCTTTTGAACTGGATGAAATATTTGATGTTAGTGATCGAATTGCAGTAATGTTTGATGGTCAGATTGTAGCGAATGTCAAACCTGACGAAACAGACGAACATGAGCTTGGTCTCTTGATGGCTGGCAGTAACAAAGATGAGGCAGGTGAAACTCAATGACATCTAATCGTTTATTTAATATTTTAATTCCAATAATTTCTGTTCTGCTCGGTTTAATAGCTGGAGCATTTATTATGTTGTTTTCAGGATATAATCCGATAAAAGGCTATATGGCATTATGGTCAGGGGCTTTTGGCGATTTGTATTTTATGGGTGAAACAGTCAGACAAATCACACCTTACATTCTAACCGGTCTTGCAGTTGCATTTGCGTTCCGTACCGGTTTGTTTAATATTGGTGCTGAAGGTCAGGTTATTGTTGGGTGGCTTGCCGCTGTTTGGGTAGGCTTAGCTTTTGATGCACCAATGATTGTCCATTTACCATTGGCAGTACTTGCTGCCGCAGCAGCAGGGGCGCTATGGGGATTTGTTCCTGGTATTCTGAAAGCAAAACTGGGCGTACATGAAGTTATTGTAACGATCATGATGAACTATATCGCTTTGTACGTGACAAATGAATTAATTAGAAGTGTATTAACAGATAACCTGGATAATACGGAATCTGTCTCTGCTTCAGCATCATTGGCATCAGAGTGGCTACAAGGCCTTACCTTCTTTTCGAGAATGCATTACGGTATATTAATTGCATTATTAGCTGCTATTATTATGTGGTTTATTATACAAAGGACTTCAATAGGATACGAACTGAAATCTGTTGGATATAACGAACATGCATCAAAGTATGCTGGAATGAATGTAAGTAAGAACATTGTCTTATCGATGGTAATTGCCGGGTCTTTCGCTGGGCTAGCGGGAGCAATGGAAGGATTAGGTACATATGGATCTATCTCTGTTATGTCAGGGTTTACCAATCTGGGTTTTGACGGGATTGCCGTTGCATTATTAGGTGCGAATACCGCAATTGGAGTTGTACTTGCGGCGATATTATTTGGTACATTAAAAGTTGGTGCAGTGAATATGCCGACTGTTGCAGGTGTTCCTACTGAACTTGTTGATATTATCATTGCATTAATTATCTTCTTTGTAGCATCAAGTTATATTATTAGATGGGCAATACTTCGCTTCAAAAAGGAGGAGAAATAAATGGGGCTTGTAGATCTATTACAATCAATTATTCCGCCCGCACTTTTCTTTTCAGCGCCCTTAATATTTACGGCATTAGGTGGAGTATTCAGTGAACGTTCAGGTGTTGTTAATATTGGATTAGAAGGTTTAATGATAATGGGTGCATTTGTTGGAATTGTTTTCAACTTAGCATTCGCTGATGTTTTAGGTGCATGGACACCATGGATTTCGATTCTGGTTGCTATGGTAGTTTCGGCTATATTTGCAATGATTCATGCAGTGGCATCTGTTTCATTCCGTGCTGATCAGGTTGTAAGTGGTGTCGCCATTAACTTTTTAGCATTAGGGTTAGGTGTCTTTTTAACGAAACAGTGGTACGGAAAAGGTCAAACTGATATGGTTAGCGAACCTTTCTACACAACCAACATTTTAGGGTTAAGTGATATTCCGTTTATCGGCCCTATATTCTTCCAGGGCATATATGTAACATCATATGTTGCTATTATCCTTGCATTCATCGCTTGGTATGTATTGTATAAAACACCATTTGGATTACAGTTGCGTGCTGTGGGTGAACATCCAATGGCAGCAGACACAAACGGTATAAACGTTTATAAAATGCGTTATATTGCTGTTATTCTATCAGGTGCATTTGGTGGTTTAGGTGGTTCAGTGTTTGCTTTAACTATCGCATTAAACTTCTCGCATGCAACAATTGTTGGCCAAGGGTTTATGTCTCTTGCAGCAGTTATATTTGGAAAGTGGCATCCACTAGGTGCGATGGGAGCTGCGTTATTCTTTGGTTTTGCACAAAGTTTAAGTGTTATAAGTTCAGGCGTTCCATTCTTGGAAGATGTACCACAAGTATTATTATTAATTGCACCATATGTATTAACAATATTGGCTTTAGCAGGATTTATTGGTCGAGCTGAAGCACCTAAAGCAAACGGTGTCCCGTATATTAAGGGTGGCAGATAATATTAGATAACTTGGCATTCGTTAAATGGATTCTTATGAAAGAGTAGTCAATCTTCATTTTTCATGAAATTAGATGAGCTTGACTTTTCGCGATTATGACGAAAAGTCGAAGTGAATCGATGCTTGGAAAGCGAAAAGGACCCACGAAGAGCCTGGTGGTTTAGTAAATTGACTAGTAGGACTTGAATTTTATAGTTTCCTAAACAATTATAAAAACCTGGTTTGTTATTATATTAATAGCAAACCAGGTTTTTATGCTATAAAATAACAATTATAAGAGCACACTAAAAATAATTGAGTTCAAAACAAAATACATAGCCCGGGAGGGTCATAAATGGATAAGACGGTTGAAGACGTGACGCATGAAAATGGGGTAAACCTTCATGTTGTCCCAAGTAAAAAGTTCAAAACGGTGACGATTACAGCAAAGCTAAAAGCTCCATTATCAAGGGATACCATAACAAAGCGTGCGTTACTTCCATATGTTTTACAGCAGGGAACAAAATCTTTTCCAAGCAGGAGTGACATACAATTAAAACTTGACAGCTTATATGGTGCTGTTCTTTCGATGGGGGGAGGAAAGAAAGGGAATAACCATATCCTCAGTATCCGTATGGAGGTGGCCAATCAGAAGTTTATTAGTAATGAATCCGCTATTCTAGAAGAGGCAATGGCATTATTAAATGAAGTTATCTTTCATCCGTACAGTGAGAATGGAGCTTTTAAACAATCTATCATAGATAGGGAAAAAGATACATTAAGACAAAAAATGAGTGCTATAATTGATGATAAAATGAGTTATGCCAATATGAAGCTAATTGATGAAATGTGTGATAACGAACTTTATAAACTGCATGTTCACGGGTTTAAAGAAGACCTGGATTTGATTACTGCTGAAAATCTTTTTGCATACCACCAAACTGTATTGCGGGAAGATCAACTGGACATCTATGTATTAGGTGATTTTGATACTGCAACAGTAAAGGAAAAGGTACAATCAACATTCCACCGTGATGAACATCAAGTTGAACCTTATAAAAAGGAAGAAGCAAGCAAAGAATTAAATCTGCAGCCGAATGTTGTCATTGAAAAACAGGATATCCAGCAAGCAAAGCTGCATTTTGGATATCGAACACACAGTACTTATCAGGACGACGATTATTTTGCACTGCAAGTATTCAATGGTCTTTTTGGTGGATTTCCCAGTTCCAAATTATTTATCAATGTCAGGGAAAAAAACAGCCTTGCTTATTATGCAGCATCAAGATTTGAAAGTCATAAAGGGTTATTATTTGTGTTTAGCGGTATAGCTCCCAATGATTACGAAAAAGCTAGAGAAATTATTGAACTGCAGATGGATGCAATGAAAAATGGTGATTTTTCTGCAGAAGAGATGGATAATACCAAGGAACTAATTATTAATCAGCTGCTTGAAACCATGGACGACACACAAGGTATGATTGAGTTATTGTACCAGCAGGTTGTTGCAGGGACAGAAAGACCACCGCAAACGTTAATTGATGGTATTAAACAGGTAACAACAGAAAATGTAATCGAAGTAGCAAATAAAATTGAACTGGATACGATATACTTATTGACCGGTAAAGGAGGCGAATCAGATGAATAAGTTAGCATATGAAAATATTGATGAAGCAATATACACAAACCAGTTACAAAATGGATTAACTGTCTTTTTACTTCCAAAGACGGAGATGTCAAAAACGTATGGTGTCTTTTCCACTAACTATGGATCGATTGATCAAACATTTGTGCCGATAAATGGCAGTGAAGAAATTACAGTTCCCGAAGGTGTCGCCCACTTCCTGGAACATAAGATGTTTGAAAAAGAAGATCGGGATGTATTCGAAGATTTCAGTAAACAAGGTGCATCACCAAATGCCTATACATCATTTACAAAGACGGCATACTTATTTGCCGCTACAAATTATATTGAAAAAAATGTTGAAACATTGCTCAACTTTGTTCAGGATCCTTACTTTTCAGAGGAATCAGTAGAAAAAGAAAAAGGAATCATCGCTCAGGAAATCGAAATGTATAATGACCAGCCTGATTGGCAGTCTTTCACCGGCACACTCAGGAGTATGTTCCATAATCATCCTGTTAAGGTTGATATTGCAGGTACAGTTGATTCGATTAACTCAATTACAAAGGATGATTTATATACGTGTTATAATACGTTTTATCATCCTGAGAATATGACACTGTTTATTGCGGGTAACTTTGATGCAGAGAGTATGATGGATTTAATTCAAAGTAACCAGGACTCCAAAGACTTTGCTAAATTGGATGCCATTAAACGGGAATTCCCTGAAGAACCAAAAGACGTTGCAATGAAAGAAAATAAGATTGTGATGCCGGTTTCCATTGCAAAGTGTACTATAGGTATTAAAGAATCATCAGGAGAACTAAGTAAACAGGATTTCTTGGAGAGAGATTTGCTCCAAAGCATGATTATAGACTTTTACTTTTCTAAAAGTGGTGCTTTTTATCAAAAGTTATATGAAGAAAACCTTATCGACAGCAGTTTCTCATTTGAAACTAATTTAGAAAAAAACTTTGGCTATTCTTTTATTGGTGGTAATACAGATAATCCTAACCAATTTGTTGAAAGGGTTAAGGAGCTTTTGAAATCAACAAATGACGCTACATTTACAAAAGAAGAAGTTGATCGGATGAAAAAGAAAAAAGTTGGTCAGTTATTACGAGCGATGAATTCACTTGAATTTATTGCAAACAAATATATCCATTACCACACGATAGGAATAGATTTATTTGAGTTGATACCGTCTATCCAATCATTGACCGCAGATCAGTTTAATTCATTTGTGCAGGATTGGATACAGGACGATCGTATTGCTGTTTGTAAAATTGTTAACGAATAGGAGATTATATGGGGAAAAACGTATTATTGATTGGAGCTAGTGGTGATATAGGCGGAGCTATTGCAGAATCTCTTGCAAGCGAGGGCTATAAACTTATACTGCATTACCATAAAAATAAGCAAGCAATTGACAGATACAGATTAAATCTTAATAATGAATCGATTTTAACCGAAGTTCAGGCAGATCTAAGCGTGCAATCTGAAGTTAAGCAATTATTATTAGAGCTTGTTTTCCCGGTTGATGCAATTATTTTTGCGAGCGGCAAGGCTCACTATGGATTATTTCAGGATTCAGATGAGAAAGTAATGGATGAAATGCTTGCTTTACACGTGAAAACACCTTGGTTGATTACCAAGCATTTACTCCCTGCGATGATTCAAAATAAGCAAGGAAAGATAATATTTATTACTTCTATTTGGGGTGAAATTGGTGCAAGTAATGAGGTAATGTATTCATCTTTGAAAGGTGCCCAAAATAGCTTTGTGAAAGCTCTAGCCAAAGAGGTTGCACCCTCAGGAATTTCTGTGAATGCTGTTAGTCCTGGATTTATCGACACGAAAATGAATAACCATTTGCTGCCGGTTGAAAAGGAGACAATAACAAGTGATATACCAATTAACCGCGCTGGAACAGCAGATGATGTTGCCAATGCAATCCTTTTTTTGATAAACGATAAATCTAGTTATATTCAAGGAGAAATTATTAATGTTACCGGTGGCTGGTAATCCTAAATAGTTATGTATAAACTTGCTAAAAAATCAAATACTAAACATGTAAAAAATTGAAGGAGGCAGATTTGTATGTCCGTTCTGGATAATTTTGAATCATGGAAAGGTTTTTTAGCCAATAAACTGGAGCAAGCAGAGTCGCAGGGTATGAGTCAGCAGGCCGTATCGAATATGGCATACGAAGTTGGTGATTACTTAGCTAAAGGTACAGAGGCCAAGAATAATGAAGAAGCTGTGCTAAGAGAGCTTTGGAACGCAGCGGATACAGATGAAAGACATGCGTTAGCTAATACAATGGTTAAACTCGTACAGAATCAGGGAAATACAAATTAAAATTATCTATATAAATAGGGAAGCTGTTAATGAATAAATGCAGCTTCTTTATTTTTTCTATATAGATATGCATAATCTTCTTTTCACGGGACCTAAAATCCTTTATTATAGTTATATAGATAGATTGCAATAATATGTTTGTTTCGTTACCATTAATACAGCATGAATATAAAGGGGCTTATTATGGAAAAGACAGAATGGTATCTTGAATATGAGATTCAATATAATCGCCCTGGATTACTGGGTGATATTTCTTCCTTGTTAGGAATGCTCTCTATTAATATTATATCTATAAATGGCGTAGAGAATTCAAGAAGGGGTATGTTATTACTTTCAAGAGAAGACGAACAAATCACTCGATTGAAATCAATTTTACAAACGATGGATATGATAGAAGTAAAAAAATTACGTAAACCCAAACTTCGTGATAAACTAGCTGTAAGACATGGGCGATATATACATAGCGATGCTGATGATCGAAAGACTTTTCGCTTCGTCCGTGCTGATTTAGGTGTATTAGTTGACTTTATGGCGGAGTTATATAAAAAGGAAGGTCATAAATTAATTGGTATTCGTGGCATGCCGCGTGTAGGCAAAACGGAATCAATTGTAGCTGCAAGCGTTTGTGCAAATAAGCGTTGGTTATTTGTATCAAGTACTTTATTAAAGCAAACCATCCGAAGTCAATTAATACAAGATGAGTATAATAGTGATAATTTGTACATTATTGATGGTATTGTCTCGACTAGGCGTGCCAATGAAAAGCATTGGCAGCTAATTCGTGAGATAATGCAGCTTCCTGCCATTAAAGTTGTGGAGCATCCTGATATGTTTGTACAAACTACTGAATATAAATTAGATGACTTTGATTATATTATTGAATTACGCAGCAATGAAGACGAAGCAATTACATACGAAACAGTTGAGAAGGATCAATTCAGTCAGGATAACGGCTTTTCGATGTTTGATTTCTAGCAGTTAAGAAAGTATAAATGCTTTATTACTGCATAAGTGCAACTAAAAATGGATGGTGTTATTTATGGAGATAGGATTAAGACTAAAAGAAGCTAGAGAAGAAAAAAAGATATCATTGGAAAGTTTACAGGAAACAACCAAAATTCAAAAAAGATATTTAGAAGCAATCGAACAAGGTAATTTCCATATATTGCCAGGAAAATTTTATGCTAGGGCATTTATTAAGGAATATGCAAATGCAGTTGGTTTGGATTCAACCGAGCTACTGGAAGAATATAAGGATGAGATACCACAGACTGAAGCAGAGAGTTCTACCCAATATACCCAAATTCATCGATCACGCAAGGACAATAATCCAACAAAAAACACAGCCATTTTCTCGTTTATTCCAACTATTATTGTTGTTCTTTTAGTGATAGGTATCGTTTTTGCAGCATGGTATTTCTACCAGCAAACATTGTCTAATGACAGTTCAGAACCGGTAGATACACAAAATGATAATGAGGTTACTTATAACCCTGATGAAAACAAACAAGATGAAGAACAAGCAGAAGATGATAACTCCGATGCAGGTTCTGATGAAACAGATGAAGAAAATAATGACTCACAAGCTGAAGAAGCAGATCAGCCTCAACCAGAATTAACAGTAAGTGAAAAAGGTACTGGATCTAGCCCTGAGTCAACGCTTACTATGGAAAATGCAAGTGAACAGGTAATGGCTAAAATAGAGACATCAGGTGAATCCTGGCTTGAAGTGGAGAACGGTGATGGAGAATCTTTGTTTTCAGGGATGTTTACTGCTGATGATTCTCCACTTGAACTAGATTTGTCTGGAGCAGAGCGCGTCTGGTTTAAAGTTGGATCCGCACCTAATTTGGATATTACTATAGATGGTGTAGAGGTTAATTATCCAGTTGATGAGAATGATTATGTACTTCAAAAACTTTGGATAAATATTAACAAAGCGAGCGCGCAGTCAAATTAGTGATAGTCATTCCATTTTAACCCCTTCCTTATATGGAAGGGGTTTATACCGTAGGAGGAAATAGTTGTGAATATACCAAATAAAATTACGCTCTCACGTATATTTTTAATTCCAATTTTCATTATTTTATTAAGTGTTCCATTCAACTGGGGTGTATGGGACATTGGCGAGTCCTCTCTTCCTATATCGCACCTAGCTGCCGCAATTTTATTTATCGTTGCTTCAACAACTGACTGGGTGGATGGCTATTACGCCAGGAAGTATAATTTAGTCACAAATTTAGGGAAATTCTTGGATCCACTAGCAGATAAACTGCTTGTAGCTACTGCACTCATTTTACTTGTGGAACTAGGATTGGCGCCTGCATGGGTAACGATTATAATTATTAGTAGAGAATTTGCAATTACTGGCCTTCGTTTGGTAGCTGCAGGTGAGGGAGTAGTCTTAGCAGCTGGTAGCATGGGGAAATTAAAAACAGTGACTCAAATGGTTGCGATTGCGGCATTACTGCTTCATAATTTTCCATTTTCGTATATGGGATTACCTTTTGCTACTATAATGCTGTATGTAGCCTTGTTCTTTACAATCTTATCAGGTTATGATTATTTTGTTAAAAATTGGCATGTTATGAGGGATTCAAAATGACGAAACAGTTTCGAACGGAAATTATCGCAGTTGGCACGGAGTTATTACTAGGGCAAATTGCGAACACAAATGCACAATGGATGTCGGAGAAACTGGCAGCGATAGGAATGAATGTGTTTCATCATTCAGTAGTGGGAGATAATCTGCAAAGAGTGAAGGAACAGTTTCAGCATTCAAAAAACCGGGCAGATGTTATAATTGTTACTGGTGGATTAGGTCCGACAGAGGATGACTTAACAAGAGAAGCTTTTCAGAAAATCGTTAAAAGGGATATAATTGAACACCGACCATCAATGGAAAAAATAGAGGCGTTTTATAGGAAACAAAAATCTAAAATGACCCCGAACAACCGAAAACAAGCGCGCGTTTTTACTGGTGCTGACGTAATTGAAAATAACGTGGGGATGGCACCAGGAATGATTGTATCCGAGAACGATACAACGTGGATTTTTTTGCCTGGTGTACCAAGAGAAATGAAACAGATGATGTCGGATAAGGTAATGCCGTATCTTCAGCAACTAACAGGGGAAAGTTCAGTTATTAAATCCACAATGCTACGGTTTATTGGCATTGGTGAGTCACAGCTCGAGGATGAACTTAGTGATATTATTCAAAATCAAAGTAATCCCACGATTGCTCCTTTGGCACAAAGTGAAGGTATAGCTATTAGGCTAACTGCTAAGGCGAACACGCAAGAAGAGGCTACTAATTTAATCAGCAAGACAAAGCAGCAAATTCAAGCCAAAGTAGGAGACCACATGTATGGAGCCGATGAGCAAACAATAGAGGAGAACGTGTTTGCCTTATTAAAAGCTCAAAATAAGTACATAGGTGCTGCTGAAAGCTTAACAGGAGGTATGTTTACTGAAAAGCTTATAGCTGTTGAAGGTGCTTCTAAAGTAAGCCGTGGCGGACTAGTTTGTTATGATACAAACGTTAAAGAAAATGTATTGCATATTTCGCCTGAAACTATTAGGCAGTATGGAACAGTCAGCGATGAATGTGCTGCAGAAATGTCCAGAAATATTTGTACGCTTTTAGATTCAGATATAGGTATTAGCTTTACGGGAGCAGCTGGACCGGATAGTGTGGAAGGTCATCCTCCTGGAACTGTTTTCATCGCTGTTTATGACAGTTCTAAGGTGAGTATTGCAAGGAAATTTACTTTTCAAGGCAGCCGGCAAACCATACGAAAAAAAGCCACTTTAAAGGGATTTGAACTTTTATATAATTTGTTAAAATAGTATTTTGGCATCATGAATTTACTGTGAAATTGTATTTTCAGAGTCTATAATCTAGTAAACCCCATTTTTCCCGTTTAAACAACATCGAAAAATGAGAACATTTATTCGTTCTTTTCTTGGCAAATGATGAAAAACAAGGTATGATGTAGATAGTTAATTAAAGGAGGTAAGCTCGTTGGGAGATAAAAAACAAGCTTTAGATTTGGCGTTAAAACAAATCGAAAAACAATTTGGTAAAGGTTCTGTGATGAAATTAGGTGAACAGGCTGAACAAAAGATTGCAACAATTCCAAGCGGTTCGTTGGCATTAGACGTAGCTTTAGGTATTGGAGGGTATCCAAGAGGACGAGTGGTAGAAATATATGGACCAGAATCTTCTGGTAAAACAACTGTCGCTCTTCATGCAATTGCTGAAGCACAACGAAAAGGTGGACATGCGGCATTTATAGATGCGGAGCATGCACTTGATCCTACATATGCGCGAGCATTAGGGGTAAATATAGATGAATTATTATTATCACAGCCAGATACCGGTGAACAAGCTCTGGAAATTGCTGAGGCACTTGTGCGCAGTGGCGCTGTAGATATAGTTGTTGTTGACTCGGTTGCTGCCTTAGTTCCCAAAGCGGAAATTGAAGGCGAAATGGGTGACGCACATGTGGGCTTGCAGGCACGCCTTATGTCACAAGCACTAAGAAAACTATCAGGTGCAATTAATAAATCAAAGACAACTGCTATATTCATTAACCAAATCAGAGAAAAAGTTGGGGTTATGTTTGGTAATCCGGAAACAACTCCTGGCGGTCGCGCACTGAAATTCTATGCATCTGTTAGATTGGAAGTTCGCCGTGCCGAGACATTGAAACAGGGAAATGATATGGTTGGTAATAAAACACGAATTAAAGTGGTTAAGAATAAAGTGGCGCCACCTTTCAAGAAGGCAGAGGTCGACATTATGTATGGGGAAGGTATTTCCAAAGAGGGCGAAATAATAGATGTTGGATCTGACCTTGATATAGTTCAAAAAAGTGGTGCATGGTATTCCTATAATGGAGATCGGCTTGGACAAGGCCGGGAAAATGCAAAAGAATATCTGAAGGCTAATGAGAATGTCATGACAGAATTACATGGAATGATTCGTCAACATTATAATTTAGATGAACAGCCAGAAGAAACAGAAGAAAAGGGACAGGAAAGTTTAGATGTATAAGAATATTTAACTGAAGAATCCTTTGCTGGTAATTACTGGCAAGGGATTTAATAATTTGAACGGATTGCTAATTGTTACGATTCCTTGACATTGGCTATACGGACAATTACAATTAAATTGTATAATTTTATATTTTTTATTATACAATTTTATTTATTTATTATTGAACATTGTACATGCCGACAATAATGAATTGTTGTACAACTTATAGCAATAGGAGGTGAACCCCATGGACAGTCCCTTAATCATCTCCATTTTGCTTGCCGTAATCGTCGGTATTGTTGTTGGTTATCTGATTCGTAAATCTATTGCAGAAGCTAAGATTTCCAGTGCGGAAAATTTAGCTAAACAAATAGTAGATGAAGCACACCGAAATGCAGATGCCTCTAAAAAAGAGGCACTTCTTGAAGCGAAGGATGAAAATCATAAACTTCGCCAGCAGACAGAAGATGACTTACGTGAACGTCGAACAGAAGTGCAAAAGCAAGAAAATCGTCTGATGCAAAAAGAAGAAAATCTGGACAGAAAAAGTGAAACGCTGGATAAGCGAGAGCTCTTGTTAGAGAAGAAAGAACAATCACTAACAGAAAAACAACAACAAATTGAAGAAATGGAAAGCAAAGTGGAAGCTGTAATTCAAGAGCAGCAAACGGAGCTTGAACGCATTTCAGGGTATACAACTGATCAGGCAAGACAGATAATTTTAGAGCGAGTTGAACAAGAGGTTAGTCATGAATCAGCATTAATGATTAAAGAAGCTGAAAATCGTGCGAAAGAGGAAGCAGACAAGAAAGCGAAAAGTATTCTTTCGTTAGCCTTACAGCGTTGCGCGGCAGACCATGTAGCTGAAACAACTGTATCTGTTGTAAATCTTCCTAATGACGAAATGAAAGGTCGAATTATCGGCCGTGAAGGTCGTAATATTCGAACTTTAGAAACGCTTACCGGTATTGACTTAATTATTGATGATACACCGGAAGCAGTAATTTTGTCAGGTTTTGATCCAATACGTCGAGAGACAGCTCGTATGGCTCTAGAAAAACTCGTACAAGACGGTAGAATACACCCTGCAAGAATAGAAGAAATGGTGGATAAAGCCAGACGTGAAGTAGATGAATATATACGAGAAATTGGAGAGGAAACAACGTTTGAAGTTGGAGTACATGGATTACATCCAGATTTAGTTAAAATACTTGGTCGCCTAAAATATCGTACAAGCTATGGTCAAAATGTGTTAAAGCATTCTACAGAGGTAGCGTACCTTTCCGGACTGCTTGCTGCTGAGTTAGGTGAAGATGAAACACTTGCAAGAAGAGCTGGCTTACTTCATGACATTGGTAAAGCCATTGATCATGAAGTAGAGGGAAGTCATGTTGAAATTGGGAAAGAACTAGGAATCAAATACAAGGAACATGAGGTTGTCATTAATTCTATTGCTTCTCACCATGGTGATGAGGAAGCTACTTCCATTATTTCCGTTTTGGTTGCTGCAGCAGATGCACTATCCGCTGCACGCCCTGGAGCAAGAAGTGAAACATTGGAGAATTACATTAAGCGTCTTGAAAAACTGGAAGAGATATCCGAGTCGTTTACAGGTGTAGAAAAGTCATTCGCTATTCAGGCGGGAAGAGAAATTAGAATTATGGTTAAACCTGATGAAATTGATGACATTGATTCAGTCAAAATCGCAAGGGATATTCGTAAACGAATTGAAGGCGAATTGGATTACCCAGGTCATATTAAAGTAACTGTTATCCGAGAAACAAGAGCAGTTGAATATGCTAAATAGTGACCAATTAGAGGAACTAGATTAATAAAAGCGGCCAGCTGGTCGCTTTTATTTTTGCTTTAAAGTATAATTTGAGTGTGAAACATATTATTACTTGTTAGGATGAGAAAAATTATGAAAATATTGTTTATTGGTGATGTAGCAGGATCTCCTGGAAGAGATATGGTTCAGCATTATTTACCAAAATTAAAAGAAAAACACCGTCCACATATAACTATTATTAACGGGGAAAACGCAGCATCTGGAAAAGGTATCACTGAGAAAATTTATAAGCAATTTCTTGAGTGGGGTGCTCAGGTTGTTACAATGGGGAACCATACTTGGGATAAAAGAGAAATATTTGAATTTATAGATGACGCCAAGAATATGATTCGGCCGGCAAACTTTCCGGAGGGTACACCCGGAAAAGGGCTTAAATTTGTGAACTTAAATGGAAGTGAAATTGCTGTAATTAATATGCAGGGACGCACTTTTTTACCTGCACTTGATGATCCGTTTCGTAAAATGGATGAACTAATTGAAGAAGCGAAAAAACGTACAAGCATTATTTTTGTAGATTTTCATGCAGAAGCTACAAGTGAAAAACAGGCAATGGGTTGGTACTTGGATGGTCGAGTCAGTGCTGTTGTTGGTACACATACACATACTCAAACTGCTGATGATCGAATTTTACCACAAGGAACAGCATATATTACGGATGTTGGGATGACTGGACCTTATGATTCAATTTTAGGTATGGAAAAGGAAGCAGTTATGAAAAAGTTTCTCACAAGTTTACCAGTACGTTTTGAAATTGACACGAAGGGAAGAACTCAATTAAACGGGTTTTTAGTTACAATAGATGATAAAACTGGAAAAGCAACTAAGGTTGAGCGTATTTTAATAAACGATGACCATCCATTCTTTGGTTGATTATTTGAATGTTTAGAATTATTGATGCATAATAAGGTAATAAGCTATCATCTCCAAGAATATAGTAGCAATAGAACTACAATAGTAATTGAAGGAGGTACTAGTAATGGAAGTATTGAAAGTTTCAGCAAAATCAAATCCAAATTCAGTAGCAGGTGCACTTGCGAATGTCTTACGGGAACGTGGAACAGCGGAAATGCAGGCGATTGGCGCTGGTGCATTAAACCAGTCCGTCAAAGCAGTAGCGATTGCCAGAGGATTTGTAGCGCCAAGTGGAGTTGATTTAATTTGTATTCCGGCTTTTACTGATATTATGATTGATGAGGAAGAACGGACAGCGATTAAACTAATTGTGGAACCTAGATAACTTACTAAATATAATATTAAGTGTTGCGCAAATGCTGCGTAACACTATTTTTATGACAAATTTAGTAAACTTTCTATTTCCAGGTAGTTTTTCATTGCGCTAAACTGCTCATGTATTGTTTAATTTGCCTATAGCCTTTATAATTTAATAATGTACATCTATGTCATTAATAGCGTTTTATATATAAGAAAGGAGTTTCGTTAATGAATGAGCAGCAACGAAAGGATCAGTCACAAATAAAGCAAACTGAAAATCCAACGGACATAAAATCCGGATCGGATAATATGAATCGGTTAAAGAACACTTCCAGCGATGACATTATTTCAAAGTATTTTGAAACGACATATGAGCCACCAAATTTAAATAAAGCTCGTAAACGTGGTCGTGATGATGTGAAAGTTCATTATGACTTTGAAATCCCTGAAGGTATGGAGAAAATTGGTGAGGGCAAAAAATTCATGATTCGTACATATGGATGTCAGATGAATGAGCATGATACAGAGGTCATGGCAGGTATTCTAACCGAGATGGGCTATGAGTCAACTTCTGATACCAAAGAAGCAGATATTATTTTGTTGAACACATGTGCAATTCGTGAAAATGCGGAAAACAAAGTGTTTGGTGAAATTGGTCACTTAAAACCGCTTAAATTAGAGAACCCGGATTTAATTCTTGGTGTATGTGGTTGTATGTCACAGGAAGAATCTGTTGTAAATCGGATTTTGAAAAAACATCCGCAAATTGATTTGATTTTTGGAACACATAATATTCACCGTATTCCACATCTAGTAAAAGAAGCTATGTTTGGAAAAGAAAAGATTGTAGAAGTTTGGTCTAAAGAGGGCGACATTATTGAAAACCTTCCAAAAGTACGAAAAGGTAATATAAAAGCATGGGTAAATATTATGTACGGATGTGATAAGTTTTGTACCTATTGTATAGTACCTATGACGCGCGGGAAAGAGCGTAGCCGTAAACCGGAGGATATTATCCAGGAAGTAAGGCATCTCGCAGCGCAGGGCTATAAAGAAGTCACTCTGCTTGGCCAAAATGTTAATGCATACGGAAAAGATTTAGAAGAATTGTCATATGGTTTAGGTGATTTGATGAATGATATTCATAAAATTGATATTCCACGTGTGCGCTTTACAACATCACACCCAAGAGATTTTGATGATCGCTTAATTGAAGTATTAGCACAGGGTGGGAATTTGCTTGATCATATCCATCTTCCTGTCCAGTCCGGAAGCAGTGAGGTTCTAAAGAAAATGAATCGTAAATATACACGTGAAGAATATTTAGAGCTTGTTCGCAAAATACGTGAAGCTATGCCTAATGCAACCCTCACTACAGATATTATTGTCGGCTTTCCAAACGAAACAGAAGAACAATTCGAAGAAACAATGACATTAGTAGAAGAAGTTGGATTTGAAGCAGCATATACATTTATTTATTCACCTCGTGATGGTACTCCAGCTGCCAGAAAGACAGATGACGTACCAGAAGAAGTGAAAAAACAGCGGTTATACCGTTTAAATGATCTTGTTAACAAACAGTCAGCAGAATCAATGAAAACCTATGATAATAAGATTGTTAAAGTTCTTGTCGATGGTGAGAGTAAGAAAAATCCAGATATTCTTGCTGGCTATACAGAAAGAAATAAACTGGTAAACTTTCAAGGTCCTAAATCAGCAATTGGCAAAATTGTTGAAGTCGAAATTACCGAATCCAAAACATGGTCATTAAATGGTATAATGGTAGAAAATACAGTTGAGGTGAATTAATATGGCTGAATATACACGCAAACAAGTGCTTGATGAAGCAAAAGGTTTGGCACAGATGCTAGCTAGCACAGAAGAGATTGATCGCTTTAAACAAGTCGAGGCAAAAATTAATAATAATAAAAAAGTACAACAATTAATAACTAAAATTAAAACTTTACAGAAGCAGGCAGTTAATTTCCAGGCTTATGAAAAAACAGAAGCATTGAAAAAGGTAGAAGCTGAAATTGACCGTTTGCAAGCTGAAATTGATGATATTCCAGTGGTACAAGAATTTAAAGAAACTCAAATTGTAGTTAATGATATTTTGCAATTGGTTTCTGGAACAATTGCCCGTGAGGTAACAAATGATGTTATATCGTCTACTGGCGGTGACCTTTTATCGGGTGAAACTGGTTCAAAGACAAATAACGGCTCAGCATGCAGCCATTAAATTGATGCCAGGCAGGAAATTTTTCTTGCCTGGCTTTCCTTATGGCAATAGCCTTTGAATGATTTTTAAGAAAAGATATTCTAATCTTTACGTCCTTTTATACAATAGCTATGCACTATAGGTATTTGTCTTGCATAAAATGACTATGAAAAAAGAGGAGGTAAACGAAATTATGACTTTTCTTGATCAAGAATTTAGAGAAATCATTACGAAAGCTGTCTGTGGTAAGGGTAGAAAGTTCACGCAGGCTACTCACAATATCTCGCCGTCACATAGACCATCAAGCATTCTTGGTTGCTGGGTGATCAATCATCTGTATAATGCCAAGAAAAAATCAGAAGATACTGTAGAAATAAATGGTAGCTACGATATTAATATTTGGTATTCGTACAATGACAATACAAAAACTGAGGTGGTAACAGAACGTGTAACGTATTGTGACTATATTCCACTATCTGTTAAGGATGATAATTGTCTGAGTGACGATTATGATGTTATTGCCAAAGTGATTCAACAGCCTAATTGTTTGGAGTGCCAAATTGCTAACCAAGGTCATAAAATAGTTGTAGAAATAGAGCGCGAATTTGTTGTCCAAATTATTGGAGAAACAAAGGTTAAGGTAAGAGTAAATCCTAAAGGTTTCAACGATAATTTTGATGATGACGATTGGGGATTTGATATAACAGATGACGAGTTAAGTGATGTAAGTCCAGATTTTGTGAAGGATAAGGCGAAGGACTAGAAAACTTACGAGGGTTAATACTCTCGTAAGTTTTTTTGGTAGTTAAGAACATACTTTACTGCATAAGTGCAGCTAATGGATTCGCTCTTAAGACTTCACTCTATAGTAAAGGAAAATACGCTTTCACAAGTATCCCCTTTAACGAATACCCAGTTTTCTGATTTTTTATAGGAACGCACTGTCACTCTGGTTGTTTTCTAAAAGATTGTTGCTTTTTTAAAGTAATGAATCTTAATAAGTAGTTCAAATCAACAAAATGCATATTGTGATGGGTGAAAACAAGATTTAAACCATTTAAACCAGCAGCTGAAATATGCGAGACTCCTGTGGGACAGCAAGGAGCCCACTGAAAAACATATTTTGGAAAATTTATTTCCCAATTCATTTAGTGAATAACAGGTGAAATAATATGTTACTCCCCACTACAAGATGATTATTGCACGAAATTTAGGAATCGATTTTCACTAGTTTAAAAAGACGGTGGTTTTTCAGTGGCCTCGACAGCGAGTCTAAGAGACCCCACAGTGAGCGTTCTTTGCGTGCGAGGCAGACTAAGTACCCCACGTCCTGTGGCAACGTCTGCACTAGCACGTCCTATGCGTCGGAGGCTCATGCTGAGCCCACGGCTAGGCAAGACACTGTGAAAGCATACGGAGCAGTGAAAGCGAGTATATTTCAGCTGCGAGGTTAGAGATCCACATTAAATACTACGAATCGGTTTGTGTAGCAGTTCATATCAACAACCTTTTAGGGAACAGCTTTTATTATGATATGGGGAAGTCGCTTTATGTCTACAAATTATGCTATAATTGTACATTATATTCGGTATATTTTTTGGAGGATTAACTTATGGCTAAAAGCACACCAATGATGGAACAATACTTAAAAATAAAAGCAGAACACAAAGATGCATTTTTATTTTTTCGATTAGGTGATTTTTATGAAATGTTCTTTGATGATGCAATAAATGCTGCTAGGGAATTGGAAATAACCCTTACCAAACGAGGTGCAGGACAAGATGACCCTATTCCAATGTGCGGTGTACCCTATCATTCTGCTGCTAATTACATTAAAAATTTAATTGAAAAAGGATATAAAGTAGCTATTTGTGAGCAAGTTGAGGATCCAAAGGTAGCTAAGGGTGTTGTAAGAAGAGAAGTTGTTCAGCTTATTACTCCTGGAACCGTAATGGAAAGCAATATGCTTAATGAACGTGATAACAACTATATTGCCAGTCTTTCTCATTTCTCTGATGGTTCTTATGTAATAGTTTATAATGATTTGTCAATTGGTGAAAACAATATTGCACTTATTTCAAGTGGTTGGGAAGCAGTCATTCATGAGTTGTATAATCAGCCAATAAAAGAAATAGTAATTCCTTCGAGTTTGCCTGATGAATTACAGGACCAATTAAGCAAAAAAATAAACGTAACATTGTCCTACCAGGATGAAATAAATTTTAATGCAGAATATCGCAGTTTATGCGATAACCTAACTGATGAGCGACTTGTTAAGGCATTTAGTCGTCTGCTTAATTACATCCAATACACACAAAAGCGTTCACTTGATCATTTACAGCCTGCTAAGATTATTGAATTGGAACATCATTTAGCGTTGGATATGTACTCTAAACGAAACCTGGAATTAACTGAGACAATTATGAAAAAAAGCAAGCATGGCAGTCTCCTGTGGGTACTTGATAAAACAGTAACAGCAATGGGATCCAGAATGCTTAAAAAGTGGCTAGAACGCCCATTATTAAATAAATATGAAATTGAAAAACGTCATGATATTGTTGATGGCTTTTATCAAGGATTTATGGAGCGCGATTCTCTACGTGATGTATTAAAATCAGTTTATGATCTTGAACGTCTTGCCGGTCGAGTTGCATTCGGCAATATAAATGCACGTGATCTTATCCAATTAAAACATTCATTAGAAAAGTTACCGGAAGTTAGTACAATACTAAAGCAATTTAACCAAAAAAATATAATTGAATTAAGTAATAAACTTGTATTTCCAGAAGAGATCCTATCCATATTAGATACCAGTTTAATAGAAGATCCGCCAATATCGATCAAAGAAGGATCGATTATTAAAGATGGGTATAATGAAAAGCTTGATACTTATAGAGAAGCTTCACGTAATGGAAAACAATGGATTGCTGAACTGGAACAGAAGGAAAAGAAAGAAACAAATATCAAGTCCCTTAAAATTGGTTATAACCGTGTGTTTGGTTATTATATTGAAGTAACCAAAGCCAATTTACATCTCTTGCCTGAGGGAAAATATGAACGCAAGCAGACATTATCGAATGCTGAGCGTTACATTACACCGGAATTAAAGGAAAAAGAAGAACTTATTTTAGAGGCAGAAGAAAAAAGCGTTGATTTAGAATATAATTTATTCCTTAAAATTCGAGAACAAATAAAAGAACATATACCTAAAATACAGCATTTAGCTGATATAGTCAGTAAGATTGACGTACTTCAGGCGTTCGCAACGGTTAGTGAAGCGAATAATTATAAGCGCCCGCGATTTGTTGATGAGACGTTATCTATTAAGAATGGGCGTCACCCTGTAATTGAACAAGTGATGAAGGATGACTCTTTCGTTCCAAATAATGTATTACTGGATCAAAACACTGACGTTCTTCTAATAACCGGCCCTAATATGTCAGGTAAGAGTACCTATATGCGTCAACTGGCATTAACAGTTATTATGGGGCAAATTGGCTGTTTTGTTCCATGTGAAGATGCAGATTTAATTCTATTCGATCAGATCTTTACACGGATTGGTGCAGCAGATGATCTAGTTGCAGGGCAGAGTACTTTTATGGTTGAAATGCTGGAAGCAAATCATGCCATTACTAATGCGACAGAAAACAGCTTAATTCTGCTTGATGAAATTGGTCGAGGGACAAGCACATATGATGGAATGGCACTAGCACAATCGATTGTTGAATATATCCACAATAATATTCATGCCAAAACATTATTTTCAACACATTATCATGAATTAACTGCACTTGAAAATACCTTAGATAAATTGAAAAACATTCATGTTCGCGCAGAAGAGTATGAAGGAAATGTAGTTTTTCTTCACCAGATAAAAGAAGGAGCAGCTGATCAAAGCTATGGTATACACGTTGCGAAATTAGCAAATCTTCCTGAACCACTCATTGATCGAGCAGGTTCCATTTTAAATCAATTGGAGAATAATGATGAACTGCATGAGGTAGCCAATCTAGCTGCTAATGATCAATTATCCTTTTTTATTGAGGAAAAAATACCTAAAGGAAAGAAACAGTACAGCAAAGAAGACAAATCAATAATTGAGGACTTAAATAATCTTAATTTATTTGAAATGACACCGATGGAAGCGATGAACGAACTGTACCGTTTGCAAAAACATGTAAAAAAGTAAGATAGAAGGGATTGTTCTCATGAATATTATTCAAATGCCGGATGCTTTAGCAAATAAAATTGCTGCTGGAGAAGTAGTGGAACGCCCTGCATCTGTCGTAAAAGAATTAATTGAAAATAGTATTGATGCTAATAGTACTTCGATAAAAGTCGAAGTAGAGGAAGCTGGATTACAAAAAATTAAAATAACCGATAATGGCGATGGTATGTCTGAGGATGACTGCGAGAAAGCCTTTCTGCGTCATGCGACAAGTAAAATTAAAAGCGAAACAGACTTATTTCATGTCAAAACGCTGGGATTTCGCGGAGAAGCATTAGCAAGTATAGCAGCAGTAAGTAAATTAACAGTAAAGACATCACGAGGTGAAAATGCTGCTACGTTAATTTCGATGGAAGGCGGATCCATTATAAACAGGGCGAAAAGTGATGCACGTAAAGGCTCAGAAATCGTAGTAGAAGATTTATTTTTTAATACTCCTGCTCGATTAAAATACATGAAAACTATTCATACGGAGCTTGGGCACATTACAGATCTATTAAACAGGCTAGCATTATCTCACCCGGGAATTCGTTTTGAAGCCACCCACAACGGGAAGTCTCTCTTCAAGACAACTGGGTCTGGAGATCTGCTCCAGGTAGTTGGAAATGTATATGGGATGAGTGTTGCTAAAAAGATGTTGCCGATTCAGCGTGATACCCTTGATTTTTCAATCGAAGGATTTATTGCAAAACCTGAAGTCACCAGAGCATCGCGTAATTATATATCCACTATTATTAATGGACGGTATATAAAGAGTATCCCATTGTCACAAGCGATTATTAGAGGATATCACACACTCTTACCAATTGGCCGTCTGCCAGTAGTCGTCCTATCGATAACAATGGACCCAATTTTAGTTGATGTGAACGTACACCCAACTAAACTAGAGGTTCGTTTTAGTAAAGATAAGGAATTATTTGCCGCCATTGAAGAGACAATTAGAACAAAATTCCGACAAGCATCCTTAATTCCTGAAATGGAACAAAAGCAAGAAAATCAAGAGAAATCAGTTCAAAACACATTACAATTTAATGAACCACAGAGGGAAGCACAGCAATGGGAACAAACGCCTCAAGTAAACGAACATGTATCAACTATAGAGCAAGCAAACTCAACTAATAATATAGGTTTTCAACAAGAGTTCGACAATAATAAAGATATCCTTTCTGACGTAAAACCTGCAGTAGTCAAAGAAGAACAGCAACGTGTACCTACTATGTATCCAATTGGTCAACTCCATGGTACTTACATTCTAGCCCAAAATGAAAAAGGGTTATATATGATCGACCAGCACGCGGCACAAGAACGTATAAAGTATGAGTTTTTTAAACAGAAGCTTGGTAAAACAATTAACGAGTCTCAGGAATTATTAATGCCTTTGACATTTGAATTTTCTAAACAAGAATCTATCTTTATTGATCATTACAAAGGAGAACTTGAGAAAGTAGGACTATTTTTCGAGTCATTTGGAAATCAAACTTATATTATTCGCTCATATCCAACATGGTTTCCTAAGGGTTTTGAAGAAGAGATAATTCGGGAAATGATTGATCAGGTTATGGAGGATGAACGGATCAATGTTGAGAAAATAAGAGAAGATGCAGCAATATTAATGTCATGCAAACGTTCAATTAAAGCAAATCATTATTTAAGCCAGGAAGACATGTTTCGATTATTGGAAGATTTACGTAATTCAACTGATCCATTTACATGTCCGCATGGCCGACCAATCATTGTGCACTATTCTTCCTATGAATTGGAGAAAATGTTCAAACGCGTTATGTAAGGATTGAATAAATGAAGCACACCTCGTGAAAACTATAAGTAAAACAGCGAGGTGCGCTATGGATAATCAGAAGCTAATAAACTTTTTAAATCAATTATTGTCCAATTACTTTGTCATGTACGTAAAGCTCCACCGTTATCACTGGTTCATTCAAGGAAAACACTTTTACCAGTTGCACGATGTTTTTGAAGATATGTATAAAACAATAGAAAGTGATTTGGATGAAATAGCTGAGAGAGTTTTAATGATTGATGGCAAACCATTGGCAACAATGATTAAATACATAAAAGAATCAACACTTGAGGAAGCAACAGCTGATGATAAAGAAGATGAGATAGTAAGACAGTTAATTAGCGACTATAAACAGATCATCAGTGAAATAAAGAATGAAGGTATTCCTGAAGCTTCCGAACGCAAAGATGAGCCAACAGTTGATTTGCTTGTAACGTTACAAGGGAAATTAGAAAAACATATCTGGATGTTACAGGCATATCTTGCGTATGAATAAAGATATATAGGGGAATGATGATGAAAAAACCAGTGATTGCGATTGTTGGACCAACTGCTGTTGGGAAAACAAGACTTAGTATAGAAGTTGCAGAATCGTTCAATGGAGAGATTATTAGCGGCGACTCTATGCAAGTATACCAAGGCTTGGATATCGGAACAGCAAAAATTAGCGAGGAAGAAAAACAAGGCATTCCTCATTATATGATTGATACTAAAAGTCCGAGCGATTCATTCTCTGTTGCTGATTATCAGGTACTTGTCCAACAATATATTAACGAAATTGCTTCACATCAAAAGTTGCCGATAATAGCTGGTGGAAGTGGACTGTACATTCAAGCGGCATTGTATAATTATAACTTTTCGGATCAAAAACGTAATGGTGCAGTCACTAGACGGCTTGAAGAAGAGCTTGAGAACCTAGGAGTGTTGACTTTATATAATAGATTAAAAAAAATAGACCCTGATCAAGCTACAAAAATCCACCCAAACAATCATCGAAGAGTAATTCGTGCGTTGGAAATCTATCAAACAACCGGAATGACTATGTCAGAGTATCAGAAGGAACAAAAAAGGGATTCCCCATATAATCCCATTTTTATAGGTTTGGAGATGGACCGGAAGCTTTTATATGAACGAATTAATGCTCGAGTTGATAATATGCTTGAACAAGGCTTGTTAGATGAGGTTGAAATGCTTTATAAACAAGGCTTTGAAAATTGTCAATCTATGAGGGGGATTGGTTATAAAGAGTTTATTCCTTACTTTAAAGGGGAACAATCATTGATACAAGCTACGGAAACATTGAAGCGAAACTCAAGAAGGTTTGCTAAACGGCAATATACGTGGTTTAAAAATAAGCTGGATGTACAATGGTACACAATAACTCCAGAAACAATTGATGAAACATTTAGAAAAATTTTAGATGAATTAGCAGGAATGTTAAGAAGAATATAGAAGTAATTATATACAGATATAGAATAGAGGAGGATGTGCGATGGCGCAATCAGTAAACATTCAGGATCAATATTTAAATCAGCTTCGAAAGGACCATATTTCAACTACCGTTTTTTTGACAAATGGATTTCAATTAAGAGGGATATTAAAAGCCTTTGATAATTTCACTGTCTTGTTAGAAACAGACGGAAAACAACAATTAATTTTTAAACATGCTATTTCTACTTTTGCCCCAGTGAAAAATGTAGAACTTGAAAAAGAATAATAAATGTAACGGACGCTCTTAATTTAATGGGCGTCCGTTTTTAGGCAGGTAAGAAAGTATAAATCCTTTATTACTGCATAAATGCAACTAAGGCTTGGTGAATAGCCAAGTTTTTTAATATTGCTTTGGCATCTGGGCGTTTGTCACATCTTTTTTAAATACCGCGTATACTAACGTGACTAAGGGGTGATGATGTGGAAACGCAAAAACTTCGAAATAAAAATGGGCAGATTAATATAGTTCTGCATGATAAAAATAATGTACCGTTTGAAAATACCGGCCGATTACCAAATGCAGAGAGTAGTCCATTTTCACATATTGATTCAGAATTTTCATCATTCATAGGAATGGAGAAATTAAAGAAGACTATAAAAGAAATATACGCAACTATTGTAATAAATGATAAACGTAAAGAAATGGGCCTTACTTGTTCCAGGCAGGTGCTTCATATGCTTTTTAAAGGTAACCCTGGAACTGGTAAAACAACGGTAGCTAGGAAACTTGCTAAGATGTATTTTGAGATGGGCCTACTTTCAAAGGGGCATTTTATAGAGGCGGAACGGGCTGACCTGGTTGGTGAATATATTGGCCAAACTGCTCAGAAAACACGTGCGATTATTCAAAAGGCAATGGGTGGTATTTTATTCGTTGACGAAGCTTATTCCTTGGCACGTGGTGGGGAAAAGGACTTTGGTAAAGAAGCAATTGATACATTGGTAAAGCATATGGAGGATAATCATAATGACTTTGTATTAATTTTAGCAGGATATCCATATGAAATGGATCGTTTCCTGACACTTAATCCTGGTCTAAAGTCAAGATTTCCATTTATATTAGATTTCCAGGATTATGAGGTGAATCAGTTAACAAAAATTGCAAAGCAGATGGTTAATGATCGTGAATATGAACTTACAAATGAAGCTGAATGGAAACTCCGAACCCATTTATATAAGAAAAAGCAGGAAACCCATCGAAATTTCTCTAATGCCAGATATGTTCGTAATGTAATTGAACAATCAATTAGGCTACATGCTGTTCGTTTATTAAACAATGAAAATTTTACCGTAAATGATTTAATTCAGTTAACTGGTAGCGACCTTTCACTCGATGAAGAATGACATGCGAATTGTGATATAGAAGGTTCTTTGCTATGATAAAAACAAGAGAATGCTAAAAATTAACTGTCCGGATAGAGGAAGAGGTATTTATAATGTCAGAAAAAATATTAATAATTGCTGTTAAAATGCAGGAGCAAAATGATGATCATTTTGAATCTTCCTTGGAGGAACTAAGCTCGTTATGTAAAACTGCTGGTGGTAAAGTAGCGAAAGTAATGACGCAAAATCGTCAAAAGATTCACCCAGCATATTACATTGGTGAAGGTAAAATGGAAGAAATAAATGAAGCAGTTGATGAACTGGAAATTAATCTTGTCGTATCGAATGATGAGTTATCTGCTGGGCAATTGCGTAACTTAAGTGATCGATTTGGTGTAAGGGTGATTGATCGCAGTCAGCTGATACTGGATATATTTGCCCAGCGTGCCCATACCAAGGAAGGTAAGTTGCAAGTTGAACTAGCACAGCTGGAGTATATGCTGCCAAGATTGCATGGCCAAGGGGAAGCAATGTCTCGTTTGGGTGCGGGTATTGGGACACGTGGACCAGGTGAAACGAAATTAGAAACAGACCAGCGCCATATCAGACGACGTATTTTCGATATCAAGAGACGGTTGAAATTAGTTGTGCAGCAACGTGAACAATACCGTAAACGCAGAAAAACAAATGATGCATTTCAAATTGCCATAGTTGGTTATACCAACGCTGGAAAATCGACATTATTTAACCGGTTAACAAAAAGTAGCTCACATGAAGAGAATCAGTTATTTGCCACACTCGACCCATTGACAAGAAGAATTCAGTTACCATCAGGTTTTCAAACACTTGTAACAGATACTGTTGGTTTTATCCAGGATCTGCCAACATCATTGGTAGCTTCTTTTAAATCAACTTTAGAAGAAGTAACAGAAGCAGATTTTATTTTACATGTAGTAGATGCTGCGAACCCAGACCTTGACCAGCATCAGCGCACGGTAAGCAATTTACTACGTGATTTAAATGCACATACTATACCGATGCTTACTGTTTATAATAAATACGATAAAATTGATACTGACTTTATTGCAATGAATCACCCAAACATCCTTGTTAGTGCGTTTGATCAAGAAGATATTCAAAAGCTTCAAATAAAAATAGAAGAAATACTAAAAGATGAGTGGGATTGGTATAAACTTGATTTAACACCCGACCAGGGAAAGATGCTGAATCGGTTGGAACACGAGACAATAATAAGTGACCGTTTCTATGAAGAAGAGCAGAATGAGTATGTAGTAGAAGGATACATGCGACAAGAACACCCATTAAAAAGTTTGTTAAAGGAGTAATAATGCACTAATGGCCAAAGAATTGATGAAACAAGCAGAAGCGGATTGCACTACACAACATAGAAATGTCGCAACTATAGTAGAGACCAATCAAAAACGGGTACTTGATTCTTTTCAAGAGAACCGTGTTAGTGATAGTCATTTTAACCCAACTACTGGATACGGGTATGATGATTTAGGGAGGGAAACATTAGAAGCGGTGTATGCGGATGTGTTTGGTGGAGAAGATGCACTTGTCAGACCTCAAATTGTTTCGGGTACCCATGCCATATCCACGACATTATTTGGTTTATTGAGACCTGATGAAGAACTATTATATATAACAGGTAAGCCATATGACACGTTAGAATCAGTAATTGGAGTTCATGAATCTAATACAGGATCATTAGCTGATTTTAACATCAGATACAGTGAATTAGACTTATTGGAAGATGGTAAGGTTAATTATAATGGAATTAAACAGAAGATTTCCCATCAAACAAAAGTAATTGGTATACAACGTTCAAAAGGATATGATGACAGACCGTCATTCACAATTGATGAAATAGAAGAAATGGTAACTTTTATAAAGGATATAAATAAAGACTTAATTGTGTTTGTAGATAATTGTTATGGGGAATTTGTTGAAGAAAAAGAACCATTACATATAGGTGCAGATATTATTGCTGGTTCGCTAATTAAAAACCCGGGAGGTGGAATAGTACGAGCTGGAGGATACATAGCTGGAAAGAAAGATCTAGTACTTCAGTGTGCTCACCGTTTAACTGCCCCAGGTCTTGGAAAGGAAACTGGGGCAACACTTAATATGCTGCAGGAAATGTTTCAAGGATTATTCATGGCACCTCACATTGTTGGAGAAGCTTTGAAAGGTGCAATTCTAACTGCAAGATTTATAGAGTTAGTCGGTTTTAAGACAAGCCCTCATTACAAAGCTGATCGAACAGATTTAATACAATCTGTTACATTCGGAAATCAGGAAAATATGATAGCCTTTTGCCAGGCAATTCAACACAGTTCACCGATCAATTCATTTGTTACACCACATCCAAGTGAAATGCCTGGGTATAAGGATAAAGTGATTATGGCTGCAGGTACATTTGTGCAGGGGGCAAGCCTGGAATTGACAGCAGACGGGCCGTTAAGATCCCCATATACAGCATTTGTTCAGGGCGGCTTAACATATTCACATGTAAAATTAGCCTTAGTAGCTGCGGTTGAAAATTTAGTGGATAAAGGTTTTATATCTATTGAACAGGAAATATAGAAAGGATGCCGTGTGTTAGGTAACTTAACATAAATTTGACAATAAACATTACATATGCTATTGTTATTTTAGATGAATAAAAGGAGGTATTATAATGGACGATCAAGATAGACGTTCAATGCCTTTATTTTCAATAAGCATTGTTAAAAAATTAACTGAATTGACTGCAAGACAAATTCGATATTATGAAGAACATAATTTAATTCACCCAGAAAGATCAACAGGTAACCAACGTTTATTTTCTTTTAACGATGTTGACCGTTTATTAGAAATAAAAAATCTGATGGACAGAGGAATTAATTTAGCTGGTATTAAGCACATCATCACAGAAGAAAATACACAGAAAAAAGAAAAAGCTAATCCTCAAATATCAGATCGTCAGTTACGTACAATGCTGAAGAATGAGTTAATTGATGCAGGGAGAATGGGAAAATCGAGCATGCGTCAAGGAGAGCTTTCTCGATTTTTTCACTAAATAAATAAAAATTTTCTAGGAGGCAGTTAGATGAGCTCAGATTTTACAAAAGAACAAATTATGAAGAAAATAGAAGAGGAAAATGTCCGGTTCGTCCGCTTGCAATTTACAGACATGCTTGGAACAATCAAAAATGTTGAGATTCCACTTAGCCAGTTGGATAAAGCTTTAGATAATAAAATGATGTTTGATGGTTCTTCTATTGAAGGATTTGTTCGTATTGAAGAATCAGATATGTACTTGTACCCTGATTTAGATACATTTGTGGTATTTCCATGGACTTCTGATAAAGGTAAGGTAGCTCGTTTTATTTGCGACATTTATAATCCAGATGGAACACCTTTTGAAGGGTGCCCAAGGTATAACCTAAAACGAAACCTTAAAAAAATGGAAGAATTAGGCTTTGATGCATTTAATATTGGAACAGAGCCAGAGTTCTTTTTATTCAAGCTTGATGAAAAAGGTGACCCATCAATGGAGTTGAATGACCGTGGTGGTTATTTCGATTTGGCACCAACGGATCTTGGTGAGAATTGCCGCAGAGATATAGTTCTTGAATTGGAAGAAATGGGATTTGAAATCGAGGCATCTCATCATGAAGTTGCACCTGGACAACATGAAATTGATTTTAAATATTCTGATGCTGTTAAGCATTGTGATGATATTCAAACATTTAAACTTGCAGTTAAAACAATTGCAAGGAAACATAATCTGCACGCAACATTTATGCCTAAACCATTGTTTGGAGTAAATGGTTCTGGTATGCATGTTAATATGTCATTATTTAAAGATGGCGAAAATAGCTTCTTTGATACAAAAGGAGATATGCAGCTTAGTGATGTCGCTTATCAATTTACAGCCGGTGTCATTAAACATGCAACAAACTTTACAGCAGTTACAAATCCAACAGTTAATTCATTTAAGAGACTTGTACCGGGATATGAAGCTCCTTGTTACGTCGCGTGGTCTGGGACAAATCGAAGCCCGCTTATTCGAATTCCGTATTCAAGAGGTTTGAGTACAAGAATTGAAGTTAGAAGTGTTGATCCTGCAGCTAATCCATATATGGCCATGGCCGTATTACTTGCTTCTGGATTGGAAGGAGTTAGTAAGAAATTAACACCACCTACTTCTGTAGACCGTAATATTTATATGATGGATAAAGAAGAAAGAGAGAAAAATGGTATAAAAGATTTGCCAGCAACACTTATGGATGCGTTACAAGAACTTCAAAAAGACAAAGTTGTTACAGATGCATTAGGCGAACACTTATACGAACACTTTATTGAAGCGAAAGAAATTGAATGGGATATGTTCCGTACGACTGTACACCCTTGGGAAAGAGAACAATATCTATCAACATATTAAAGAAAAAAAGGCTTTCGTCATTTTATTGACGGAAGCCTTTTTATTTGTTAAGCGTACTATAGAATTTAAGTGCTGTGGGATAACTGAACTTCAGAATCAGCCACGTCCAGCTCCGACGTACAGGACGTACTAGTGCCGGTGACGCCACAGGACGTGGCGTTTTCACCGGCCAGCGCCTAGCGCCTAGTGGACTTTCCTCCCCGTGTCTACGATAAGTCAACATCGAATCGCTTACGCTCTTCGTGTATCCTTTATCTCACACGGGTCAGTCCAGTCCATACGGAGCTAAACAGGCGCTTGCGCCTTTGTTCTATTGAATATTACGGTATAAGCCGATTACCTTACCTAGTATTGTTACATTTTGATAGATGAGAGGATCCATTGTGGCATTTTCTGGCTGCAAGCGAATTTGATTTTTTTCTTTAAAGAATCTCTTTACAGTTGCCTCGTCTTCATCAGTCATTGCAACAACAATTTCTCCGTTTTGCGCAGTATTTTGCTGTTTCACAATAACCATATCCCCGTCTAAAATACCAGCTTCTATCATACTTTCACCGTCGATGATGAGAACGAATAAGTTATCATCAGGTCCGGCGCTGGAACTAGGTAATGGAACGAATTCTTCGATGTTTTCTACCGCAGTAATTGGTATCCCAGCAGTAACTTTACCAATAACTGGTGCATATCTTGCTTCTTCCCTAGGAATATGACTTTCTTCAGATAGGTCTAAAACCTCTATAGCTCTTGGTTTAGTAGGGTCTCTTCTAATGAAGCCTTTACTTTCAAGCCTCGCCAAATGCCCATGCACAGTTGAACTTGAAGCAAGTCCGACCGCTTCTGCAATCTCTCTAACCGATGGTGGATAACCTTTGCCATCTACCTCTTCTTTAATATACTCAAGTATTGTTTCCTGTCTTTTAGAAAGTTTATTCATCTATCAAACACCTCACGCATAGGATTTATTAATGATAGTTTACCACCTATTTTTGGAAAAAGCAAACATTCGTTCGAGAAAACTATTGACAAGATCGTATGTTCGTATATAATGGTTAATAGAGGTTAATACGAACAAAGGTTCTTATATTGAAAAAGAAAGGACTGATTAATATGTTTGGAAAAGTAACAAAGACAGATGTATTTTATTTAGTTGCTTTTACTTTGGCATTAGGTTTCTTATATTTCTCCATGATAACAAGTGCATAGCGTAAGGAGCGAAAACTTTTGAAAGCAATAATATATTGTCGTGTAAGTACAGACAAAAAAGTACAAGAGACATCATTAAAGAGACAGAAAGAGGAATTAATGGCCCTTGCAAACAAACATATGCTTACCGTTGTGGATTGTATTGAAGAACAAGAGAGCGGGTATGAGATAAATAGAGATGGTATTTTTCGAATGCTTGAATTTTTTTCTGAAAAGAAGGCAGAATGTTTGTTAATACAGGATGAAACAAGGTTAGGGCGGGGGAATACTAAAATAGCCTTGTTTCATCAGTTACAGAAATTAGATATTTCCATATATACAGGAATGCAAGGCGGAGAGATTGAGTTGTCTGAGTCAGATTCAATGGTCCTGCAAATAGTTGGTATTGTAGAAGAATATCAACGTAAAATCCATAATACAAAAATTAAACGTGGGATGAGAAAGGCAATAAGTGAAGGATTCGATCCAAGTGAAAACTTATCAAACCGAAATCATGCACCTGGTAGAGAACGAAAAGTATTTCCAATAGAAGAAGTTGTGCGAATGAGGCAAAATAACTTAACATTTGAGGAAATCACAACTACATTAAATGGATTAGGTCACCCGGTTTCCAAAGCAACTGTTCATCGGAGGTATCAGGAGTTTGAAAAACTTGAATCTAATACCCATGTAAAGTAATATTAAAAGGCAGGGACATTAAAAATTGTTCTTGTCTTTTTAAGTGTTTTCTAGGAGGTTTTAAAGATTATATCAAAAGAAAAATTAGAACGTATAAATGAACTTGCAAAGAAATCAAAAGAAGAAGAATTAACAGAACAAGAAAAAGCAGAGCAAAAAGAGCTTAGACAGGAATATTTAAAAAATGTACGAAAATCATTTAAAAATCAGTTTAAATCAATGACTGTAATGGATAAGGAAGGAAATGATGTTACCCCTGATAAAGTACGTGATTTGCAGGATAGAAACAAAAAACATTGAGAATAAACAATCTTAATTTATTACTTGTTACAGGATATGTTTCATTATAGAATAAAAAGGGATGTTAATAACTTTTAAGTGGAAAGGGGAATTTTTTTGTCACAAGATATCGAACAATTATCTATTAATACGATACGTACATTGGCAATTGATGCAATAGAAAATGCTAACTCTGGTCATCCAGGCCTACCGATGGGGGCCGCTCCAATGGCTTATACCTTATGGACTGATTTTATGAAACAAAACCCGAGTAACTCAAAGTGGTTTAATCGTGATCGTTTTGTGTTGTCTGCTGGACACGGTTCCATGCTATTATATGGGTTGCTACATTTATCAGGATATGATGTAACTATTGATGATCTAAAGTCTTTTCGTCAATGGAATTCAAGAACACCAGGACATCCAGAAGTCCATCATACAGATGGAGTAGAAGCAACAACTGGTCCATTAGGACAAGGACTTGGAATGTCAGTTGGAATGGCAATTGCTGAAGCACATCTTGCAGCAAAATATAACCAGGATGAGTTATCAATAATTGATCATAATACGTATGCTCTTGTTAGTGATGGCGATTTAATGGAAGGCATTTCGCACGAAGCAGCTTCCCTAGCTGGTCATTTAGGACTTGGAAAGTTGATTGCATTATACGATTCAAATGATATCTCTCTAGATGGTGATTTGAATAGAGCATTTTCAGATAATACAGAAGACCGCTTCAAGGCTTACGGGTGGCAAGTTATACATGTAGAGGATGGTAACGATTTAACAGCTATACGAAATGCAATTAATGAAGCAAAACAGAATACTGAACAGCCAACGTTAATTGAGATAAAAACTGTTATAGGTTACGGTTCACCAAATAAATCTGCTTCTGCAGCATCCCATGGTGCACCACTTGGTGAAGATGAAGTGAAACTAACAAAAGAGTATTATAAATGGTCACATGATGATTTCCAAGTTCCAGATGAAGTCTATGCAGACTTTAAAGAGAAGATTGGAAAAGATGGTGCTGATGCAGAGGATAAATGGAATAAGCTTTTTGACACATATAAAGAAAAGTATCCAGAGCTTGCAACTGAGTTAGAATTGGCAATAAATGATGAGTTACCTCAAGATTGGGATAAACATCTCCCTAGTTATGAGGCAGGGAAAGATTCAAGTGCAACTCGTGCTTCCTCCGGTGAAGTACTGAATGCAGTTGCAGATGCAGTTCCCTATTTCTTTGGAGGAAGTGCTGATTTAGCAGGTTCTAACAAGACTACAATTAAAGATGAAAATGATTTCTCCCGTAAAAACTATGCTGGGAAAAATGTGTGGTTTGGTGTACGTGAATTTGCCATGGCAGCTGCGGTAAATGGTATAGCATTACATGGTGGGCTGAAAGCTTATGTTGGGACATTCTTTGTATTTAGTGACTACATGCGTCCGGCAATTCGTCTTTCATCAATAATGAATGTACCTGTAACATATGTATTTACGCATGATTCAATTGCGGTTGGAGAAGATGGTCCAACCCATGAACCAATTGAACAGTTATCATCACTAAGAGCAATGCCAGGACTATCACTAATTCGTCCAGCTGATGGCAACGAGGTTCAAGCTGCTTGGCGCTTATCACTAGAGTCGAAAAACAAACCGACTGCACTTGTACTGACAAGACAAGGATTACCTACATTAGAAGGCACAAAAGAACATGCCTATGAAGGTGTAAAAAAGGGTGCATACGTAATAAGTAAAACAGAAAAACAAACACCTGATGCTTTATTATTAGCAACAGGATCTGAAGTGCAGCTGGCTATTAAAGCTAAAGATGCCCTTAAAGAAAAAGGTATTGATGTCAATGTTGTAAGTATGCCATCATGGGACCGTTTTAACGCACAAAGTGAAGCTTATAAGAATGATGTGCTTCCGCCTAATGTTAAAAAACGGTTAGCAATTGAAATGGCGTCACCATTTGGCTGGGAAAGATATGTTGGTGACCAAGGCTCAGTTTTAGGAATTGAAGGATTTGGTGCATCTGCAAAAGGCGATAAAGTTATTGAAGAATATGGTTTTACTGTTGAAAACGTTGTTGACCATGTTGAATCACTATTAAAATAAGTTTTGATATATTTAGGATGGCCCTTACTGGTAGGGTCATCTTAATTTAACAGTTAAGAAGGTATAAATAAATTCTTACTGCATAAGTGCAACTAAGGCAATTCGCCTAAGGTTTGGCGAATGACAAGTTTTCTAATTGTATAGGAAGTTATAAAATATAAGTACAGTGGATAACTGGACTTCCGAGTCAGCGACGTCCAGCTCCAGCGGCTAGCGCCTAGTGGACTTCCCTCCCCGTGTCTACGATAAGTCAACATCGAATCGCTTACGCTCTTCGTGTATCCTTTATCTCAGGGAAAAGGAAGATCGACTAAGACCGCCGCTTTGCGCGGCAACGTCGACCCACCCGCGATGCGCGGGCGCAGTCCATACGGCGCTGAACAGGCGCTTGTGCTTTTGTTCCCTTATCGACAAAACTAGTGCTTGTTTGCAACGCGGTATGACAAAATTTTAAACTAAAATGCGTATAATTGAAGGTAAATGAGGAGGGTTTTTGTTGAATCATTACTCTATTTACTGGATAAAAGAAGAATTTGCGCATCATTTTTTTCATAACAGTGAAGTATTGTACCGCTTTATAAAAGAATACCAAATGAACAAAAATAGAGAAGATCTTGAACGGCAATATGAGTATATTACGTTAGACTTCCCAAAATCATCACTAATCTCTCATATTACAAATAATCACCCAAATAACAGTAATATGAAAGTTGAAGGTGACCGACTTAAAATTTATAAAGATATCCAATATATTTCTTTACATATACAGAAAAAAAAGATAAACTTTCGAAGTGAAATGATACATGATGCCGAAGAATTATTATTTCCTGCTTTGCGGTTATTCCAACCGTACTTATTTATAGTGGGAAATGATTTAAGAAATTATGGTTGGATTTCTCCAGTTATACAAGGGAAGAAGAACAAGACAGGACAAGTATTGTATTCTTATCTTTGATTTACTATACTGTATGAGAGACAACACGAAGGAGGAAAGCTTGAATGGACATGATCTGGGTTATATTAATAGGTATTGGAGCATTAATTGCAGGTGTTGCTCTTGGATTTTTTATTGCAAGAAAATATATGATGAACTATTTAAAGAAGAATCCACCAATTAATGAACAAATGCTACGTACATTAATGATGCAAATGGGACAGAAACCATCACAGAAAAAAATTAATCAAATGATGCGTTCAATGAATAATCAAAACAATAAATAACACTTATTGATTATTTAAGTGGTAATGCATATAAATCCCTGTTACTAGAAGATAACAGGGTTTTTTTACTTCAAGGCAAGTGTTGGATAATTGTCAAATTCAATTGCTTTTGATTAGAGAAAGTTCTGTTAAAATGTATGCAGTATTCTAATTAGGAGGATTACCATGTCAGAAATAAATATATTCCTAGCGTTTGGAGCGGGATTCTTATCATTTATCTCTCCCTGCGTATTACCTTTGTATCCAGCTTTTCTATCTTACATAACAGGTATGAGTGTAAATGAGATTAAAGAAGACAACAAGATGCTTAATAGAAAAAGTTTATTACATACGATCTTCTTTTTACTTGGCTTCTCTGGTATTTTCATAATACTTGGTTTTTCCACTTCATTTGTATCAGAATTTTTAACAACGTACAAAGTTATTATAAGGCAAATTGGAGCTATCTTAATTATCTTTTTTGGCCTTGTTATTGTAGGTATCTTTAATTTTCAATTCCTTATGAAGGATAGGAAAATAACTTTTAAGAACCGACCAGCCGGTTTTTTTGGTTCATTTCTTATTGGTATGGCCTTTTCGTTAGGATGGACACCATGTATGGGTCCTATTTTAGCGATCGTAATATCACTTGCGGCCACCCAGCCTGACCTTGGTATGATCATGATGATAAGTTATATACTTGGTTTTTCATTGCCATTTATAATTCTTTCATTTTTTATTGGCAAATTAGGATGGATTAAGCGTCATAGTGTGAAAATAGTTAAAGTTGGGGGCTACATTATGATTTTTATGGGTATCGCCTTATTCTTTAACTGGATGACAAAATTGACAGCATTTTTAGCTGGTTGGTTTGGGTTTCAGGGTTTTTAGGTAAAGTGAGTAGATTTTTTGAAAGTTTTATATTACACTTTAATAAGATGAACTGTTAAGTAAATTTAAGAAAGTATCCACCAATATTCTTTATATTCAATTAAAAGGGGTATTAAATATATGTATAGACCAAATGATCTCATCTTGCGCACCACGACATCATTAATAGTTTTTATTCTATTAGGATTCTCCATGTATTTACTTCTAGTTGGTCATAATGCACCTGGTGGTGGATTTGTTGGTGGACTAATGACTGCATCAGCAATAGTACTGATGTATATGTCTTATGGATTAGAGGCACTTGAGAAAATCCTGCCTGTAAATTATCGAATTTTGATACCCAGTGGCTTATTACTTGCTGTTGGAACTGGTATCGGATCTTTCTTTTTTAATGAAACTTTTCTATCACATACATATGGTTACTTCCACTTTCCTATTTTTGGTAAAATAGAGCTTGCCACTGCAATGTTATTTGACATCGGAGTATATATAACTGTATTAGGAGTAACAATTACGATCATTCTATCAGTAGCGAATGATCGATAACGATTATTGGGGGTAATAATCTAATGGCAAGAATACTTATAGTTGATGATGCGAATTTTATGCGGGTTACTTTAGAAACAATTGTTAAAGAAGACAAACATGAGGTTATCGGCGGGGCAGAAAATGGTGAAGAGGCTATTAAACTGTACAAGGAAATGAAGCCAGATTTAGTTACAATGGATATTACAATGCCAGTTATGAATGGAATAGATGCCATTAAAGAAATTATGGAATATGATTCTGAAGCTAAAATCGTCGTATGTTCCGCTATGGGACAACAAAAAGTCGTAGTAGAAGCGATTGAAATTGGTGCTAAAGATTTTATTGTTAAGCCGTTTGATGAAAATCGGGTGTTAGATACAATAAGCAGGGTTCTACATGAATTCGAACATATAAGCTAGTTAATAAGAAAGAGTGATTCTTCATGTTTTGGTTAATAGCAAGTACAGTTGTTGCATGTTTTATGGCTGTTACGATGATATTTATACGGTTAAAGGCATCAAAACAGCCAGCTTCTGTGAAAAAGATTATCTTACCACCATTATTCATGAGTACTGGGGCATTAATGTTTATTTTTCCTGAATTTCAAGTTGATTGGGCGCAGGTTATTGAAGCATTCTCTGTTGGAGTTATTTTTTCTGTTTTTCTTATTAAAACATCCAAATTTGAAATCAGGGATCAAGATATTTATCTAATACCGTCAAAATCATTTATTTTTATTTTGTTTGGACTATTGTTTGCCCGAATAATTATGAAGCTTGCAATAGGTGCAACAATATCCTTTGGTGAGACCAGTGGAATGTTCTTCTTACTTGCATTTGGTATGATTGTGACATGGAGAATTGCTATGCTTTATAAGTTCAAAAAGCTGGAAAAACAGATTGTATACTCAGGAACTTAAAATCTAAAAACGCGTTTATACTTTAAGTATAAACGCGTTTTTTTATGCAGTTAAGAAAGTTAACTGCTAAGTTTCCTATTCAAATAAATACTCATACGGTGTAATATCTATATTCTTTTGTTGCATCTTTTTTCTTAAAAACTTATGATCTCGTTTTGGTGTAGCTAAAATATAACCTTCTATAAGTACATCCTGGCTGATCTTCTTTCTTTTTTTCTGTAATGCAATTTCTCCGATTTTACTGGCGATTTTTTGCCGTGCAATGTCCCTGAATAATTCAGGAACAGGGGATACAAGGTCTTCTAATAATTTTTTCTCTTCACTTTCCCACATATGACTTGTTTTTTCCATATAGTATTCTTCCCAATCCATGTTCGACTTGCCGTCTTCTTTTGGTAATCGCTTTAAAAACTTGCGAAACATAAAAAAGCCGCCAATACCCATTAAACATATTAGTAAAAAGCCCCACAATACAATTAAATAATCAACAATTACTGACATAATATCACCTGATTCTTTATTAGATAAGAAATCCATTTCCTCTATTTACAAGATATTCCATAAGAAACATTTATTTTTATCGTTATTTATAGTAACATGACAATAATTAGGTATATCACATTTTCCTTTTAAAAGAAATTTTTACAATCTACGTTAATTATACTATAATTTTATACAATTATAAAAGGATGAAATCATTCATATGTCTATCATATTTTAGTTTAATTTGTCATATTTATTAGTGTATAAAATTAATTTGTATAAAATTCCATAATAAGGAGTGAATGCCTTGGAGAATAAAGATAGTAACCAACAGGTAGAAAATAACAAAAATAAACAAAATCCCACCACTACTCCTGATCCTCAAGGTTTCTTTAATAATATTGCAGCGTTACCACCTTCTATACTTGAATGGATAGATAAAAACACAAATGGATTTATAGCTATATGGGATAAAAACGGAAGAATTATCTACATATCTAAATCAGTTGAACAATTGCTAGGTTATAAGGTAACAGATTTGCTTGGTACACAGTGGTATGAAAAAGTTTCTAATGAAGATGTAACATACATAAAAAATCATTTTGACACAAATCAGGACTCATCCCAACTTTTTAATATAATGATCCAAAACATTTATGGAAAAAATATATGGACTGAGAATTTGGTTTCTCAAATAAAAGATTCAAATGATAACATTTATTATGCTGCTGCAGTAAAAGATATTACTGATAAAAAAGAAGCAGAAGAAATGATGATTCGCTCGGAAAAGATGTCAGTTGCTGGTCAACTCGCTGCCGGTATCGCCCACGAGGTTCGAAATCCTTTGACTTCATTAAAGGGGTTTCTGCAGCTTCTGCAGGCTGGAGTGAATAGAAAAGAAGAATATTATAAGATCATGATTGATGAAATTGAGAAAATGGAAACTATCACCTCAGAACTACTTTTCATATCAAAACCCCTAACGGATAACAAGCAAATTGAAAAAGTACAAGAAATGGTTGTAGATGTTATTACGCTTTTACGACCCCAGGCCAAGCTCAAGAATATCGATATTCTCTTTGAACAAACGGGCAGTCAGACTGTTTATTGTGATCGTTCGCAAATAAAACAAGTACTAATAAATATCGTTAAAAATGCTATAGAAGCAATGGAAGAACCAGGTAATATCCAATTAAATGTTTTAACAAGTGAAGATAGTATTCTGTTGGATGTAATTGACGGAGGGCCTGGTATACCTGAAGAAATTATACATAAATTAAAAGAACCTTTTTTCACTACGAAGCAATCTGGTACAGGACTCGGGTTAATGATTACTACACAAATTCTTGAGAGGCATGATGGCAAGCTGGAGATACTGCAAAATGAGAATAAAGGAAGTACTTTTAGAATTATTTTACCAAAACAAAAAGAAGCAAAGTAATTTGAAATTATAACTATTATTCCAATTATATTTATTGTAGTATAAGTATTTATTATCACTTTTAATAATTTATTAATATATGGCATCGGGTAATAAACATTTGTTTTATATAATAATTTCATATAAGATATATTAGTAGAATAATATTTTTGTCAAAATCCCTTGAAGGATATGACAATTAAGGATGACAGAAAGGGGTATATCTTATATGGGAATTGATGCAAAAAAGCAGTTTGATTTGAATGGTAAAACGTATAATTACTATCAATTAAAAGCACTTGAAGATGCAGGACTCGGAAAAGTATCACGTCTGCCATTTTCGATACGGGTTCTTTTGGAATCACTTATTCGCCAAAGAGATGGTCATGTTATCAAAGATGATCACATCGAAGGGCTATCAAAATGGGGAACTAAGGATGGGGAAGGTGTAGATGTTCCTTTCAAACCATCACGTGTAATCCTCCAGGACTTTACTGGTGTTCCAGCAGTTGTTGACCTTGCTTCACTACGTAAGGCGATGGTGGACTTGGGTGGAGAGCCAAATAAAATTAATCCGGAGGTACCAGTTGATTTAGTTATTGATCACTCAGTACAAGTGGACCAATACGGTACACCGGGCGCACTTAAAGCAAATATGGATCTTGAATTTGAACGTAATGGTGAACGTTATGAATTTTTGCATTGGGCACAAAAGGCATTTGAAAATTATCGTGCTGTTCCACCAGCAACAGGTATCGTACACCAAGTAAACCTTGAGTACATTGCAAATGTTGTTCATGGCTTAGAAAATGATGATGGATCGTATGAAGCGTTTCCTGATACATTATTTGGTACAGACTCTCATACAACCATGATTAATGGTTTGGGAGTCCTTGGCTGGGGGGTAGGTGGTATTGAAGCAGAAGCAGGTATGCTTGGCCAGCCATCTTATTTTCCAGCTCCAGAAGTAATTGGTGTTAAATTTACTGGGAGCTTTCCACAAGGAACAACTGCTACTGACCTAGCGTTAAAGGTTACACAGGTTCTGCGTGAGAAGAAAGTAGTTGGAAAATTTGTAGAATACTTTGGACCTGGTCTAAAAGATATGCCACTTGCTGATCGTGCAACAATCTCAAACATGGCTCCTGAATACGGCGCAACATGCGGTTTCTTCCCAGTAGATGAAGAATCGTTAAGTTATATGAGACTAACAGGACGAAGTGAAGAACATATCGACTTAGTTGAAAAGTACAGTAAAGAAAATGATCTTTGGTATTCATCAGATCAAGAGGATCCTGAGTATTCTGAACTAGTGGAAATTAATTTATCTGAGTTGGAACCAAATCTTTCCGGACCAAAACGTCCTCAGGATTTAATTTCTTTGTCCAATATGAAAAAAGAGTTTAATAAAGCAATTACAGCACCAGAAGGTAACCAAGGTTTTGGTATGGACAAATCTGAGTTTGATAAAGAGGCAATTGTTAAGCATACTAACGATAAAGAGTCTGTTATGAAAACAGGTGCACTTGCTATTGCTGCAATTACATCGTGTACAAACACTTCTAATCCATATGTAATGTTAGGTGCAGGACTATTGGCGAAAAAGGCTGTCGAAAAAGGTTTAACTGTGCCTGAATATGTGAAGACATCACTTGCACCTGGCTCTAAAGTTGTTACGCGTTACTTAGAGGATTCAGGTTTAAATGAATATCTTGATAACTTAGGATTTAACTTAGTAGGTTATGGTTGCACAACTTGTATTGGTAACTCAGGACCGCTTCGTCCGGAAATCGAGGAAGCTATCTCGAAAAGTGATCTGACTGTTTCTTCGGTACTATCAGGTAACCGTAACTTTGAAGGACGTATCCATCCACTTGTAAAAGCAAACTATTTAGCATCTCCTCCATTAGTTGTTGCATATGCACTCGCAGGAACTGTTGATGTTGATTTAACAAAAGAGGCACTTGGAACAGATGCAGACGGTGAGCCAATCTACTTAGCTGATATATGGCCATCAATGGAAGAAATCAAAGACACTGTAGAAAGTGTTGTAAAACCTGAAATTTTCCGTAAAGAATATGAAAACGTATTTAATTCAAATGAAAAATGGAATCAAATCCAAACAACTGATGAGCCTTTATTCGAATGGGATAATGATTCAACGTACATTCAAAATCCACCATTCTTTGAAGGCCTAACTAAAGAAAAAGGGGCAGTGGAGCCATTAAACAAACTTCGAGCTATTGGTAAGTTTGGAGACTCTGTTACTACTGACCACATTTCACCAGCTGGTGCTATTGCAAAAGATATGCCAGCAGGAAAGTATCTGCAAGAAAAAGATGTATCACCAAGAAACTTTAACTCCTATGGTTCACGTCGTGGTAACCATGAAGTAATGATGCGTGGTACGTTTGCTAATATTCGTATACGTAACCTATTGGCACAAGGAACTGAAGGTGGTTACACAACCTATTGGCCAACTGAAGAAATTATGCCGATTTATGATGCTGCAATGAAATATCAGGAAAACGGTACAGATTTACTAGTAATAGGTGGCAAAGATTACGGTATGGGATCTTCACGTGATTGGGCTGCAAAAGGTACAGATTTACTTGGTATTAAAACTGTTATTGCAGAAAGTTTCGAGCGAATTCACCGTTCAAACCTTGTAATGATGGGTGTACTTCCATTACAGTTTGAAGCAGGTGAAAGTGCTGATAAACTAGGCTTAACTGGTAGAGAAACATTTGATGTGAAAATTGATGAGAACGTAAAACCTCATGATCTTGTTAAGGTTACAGCAGTTGCTGAAGATGGCAAGACTACTGAATTTAATGTAATTGCTCGTTTTGACAGTGATGTTGAAATTGATTATTACCGTCATGGTGGTATTCTTCAAATGGTCTTACGTAACAAACTTAAATAAAATTTTAAGAGCCAATGTATCGGACTAACGATACATTGGCTCTTTTACATTGATAGGAAATTAATAAGAAATTTAGAAATCAGTATAAACCAAGTTTTCTGATATGAAGTATTTATGAACAATATTCCAATATGCTTTACATATACATAAAATAGCAATACGATATGAGTATTGAAGGATATAGGCAGGGGATTCATAATGATAAAACAATTACTTGGAATAGCAGTATTAGTCACACTTAGTATCATTGTTATTTTTAGCTTTGTTGATGATAATACGAAAGAATCAAGTGGTTCAGGTACAACTGAGAGCAATGCTGAAGGAGCTGGTATTAAAGCTCCCGGACAGACTGGGATTAAACCTGGAAAAATGGCTCCAGATTTTGAACTGCAGACACTTTCAGGTGACACGTTCAAACTATCTGATTTACGCGGGAAGAAAGTTATTTTAAATTTTTGGGCATCATGGTGTAACCCATGTAAAAAAGAAATGCCTGAAATGCAAAAGTTTTATGAAGAACACAAAGATGAAGTAGAAGTTGTTGCTGTGAATCTTACAGGGAATGAAGTTGGTGTTGATGCAGCCAAAGAATATATTAAGAAACATAACTATACTTACCCAGTCCCTTTAGATAAGAAAATGGATGCCAGTGAAAAATATGGTGTTACTATCATCCCGACAACCTATTTTATTGGAACGGATGGCAAGATTCAACAGCCTCATAAATCTGGTCCGATGACATATGAGTATATGACTAAAATGTTAGACAAGTTAAAATAAATTATATATTTACTAAGAAATGGTAATACTACTTGTAAAAAGGAGTGGATTACTATTTCACTGAAGAAAAGACTCTCTTTTGATGAGCTGGTAAAAGAAAATAGAAGGCAGATTTTAGAAGACCGAACACGTTTAGAAGAAATTGAGGAAGGTTTTGAAATGAAGCACCGTTTGCTTAACAAAAAGAAAACGGAACAATAATGGCATTGGTCTCCTTAAATTAAGTGGTTCGGTTTTGGAGAAGCAATCAATAAGTTGAGCATTAAATTGTAACCCAATTTGATGCTCTTTTTAATATTGTATAATATCCGGTTTAAAGTAAAAATTAAGAAAAGATCACCGTAAAAGGTGGGATATAATTTTAATAAAAAGGAGTAGTCGAATGACTGATAAACATAACAACAAACCGAAACCTGATGATCGCAGTGATAACGTGGAAAAACTCCAGCACATGGTGCAGGATACACTCGAGAATATGGAAGAAGCCGATGAAACAATGGAATTTTCATCTGGTAAAGAAAAAGAAAATATAAAAGCAAAAAACGAACGGCGAGAACAAGCTGTTGAAGGAATGCGACAGGAAATCAGCGACGAATCAAGGTCATGATCAGATAAACCTCAAGCCATGAAATGGTTTGAGGTTTTCTATGGCCGTTAGGTAAAAACGCTTTCTTCTGCATAAGTGACACGCCATGCCATAAGGACTTGGCGATAAGTCAAGTTTCTAACTAAGCAAAGTATCCTATTTAAACATAGATTTGTGATAAAATGTTGGATGTAATGGTAATGAAAGGGTGGATATTTGTTGAATAAAGTACGTACACCAATAGAAGTAAGGTATCAGGAAACAGACCAAATGGGGGTTGTCTATCATGCAAACTATTTGGTTTGGTTTGAAATCGGTCGTACAAAGTTTATAAAAAACTTAGGGTTGTTATATTCAGATATCGAAGAACAAAATATTGTATCCCCGGTTGTAGACGCGCAAATCTCATTTAAAAAACCAATTCGTTATGGGGAAGATACTGCAGTAGAAACCTGGGTTGAAACATATGATGGAATTCGTACTGTTTATGCTTATAACATTATAAATCAAGATGGTGATATTGCTGTTAGCGGGACAACCAAACATGTTATTGTACATAAAGATACATTTCGTCCGATATCTTTAAGAAAAGCATTCCCTGAGTGGCATCAAGCATATATGAAACAAATAAATGGGGAATCCTAATGGCTTTCGGTTTAGCTAGAAAAGACCTAATAGAATGGAAATCAGAAGTAAGTAGTGGCCGCATTGCTTTTTTAACACATTACTGGATGGATGAACGATTTCCGGGATGCTATACTGTCACAAAAGTTGGCTGTAGCGATTTAGATAAATTAATTGCTTGGGGAAAGTTATACAATCTTCAGCCTAATTGGATTCATATGGACGAAAAATATCCCCATTTCGACTTATTTGGTGAGAAGCAAAAATCGATACTAACGAGTGAGAAGCAATGGAGTCATCTTAGAAAATTTAACTTATAACAATAACTAAAGAGAGTGACCCAAAAGTAATTTCTCAAAATCTAAAGCCCCACTAGTGTAAGTAAAATCAGTGTTAAACAAGTAACCCCGTACCATTCTTATAGCGGTACGGGGTTATTTATTTGGATTTTGTTAACTCAAATTATCCTTTTGAGTCGGTCTCTTACAAGTATTTAAATTCAGGTTCTTGTGCTTGTTTATTTAATTCTATTTTTAAATCTTTATCATCAAAATACCAAGCATCTTTACTCTCAATAAAAAACTTTATTCCTTCTGCATTGCATGAAGTGTGCACATCTTTTGGAGTGTCATAGCTAACCCCTAATGAGAATCCTGGTATAAACCCACCAAACCCATATCGGACATAAAATCGTAATTGTGTTTGATGATCTATTTCGAATTCCTTTTTATACCACTTTGCAGCTTCGTTAGTTATTTGTATATTCAATCCTTTCAACTCCTTGAAGAATTACGGATTACTATTCTTTCTTATCTGGTACTACATCAACCCCACCTGGGTGAAAAGGATGGCATTTACTTATACGCTTAATAGTTAAATAGCCTCCTTTAATAACACCAAACCTTTTAAAGGCTAACAATCCATATTCTGAGCATGTTGGAAGAAATCTGCAGGTTGGTGGCTTAAATGGGCTAATGGCTTTTTGATAAAATTTTATTAAACCAATGAAGATGTACTTCATATAGCTAGCCTTCATTCATTTCGTTTTGCAGTTTGTCATATGTCACTGATGCTATGGCATCATGCATATGGATAGATTCTTCATTGCGACATTTTACGCTGAACTTGGTGACAAAAGGCATTTCATATATATCAGCTGCAACCAAGCGCACCATATCTTCCACAAACCGTGGATTCTCGTATGCCTGCTCAGTAACCATTTTTTCATCGGGTCGCTTTAATACCGGATGCAGTCTGGAGCTTGCATTGCTTTCAGCTGCTTCTAGTAATGTTTCTTTCCAATCTAATAATCTTTCGTCAAAGTCATCAGCTAGTGATACAGTCATTTTAACAAGTCCACGTTGGTTGTGCGCACTATACTCACTTATTTCCTTGGAACAAGGACAGAGTGTTGTAATAAGTGATGCCAGTGAAGCTTGTATAGTATAGCCTTTAACGTCATCATATTTCACGTTGAGCGTAATGTCAGCGTGGTTCATTCCTGGGAGATTCGATTGTGGTCCCTTTCTTTCATAGAACCAGGGAAAACTGACCTCAACTTCAGCGTCCGATTGCTTTAAACGATCTGCTAAATCTTTCGTAAATGTTTTAAGTGTCAAAAGGTCAACTGTAAATCCCTTTTGATAATATGATTGAAGCTGTTCAGTGAACCGGCTCATATTTGTACCTTTACTTGCTTTATCTATACTTGAAGAAAATTTAAATGTTCCAATTGTAGTTTGTTCATTTGGTACTAAACTGCTCGTAACAGCAATAGGATGTTTAACATTCTCAATACCTACTTCATCGAGGTCAAATAAGAAGTCTTTTTTTGTATTCTGTAAATCTGCCATTTCTTTTTTTTCACTAGGCTTCGTTCTTGGGCCGGGCTGTACAGAACCAAATAGTTTATGTCGTTGAGTTTTGTTCGGTAACTGCTTTTTTGGGAATGATTTTATTTTATCCATATCGGTGACCCCTTTCTAAACTTACATAACCACAGTATACTTAAGCAAAAATTAATATTCAATTTTTTGGCTTAATGGTGGTCTACATCCATTTAATTTTTGGTTCTGTTTTATTCTTAATTCGTTTAATATTTTCACTGTGACGGTAAAATACAAAAGCAGCCAAACCAACAGTAACAATAATAAGACCTATATCTTGTAAAATAATGGAGATAACGACTGCGACGATTCCTGTAATCATTGAAGATAGTGAAACATACTTGGAAACATATAATGTTAAGATGAAAGATGTAACTATAATTGCAAATAAGAGAGGATTGATACCTAATAAAATTCCTCCGGATGTTGCAACTGCTTTCCCTCCTTTAAACTTAGCGAATAAGGGATAAGTGTGTCCTAAAACTGCAAATAACCCGATTGCTAACCGGTACACTTCGACATCGAAGAATAGTGGGACAAGTGTCGCAGCCGTCCCTTTTAAAATGTCTGCTATCGTAACAATGATTCCAGCTTTTATTCCTAGGATTCGAAATGTATTTGTTGCACCCAGGTTGCCGCTTCCATGCTCTCGGATATCAATTTTGTAGCCAAGCCTACCAACAATAAGCCCTGATGGGATGGAACCCAATAAATACGCAATAATTGCAAATACTATATATTCCACACTCTTACCTTCCTTCCTGTAAAAATTAAGCTATATATTATTTTACCATGAAGTAGTTATTCAAAGAACCTTTAATGAACTAAATTAGTTCGGTATAATGTTTATAAGTAAGTAGTTAGGGGTAAAAGTTATTGCTATAAAACTAAAATCAATGTGTAAAGGAAGAGGTCTGTGATTGAATTTAAAAATGTGAAAAAAGTATACCCAGATGGTACCAAGGCTATAAAAGACTTCTCATTGAAAGTAAATGAAGGAGAGTTGGTAACTTTAATAGGACCAAGCGGGTGTGGGAAAACGACAACTATGAAGATGATCAATCGACTTATTGAACCGACAGCAGGTAATATATACATAAATGAAAAAAATATTAACGATTACAATATTCATGAGCTGCGATGGAACATTGGATATGTGCTTCAGGAAATTGCCTTGTTTCCACATTTGACAATTGAGGAAAATATAGCTGTTGTTCCCGAAATGAAAAGATGGAAAAGAAAAAAAATTCAGGAAAGAAATAAAGAATTGCTTAATATGGTTGGACTTGACCCGTCCACATACCAGAGAAGAATGCCTAATGAACTTTCTGGTGGCGAACAGCAGCGGATTGGTGTTATCCGTGCGTTAGCTGCTGATCCTGATATTATTTTAATGGATGAGCCCTTTAGTGCGCTTGATCCAATCAGTCGTGAACAATTACAAAGTGATATCAGAAAACTGCAAAAGGAAATTAAAAAGACAATCGTTTTTGTCACGCATGATATTGATGAGGCTATGGCTCTTGGGGATAAAGTATGTCTTATGAAAAATGGTGGAATTGTACAGGTAGACACGCCACAGCAACTTATTTTAAGACCAGCAACTCAATATGTGAAAGACTTTATTGGTGAAAGAAAGTCCCCATGGCAAACTGCTATTGATGTTATAGCAGATCAATCCCTATCGATTGTCATATCAAAAAATGAGTTTGAAGAAAATAATTTTCCAAGTCGAGGGTTGTTAATTGTAAAGGATGAAAATGATATGTTTGTTGGGGCTGTGGAGGATGGCCAAGAGCGATCTGTTCAATATCTAGATAATGATATGCCGCTTTATAAAGCAGCAGAGATTTTAGAAACTAGTGACCAACTTGTGTTCCCTGTACTAAAAGAAGGCAAGTTAGTTGCTACACTTAGCTATAAGGATATTGTTTCATTTCTAAAAAGCAAAACTAAAATGGAAAACGGGGTGATCCACTAATGCAGGAATTTATCTCCGTTTTTCAAAGAAGACAGGATATATTACTAGAGACAATTTGGGAACACTTACAAATCTCACTAATGTCATTAATAATTGCAATAATTATTGCCGTCCCATTAGGGCTGATTCTGACTAGGTACAAACGCGTGGCAGAACCAATAATTGGTGTATCTGCTGTTATGCAGACGATACCAAGTTTAGCTGTTCTGGCATTTTTGATCCCTTTCTTTGGTATTGGAACAACCCCTGCAATCATTGCCTTAACAGCATACGGTTTACTGCCAATTTTACGAAACACATATACGGGTATTAAAGAAGTGAATCCAGCTTTAAAAGAGGCTGCAACTGGTATGGGTATGAACTCATTAAAACGATTAACAAAAGTAGAACTTCCAATTGCTATGCCTGTTATAATGGCTGGTGTTCGCACATCAATGGTACTAATTGTTGGCACAACCACTATTGCCGCATTAATTGGGGCTGGTGGGTTAGGAGAACTTATCCTATTGGGTATTGATCGAGGAGCAGATTTAAACCTCATATTATTAGGTGCAATTCCTGCTGCGTTATTGGCAATCGCCCTTGATTTTATATTGCGAGGCTTTGAACGTGTCTCTAAGCGAACAGGCTTTAAATCTTTTATTGCAATGTTAATTATAGCTGTATTAGTTGTTGCATCACCCTTATTGTTTACTTCAGCCAAGAAGGCTGATTTAACTATTGGAGCAAAACTTGGTTCAGAACCAGCAATATTGATAAATATGTACAAACTTCTTATTGAAGAAGAGACTGATTTAAATGTTAAACTTAAGCCAGGATTAGGCAAAACGTCATTTGTATTTAGTGCTTTAGAAAATGGCAGTATAGATATATACCCTGAATTTACTGGAACAGCTATCGTAACTCACTTGGAACAAAAAGCGAATAGTAATAAAAAACATGAAGTTTATGAGCAAGCAAGACTTGGAATGATGGAAGAGTTCGGTATGGTTATGCTGGAACCTATGAAGTTTAATAACACATACGCTGTTGCAACAACAAAAGAGATTGCTAATAAGCATAACCTAAAATCGATTGGTGATTTGAATAAAATAGAGAATGATATAACTGCTGGTTTCACACTAGAATTTAAAGACCGTTACGATGGGTATGTTGGAATGCAGGAAATTTATAACTTGGATATCGCAAATGTGAAAACAATGGAACCAGGAATTCGTCAGGATGCATTATCGAATGGTGAAGTTGATGTTATTGACGCTTACGCAACGAGCAGTTATATGATAGAGCAAGATTTGGTGACGCTGGACGATCCAGAAAATTTATTTCCGCCGTATCAGGGTGCACCTCTGTTACGTCAGGACACACTTGAGAAATATCCCAATCTAGAAAAAATATTAAATCAACTCGGTGGTAAAATAACCGATGATCAAATGCGTCAGATGAACTACCAGGTTGATTATGAAGATAAACCACCAGAAACTGTTGCTCGTGAGTATTTAGAGGAGCAAGGTTTAATTGATAAATAGAGGAGGTATAACACGTGGAATGGGAAAATCCGACTAATGATAAAATTAAGGATGTTTTGGACTCGGCAAAAATTATAGCAGTCGTGGGTCTCTCCGATAATCCTGATAGAACATCTTATCAAATTTCAAAAATAATGCAGGATAAAGGTTATAAAATTATTCCGGTTAATCCTAAAGTTGATAATGTGCTCGGTGAAAAAGCCTATAATTCTTTATCTGATGTAAAAGAGTCGATTGATATTATTAATGTGTTCAGGCGATCAGAATTTTTGCCTGCAATTGCAGAAGAGGCTGCAAATACAGACTGCAAAGTGTTCTGGGCGCAGCAAGGTCTCAGTAGCCAGGAAGCATATGATTATTTAACAGAACGGGACTTTATGGTTATAATGGATATGTGCATAAAGGTAGCACATTCCATTCTCGTTTAAGAAGATTGATATGAGAATGGCCTTGATTGGTCATTCTTTTTTTGCGCTCTACTTAAATTATAGTATACTTATTATCGTATCTTAAGTTAGTATAGTTTTATATAGTTGCTATTAAAGAAGTAATTTTACATTTACAAACGTTTGTTCTAATATAAAAATATTAACAATAACAATTTTATAGTTCGGAGAGGAGTCTACAGCTGAATGGTAAAGCAATCATTACAATACACAGATGATTCAATTCAAGTACTAGAAGGTCTTGAGGCTGTAAGAAAAAGACCTGGAATGTATATAGGCAGTACGGATCAACGCGGATTACATCACCTGGTTTTTGAGATAGTCGATAATGCTGTCGATGAAGCATTAGCAGGTTATGGTAATGTGATTAAAGTGACAGTACATAAGGATAACAGCATATCTGTCGAAGATAATGGCAGAGGGATTCCAACAGGTATGCACAATACAGGGAAACCAACGACAGAAGTTATCTTCACAGTATTGCACGCTGGAGGTAAGTTCGGACAAGGTGGCTACAAAACCAGTGGTGGCTTGCATGGTGTTGGGGCTTCCGTTGTAAATGCGCTTTCTGAATGGTTAGAAGTAACCATTTTTCGAGATGGACAAAAATATATTCAGCGCTTTGAGAATGGTGGTAAGCCGGCCGGTTCACTGGAGAAAAAAGGTACAACAAAAAAGAAAGGTACTATTATTCACTTTAAGCCCGATCCTAGCATTTTTTCCGTAACTGTTTATAATTTTGAAACAATAACGGAACGCTTACGCGAAGCAGCATTTCTTTTAAAGGGATTGAAGATTGAGCTATCAGATGAGCGGTACCAAGTAAAAGAAGAATATCAGTTTCCAGATGGACTTGAATCTTTTGTTTCTTATCTGAACGAAGAGAAGGATACACTTCATCCTGTTGTATCATTTGAAGGGGAACAGCAGAGAATTGAGGTTGATTTTGCATTTCAATTCAATGATGGTTTTGCAGAAAGTATGCTATCTTTTGTGAATCATGTACGAACGCAAGATGGCGGAACTCATGAATCCGGTGCACGAACAGGGATTACACGAATATTTAATGATTATGCCAGAAAGAATGCACTCCTTAAGGAGAAAGACAAAAATTTAGAAGGTACAGATATTCGTGAAGGTTTTACAGCTATTGTATCCGTGCGAATACCTGAAGAAAAACTACAATTTGAAGGTCAGACAAAAGGAAAACTTGGAACATCAGAAGCACGTTCAGCAGTTGATTCAGTTGTCTCTGAAAAATTATCCTACTTTTTAGAAGAAAACCCTGACGTTGCGAGCATGTTAGTTCGAAAGGCTGTTAAAGCAAAAGAAGCACGTGAAGCAGCCAGAAAAGCAAGGGAAGATGCAAGGTCTGGAAAAAAGAAAAAACGTAAAGATTCATTATTAAGTGGAAAGCTTACTCCTGCTCAATCCAGAAATCCAAAACAGAATGAGCTTTATTTAGTGGAGGGTGATTCTGCTGGGGGATCTGCAAAGCAAGGCAGGGACCGCAAATTCCAAGCAGTACTACCATTACGTGGTAAAGTTATTAATACAGAAAAGGCAAAACTAGAGGATGTATTTAAGAACGAAGAAATCTCTACAATTATCCATACTATCGGAGCTGGTGTTGGAGGAGATTTCGACTTAGAGGATGTTCAATACGATAAGATTATAATTATGACAGATGCCGATACAGATGGCGCACATATTCAGGTACTGCTATTGACCTTCTTTTACCGATATATGCGTTCTTTAGTTGAAGCAGGAAAGATTTTTATCGCTTTACCACCACTTTATAAAATCTCTAAAGGTAAAGGTAAAAAAGAAAAGACTGTTTATGCCTGGGATGATGATGAAATGAAAGAAGCCATAAAGGAATTTAAGAATGGCTATATTATTCAGCGATATAAAGGTCTGGGTGAAATGAATGCGGACCAGTTATGGGAAACGACGATGAACCCAGAGAGCAGAACTTTCATTCGTGTAACGATTGAAGATTTAGCTCGTGCCGAAAGAAGAGTTACTACATTAATGGGTGATAAAGTTGATCCACGAAGAAAATGGATCGAGGGTAATGTCCAATTCGGTATGGCAGAAGACGCTAGTATTTTAGAGAACGATAAAATTCATACTTAATATAAATCTGAAAGGTTGTTTTCTAAAAGTTTGTTGTTTTTGACACAAAAATCTATAAATTGCGACGTAATGCGGAAAAATTCTTGAGCGATGATCACCGCTCCGGAAATACACTTCGCGCACCTCAGGGCTCGCGCCAAGTCTCCTCACCAATTCATTCTTCACTGGCTTGTGAGGTCTTGGACTGTATCGCTGTCCCGCAGGAGTCTTCTTGTATTTCCTGCGCTATCGTGGGTCTGAGCGGAAATCAGTATTGTTGCAGTGTCTTAGTTTATATCATCCGCAAGGGTTCAAGAGCAATATATATGAAGAAGAGCCTTACAAAAAAAGATTACTGAAAGATATACAGACAATTTTGACAGAGATTAACAAGGGGGGATTGGTTTGTCACAACCTGAAAAATATTTAGACCTTCCACTCGAGGAAGTAATTGGTGATAGATTTGGAAGGTATAGTAAATATATAATTCAAGATCGTGCACTACCAGACGCGCGTGATGGTTTAAAACCTGTTCAGCGCAGAATATTATATGCAATGTACGAAGAGAAAAATACACATGATAAAAATTTTCGTAAGGCTGCCAAAACGGTTGGTACAGTAATCGGGAATTATCATCCACATGGTGACTCTTCCGTTTATGAAGCAATGGTTCGCTTAAGCCAGCAGTGGAAAGTTAGAAATGATTTAGTTGAAATGCATGGTAATAACGGTAGCATCGATGGTGATCCACCAGCAGCGATGCGTTATACAGAGGCAAGACTTTCCAGTATTGCTTCAGAGCTTCTCCGTGATATTGGCAAGGAAACAGTCGATTTTATACCAAACTTTGATGACACGATTTCAGAGCCTGTTGTATTACCAGCCAAGTTTCCGAATTTACTTGTAAATGGATCTACTGGAATTTCCTCAGGTTATGCAACAGATATACCACCTCACAACCTATCAGAGGTTATTGATGCAGTTATTATGAAAATTGATAAACCGACTGCTACTTTAGAAGATTTAATGTCATCTATAAAAGGACCAGACTTTCCAACCGGTGGCATTATACAAGGTATTGATGGAATCAAAAAAGCTTACGAAACAGGGAAAGGTAAAGTCGTTGTTCGCGGGAGAGCAAAAGTCGAGGATGTTCGCGGTAACCGCCAGCAGATTGTAATTGACGAAATTCCTTTTGAGGTTAATAAAGCTAATATGGTTAAAAAGATGGATGAATTACGAATTGATCGAAAAGTGGAAGGCATAGCTGAAGTACGTGATGAGACTGATCGTACGGGACTACGTGTAGTTATTGAATTGAAAAAAGATGCTAATAGTCAAGGTGTTTTAAATTATTTATATAAAAATACAGACTTACAGGTAACGTATCATTTCAACATGGTAGCAATTCAGGACAAGACTCCTAAGTTGTTATCACTGCCTCAGATTCTGGACGCATATATTGCACATCAAAAAGAAGTAGTAACAAGACAGACTATTTTTGATTTGAAAAAAGCAAATGATCGTGCACATATAGTTGAGGGCTTAATCAAAGCAATATCGATTCTAGACAAACTTATCGCAACAATTCGTGCATCAAAAGATAAATCAGATGCAAAAAAACGTATAATATCAGCATATGACTTTTCGGAGGCACAAGCTGAAGCAATTGTTATGCTGCAATTGTATCGTTTAACAAATACTGATATAACGTCTCTTGAAAAGGAAGCGGAAGAACTACGGAAGGCAATCGAAGAACTGGAGTCAATACTCGCCAGTGATAAGAAACTCTTCCAAACAATCAAGAAGGACCTAAAACAGTTAAAGAAATCATTTGCCGATAGCAGGAAAACAGTTATTGAAGATAAAATTGAAGAATTGACCTTTAATATTGAAGTAACTGTTGCAAGTGAAGATGTTTTAGTATCAACTACGAGGGATGGTTATGTAAAACGGACAAGTATCCGTTCGTATGGCGCCTCAAATGGAGAAGACTTTGCAATGAAGGAAGAAGATTACCTAGTTGGTTTAACTGAACTAAACACAACAGATAACTTACTTCTATTTACAAATAAAGGGAAGTACATTTATATTCCTGTACATGCCTTACCTGATATCAGATGGAAAGATCTTGGACAGCATATTTCTAATATCGTGAGCATTGACAAAGATGAACGCATTATTCAGGGTGTACCTGTACGCGAATTTAACGATGAAAATTATCTTGTTTTCTTCACTAAGAATGGTATGGTAAAACGAAGTGAATTGGCATTATATAATGCTCAGCGGCACTCAAAAGCGCTTATAGCTCTAAATCTTAAAGGTGATGATGAAGTAATTAATGTATTTCAGACAGATGGGAATTCTGACGTATTTGTTGCTTCGAATAAAGGTTTTGGTTTATGGTATCATGAGTCAGAGATATCTGTAGTTGGCCAGCGTGCAGCAGGCGTTAAAGCAATTAAGCTAAAAGAAAATGAGTATGTTGTAAATGGTCAAGTATTCGATGATTTGTCAGAGCCATCGATTGTTGTCGTAACACAACGTGGTGCCTGTAAACGAATGAAGCTTCGTGAGTTTGAGAAATCCAGTCGTGCTAAACGAGGATTAATCATGCTTCGTGAATTAAAAAGTAAACCACATCGTGTAAAAGGATTATTTATAGTCGATGAAAATGATACGATATGTTTTAGAACTGCTAAAGGCAATACACATAGCTTATACCCGTTAGAGTTATCCACAAGTGATCGCTACAGTAATGGGTCATTCGTTATAGACAGTGATAATGAAGGTGAAGTAAGTGAAGTCTGGAAGGAAGCTATTTACAGTAAACCATTTGATGAATCAGCCGAATAATTTATGAGAAAGGCTTGGGTTTCTACAAGCCTTTTTTCATTCTAATAGCTGTTGTTAAACTAAACACCACTTGTTTTCAGATAATTAGTGGACACAGGAGCTGCTATTTCGGGTTAAAGGGATATGCGGACACATGTGCCCTTATTTAACATATATCCAAGTGAAATAGGGGTAATTCTAGCAAATAAGGTATCTGGTGTCCGCTTAAACCCTAATATTGCTTGTTTTCCGTTAAATATGGCCCCTCATGTCCATTAAAGTACTTATAGGCAATGCTTTGTTATCGGCCGTTATTGGTTAGATTGGTTTTTAAATTAATTTAAGTGAATCTATCAATTTTTTAACTAGTAATTTTTTATGTTTGATTACATTTTCTTCCTCGGTAAAAGCATCTCATTTTTCTAATAACTTATTGGTAATACTAGTTATTAAATCCTATGATGCGCAGCCATTTTGGCCTGCTTGAAACCGCCTTCTGTTTCTAAATCATTCTAATTCCCCTTTCTATATTCAGAAAAATATGATAAGGTAAAATTAAATTTATGGAAGGAGGGTTTATAACGGATTTAAGAAATAAAATAATCCAAGAAGCATTATTAATGTTTGAAAAACATGGCTATCACGGTGTTACAGTTAATCAAATCGTGGAAAACGTAGGGACCTCCAAAGGTGGATTCTATCATCACTTTACATCAAAAGATGAATTATTATTTGTTATTCACGATACATTCATAACCTATGTTTTGGAAAAAGCTACAATTGCGAATGAAACGTATAAGTCACCAACGAAAAAGCTGCAAGCAATAATAAAGGATTTTGTTAAAGTATTCGATCTTTATAAACCACACATCTCTGTTTTCTATCAGGAGAATATTTACTTAAAACCAGAATATGAAATACTTATTAAGAAAAAACGTGATCAGTTTAAACAGATAATTATAAGAGCCATAAGGGAAGGTAAGGCATGCGGCGAATTTCGCAAGGATTTACCTGTAGAAATTACCGGAATGGCGATACTCGGAATGGTGAATTGGGCATATAAGTGGTATAAACAATCAGGTCCAAAATCGATTGATGAAATTGGCGATATATTCGTTGATTTAATCTTACATGCAGTATTAACTGTCGAATCTTTATCGGAAAGTAAATACGTAGATCAATTAATTGAAAAGCCTTTTTTTACCAATTAAAAGAAACCGCTTTCTTTTTTTATTGAAGCGAACAGACCAACCAGTCGGTCTTGTTCTTATAATAATAGGAGGTTTGACATGAATTTTGAATTAACAAAAGAACAAATGATGATCAAGAAAATGGTTCAGGATTTCGCTGATAATGTAATAAGACCTAGGGCAGTCGAAATTGATAAACAAGCTAAATTCCCAGAAGATATATTTAAACAAATGGGTGAGCTTGGATTAATGGGGATACCATTTCCTGAACAATATGGCGGTTCAGATGGGGACACGTTATCTTATGCACTAGCTGTTGAAGAAATTGGTAAAGTATGTGGAAGCACTGGACTAAGTTATGCAGCAACAGTTTCGTTAGGTGCAAGTCCTATTTATTATTTTGGAACAGAAGAACAAAAAGAGAAATATTTAACGCCAATTACACAGGGAAAAACACTTGCAGCCTTTGGATTAACGGAACCAAACGCTGGTTCTGATGCCGGTGGAACTAAGACTACTGCGGTTGCAGATGGCGATGATTTTGTAATTAACGGTGAGAAATGTTTTATTACTAATGCTAACTATTCAAATACAATAACCGTTACAGCTGTTACTGGTAAAGATGACAGAGGTAAAAATATTATCAGTGCAATAATTGTACCGACGAATACTGAAGGTGTAACAATAAATAGTAACTATGACAAAATGGGGGTACGTGGTTCAGATACAGCTGAAATTGTATTGGATAATGTACGTGTACCACAGAAAAATTTACTGGGAGATCCCGATAAAGGGTTTAAGCAGTTTTTGCACACCTTAGATGGTGGACGAATTTCAATAGCCGCACTAGGCTTAGGAATTGCTCAAGCATCTTTAAATAAGGCTCTGGAGTATGCCAAAGAAAGAACACAGTTCGGTAAATCAATTTCCAGTTTTCAGGCAATACAATTTAAGCTTGCTGACATGGCAATGGAAACTGAACTGGCTCGGAATATGGTTCACAAGGCCGCATGGCTGAAGGATAATAATAAGCCATTCTCGAAGGAAGCAGCATATGCAAAACTTTATGCTACCGAGACAGCATTCAAAAACGCAAACCAGGCAATACAAATTCATGGTGGATATGGCTATATGCGCGAATATGAAGTTGAAAGATATTTGCGTGATGCAAAATTATTGGAAATCGGGGAAGGAACATCTGAGATACAACGTATGGTAATTGCTAGACAGTTAGGATGCTGATAATACCTATGAGGGGAGAAAATTCATGTCTTTACTAAACTTAACAGTTGGAGAGCTATTGGAAAAGCAAGTGAATTTATATCCAGATCAAGAAGCAGTTGTCTACCCGGAACTAAATTTAAGAAAAACATATAAAGAATTTAATGAAATCGCCAATAAAGCTGCAAAAGGCTTGATGTCACTAGGAATTGAAAAAGGGGAAAACGTAGCTATTTGGTCCGATAATAAACCGGAATGGATCACCAGCCAATTTGCTACAGGAAAAATGGGTGCGGTTCTTGTTACAGTCAATACAAGCTATCAGGCGAAAGAGCTTGAATATCTATTAAAACAATCTGAATCAACAACACTTATTTTAGCAGAATCATATAAAGGAACATCTTATGTCGATGTGTTGAAGCAGGTATGCCCTGAGTTTGAGGATGCAAAAAAGGGAGAGTTACATTCTGAGAATGTACCGTTTTTAAAAAATGTCGTTATAATCAGCGATGATAACTATTCCAATGCCTATACGTGGGACGAAATGATCGAAAATGGAAATCAAATTTCCGACGAAAAACTTGATGAACGAAAAAAGACCTTACACCATCATGATGTTATCAATATGCAATACACATCGGGTACAACTGGATTCCCAAAAGGCGTCATGCTGACCCACTCTAATATCGTTAATAACGGGAATCAAATTGCTGACTGTATGAAATTAACTAATAAAGACCGGCTATGTATTCCAGTTCCGTTTTTCCATTGCTTTGGGTGTGTGTTAGGCGTTCTGGCGGCCGTATCCAAGGGCACAACAATGGTAATCGTGGAGCAATTTGAAGCCGAAAAAGTTATGAAAGCTGTTTCAGATGAAAAATGCACCGGATTGCATGGAGTGCCAACTATGTTTATTGCAGAATTGAATCATCCTAATTTTTCAAAGTATGATTTTTCTCATTTACGTACAGGTATTATGGCGGGGTCAACATGCCCAATTGAAGTAATGAACGATGTAATGAATAAAATGGGTGCGAAAGAAATCACAATCGCTTATGGACAAACCGAATCATCACCTGTGATTACCCAAACAAAGACAGATGATCCTGCCGAACTTAAAGCGAGTACAGTAGGAAAGGTTCATCCAAATGTTGAGGTGAAAATTATAGTACCAGGTACAAATGATGAGCAGGTTCAAGGTGTTCCCGGTGAATTATGCACCAGAGGCTATCATGTGATGAAGGGGTATTATAATAATGAGGAAGCAACAAACAATGCAATCGATAGTGATGGCTGGTTACATACCGGTGATCTTGCTGTCATGGATGAAAATGGGTATTTGAAAATTACCGGCCGCATGAAAGATATGATTATACGTGGCGGTGAAAATATATATCCACGTGAAATTGAGGAATTTCTTTATCAGCATCCAGAAGTTCTTGATGTTCAGGTTGTTGGCATTCCAGATAAAAAATATGGTGAAGAGGTAATGGCATGGGTAATATTAAGAGATGGCGCGAAGGCAACTGAAGATGATATTAGAGCCTTTTGCGAAGGCAATATATCAAGGCATAAGATACCAAGGCACATAGCATTTGTAGATGAATATCCAATGACTGCGAGCGGTAAAATACAAAAATTTAAGCTAAAAGAATATGCAGTCGAACAAATTCGGCAATAGGAGAGAGCTTATGATAAAAAAAGTACTTATAGCAAATCGCGGGGAGATAGCAGCTCGTATTATTCGGACTTGCAAGAAGCTGGATATACAAACAGTAGCTGTTTACTCAGAAGCAGATCAAAAAGCACCTTTTGTGTCAATGGCTGATGATAGCTTTTTACTTGGACCTCCACGTGTTAATGAAAGTTACTTAAACATCGATAAAATAATTTCAATTGCAAAAGAATCAAAAGTTGATGCGATTCATCCAGGCTATGGATTTCTGAGCGAGAGTGGAGAATTTGCTGAGAAATCCCAACACGCAGGTATTCAGTTTATCGGACCAACAAGCAAAGTTATGGAAAAAATGGGCAGTAAGATTGAAGCAAGAAATGCCATGAAATGGGCAGGTGTCCCTGTTGTTCCAGGAACTGATGGCGCTATTGCATCTGCGGAAGATGGGATTGAAATTGCGAAAGATATCGGCTACCCAATCATGCTAAAGGCTTCTGCAGGCGGTGGTGGAATCGGCATGCAGGTTGTACAAACAGATGAAGAGCTTATGAAAGCATTTGAAAGTAATTCAAAACGTGCTCAAACATTTTTTGGTGATGGTGCTATGTTCTTAGAGAAGAAACTGGAGAATGCCAGACATATAGAAATACAGCTTCTAGCAGATAACCATGGAAATGTAATCCATTTATTTGAGAGAGAATGTTCCATTCAGCGCAGGAATCAGAAAGTAATAGAAGAAGCTCCTTCATCGTTTATATCTGACAGAACTCGTAAATTAATGGGGGAAGCTGCAGTAAAAGCGGCAAAGTCCTTAGGATATACCAATGCTGGTACAATTGAATTTTTAGTGGATGAAGAGGAGAACTTTTATTTTCTGGAAATGAATACGAGAATTCAGGTTGAACATCCAGTAACAGAAGAAATAACTGGCCAAGATATTGTTGAACACCAAATTGCGATAGCAAACGGAGAAGAACTCTCGATTAAACAATCCGATTTACAAATTGATGGTCACGCAATTGAAGTACGAATCTATGCAGAGGATCCAGTTACATTCTTTCCATCACCAGGACATATTTCCGTATTTCAGATGCCTGACGGGAAGTACTGTCGTAATGAGGTTGCCGTAGCAGAAAATTATGATGTAACTCCATATTATGATCCTATGATTGGAAAATTAATAGTGAAAGGATCAACTAGAGATGAAGCTATCTCATTATTAAAAGAAGCATTATTAACATACAAAGTAGAAGGTATAAAAACGAATATACCTATGTTGCTGGCTATTATTGATAATGAAGAATTTAAAAAAGGAAACACGACGACAGGGTTTGTCCAAGAATATTATTTACCACAAGTTAAGACAAAATAAGGAGGAATTTATCATGAACGAAGTTAAAGCATCAATGGCAGGAAGTGTATGGAAAATAACAGTTAATGCTGGTGAAAAAGTTGAAGAAGGGCAAGATATCGTTATTCTGGAATCAATGAAAATGGAGATTCCAATTGCTGCTGAAGCGGGTGGAACAATAAAGGAATTGAAAGTTTCAGAGGGAGATTTCGTCAATGAAGGCGACGTAATTGCCATTATAGAGTAACAACTAACTTTGATCGCAGTTAAGATAGTCTAAATACTTTCTTACTGCATAAGTGTTTGCCACTAAAGCATGCACTCCAAAGTACAAGGGGTTTTAAGAAAGCAAAGTATGCTTTCATAAAGAATCCCTTTAACGAATGCAAAGTTTTCTAAGAATAGATAGGAGGGTTGCGATTGAACTTTCCAAACAAAGTTAAAATAAATGAAGTAGGTCCACGTGATGGGTTGCAGAATGAGGCTGAACTGGTTCCGGCAGCTGCAAAAATTGACTGGATTAATATGTTGTCTGAAACCGGGGCTTCCTATATTGAAGTTTCATCCTTTGTACATCCAGACTGGATTCCACAACTAAAGGATGCAACTGAAGTAGCAAAAAAAATTAAACGGAATCCTGATGTTACCTATGCCGCTTTGGTCCCTAATAATAAGGGACTTGATCGTGCTTTGGAAGTAAACGTCGATGAAATTTGTCTGTTTCTATCAGCGAGTGAGACACATAATAAAAACAATATAAACAAAACTATTGACCAAACTTTACCAATTATAGAAAATGTCTCCAGTAAAGCTAAAGAGTCTAATAAACAAGTTAGAGGATATGTGTCTACTGTTTTTGGCTGCCCTTATGAAGGTGATATTGATGTTGAAAAAGTAATATCTATTTGTGATAGATTGTTCACAATGGGTGTAGACGAGATTTCTATTGGTGATACGATTGGTGTAGCTGACCCCGTTCAAGTGGATAAAGTGTTAACAAAACTATTAAAATATTTTCCGAAAGATAAATTGGCAATGCATTTTCATGATACAAGAGGGACCGCACTCGCAAACGTTTTAGTATCATTAAATCACGGTATAACAAATTTCGATAGTGCTGTAGGTGGTCTTGGAGGTTGCCCTTATGCTAAAGGCGCTTCGGGAAACCTTGCCACAGATGATTTATTATATATGTTACATCGGATGGGAATTGAAACTGGCATGAATATTGATAAAGTGATTGAATCGGCATTATATATTGAAAATTATGTTTCGAGTCTTTCCAGTCATCAAATGAAAATAATAAATAGTGAACGATAGGAAGGGAGAATAGTAATAGTGGCAGCGCTTATAGATTATAAATTAGTAGAAGATCATATTGCAGTCTTAAGTCTTAATAGGCCTGAAGCTATGAATGCGATGTCAAAGGCACTACTCGATGAACTGAATGAGTATGTTCACCAAATAAACACGAATGATGAAATAAGGTGCACAATTATAACCGGATCAAAAGAAAAGTCTTTTTGCGCCGGAGCTGATCTTAAAGAACGAAAAGAAATGTCTGAAGATCAAGTGATTGGCGCAGTTAAATATATTGGTGAAACTGTAACAAACATTGAAAATATGAAAATGCCAGTTATCGCCGCTATCAACGGAATTGCTTTTGGAGGTGGTCTCGAACTAACATTAGGCTGTGATTTACGTATTTCAGCTGATCACTCTAAGTTAGGGCTTACAGAGACATCACTAGCCATAATACCGGGTGCTGGTGGAACACAGCGTCTTACACGATTAATAGGGCTAGGTAAGGCAAAACGACTAATTTTTACCGCTAAGTCTTTAACAGCTGATGAAGCGCTAGAACTTGGATTGGTAGAACAAGTCGTGGAATCACATGCATTACTAGATGCGGCTACGGAAATGGCAAAACAAATCACTAAAAATGGACCTATTGCGCTCAGACAAGCAAAAACGGCAATCAATAAAGGCATTCAAACCGATATGACAACTGGTTTGGCTATTGAACATTTATGTTATAAAGAAACAATACCTACCGAGGATCGAATAGAAGGTTTACAAGCATTTAAGGAAAAACGAAAACCTGTCTATCAAGGTAAATAGAAGCAGGGAGGGTACTAAATGTCATATATCGAAGAATTCAAACAAAGAGTTGAAGAAATTAAAAAAGGTGGCCAGGAAAAGTACCACCAGAAAAATGAAGAAAAAGGCAAGTTATTCGTTCGTAAACGTCTGGAGTTATTATTCGATGATCAGATAGATGTTGAAGATGCATTTTTTGCAAATTGTATGGATGATTCTTTACCATCTGATGGAGTTGTAACTGGAATTGGCCAAATTGGCGGTCAGGCTGTCTGTGTGATGGCAAATGACTCTACAGTAAAAGCTGGTTCCTGGGGCAAACGGACTGTCGAAAAAATAATCCGTATACAGGAAACAGCAGAGAAGTTGGAGATACCAATGCTTTATCTTGTAGACTCTGCTGGTGCAAGAATAACTGACCAAATAGAAATGTTCCCTGGTCGTCGTGGCGCCGGTCGAATTTTCCATAACCAAATAAAGCTGTCTGGCCGCGTACCACAGGTTTGTCTTTTATTCGGACCTTCTGCAGCAGGCGGTGCATACATTCCGGCATTTTGTGATATCGTAGTTATGGTTGAAGGAAACGCATCAATGTATTTAGGGTCACCACGTATGGCAGAAAAAGTCATCGGTGAAAAAGTAAGCCTGGAGGAAATGGGTGGAGCACAAATGCATTGTTCTGTTTCAGGCTGTGGCGATGTATTGGTTAAATCTGAAGAAGAAGCAATTGAATACACAAAAAAATATCTTGGCTATTTCCCAGCGAACTTCAGAAAAAAGCCTAACGTTGCTGATTCCAAAGAGATTAAAGTATTTGAAAAGTCGATTACAGATTTAATTCCCGAAAATCAAAATGCTCCATTTAACATGTACGATTTTATCAACAGGATTATTGACGAGGATAGTTTTTGTGAAGTTAAAAAGAAATTTGCACCAGAATTAATCACGGGACTTGCACGAATAAATGGCAAATCAGTAGGAATTATTGCAAATCAGCCTAGGATGAAAGGTGGCGTCTTATTCCCGGATTCAGCGGATAAGGCAGCTAAATTTATTCAATTGTGCGATGCATTTAATATTCCATTATTATTCCTGATGGATATTCCTGGGTTTATGATTGGTACAAAAGTGGAACGTGCAGGTATTATTCGACATGGTGCAAAAATGCTTGCAGCAATGAGTGAAGCAACTGTACCTAAAATCTCAGTAGTCGTGCGTAAAGCTTATGGTGCGGGATTATATGCAATGGCTGGTCCTGCATTTGACCCAGATTGCTGCATAGCATTGCCAACCGCTCAGATTGCAGTTATGGGACCTGAAGCAGCTGTGAATGCTGTATATGCGAATAAAATTGCTGAATTGCCAGAAGAAGATAGACCTGCATTTATAAAAGAAAAGCAGGAAGAATATAAAGACAATATTGATATTTATCGATTAGCGTCAGAGATGGTTGTTGATGCAATCGTAGATCCGGATAAGTTAAGGAATGAACTTATTAAACGCTACAACCTGTATGAGGAAAAAAATATAACGTTCACCGAAAGAAAACATGGCGTTTATCCAGTATAACTAGTTTATTTACGAGAAGGCTTTGGTAAAGTTACCAAAGCCTTCAATTACGTATTATAACAAAGTCATAATATATTAAAATACCTAAAAGCTAACCATAGTTTGTTATAATATTATTATGTAAACTACATATTACAATAAACACTATTTATTTCAATTTTCCCTTTATAAATGATATTCTAAATTAGAATGTTCTAGAAGGAAAGAGGGGATACTTCGTAATGGATAATAGACTTTTTCGTGATGCTATGGGTAAATTTGCAACAGGTATCACTATAGTAACAACCGAATACAATGGTGAAATCATGGGAATGACTGTAAATGCATTTATGTCTGTTTCATTGGATCCAAAATTGATTGCTATTTCAATTGATGAAAAAGCTCGAATGTATGATAAATTACAAGTTACTAAGAAATTTGGGTTAAGTATATTAACCGAGGACCAGAAGGATTTATCTATGATTTTTGCAAAACAAATCAATAATGACAGGGAGATAGCATATTTGAGACAAGACAATATTCCTGTTCTAGACGCTTCCATAGCAACGCTCTCATGCCATGTTAAAGAAACAGCTAATGCTGGTGACCATATGATATTCATTGCTGAAGTAACTGACGTAAAAATGAATGGTGGAGATCCTATATTATTTTATGGTGGTCAATATCATACGCTGGATTAACTCAAAGCCAACCGTATTGAACTGGTTGGTTCTTTTACATAATTAAGAAAGGGTGCCATATGAAAATAAAAGATTTTATGATCACAGATATAATTAGCATTACGAAAGATAAAACGATAAAACAATTATTAGAGACTTTAGTTACCAATAAAATCGGTGGGGTACCTGTAGTTGATGAGGAAAATCGTTTAATTGGTATGATAAGCGATGGAGATGTTATTCGTTGTATTCAACCTAAAGGTAGAACAGTATATGATATGTTTACAATTGTGCTAGTAAGTGAGGAAGAAGACTTAAGAGATAAAATTGAATATAATATTAATAACAAAGTGGACACAATTATGAATAAAAGACATACGCATACAGTGCACCCTAATGATAATCTGGAAGAAGCCCTAACTATTTTATCCAAATATCATTTTAAGAAAATCCCAGTTGTTGACGAAGATTCTAAAGTTGTGGGGGTTATTAGCAGAGGGGATATCATTCGGTCTATTTCCACAAAGATTATTTCACCTATCAATAAGGAAAAGTCCTAGATATTCACTAAAGTACGTCTCACGTTCTTTCGATGAAACGTTTACTCTTATAAATAAATTTAAATATAGAGGGTAGAAATAACGTCAGAAATTCAGTATAATAGTTGCTAGAATTGTTAATTGGAAGGGATTTTCTTCATGATCATAACAGAACAAAACCAAGCTCAAACTAATCTTCAGCACTTAGCTGCACTATATCAGGCAATGGTTGAAAATGATGACTTAAAACATGCTAATAAAATTCTGGATGTCTATGAAAAACTTAACAGACAAGAATTAATGATCAGCTTTGCTGGTCATTTTTCTGCTGGAAAATCATCAATGATCAATAGTCTATTAGGGAAGTCTATATTGCCGAAAAGCCCTATTCCAACAAGCGCAAATGTTGTTAAAATAAAATCAGGTAAAGGAATTGCCCGTGTTTATTTTCATGATACCTTGCCAGTGGAATATGAAGAACCTTATGATATTGAAATGATTAAGGAGTATGCAAAGGATAAAGCAAGCATCAAAGAAATAGAGATTAGTACAAAGGAAAATATTCTTCCAGATGAATGCGTTATTATCGATACACCAGGTATAGATGCAGCAGATGATGCCGATCGAATTATGACAGAGTCGTCATTACACCTTGTAGATGCATTGTTCTATGTTATGGATTATAACCATGTTCAATCAGAAGTTAATTTGCAATTTTTGAAAAAAGTGCAAGATAATAATATTCCGTTTTATATTATTATAAACCAGATTGATAAACATGATGAAAGTGAATTAACCTTTGAAACCTTCAAACAAAAAATTAAACAAACGTTTGATCAATGGAATATATTTCCAGAAGTAACCTATTATACTTCCTTAATAGATAGTAATGCAGCATACAATGAATTCCCAGTAATCAAAGATAAACTTAATACACTGATGACATCTGATAAGGAATTTACCTTAAATACAGAACGATCGGTTATACAGGTTATTGATGAACACAAACGTTATTTGGATAGCATTTATGAGGAAAGCCTGGCAGAAGTTTCACCAAGTGAAAGTGACAAATTTGAAACTTTATCAATACAATTAGAGAATATTAATAGTATTGTTTCAAACCTCAAAAGCAAACCTAAGGAAATGGAAAGAGATTTTTTAGCTAATCTAAATGCAACCCTAAAAAATGCGTATTTGTTGCCCTCGGATTTACGGGATAAAGCAGAACTATTTTTAGAATCACAAATAAAAGATTTTAAAGTAGGATTTTTTGCCTCTAAAAAGAAAACGGAAGAAGAGAGAGAAACACGTTTAAACAAGTTTTATAATCACTTACTGGAACGTATCGATGCTGCAATTCAGTGGAAACTTCGTGACAAGTTCCTGAATCTGCTGAAGCAGTACAATATACATGACCAAAATCTTGTACAACAAATTCAGCAATTTTCGATTGATTATGATAAAGAGGCGCTTCTATCTTTACAAAATCCTGGAGCAACAGTTAATGGCGACTATATATTAAATTACACAAATGATGTTAGTGCTGATATTAAGAAAAGGTTTAAAATGGAAGCATTGAAATTATGGGATTTAATTTACAATAGTTTTATAGATGAGATAAATGATGAAATTGTAAAGAATGAAAAGGAACAAGAACAGCTTTATCATCTTTATGAACAACAAGAAAGACAGGAAGAACTTAAAACAGATTTGCGTGAAAAATATCAGTTGGTTGATACAGCCTTGGATAACCCAAATCCAAGTGACCAAATATGGCATCAAATAAATGATGCAATTAAGCTAAGATACAAAGCGATCAAACAGACAACCGAAGACTTTAATTCCAAGGCTATACCACAAACAGAAGTTGTTAATGAAACGCAAGAACAGACACAAAATAAAACTGTTTCGATAGATAATGTACTAACAAATATCGAAAACACGATTGCAACAATTGATGAACTCCCAGGTTTTCAGTCCATCATTGACGATTTAACTAGAAAACAAGTTCGTTTAAATAATCGCACGTATACAATAGCTCTATTTGGTGCGTTTAGTGCAGGCAAGTCATCATTTGCTAACGCATTAATAGGCGAAAATATATTGCCCGTTTCACCTAATCCAACCACAGCGGTGATTAATCGTATTAACCCAGTAAATGAAGCGTATGGCCACGGAACTGTTGTTGTTAAATTTAAAGATGAGCAGACACTTGTTGATGATATAAGATCATTAACCAGGCATTTTTCTCCCGAAGCGGTTAAAGTTGAAGATCTGGTTGATTGGATTATGAAGAATAATATTCATCAGAGTGAACAGCTTCATCAAACACATCAGACATATCTCAATGCGATTATCAATGGATTTAGTTACAATATGGATGCTATAGCACAAGAAGTGATAATTGACATAGGTGAGTTTTCAAGCTATGTAACCGATGAAACAAAAGCATGCTATATTGAATCGGTTGACCTTTATTATGATTGCTCATTAACGAGAGATGGTATCACCTTGGTTGACACCCCTGGAGCAGATTCGGTAAATGCACGCCATACAAACGTATCATTTGATTATATTAAGCATGCAGATGCCATTTTATATGTTACGTATTACAATCATGCATTAGCAAGAGCGGATAAAGACTTTTTAATGCAATTGGGAAGAGTGAAGGATGTCTTCCAACTTGATAAAATGTTCTTTATCATGAATGCCGCTGACCTTGCTGAAGATAACTCGGAACTTAAGATGGTAATGAATTACATTGAAGAGCAGCTAACACAATTAGGAATTCGTTTCCCAAGGTTATATCCGATTTCAAGTAAACAATCACTTCGGGAAAAGCTAAATAATGAAGTGCCAAATAAACAAATGAGAAATTTTGAGGAAACGTTTAACAACTTTATCCATTATGAATTAGCAGCACTCACGATCCAGTCAGTCGGCAGGGATATTTATCGTGCATCACAATCTATTAAAAATTATATAGATTCTTTACAATTAAATGCAACGGAAAAAGAAAATTATCGCGAGGATTTATATTCAAAACGAGCATCTTTAGAACAATTGGTAGATAAGATTGATAATAATATCTATGTACAAAAAATTAATCAAAAAATAGAGAAACAATTATTTTATGTTCTGGAACGTGAATCAATTCGTTTTCATGATATGTTTAAAGAAACGTTTAACCCAACTACTATCACCGAATCCGGCAGGAAAGCCCAAGTACAATTGGAACAAAGCCTAAGTAATCTGCTGGATTATGCTGGGTATGAGTTAATGCAGGAGTTACGAGCAGTCTCCCTTCGAGTAGAATCATTTATCACAGAGATGAAAAAAGATATACAGCTTGATTATTCTACCAAAAGCAACCTGATAGATAATAACTTCCTGCTTCCAGATTTCGACGATACTGAGCTTGAAACACCTGCCTATAATCAGGCTTTTACAGAACTCGATGTACAGACGTTTCATAAAGAGTTGAAAAGGTTTAATGGGACCAAAGCATTCTTTGTAAAAAATGAAAAAGAACAAATGAAGGAAGACATATTTAATCGCTTATCTCCATTTGTAAAAAGATATATTGAAGAAAGTCATCAGAAAATGAGCGATGTTTATACTGAACAATGGAATGTTATACTTGATTATATGAAAGAGGAAATAAAACGTATCGTAAGAACACACATTGATAATTACTTATCAATGGTAACGGATCAGCCTGTGGATATAGATACATTGCAAGATAAGAATCGTATTGTAAATTCAATAGTAGCTGTACAGGAGAAAATGGAGGCGTGACACTATGTCAAAACAAAGCAATGTATTGCTAGTTGACGGAATGGCATTACTTTTTCGTGGATTTTTTGCCACATCATTTCGGGGAAACTTTATGAAAAACAGTAAAGGCGTACCAACAAATGGTATCTATCAATTTTTACGCTATTTTTTAGACGCAGTAGATAAGTTTGAACCGACACATGTAGTTTGCTGCTGGGATATGGGCAGTAAAACATTTCGAACAGAATTATTTGATGGATATAAAGCGAATAGATCGGCTCCGCCAGAGGAGTTAATTCCTCAGTTCGATCTTATAAAAGAAGTAGCAGAGGCATTTAATTTGCCGAATATCGGACTGGAAAATTTCGAAGCGGATGATTGTATTGGAACACTGGCAAACCAATATGCATCTGAGAATGATGTTATAATTCTTACTGGCGATCAGGATATACTCCAGCTTGTAGATGACGGCATCAGTGTTGCGATCATGAAAAAAGGGCAAGGAAACTATGATGTATTCAGTCATGAAACATTCTACGAGAAAAAAGGTATTCGACCAAAGCAAATGATTGATCTTAAAGGATTAATGGGAGATACGTCTGATAATTACCCTGGAGTTAAAGGAATAGGTGAAAAAACTGCCTTAAAATTGATACAGGAATATGAAACCATTGAAAATATACTGGATAATATTGATAGGTTGCCAAAAGGAGTACAAACAAAAATAAGTGAGAATTTAGATATGCTTCACCTATCACGAGATTTAGCTGAAATCAGGTGTGATGTACCTATTGAATGTTCCTTAGAGCGAGCAAAATGGAGTTATGATAAGAAAAAAATAGAAGAAAAGTTTACGGATTTGGAATTTAATAATTTAATTAGCGTAGTTGAAATGCAAAGCATGCTTTGCATTTTTTTATTTTCAGTTAATAAACAAATATGTCTGCCGGATGCGCAGCCACCACCTATGAGGTTTTGCGGACACCAGGGACCTTATTTAACACAAACGCCCTCTATTAACCATGATATATGTAAAATAAGGGCTTCTGTGTCTGGATAACTTCGAAAATGTCACTTTTATATAGAAATAGCGTCTCCTGTGTCCACTAAAAAATTAAAGTTTTAGATCAAAAGAATAAATCCTTTCATACTGCATAAGTACAACTAAGGCTTATCTATATTAGGGCTTGCCGATATGCAAAGTTTTCTAAGCTTTTGGCGCATAGCCGTTACTATTAATACAATCAGACGGTATATACATATAGGCGCAAGGGTATAATTTATATCGGTTAAAACATACCCATGGGTGTACTGGTATATACCCATTGGAATGTTTGCAGTTAATGGTTGCAGGGCATATACTAATAGGTGTATAGGTATGTTAGAATGGTGGTTGAAAGAGAAAAATTATGCTTAGAAGGAGGCATTTAAATGTTTAACTATACCGTTGAGACATCTAAGAGTATTGACGATGCTGTTGAATCACTTGAATTAAAATTAAAAGAGGATAGTTTTGGGGTACTTTGGGATTTTGACGTAAAAAAAACCTTAGAGAGTAAGGGACTAGATTATGAACCGAATTATCGTATTTTGGAAGTGTGTAACCCTAAAGCTGCAAAAGAACTACTTGAAAAAAATCACATGGTTGGTTATTTTCTTCCTTGCAAAATTACGATCTATGAATCTGAAGGTAAGACTTTTATAGGTATGCCCCGACCATCAGAGTTGATTAAACTTACTAAAGATAATTCACTTTATGATTTTGCCTATGATATTGAGAATACATTGATAAAGGTTATGGACGCTGCAAAATAGAGCAATTTAAAAAGGAACTCATATAAGGCTATATGAGTTCCTCTTTTTATCTCGTGGACATAATTCTTCCTTCTATAATTATTGCAAAGAGTATAGTTCCTATGGCAAGGTGTAACACTGCCATGGAAAGTAATACAAAAGAAAGTATCGTTGCAATACCTGCAATTACTTGTAAAATTACTACGACAAGAGCAACCATTATCCGATTCTTTAATGGGTGGTTATGTTCTTTGAATATCTGAACAGCTAAAAATATAATGTAACCTGTTACAATAAAGGCTAGAGCACGGTGAGATGTTTGTAATAATTCGGGCAGTGAGGCAGGTAATACACTGTCATTACATCCAAGCCATCCACATGCAAGACCGTAATGCTGGTGCTTTATATATGCTCCTAATCCGATCGTCATAAATAATAATATACTGAGTATATTTATTTAAATGTTTTATCAAAGGGCTTCCTATTTTACCCTTTGGTTGATCACTTCGCCAGAACCAGATTAAAATCGCCATAAATATCATCGCGATAAGTAAATGAATTGTAATGATTATTGATGGAAGGTGATAAAAAACAACAATTGCTCCCATAATTAATTGCAGAATTAATAAGTCGAGCATCCAATTAGCAACTTTAACTTTGAAAAAGCTCTCATTTTCTTTTCTTATTTTGATAAATAAAATGATAGTCATGAAGAACAAAATAGCCCCAATAACACGATGACCAAATTCTATCAGTGTATCCCCTTGTAACCCTGGAATTATTTGACCGTTACATAATGGCCATTCAGGACCGCAGCCCATTCCGGATTCTGATGAAGCGACATAGCCGCCGAAGACAATTAATAGATACGTTAGTAACACTGTAATAAATGTAAACTTCTGTTTAGACATTACAACACCCCTTCATTTATACGAAAACATTCATAGTTTAGCAGAAAAAGGATAAAACGATTGTGCTCTGTATCACTTAAAGGACTTTTTGAAAAAATTCTAGGAATTTAAGCATACTTTCTTACTGGCATAAGTGTAATTAAGGCTTATCTAGAACATTAAGGCGTGCGATAAGCCAAGTTTTCTAATAAAATAAAGAAAAGAATAATTTTAGGAGGAACATGATGCCGAATGTATTTGTTTATGGAACGTTAAGAAAGGGAGAGCGAAATCACCATTTTTTAGATGGTGCTGCATGTATTTTTGAGCAATGCCGAACTAACGGATCTTTATATGATACGAATAATGGTTATCCGGCCATGAAAGAAAATAAATCGGATTGGATATATGGTGAATTATACGAGGTAACAGAATCACAGTTGAAAGCAATTGATAGTTTAGAAGGTTTTGAGGAAGGTTACTGGGATAATCTATACAATCGAACTACTGTTCCTGTATACAACGATTCAGGTGAAGAAATAAGGGCAATCATTTATACTGCTGGTCAAGCATTACATAAGTTCACTAAACGAATTCCTTCTGGAGATTGGCTAGTATACAATTATTTAAAACAAGATGAAATATTATATTTTGCCTATGGTTCTTGTATGGATGACGAACGATTTAAGCTGGCAGGTGCAGATCAATACTTTGCAAATTTAAAAGGTAGAGGAATCTTAAATGGCTTCGAATTTAAATTCTCAAGAAGTACACATGATGGTGGTAAGGCAGATTTGGTTGAAAATAGTAAGGAAAAAGTGGAGGGAAAAGTCTATCAAATACCACATGAGGCAATAGAATACTTGTATAAACGGGAAGGTGTTTATGCAAATGCCTATCGCCCTGCTATAGTGCCAGTTACAATTAACAGATTGATATATCATGCCATTACATTTATTGGTATGGAGAAATCAGCTGAAATGAAGCCGACTGAGTTGTATGCAACTGAAATTATTCGAGGCGGGTGCGGTCTGTTAAGCTATGAATATCTCCAAAGAATTCAGCAGAAAATCGATCGTTTTAATTAGAATTGGATTCCATGTCATGATAAAATTTGAATAGGAGATAGTAATAACAGGAAGGGTGATTTAAATAGTCTATTCACAGCAGGAACTAATCGAATGGAAAAATAAGTACCCTATACTAAAAGATATAATTGACTTAAAACCGGTAGTTTGGATGAATCCAAATTTACAAAACAAAGGAAGTTCAAGTATTTTTTCGTTAACAAGAGATGACATGGATAAAGCGGAGTTACTATGGAAGCGTTTTGCTCCATTTATAGTAAAAGAGTTTCCTGAAACAAAGCAGTCGAAAGGAATTCTGGAATCACCTTTACAAAGGATATCTCATATGGAAAGAGAAATTTCAAATTCTTTTAAAGGTGAGTTCTATTTAAAATGCGATAATGACCTGCCTATTGCTGGTTCAATTAAAGCAAGAGGTGGAATATATGAAGTATTACAGCATGCAGAATCACTGGCTATTGAAGCAGGATTGTTAACTGGTGGTGAGAATTATGAAATATTATCATCCAAGAAATTTAAAGAGTTTTTTAGTCAGTATTCAATTGGAGTCGGGTCTACAGGCAATTTAGGATTAAGTATTGGTATAATCAGTGCAAAGCTTGGATTCAATGTGTTTGTTTATATGTCAGCGGATGCAAAGCAATGGAAAAAGAACTTGCTTCGCCAAAAAGGAGCAACTGTACACGAATTCACAGGTGATTTTAGTGAAGCTATAAGTGCAGGAAGACAAAAGACAATTACAGACCCCAAAGCTTATTTTGTCGATGATGAGGATTCTAAGCATTTATTTTTAGGCTATAGTGTTGCAGCATTAAGGCTGGAGAAACAACTTGAGGAAAGAAATATAAAAGTAAATGAGAAACATCCGTTGTTCGTATACCTCCCATGTGGTGTCGGCGGGGCACCAGGCGGTATTACGTTTGGACTAAAACAAGTTTTCGGGGATCATGTACATTGTTTCTTTGTAGAACCGACTCATTCGCCGTCAGTATTGATCGGTTTACTTACTAGGAAAATGAGTAATGTGAGTGTTCAGGATTTTGGAATTGATAATCGGACAGAAGCAGATGGTTTAGCAGTAGGACGTCCATCTAGCTTTGCCACAGCAATAAGTGATCGATTAGTTAGTGGTATTTATTCAATTGAAGACAATGAATTATATAAATTGCTAGCAATACTAGCTGATTCTGAAGGAATATTTTTAGAACCATCTGCAACCGCTGGACTTGTTGGACCACAACGTATTCATAATTATGCCAACGATAAGAAGCTAGATGTTCAGAATGCAACACATATTTCATGGGCAACGGGTGGAGCACTCGTACCGGAAGAAGATATGAAGGATTTTTATGAAAAGGGAAAAAGATTATTATAGGAAGGTTGTCTTAACTTATGAGGGTAGCACAAAACATATCAGAACTAATTGGAGAAACACCTGTAGTTCGATTAAACAATATTGTACCAGAAGAAGCGGCAGATATTTATATAAAGCTGGAATCACAAAATCCCAGCAAAAGTGTAAAGGATCGTGCAGCTTATAATATGATAAAAGCTGCGGAAGATAAAGGGATAATTAAACCCGGTGATACAATCATCGAACCAACTAGCGGGAATACAGGAATAGGATTAGCGATGAATGCAGCAGCGAAAGGTTATCAAGCAATTTTAGTAATGCCTGACAATAGTACTCAGGAACGAAGAAATATTTTAAAAGCGTTTGGTGCGAAAGTTGTGCTAACACCAAGTAAAGATAAAATGCCAGGTGCAATTGAAAAAGCGAAAGAACTGCAGCAGGAAATTCCGGGAAGTTTTATACCACAGCAGTTTGAAAACAGCGATAATCCAGATATACATCGCTCAACCACTGCATTAGAAATTTTTGAACAGATGGATGGGGAATTGGATGCGTTTGTTGCTACGGCTGGAACTGGTGGCACTGTAACGGGTACTGGAGAAGTGTTGAAGGATAAAATCCCTAACCTTGAAATTACCGTCGCAGAACCAAAGGGATCGCCAGTTTTATCAGGTGGAAAACCTGGTAAACACAAATTAGTTGGAACAAGCCCTGGTTTTATCCCAGATATCTTAAATACGTCTATTTATGATGATATAATGCTGATTGATGATAAAGATGCAGTTGATATGTTTAAAAAACTACCCCAAACGGAAGGGATATTTATTGGATTGTCTGGAGCAGCTGCAGTCTATTCTGCAATTGAAGTAGCAAAACGTCTTGGTAAAGGGAAAAAAGTTTTATGCATGGCACCTGATACTGGGGAACGGTATCTTAGTATGAATCTGTTTGAAAATAAATAGTCCGATTTTAGAAGGAGAATACGTTTTGGAATATCTGATAAGGTTATTTGAGGAGAACCAGGATCTAGAACAGGCTATACCAATGAAGCGATATATGAAAGATAAATTCCCTTTTCTCGGTATTAAAACACCCGAGAGGAGAGCTATAATGAAAAAGTTTTACAATGAAAGCGGAATTTTAAAAGAGCCATTTCAAAAAGAATTTGTATTAATGTTATGGAAGAAGGAAGAGCGGGAATTTCAGAATGCCGCTCTTGACTATATTGACAGATCGTTAAAAAAACTTGAAAAAGATGATATCTACTTTATCGAACATTTAATTACAACAAAGTCATGGTGGGATACGGTAGATATGCTTGCTCAGAAACCTGTAGGAGAGATTGCCAGAAACAACCCTGATGTAATTTCTGAGACTATTGAAGGATGGGCATATGGGGATAATTTATGGCTTCGACGAACAGCAATTCTTTTTCAATTAAAGTACAAAAGCGAAACAGATGATAAATTATTGTATCGGTACATTAAACAAAATAAGGATAGCAAGGAATTTTTTATTCAAAAAGCAATTGGATGGGCCTTGAGAGAATATTCTAAGACAAATCCCAAGTCAGTAAAGCAATTTATTTCTGAAAATAAGCTGGCAAAACTAAGTGTTCGAGAAGGAAGCAAATATTTAAAGCAAACTACATAATTATTAGTAAAAAAGCTGGTGTTCCAGCAGTAAACTCTTGGAAGCCCCCAGTAAACCCAATAATCATGCAAAAGAGATGAACCAATAAATAGCATCATCTGCCAATCAAGATGTCTCATGGCATACTCCTTTCCACCTAACTTATTATACTTTCAAATAAACTTGTCTAAGAACAATCATTTTAAACAAGGCTCCTGTAACAGGCCAAATATACGGTGCATATATTATCTAGAATGTTCTACTTAAGATAGGAGGAAAAGTATGTTTTTTAATGATCCTTACAATATAAATGGATACCAGTATGTAAATAACCCCTATTATATGCAGCCACGTGGTCCATATAATCGATACTATTATGATTATTACAACCGTCAACAGCCAATTAGAGGTCAGGCAACCTGGACAGAGGGAGGTCAGGAAACTAAATGTGGTATTCCTTGGTCTCAAAACCGTTATATGACAGCAGCGGTTGGTAAAAATTCCCCGTATGAATGTCGTCAAACAATAAAAGTAAGAAACCCACAAACAGGGAGGGAACTTTTGTTAACTGTGGTGGATGAGGTTTCTGGTTATCCGCAAAACAAAATTAACCTTCATCGAAGAGCTTTTGAAGCACTAGGAGCAAACACAGCACAAGGAGTTATTGATGTTGAAATTATTGCTAACCCAGAATTAGAGCAGCAGAAATGGGGGAAATATTTACTGGAACTTACTCAATTAGCATATCCTGACTACAATATAAGAGAATACAACTTCATACGAGAAACTCAAGTATCTCCTACACAAACGCAGGAAACATATGAATATACTTTGCAATCACAACAGGAAAGAATTAAAGTTCGGGGAAATGTTGTTTATAATCCGAATACAGATAGAATTGTTTCTTTTGATATTAGTGAAGTATGAAAATTTTATTCGTAATATCTGCTTAGCGAACAGTATGAATTCTGTTCGCTTTATTGTGGCCATTTTTTCATACATTAGAAAGCTTGGCTTATCACCAATACTCAGTTGCACTTATGCAGTAAGAAAGAATTATAATTTCTTAACGGCACGGCTAAAATTAAATGCTTGATACCACAAGGTCCAAGTACCCTCTCAGTACTATTATAACGTTTTGTTTAATTTCTCCTGTTTATGTTTCTTCTTAAAGAAGTCGCATCAAAAGGATTAGCGAATTGGTTGCTTTTATTTGTTCTAATACCAATATATTTTTTCACCAGGGTCAGATATGAAACCTTCTTTTGCCTCATCACCATTAATTGTATTTCTTTTATCTGTCATTAAATCACCTCCTAATTTTAGAGTGCTTAAAAAGCATGGAAAAAATTAATACGAATTCTTATAGTAACTAATAAAAAAATTAAAAATAGGGATAATAAGAATTAATATACTTTACGGATGGAGGCATAAAATGAAAAAGCGAAATAAGTTTGAGAAACAAATTAAAAATGTAGAAGAGGAGACAGACAGTCCAGCCATATTAAATGATGTAATAGAAAGTGGATTTGAACAGTATCCAGGGCAGAATGAAAATCAGAAGGAAGATAGTCTGCTTTCGCCTCTTGAAGAGGCCGTGCAACATAATATAGATGGGAAAACGTGGATTACAACAGATGATGAATAGATAAAGGCATATATCTAATGTGCTTAAAGTTAGTCAAGCTATACCTTGACGGATTTCACTTATGAACTTATAATATTTTCAACGAAAAGATAATAAATGACGAAGCATTTAGTTGAAAATAGTATATACCGTTTAATTTATGGTTAGATCAAACTCAGATCGATCGGAAAAATTTCTTCCGTCCTTTGAAGGATGGGAGGTTTTTTAATACCTAAAATAAAACACTTAATTTTCCCACTGTTTTAACAATATAAGAAGGGGGGATCTATTTGGCAAAAGAGCGTATTGTCGTCAAAATCGGAAGCAGTTCATTAACTAATTCGCACGGTGGTCTTTCGAAAGAGAAAATTGCGGAGCACGTTGCAGCACTATCTAAACTGAAGCGAGAAGGCAATGAAGTAATACTCATAACTTCAGGAGCTGTTGCAGCAGGTTTTACTGTATTGGGATATCAAACAAGGCCAGTAACAATACAAGGTAAACAAGCTGCGGCAGCTGTCGGACAGGGACTCCTTATGCAAAGCTATTTTGAACAATTTCAAAAGGAAGATATCGTATCCGCACAACTATTATTGACACGTCATGATTTCTCACAACAAGAACAATACAATAATGCTTATTCGACACTTTCTGAACTTTTAAAACGTGGCATACTGCCGATTATTAATGAAAACGATTCAGTTATTGTCGATGAATTAACATTTGGAGATAATGATGTACTATCCGCTTTAGTCAGTGGTCTTATACATGCAGATTTACTAATTATTTTAACTGATATAAATGGTCTTTATGATGGGGATCCACGTCAGAATCCAAGAGCAAAAAAGTATAACTTTCTAGCAAAAATTACAGATGATCTTCTTGCTATTGCTGGTAATACAGGTTCAAAAGTAGGAACAGGTGGGATGCGTTCCAAATTGGAAGCTGCAAAAACAGCACTATTAGTTGGAGTTAAGGTTTTTATTGGAAAAGGCGATGGAATCAACAAACTACTTGATATTATCTCTGGTGAAGGCGACGGAACATATGTAGGATATATTCCAAATACATTATTAAAAAATAAAAAACAGTGGATAGGTATCCATTCAAACATTGCCGGACAAATTGGTATCGATTCAGGTGCTGAGTCTGCAATCATTCATCATGGTAAAAGCTTACTGCCGGCAGGTGTAAAAACATTAGAAGGATCATTTAAATCAGGTGATGTTGTTGAAGTATTAAATGAAAAAGGAGAGCTTATCGGTAAGGGGCAAACAAACTATACAGTTGATGAGCTTTTTCAGATAAAGGGCCTTTCCAGCAAAGAAGCTAAAGTAATAACGATGCAAAACAGACCAGAAGTTATTCACCGGAACAATTGGGTATCAGTGACAAAGGAGAGTGGGATAAAATGAATGAACTTAATGATAAAGGGCGAAAAGCTAGTGATCTGGCAACAACTATTGCACAGTGCACAACAAAGCAAAAAAATGATGCATTAAAACTGATAGCTAAACAACTGTTAGACGAGACAGCGTTTATTTTATCAGAGAATAACAAGGATTTAGAAGCAGGTAAAAATAATGGTATGAATGATAATTTACTTGATCGCCTAAAACTGACTAAGGAACGAATTCATGATATGGCGGAAGGAGTCCAGCAAGTAGCAGCCTTATCTGATCCAATTGGCGAGGTAGTAGAGGGATGGGATAACCCAAATGGGCTCCACTTTGAAAAAATACGTGTACCTCTTGGCGTTGTCGGGATGATTTTTGAAGCAAGACCTAATGTCACTGTAGACGCGTCAAGCCTTTGTTTAAAAACTGGCAACGCGGTTTTATTACGTGGCAGTTCATCAGCGATTAATTCAAACAAGGCTATTGTAAGTGTTATTCACCGGGCACTTGAGAAGAGTGAGTTACCAACTGAATCAGTTCAATTGTTAGAAGATACGAGTAGAGAAACGGCAGCAAAAATGTTCAAGCTCACAGAATATTTAGATGTACTCATACCACGGGGTGGTGCAAACTTAATTAAAACAGTGGTTGATAATGCTTCAGTACCTGTGCTTGAAACTGGTGTAGGAAACTGCCATGTCTTTATTGATGAAAGTGCTGGCAAAAATATGGCAGTAGAAATTGCAGTAAATGCAAAAACACAGCGTCCATCTGTTTGTAATGCAGCAGAAACAATTTTGGTTCATCAAAATTGGGCTGAACAGCACTTTGAGAAGCTAACTAAGGCACTTAGGGAAAATGACGTCGAAATCAGAGCAGATGAAAAGGCTAGACAACTAGACAGCAGTTTGCTCCCAGCCACCAATGAAGATTTTGAAACAGAATATCTTAACTTAACAGTTGCGCTACGTATTGTGGGTAGTTTGGATGAGGCAATTGGACATATTCAAACCTTTGGGTCAAAACATTCCGAAGCAATAATTACAGAAAACAAAGATAGTGTGGAAGCTTTTTTTAACAAAATAGATGCAGCTGCACTCTATCATAACGCTTCTACACGGTTCACCGATGGTTTTGAGTTCGGTTTTGGTGCAGAGATTGGTATTAGTACGCAGAAATTACATGCCCGTGGTCCAATGGGATTACCCGCCCTTACATCAACGAAATATATTGTTCGGGGATCAGGTCAAATAAAAGCATAAGAGCAACTAAGGCTATACTCATAAATTTTCACAATAAGCCAAGTTTTAATGGGTGAAATTTGTGTTTATTCAATCTCCGGTATATAATTAAACAGAACACATGTTCTTGTAATTATATATAGGGGGAAAGTAATTAATGGGTGAGAGGACTAAGAAGTTACTAAAAAGGACACTAACTGACCAGGAAGTAATTAAGTTATATGTAAAAGGTAAAAGTACAACTGAAATTGGAAAATGCGCTAATGTATCTTCCAGGTATGTAAGAATGGTACTGCATAAGCATAATGTAGAAATGCGTTCATTTGAAAGCGAAAGTATTCCATGAATGAAGATTATTTTAAAACGTGGTCTAATAATATGGCCTATATATTGGGTTTTTTCATTGCGGACGACACAGTTGCCCGTGATATGCAGTCTATTAGTTTTGCACAAAAGTAAATGTATATTCTAGAGGATATAAGGAAGGAAATTGGATCTGAACAGCCTATTTATAAAAATATGAAGACAGGTGTTCATTTTCTTACATTAAATAGTAAAATAATGAAAGAAGACATAATGACTATCCATGGGGTTATGCCGAATAAATCCAGTCAAATTAAATTTCCAGAAGTCCCAAAGGAATATATGAGTCATTTTATTAGAGGTTATTTTGATGGAGATGGATATATAAATTATCATAGGTATTTTATTACTTTTGTTGGAGGATCAGAGGTATTTATGGTTTCACTAAGAAACGAAATTAACAATTTAGGTTTTGAAACTAATTTTACAATGCACGATACTTATTATCGAGGGATTAAGGTACATAAAAATGCGATAAGGCAAAGGCTTGCTTAAACAAAAAGAACTAAAAGGGAACAGGAACAAACATTAAGATGTGAATCATCTTATTTTTTTAAAGATTATCGAGTTAACATAATATATATTCAATTCGTTGTAATTCCAAGTTATTCGGTTGAAGGTGGAATTATTGTATCGGACCTTTAATTTATCAGATGTGACCTCGTTCATTACGTTCATATTACCAATGAACTATAATTAGTAGTAATTTTGTCCATTTCTGAAAATAAAATACGCTACTTGACCTATTTGTTTAAGGTTTCTTTTCAACAATCGATTCACCATATATTATAAGTCTGATCGACCTCAAAGTGTAACCGGAATTTATCTTTAATAAATCCAGCGTCGGGTTATGTATTGGCCTATACAATCAAAAATCAGTTCAGGAACAATTGGATATTTATGTTAAAATATAAATAGATTGTGAAGAAATGTACTTAAACTAACGCAGCAGAATAGTTGAATAGCCATTTTACATCTTTCCTGTAGTAGTCTGGTATTAGAAAGTATCCATAATGTTAGGGGAATTAATATGCTAAAGACATTATCTCTTATCGGAGACAGAATAACTAACAAGAATATTATTTGGGGAGTAGGTGGTTCACTTCTACTTAATTTTTACAACTTAATTGATAAACCAAATGATATAGATATTTTAGTGGATGAAATGAATGCTACCAAATTGAATAAAATGATGACGTCTATTGGGAAACCGAAAGAAGTAATACGTTCTAACCCTTTTCGTACAACGTATTTCTCTAAATATAGTATTGAAGATATTGATATCGATATAATGGCTGGATTTGCTATACAACATAATGAAGGGGTTTATAAATTATCAATTCAACAGGGATCCATTGTTGCCCATAAAAAAATTAATGGGGTGGATATTCCTTTATATTCGCTTGAAGATTGGTATATCTTATACTGGTTAATTCCAAACAAACAAGAAAAAGCGATTCTTATTGAGAACTATTTCAAAACTAATGGAATAAAACATCCACAAATGTTAGAAGAAGCACTGAAACAATCTTTACCACTGGAAGTGAAAGAAAGGGTAATAAGTTTATTAAGCTAACAGGCGCAAGAGTTTAACAAGGGATCGTCGTTTACGGCGATCCTAATTTTGTATTTGAAGAATCATTGGAATTTTATGTTAAAATAAAATGTGAACAGATGTACTTAAATTAACGGTGCAGAAGAGTTGAAGAACAAGATTTGAATATAATGCCTTTTGAATAAATGGTCGTATTACTTATAAAGGGGGAGATTTATTTGAAAAATTATAAATTATTAGCAATCGCTTTTTTAACTTCACTTCTATTATTTATGGTTGGATGCACTGAAAACACAGAAATGAAAGCACAAGATGAAAACATACAGACAATTGAAACTGTATTACAGAATGCTCTTACGGGTCCAGATGATGAATTAAAGGAAATATTTAATAGTGAAGAATCTAGCATCGAAGATTTACTGCAATATGATAAAGCCCATTTTGAAGATTATTTTGCAAATGAAACATCCTATAGGGAATTTGTAAATAACAATAATGGTTCTGGAATACTGATTGAAGCAATGAAATATGATTACAACTTTAAAGTGAAAAATATCGAATACGAGAAAACAGAATCTGAAGAGATAATTTATGATTTCACCTTAGAATTACAGTACCAAAAAGAAGGCAGCGAATCATCAGAAGTTGAAACGGTTACTGGTCAAGCGAATTTAAATAAAGAACATAAAATTGAAGATATGTTAATTCGCATAGGTGACTTTTTGGGTTCCTTGAGTAATTAAAGTAATTTCATTAACGGGTGCTTTAGCTGAACAAGGAGTTGTAGATTTGGCAGCTCCTATTACTTATTGAAGTAAAGACGCAGGATAATTTAATATGGGTTAGAAATAAATATACCTTCTTAATCCGAATATTTTAATGAGGAGGAATACCTTATGGAGGAAGAAAAGTGGGGACAACCCAAATGGTTTTGGTGGTCAATAGGGTTGTTTTTGTTTTTAGAATACTGTTACCTTTTTGTGATGGTTTTAATGGACACAAAACCAATAACTCTTTTAATGAATAGCCAACCAGTTTCTTTTATTATTTTCCCGTTGTTCTTTGCCATAGTATTACTATTTTTACCGAAAAAATTTAGATTTGACATAAACACAATTTTTTATTTGCTTGTTCCATTTTTGTTATATCTGCCTAATTGGTCACTTATTTCCATTTACTTTAATGAGTTATTTAAATAAAAAATCACAACTTGTTCTTAAACAAATGGGTGCTTTCCTTGAATAAGGAATTGCACTTCTTGTTCAACTATAGAAGGAGAAAAGTTTAATAAGGACATATGGTTTTTTAGGGGAGGAATAAAAATGAAATACATTAATGAAAGTATCGAAGGGTACAAGGGAAAGAAAATACCTTATACTTTATACGGCAAAAGTGAAAACTCACAGGATTTAGTGATATTACTTCCAGGTGCAGGTTATACGGTTAACAGTCCAGTTTTTCACTATTCTACTGGTATATTTTTTAATAAATATAAAGATATCTTAGAAGTTAATTATCCTTATAATGATGGGTTTTACAACAATTTCACTCGCAATGAATTATATGAAGCGGTTAAAAGTGATTCAAAATTAGTCATAGATAAGGTACTAAACACTAACTCGTATACGAATTTTTATATTGTTGGTAAATCAATAGGGACAATTGCAATGAGTTCTGAATTGAAAAGAAATTGTTTCAGAGATGCTAAAACTATTTGGTTAACACCTATATTAGATTTAGATGAAGTTTTCACATCTATGGTAGATAGTAAAAATAAAGGTTTGTGCTTTATTGGTGATAAAGACCGTTTCTATACAGAGGAAAGGTTTAATAAAATAAGAACAAACAAAAATATTATTTCTAAATTAATTCCTGGGGTTAATCATAGTCTCGAATACGACGAAGACATAACTAATTCAATAGATGTTTTAAAAGGTATAGTAGCCGATATAGAAAAATTTTAAATTACCTTTTACTTAATTACTTGTGAAGAGCTGTACTTAAGCTAACGGGTGCTTTACTTGAATAAGGAAAAGGCATTTCTGTTCAACTATAGCAGAAGGATGTTTCAATAACCTTCAATAGGTAGATTGTCAATAAAAGTCCCAATAGAATGTTATAATATATACTGAAGGAACTTTAAATATCTAAGAGATATCTTCAATCATTTACACAAAATGGGGATGAGTAATTGATTAATTTATTTAAAAATAGAAATTTTCTACTTTTGTTTTTTGGAAGACTTATTACAAATATAGGAGATAGCATCTATTTTGTGGCTGCAATGTGGTTTGTGTTTGAGCTAGGTCAATCATCTTTTTATACTGGCTTAGCAGGATTTTTAATCTTACTTCCTCAGTCCTTTCAATTTCTTGTAGGTCCACTTATTGAACGTTGGGATAAGAAAAAAATATTAACCCTTACACAAGGCGTTCAAGCAATACTACTTTTAATTGTCTCCATTATGATTACATATGATTTATTAACTATTTATATATTTTTACTTCTAATATTTATTATATCAGTGACAAATCAGATTTCAGAACCAGCAGAATTTGCAATTATTCCCGAAATACTACCACAAAATGACCTTTTGAAAGGAAATTCCATATTAGCCTTTGCTTATCAAGGAGCTGATTTATCTTTTAATGCATTAGCAGGTGTATTAATTGCTCTGGTAGGAGTTAATATTCTCTTTTATGTTGACACTCTTACTTTCATTATTGGTTGTTTATTATTTTTGGGATTAAATGTATCAAATGAAAATATAAAAAGAGAAATAAATCATCCTAAAGATAGAGTTTATTTTCGAGAACTTAAAGACGGGTTTCGATATGTTTTAGGATTTCCATTATCGCCATTTATTTTAGGGATAGTAGTGGTCAATTTTGTTATTGGAGCAATGATGGCAAATTTACCTGCTTATGCTGACTGGCGAGGAGGACCAGAGGTATATGGGTTATTCTTGACTGCTTTATTTGGTGGTAATTTAGTGGGGGCATTAACAAGTTTCTTTCTAGGAAGATTTCCAATTGGAAAATTAATGATTGCTTCCTATTTACTGACTTTTATTTTTTGGATAAGTTCAGTATCTACTCCTAATAATCTAATTAGTATTTTACTTTTTGGTGCTTCCTGGATTCCTATAGGAGCAACAGGAGTACTTATGATGACAGCTATCCAAACTATTGTACCTACGAATTTTTTAGCAAGAATAATGGCAGTAATCACAAGCATAGCCACTTCATTGATGCCATTAGGCTCGATACTTGGAGGATTAATTGGTACAAAATTCTCCCAATCAATAGTTTTCATAATGCTAGGAATTTGCTTTTTATTTGTATCTGTTACCTATTTTATAAATCCTTCATCTAGAAACGCTTCTCTAAGTTCAAAATAAAAAACTCTATGAAAGTTTATGGACTTGTTCCACTAAAAGACGCTTAATTTAAATACCTGAAAATATAGATTGCGAAATAATATACTTAAAGTAACGGGTGCAATACTTCAATAAGAAATAAGGGGGTTCTTATGAGATTTTTTCTTGGGATTATTATGGTTATAGGTTTGCTGTTAACAGGGTGCGTAGACAATCAGACTGTGTCTGTTGAAGGAAAAATACACGGGGTAAACCATGACAATAATACGGTAGTAGTCTATGTAGGGGATACATTGACAGAAAAACAAAGAGAAACAGCGGATTTTGACGAAAACGAAAAAAACATTGAAGCGTTTCTAGTGCAGGCAGAGGAAGATACAGTAGTAAAAGGTGAAGTCGATTCGTTTAATGATTTGAAAATGGAACAAAAAGTATCCATTAAGATTAAAGGGGATTATGAAAAAGAACTGGTTACGATTGGTACTCTTTTTGATAACCATGAAAAACTGCCCGCCTATGATACAGAGCAGGTGACAGTCGTTCCCTATTCAAAAGAAGAAATCGTGGAGGAAATGACAGTGGATAAAGGAGGATACGGGGAATATGGGCTATATATTTACAATTTCAAATCTGACGAAAGCGGACAATACAGCCCCCCAGATTCGACTGAAATTATTCAATTTCAAAAAGTGGTAATGACGCATGCGAGTGGCGTTATGACCCCCAAAGAGTAAAGACTTTTTTTTGAAAACTAAACGCTGGATTTTCAGTTTAACAGTAATTTCTAAATTGCTTATTAAAGTAACGGGTGCAAAAGTGAAACAAGGAGTTGTCGATGAGGCAGTTCCTAATGATTTAGAAATAAAATGGCTAAGAAAAGCATAGGAGGTAGAAATGAAAAGAAAGAGAAGTTGGTCACAAGGTGTTTTGGTAGGACTCATTACTGGTCTATTTGCTTTTGCAGCAAGCATGTTCGTTCCAAATTCTAGTTATAGGGAAATTATAATTGGCTTAATTGCTGGTTTAGGTGCTTATATCGGCGCAAAATTAGCTGACAAATTCACCCGCAATGATAATGACTAAAAACTAGAA
>NZ_FOEH01000011.1 GCF_900110695.1 Virgibacillus subterraneus | reverse complement strand
CCAGTCTTACAGGTAGGTTGCCCACGTGTTACTCACCCGTCCGCCGCTCGTTCCACAAACTTCACCCCGAAGGGATCCGTCTGCTTCCCGCGCTCGACTTGCATGTATTAGGCACGCCGCCAGCGTTCGTCCTGAGCCAAGATCAAACTCTCCATAAAAGTTAGTTTGAATATGATTGACACCAATCAATCATCTATTGTCTTAGCTTTAAAAATTGAAATCAGGGTTTAAAAGTTTAACTTTTAACCTGTTTTCTTGACATACTGGTTGTTTTGTTCAGTTTTCAAGGAGCAAATTTCATTTCCGTCGCTCAAAATGGCGACTTTTTAAATATACCATCTTTCAAAGATAATGTCAATAATATAATTGATTAATTTTTAAAAGATGTTTGCGTTGCCGAATACTTTTAAATGAGCAACGTTATTTAATTTACCACGATTTCTTTTCTTAATCAAGGTTAAATTTTAATGAGTTTTGCCAGCGAAATTCGTTATGAATTTTTGCGACAGAATTAACTTTACCATGGCTATTATTTAAAGTCAATAATTATCTTAAGGCAATGAATCGTGCGTAGTATCAACAATAGAAGAGCTACAGTTCTAAGAAACTGAACCATAGCCCTGTATACCAATTTTTAATTAGAGAATTACTAGATTCATCATTTCCATCACTAATCATTAATACGATACTCCCGTTGATATACTCCTGCACCTTTTGTTTGAATTCTTTCCGCAATAAGAATTCCTTTCTCGGTTAAATAACTAAGCATCGCAGTTAAGTCTAATTGATACGGTGAAACTTTCCCGTTCTGTTTTAGTTCACCATGAGACCAACCATCCTCTTTAGTTTCCATAATACATAATAAATGTTTTGCAGATACTTCTGCTCTCGTACTAATAACAAAGTCAGAAGCGATTATCATGAGTTGCAGTCGTTTAGAAATAGCTTCATCACTTTGTATTAATTCGTCATATAATTTATACACTTCAGGATCTATTTGTCTTACTTGATTCCACAATGTTACTTCTGGATGATACCCCTTTTCAATTACTGCTAGTCTTGCTAAATAATGTAGTGAATGTACCATTCTGCTATAAGCATCTTTATATTGTTCTGATGCATAGAGATCCTTAACTTCACTGTAACTTTTAACTAACTTACCAAATTCCATCGCCTTGCGTAAGTCTCTTTTTTCATGTGGAAAGTTTCTCAGTTGATCTTTTAACTGCGAAAGGTATTCATTCCGATCAAAGATAACTTTTCCATCAATTATCCATTCAACTGCCTTCCGATATCCACTCGTATCAATCCATTCCATTAACAACTTTTCTGTCACTGTGTGCATTGCTGCAATTTTACCATCAAATTCGTAATGCTTTTCCTGCCACTCGCTTTCAGATTCGTCAACTATAATCAGTAATATAACATCAAAATTATCTGTAATCGGACTGTTTGGTTTTGTTTTTTCTATTATAACGATTCCTAATGTACTAGCATTCCCAGCTCGTTCTTGAAATATCGGTCTCAATAAATCTTCCATGTCACAAATCCTCCATTTACTTGGCAGCTAAAGAAGTATAAATACTTTCTTACTGCATAAGTGCATCTAAGGCTTTCACCATTAAAGCTTGGTGATAAGCCAAGTTTTCTAAACTACTATAATATATTTCGTTATAATTTTGTGAAATCCTTTTTTTAAAATCAAAAAAAACATGAAAATATGCTATACTACCCATGTAACATATAAGGAGGACAAACATGGCGCAACAATTAGTCTATTCAAGTAAAATTAATAAAATCCGATCTTTTGCTCTAATTCAGATATTCATCGGATTTGCATTCATGTACGGAGGAATCTTAACGAAGAAAATTGAATGGTTAATGGTAACATTCTTTATAATAGGTGTATTATTTGTGATTTTCAGCTGTGTTGTTTATTTCTGGATTGGTTTGTTATCAACTAAGGCTGTTCCAATCATTTGTCCAAACTGCGAAAATCCAACAAAGATGCTTGGCCGTGTAGATGCTTGTATGCACTGTAAAGAACCGTTAACACTTGATAAGGATTTGGAAGGTAAAGAGTTCGATGAAAAGTACAATACAAGAAAATATCGAAAAGAAGCAAAAGCTAATACGAAGAATAATGAATAAATCCGTCACTATGGCGGATTTTTTTAACAGTTAAGAAATACTTTCTGCTAAATTTGTAATAATACAGGCACATCCTGAAGTAGTCCGTACAGAATACGGGCTTAAACTTTTGGCGAAATTTGATAAAGAAAGTGGGCGATAGCTTATGTGCAGATTAACGTTTGATTTTACTGATCATAATGGAAAGAAAAACCCAATACTTTTCAAGGACCCACTGGAAATTATCGATGCTACATGCATTGAGGAAGTAAAACCAGCACTGAAAAAAATCCAGGAAGCTATTGATTCTGGTTTCTATGCAGCAGGATATTTATCTTATGAAGCTGCACCAGCCTTTGATAACGCCTATCAGGTTAATTCAGATTCAAAAATGCCGTTGCTATGGTTCGGGATTTTTCAGGATGCAATTCATGAAATAGAAAGCAAAAAAGCTTCCTATAATGTTAGTGAATGGAAACCAACTGTAGGTATAGAAGAATATAATTCCAATATTGATAGAATAAAAAATCATATTAAATTAGGCGAGACATATCAAGTGAATTATACAATTCGTATGGAATCTGAATTTGAAGGGGATGCTACCGCTTTTTACAATCACTTAGCCAGTGCACAAACTTCAGATTACAGTGCGTATATGGATATTGGTGATTTCTCCATTTTATCCGCTTCTCCAGAGTTATTTTTTAAAATACGAAATGGAAAAATTACAACAAAGCCAATGAAGGGTACAATCGGGCGAGGAAAATCATACAGTGAAGATCTCAAAAACGCTGAATGGCTTCACCAATCAGAAAAGAACCGGGCTGAAAACGTAATGATTGTTGACTTATTACGCAATGATCTGGGTATGATTGCGAAACCGGGTTCTGTGAAGGTACCAAGACTATATTCAATAGAGAAATATCCCACTGTTTATCAAATGACCTCAACAGTAACTGCAGAAATTAAGGATGGCACAAAAATACTCGATATATTTAACGCATTATTCCCATGCGGATCTATAACTGGCGCCCCAAAAGTAAGTACAATGAAGATTATATCTACTTTAGAACCTTCACCACGTGAGGTTTATTGCGGAACTATGGGTTATATCACCCCTAACCAGGAAGCGATTTTTAACGTGCCAATTCGGACAGTCATAATTGATAACCGCGATGGCAGTGCTCAATACGGCGTAGGCGGCGGAATTACTTGGGACTCCACAAAACAAGGTGAATATGAAGAAATTCTACAAAAAACAAAATTGTTAACGATGGACAAATGTGATTTTCAACTTCTCGAAACGCTAGGATTAATCGATGGAAAGTATATCGTTTTAGATTACCACTTAGAACGATTAGAAAATTCAGCTGCCTACTATAACTTTCAGATTGATTTAGCACAGGTAAGGAAGAGATTGATTAAATTTGCAGAATCACTTCCTAAAGATGAATATCGCGTACGTTTACTCGTATCAGCAGATGGAGAAATCTCTATAGAAAGCAATGTTGCTACTGTCCTTGATAAGCCTGTATATGTAAAATTGGCACCTAATCCCATCAACAAACAGAATGAGTTTTTGTATCATAAAACAACTAACCGTACAGTATATGAAAGGTTCGACAAGACTGGTGTATTTGATGTTTTGCTATGGAACGAGGAACGTGAAATAACGGAATTCACCATTGGTAATGTTGTAATCGAATTGAATGACAAGCTATATACACCACCTGTTGATTGTGGATTATTAGCTGGAACGTATCGGAAATACTTATTAGAAGAAGGCATTATAATGGAACGAAAGATATTATTGGAAGAGATTCATTTATGTTCGAAGGTTTGGCTTATAAATAGTGTGCGAAAATGGGTGGAGGTCAGATTTGAATAATATAAATAAACCCAGTTGCCCTCATCAGGCATCTGGATTTTTTATTTTTAATTAATGCTTTTGTGTTTGTAATTGTTGGCAGTCTTCACATTTACCATATATTTCCATTCGATGATGACTAACATCAAAACCTGTTACCTGCTCAGCCAACGATTCCACTTCATCCAAAGTTGGATAATGGAAATCAACTATCCTGCCACATGCGTCACAAATAATATGGTAGTGTTCCGTTGTATTGCAGTCAAAGCGGCTTGAGGAATCTCCATAAGTAAGTTCACGAACAAGTCCAATCTCACGCAATACACGTAAGTTATTGTAGACTGTAGCAACACTCATGTTTGGGAACTTTCCTTCTAAAGCCTTATAAATATCATCAGCTGTCGGGTGAATAGTCGAGTTAAGAAGATAGTCAAGAACGGCATGACGTTGTGGTGTAATCCGAACGCCAGAGTCTTTCAACGTATTAATGGCTTCATTTAATTTATTTTCAGACACCGTCATGCACCTCACTTTCGATTGTATGGTCGAAACTAATAATATTCTTATATTATAATCTTTATAATTAGTTTACCTGCTCGTGCAGTATTCTGTCAATATAAGTATATTGGAACTTTAAAGTTATTATAACCTGAAAAGAAAAAACGAACGATTCCAATATTTGAAAAGCGCTCGCTTTTATATAAATTAGATGTCTGCATTTAATGGTATTTCTTTACCCTTCAAGCTTTGATTAACATACCTGGCGGCGACAAATAAAAAGTCAGATAATCGGTTTAAGTACGATACAACAAGTGGATTAACAGCTTCATCGCCCATTCCAACTGCTGTACGCTCCGCCCTTCTTGCCACAGTTCTTGCCGTGTGTAATGCACTTGATGCACTATGTCCCGACGGTAGAATAAAGTTTCGTAAGGGCTCAAGGGTTTTATCCCATTCATCAATTTGATCCTCAAGCTCCTGAATATGCTCTTTTTTCAGTTTCCAGGTAACTTCCTTATCCTTAGGCGTTGCAAGCTCCGCCCCAACATGAAATAAAATCGTTTGAATGCGGTGCATTTTTTCCAAAAACGCGTCCTTTTCCGACCAATCTTCTTTATCAAGAAAACTTAATGCCAACCCAATCATCGAGTTTGCCTCATCACATGTCCCGTAGGCTTCGACGCGTAAATCATCCTTCGGCACACGTTGTCCGTAAATTAACGATGTTGTTCCCTTATCGCCTGATCTAGTATAGATTCGCATATTAATACCCCCTGGTTAGATCAATTTTATTAACATAATCATTGCGATTTTCCAGATATGTTTGAAGATTTGTTTCAAAAATATCCAATGCACGAGTCTGGTAATGTGGTGAAATACCTGATAGATGCGGGGTTACCGTAACATTATCTTCCTCCCAAAGAGGATGATTTTCTGGAAGTGGTTCCGTTTCAAAAACATCCAATACTGCATGAGCTATTTCCTCTTCCTGTATTGCTTTTAATATATCATCTCCACGAACCGCATCTCCACGTCCCATGTTTAGGAACACTGCATGATTAGGCATCATTTGAAAGTGTTCAAACGTAAAAAAGTCCTTCGTCTCAGATGTGCTGGGCAAAACAGACACAACAAAGTCTGCTTCCTGCAACACTTCTTCCATTGATTCATTTGTAAAATTATAATCAAAATACTCTACTGGACTGCCACTTCTGGAAATGCCGTATGTTTTCATTTGAAACGCTTTCGCAAGTCGTGCTACTTCTTGTCCAATAGCACCTGTTCCAGCAATTAGCAACGTTTTCCCGGTGATTTCATTCATTCGAACTGATCTGTCCCATTTATTTTCTGCTTCATTTTGTATTAGCTGTTTTCCCTGACGATATACTTGAAGCAGCGAAAAAATAGCGTACTCAGCCATTGGTTGCTTATGTATTCCTCTGGCGTTTGTAACAAGAATACCTTTTTCATGAATTGCTTTGAATGGCATTTCGTCCATTCCAGCAGAAATTACCATAATCCATTTCAATTGTGTTGCCTGGCTGATTAAATTCGTTGTAAGATCTTCACCATATGTTAGTAAAATTTCTGCTTTGTCTAAGTGCTCTTTAGCCTCATCCATATTCTTACAAAAAATGAACACTTCATCTGGATATTTTTCGTTAAGTTTTGTTTTATGTTTGTCTGATAGTTTTGCTGAAGATAAAATCACCCAGTCCAATACCTCCTATGTCTCTGTCTACTTCTATAGTAACCGTTTTCTTTTAAAATTTCCATTGATGAAAATATGTTTAATAGTACGGTATTTAATAATCATATCAAATTTAAGCGAACAATTCTTAATATAAAAAAGATCGTCCCTAATTTTCTGATCATGATTTTGATTCGTATTGCCATTTACTTGAGCAAATCCGGTAATCCCAGGTTTCACTTGTAACCGTTGTGCCTGATATTCATTATAGTATTCGACAATCTCTATAATTTCCGGACTTGGCCCTACAAGACTCATGTCTCCTTTAAGCACATTATATAGCAGTGGAAGCCGATCAAGGCGATATTTTTTAAGCCATCTTCCAGTGTGTGTCACATTTTGATAAGGATCGCGGTTAAAATTAAACTGATCCGGAACCCCATTGTTCCATGATTTCGGAAATGGATGCGGTGGTAATGATCGAATTACCTTTGATGGATTTGTGAGCGTACGGAACTTTCTAATTAAAAAAGGGCGATTATCTTTTCCCATACGAACTTGTCGAAAAAGTATCGGCCCCCCATCTTTTTTTAATATCCGATAAAATATTATCAATAGCCATGGCCACAATATAAGTATCAGTATGAAACTTCCTATTATATCAACAACTCGCTTTACTATAAAAAACATATTGATATCTATATATGACGCAGGTTTAGATCGAACATTTTGACGAATTTCCATGCAACACACCCCGCTTTTATTGTATTCACTACATTTTATTCTGGTAAATGGGCTTGTATTACTATAGATACGAAAATGTAATATTAGAAAACCTGACTTTATGCAGTAAGTAAGAATTTATACGTATTTACTGCTAAAAAGAAGGCAGCCCATTTGAGATGAACTGCCCCCGCATAATTATTTATTTTCACGAATAAACTCCAACGCTTTTTCAACATGACCTTCAACTTTTACTTTACGGTATTCCTGCTGAAGATTGCCTTCTTTATCAATGATGAACGTAGACCGTTCGATACCATAATATTCTTTTCCAAAGTTTTTCTTCAGCTTCCAAACATCATAGTCTTCAGCTACCTTATGATCTTCATCTGCCAATAATAAAAATGGAAGATCATGCTTATCAATAAATTTCTGGTGTCGTTCAACTGGATCAGGACTAACTCCTATAATAACTGCATCAAGTTCGCTAAAGCTCTCTTGTGCATCACGGAAATCGCATGCTTCTGTTGTGCATCCTGGCGTCATATCTTTCGGGTAAAAATAAAGCACAACATGTTTTCCTTTAAAGTCGGATAAGCTAACTTCTTTTCCGTCCTGACTTGGTAATGAGAAATCTGGCGCTTGTTTGCCTATTTCTACACTCATTGTTATATCCCTCCATAAATTTTACGATTATCTTCACTATAGCATATCAGTCTACTCGTCTCTATTTTCTTGATTCGACTGTACAAGACGAAGTACGAAAGCAGTTGGAAGGATATAACCGATTATCGCCTGAACTAAGGCTATGAAACGTCCTACTCCAATTGGTGTAATATCACCATACCCAATTGTTAGCAATGTCACCCCACTAAAGTAAAGCGAATGACTGATAGAACCAATTACACTTACCTTCCTCAGCTCCCCATTCTCGACTAATAAAATATTGTTAATGGATAAAATAAAATAGATTAGACCAAAACCAAGAATAACAATAAGATAAATCACTAATAACGTGTAAAAAATTTCAGCAGAAAAACGGCTCTCACGCATCTGTATATTTACTCGCAATCTTCCTCCACGTATAAAATCGACAAGACTAGCCAGCAGTATAATACATATACCTATTATAATAATCCATAGAAATAAGCCCATAAGATCCCCCGCTCTACGATATACATATGCTTATCCACCTGTTCATTTGTCATTTATTTTTCGAGATTAATAAGATAGGATATAAATAGTTCCATAAAGGGGGTTCTCCCATAGAAAGTGGATTTCCATCCATAATACAGCAAAGCTAAAGAAAGCAATGTAATCTAGGAGGCATTTTAATGGATTTCACAAAATCAAAAGAACTACACGAGGAAGCACTTGAACATATTGTCGGCGGTGTAAACTCACCTTCACGTGCCTATAAAGGTGTTGGTGGTGGCACACCGATTTATATGGAACATGCTAAAGGTGCACACTTCTGGGATGTTGACGATAACAGCTACATCGACTATTTAGCGGCATATGGTCCAATTATCACGGGACATGCCCACCCACATATTGCAGAAGCAATAACACATGCTGCAACAAATGGTGTGCTTTACGGTACGCCTACGAGACTTGAAAATAAATTTGCAAAAATGCTTAAATCCGCTATTCCATCATTAGAAAAAGTGCGTTTTGTTAATTCAGGTACTGAAGCTGTAATGACTACAGTCCGTGTCGCCCGTGCATATACAAACAGGAATAAAGTTATCAAATTTTCAGGCTGCTACCATGGTCATTTTGACTCTGTATTGGTCGAAGCTGGTTCAGGACCAGCTACATTAGGAACGCCTGACTCAGCGGGTATCCCCAAGGCTGTAGCTGAGGATATCATTACAGTTCCATTTAATGATCTCGATGCATTCAAAGAAGCAATAGATCACTGGGGTGACCAAATTGCTGCAGTATTAGTCGAACCGATTGTTGGTAACTTTGGAATCGTAGAACCGCATGCCGACTTCTTGCAGGCCGTTAATGACATGACACATGATGCAGGTGCATTAGTAATTTACGATGAAGTAATTACAGCATTTCGTTTCACATACGGAAGCGCGCAGCAGGTTTATGGAATTGAACCTGACATGACTGCAATGGGGAAAATTATCGGCGGTGGATTGCCAATCGGTGCATATGGTGGCCGTCAGGATATAATGGAACAAGTGGCGCCGCTTGGACCAGCATACCAAGCCGGGACAATGGCCGGTAATCCTGCATCGATGGCAGCAGGAATCGCTTGCCTGGAAATATTGCAGGAAGTTGGTGTGTATGAAAAATTGGATCAATTAGGAGCTAGATTGGAAACTGGAATATTGCAAAAGGCTTCTGAAGTAAATATCCCCATCTCTGTAAACAGATTATGTGGTGCATTAACCGTCTATTTCGGTGATGGTGTAATCACAAATTATGCTCAAGCTGAAGCAAGTGACGGCGAGGCATTTGCTCAATTCTTTAAATTGATGCTTGACCAGGGTATTAATTTAGCACCATCTAAATTCGAAGCATGGTTCATAACTACAGAACATACTGAGGAAGATATCGACAAAACAATTGAAGCTGTTGGACATGCATTTCGTGTAATGGCTGACAAGTAAATCAATACTAATACACTCTCCATTGGAGGGTGTATTTTTAATTTACTCTTTTTGGTAAGGTAAGTAATTTAATGCCTCAGTAGATATAAGTTGTGACAAAATATATACCTATCCGGAAATATACTACGCTTTCCTTGGTCAACGCTTCATCTTTCTCGGAAGTAAAACCAGTTGCGTGGTCTCAGAGCCACACTACATACTACGAATTGGTTACACTTAATCTGTGTCGCAATAAATAGAGATAGCATCAGACTATACTAAAAGAGCCTTTACCTAACTAACACTTTAAAATAAAGTCTTCTTTTTACTAGAATCGAAACTCACAAAGAAAAAGTGGCGTCAATTGAAAAATTTTTTTCAGATGCCACTTTTTGCAGCTAGCGTTCGATAGTAGTTATAGATAATAGAAAAGCGGTTCTTTCACTATTATAAAAAAGTGACCTTTTCGAACTTATCCGGACACAGATGCCTTTATTTTAAATTTATCATGGTTAATATATGATATTTGTGTCAAATAAGGTCTCTGGTGTCCGCAAAATCTCCAATTTATTCAACATTATTTGTATGAAAAACACATCTCTAATTCGTTTACAACATTTTCATGATAGATGGTGGCTGCGCATTCAGCAGTCATGGTAGTTTCTTAACTTAATAGAGATTAGGCATTCGTTAAGAAGTTCTTATGAAAGTATATTTTGCTATCTTAGAACCCCTTATACTCATAAGTGCATGCCTTTGGGCGAATTGACTTCATTGCACTTATGCATTAGAAACTGCGAACCCAAAGTGGCTATTTACCAAAAAACCCCTCCACAATCAAATGTGAAGGAGCTTTCTCGAAATTACGTGCCTATAGATTCATGATCATCCAGGTTTTGAACCTGATACAATTTATAATAATTTCCTTTTCGCTTCATTAATTCAGCGTGGGACCCACTCTCCTGAATTTCACCGTTTTCAATGACGACAATTCGGTCAGCGTGGGTAATTGTTGCTAATCTGTGTGCCACAATAAATGTCGTACGATCAGATGCCAGCTTTTCGACGGCTTCCTGAATGGTGTGTTCACTTTCTAAATCAAGCGCGGAGGTCGCTTCGTCAAAAATTAGGATAGGCGGGTTCTTTAAAAATACACGTGCAATTGCAATGCGTTGTTTTTGCCCGCCAGAAAGTTTAACACCTCGTTCGCCAACAAGTGTATCATATCCATGAACTAATCCTTCAATAAAGTCATGAGCGTTCGCAGCCTTTGCTGCAGCAATAACCTCTTCATCTGTGGCATCAGGGTTTCCCATCCGAATATTCATTGATATAGATTCACTAAACAATGTATTATCTTGTAAAACCATTCCGATGTTATCACGTAATGACCTTGCCTTAACATCTCTGATATCATTACCATCAACTTTTATCGATCCTTTTGTTACATCATAAAACCGTGGAATAAGGCTAATGAGGGTTGATTTACCTCCTCCACTCATCCCTACAAACGCTATCGTCTCACCTTGTTGAACATTTAGAGAAACATTGCGTAATACTTCCTCTTCCTCTTCTTCATACTGGAATGAGACATTTTCGATATCAATTTTTCCATCAACACGACCAAGTTGCTTCGCATTTTCCTTATCGACAATATCATATTTTTCGTTCATTAACTCGAAAACACGGTCAATAGATGCAATTGACTGCGTTAGAACAGTTGAGGAACTAACAAGTCGGCGTAGTGGGCTATATACTCTTTCCATATATCCAACAAACGCAACCATTGTTCCCATTGTCAGACTGCCGCTAATAACCTGATAACCGGCGAATGCAATTACTAATAATGGTGCAAGATCAGTAATTGTATTCATTACCGCAAATGTCTTCGCATTCCAGTCTGTATGATTCAATGCTTTTTGTAAGAAATTATCATTCCGTGAATCAAATTGATCTTGCTCATATTCTTCCAAGGCAAAACTCCGTGTAACTGGAATACCTTGTACGCGCTCATGCAGATGGCCCTGGACTTCTGCAAGCGACTGCGAACGATCCCGTGTTAGACGCCTGAGTTTTCCATAAAAGTACTTAACGGAAAACCCGTATAATGGGAATAACATAATCGATACAAGTGTTAACCATACGTTCATTGTTAACATAATTATAATTGCAATTAAAATAGTAATCATATCTAGCCAAATATTCATTAACCCAGTTATCACGAAGGTTTTTGTTTGTTCGACATCATGTATTACCCGGGAAATAATTTCCCCGGTTTTTGTCTTAGAATAGAACCGAAGACTTAGCTTTTGAATGTGGTCAAACAGCTTATCCCTTACGTCATAAAGGATTGTGTTCCCTATCCATTGAGCCAAATATTGTCGAATGTATTCAATGGGGGGACGTAAAACAAGAAATATTACAAAAGCTCCACCCATTAACCAGAAAAGATCATTGAGTTTCGCAGCATCTGTCATATCTTCTGCATTAATAATATCATCAATAACATATTTTAAAATTAATGGCATTAACAACGGAATACCGAATTTAACGATACCTATGAGCACCGTCCAAAGTATTTTCCATTTATATGGTTTAACAAACTGTAAATATTCTTTAGTACTACTCATATACTTCGCTTCCTTATTTGATTAAGACTTTAATTGAAATGCGTTGTAACAAAGGCTTTTTTACACACTTCCTGCATTATAAGACTTTACTGATACGAATTCAATTAATCGGTTTATCACCTATATGTCAGATACCGTTCATACCACTGATCGATAAAGTCAGGTGAAAAAGGACCTTTGCGTTGTCTAACCCAGTGCAGTAAATATTCAATGTTATTATGCAAAATGCGATCTAGAACAGCGGGGTAATTCATCTGCTGCTTATGCTCTTCATATTCATCTTCATCGAGCAAATCATATGTCATATCAGGGTACACTTTTATATCTAAATCATAATCAATATACTTTAATGCCTCATCATCATATACAAATGGAGAACTAATATTACAATAATAGTGTATCCCATCATTACGCAGCATGCCTATAATGTTAAACCAATATTTTGAATGGAAATATGTAATAGCTGGTTCACGTGTGATCCAAGTTCTGCCATCACTCTCTTTTACCATTGTTTTATCATTTGCGCCAATTACAATTAATTCTGTTCCTTTCAAAACAAGACTGTTTTCCCATACACGATGTAGTTGTCCGTTATGTTTATAGCTTTGTATCTCCATTGTTGACCCTGCTTTTGGACAAGACATTCTATCTCTCCTTCTAATCACATCTCTTTATCCTTATATTATAAGGCCAAGAAAAGTATAGATAAAGCAAAGTCTTTTATAAGACTTGGCATTCGTTACAGCGATTCTTATGAAAGCATATTTTGCTTTCTAAGAACCCCTTTTACTTTGGAATGTATTCTTAATGGCAAGCGCCTTATTTGTACTATTTCAGAAAAATGTATTTAATGAAAAAAGAGCTTCCTGAGGCAGGAAGCTCTTTTGTGTCTAAAAATCGGGGATTGGTACGTTATTTTTTCTTTTGCTTAGATTGTTGGTTCTGCTTTCTAACTTCTTGAGCATTTGTTTCAGATGCAAATTCAGTACCGTACTGACCTTGCCCTTGTGCCGCTTTTTGATTTTGCTGTTTTACTTTTTGAACGTTTGTTCCAGCAGCTGATTTGTTAGGTTGTTGTTTCTTAGCCATCAGTATCACCTCCGCAATAATTAATTTCTCCATTTTAAAAATTGTTATCCATAATAACCGTAGTTAAAATTAACTTCAATTGGAATTAAATACCAATATCGAATAAAGGATGTATTTCTACATATAATAAGTAGTACAAGTATTCGTTAACGGAGGTTTTACAAATCGATACACCAAGAGATTTCGCCGAATTATCAATGATAAGCAAAAGACAGTGGAATAATAATGAATTGGATTATTTTCAGCATGCTCTCTCACAGCTTTTACCATATGTAAATGCAGAGGGATTGTCGATATTAAAGGAAATAAATAATGAAATGCATAGAAGAGGATAATCGTTCCATAAGTAAAGCTGCCACAATTAGATGGCAGCTCATTCTTCACGCATATATTTCATCATTTTTTGGTGCGAAACCGGGAAGGGATAATCAGCTAACCTATTTTTATCGACCAACTCAACCCTTTTATCAGTGACCTGTACACTTCCTGTAGTTGCTTCAATAATATCGAGTTGCCATATAAGATGAGAAAATACATGCTTTAATTTTCCTAACTTATTTCCTAAGTCAACCTGTACACCGTATTCCATCTCAACCCAATTTTCGATATGGTCCATCCCAATTTCATCTATAGGCACCATCGGAAATTGCCACATATTAGCAAGAAGACCTGTTTCGGAACGTTTTTCAATAACATATTGGTTCTTTTCATTTCGAATTAATAATGCAACATACGGAATTGTCTTCTGCTTTTTAGCTTTTGATTTTATTGGTAATTCCTGTTCAACACCTTCTTCAAATGCCCTGCATTGCTCTTGAACGGGACACAACATACACATAGGAGATTTTGGTGTACACACTAAGGCACCCAGTTCCATTATCCCTTGATTAAATGCAGATGGATCTTCATCCGAAATCATTTTTTTTGTATAACGCTCAAAATGCTTTTTCACTTTAGGCTGAGCAATATCCTCTTCTATTTTTAAAACACGTGATAATACACGCATTACGTTCCCGTCAACCGCCGGCTCAGGCTGATTGAAAGCAATTGATAGTATAGCCCCTTGTGTATATGGACCAACACCTTTTAAAGCGCCCAATTCTTTTGGATTAGCAGGAACTTTACTTCCATAAGCAGAAACAACTTCTCTGACAGCGTTTTGTAAGTTACGAGCTCGGGAATAATATCCAAGACCTTCCCATGTTTTTAAAACATCTTGTTGGTCAGCATCTGCTAAATCTTGTAACGTTGGATACTTTGTAATAAATCGTTGAAAATAAGGGATAACTGTATCAACTTTTGTTTGCTGCAGCATTATTTCAGAGACCCATACTTTATATGGATCCTGATCTTTGCGCCATGGAAGGTCACGTTTGTTGGCATGATACCAGTTAATTAAATTAGCCTGAAATTTAAAAATGTCGAAATTCTGTAATGTCTTATCAATCATACCTTTACATCCTTTATGTTATAATTATTAAGTGAAAAGTAATTCTCGACAAGTGACAGGCACCACCCGAAATTTGTCGAATTTTTTTGTCTAGGAGGGCCTGGTTTTATGGATACTGGTACCCATATTGCTATGGGCGTTGCACTTGGTGGTCTAGCAACGTTAGACCCAGCAGTGCAAAGTGATCCTACATTGTTCAATGCTATACTTGTCGGTACAATTGTAGGTTCACACGCGCCGGATTTTGATACTGTCTTAAAACTTAAAAATAACGCTGTTTATATACGTCATCATCGTGGGGCAACTCACTCTATCCCGGCTGTGTTAATGTGGGGAGTCGTAATCGCTGGTCTTATCCATGCAGTCTTTCCAAGTGTTAATTTCTTACACCTATGGGCTTGGACTGCTCTGGCTGTCATCATCCACGTCCTCGTTGATATTCCAAATGCCTATGGAACACAAGCATATCGGCCATTCACAGATAAGTGGGTTGCAAAAGGGTTTATCAACACGTTTGACCCATATATTTTCCTGCTTCATATTGGAGGAATTGTTGCCTGGATGCTTGGTGCAAACCCTGGATTCACTATGTTAGTCATCTACGCGGTAATTTTATTATATTATATTAAACGTTATATAGATAAAAAAGATATCGTTCAGAAAATCCATGATTATTTTCCAGATACCGAGCAAATCGCAACTTCGCCTACCATAAAGCAAAATGAATGGCGTGTTGCTATTACAACAACAGACAAATTTTATGTAGGTTCAGTAATACACGGACACATTGAGATATTGGAAGAATTTGAAAAAGTCCAATTACCAAATAACAAATTAATGAATTTAGCCAAAAAAGATAAAAATATCTCAGCCTTTTTATCATTTTCACCTGTTTATCGGTGGGAAATTAATGATTACGATGATTTTACCGAAATTCGGTTTATAGATTTGAGATACCGTTCCAATGAGCATTACCCGTTTGTAGCCGTCGTACAAATAGACGATAACATGAGAATAATGACCTCCTATACTGGATGGATCTTCTCCGAACAAAAATTACAGAATAAATTAGATGTGGAAAATAATCCAATTTAAACAACAGCACGGAATACCCCCGCGCTGTTGTTTTACTTTTACTCCACTTTATCGCCTAGTAGTGAAATTGGAATAGCTTCTTCCTTTTCATACGTTTCATTTAGTAAATTAACTCGATGTCCCCAGGCAAACACACCATTTATATAATTTATTTTAAATTTATGACCAGGATCACCATTCAATTGATGTATGTCTGTAGCTTTAAAATCTTCCGGGTTAAGCATATAAGCCATTGCAACCTGTAATTTGCGCTCATAGATTGCCACTTCACTTATATTACCAAGCTGTTCAGCCTTCTGTGCTTTTTCCTTAAACTTTCCAATCTCTTCTCGCAATTGTTCAAGCGAGTAATCACTATATCTTACATCCATTTTTGCATACTCCTTTCCTATCAGTTTACATTTTACCAAGAGTTTAAGAAAATAGAAATAATGATACTCACTATTCTAAGGAGGAAACTATATGCCAACTGTTGCAATTACAGGTGCAGGTAGTGGTCTAGGACGTGCACTTGCCTTACAATATGCCAGCCATAATTATAAAGTATTTTTACTGGGAAGAACCGACACAAAATTACATATGGTTCAAAATAACATCCTGAAAGGCGGCGGCCAAGCAGAGGTGATCCTCTGTGATGTTCAAGAACCAGCGTCAGTAAGTATAGCATTTCAACAAATAGGTGAACTAAATGTCTTTATCAATAATGCGGGAATTGGTATTTTCGGTCAGGTAGAGGATTATTCAATTGATGATATCGAATCAACATTGGACACTAATGTTAAAGGCACGATTTTGACAGTACAATCTGCTCTTCCGCAAATTCGTTCTAGTAAAGGACGGATATTAACGATTATTTCAACTGCAGGATTACGAGGGAAAGTAAATGAGTCAATTTATTGTGCGAGTAAGTTTGCTGTTAAAGGGTTCACAGAGAGCCTACAAAAAGAGTGGGAGAATGACTCCATTGCGATCACAGCAGTTTATATGGGTGGTATGAATACACCATTTTGGGATAAATCAACACACGTTGCCGATGCAACAAGCTTAAAAGGACCCGAAGTAGTTGCTGCGCAAATCTTCAGGGAAGATGATGGCAGGAAGGAAATATTTATTGATAAATAATTCCTTCACTTACTTGGATTAGGGGGGAGTTAATGAGCGAACCCCCTATCCTCACTCATCAAGCGAGGCCTCTAGGAATGTATCAATTAAATCGAAAGTAAACCCTTTTCTATACAAAGCTTCTTTCATCTTATTGCGTAATTCATAGCCTTCAAACTTCTGCTGGTGTTTACGAAGAAGCTTTTCACCTTGTTTCACAATCGCATCCCATTCAGCATCGTCATTTTTTTCTTCTTGTACGTCCGCCAGCACGTCCTTGATAACATCTTGTGTGAACCCTTTTTGCATTAATGTTGATTGCAGTTGCTGAACCTGTTGCTTAAATGAGTTGCTTTTACTTGTATTCAGTTTTTTCTCAACCCATTTTGTTGCTTTCACATGCTGTTCCTCATAGGTGAACAAATCAACCGCTTCACTAGCAATTAATTTGGAAACACCTTTATCCATTAATTCTTTTTTTACAAGCATCGGTCCCTTGCTTGCTGTTTGAATTCTTGTTCTGACAAATGAGTCAGCGAACTGCTTATCATCTATTAACCCCTCATCGAGGAGCTTGTCCATAATTTTCGTAATATGCTCTTCATCAACTTCTTTTTTAACAAGATAATCATAAATTTCTTTTTTTGTTCGCATTCGGTAGCTTAAAAAGTTTATTGCAAGGGTATATGATTTATGTAATGTATCTTTTTGGATAAGTGTGGCGATCGTTGTATCGTCTAAATCAAGGTCTTTACGAAGCTTATGCTCGATTAATACCGCTTCATCTACACTGAAGCCGTATTTTTCACCTTGGCCCTCATCCAGAAAGATATTGAACCGATTCTTACGTTTTTTTTGTGTAGTGATCCGGGTAATTTTTGTCAATGTTTCTCACCCCTTTCCCTAATGATAACATGATTTTTTGCCCGGACACTACTGTAAGAATCGATATACTAAAAGCTCTAAAATAGAATAAACTAATATAATAGTGATTAATTACTGGAGTGATAAAATGAATATATTAATTACAGGTGGAACCGGTTTTGTTGGCAGCCACCTTACAAAAGCTTTGAACGATAAAGATCACCACGTTTACATACTCACACGCTCTCCTGAAAAACATACAAACAGCGAAAAAACTTCTTTTATAGGTTATGATTATCAAGTTGAAAAACTCCCTACAATTCATGGAGTTATTAATCTTGCCGGAGATTCCTTATTTGGTTACTGGTCTAAGAAGAAAAAGGATGCTATTATAACCAGCCGAATAGAGACCACACAAAAAGTTATTGATATTATGAAACAGATGGACAAAAAACCAGACGTATTTATTACTGGATCAGCAATCGGTTATTATGGAACGTCAGAGGATTCTATTTTTACAGAAAATACGACAGAACCAGGTGATGACTTTTTAGCTAAAGTAGTAGTGGATTGGGAGAAAACTGCAAAACAGGCTGAACAATTGGATATTCGAACGGTTTACACTCGATTTGGCGTCATTTTGGGTAAGGAAGGTGCCCTCCCTTACATGAAGCTTCCAATTAAAATGTTTGCTGGGGGGAAAATAGGTAATGGAGAGCAGTGGGTATCATGGGTTCATATTGAAGATGTTATCCAACTTATTCAATTCTGCTTATTTAATGCGCATATAAGTGGAGCTGTTAATATCACTTCCCCGTATCCAAAGCGTAATAAAGATTTCACTAAAGTATTGGCAAAGGTACTAAAACGCCCATATTGGGTCTCTACCCCATCCCCTATAATCCGGACGATAATTGGGGAAATGAGCCACCTGATTACAAAGGGACAATTCGTTTTACCACAACAAGCAAAAGATAATAATTATCAATTTTCATATCCATATCTTGAGGAGGCATTACGGGAAACAGAACGTGAATAGGTTGAAATGTATATATTTGTTTGTTGTGGATAATCCTAACACCAAAGCGTAAGCGAGGGGGTTGTCCTATGAAAAGTAAGCCAAAAGACCAGCGTGAAAAGTTTTTGTCCAAAACACAGGAAGTACTTTATCAGAAGGAATTTAAGCAGGCTGACAAGATACATGGTCAGTTATCTCAAAGAGGAAACCAAAGGTAATTCTTTGGTTTCTTTTTTATTTGGCTCTTTTCGTATAAGTCTCGCATATTCCAACTGCTGGTTTAAATGGTTTAATATCTTACTTTATCCATATGTGAATTTTTTTAGGATCAAACGAGTCAAATCCAGCGCAGGAAATACACGGAGATTCCTGTGGGAACAGCAACAGCTGAAGATCCCGCAGGAAGCGTTTTTTGCTTCCGAGGAATCTGAGGCGTTGGCCACGGAAAGCGAAGTGTATTTCTGGAGCGGTGTCATAGCACTCGAGTTTTTTGGCATTATGTCGCAGTTTATATCTGTAGCAACAATCTTTTATAAAACAGCCTCCTATTTATCCACAAATTTAATAACAGTGTTAATAACTCTTCAAAATCCCTCCACATATATGCCACTTATTCACAGTCTAGTTGTGCATAAAATTTTATCATCATGTTTATATTGTGGATATTTCACTAAAACGTTGTGTGTAAGTTGGCTTTAATGTTAATAACCTTGTGTATAATTATTTTCCTATTAAATTGAACCTTTTCACGTCATAATTCGTATATAGACTATCAACAACGATTGGAGTGAAATAACATGGAAGAAGCAACAATAATAGATATATTTAGCGAAATTAATTGGGCCATTATTGCACCTATAATTGTTATTCAGGGAATTTTACTTATTATTTCTGTAATTGATTTAGTGAGAATCGAAAAAACAAACGGACCTAAGTGGCTATGGTTCATTATAGTTATCTTCATAAACATAATTGGACCAATTATCTATTTTATTTTCGGGAGGAGACAGGATTAAATGGCGTTACTTACGGTTAATAATTTAACTAAGAATTATGACGGAAAACCTGCAGTTAATGAGATAAATTTTCAATTTCAGCCTGGTAAATGTATTGCTCTTATTGGACCAAATGGTGCTGGAAAGACAACAACGCTACGCATGTTGTCGGGATTAATTAAACCTTCCAGTGGATCAGTTGCGTTTTCTGGTATGAAACAAAATGATGACATTAGAAAATACATTGGCTACCTCCCACAATATCCAGTCTTTTATGCATGGATGACCGGGAAAGAATTTCTGATCTATGTCGGTCGCCTTGCACATTTATCCAAAGAGGAAGCGAACAAGCGCACAGAAATGCTTTTGGAACGTGTTGGTCTGACTGAAGCTAAGAATAGGCGAATCGGTAAATATTCTGGTGGAATGAAGCAACGCCTTGGCATAGCCCAAGCTATGATTCATCATCCAAAGCTTCTGATGCTTGATGAACCGGTATCATCATTGGACCCGATTGGGCGCAGGGAAGTCCTAACCTTAATGGAAGAGTTGAAAGAAGACATGACGATTTTATTTTCTACCCACATTCTAGGGGATGCAGATGAAGTAAGTGATGAGCTCTTGCTTCTACATGAAGGAAAAATAGTCGAATCTGGTTCCATGGAAGAACTTCGTCATAAGTATCAGACAGCTAAGATAGAACTAAGATTTCAGGATGATCTAGTAAACTATCGTGCCAAAATAGATAACCTGCCATCGGTCGTAACATGTTCCATGGATCGGAACACAATCCATGTGACGGCAACGGATATTTTAAGTGCGCGCAAAGAAATTCTCGCAGCTGCTTCTAAAGAAGAATGGCCACTAACATCTTTTGCTATTAATCGCGCGTCTCTCGAAGACATGTTTATGAAGGCGGTGAGCAACTAATGCAATGGATGACACTTTTTAAAAAAGAACTTTTAGAAAATATCCGGAATTTCAAATGGATATGGGTACCTTTAGTCATGATTTTAATCGCCACCATGGATCCAGTCTCGAGCTATTACTTACCACAGATTATTGATGCTGTTGGTGGGATGCCAGAGGGAACTGAATTCCAGCTACCCGATTTCACTCCAAGTGATGTTGTTATGATGAGTTTATCGCAAATAAGCAGTATTGGTGTACTTGTTATCGTACTTATGTCCATGGGGACAATAGCAGGTGAACGCAAAAGTGGAGTTTCTGAACTAGTTTTGGTTAAACCAGTATCTTATACAAACTATATTACCGCCAAGTGGGCTGCAGTACTATTATTAACTCTGACTGCCCTGGCATTAGGAATGCTTTCCAGTTGGTATTATGTAAATCTTCTGTTTGGTGAATTATCTTTTGGTGAACTTCTGCAAATTATTTTCTTTTATGGACTATGGCTTGCATTAGTTGTGTCCTTATCCATCTTTTACAACACATTATTAAAAATACCTGGTCTTGTAGCATTTCTTACGATTGCAACGATTCTGGTAATGAAACTGATTACAACTATCTTTTCACATCTACTCGAATGGAGTCCTAATAATATTTCAGGATATATTAACCAGATGCTTGTATCTGGCAATGTTCCATATGAACTAACAGGTACCGCAATTGTAACAACAGTTATAATTATTTTGTTAGTAGCAGGCTCGATTTTCACATTCAAGTCAAAGGAAATGGCAAGTTAAAGAAATGAGACAGGGACATAACTAAAACTTTAAAGATGGATAATAACAGGCTAGGATGTTTAGAAAGTTCATTTTCAATGGTTGGATCTATTACGTGGTTGATATAAACTGCGAAGTAACTTTATGTAAATTCCTTCTATTCTTTATAAGATGAGTGCTAATCCAACGCTGCGGAAAAATACTCGCTTTACATGGGGAACGCTTCAGCCTCCTCACGAGCAAAAAGCGCTCAGTACGCGGGGTCTTCAGACTGTTCCTTTTCCCATAGGAGTCTCGCATTTTTCCGCAGCTTAGAATAACTCAACGAAACGTTAATTCTAAGGACTATAATTACTCATTAATCAGGAAATCTCTATCAGTGAAGGCAGAATACGTAGACTCCTATGGGGAAACACGTTCCGAAGACCCCTAAATCGAAGCAATCAAACATCATTAGAACAAAAAAAACCTCCACTAATTCGCAGTTTATATCTAATCAGCAACATTAGAAAATTAACATTCACCAATCCTTTTGGTGAATGCCTAGTTGCACTTAGCAGTAAGAAAGTAGTTATAGTTTCTTAACGGCAAAATAAATCCGAACTAATTCGAATTCTATTTCAAGAATAATGAATAATAGTTCGGATTTTACCCTGACTAAAACACCTTAGTTCCAGCCTCTCTATTTTACTTTCACAGTTGTAATCCTTCTTAAGAATAAAAAGGAAACACAATAAACTACGATTCCTAAACCTAACATTTGATAAAAGAATGCCAAATCAATCTCTGAAAATAGGTTAATAAAGAAATCGACAATCCAGCCCTTAGCAATACCTATAAGTAATAAAACTACTAATACTCCTAAAAAGCTTCCGCCTCCTGCAAGCCCATATTTAAAGAATAATAGCCCCACTACAAACATGAGTGCAAGAAAGAAGAACATGATTGATGTATCAATAAGGATTCTCGTATACCATGTGTTATCCACAAAATACGCCAGATGAAGAAATGAAAATGTATCAACGCCAGTCATCTCTGCCAATACTTTTACAATCTCCTGAAGAATACTAGCTGCTGTACCCATAAATAATGAGATAGCCAGAAAAAATATCCCTAAGCTAATAAATACGCTTTTACGAGTTGCTCCCATCTTTATGGAAAATGGAATTGATTCTTTTACCGTTAAGAACCCTAAGATTCCACAATAAATATACATTGGTACAGTTAAACTAAACGTCATCATTCCATTCTCTACATCCATTAAAAAATAAGCGAATGCAAGTGAAACTACTAATATGCTTAGTAAAATCGTCCAGAATATTAGAAGTGAATAGCGAATATCAGTAATAAAGAAATAAAGTAGGCCTTTTAATTGTCTGCCCATCGTTATGCCCCCTTCTTTTCCGTTAAATAAATCATCAGTTCCTGAATAGGAATTCCCTCTGCAGATAGGCCTGCTGATTTTGCTTGTTCTATACTTCCATACACATAGGCTGTCATCATCCCAGCAAGATTCTTACTCTGAATTACTTCCTTACCGTTAACAAATTCTTCTACATCCTGAACTGTTCCGGAAACAGCACATGTATTGTTACGCAATTCTTCTGCTTCTTCTTTTAATACTAATTTTCCATCCTGCAGAATAAGAACTTCTTCAAACATTAGACTAACTTCATCAATTAAATGTGTGGAAAAAATAATTGTTCGTTTTTCAGATTCATATTCTTCCAATAAAATTTCATAAAACTTCTTACGTGCTGCAGCATCAAGTCCAATGTATGGCTCATCGAAAATTGTAATTGGTGCTTTACTTGCCAGCCCAACTATTATCCCTAGAGCTGATACCATCCCTTTTGATAAAGCTTTTACTTTGGCATTCAGATTTAAGTTATATTCAGCTATTAATTCATCAGCCAGCTCCTGATCCCATGTTGGATAAAAATATGAGTAAATACGGAGCACATTTTTTACTTTTAAATCTCTTTTAAAGTTGTTTCCTTCTTTAATTAAACAAATCGCTTCTGTTAATCGCTGGTTATCAAAAGGAGGCTCTCCATCTATCAAAATCTGTCCTTTCGATGCTAATATTTGTCCTGATAATATTTCCATAAAAGTTGTTTTTCCTGCACCATTCCTTCCAAGCAATCCATAAATTTTAGGTTCATTAAGCGTGAAAGAAATATTATCAAGCGCATTTGTATCTTTATATTTTTTAGATACGTCTTTAACTTCAATTTTCATGATTTTCCCCTCTTTCCACCATTTCCAATAATTCTTCCTTACTGATGTTCAATTTGTTCGCTTCATTCTTAAGAGGTAGCATGTAGTTTTCATAAAAAGTTTTCTTCCGTTTCTTAATTAAAATTGTCTTAGCATGTTCTGTCACAAACATCCCAACACCCCTTCGTTTAACTAAAATTCCTTCATTAACAAGTTCATTTATCCCTTTTGCAGCTGTTGCTGGATTGATTTGATAGTAGCCTGCAAATTCATTTGTGGAAGGGACCCGTTCGCCCGGCTTAACCGATTCGTTGATGACTGAGTCTTCCAGCTGTTCTTTAATCTGAAGGAAAATAGGTTTAGTTTCATCTAACTGATTTTTCATAAATAAGCCCCTTAGTTATTCGGTTGATTAGTTATGCAACTAACTATATAACCATGCTGATCATTTGTCAATAAAAATTTTAGAAAACTTTTACAAAACTAAAAGTGAATTGTGATTGCATAAGTAAATTAGATAATTTGTCATTCGCGTTCAAGGGTTTCTTATGAAAGTATATTTCCTAAGGAACCCGGTCCTGTAAGTTGGAGCTGGACATGACTGATTCGGAAGTCTAGCTCCACAGCACTTAAATTTTATAGTTTCTTAAATTACAAAAAAATAGGCCCTGTACATATAAAATGCAGAGCCTATCAATCTTCTCCTATTTTTTTATCTTCCGTTTTTGGCAATCTTCCGGCTTTCATAGCTGATTCGCGAAGTAAGTATTCCACATGACTATTAACACTGCGGAATTCATCCTTGGACCAGGACTGTAAAATGTCATATAACTTCGGGTCTATTCTTAGCGGAAAGTTCTTCTTTTTAGCCATAGAATCCCTCTTTTTCTATTGATAAAGTGAACCTGTATTAACAACCGGCTGTGTACCGTTATCTGAAACGATTGATACTAGTAGATTATTAATCATCGCAGCACGACGTTCTTCATCCAATTCAACAATTCCATCTTTCTCGATCTGTTTAACCGCATCCTGTACCATTCCGACTGCACCTTCAACGATTTGCTTACGCGCAGCGATAATCGCACTCGCTTGTTGGCGTTGCAGCATAGCTTGTGCTATTTCGGTGGAGTATGCAAGGTGTGTTAAGCGTGCTTCGATAACATCAACACCTGCTACTTTTAAGCGTTCCTGCAGTTCTTTCGTTAGCTGGCTTGAAATTTCTTCAGCATTACCACGGAGTGTTAATTCTTCATCAGTAAAAGTATCATAAGGGTATTTGGTTGCAACTGCCCGAATAGCAGTTTCACTCTGGATTTCCACAAATTCCTCGTATTGGTCAACATCAAATACTGCTTTTGCTGCATCGACAACTTTGAATACTATTACTGCTGCAATCTCTATTGGGTTACCATTGACATCATTGACCTTCAATCGTTTACTGTTAAAATTACGTACCCGAAGTGATATTGTACGTCTCAATGAAAATGGAACTGTAACTACAATACCTTCTTTTCGTATACTTCCCATGTATTTTCCGAGAAAAATAACTACTACTGACTGATTGGGCTGTATTAAGGTGATGCCACTGCCCAAAATGATCGCAATAGCTAAACAAATGGCACCAATAACATATAATTCTTGAAAGAAGCTAACTACTGTAACGGCCAGCAGAACTGCAATAGTCAGGATACCAACATAGCCATTCATCATCCATGCATCTTTTTCACGTAACATGTTAACACACCTTCCCCAGAATAGTTGTTTTATTTTAATATTATAATGATATCATAATTGTTTAAAATTGTAAATTTATCCTGTGTTCAAATTACTTGTTGGATGCTTCTCAGTTTCAATCAGGTAACTTTCACCATCTGTACTAATCGTAATGTCGCCGAATATTGCAGTTGAGTATATAGCTGCATTAACATTGATTAAATTTTCGATAACTCGATCAACTGGGTGACCATAGTCATTCTTCTTACTATATGTAAGAATTGCAAGTTCCGGATTTACTTTATCTAAAAAATCCGACGTGGTACTCGTGTTTGAACCATGATGAGCCACTTTTATGATTTCGGACTGCAGATTATATTTTTTCGACAGTTTCTTCTCTTGTTCTTTTTCGACATCGCCCATAAGCAAAAAGTCTATTTCCTTAAAGCTGATTTTTAATGCAATCGATGAATCGTTATTATCTTTATTTCCAGTATGTGTATTTAAAATTCGTACTTTAAAAAATGGATCAATTTGAATCAGAGCATTTTGCTTAGCTATTTCAATAGGGATCCGTTGTTTCAGTATTTGACTGATATACTTGGCATATGTTTTGGTTGAATATAGTTTTCCCGAGTCAATAATCCGATCTACTTCGAATGACTTCATAACATGTGTCAGGCCGCCAATATGATCAATATCAGGATGTGTAGCAATAAGTAAATCAATTTTTTCAACGTTATGGTCTTCTAGGAACCCAACTACTTTTTTCCCAGCTTCAGGAGGTCCACCGTCAATCAGTATATTTTTATCAGAAGGCGTTTGTATCAAAATACTATCCCCCTGGCCAACATCAATGAAGTGGACATCCATTTCGGTTTGTTCCCCATATACGTTATGACCAGAACCGGTTAAAACAAAGAACACCAACAACATGGTCAAAGCACTCACTCGTACGTATCTCTGCATGAAAGACATCCTTTATCAATTTTTAATCTCTTTATAGTTTTTCACCGAAGTGGATTAATAATACGTAGTACCGTGGTTATTGCGGTGTCAATTAACGAAACTTCTTGAGGCAGGATTCGATAGTTGAATAAAGTCCTCTGCACATAAAAAGCCGCTGACACCTTATGTCAGCGGCTTCCCATTGTTAAATGTTATTCACTTTTTACGACAACAATGTCGCCATTTGTTACTTCTACTTGAACAGCCTTAACTATTTCTTCTTCCAAAATCAGATCTGTTAATTGATCTTCAATTTTATCTTGGATAACTCGGCGTAAAGGTCTTGCACCAAAACGGCGGTCATAGCCAAGTCTTGCTAATTCTCTTTTTGCATCATCAGATACTGTTATACTAATATCGTTTTCCTCAATTCTTTCTTCTAGTTCTGCAAGCATTAGATCAACAATCTCAATTAAATGATCCTCAGCTAGTTCATTGAAGTTAACAATACCATCGAAACGGTTTAAGAATTCAGGTTTAAAATAATCACTTAAGTTTTCAAGTGTTGAAACTGATTCATGTTCATCTTTGTTAAATCCAACATTAACTTCCTTCACACCAGTTCCAGCATTACTTGTCATGATAATTACGGTGTCTTTAAAACTTACTGTTCGACCATGTGAATCAGTCAAATGGCCATCTTCCATAATTTGCAGGAACATATTCTGTACATCTGGATGTGCTTTCTCGACTTCATCCAGCAAGATGATTGAATATGGGTTGCGTCGAACACGTTCTGTTAGCTGCCCCGCTTCTTCATGCCCCACATAACCTGGTGGTGACCCAATAATTTTAGACACTGCATGCTTCTCCATATACTCACTCATGTCAAGACGAATTAAGCTTTCACGGGAACCGAATAATTCTTCGGCGAGTGCTTTAGTCAATTCGGTTTTCCCTACACCAGTTGGACCAACAAATAAGAATGATCCAATTGGACGATATTTTGATTTTAAACCTGCACGACTGCGGCGAACTGCTTTGGCTACTTTGTTAACTGCTTCCGGTTGTCCGATAACTTTTGTTCCAATATTTTCTGCGATATTTTTCATTTTCTCTTGCTCGTCAGTTTGCAGCTTTGTTACGGGTATACCAGTTTTTTCTTCAATAATTAATTGAATATCAGCTACATCAACATCGACAACCTGTTCGTCGTTTTTAGCTGTTTCCAGTTGCTTTTGCAATTGAATTTCCTGATAGCGTAAATTCGCTGCTCGTTCATAATCTTCTTTTTCTGCAGCTTGTTCTTTTTCACTAACAATTTCGTCTATCTTTTGCTGAATTGAATTGGAATCTTTTTCTGCATTTGAAAGATTTAAACGTGAACCAACTTCATCCATAAGATCAATAGCTTTGTCTGGTAAGAAGCGGTCCTGAATATAGCGCTGTGATAATGTTACAAACGCCTTAACTGCCTCTTCAGAGTATCGAACTTCATGGAAGCTTTCGTAACGAGATTTTATTCCGTTTAGTATTTGAATTGCCTCATCTGCTGAAGGCTCTTTCACGATAATTGGCTGGAAACGACGCTCAAGTGCCGCATCCTTCTCAATTTTACGATATTCCTTTAATGTTGTAGCACCTATCAATTGCATTTCGCCTCGAGCTAATGCAGGCTTCAGAATATTTCCTGCATCCATCTGCGAGCTTTCTGCAGTACCAGCTCCTACTAATAAATGAATCTCATCAACGAATAAGATTACATTTTTACGTGATTGCAACTCTTGAACAAGTTGCTTCATGCGTTCTTCAAATTGTCCACGAACACCTGTGTTTGCTACAAGTGAAGCAACATCTAATAGATATATTTCCTTGTTCATAAGTTTGGCAGATACATTTCCCTCAGCAATTCGGAGGGCTAGTCCTTCAGCAATAGCTGTTTTACCAACACCAGGTTCACCTATTAGAACAGGATTGTTCTTATTTCGACGATTCAATGTTTCAACGACTCGTTTCACTTCATTGTCACGGCCGACAACTGGGTCAATTAAGCCAGCGCGTGCTGCATCTGTTACGTTTTTACCAAGCTGATCCAATAATCCATCGCCATTACCTGTTTGTTGTTGTGTCTTTGTTCCGGTATAGCTTTGACCATTTCCTTGGAAAAATTTATCCGAAAAACTATCTTGATTATTCTTAGCGGATCCATAACCACCGTTCATTAATTGACCTTGTATCTCTTTGAAACATTCATTACAAACGTGCATATGCATTTTCTCATTGTTGATTTGCATGGCTACATTAATTGATGCTGGGTGAATACCACATTGTTGACACTTCATATGTCACTCCTCCTTGTGATTTCAATTTATTATAAAAAGGTTTGACTTTGACTATATTTGACCTTTAACTTTATTATACTCTGACCAATTTTGACTTTCAAGTATTAAAGATTAATTTTTATTAAAAATCTTGATCATTATTTTGATATATCCGATCACTGATATTCTAAAACATATCTAATTGTTATTTTCCTTTTAATTTACATATAATAATGATTAAAACATTCGTTAAAGGGTTCTTATGAAATCGTACCCCTTCAACTTTGAGGACAAGCCTTAAAATTGATAAACCTTAGTTGCACTTATGCAGTAAGAAAGTACCTATCAAAAAGACTAACTTTCGTCGGCAGCCTGAAGCGGAGGAATTATTGTGCACGATTTAAGATTGGAACGAAGGAAACAAAAAAGATCAAAAAAGCGAAGGAAACAATTACTGTATTCAGTTATCTTTCTTATAGTAATTATTATTGGAATTGGAAGTTACTTATTACTTCAAACATACAATTCTGCTAAAGACTCCTATAGTGGATTAGATCGACCTGGAGGGAAATCCGAACTGCGGAGCGATACAGTAAAAATCGGAGAGGATCCTATTTCAATTTTGTTGATGGGGATTGAAAACTATTCTTCCGGCGGGAAAAATGGACGTGCCGATACGCAAATAGTCGTTACACTCAATCCAGACACGAACAAGATGACAATGACATCGATTCCAAGAGATACCAGAGTTGATTTACCGACAGAAGCTGTGGGACAGGAAAATGCAGGATCTCATAAAATTAATGCGGCATATACTTATGCCTCCCTTTCCGGTTACAGCGCACCAAAACTAACGGTCGAAACAGTGGAAAATTTGCTTGATATTCCAATTGATGAGTATGCTGTAGCCAACTTCGAAGGTTTTCGTGATATTGTTAATGCACTTGGGGGTGTAACAGTAGACATTAAGAAAGGTTTTTGGGAGAAAAATATCTATAATAATGATAAGAGAATTTATTTTACGGAAGGTACCACAAATTTAAGTGGTGAAGAAGCACTGGCTTTCGTCCGAATGCGAAAAAGAGCAGTTAATAATACTTACCCTCGCGATGAAAGACAGCGCCAGTTTATTAAAGCAGCTATTAGCGAAGCAATATCAGTTGGTACTATTTTTAAAGTTGGAGAAATAACAGATATACTCGGTGAGCACGTTAAATCCAGCTTAAAACCAGCTGAAATTTATGCTCTAGAAAAGGAATATTCCTCAATAGATGCCACAGCTATTAAAACATTTGAAATATCAGGATCCAATCACCGGGTAAATGGGATATCTTTTTTCATCCCTACTGATCAAGACCTTGCCGAGATATCCAGAAAACTAAAGAAGGAGTTGGGGTTGCCTGCTGATAAAGTTCAGGATGAATGATAATGATAAGAATAGAAAGTTCCAAACGTCGATTCCCCTCATTTTTATGACGTTTGACTTTAACTATTTCTTTTACTCACCAGCTCCTAATTAATTTGCATAAACCCATTGACTTGTTTTCTTTTTTCTGTAAAATAATAATTGAAAATGAAATTCATTATCAATTAAGTACATACACTTAAAACAAAAGGAGATTACTATATGAATAACAGATTCTTTATAATCAGCATGATCGGTTTATTATCTATATTTTCATTAGCTGCATGCGGAAATAATTCAGAGGATGGTGATTCTTCTGTGGAGTCTAGTGATGCTAAAGGAGAAATTAATCTTTATACAGGGCGTCATTATGAAACTGACCAAGAATTATATGACCAGTTTACAGAAGAGACAGGAATCCAAGTTAATGTTATTAAAGGTAAAGATGATGAGTTAATAGCACGTTTGGACCGTGAAGGAAAAGCATCTGAGGCTGATCTATTTATTACAGCTGATGCAGGACGTCTGCACATTGCAAAAGAAAAAGGGATACTGCAGGAAGTAAAAAGTGACAAGGTTAATAAAAATATTCCAGATAAGTATCGTGATGAAGAAAATAATTGGATTGGATTAACGAAGCGAGCTCGTATAATTACTTATCATAAAGACCGTGTTAATCCTGAAGATATTCAAACATACCAAGATCTAACATCCGATACTTTCCAGGATAAAGTTCTAATTCGTTCATCTTCTAACATATATAACCAATCTTTATTAGCATCACTAATTGCTATCAATGGTGAGGAAGGTGCTACAAAATGGGCTTCAGGAATTGTAGATAATATGGCAAGAGACCCAAAAGGTGGAGATCGTGACCAGGCAATTGGAGTTGCTGCAGGTGAAGGTGATGTAGCAGTAATGAACACCTATTATTTAGGTAAAATGCTGAATTCTGAAGAGGAAGAACAAGTAAAAGCAGCTGAACAGCTTGGTATCATTTTTCCAAATCAAGAAACAACTGGCACCCATGTAAACATTAGTGGAATCGGTTTGACAGCAAGTAGTAAGAATAAAGAGAATGCTATTAAATTCATAGAGTTTTTAACAACTAAAAATGCTCAAGAGCAATTTGCCAAAGCTAACTTTGAGTACCCTGCCAATCCAGATGTGGAACCTACTGAGCTATTGAAATCATGGGGTGAATTCAAGGAACAGGATCTTAACCTAACTGAGTTAGGAGAAAATAACGATACAGCAATTAAGATAATGAATAAGGTTGGATGGAAATAACTTCACTTATCACTCATCCTTAATGGTGAAATTATAAATGACTTATGCAGCAAGAAAGTATTTCCTTAGCTGCTTAAAAATACTGCATCAGTATTTGAAAAAGATGCAGTATTTTTATATACATTATAATTGAGAACTGTTATCATTGATATATTAATACCTTTTTTATTATCATGTGTAGAACCTCATCCATGACTAAGGGAAGTGTACGTTTTTGAAGCTGTATCGAAAGTTACCTGGTTATATGAACTTATGGACATTTTTATCCTTATTTATTGTTATTCTGATTCTGCTACCAAACGTTTCAATTTTATTGAACTTTTTTACGCAAGAAACTTCTAATTGGGAGCATATACAAGAATATATCCTGCCTCTATTGTTAAAAAACACTTCTATCATTATACTATTCACAGGCATACTTACTATTTTAATCGGAACCAGTTTAGCATGGCTTATCTCAGCTTATGATTTCCCGCTAAAACGTTTTTTTAAATGGGGGCTAATTTTACCGTTAGCAATCCCACCGTACATTGCAGCATATACGTATAATGGGATACTAAACTATACAGGAACCCTTCAAACAATATTACGGAATAAGTTTGATGTAACCGTAAATCAGGACTACTTTGATATAATGACATTACCTGGCGCAATTTTTATTTTCACAATATTTCTGTATCCATACGTATACATGATAACCCGTACTTTTTTAGCTAACCAGTCTTCTTCACTGATTGAAAATGCCCGATTACTTGGGGGAAATGCTTATACCGTTTTCTTTCGGATCGTTCTTCCAATTTCCCGAAGTGCAATTGTTGGAGGAGTCAGTCTTGTTTTACTGGAAGTATTGAATGACTACGGTGTTGTCAAATACTTTGGTATTCAAACTTTTAGTACGGCTATTTTTCAAACCTGGTTTGGAATGGGTGATTTAAATGCTGCTATTAAATTATCAGCAACACTTATGTTTATCGTCTTCTCTATTCTAATTATTGAAAAGCTCCTTCGTGCTCGTAAACGGTATAGTCAGACGTCTGCTAAAGTACGCCCGCTTTCCACAATACAATTAAATGGATGGCAACGCTGGATTGCATTTAGTTATTGCTCAATCATATTTGGGCTAGGGTTTTTAATTCCATTTATCCAATTGATTGATTGGATGCTTTTAACTTACAGAAAAATTATTGAACCAGCATTTGTAACATTAATTGGCAATTCAGTATTTGTAGCATTTGTTGGGTCACTTATTATTGTTACATTTGCTGTTATAATTGCTAATTTTGCACGTATGCATCAGAGCTTTGTTGCCAAGACTTCTTCACGTATCACTATACTTGGTTATTCAATTCCTGGCGCTGTAATTGCAGTCGGCATTATTACTGTTTTTATAAAGATTGATAATTTACTTTTTGGTGTTTATGAGTCTATTGGAATGCAACCTTCGCTATTCTTGAGCACTAGTTTGTTTATGCTTATATCTGCATATGTTGTCCGATTTCTGGCGGTTGGATTTAATGCGATTGAATCCGGTTTTGATGAGATCGGGAGTAAATATACAGAGGCATCACGTATATTAGGCATGGGAATAACAAAGACTTTTATTAAGATTGATTTCCCTTTAATAAAAGGTGCGATTCTTAGTGGGTTTTTATTATCTTTTATTGAAATACTAAAAGAACTCCCACTAACTTTAATCTTACGACCATTTAATTTTGATACACTATCGACTAAAGCATTTCAATATGCTAGTAATGAGCAGATACAAGAAGCTTCTTTAGCATCTATTATTATTATTATAATCAGCGGGATTGCGATTTATATATTTCACCAAGTTTTAGAAAAGGGGCCAAGATAACATGTATATTCAAATCAAAGATGTTTCCTTTTGCTACGCAAACTCAAAAGAGAATATTATACATCAATTTAACCTTGATGTTACCAAGGGAGAAATTGTCTCTATTCTTGGTGAAAGTGGTAGTGGAAAAAGTACTGTACTGCGTCTGCTTTCGGGACTTGAAGCTCCATTAAAAGGTTCAATTACAGTAAACAATGAAGTTATGACAGATGATTACCATTTTGTTCTACCAGAAAAAAGAGGCGTCGGTATGGTATTCCAGGACTATGCATTATTTCCTCATATGACTGTATCAGAGAATATTCAATTCGGTTTGAAGGGCCATACCAAGAAGGAAAAGAAGCAGCGTGTTGACGAAGTGCTTGGATTAGTCAACATGGCCAAATATAAAAAGCGCTATCCTCATGAACTCAGTGGTGGTCAGCAGCAGCGTATAGCATTAGCAAGAGCGATAGCTCCTAAACCCTCACTTCTATTGCTCGATGAACCATTCAGTAATTTAGATGCTGATTTACAAATTAGAATTAGGAATGAATTAAAAGATATAATTAAAAAGACGGGTATTACATCTATTTTTGTAACCCATGACAGAAGGGATGCACGTGCAATTGCTGATCGCATCATTACAATGCGTGACGGTGCAGCTTATGAATGGGAATCTATTTGTACCACTCATACTGTCGATAAAAAACGGTTAGAAGCAATTAAATGAATGACGAACTAAAATAACCCAACTGCTCTGATTAATGAGCAGTTGGGTCTTATTAACAGTAAAGCAGTAATCCCAAGTTTTCTGAACTTATTTTTTAATGCTTTCTTTCTTCCTCAACTCTACTCTTCTAATCTTCCCAGAGGTAGTTTTCGGCAATTCGTCAATAAAATCAATTTGTCTTGGATATTTGTATGGTGCTGTTAATTCTTTTACATGATTCTGAAGTTCTTGAACCAGATCAGGACTGGTTGGATCAACACCTGCTTGCAGTACAATAAATGCTTTAACTATATTTCCGCGAATTTCATCTGGACTTGCTACAACGGCACATTCTTGTACAGATGGGTGTTTAACCAAGGCATCTTCCACTTCGAAAGGTCCGATAGTATAGCCGGAACTAATAATGATATCATCACTTCGTCCTTCAAACCAAAAGTACCCGTCTTCGTCCTTCGATGCCTGGTCACCTGTCACATAATACTCTCCACGCTGTGACATTTTTGTTCGTTCTGAATCCTTGTAATATTCTCGGAACAGTGCAGGACAATCCAGTTTAACTGCAATATCACCGATTTCATTAGCTGGTAACGGGTACCCATTTTCATCAACGACTTCTACATCATTCCCTGGGGTTGGTTTACCCATTGATCCAGGTTTTACTTTCATATCCTTCATAAAACCTAACAATAATGTATTCTCAGTTTGCCCATAACCATCACGAACGGTCACGTCAAAATATTTCTGGAACGTATCGATAACTTCCCTGTTTAAAGGTTCGCCTGCTGAAACCGCACTGTGCATTGCAGGCAATTGATATTCAGTTAGATTATCAACCTTCGCCATCAAGCGGTACTCAGTTGGCGTACAGCACAATACATTAATGTCATTATCCTGTAAAAGACTTAAGTATGTTTTCGGATCAAATTTACCATTATAAACGAACCCGGTTGCACCTGTACCTAATACAGATAAGAATGGACTCCAAATCCATTTCTGCCAGCCTGGACCTGCTGTAGCCCATACCTTATCACCTTCATTAATACATAACCAATTTTCGGCAGCTGTTTTCAGGTGGGCATATCCCCAGCCGTGTGTATGTACCACTCCCTTTGGATTCCCGGTTGTACCGGATGTATATGGCAGAAATGCGATGTCATCACTTTTGGTATCAGCCATTTCCAATTGATCAGAAGCCTGTTCTTTTAATGAATCCAAATCATGCCAGCCTTCAACTTGTTTCCCAACTGAAAACAATGCTAATTGATCATATTCTTTAATGTCTTTGTACTGATCTACAAATGGATAATAACTTACTACACCACTTACCTCACCATGGCTAATTCGATATTGCAGGTCTTTTGTTTTCAGCATTTCGGAACTCGGTATAATTATAATTCCCGTTTTCAATGCCGCCAAGTATACCTCATACGCTTCTATCATTCTGGGAATCATGATTAGGATTTTATCTCCTTTTTTTAAACCATTTTCCAAGAAGGCGTTTCCAATTTTATTTACATTCTTCATCAACTGTTCATAGGTAATCTCTTTTGATGCACCTTTATCGTCTTTCCAAATCAAAGCTTTTCTAGCTGGATCCGTTGCAAAACGCTCCATTTCAATTACAATGTTATAATCTTTAGGAGCAATTAAATCATCTCTGTTCATCTTATCAACTCCAATACTAGGTTATTGTAATAGTATAGCAAAAATTTAAGAAAATTTTAAATAAATTATAGACACAGCTACAGAATTCGACTTATATCGACAAATTTTTCAAAATACTATTTCAAACATAAAGCTTCTGTATTACAATATAGTACATAATGGTAATTTTATACCATTGCGGTGAAGAAGGGATGATTAGTGTGGGAAACAATTCTGGCAAGCATGGGGCAAATCAATTATCATCATTATTCAAGAACAAGAAGGATATAACAGCAGAAGATAATACAGACAAGAATCTGTTGCAACACTACTCTGTCTCACTAGCAATGTATCACCCGGACCTAATTGTAGTCCTTTCACCAAACGGGGAAATCCTCTCTCAAAATAGGGGCAGTATAAATGAATTCTTTGGGTATACTCCAAGTGAATCATTTGACCATGAAGAATTGTTGAGTAAAAAAGACTATCATCAATTAAAATCGGCACTCTATCAAGCATTAAAAGGCAAAACAATTAGAAATGAAATGACTTTTTTAAATAAATATAAAGAAACGTTACATACAAATCTTACGTTTATTCCTATTAAACATTTAAATGGAAGTATTGAAGGAGTAAGTATCATTGTTCGAGATAACACAACACATCAACAAACACTGGCAGAATTAGAGTTAAACAAAAGTCATCTGGAACATGCCCAGCAAATTGCTAAAATTGGTAGCTGGGAATACGTAATTGATGATGATGAAATATTCTGTTCTGACTACACCTATGACATTTTTGGATTAGATAAAAGTCAATCTACCGTATCAATGGATACCCCATTTGAATTTATGCACCCGGATGATTACGAAAAGTCAAGAAATATCGTTGAAAGTGCAATCGCAAAGGGAACAAGTTATATTTCTGAGTTTCGAATTTATCATGGGAAGACTAATAAAATACGCTATTTAAGAGTACAAGCTGAAGTGATGTGGAAAAACAATAAACCATATAAGTTTGTAGGAGTTGTAAGAGACTATACAACCCAGCAACTATTAGAAATTAAAATGGACGAATCAAAACGAAACACCAGACGTCTACTTGATTATTTAGCAGTTGGGTTTTGGCTGAAAGAATACGATACAGGTAAAGTAGAGTATATTTCAAAAGGAGCAGAAGAGATTCTTCAATATCCATTAAAAGAGTTATACAACGACCCAAAAATCTGGCTAAACATTGTTCACTCTTCAGATAAAGAAAAAGTGATGGAAAAACAAAGCATATTAACCAAGGGTAAATCACTTTCGCATAAATACCGTATTAATTGTGGGGACGGTACTACCAAATGGGTTTATGACCAAACAGTACCTTGGTTTAATGATGAAGGTGAATTAACCCACTTATTTGGAATGCTTGCTGATGCTACTAGTGAAATTGAAATGCAAGAACAGCTGAAACATTTTGCAACCCATGACACATTAACAGCTCTTCCAAATCAGCGCAGCTTATATGAAAAAGTAGATGATTTATGCAAGGATGAACCATCCAATAATTTTGCTTTATTTTACCTCGACTTGGATCGCTTCCAACTTATCAATGATTCACTTGGATATCAGATTGGTGATGAAGTCCTTAAAAAAGTCGCAAGCAGATTATTATCAGCAATACCAGATGGAGGCTATCTTGCCCGTATCAGCAGTAATGACTTTATTGTCCTTTTTGAAAAATACTCTTCAAAGGAGTTCATTTTTAACTTGGCTGAACAAATTATTGAAGCGATTGAAGAGCCAGTCACTGTTGATGGATACGAAATGTATGTAACAACGAGTATCGGTATTAGCTTTTTTCCAGAGGATGGCGATAACAAGCTCACCTTAATTGAGAGTGCTCATGCTGCTTTATTCCACGCTAAGCAACTAGGAAAAAATAATTACCAGTTGTACTCATTCACACGAGATATTACCTCATATAAGAAATATGTACTTGAAAAAGATATGCGTAAAGCCATTGAAAAAGAAGAGTTTGAAATATATTATCAACCCCAAGTTGCGACCTCAACTGGTGTCATTAAAGGTGCAGAGGCGTTAATTCGGTGGAATCACGAGGAATGGGGAATGGTGTCACCTGGAGAATTTATTCCATTAGCTGAAGAAAATCATCTTATCCATCAAATTGGTGACTGGGTAATCGAAAATGTCTGCAAACAAATACGGATATGGAAAGATAAAGGATATACTGTTCGCCCTATTTCAATCAATGTATCGCCAATCCGGCTCATGAAAAAAGGATTGGTTGAATTTGTGGCAGACCTGCTCAATAAATATGATGTGCCCGCAAAATTCCTCGAGCTTGAAATTACGGAAGGGTCCTTATTGAAGAGCGAAAAGAATGTATTAAACACCCTTGACGGTTTGAGAGAATTGGGCGTTAAAATCGCTATCGATGACTTTGGAACCGGATTTGCATCGCTTACGTATTTAAGGGAATTTAATGCTGATACAATTAAGATTGACCAGGTTTTTGTCCAGAATATAAACGAGGAGAATAAAAAGGACACCGCTATTATTTCTTCCGTTTTACACTTGGCAAAAGGCATGGATATGAAGGTTATAGCTGAAGGCGTGGAAGAATATGAACAGCTTAATTTCCTGAAACAAAAAGAATGCGACGAAATACAAGGTTACTTATTCTCTAAACCAGTTTCATTGGATATATTTGAACAGATGCTGGAAACAGGTTATATTAAACCTACAAAACCTAAAGTAAATAAAATGCCTGAGGATGAACGGAGAAGTTTTTACCGATTGAAATTCCCTACTCCAGCCCTTGGCGAAATGACGATTATGGAAGTAAATGAGAAAAAGGTTAATTTGGGATCCGCTCAAGTATTGGTTGAGGACATTGGTCTTGGTGGACTAAAAATCCTTTCATCACTTAAGCTTCCGGTTAGTTCTACTATTAAACTTACCTTCAATATTGAATTAATGGGTGAGGACTTTCAACTTTATGGGTTGTTAGTTTGGAAAGACGAGGCTAAGCGAGATACATTCCATTACGGCATAGAATTTAACATTAGCGAACCTGAAGAAGATCGTTTAGCAGGCGTGATTAATAAAATGAGTGTTCTGCTCCGGCTGAATCACACAATACCTGACACAAATTTTATTAACCAAAATCCCTATACGTATATCCAAAAAAACAATACTTAATGTGTAATAGAGCTGTAAGACAGCTCTATACACTTTCATTTATTTTCGATATACTAGATATATTATACTACTGAAAAGGTGCTTTGGAACAAATGATAAAGTTAGCTAAACTACTACTTTTTTATACACTTGGAGTTTTCGGAATTATTTGTATAAGTGTCTTCCCACAATTTTTTCAGACATCAGGTCTGTCTAATCCGCTGAATTACTTCAAGGATCTTAGCACATTTCTCGTTAAATTCGTCCAGCCAGAATCCTGGGTTTATCAAGTACCAAATTCACCGGGACAATTTCCGCTTATCGGAACGTTGTGGGAACCTTTTATTTATTCTATGCAAATACTTATTGGTGCTCTGCTACTAGGCTTCGTGCTCGCATTCAGTTTCGCCTTAATTACAAACTTCTTACCTAAAAGAGTACTACATATTGTTAAGAGACTTCTCGATTTTCTTGAATCTATTCCTGACATCGTCATTGCAGCTGTTCTGCAGATGATTGTTATCTATGTTAAACAGACATATGAAATTGAACTATTCCAGGTTGCGACCTATCTGGATGACAAAGCATATGCTGGCCCCATTGTGACATTAGCAATTTTACCAATGGTCTCCTTGTTCAAGATTCTATTGTTGATGATTGAAGAGGAATTCACGAAGGATTACGTTATATTCCTGAAAAGCAAAGGGATTAAGAAATTCAGCGTACTTGTACGGCACATATTAAAAAATATTCTTCCAACAACGTTTCATCACACTAAAATAATACTTTGGGCAACACTTTCAAGTCAGTTTATTATCGAGCGCATTTTTAATGTACACGGATTCAGCTTCTTCATAATTGAAAGTTTCACACCTATGACAATTGCTGTATCACTAATTTTGCTGTTTACGCCTTTCTTTTTAATCTTCCGGCTGGTTGATTTATGGACAGGGCAGGATATCCATTTGTCTGGAGATGAAACACCAGTTAACAGAAAATCCATGTTATCTTTCTTCTCCATCAACCAATTATTTAGGCGACTCCGCAAGTTTAACTGGAGTAGATTTAAACCTTGGAAGCAATTATTTGCACCATTCTTGTTGTTCTTCAGGCATATGAAAAACTGGAAATTTGCGGTAGGAAGCCTATTTTTTATCGTGCTGATCAGTTACAGTGCTATTTATTCTATTACTACCGATAATCATATTGATAAGACAAGAATTGTTTATGAAAATGATGGTGTAACAATTCAAAGCACGCCTCCTCATCCACCGCCAGATCCCTTTCTACTCGGGTCTGACAAGTTAGGATTCAGTATTTCTGACATGCTAGTTATCGGAGCAAAATATACATTAATTTTCGCTCTGATTATTGCTTTTCTCCGAGTAATTATCGGAATGATTGGGGGAGTAATGTTTGCATTTACACTGGGACCCAAAAGGCAAAATTGGATTGAAAAGACAGTTGATTCCATTCACTTTTTGCCGTTAAGCTTAATTGCATATTTATTGCTCAGACCAATTTTAATGGAGCAATTTAATGGATTTGCTTATTCATTTACAGAACGAATAATATACGAAATCATCATCCTAACAATACTGGTTGTGCCGTTAACCTCTGTGCTTTCAGGAAATGAGATGAAGCGGGTACTAAATGCTGAGTTTATCAAAAGCGCCCGGGTACTTGGGGGAGGTAGATTCCATATCTTTTGGCGGCATGTTTTACCACATATCGGACCACGGATGACAATCCTATTTGGACAACAATTTATCCAGGTTCTTGTCATCTTTATGCATTTAGGAATTTTTAACTTTTTCTTCGGAGGGACAAACATTTCCTTTGGGGCTGTCAAGGATCCCCCAAGGTCGATTACCTATGAATGGTCGGGAATGCTCGGTTCAACAGCAAATGCCCTTTCGTCCGGGAAATACTGGATAATTGCTTGGGTACTGATCGCTTTTATCTTAAGTATTTTCGCTATGCAGTTCATCATTCAAGGGGTAAAAGAGATACAACAGACTAAAGTTGGGGTAATTTATAACTTGCGTAAGATTAAGAAAAAACGCAGTAATCGTCTACCTGAAAATAATCCCGACTATGAGATTAATTCCAATAGTTTCAAAATCATTAAATATAATATAAAAAATAACGGTACTCCATAATTGGGATACCGTTATTTATTAACTAATAGCCATATATAGGTGCTGGCAACATATTTTTTAATACTAAATGGTCTAAGCTTTTAAATGTATATCCTTGCTTTTTCAATTCGGTAATTAATTTATCCAGTGCTTGGGCATTATCAGAGGATACGGTATGGAGGAGGATTACAGCCCCAGGATGAATTTGTTTCATAATATTTTCATATGCGTACTTCCAGCCTTTTTGCTCACTGGTATTCCAATCAGTAAATGCCAGCGACCAGAAAATATGGATATACCCTAACTCATTTGACCACTTAAGTGTCTTTTTATTAAAAACTCCTTTGGGCGGGCGTAAGTATTTTAGCTCCTTCTGGGTTGAAACATCAGCCACAGCCTGCTCCAAAGTTTCCAATTCCTTTTTCATCGTTTCCTTTGACACTATAGTAAAATCTGGGTGATGGTACGAGTGATTCCCAATAATATGCCCTTCATCAACCATTCGCTTCACAAGGTCTGGTTGGCTTTTTACATAATGGCCTGTCAAAAAAAATGCAGATGGAACGTTTTCTTTTTGCAGGACATCCAGAACTTCATCAGTATAGCCTTGCTCATAACCATTATCAAAAGTTACATACAGCACTTTTTCACCGGAATCATCCGCATAATAAGATCCGAATTCATCCAATATTTCTTTGTACTCTCCTATATCCGGAATTTTATGTTCTGTATTCTTTTTAAATCCCCATCCATAACCACTACTCGCAAGAATTTTCTCAGTATATGAAAAAAAAGTAAGGATAGACAAGAAGATAATTAATGCTGAAAAACCACATTTTCGCATAACAACCCACCCATTTTTTCCTTACTTTCTCCATTTCAACCGTTAATTATTCATTTTATAAAATGATTGCACCAATCCAACCGAATATAAACAATGGAATGTTAAAGTGTATAAACGTCGGAACACAAGTATCCCAAATGTGGTGGTGCTTTCCATCTGCATTCAGCCCTGAAGTTGGTCCAAGTGTACTGTCTGATGCTGGTGATCCCGCATCACCTAATGCTCCGGCAGTTCCGATTAATGTAGCTGTCGCCATCGGTGAAAATCCTGCAGCAATACAAATTGGTACATAAAGTGCCGCTAAAATTGGAATGGTACCAAACGATGACCCGATACCAATTGTAACCACTAACCCAACAAGTAATAGTATAAATGCTATTAATGGTTTATTGTTCCCAAGAAACCCAGAAGATACTTCAACTAATGCGTCTACTGCACCTGTTTCTGTTAAAATTTTTCCAAATCCGGAAGCAACAAGCATAACAAAGGCAATTGTCCCCATCATGGAAATTCCATCGCTAACAACTTTATCTCCATTATTAAATGGTACAACAAGAAGTAAGAACATGAGAACAAGACCAGTTAATGCACCGACAATTAAATTCTCAGTTATTAATTGGACAGCTAATGCAGCTACAATAGCAACCAATGTTAGGAGATGGCTTTTATTAAATTTAATTTTTTCCAATTTAGGAGCTGTGAAATCAACTTCCCCACCAGCTCCAGGAACCGATTCACGATTGTTGCGATACGTAATAAACACAGCAATCAATAAACCAACTATCATACCGGAACCAGGTATTAACATCGATAACGCTGATTCTGAAATCGTTATGTCAACTCCGCTTTGCTCCATCCCTTTAACTATTGCTTCGTGAAAAAGGAGGCCGAACCCTGCGGGAATCATAACATAAGGTGCTTTTAGACCAAATGTCAGGGCAGTTGCAACACCACGCCTGTCCATTTTCATATCATCAAAAAGCTTTAATAATGGTGGAATTAAAATTGGTATAAATGCAATATGAACTGGTACAAGATTTTGAGATAATGATGCCACACCAGCAATTGCCAGTAATGTCATTGTTTTCTTTCCAGTTAAAACACGAATTAAATAATTTACTAGAATAGTCGTTATCCCAGTATAACTAATTGCAACAGCAAAAGCCCCAAGCAGGACATAACTTAATGCTGTGCTCGCTTGACCACCCATCCCGCTAACTAACATTTCAATTGATTCAATAGTGTTCAACCCAGACATTAAACCAGCTGTAATTGCTGCTGCAATAATTGCAATAATTACATTTACTCGCAGCAAGCTTAGAATCGTCATGACTAGCACTGATACAACTACTACCCATTCCATAATCTATTTCCCCTCTCTCTATCTATTACCTTAACTTTTATAATCATTATTTTAACACTTCATCATGATAAAGTAATAAAGTGATAAAATCAACCCCTTTTTTATAAAATTATCAGATTGTGTCGATTCTTCTGCTGACTGTTTTCGTTTTCCGGTTGATATGTTCGTTTTCCGGTTGATATGTTCGTTTTCCGGTTGATATGTTCGTTTTCCGGTTGATATGTTCGTTTTCCGGTTG
>NZ_FOEH01000002.1 GCF_900110695.1 Virgibacillus subterraneus | reverse complement strand
TAACGGGTGCAAAAGTGAAACAAGGAGTTGTCGATGAGGCAGTTCCTAATGATTTAGAAATAAAATGGCTAAGAAAAGCATAGGAGGTAGAAATGAAAAGAAAGAGAAGTTGGTCACAAGGTGTTTTGGTAGGACTCATTACTGGTCTATTTGCTTTTGCAGCAAGCATGTTCGTTCCAAATTCTAGTTATAGGGAAATTATAATTGGCTTAATTGCTGGTTTAGGTGCTTATATCGGCGCAAAATTAGCTGACAAATTCACCCGCAATGATAATGACTAAAAACTAGAAGTTTATTTAACTATAGGGTGCAAGAGTTTAACAAGGGATCGTCGATTACGGCGATCCTATTTTTGTATTTGAAGAATCATTGGAATTTTATGTTAAAATAAATTGTGTGAACAGATGTACTTAAATTAACGCAGCAGGTTTCTTGAATAAGGTGGGGGGGGGATTAAATGCGTTCTATAAAAATAATGTTATTAGGAATTGCAATAATGATAGTGGTATTGTATCTGGAAGAAAACTCATCTATAGTACCTGGAGATGGAGAATTTTTCATTATGATTATTGGTATTTTAATTACGGTTATTGGGTTATTTAAAAAGGATAAATTTGGAAAAGTATAACCTGTCGTTATTCAGGTAACGGGTGCGATAATCGAATAAATATGTGCCAGAATCGGGCCATATAATTAAGTAACGCCTTGTAAAAATAAAATCACTTATAGAATTCAGCTGGCCAGCATATATGGAGCGAAACTGTGGTAAAAGGTTATTATCGAAAAGAGTAATTGGGAGGAAAAGAATTATGAAATTAATACCAATATACAGAATTAATACTTATGTGGTTCCAGAATCTTTGGATAGAGTAATTGAAGGTGTGTTAAGTGTTGATGGTTTAATTTATGGAAACTACAAGAACGTAGCGTGGCATTCCAATGATGGAATAGAACAATTCGTCCCTTCAGAAAATTCTGTGCCAACAGAGGGTAGTATAGGGGAGAGGAAGCAAGTAACATCTTTTAAAATAGAATTTTCCATTCCAAGAGATAAAAATTTACTATCAAAAGTAATTGAAGAAGGCATTTATCCTAATCACCCTTGGGATGAGCCAGTCGTACAAGTAACCGAAGAATATGAAACGAGAAAGCACGGTTAAATTCTTCTTTTTATCTCTTACCTTCTTTGGTTTACCTTATTCCATTGGCTGAAGAACTTAATTGACATTGCCACAATCGGGCGCTAATCAGGAATAAGTATTAGCGCCTAAACTGGATATAAGGACCATTTAACAGAATAAATTATGTTAAAATTGGATCAATTAAAAAGTGAAAGAAGGGAGCGTCTAATATAAGCTTAGCATTGGAAATTGCGCGTATTTCACTACCTGTTGTAATAGCGGGTGAGATTGCAGTATTTGTAGTTATTAGAATTAAGCATAAATATCAGAAAGGCACCCTGGGTAAGAAAAAATCAAAAGGCGATCAAAATTTATTAGATAGTTTAATACCACTCGGAATGATGATTGGTTGTGCTGTTGCTGTACTTCTCAGCGTATTTTTCCCAATCTCCTTATTATCTACAGTTGGTTTGGGAGCTGGAATAGGTTTATTATTTGGATACTTTGCTTATGAAATTTCTAGCAAAAAAGTAGAAAGTTATTAATAAATAGCTATCTTCCGGGTAAGGGCGCGAGAATTGAATAAGGCTTGCGTCTACATTTGCTTAAAGGGCCAGTTTATTGAATACGACCATTGTCAAAAGGGAGCTATATTCTAAGAAGGATATACACCTCTATTTGTTTAAAAATGAACAACAACCACCATATCACTTGGCGTGAAACAACTCCACCTCTAGAAGGATGTAATATCCTCAAAATGCTTATAAAATAAAGAAGAGGTGATACCAATGAACAAACAACCTGAAAATTTATTTGATTTAGTAAAAGTGAATAAAAGTTACAAAGGGTATATAGAGATTAACTCAGACCTTAATTTATTATCAACATTAATGGAGTTGTTCCAGGAGGGACGAGAAGACAACGAAAAGTTAATAAAGCTAATCAATAGTTCTCTACTTTTAGGTCAATGTAAAGATAGAAAGGAACTGGATCAGAAGTACAAAGAAATAATCAATGAAATTGGGGAATTTGATGAAATCGAGGTCTATAATACACTGACAGAGTGGGGAAAGTTATGTTGGGAGATATCATTAAATAAACTATACACCTCTGATTAATCTATACTATTGGACGTATCTATCTTCTAACATCTAATAGTTGTCTATCAGAAAGCTTTTATTCAAAGAAAAATTTCTGTAAATAAGAACAGATTTTTATGAAGAAGTCATTATAATTAATAGGATTTATTAAGCAATCGGGCGCGATTGTTTAATAAGCGGCTATTTTCTTCTTCAACTAACGGGTGCAATAGTTTAACAGGGCGATTCATAGAATTTGATCGTCTTTTTTTATTGAAAAACTCAATAATATATTTGGAATATTATGTTAGTATTTAAGTGTAGAGATATTGAACTAAACGCAGCAAAGAGTTGAAGAAACTTAAATTTTATTCGACTTATTTATTTGCAATTAGAGGGGGACAACAATGGGGTTTATAATAACTTTCTTTTGTATTTGGTTGTGTAGCTTTTTAATTGCTAGGTTATTTAGCTTATTTGGTGGCAAATGGAGTCCCTTTGGTAAAACTTATTGGAAAAATGATTTAGTTATTTGTTTAGCCCAAGCTCTGGTTATTACTCTTATATTTGTATTTTTCTTTTCTTTTAATACTAATAATTAAAGGATTTCCATTGTGCTAACGGGTGGAACTGTTCAAGAAGAGCAGTTCCTCTTGTGCTAACGCAGCAGTTTAGTTGAAGAAGGAGAATTTACTTTTAATGGAGAAATAATATTACAGTGACTATGTACAACAAATAGAATTGCAATACTGGTAAACTAGTGAAAATCAAGTATCAGACGAATACTTAGATAATAAAAATGATATTTCTGTGTTTGTTGATGCTGTTAATAGTGCTAAAGAATTAGATAAACAAAAAATAATTACTACATAGCCTTTACTTTTTTTAAAATTTTTCTGGATGATAACCCAAAGAAGAACTATCATCTTTGGCTTAATGAGAGTGGAGAGGGTTATGACCAAAGACTTTTATCAGAAGAAAATGGTACTTTTAAACTTAATGGAAATTCAATTGAAACATTAACAGATTTCTTCGCAGATAATAAAAAGTGAAATTGAATTCGAAAAATAAAGAGTTGAAGTTGTTCAACAAACGGGTGCAATAGTTGAACAAGGAGTTTGTAGGAAAGCTCCTTTTTTATAGTCCTAACTAGCAGTTTAATTTAAGAAGTAAATGAATAATGTAAAAAATAATGAAGCGGGTGATGAATAAATGAACAAGAAACGACTTGTTGAGAGATGGTTTAATGAAATTTTCACTAAAGGTGATATCAATATTTTAAAAGAGATTACTGCACCTAACTTTGTTAGTCATGTACCAAATCATGATTTTAACGGGCATGATGAGTTTATTAATGATTTTATTAATTGGTTTAGAACGGTTTTCACTGATGACGTTTGGAGCATTGAAGATTATAGGATTAGAAGATAAGGTAGCTGTGAGATACACAGGGCATATGACTTACAAAGGGGGATGGGAAGACATTCCGTCCTCTGACCAACGTGTGAAAGAAACAGGTATAATGATAATAAGATTTGAGAGTGGATTAATTAAGGAAATGTGGTGTGAAATGAGTGACCTTGATGTCATGAACCAATTAAAAAAATAAAAATGGACAAGGGGTTGCCAAATTTTCTTATTCAACTATAGAAGCAGTAATATTGAAGAAGAAAAATGCCGTTTTAGTTAAATTTTTTTATATGCATTTTCTATAAAAAAGGAATTTCCGAACATATATTGAACTAATTTAAGTACAGGATAAATCTAAACAGGGAAGGAAGATTAGATGAAAAAAACCTTAAATAAATTATAAACTTTTATTATTTTATTAGGTTTATATCATCCTCGAGCCCCTCCGTTGTAATTTTTATTCAAAAACTAACTATTTTAGGAGGGAAATAAATGAGGAATGAACAAGAAATGATGGACCTAATAATAAATTTCGCAAAGGCAGATGAGCGTATTCGAGCAGTTTATATGAATGGTTCAAGAACAAACCCTAATGTACCCAAAGATATTTTTCAGGATTATGATATTGTTTATGTTGTGACAGAAACAGCGTCTTTTATAGAAGATAAGACATGGATTAACGAGTTTGGAAGTTTAATAATGATGCAAGAACCTGACAAAAATGATTTTGGTAGGGAAATTGATTTCGATTTCACCAAGTCTTATCCGTATAATGAATAAGTGATTTTAGAAAACGATTTAGAGAAGGTGAAATCGTAATGGCTACATATAAAAACACACTACTAAAATTAGTTCAGTTTGATAAAAATGATGTTTCAGGTTTGATTGAACTCTCCGCATCAGTCGGCTGGGATTATGATGAATATGAAATTAGAACCATTATGTCATCCGGAAAAATATTCGGTCACAAAAATGCTGAGGGGAAAATCGTGTCTAGTGCTGCAATAATACTGTACGATACCAGTGTAGCTTCAATTGGTATGGTGATTGTTGATAACGAATATAGAGGTATGGGATTAGGGAAGAATGCAACTCAACAATGTATGGGATTTGCCACTAGTGATATTTCAATTATGCTAATTGCTACAGAGGTGGGAAAACCCCTATATGAAAGAATGGGTTTTATAACTGTTGATTGTGTCCATAAGTATCTTTGTGGTAGCTATACAGCTACAAAACCATTAGATAAAACAGGAGTAGCCATTGAAGATTTCGTTGAGAATAATTTTACTGAAATTGTAAATTTAGACAAGATTGCCTTTGGAGACAGTAGAAGCAACTTTCTTCATAATAGGATAAATCAATCAGAACAATGTTTAGTAGTTAAAGACAATAAAGCAAATATTATTGGTTATGGAATATCTATTTCAGGACCAATAAATCTAATTTTGGGACCTATTGTAGCACCAGATTCTCAAACAGCGGCTTTATTACTTGATAGTCTAGCTTTTAATCATCAAGGTAAATTAAGGATTGATGTACCATCAGGTAATGATGAATTTATGTTGTTCTTGGAACAGAAAGGATTTATAAAAGCTAGCGAACCACCTATAATAATAACTAATTCTGTCAATATACCACCTAGAAACAATACATTGTTCGCCATAGCTGCGCAGATTTTTGGATAAGAGGAATAGAGTCTTTATTAAGAAATGTGTGTAGAAGTTAAATATAGGAGTGTGTAAAAAAGCTCCCTTTTTTCATTATATAATAATGTAGCTTAACTGTATAAGAATGAAAGCTAAGATATAAAAGGTAAAAAGAGAGTGTGAACGATTACACTAACTGGCAGTTTAGTTTAACAGGGAACTTTAAAATAGTATGTGGTGAGAGGAGGATAACGGATGATTTCAGAACTTAAAAAGTCTGAATTTTATAAGTGTAAAGAATTATTATATGAACAAGGACACATAGAACCAAAAGCAATAATTGAAGGGAAAAATTCTGGTCGAATATTTGTAGATGATATTATTTCTCCTACCTCTGGATTTATTTGGTTAGGAAGTAATAATGGATTTATCTTTATTGGTAACGAAGAAAATGAGGGATTTAATTTTGAGTTAAAAAATTTTATTAATACAGTAATCAAACTAGATGCCAGAAAAGTTGGTTTAACGTCTTTTGAAGCGATAGGTAATCATTCGAAATGGAATAAGACTATCAAAAAAGTATTTGGCGAAAATTTGATTAGTTATAATCAAAGGGTTTATGAATTACAAAAGGATGATTATAGAAAACAAAATGTACCTATTATAGAGCAAGGATATGAAGTTATAAAAATCACAAAAACTATTTTGGAAAACAGAGATTATTTAGTATATGAAAACATTGAATTTTTGCATTCGAAAGTTTTAGAGTTTTGGACTTCATTTGAAAGGTTTTTAAATTATGGTATTGGTTATTGTGTTGTTTATGAAAATGAAATTGTAAGTGTTTGTTTTTCGGGTGTAGTAGCTGGAAATGTACACGGTATAGACATTGAGACTTTAAAGCATCATCAAGGAAAAAAACTTGCACAAAAGGTGGCTCATACTTTTGTAAAAGACTGTATAGAGAATAATAATACTCCATATTGGGATTGTATGGAGGTAAATAAACCATCAGTTTCTGTTGTAGAAAATATAGGATTTAAAAATAAATTTAATTATATTTGGTATAGTATCTCTTTTGAATAAAATTCTTCTTCAACTATTGGGTGCAATTGTTGAACAAGGAAATTTGCACTTTGATTAACTAATGGGGATGAATAGTGAAATTATAGCATTATAAATGCTGTATTTTAAGGTAATGGCATTCTACACTATATAAAAAGAAAAGGTAATATGCTACTTTGTGTTGAATTTTTAATGAGAAAAATAATATTAAAAGTGAGGATTCTTATGAAACAATTAACGTTCCAAGAGTTCCAGAACTACCTAGCATTAAAATATAAAGAAGGACGCTCTTCATCTGCTTTATTTATGAAACTTGTAGAAGAAATTGGCGAGGTAGCAGAGGTGCTAAACCAGCTAGAAGGTCGAAAGGAAATTTCAGGGGATACTTCTTTAGAAAAAGAGTTAGTTGATGTCATACATTACGCAATGGCAATTGCCAGCATAAATCACATTGATTTAACAAAAGCCATCATTAAAAAGGATAGTCAAGCTGCTATTAAATATAATCAATCTCCAAATTTAGAAGAGTTTTTAGTATTACAAGATAAAGAACATTAGAATTGAAAGTAGTATTTCACTATTCGACAAACGGGTAGCTTTCCTTGGATAAGGAATTACATCATTGTTCAACTATAGCAGTAGAAGAGTTGAATAGTTCAATGTAATGTGCCACACTAAGTGGGAACAAATGTTTGTTTCAGGGTGAAAGGGTGTTGTTGAATGAATGATAGTAAAACTAAGTTAGTTTTTTATGGTGCGATAAGCATAGACGGCTACCTTGCAAGGGATGACCATTCGTTGGATTGGTTGTTGGGTACAGAGGGTGAAGAAGAAATTGGTTATCCCGATTTCTTTTCTACTATCGATATTGTTATAATGGGCAGAAAAACTTATGATCAAATCATGCTAAACCTACCTGATGATGGCTTTCCATATAAGGGCAGGGAGTGTTATGTTTTTTCTCGTTTATTAACTGGTTCTGATAATAATGTTCAATACATAAATGATGATATTGTTAATTATACAAACTCATTAAAAGAAAAACGTGGAAAACGGATATGGATTGTCGGTGGTGGAGAGGTTCTTTATCCTCTTCTTCAAGAAAGGCTTGTTGATGAATTTTATATTCAAATTGCCCCAACTATCATGGGGCGTGGCATTCCACTATTTTTACCGAATGAGAAAGAGAATGAGTTAAAACTTATAAATGTAAAGCATTGTAAACAATTCGCTGAATTACACTATGAGTTAAAATAAAAAGACAAAAAGGAAAGACTCTTCCACTAACGGGTGCACGAGTTGAATAAGGAATCGCATCCTGGTTCAACAATAGATCCAGTTTTATTGAATAAGAACGCAAAAAAATAAAAGTATTAATTTCCTAATAATAGAAATTATTATTAAATTCTTAAAGGGAGTGTACTTATATGTTTGAAAGGATAGACACTGTATGTATAACGGTTAGTAATGTGGATCAATCAAGTATTTGGTACCAGGAATTAGGTTTTAAAGTAGCTTTCAAAGGAGAAGATTATCAAGTATTCACGATTGGAAATAGTGGAGTTCCATTAACTATTGAAGAAGGAAGTGTATCTTCGCAAGAGAACTCAACTTATCCGATTTTTTTCACTACTGATATTAAAAATACATATTTAAAGATAAAAGAAAAAGGTGTAGAAGTAACTGAATTAAAAGATAATGGTGACAATAAGTTTTTTGATTTTTACGATTTAGATAATAATAAATTGCAGGTTTGTTTTTGGGAATAAATCAGAAAATCCCTATTTTCTTATTAAACTATCGGGTGCAATAGTTTAACAAGGGATCGTCGATTATGGCGATCCTATTCTTATTTGAAGAATTATTGAAATTTTATGTTAGAATAAGTACGTGAATTAATGTACTTAAAGTAACGCAGCAGGTTAGTTTAAGTAGATGGATTAATTTTCTTGACAGTTAGCATACTAATTGTTAGTATGCTAACATGAATAAAAACACTATAACTATCAATTGTTTAGCATTTCAATTAAGTAACGCTCGTAAAAAAGTTCAAAAATGGTATGAAAAAAAATTAGAGAGATTAGGTCTTAACACATCTTATGTCTATGTGATGGAAGTAATAAAGGAGTTTGGACCATCAAGTTTATCATTGATTGCAGAGAAAATTGAGCTTGAACGAGCAACTGTAAGTAATTTACTTGGAAGAATGGAAAGGGACGGATTTATAAAACGATTACCAGGAAAAGAAAGGAGGTCTATGGAGGTTATATTAACCCAAAAAGGTAATGATATTTTGGATGAAGCATTATTTAGTCTACAACAAGCTGATATAGAATTAGATGAATTGCTTGTTGGTAATTTAGATGGAATAAAGGATTCAATTAAGGTAATAAATGCAAAGTTATAGGAGTGGATTTTGTGAAGAAATTTTTAGTTCATCTTTCAAATAAAAAAAGAGAATTAATGACAAAAGAATTGATTATCGACCATGTTAATTACTTAAAAATGTTGAAAGAACGTGGAGTATTACCATTTTGCGGACCTTGTGTAGATGGTACTGCACTAATGATAATTGATGCACCATCTTATGATAAGGTAAGGGATTATGTAGAAAATGACCCATTCTCAAAGGTCGACTACTACATAGATAGAAAAATTGTCGAGGTTGAAGAAGCTACTTTAGAAAACAATTTTTTATTAGATGATGTACTTGGTTATCTAAATTCAAAATAAGCGTAGTTAATCACAATGTTCTTGAACTAACGGGTGTAATAGTTTAACAAGGGATCGTCAATTATGGCGATCCTATTCTTATCTAAAGAATTATTGGAATTTTATGTTAGAATAAGTACGTGAATTAATGTACTTAAAGTAACGCAGCAGGCTAGTTCAATAAGAGTGAAACAAATAAGGGAGCGAAAATTAATGATAGTTAGAGAAGTAGAAACTTCTGATGCAGAAAATTTAGCAAATCTTATTAAACAGGTTGATGAAAGTTCACAGTATATGCTTTGGGAAGCTGGAGAAAGAAATATTAAATCCGAAAACCAATTAAAGGTGATTAATGGCATTAAGAATGCTGAAAACTCTACTATACTTGTTGCTGAAAAGGATAATGAGTTGGTTGGTTACTTGATAGTTATAGGTGGTAATGCACAACGGAATAAGCATTCGGCTTACATTGTTATTGGGATTTTGAAGGGTTATAGAGGAAAGGGAATCGGAAAACAACTAATTAACAAACTGGAACAATGGGCTGTTAATCAAAATGTTAGTAGGTTAGAACTAACAGTCGTAACTAAAAATGAAGGAGCATTGTCATTATATAAGAACTTAGGGTTTGAAATTGAAGGAACAAAAAGAAATTCATTGCTTTTAAATGATGAATTTGTTGATGAATACTATATGTCGAAACTTTTATAGTATTGTTCTTGAATAAACGGGTGCAATACTTTAAAAGGAAAAGCCGATGCTTATTGGCTTTTCCTTTTAAAGTTGCAGGTAAATTATACAGAGATTTTAGAACATTAAGGTAAGATTGAAGTTAAATATAGGGGGATTAAAATGGAGAAAATAGTTACTTTATTATTAACAACATTATGTATTATTGTTTTCTTATCAGGTTGTACGGATAAAAGTTCGATTCAAAACGCTGACAAAACGAATGATGACAACGCTACGAAACAACTTATTGAAGATAAAGATGACCGAATAAAAAAATTAGAAGAAAAGAATGAGGAACTAGAAAATACATTACAAAGTATTGAAACGGATTTTAACTATGCGAAAGAGGAAGCTGATTATTATAATCAATTGATTGACGACCTTATAAATGAATACAGTGACGCTCAATTAAAGGATTTAGCAAAAGAATTATGGGATTATGAGTTAGAAGTAAATGGGTCACCTGTTCCGAAAGACGGTATAATAGAAGTGAAGAAAAACACAATTAAAGTTTCTGTGGTGCAAAGACAACCACCTTATGTAGTTTTACCAAAGGACATTTTTACGCAAGGGAAAATCAGCGGAAATTATAATGAGCATCTTATAAAATTTAACCCCAGCCCAACTAAAACATATGGTACTGATGGAACAATTGTTACGGGGACTCACCACCAATTTGTTGAAGTTGAAAAAGGTGCAATAATTTCATTCTCTATCACAGGAGAGTTAAGGAAAAGGTTAGGATTAGATACTTCGGAGGTTACGATTAAGAAAAGATAATATTCCCTACTTAAGCTAACGGGTGCAATAGTTAAATAAGCAGACTGACGTTAAAGTCGATCTTTTCTTTTGTTCAGAAATTTTCGATTACTAATTGTAATATTTTGTTAACATTAAATATATAGAATTGAACTATCTGGCAGAATAGTGTAAAAGAAAGGGGTTTGAACAGATACCAACTTGTCAAAATTACGTCAGAGAATGGAGTTGGAAACAAACGTTTAAAAAGATGTTTACATTAGATACTTCTATGGAATGTCCGCATTGTGGCCAATACTATTTTAGATTCAAGATAGAATTTAAAAATTCATAAGCCTCTTCTCCTCTTGATTTACCTATGATTAATTTATCCTCTTTCATATCTTTTTTATTAAACCTCATACAATTTGTCCTGCAAAGTACTTAATTATTTCAACTCATACTCTTTTAGATATAATATTTTTATATAAAATTTCAGTAAAATTATGTAGAAATAAGGTTTTATTGCCGATATATGGAATAAGTGTTGATAATAGTTAATTTAGTAGGGGGCATATGAAAATGGAAAGAAAAAGAAATAATTTTAGTTTGGCTATTTTTGGCGGGTTGTTGACTTCAATAATCGGTGGAGCAGTATGGGCGTTAATTGTAATACTAACTGAATACGAAATTGGTTTTGTAGCATGGGCAATAGGTGGTCTTGCAGGTTATTCAGTGTTCTATCTGGCAAAAGGTAATGTTACTTCCGCGCATAAAGTTATTGCTGTAGTTGGAAGTTTAATTGGGATTTTACTGGGTAAATATTTCATTGTCGGTTATTATTACAGTAATAGTTTTTCTGGAATATTCAAAAGTGAAGTATTTATATTGTTTCAAGATAATATCTCAGTTTTATTTAGCGGTATGGACATCATCTTTGTATTGTTGGCTGTGATTACAGCATGGCAATTGCCAGACAAGCTAAGTAATAAAGCAACTTCGACAGATCAATCCGCTGAATCTGCTGCTGAATAATAGATAATGGAAAATGCAGGAATTTATCCTGCATTTTTCTGTGCATTTGTATTTTATTAAGGTAATTTATATTTTATGGTTTGCATTCATTAAACGCCGTATGAACTCTAGGTTTATGCCCTTCATTACCTAACAGATCTTCATCAATCCTGCTTCTATGCACAGCACCATATTTCTCCAATAGCCAGAAAGGAACTATAATAAACCAATATTTTGGATGCGAAAAAAAGAAATTCAATAAGCCATTTAGGAAAGTTACAGTTAGGTTAATGACTAGCAAATTTTAATAGAACATTTAATGCCCCCATAAATGGCAGATTTAATAATAAAAAAAGAATTGAACAAAGAAGAAAGAAGACAAATTGAATTTTGTATAAAAGGATTTTAAAACAAAAAATATTTTCATTGAAAGTTGGTTTTAATTCAAATGAGAAAATGGTTTTTATCAGGATTATTTCTCGTATTTATTTCAATAATAACTGTTTGGATAATAGGCTATGTAGAAATCTTAGTTTTTTTAAATTTAATTGTAGGGTTAATTAGTTTAGTTATAGCCCTATATATGCAAATTGGAATGGTTTGGTTTTACCGTTATAACGAGTTTAGAAATAATCATGATTATGCAAGTTACAAAGGGAGAAATCGTCTTAAATATAAATTGGTTGCATTTGGTATACCGAATGTTGTGGTTGGTGAGATAGTAAACAGAGTATTTGATATTTGGACTTAGATAAATAATATTTATTCACCTATGATGGCTTTTCTTGGACTTATTTTTACTTTGATGAGTCTGAAGGGTTCTAAACTAAAGGGTGCAAGAGTTAAACAAAGCGATCATCAATTTGAAAGTCTTTTCTTATCGGAAGATCAAATAGTAAATTCGGAATATTATGTTATATTAAAGTATGATGATATCGAACTGACGGTGCAGGTAGCACAAGAAGGAACTTGCAATCGACTTAAAGGTGGTTAAAGCAATGGAACGAAAATCACTCGAATTGCATGGAAAGAAAAAACTAAAATGGACTAAAAAGTCCTTACAACATCTTAAAAACGATGAGGTTTTAATAAAAACAATTGCGGGGGCAGTTAGTGTTGGAGCTGAACTTCCACAGTATATGGAAAGTGATATAACTGATATGTCACCACAGTATCCCAAAGAAACTGGATATGAAAGTTTAGGATTGTTTCTTCTTTATCCAGAAAGCATAGATGTGCAGAACGGTCTTCAGCAATCGGGCGCGTTTATCGAATAACGCGCCCTTTTTACATTTAAGGGCCATTTTGTGGAATAAAAACTAATGTAAAAAAGCATTTAGATCGTTTCATTAGCGAATTAAACCGCAAAAAACAAGAAGAATTGTTCTTCCCTTTTTAGTATATTAAAAGCTGAAAGAGGGGTGAGATCATGAATAATAGATCCATTGGATTATTTCAAGGAATTGCATTATATATTGCAGCCATACTAGGATCAGGCGTCCTTTTTTTGTCGGGAGTTACAGCTTCAATAGCAGGCCCTGCATCTATTGTATCCTGGTTTATCGTTAATTTAATTAGTTTTCCGCTTGCCTATTCTTTTGCAAGATTGGCCCGAAAATATCCTGATGTTGGTGGAGCAGCAACCTTTGTTAGAAAATCTTTCGGATATCACCTTGGCAATATTGTTGGTTGGTTTTACTTTGTAACCGCAGCAGTTGGGCAAACAATCGTATCATTGACTGGTGCTTTTTACGTCAGTAAGGCGTTTGGATTTTCTCCCTTTGTAAGAACCCTAATTGCCGTCTTTATTTTGGTGATTGCAGGTGTTTCAAATTATTACGGTGTAAATGTCAGTGGTAAAGTCGCATTGATTTTAAGCACTTTGTTACTTGTACTTTTACTATCAGCCGTATCTGTGTCGTTGTCTAATATACAATGGGGGAATTTTACTCCTTTTGTTCCAAATGGATGGTTTTCCGTTGGAAGTGCTATGACGGTTATCTTTTGGTCGTTTTTCGGCTGGGAGGCCATTTGTAATCTGGCTAATAACTTTAAGAAACCGGACAAAGATATTGTCAAGGGGGCCGTTGTTAGTGCAGTTATCATTGGTGTACTATTTTTGGCGTTAAGTCTGGTCACCATTGGAACGGCTACGTATGGCAGTAAGGAAAGCAACCTGTCTCCTATTGGTGTTATAATGGGAGATGCAGTGGGTGCAGGCGCCAAATTTGTCACAGCTATTTTAGCATTAATCATTTGCACAGGAACATCAAATACGTTTGTGGCCAGTCTAACACAATTAGGGTATTCATTAAGCAGGGATGGTGCCTTCCCAAAAGCTCTTTCAAGACTGCATACAACGACTCAAATTCCGAGAAGGATGGTATTGTTTGTAATCTGTTTTTCGGCGGTAGGTGTTTTAGTGGTAAAGGCTTTGTCACTGACGTTCGATGATATTTTGTTTATTCCTACCTCTCTTGGAATTTTAGTCTATATTCTTTCGATGGCAGCAGGGGTGAGATTGTTTAAGAAGAGCACACTGCCATGGTGGGCATCATTAACCGCTTTTATTTTATGCTTACTGGTAATCCCATTTTTCCAATTTTATATTTTTGTTCCGTTAATTGTCGTGGCTTTATATGCGATTTATATGGTTATGAATAAGGGGATTTTTGCCTACAAGGGAGGGTTGAAATCTAATGAAGGATCAAAATGATATTTCCAAGGATACAATGTGGAAGGCAACAGTCTTGTGTGATTCAGCTTATGATGGGATATTCTTTTATGCAGTAAAGACAACAGGTATTTTTTGCCGACCGTCTTGCAAATCAAAAGTACCGAATGTTGGTAACGTGTCCTTCTTTTCCAATGTAGCGGATGCTCAAAAAGCAGGGTACCGACCTTGTAAAAGGTGTCGTCCCGACTTAGAATCAAAGAGTTACGATCCGTTTCAGTCGATTATAGAAGATACAAAGAAGGTCATAAAGAATAATTATTACCAAAAGATGCCCTTAAATGAAGTAGCTTTAAAGGTAGGGGTCAGTCGTTTTCATTTAAACCGAATCTTTAAGAACAGAACTGGCTATACGCCACATATGTATTTGGAAGAAATCAGAATCAAGAAGGCGAAAGAGCTACTTTTAATGACTAAGTTAAACAGCACGGAAATTGGCTATCAAATAGGATATCAAAGCATTTCCAGTTTTTATAATGCGTTTAAACGAAGTACTGGACTTTCGCCAAGCCAATTTCAAGCAAATCATGTGGAAACAGAAGTTTATTAAGGGCTTAAGCTGGATTTGTTATCCTTTCAACAATCGGGCGCAAATCATGAGTAAAGCTGCGTCTGATATTTCTTTAAAGGGTCATTTAATGTAATAAGCAGGAATGCTTTGAATGGAAGCTTTGCTTCGATGGAATCTTTCTTTTGGTCCTGTATCTCCTAACGAATTTATTCCAATCTCTGAAGAAACGGGACTTATTCTTCCTATTGGGGAATGGGTGCTTAGAGAGGCATGCCATCAAATCAAAAAGTGGGAGAAACAAAAACTTCCAAAAGTAATGGTTTCTGTGAATGTATCAGCAAGGCAGTTCAAGGATAGAAATTTCCCATTTTAGGTAAAGGGAATTATCGAAGAAGAGAATATTAATCCGAATGATCTCGAAATCGAAATTACAGAAAGTGTTATGTTAGATGTAGAGGACTCATCACAACTCATACAAGGGTTGAAAGAATTGGGCTTAAAAGTTGCCATCGAGCGATTTTGGGACGGGATATTCATCTTTGAACGTCATGAAAAGTGTCGAAATTGACACCTTAATGATTGATAAATCTATGATTTACGATGTTTCGAAAAATGAGCGCATGCTGTCTATGTTAACTGCTATTATTCGCTTAGGAAAGGACCTTATTACCAAAGGGATTGAGCGAACATCATTCTCCTATAATGAACTTGGACAAATTAAAACAAGTTTATCGACATGTACAAACACTTAAAAACGAGGGAAATGATGTTGAGATAACTGTAAAAGTGATGCTATTTACTGGTCTAGGTAATGAGGCATTAACAAAATTAATAGTAAACGATGTATTATTTGATCAGGAAATGCTTCGGTATAATGCAGGTATTGTAAACAGTAAACACAAAGTTCAATTTTTTCCGTTACCACCTGCTTTAATTAAATTGACACAAAACCATATAAAAGAAAATCAGCTGCAACCTGATGATTCACTATTATACGGGCTAAAAGGACAACCACTTCAGAATAAACAATTGAATCGAATCACAAACAAGATTTGTCAAGAATTAGGGTGGGAAGGAGGGGAACGCGTTACACCTCATGGTTTTCGCGCAACCATCGCTACACTGATTGACGAAAGGGGAATTGGGACGGACACCATCAAGTTTATGCTTGGCCATAGTGAAAAAGAAAACATTCATTACTATTTAAGGAGGGATCAACGTAAAATTAATCTCCTGCGAACTGAATTGACGAAGATTGAACAAGAATTAGAGGATGGCTTAACCCAGAGTCCCGATTCAATTCTACCATCTAACTCAAATAAACAGGAGGGGAGACATGCAAACAACGAAACAAGTTTAAATTTAGATGAAGATACACTAATACAATTATTAGATACGCATCCGAAACTTGCTATTCAACTAATCAAAAAGGGGTATGGTAGCACCAAACAAAACAGCTTTCCTGACAACTAGCAGGAAAGCTGTTTTGTTAATTTACTCTTTATCCTTTACTAGAAAAGATTCAATTGCTTTTTTCTTTTGTTCTAGGTCAATGTGCGTGTACACCGAAGTGGTCGCAAGACTGGAGTGCCCCAATAACTCCTGTAAGGTACGCAAATCGACCTTATCATTTTGCTGAAGTAGAATTGTCGCAAACGTATGCCGCAAGTGATGTAATGAAAACCGGTGTGCAGGTAAGCCAGCTTTTGTCAGCAATTCTTTAAATAAAAAATGAACAGATCGTGGATTGAGTTCTTTTTTCAATCTACTCCAAAAAACCGGTTCTGATGGATATCGTTTATCTTTTGGTAAATTTCTTTGATATTCCTTCAAGACCGGAATCACCATGGGATGAAGGGGGAGGAGCCGCTCTTTTTTTCCTTTTCCATGAATTAATACTGTGTTTGCTACTAAATCAATTTGTTCCCAGTTGAGGTCAATAATTTCGGCTCGTCGCATACCCGTTGTTGCAAGTAGTTTAAATAATGCTTCATTACGAAGCGCAAACGGGTGACGATCTTTCTGCAGGTAGCGAATAAATTGTTGCAGCTCAGCCAGCTTCATGTAATGCGGCAGCTTATGATCTCCTTTTGGAGCAATAATGCCAGCCATAAAATCGAGGTGAATATAATTTTCTTTTACACAATAGGTACTGAACGATTTCAAACAGGAAATTCTGCGCTGGATGGTTCGTGGTTTGATTTGGTGATTCAGAACCTGATCCTGGATAAACCGCCGAATTGTTGAGGCAGTGATATCCGCCAAATCCAGTGACCGGCCATGATCCGTTAAAACCTTTCCAAACAATGCAAATCAAAGGAATACGCATGAATGGTGTGAACCGAACAATTTTTTTCCACTTCGACATACGCTAAATAATCGTCAATGGCATGATGCAATTTCAATGTAACGACCTCCTAAAAATAGTGTTATGAGGACGCACCTGATAATTATGGGCGGGAACCGGCACTTAAACGACGGTCATTGAACATTATGGGCACCGAACCGAAAGTTAGAAGACCGCTCAGGATGTAACTACCCAATAATGAATATTATGAGCACCAGAGACCTGGAGTTATTGTTCTGTTAAGGTTTATTCCTAGTTAACATAATATATATTATAGGAAGTTATAGCAATTTTAATAAATTACATCTCAATATCCAAGTATACTATTGATATTGAGATGTAATAGAAAAATCACGCTATAAATTTATAACGTGATTTCGTGATTATTTTTCTCCAACATATCTAGCTGCTGGCCTAAAAATTGTATTATTGTTTGCTTGTTCCGTTGCGTGTGTACACCAACCAACAACTCTGCTTGAACTAAAGATTGCTGTAAATAATGTTGAATCTAACTCCAGTGATTTCATAATTGCTGCAGCATAATATTCTACGTTTGTATATAGTTTCTGATTTGGTTTATATGTGTTCAGTATTCTTATTGTTTCTTGTTCCGTTTTTAATGCTAAATCAATCCAATCAGGAATATCAGCCAACTCGAGTATTTTATCTTTTAGAGCTTCTGCACGTGGATCAAACGTTTTATACACTCTATGGCCAAATCCCATAATTCTTTCATTATTATTTAGTTTTTTGTGAATTACTTCACCTATTTTATTTTCGTTACCTATTTCATCAAGTAATTCTATAACTCCAGATGGTGCGCCGCCATGTAATGGTCCTTTCATAGTTCCTAAAGCACTTGTTACCGCAGCAGTCAGATCACTTTGTGTGGAAACAGTTACTCTTGCGGAAAATGTCGATGCATTCATACCATGTTCCATAGTCATAATCATATACGCCTCAAGCATCTTAACGTCCGATTTATTTACATTGCCAACAAGCATATAAAGAAAGTTTTCAACATGAGTTAGGTTCAAATCAGGTTCAATTACTTTCATAGAACTTAATCTCCGATAACGGTAAGCGATTATTGTTGGCATGATCGCTATAAGCTGGATAGCATCAGTATTACTAGATAATGAAGATATTGCAGTTCTCAGAACATCCATTATAGATAGATGTTTTGGTATGTTATCTATTATTTCTTTGACATGGCCAGGCAATTTGCGCTTGTTCTTTAACTTTGAATTAAATACAGCGAGTGCTTGATTAGATGGTAATTCCCCGTACAGCAAAAAGTATGCAACTTCTTCAAATGTGTTATTTTTTACAAGGTTTTGAATGGGTGTCCCTCGATAAATCAATCTTCCATTTTTGCCATCTATATTACTTAACTTCGTTTCCGTAACAATTACTCCTTTTAATCCTGGCTGGTACATTATACGCTCCCCCTTCCCTCTCATTGATATTTCAATTATATATTGATTCAATCATTATTAAAATTTAAATATTTTTAGTATAATAATAAATATATTTTATTAATGGGGTGCTATTATCGATACACGAACATTAAAAACCTTCATTTTGGCTGCAGAACATGAGAATTATAGGATTGTTTCGGAAAAACTGTTTATTACTCAGCCAGCAGTTAGTTCCCAAATAAGGCAATTGGAAAAAGAAATCGGTGGCAAGCTGTTCGATAAACGTGGGAGGCATATAAAATTAACTGAGTTAGGTCGTTTATTTCACAAAGAAGCAAAGGAAATTGTTGCACAAAGTGAAAGAAGTTTAAGTCAAATCAGCAAATTCCAGCAAGGATTTAATAAAACAATACGTATTGCTATTTCCCCTTTACTCGCAGATACAATTCTGCCAAGTACATTAAGAGAGTATAAAAAGCAGTATCCACATGTTGAATTATCGATAAAAGTATTGGAATCAAAGGAAATAGCGGCTGTAGTAGAAGATGGGAGTGTCGATGTTGGATTGTCCTGTTTACCTGGAGATCCAAACGTGAAATGCTTAAAATTTCACGAGGAGTCTGTTGTTCTTGTATGTAATCATGACGGCTATGATGCGGAGTCTGGTCCTATTGTTGATGCAAAGGATCTTCTTGAAAATAATATTATATTAACAGATAATCATCCATCCTATTGGAATTTTCTAAAGGAGCAATTGAAAGCCACACTATCTTCATACCAATTTATGAGCGTCACACACTCCTATATAGCAAAACGTTTTATTTTGGAAGGTATTGGTGTTAGTTTTCTTCCAAAATCCATTATAAATCGTGAAATAATCGAAGGCAGATTAATAGAAATTCCCGTTTCTTTTATGGAGTTGCCAACAGCAAGTATGTATATAATTTACAAATATGAACATGAAATTGAAACTGACTTTGTAAAATTTATATCTAATTTTCATTTAAGTTAAAAAAGAAGCAACCAAATTGGCTGCTTCTGATTGGTAAAGAAACTAATTATTCGATTTCAACCTTAGGTAAAGGTTTTTTTGCTGGACCCTCTATAACTTCACCAGTATAGGAAAATCTTGATCCATGACAGGGGCAATCCCACGTTCGATCACCAGAATTCCACTCTACTTCACATTTCATGTGGGTACATGTAGTATCTAAAGCATAAAGATTCTTTTCATTATCTTTGTAAACTCCGGTTCTTTGTCCATTAATTCGTGTAACAGTAGCATTATCGGGGGATAGATCATCTAAATTATCATCTCTTCTATCCATTTTCCCTTTTGCCATATGTTTTGCTACATCGGCGTTAATTCCTGTGAACTGGCGCAATGCAGGATCAGCTTGAAAACGCGAAGGTGTATATAATTCTTTGTAAAGTGTATCTTCTTGAAGAATCATATCGGTTATCATTTTTGCTGCCAGCGTACCATTTGTCATGCCCCATTTACGAAAACCGGTTGCAACAAAAACAGATTGTTGTGCCTTTGTAATGGGGCCTATATATGGAACATTATCCAATGTTATTAAATCTTGTGCTGACCATCGATTTACAAACTCTGAAATCCCAAAATTATTTTCGGCATATTCTTGTAATACATTATAATGATGCATTGTTGATTTGCCTTGACCTGCTTTATGGTTTTCTCCACTTATCAGCCACAGATCATCCTCTGCAACACGAATTGATCTTGTTGGTTCTTCTGCATTTATATACATTCCACCAGGAAATTTTTTATTAGACTTCCCTGCAACTACATAGGATCTATCAGCATACATTCGTGTTGGATAAAACCCTTGTCCATCAAAAAATGGATAATGAGACGCCTCAATAACATAACGACATGTAATACGATTTCCATCTTTCAATATAATTGAAGGGTGTTTGTTATATTCAATATCTGCTGCAGTAGTATTTTCATAAATTTCAAGCCCATTTTCAACACTGTCTTTCAGCAATGCCTTAAGGTATTTCAATGGATGAAACTGTGCCTGTCGCTTCATTAATAATGCCGATTTCATAGGTACATCAAGTGGCATGTTTTTAACTAGTTCACTGGGTATTTCCAATTGGTCATAGGCTTTCTTTTCGTTCTCCAATTTGGATATGTAGGAATCATCATTCGTGAATACATACGCATCCTCTTCCTTGAGATTACAATCTATTTTGTGTTCTGTAACGATGTCGCTAATAAGCTTTTTTGCTTCGGTTGCACCCTTGTAATATAATGAAGCTTTTTTGGAACCGAAGTGCTCGATTAGTTCATTATATATTAACCCATGTTGAGCAGTGATTTTGGCCGTGGTATGGCCTGTTGTACCATTGAGTATTTCACTGGCATCAATTAAGACAACTTGTACGCCTTCCCTTGCCAGTAAATACGCAGCTGTAATTCCTGTTATACCGCCACCTACAATACCAACATCAGTTTTGATCGATTTATCCAGTGACGGGTATGAAGGTAATTGTACAGAATCCCGCCAGTATGGCTCTGGATTTTGAGGTAATTTCATGTTGTGTGACATCTACCTTAACTCCTTTATCTTGTCGACTATAAGCTCAACTTTATTTTTATCAGTAATACGATAATTATACATTAATGCTCGGGATAGTTAGAAAAGTGGCTTATAATCATGCCTTAGTTGCACTTATGCATAAGAAAATTTCTTTTCTTAAATAACAAAAAAGAACTGAAGTCTCTCAATTCTTTTTTGTCCACTATTATTTTACTTTATTTTTATATTGAGATCTTGAGCGGTATTGTTGTGGTGACCTCGCTGGGTATGTTACAGGAATAGTATAAAAATGAACTAATCTAGTAAACGGTATTGATGCAAATAACCCGAAAGCTGTCAAAGTGTGTAACTTAAAGATGAACGGGATATTTCCCATTAGGTGGTACTGTGGATTCAAAATAAATAAACTTCTGAACCAAGGTCCAATAGATGTTCGATAATCAAACTCCTGAGGTGTTACATCTTGAAAAACGGTCATATATGTTCCAATAGCTGAAACAATTAGAAGCGCTATTACCGAATAGAAGTCTGCAAACGTTGCATGAATCCTGACTGGATCAATAGTCATTTTTCGAATCAGCAAGATAATCAGTCCTGCGACTACCATTATACCTGCAAGAGATCCCCCATATACTGCTCCAATATGGTACAAATGATCTGATACTCCTATTGCCTGATAAAAATCCATTGGGATAACGATTCCCATGACATGTCCGAAAAACGCAAAAATAATCCCAAAGTGAAACAAGGGTGAACCAATCCGAAGCCATCTTTTTTCAAAGAATTCCGTTGATGGTGCTGCCCATGTCAATTGTCGAAATGCAAAGCGATTTAATAAACCAACTATCATAATAACTATGGTTATATATGGGAAAATCACCCACCAGAAAATTTCACTCACACATTATCCCTCCTTTGCTGTGATTTTGATTACTTGTACATGATAGGGTATGGTAATTCTTCCAGATCCGCGTCTTCTCTTTCAAATTCCAATTTGGCAATTTCTTCTTTTGTTGGTTCAGGGAACACATTTTTTCTTAAGATGTACAATATATTGTAATAAGGATTATCAAGCGGAAGACTGCTGATGATTCGCTTTAATGCAACAGCGAGACGTCTAACCAGTCGATCATTGTCCTGACTGTCTGGAGCGACAGCCAGGAACTCAAACAACATTGGAATGTAATCAGCTAGTTCGTCATCTACTCTTTCAAATCCTGCATCACTGATAATTTTTTGCAGCCTAATAAATGCTGCACCTCGTTTACTGCTATCACCTAATTCGTGAGCAGTTAGATATAAGCCATGTTTAGCTTTTAAGTCAAATGTTGATACATACAACTTTTTAAGCTCTTCTGGTGATAATCGGTGAATTGACTTTAATGCCTTGTCCAGTTCTTTCTTTAATTCTGGTGACGTTATATTATCGTTAATACAGTCTTTTATATCTATCTGTTCATTAATGAAATTATCGTCAGGATAGGCTAACAAACGGGAACCAATAACAAGTATGGTACGTTCCTGCTCTTCCATATGCTTATCTACCCTTTCCAAATGCTGTTGTTACTACACCCTCTGGTGGTGCTAAATCTTCTAAACTGCAAGCACCCTGCTCATAGTAAAGTTTGTCTTCGCCATCCATTTCTCTTCGCCCAGTTGGAATGACAAATCTTTCATTATACTTTGCAATACCTAGTAAACGTGCCATATCCTCAACCTCTTCAGGATTCGTGTCTGCATCATTTAATAATTCGCTTTGTCTGAATTCATCGATACCACCTACTGTTTTACCTCGCATATGAACTCGCATAGCTATTAATTTAAGAAGTACTTTACGGATAACTTTGGTGTCATCGGCCGCAAGTATGGAAGCTAGGTATTGAACCGGGATACGCATCTGATCAACAGCAGGAATATACCCGTCAGTGTCCAATTCGTCTTCATTTGTAATATGATTCATAATTGGACTTAGCGGTGGTACGTACCAAACCATTGGTAATGTACGGTATTCCGGATGTAACGGTAACGCAATTTTCCACTTTATTGCCATTTTGTATACAGGAGAATTTTGTGCCCCATCAATCCACTCATCATTAATTCCAGCTTTTCTCGCTTCCTCAATAACTTCTGGATCAAATGGATCCAAAAACACAGAAAGCTGTGCTTCATAAAGATCTTGTGGATCTTCAACAGATGCAGCATCTTTTACTTTATCCGCATCATACAAAACTACGCCAATATAGCGAATTCTTCCAACACATGTTTCAGAACAAATGGTTGGCATTCCTGCTTCAGTTCTTGGATAGCAGAAGTTACATTTTTCAGCTTTATGTGTGTTCCAGTTATAATAAACTTTGTGATATGGGCAGCCACTCATACAAAAGCGCCATCCACGACATGCTTCCTGATCGACCAGGACAATTCCATCTTCATCACGTTTATATAGTGCACCTGAAGGACATGACGCAACACATGATGGATTCAAACAATGTTCACAGATTCTAGGTAAATACATCATAAATGTTTTCTCGTATTGCATTGAAATATGCTCTTGCAGTTTTTCAACTGTTGGATCCGTCGATACAATCTCAGTTCCTCCTGCAAGGTCATCATCCCAGTTGGGTCCCCATTCCGGTTTGTCAATGAACTCTCCTGTTATCTGGGATTGCGGTCTGGCAACAGGCAGATTTTCACCTTTGGGACTATTAATCAGGTTTTGATAATCATATGTCCATGGCTCGTAATAATCTTCCATAGTAGCCATATCAGGATTGTAAAAGATGTTCATAAGTTTGGATATAGGGCCACCTGCTTTAAGCTGCAGCTTCCCGTTTTTTAGAACCCAACCACCTTTATAGTGATCGGAATCCTCCCATTTTTTAGGATAACCAGGTCCGGGACGTGTTTCCACATTGTTAAACCACATATATTCTGTTCCGGGACGATTTGTCCAAGTATTTTTACATGTAACTGAACAAGTATGGCAACCAATACATTTATCCAAGTGCATAACCATTGCTACCTGTGCCTTAATTCTCAAGCCAATCAACCTCCTTAAGTGCTCTAATAACTGCAATTGTATCTCTCTGATGTCCCGTTGGGCCGTAATAATTGAACCCATAACTCAATTGTGAATAACCGCCAATCATATGTGTTGGTTTCAGTGTTATACGCGTAACACTGTTATGAGTTCCGCCACGTTTTTTGCTGATCGAAGTTGCTGGGACACCCATTGTACGGTCCTGCGCATGATACATGTAGGCCATACCTCTGGGGATACGATACGTGAGAACAACTCTTGCAGCAATTGCACCATTTCGATTATAAACCTCAACAAAATCATTATCATTTAGATCAATCGATGCGCCATCTTCTTCGTTCATCCAAATCGTCTGCCAGCCTCTGAACAATGTTGACATATGCGTGGTATCTGTAAACATTGTGTGAATTCCCCATTTTTGGTGTGGTGTCAGATATCTGACAGTAATCGATTTCCCATTTTCTTCAACGCCTTTCTCGCTCTTCAGAAACGGACCGTAATTTAACGGTGGCAAATATAATGGTAACCCTTCACCAAAGTCGAGCATCATTTCATGATCCATATAAAAGCTTTGCCGCCCTGTCAGCGTACGCCATGGAATGTTATATTCCGTATTAACAGTAAATGGAGAATAACGTCGATGGTCTTTTTCAAGTCCGCTCCAAACAGGTGTTGAGATAGCGGTACGTGGCTGAATACTTAAATCATATAATGTATGATCTTCTTCCTCACGTGCTCGGGAAATATCACCAAGATTCTGTCCTGTTTTGGCCTCGAGTGATTTCCATCCTGCAACTGCCCGTTTACCATTTGTTGCGCCAGACATAAGCAGAATTGCATTAATTGCTTGTTTGTCAGTATATAAGTCTGGATTACCTTTTCCGATGCCTTCACGTCTTGACTTGCCAAGTCGTGAACCAAGTTCTTCATAAACCTCTTCCCCTGGAATTGTAACACCCTTACCACCGTAACCATTTTTAATCAACGGACCGATAGTGGTCAGTTTTCGGAAAACATTTGGATAGTCACGTGTAACAACTTTCATGTTCGGCATTGTTTTTCCAGGAATTGCCTCTACTTCTCCTTTTCGCCAATCCTTCACCTTGCCAAATGGCTGAGAAATCTCACTTTTTGAGTCGTGTGCAAGAGGCGAAGTGTGTAATTCCTCTGTAGCTGGAAGATGTTCTTCCGCAAGTTCTGAGAAAACTTTACTGATTTCCCGGAATGTGTTCCAATCGCTTTTAGCTTCCCAAGGTGGTGAAATAGCAGCATTGAAAGGGTGTACAAACGGATGCATGTCGGTACTGCTAATATCAAATTTCTCATACCAGGTTGCAGCCGGCAACACAATATCTGAAAAGAGACCTGAACTTGTCATACGGAAATCGACACTGACTAATAGATCAGCTTTACCGGTAGGTGCTTCACCATCAGTTTTTACGTCTGAAGGCTGCCAAGAATTTTCGGGTTCTGCAAGCACCTGATTATCTCCCCCAACTAAGTGCTTAACAAAGAATTCGTGGCCTTTTCCACTATCTCCCAACAGGTTGGATCGCCAATTAAAAAATACTCTAGGGAAGTTTCTCGGATCATCCGGATTTTCAATTGCCCACTCAAGCTTGTCATCCTTCAGTTGACTTACAACATCATCAATTATCTCTTGTTCGGATTGTGCTCCTCTTTCCCGGATCTCTTTCACAATATCAATTGAATTCTTTGTAAATTGCGGATATGACGGTAACCAGCCTAGTCTTGCTGATAGAGCATTTATATCTGCAGGGTGGATTGAATCGTATTTGTTTCCCCAGTCGGTTTCTTCTTCCTCATCAGGCACAGTTTCATATCTAAACTGATCCGTTTGAAAGTAAAAATAAGAAGTTCCGTTCTGCAGACGTGGTGCTTTTTCCCAGTCATTTGCAAAAGCTACTTGTTGCCACCCCTCTTGAGGTCTTACTTTCTCCTGGCCAACATAATGTGCCCAGCCTCCGCCGTTTACGCCCTGTGAGCCTGTAAGCAGCACAAGGTTAAGGATACTTCTGTATATTTGATCACTATGGTACCAGTGATTTGTTCCGCCACCCATTGCTATCATAGATTTTCCTTTTGTGCGTTCAGCGTTGTCTGCAAACTCCTTTGCAACTTTAATAACGTGGGTTTTATTAACTCCTGTGATGCTCTCTTGCCATGCTGGTGTATAAGGTTTTGGATCATCATAATCTGTCGGATAATCACCAGGTAAATTACGATTGACCCCAGTATGTGCCATCATTAAGTCATAGACAGTAGTTACTTTAAGTGTTTCACCATTATTGTTCTGAATAGTCTTAACTGGTACTCCGCGTTCCACAATATTGCCATTCTTCTCTGCAAAATACGGGAACTGCACCATTGCTGTTTCATCTGGGTTGTCAATAAAGCTTAATAATGGATCGATAGAACTTCCATCTTCTTTTTCCAGTTCCAGGTTCCATTTATTGTCGTCATCCCAACGGAATCCCATGCTACCATTTGGTGTTTCTAAATTACCCGTAGTTTCGTCCCATACCGTTGTTTTCCACTCACTTAACTTGTGATCACCGTTCAGGTCTGATGCCCGAAGGAAACGGTTACTGCGGTAGGATCCATTTTCTTCATTCAATGTCACCAAAAATGGCAAGTCAGTAAATTTCTTTGCATACGAAGTAAAGTATGGTGTTTCTTTGTTTACATAGAACTCTTTTAAAATAACGTGGGTCATGGCCATAGCTAAAGCACCATCAGTTCCTGCCCGAGCAGGAAGCCAGATGTCAGCAAACTTTTCATATTCAGCATAGTCGGGACTGACTCCAACAACTTTGGTGCCATTATACCTTGCTTCCACCATAAAGTGTGCGTCAGGTGTACGGGTTTGAGGTAAATTAGTTCCCCAGATAATGAAATATTTGGAGTTATACCAATCGGCACTTTCCGGGACATCAGTCTGTTCTCCCCATACTTGAGGTGATGCTGGTGGTAAATCAGCATACCAATCATAAAAACTTAATATAGTACCACCAAGTAATGATAAAAAGCGGGTTCCTGCAGAATAACTGACCATAGACATGGCTGGAATTGGACTGAATCCTGCAATCCGATCTGGCCCGTAATTTTTAATTGTATGGATACTTGAACTAGCAATAATCTCGCACATATCTCTCCATGATGCTCGGACAAATCCTCCCTTGCCTCGAGCACTGACATACTTTGCTCGTTTTTCAGGATTTTCTGTAATATTCTCCCAAGCTTTTACTGGATCAGCAGATTGTTCTCGCTCTTGTTTCCATAATTCATATAAGTCACTGCGTATGTATGGATACTTAACACGAATAGGGCTGTATGTATACCAAGAAAAACTTGCACCCCTAGGACAGCCTCTTGGTTCATACTCCGGAAAATCATCTCCGGTACTTGGATAGTCCGTCTGCTGTGTCTCGGATGTAATAATTCCATCCTTAACATAAATCTTCCAGCTGCATGAACCGGTACAGTTTACCCCATGGGTTGATCTGACTATCTTGTCATGCTGCCAGCGTCTCCGATATATATCTTCAGAATCACGCGGACGAGGACTTTCCTCGGTGAAATCATCATTAATTTTTTCACCATGACGGATATGTTTAAGTGTTTCTAACAGTTTATTACTGCTCCTCATCTATTTTCACCTTCTTCATTTAATGATTGGATAGGATTAAACCGTTCGCCAAGAATTTTAAAACTGCCTGCACCTTCTTTTAATTCTTCAAGAAATATCTTTAGGCTTGGAACGTTTGAAGAAACCACTATTAAACGTTCTAAGGTGTTGTATTCCTCAATCGCATATATTTCTTCAATCACTTTTGGGGGTATTTCCCCAAATCGCATCTTAAGTATTGCTATCAGGTCTTCTCTATCCTGGACATAACTAGCACCGTCTTCAAACAACATCTAAATCCCCCTTTTTTTGCTGGAGTTATTACATCTTCATCATTTTAAAATAATCTGCTATCATAACTTCTTTACAAGCTTCTCCAAGTTCTTTGGAAAAGTCTGTCATTTCCTCACCCATTCTTTCAACTGCTTCATGTGAAAAATACTTCGATTTTTGGTGTGCGAAGCCATCTCCATAATAAAAAATGAGTTGGTATTGCTTCGAATCTTTAATGACGTGTGCTTGGATATCATAAGGATGTATATTATAATGTTTTTCCACTTCTTCCATTAGAAAGCTGTACAGATCCGGCAAAGCGACTCTTAAAAATTGTTCCTGCTCTGTCTGTAATCGTTCTGATTCCATATCAACTCACCTCCAGTAATTTTTTTAATATATGATTAGTGTTCTGGTAGTACTTCCATTTCTTTTTGGTTATGAAGCTCATCTACTATAATTAACGATTGGAATTTTTGGACAACTCCATCATTGATGCCGTCGTCTTTTAGAGTGGATTTAATTTCCTTAATTAATATCCTTAACAAATTATGATCTCTGGTTAATGCAACAATATCCTCATTTAGATCGGGATTTTCTTCAACTAATTCTTTATATAATCCTTCTTCTTCAGCTTCAGCATGTCGAAGTGTTCTAGTTTCCCATTGTTCGACAATTACATAAGCTAGTTCCAACGCTTTTTCGCTATGATTATCTCTAACTAGCTTATCGAGGAAATTCGTCAATTCAATTGCCTCATTTAGTGCTGCTTCATGAATAGCTTTGTGACTATCGACATGTTTTAATGCAGGACCTGACATAAAATGATCACCTCTTTGAGTGTACTATTTTTATTAATTGTTTATAATAATTAAGATAGAAACTTATTCCATCTAGTAGATTTAGCATATCATGTATCATTTTATGGAACAATTAATTATATTGAATATTTAAATTTAAGTGACAATTATCACATAAATAGATTCAAGTGAAACCCATATACTTTATCATCGAGTTATTAGTTTAATTAGCATATTTTGCGGTAATATACTATTAGGTTGTTATGCATTGTAAAAAATATGCAATAAAGTAATATTATTCTAGGGAGTGATTACATGCTTCTACATGTAACTGTAAGCGGGCGAGTACAGGGAGTTGGTTTCAGGTACACCACTCAGCAAAAAGCAAAAGAACATGGTTTAACCGGATGGGTCCAAAATCAATCCAATGGTACTGTTGAATTGGAAGTTGAAGGTAAGGAGACAAGTGTAAATTCATTTTTAATAGAGCTGGAAAGTGGGTTTAATCAGTTCATTCGTGTTGATGATATAACAGTGGAGAAAATAGAGGAGCATAAGGGTTATAATAATTTTTCGATAAAATAAAAGCCGCCCTCTTATGAGTAGCGGCTGTTGCTTTATTGTTGATCTTCATAGAATTTACGATTTAAAGCAATGTATTCATTTTCTTCTTCAGGAACTTCATCTTCCATATAAATAGCTTCCACTGGGCAAACTGCTTCACAAGCTCCACAATCAATACATATATCCGGATCAATGAAGAACATATCTTTTCCTTCTTCTATACAATCAACAGGACAAACTTCGACACATTCGCCTGATTTCTCATCTTTACAAGGTGATGTAATAATAAATGCCAAGTAAATCTCCTCCTCAAAATTAAGGCCAAATATTTATTTATACAATAATACTACATAAACTTTCCTATTCTTTCAAGCTAATTACACACATAGTTAGGCTTTTATACATATTATTTATTATTCGATAAATAGAGGAGCGAATGTACATGGAAGTAATCATAAGACCAAATGATTCGTTTTGGTATTATAGCCAATTATTCGATATTCCACTCATATTAATAGAACAATCAAACCCACAACTCAATCCAGATCAATTACTAGTGGGACAAAGTATTAAATTGCCAGGGTATACATTAAATAATTACCAAATAAATGGAAATGATTCCTTATGGAAAATTGCAATTGAGAATAATATTCCAGTAGATATGCTTTTATTAATGAACCAGTCAATTGATGCAAAGAACCTTCAGATTGGGCAAACGATTGTAATTCCACAGCGTGTAAATGGTTTACTTATATCTGATTTTGACAATTATACATTTGAAAAAATGGTGAGCGATATTAATAACTTACTATCGGTTTATCCGTTTATCTCAAGACAAATAATTGGTAAATCTGTAATGGGTAAAGATTTAGTGGAGTTGCAGATTGGAAATGGTAGTAAACAAGTTCATATAGATGGATCTTTTCATGCTAATGAATGGATAACAACTTCTGTAATTATGCGGTTTGTAAATGAGTATGTTCTTTCACTGACAAATAAAAAGACTATTCGTGGTGTAAATATGCTTCCATTATATAATGAATCATTTCTATCAATTGTTCCAATGGTAAATCCAGATGGTGTTAATTTGGTTCTGGAAGGTGCAGAGGCTGCGGGAGAGTTTAAACAAGAAGTTCTTGAAATAAACTATCAGAATGAGGATTTCTCAAATTGGAAAGCAAATATATCAGGAGTAGATTTAAATAATCAATATCCAGCACTTTGGGAAGTAGAAGCAGCACGTAAACCGGATTCACCACAACCACGTGATTACCCTGGGCCATACCCATTATCTGAGCCAGAAGCTATTGCAATGGCAAATCTAGCAAGAGAACGAAATTTTTTGCGTGTTAATGCATTTCATACGCAGGGAGAAGAAATATATTGGGGATTCGAAGGGCTTGAACCAGCAGTTTCGAGAGCCGTTGTAAATGAGTACGCTCGTGTAAGCGGCTATCAGCCAATACGATATGTAGACAGTTATGCAGGCTATAAAGATTGGTTCATTCAGAACTTTAGACGTCCAGGATTTACAATAGAATTAGGAAGTGGCGTTAACCCGCTACCGTTCGCTCAGTTTGAGGAAATATATCAGGAAAGTCTAGGTATTATGGTAGCTAACTTATATTTATAGCATAAGGACTAATCACCCCATAAGCACTCTATTGAGTGGTTATTGCCCTCAATATTAATCAAATAAACATCAGGATTCCGAAGGCTTTTCCATCCTTCAAAACCAAAACTCGGGTCATATTGTTTCAGTAATAAAGCCATCAGATTTCCATGGCTTACTAGAATGACATTTGTTGCATTTTTATCCGACTGGACACTTTCAATTACTAACTTTGCCCGATTAACTGTATCATTACTTGATTCACCACCTGGCAAATTGAAGTCTAAATCTGTAAATGACTGTTCTAATACATCCATCCAATCATCAATCGGGTGCTCACTTAAAATACGTTCTTTTAATCGATCATCTATCTTAACTTCTATATTATTTTGTTCCGCGTAGGGCTTTATACTTTCAATTGCCCTCAAGTAAGGACTTGAAATGATTTTGTCTATATTTATATTCTGTTCTGTAAAAAAATCCGAAAGCAATTGTGCCTGCCTTATACCTTCATTTGTCAGTGGTGAATCCATATGTTGCCCGTCCGCAGTACAATGGCGAATTAAATATAAATTTTTCAAAATGATTCAATCCCTTCTGTAGAAGAATTATAATGGAAGTTCAAGATATTTCTAAATAGTAAATTAATTATAGCATTAATAGATTAAAATAGAAAATATAATATTTTTTGTTCATATAGAAAATAACAGGTCGAAACCTGTTATTTTAGTTCTTCAAAATAATATTTGTAAAATCCGCCAATCCGATTGCTGTTATCTATAATAAAATAAAACTCTTCAGTTTCATTCTTTACATCATATTGTTTCCCAGGAGTTAGTTTATTATGAACAATAAATTTTTGAGCGTCTGAATGGACGCACTCAACTATTTTCTCTGTGTCGCGTTCTTCCCAATTTAAATGAATCATTTCTATCTCTCCTTGTACAATTGGTTTACATAATTAAATTATCGTTGATCTACTTAAATAGATATAGATAGTTGCTGTATCCTTTGCCTTCCATTTCATCTTTTGGTATAAATCGCATGGCAGCTGAGTTCATGCAATACCGCATACCACCTTTATCATTTGGACCATCGTCAAAGAGATGCCCTAAATGTGAATCAGCGTTTTTGCTTCTAACTTCTGTACGAATCATTCCATGAGATGTATCTGTTTCTTCATTTAATTGGTGTGGATCAACAGGTTTGGTAAAGCTTGGCCACCCGCAGGCCGCATCAAATTTATCATGCGAAGAGAACAATACCTCTCCTGATACAACATCTACATAAATTCCCTCTTCTTCATTATCCCAATATGCATTATCAAAAGGTCTCTCAGTGGCATTTTCCTGAGTAACACTATATTGAATAGGACTTAACTGTTCTTTTAGCTTAACTTTATCAGTTTTTAGTTTCCAGTTACTCTTAATGAAATCTTCCCTGCCTGAACCTTTTTTATATAATTTGTAATGAAACGAGTTTTTCTTATAATAATCCTGATGTTCTACTTCTGCTTCATAAAAAGTTTTTGCAGGTATAATAGGGGTAATTACCGGTTTCGAAAACTTTCCACTTTGATCTAATTTTTGTTTTGACTGCTCTGCAATTTTTTTCTGCTTCTCATTATGATAAAAGATCGCTGTTTGATAAGATTCCCCCCTATCATTAAATTGCCCACCTGCATCAGTTGGATTTATCTGCTGCCAGAATGTATTAACCAGCTCTTCGTATGACATTATTTCAGGATTAAATGTTATTTGCACTGCTTCCACATGTCCTGTTGTGTTGGAGCAAACTTGTTCATATGTGGGGTTCTCGGTATTTCCACCTGTATAGCCCGATACAACATTGATAATACCCGGGCGTTGATCAAATGGTTCCACCATACACCAAAAACATCCACCCGCGAATGTTGCAAATTCATTTTGATTAGTCATTGTTTATACCTCCATTGCGTACAAAGTTATCTTAACCCTATTTTTTCGCATTTTAAAGAAAAAATCAAGTTGTGTGCCTTGTATAGTTAAATATATAACTTTGGTGTCGATTTACCAACATCTCTTTTGGAAGTATTTTGGTTATTTTTTGAATGTTTATGGTCATTCTTAGATTCTATTCTACTTGTTTGTTCCTCACTCTTACTTTCCGTATCATCATCTTCATTTAATGCTTTCATTAGCTTGAACATCGTTGGAAGATTTTTAGCAATTGGAGCATATTGTTGTACAATAGGGGCTGTAGATTGAACAACCTTTAATACTTTCTGTATGTTGTTCAGTGTTTGTGTAAGTCCTCCGATTCTATTTGGAGATAATAAATTTTGGGCATATTGTGGCGGCAAGAAACGATGCATCAAGTCTTGCAGGTGCGGTTCTTGTGGAACCCCCTGGAACCCTCCGCGATTTTGTAAGATATGATTACTAGGATTTTGCGGTTGTATAGGCCATACCATGTTATCCTCCCCTTCAAAACAATTTTCTAGATTATTGTACGTAATAAATTCTAAAGAGTGTAGGCAGACATCATTAATTATATTAAAAAGCCCTTACAAATTTTGTGTAAGGGCTTTGAATCTGGTTATTCTGCTACTTCTGCTGCAATAATAAATCCAATTGTTCCTGTTAGAATAATACCAAATACAATTGCCGTAAACATATTATCCCCTTCTTTCTTTTCTTATCCTTATATTATAAGTATAAGTGATAAGAGGACGATAAAGGTACTATACTTATGACAATTTCATGAAATATCAGTCATCTAACATTATTATTTCCCGGGCAACCGCATGTTACTACATAATTTTACATATATTTTGCGGTTTTTGCCGAATAAGTACGAATTCCGTCTCTGTCTTTTTTATCTATCCAAAAGAAAATCCTAGCTCAGAGCCCTGATTTGATGAAGTTATTTGAAGTTTTGCATGAATTTCACTTTTCAAGTGAGGTACGTGCGAGATAATTCCCAGTAAACGATTGCTATTCTGTAAGTCTTTTAGACAGTCAATTGCCTGCTGTAATGAAACATCATCTAACGTACCAAATCCTTCATCGATAAATAACGTATCCAGCTGCACCCCTCCTGCATGTGCTTGGACAACATCAGCAAGTCCAAGCGCCAAACATAGTGCGGCTTTGAAACCTTCCCCTCCAGATAATGTTTTGACAGAACGTTGTTTCCCTGTATGATGATCTAGCACTTCCAAGTCTAAACCACTTTGTGCTCCGCGTTTAGCAACTTGTCCACTGCGTATAAGCTGGTAGCGGTGTTCTGTCATTCTATCCAATCGTATATTTGATTGTAGTAAAATTTCATCTAAGAAGGATGCTAGTACATACCGTTCAAAAGAAAGCCTTAATTGATTATTACCATATGCTAATTCAGCTAGTTCTCCAATTTCGTAATATTCATCGGATAGCTTTTTCTGAATGTTACTTTTTTCTTTTATAGTTGTTTTTATCTGATGATTGTATTTTATTCTTGTATCTAGTGCGTTTAGGCTATCATGAATAGATTGCAGCTCAGTTTGTTTTCTATCTGCTATTTCTTCTAACAAGTTCAGGTCAGGCCGAGTTGTTTCTTTTATTTGATCTCCTAATTCTTTTAATCGATAGTTAATCTGTTCCGTTTTATTTTCATATGTTTTAATGTTTTGCTCGATTTCTGCCTGGTAGCCAGATGATAATTTACTTTTTTCGTAGTCTTCAATTGTTTCAAATCCGTTTTCTTCAATTGATTCTGCAAAAAGATTATATTGGATGTCATAATTATTTTTCGTATTTTTTTCAAACTCTTTTTGCTGTTCAAGGATTGTTTTTTCCTTTTGTAACGATTCCTGTGTTTGCTGAAACTTTTCTTTAATTGTTTCCCATTTCGTTAACCATGCCTGATATGTTTCTTCATAGTGCGATATCTTTTTTTGAAAGCTCTTAAAATCTACTATTTCCGGTGGCAAATGTTTCGCTATTTCATCTAAACGTGCTTCAATTTTTGCTAAAGACGAATTGGCTTTCTGGTAATTTTCAGTTAATTGATCAAACGTTTGTTTAAATTCCTTATTTTCCTGTTTTAACCGCATTTGTTCCGTTTTTAACATCTGTATTTCTTCCAAATTTTTCTGTAATTGGTTCTGTTCAAGGGATAATGTTTTAACTTTTTCATTCCATTTATCTAATTTGTTATTAACTTCATTTAGCTCTATACTTTGTAATTCTTCAGTTAGTTCTTCATATAGTTTGTTGACAGTTGCCCTTTGACTCTGACCTTTGGATTTAGAATCCGTGTATGTTGTTTGGAATGCAGTAAACTCTTTTTCTTTTTGCTGTAGTTTTTCCTGAAGTTGATCTAGTTCATCGATAAGTACTATTTCCTCATGTGCTTCAGCCTTATAAGGGTGGTCAAGTGACCCACACACTGGACAAGGTGAATTATCATGTAATTGTTTGGCCATTAACGCTGCATAATGTTCTCTTTGCTTAGCTTCCAATTCATTATAGTTTTTCCGTAATAGTTCTATTTCTTTCTGCATGTCATTATATTTAGTATGAACTGATTTAAAATCCGCTCGCAATTCTTGCAGGCGCTTGTTTTCTTTAGCTAGTTCGGAGATTTTACTCACCATTTGATGTGCTTTTTCCACTTCACTACTTTTCGAATAATAAGCTTTTGTTACTTCCTGATCATTACTTAATTTGTTTTCAATTTCTTCTATTTTATTATCTCGTATGGTTATTTTTTCCTTTAATTTTCCGAGTTCTGATTCCAAGTTTTCATGGGTTTTCTTTATTTTACTTGCATTATTTTCCTCTTCCTGATAGATCTTTATTTGCTTTAGCTGTTCACTGGCTTTTGTGATTGTTTCTTTAAGTTGTTCACGATCACTTTCCTTTTCTGCTTCTTCATTATATTTAGCAGAAATCGTTTCATACTCTTTTTCCAGATTCACTACCTTTTCTTGTTGCTTGGTCAATTGAGTCTGCTGTTCCTGCCATTCTTTTCTGCGTGCATAACTTTGTTCTTCAAAAGGCTGGATTTTTTGGGCATTTTTTGCTTGCTTTAATTCCTTTTTCTTTTGTTCTACTTCGTCTGCTTGTTGGTTCAGGTCCTTTTTTTCCTTTTTAAGAAACTCCACTTCGAGGTACTTTTCATCAAGTGATTTCCCTTTATGCAGGTTATTTTGGGATTCCTTCAGTTCTTGGGTCTTAGTAATTTTTAATTTTTCGCTTTCAACCTGCTGCTCTTTGAGAGATGCTATTTCCTGTATTAACTTTTGCATAACATGATCAATATTGTCAGTTTCGTCAAGTTCAATTGCAGTCCATTCAATTTTCGCTACTTCTTGTTGAATTAGTTGATCTAGGTTATTAATTTTATCTTTTAAGTCTTTTGATTGTACTTTCAACTCTTCGGTAATCTGTTCATAAAAATATGTGTGAAAGATCTTCTGTAAAATGACTTCACGTTCTTTACTATTTTCTGATATTAATTTCCGAAATTCACCTTGTGGTATTAGAATCATTTTGCGAAACTGTTCGTAATCAAAGCCCAGCTTTTCTTCCAGTGATTCACTTACTTCTTTAACCCGAGAGCTAATTAGATGCTTTTCATCATTAACAATTTCGTATAGAACTGCTTTTGCAGGTTCATCAGTGTATCCTTCGCCACGTTCCTTTTTCTTGGACTGTTTTGGATTACGAATTACCTCATATTCTTTTTGATTTAGAATAAACCGAAACTTTACTTCTGTCGGTTCATCAATACTTGCGAAGTGACTTCTAAGCGTGTCCTGATCACGATCAGAACCACTGGCACGCCCATAAAGCGCAAAACAAATTGCATCAAATATCGTTGTTTTACCTGCTCCGGTTGGGCCGGTTATTAAAAATATTGATTCTCCGCCCAATTCATTAAAGTCAATTACTTGTTTATTCCAATATGGTCCAAATGCAGTAAGACTAAGTGATATCGCACGCAAACTATTCCCTTCTTTCTCTTTCCAATAGTGATGTTACAATCTTTTCCACTTTCTGTTTACTTTCTTCAGATATTGATTCTCCCTTAATCTCTTCGTAAAAAGAGGCAAACAACTCTGTATGTGATTGTGTTTGCTTTTTTCGGATTTGCTCCAAATCAAGAAGGCCATTTTTCGATGTCCGCATAACGCGTTCAAGTCGCAGTATATTAGGATATACTTTTCGCAATTTATTCATTGGATCAACAATCTGACCATCGTCCAATAAACGAATATGTAAATAATCATCATTTTTTTCGATTGGGTCATTAATTAGTTGATCAAAATATCCTTCTACAATATTCATGTCGTGTTTTGGTATAAGTGGAATAAGTGACAGATGAACTTCTCCATCTTTATCAAGGTTGACCATTGTTATTGACTTTTTATGTTTAGCTTCAGAAAATGAATACTTTAAAATGGATCCACTATATCTGATCGTTTCATCCATTACACGTTGTGCCTGATGTAAATGTCCTAAAGCTACATATGAAAAATTTTCGAATAACGTTGTATCTATATAAGGGCTTCCACCCACCATTGACAATCGTTCTTCCGATTCTGACTCCATTCCCCCAGCTAAAAATGCGTGTCCAATAAAGACGTGTCTTTCATTCATATTATTTTCTTGTTCAATTTTGTTTACGATTGCTTCCATTGCTGATTGGTGAGAATAGATGTCCTCATCATCAAAAAAGGCCCGAACTTCCGCTGGCTCTAAATATGGGATTAAATGAAAATTTACTGGACCCGATTTATCCTGAATAACAATAGGTTCTAGCATGCTTGTTAATTTGGATTCAATATATAGTTGCTGTGAACGGAATAACTGATTTCCGAATTCAAGACGATCTGGACTGTCATGATTTCCAGCTATTGCAAGTATAGGTATTTTAAAATCCTGAATAATTTTGGTTAGGGTTCTATTTAATAATTCAACAGCTTCTTTCGGTGGTACTGCACGATCATATAGATCACCGGCAATTATTATGATATCCGGCTTTTCTCTATCGATAATTTCCACTAATTGCTGGAGTACATAATCCTGTTCTTCTGTCATATGAACACTATTTACAATCTTCCCTAGATGCCAATCCGCTGTATGTAGTATTTTCATTTTCCTTCCCCCCTCGTATGATAAGTTTATCATTAATCAGATACTTTTAGTTGAATAAGAACATATGTTTGCATATAATAAGTGTGAGGTGGTTATAATGTCAAAAGATCGAGGTACAATAAAGTGGGCTTCACTGATGCTTCCGGAACATGTTAAACTGCTTCAGGATATGTGGCGGGATGATTACCGAATGTCAAGACCTGTGCTAGATTCACAAGAAACAGAGATGCTTAATGCTCAAATACTGGAAGCCTTTGAATACAAATCAGCTATTTCAGTATCTATTTATTCAGATGGAACAGTTATAAACCGTCTTGGAATAATCACTAAATTAGATAGTCAAACGAATAATGTAATATTGCAATTAACTGATTCTACTCAGATAACGATAGCATTTGATGATATATTATCCATTACGATTAGATAAAAGCTCTGGTAAATTACCAGAGCCTAATCAATGTTTTTAGTTGTATAAATATCCCATAGTTGATCGAACACAGATAGAGCGTTGGCAAAAGGGCTGTTCCATTCTAAATAATTGCTAATCTCATCATAATCAGTTGAATGCTTTGGGAAATCATGATCGTAAAAAATCCAATCAGCAAGCCGACTCTCATCATCAGCTTGTTTCTTTCCCCGATGTGTCATCATATAATGATAGAATGATCGCATAGTTTACACCTCATTATTCTCCATAAACTCCTGATGCTTTTTAATTTTTTTTCGATAAACAATTCCAGATAAATAAATACTGATTTCATATAACACGATTAAAGGTATCGCCACAACGATTTGCAAAACAAAGTCTGGCGGGGTAATTATTGCTCCTACTATTACAAGGATAAGGTAAGCGTATTTTCTGGTTTTACGCATAAATTCAGGCGTAAGAATCCCCAAACTTGTAAGGAACATTGATAAAATTGGGATTTCAAATAATAGTGCAAACGGAATTGTTATACGAAATAGTAGCTTGAAGTACCTATCATACGTGAAAATTTCATCAAACATTCCGGTATTTAACGATAGTAAAAACGGTATTATTAGATTAACAAAAATAATATATCCAAAAACTAAACCACCTATAAACAACAAGAAAATAGCTGGTATGTATAGTAATGATGCTCGTTGTTCAGTTTTAGTTAACCCTGGTCTAATAAATAACCAAATTTGCAGACAAAGTAACGGCAATGTACCAATTATTGCAACCAATCCAGCCAGTGTTATATAAACGGAAACAGTGTCAGTTAGCCCTGTAATTTTTAAAGTAAAGTCCAAATCTTTTGTGAAAAAATAGTAAATTGATTCAACATAGATAAACCCAATAACAAATAAAGTAATGAATACAACTGCTGTAACAATAAGCCTGTTTCTTAATTCTGATAAATGTCCTACCAGGTTCATTTCTTTTTCATTTTCAAATTGCTGTTCTTCAGACATTATTTCACTCCTCCAGCACTCAAGCGCAAAAGAAGATGTAAGGTACTTTCCCCTACACCTTCAACAAGTCAATTATTTTTTGATGATTTATCATTTTTACTGGAATCATCATCTGAGACAATATCTTTTGTTGCATTTTTGAATTCTTTTAAAGAACTGCCAACAGCTTTGCCGATTTCAGGTAATTTTGATGGCCCAAAAACGATTAAAGCAATAACAAGAATTAAAATTAACCCTGGAATGCCAATATTTCCAATCATTCATAATCACTCCGCAAGATTATTTACTTTCTTCACTCTTAATGATACTTTTTGTTTCTTTTACCTCATCTGAAACATCACTTGTTAAATCACGTGCTGAATTCTTGAATTCATGCAATGTATTACCTGCTGCTTTGCCAATTTCAGGTAATTTTTTCGGACCAAAAATGACCAAAGCAATAATCAAAATCAGAATAAGTCCTGGAAATCCTATACTAGATAACATCGTAACACCTTCTTTGTATAATTAATTATATTATAATGTATTTAGACAATGACGTATATCCAAAAACGAAAAATACACATAATAGACATAGTTTATGTAAACGTATATAGTTTAACATGAATTTCTCTTGTTTAACAACTTTAGAAAATTTGGCATTCGTTAAACAGGTTCTTATGAAAGCGTATTTTACTGTTTTAGAACGCCTTATACTTCGAGTGCGAGCTTTTATGGAAAATGTCAGTTGCACCTATGTTAAAAATTATTTCTTGCTTAACTGCTAAATAGTTTTGCTTCTTTATATTGATCTGGATAGTTCATATTAAAAAAATGCCTTGTCACAACCTGGTTCGAAATGTGTTTAAAATTTTTAACATAGTTTACATTTATGTGGTTAAATAACTCCCTGACTTTTAGCTGATTTTTCGCTAATTGCTGCTGTATTTCAGGTAGGATATTACTGGTATAAACTCCTGACAGCGGATGCATCTTTTCTTTATAAATTGGAACAACGGCATCAAATTCACCTAATGATTGTAATAAATAATTAAATACATCCTTATGTACAAATGGCATATCACAAGCTGCAAATATATATATATCTGCATTAATGTTATACATTGCTGACTCTAGACCAGCAAGTGGACCTGAGTTCAGATACCTGTCCCCATACAAATCAAGATTAAGAAAATCAAAAGATGACGGAGTGTTAGAAATCACTGAAACATTGTGACTTACTAATTGAAGTTCATTTGTAATATGTTCAATGACTGGTTTACCTTCCAATGTTAAGAGAGATTTATTTGTTCCCATTCGGGACGACTTTCCACCTGAAAGAACAACTCCAGAAATATTCATTTACAACACTACCTATCGTTTACGATCATATTGCAGAAAATAATAATCGTAAGGGTTTTTCTCGTTCTTTTCCCCTTTTACTTTAGATGTTAAATTCCAATCTTCTTGTGAGAATTCAGGGAAATATGTATCCCCTTCGAACGTCTCTTCAATCCAGGTAATATACATCCGATCTGCATATGGCAGTATCTGCTCAAAGATAATGCCTCCCCCAATAACAAAAAATTCTTGTTCGGGATTTTCGTTGTTCCATTCACGTATGATTTCCATATTATCAATCACATCAACTTCATCTGGAAAGTCAGTTTGCTGTCGTGTAATCACAACATTTTTGCGGTTTGGTAATGGTCTGCCCATTGATTCATATGTTTTTCGCCCCATAATGATTGTGTTTCCGGTTGATTTTTGCTTAAAAAACTTCAAGTCATTTGGCAAACGCCATGGCAAATCGTTGTCAGCGCCAATTGTTAGGTTGCTATCCATAGCTACAAGTAATGATATCATGAAATTTTCGCCTCCTTTAAATTTTAGACTGCGATTGGTGCTTTAATTGAAGGATGTGGATCATAATCAATTAAATCAAAATCGGATAATTCAAAATCGAAAATCGAATTTTTCTCCTTATTAATTTTAAGTTTTGGTAATGGTCTTAAATCACGACCAAGCTGTGTTTTTATTTGTTCCACATGATTTGTATAAATATGTGCATCACCTAGTGTATGGACAAACTCGCCTACTTCAAGATTACATTCATGGGCAATTAAATAGGTTAATAACGCATAACTTGCTATGTTGAATGGTACACCCAAAAATATATCTGCGCTACGCTGATAAAGCTGACACGAAAGCTTACCATCAGCTACGTAAAATTGAAATAGTGTATGACATGGCGGCAAGGCCATATTCGGAACATCTTCAGGATTCCAAGCCGATACGATATGCCTTCTTGAATCCGGTTTGTTGCGGATGGATTCAATAACTTCTTTTAATTGGTCGATGGTTTCGTTTTGGGATGTTTTCCAATCACGCCATTGTTTCCCATACACCGAACCTAAATCACCAAATTTATTTGCAAAGTCATCATTATGAAGTATCTTTTCTTTAAAGTTCTTCATTTGTTCCTGATAAATAATATTAAATTGAGGATCCTGCTGACTGCGGTTTCCAAAGTCAGTCATATCAGGTCCGTCGTAATCACTGCTCTCTATCCACTTTTTAAATGCCCATTCATTCCAGATGTTATTATTATTTTGCAGTAAATAACGAATGTTCGTATCCCCTTTAATAAACCATAACAATTCACTGGATATTAAACGAAATGGAACTTTCTTAGTTGTTAGAAGCGGGAATCCTTCACTTAAATCAAAACGTATTTGATGACCGAAAATTGAATATGTACCAGTATTTGTTCGATCTTCCTTTATCGTTCCGTTTTCTAGAACATGTTTGCACAAATCCAAATATGCTTGTTCACCTTTCAGCATTTTTAACCCTCCATATACCATCATAATTATGATTGGCTCTTTTCATAAGTATTGTTGCTTTTTAATTTTTTGCAGTTGATTTAAACATGTAATGTTGTAAATATTTTATTATGACATCGTTGCAGAAGTAAAATTCACGCACTTAGGGCAACGCTTCAGCTTCCCCGGAAGCAAAAACCGCTTCCTGCGGGATCTTCATCTGTTGCTTCGACGAACAGGACGTTCTAGTACCAGCGTTGGTCACAGGACGTGGCCGGTTTTTAGCCGGTGACCCGAAAAAGTCCCCGTGTATTTCCTACGCTGGATATGATCAAAGTTAAGAAAGCTAACTACTTTTTACTTCATGGTGATAAGCCATGTTTTCTAAACAATTTCCTGGAAATTAACAATTTTATATTGTAATGAATAAAAACAAGATTTTAAACCATTTAAATCAGCATTTGGAATGTGCGAAACAGTGAGCCACACTATATGCTACGATAGGGTACCTTAAGCTTACATCGCAGTTTATATGATTTCATTACTTTGGTAAAGCAACAAGCTTTTAAAAAAACACCCCTTAGGATTTCACATCATCATTATAATTTAATTTATTGTAACACAAACGTAAACTAGCTGGGGCATAATCAACGCTAAATCGACATAAATCTGTTAAGAAGAGTCAACAAGAAAGGGGATATTTGTATGCTGAATGGTACTGTAGAACATGTGGTTAAACAATCTATTCTGTATAGTTACGTGTTAAGTCAACCGTTTTCTGTTTATGTTGATGCATATCCTGTCCTTCAAAATAAGCAGCTATTAGAAGCAGAACAGTTAGAGTATGGACAGCACGGTGAATCTGTTCGTGTTCTACAACACAAATTAAACAAATTATCCTACTACGACGACGAAATTCATGGAGATTTCACGGTTTTAACTGAGCATGCTTTAAAAAAGTTTCAGGCTGACAATAATATAACAATCAGCGGCCAAGCAGATATGATTACATTAACTACACTGATTAATAAAGAAAAGAAAAAGTACATGGAACAAATAGATGAAATGTCTGAGTCTATCTATCCGGGGATGAAAAGTGAAGATGTAAAAATAGCACAATATGCATTACAATACTTCGGTTATTATGAAGGAGATTTAGACGGAATATATGGTCCACTCACTAAAAAAGCATTAGAAATTGCTGAAGAAGAACATGGGTTAAAATTAATAGGTGAGTCTGATCAAGTAACAGAATCATCATTGACTGCGTTATATGAAAAAGACGAGAATGAAGAACAGAAAATAGAACAAAAGGTAAAAAAGGAATCAAAAGAGGAAACACAAAAGACAAAAAAGGTTAAAGTTACAAGTACTAATTATTCAAGTGCAATTGATGCGGCACATGCTCAAATTGGTACACCATATGTTTGGGGTGGTGAATCAACTAGAGGATTCGATTGCAGCGGTTTTATCCAATACATTTTTAAAACGGAAAATATTGTATTGCCTCGTACTGTTAGTGATGTATGGAATTTCACCCAACACATTGATAGCCCCTCTGTTGGAGATTTGGTCTTTTTTGAAACGTATAAGCCTGGACCATCACATATGGGAATCTATATTGGTGATGGAAAATTTATTCATGCTGGAGAATCACGAGGTGTAGAGATAAGTGAATTAAGTACTTCATATTGGGATCAAAGATATCTAGGTGCAAGAAGAGTCAACTAAATACTTAATTTGTCCGAACTGAATAAATCCTTCCTTTACTAATAATACTATTTTTAATAACACGTAAAGGTGGGATAATTATGACTGGGTTAGTTGTAAAGTTACTTATATGTCCAATTGGTTTATTTTTGGCTTCATGGGTCTTTCCGAATGTAGAGTTTGGATACTGGTATCAGCCAATTATACTCGGGGTTGTATTAGCTTTTGTAGGATATTTTATGGAGAGAATCTTGTTGCGTGAAGAAACTAATTGGCTTAGTGTATTCATGGATTTTGTTGCCACAACATTAATAGTTTACTTTGGAGCAATGTTATTTGTAGATACCAGAATAACTTTCTTTGGCTCCATTTTAACCGCTGCTCTACTGGCAGTGACGGAAATATTTCAACATAATTGGCTTTTAGACAGTGGCAGAATCAAAAAAGAAAACAGTTAGTGAATAACGTTAGAAAAATTGGCATTCTTTAAAGGGATTGTTATGAAAACATATTTTGCTTTCTTAAAATCCCTTATATTGGAGTGGAAGCCTTAATGTTGAGTGTCTTACTTGTTATTATGCAGTAAGAGATTATTTGTACTTTCCTAACTGCGAACAAAAGAGCAAGCGCTTGGTCAACGTCGTATGGAATGCCCCGCGCATCGCGAGTAATTGACGTTACAGCGCTTATATTTTATAGTTTCCAAAGCAGTGAAAAAAGTCGAGCAGAGTTGTTCTGCTCGACTTAATTTTTCTTGGGCAAGCTACCATTCATTAAAAAATTGGTCTAAATAGTTTTTCATGAAACTGTGTCGTTCCTCAGCAATTTGTCTTGCGGTAGACGTATTCATCAGATCTTTCAGTTTTAAGAGTTTATCGTAAAAATGCTGAATAGATGTATTCTCTTTATTGTCATTTCCCCAAATCAATTGTCCCTTTGAACCACCAAACGCAAAAGTTCGTGCAACGCCAATGGCTCCTAATGCATCTATTCGGTCTGCATCCTGAACTATTTTACCTTCAAGTGTTGCAGGTGTTGTTCCTTTGCTGAACGAAACATCTTTAGCAGCCGTGTTAATTTGTTTCAATTGGCTTTGCGTACAATTTATTGTTTGTAAAAAATCATTTAACTTGTCTAATTCATCACTACTATTTGAAAACAATTTCGAGTCTCCAACATCATGTATCCATGCAGCAGCCTCAGCTATAAATTGATCTGCTCCCTCTTGTTTAGCGATTAAACTAGTCATTCTAGCTACCCGTTTCATATGATAATAATCATGACCAGTGGCATCACTTGAAAAAATGTAATATATATATTCACGAATAGCATCTAATTTCTCAGTATTGTTCATTAAAATAATCCCACGATTTTTCCATCTTTAGCTACATCCATATTCAGTGCAGCTGGTTCTTTAGGCAATCCAGGCATTGTCATCATGTCTCCTGTTAACACAACAATAAAGCCTGCTCCAATCGATGGTCGCAGTTCTCTTATCGTAACAGTAAACCCTTTAGGTCTTCCTACTAAGGTTGGGTCATCAGATAAAGAGTACTGAGTTTTAGCCATACAGATTGGGAGTTTTCCCCACCCTTGTCTTTCGTAAAACTCCAACTGTTTTTTCGCTTTGTGGGATAGTTCAATACCATCTGCGCCATATACGGTTGTTGCTACTTTTCTGATTTTAGCTTCCAACGTTTCTTCCAAATCATAAACACGATTGAAGTTCCTTTCATCAGAATTAGCTTTATCAATAACTTTTTCAGCGAGTTCAACGCCACCTGCTCCACCGTTCGCCCAAACATCACTTAATGCTACGTCAATATTTCTGGATTCACACCATGTCATAATAAAGTCTGTTTCGGCTTGTGTATCCGTTGGGAATTTATTTATGGCAACGACAAAGGGAAGTCCAAAATATTCAATGGTTTCAATATGCTTTTTTAAATTTTCCATTCCTGCCTTAAGTGCTTCAACATTTTCGACAGTTAAGTTGTCTTTTGGAACACCTCCATGCATTTTTAATGCACGTACTGTTGCTACAATTACTACAGCATCGGTATCAAAATTGCCAGCACGGCTCTTAATATTAAGGAACTTCTCGGCACCAAGATCTGCGCCAAATCCTGCCTCTGTTACAACATACTCTCCAAGTTTTGCAGCTGTTTTGGTTGCCATTATACTATTGCAGCCATGTGCAATATTTGCAAAAGGCCCTCCATGAATAATTGCTGGTGTATTTTCAATAGTTTGGACTAAATTAGGCTTCATGGCATCTTTTAGTAATAGTGTAATGGCACCTTCTATTTTTAAGTCTTTAACTGTTACTGGCTTTTCATCGTATGTATAACCAATAACTATTCTCGAGACCCTTTCCTTTAAATCTTCAAGATCTGTTGCTAAACACAAAATAGCCATTATTTCTGAAGCTACTGTAATTGTGAACCCATCTTCCCTTGGAACTCCACGTAATGGTCCTCCTAGCCCGACAACTATTTGACGCAGCACACGGTCATTCATGTCCATTACTCGTTTCCATTCAATCCGACGGGGATCTATATTCAAATCATTTCCTCGTTGTATGTGGTTATCAATCATGGCTGATAACGCATTATTGGCACTTGTTATTGCATGTAAATCACCGGTGAAATGTAAATTAATGTCTTCCATTGGCAGTACTTGTGAGTATCCCCCGCCTGCCGCTCCGCCCTTCATTCCCATGACTGGTCCTAAAGATGGCTCTCGCAATGCAATAATCGCTTTTTTGTTTAATTTGGTAAGTGCTTGTCCTAACCCAACAGTAACAGTAGACTTTCCTTCTCCAGCAGGTGTTGGATTAATTGATGTTACCAGGACAATCTTGCCTTCTGGTTTTTCTTTTAATTTGTCCAATAAAGAGTCAGACAGTTTTGCTTTTGTGTGACCATAAGGTTCCCAGTCTTTATCTGTTAATTCCAATCCTTTGGCAATTTCCCCAATTGGCTTTAGTTCAGCTTGTTGAGCTATCTCGATATCCGTCTTCATTTGTACTCCTCCTTGCAACAATAATATATATAGTGTAACGCATTTAACATTATTTTCACATAATTTTAGAGGATTTTTAAAGCGTTTACATTATAAACTAAGAAGCCTTTTTTTGTTATAAAATATTTGAGTTTATTATGCCTAACATCTTGACGGCTAGACGAAAATAGGCTATATTAGACATAAGCAAAGAAGATGTATGGAATCATTAACGACAGGCAGCTTCCATAGAAGTGGACGTACTAGTGATCCTACCTTCTATACGAGGTTGTCTTTTTTGATATTCATTTATCTGCTTTGTATTAACACGTTTTACGTGAAAGTTTTTAGGAGGATTTATTTACATGGAAAACGGAGTAGTAAAATGGTTCAACGCAGAAAAAGGTTATGGCTTTATTCAATTGGAAGAAGGAAATGATGTATTCGTACATTATTCAGCTATCCAGGAAGAAGGCTTTAAGTCTTTAGAAGAAGGACAAGAAGTTTCTTTTGAAATTGTAGAAGGCGAACGTGGCCCACAAGCTGCAAATGTAACTAAAAAATAACCCAACAATATATAAAGCGGTAATCTTTTTCAGATTACCGCTTTTTTTGATGGTTTTATACTGCATAAATGCAATTATTCCATTCACCAACTGGATAATCATTCACGTCTTGGCCGACGTATATGACGTACTATTCTAGTGCCGTTGACGCCACTGGACGTGCCGTTCTCACCCGCCAGTGCCTCGTGGACTTCCCTTAACTTGTCTACGATAAGATAAATTTATTCCTTCTTGGGCTTCAATGATTTTATAACTTTTTAAAATGTTCATACGTAATATGTTGTCTATTGAATTTCAATCCCCCCTTGCTTCTTAAACTGTAAAAACGTATAATGAATTTTGTTGTTTTATCGCGGTTCGTAAACTCCCGCGTTATCAAAACTAAGGAGGAATTTATTATGATGCCAAATGAAATAATTTGGATATTGTTTGCCCTTGTTAACTTCTCATTATTACTGTTATTTTACCGCTTGTTTGGAAAAATGGGTCTTTTTGCATGGATAGGTATGGCAACAGTTATCGCAAATATTCAGGTACTTGAAACAATTGAACTATTTGGGTTAACTGCAACGTTGGGAAATATAATTTATGGCACAGCATACTTAGCAACCGACATTTTGAACGAAAAGTATGGTAAAAAGGATGCGAAAAAGGCTGTATGGCTAGGATTCTCAACTTTAATTACAATGACGATTATGATGCAAATAGTACTTGTATTCGAACCTGGTGCAGACGATATTGCCCACGGATCACTAGCAACAATTTTTGGAATGATCCCACGTATAGCTGCCGGTAGTCTGGCTGCTTATGCTATTAGCCAATATTTCGATGTTTGGATCTATGACAAACTACGGAAATTGTTTCCATCAGATAAAAATTTATGGATTCGAAATAATGGCAGTACAGTAGTAAGTCAACTTCTTGATACTGCTGTCTTTTGTACAATAGCATTTTATGGTGAATATCCAACCTCCGTTTGGCTGGAAATTTTCCTTACGACGTATATAATTAAATTCGCAGTAGCATTAATTGATACACCATTTATGTATATTGCTAAAAACCTGCATAAAAAATAAGCTTAAAGAGGATAGCGAATATGCTATCCTCTTTTGTTACAAGGTTGCTTTCGTTAACGCTTTTTCTTCACGCGGAATTCTTACTTTTAAGAGAATGATATGCAGGAGCGGAAATACAAATGCAGTTAAATAGGCTCCTAAAAGAAACGGAATTATAAATAACTCTATAGCGACAATAATATAATTTGGATGTTTCACGTATTTGTATGGTCCTTTTTTAATCAGCGAGACTCCTGGCAGAACAATAATTTTTGTATTCCAGAATTTTCCTAAAGTATGAATACACCATATTCTTCCTAATTGTGTTAATAAAAATATAGTGATCAAAAAGTAATTAATTCCGGTACTGTTATTATTATTCAAAAGTGCTTCAAAAATCATCGACAAAAAAAAGATGCTATGAAGCCATATAAACCATTTATAATGCTTCTCCCCTTTTTCGATACCTCCCCTATCTTTCATCCATCTTTCATTTCGCTTGGCAATGTTTAGTTCTATCAGCCTTTGTGCAATAACTACAATAATTAATAGCCACATCCAAGTTGTCATCTTTCATTCCACTCCAATATTAATAATTCTGAACTAAATCCTGGCCCTAAGGCTGATAAAATACTTTGTTCTTTTTCCGGTACTTCCTCTTTTAACCATTCATGCAGTATGTAAAAGACGGTTGCTGAAGACATGTTCCCGTGGTTTCCAAGTACACGATACGAATGTTTAAACTTTTCTTGTGGAACCTGTAGAACATCTTCCATAGCTTCTAATACCTTTTTACCTCCAGGATGTGAAATAAATGAATATATTTCATTTCTGTTTATATTATTATCTTGCAGAAATGTTTCAATATGCTTCTTCCAGAATGTCTGCACAAGTGCTGGAATACTTTTTGAGAATACTACTTCCAATCCATCATTTGTAATGTCCCATCCCATAACGGAATTACTGTTCTTCATAGTTGCTGAGCTCGTATGCTTTATTTGTGGCTTTACTTTCTTTGCATGAGATAGATAAGTTGAATTTTCACCTACTAATAAAGCAGCACCCACTCCGTCTCCAAATAGGGCTGTACCAATTAAGTTGCTTTTTTGATTATCATCTTTTTGAAATGTTAGACTGCATAGTTCGCATGAGATAATAAGCACTGTTTTATCAGGATGAGCTTTAAGCCAGTCAAAAGCCCGGGATAATCCTATTGCGCCCCCTGCACAACCTAATCCCCATAGCGGCATACGAGAAATATCTTCTCGGATAGGACGCTCGTTCATTAAATATGTATCTAACGAGGGCGTAGCTATTCCAGTACTCGATACAAAGATAATTAAATCAATAGCTTCGTATGGAATATCCTGTTTAAGAAATTCTTTATTAGTTAGACAAGCGTCCATAGCTTTTAATGAATAATTGATAGCGTGTCTATGATATAAATCATTCTTTTCCTGGAATGAGTGCTTTTCTTTAAACCATTCCTCTCCCACTACAAACTGTCTTTTATTAATCATTGCATGGTCAAATACAGGTAATAATCTGGATAATTGTTTTTCAGAGTATGTGAAAATTTCCCTGACTAGATTTTTAACTGAAGGCTGTGATAATTCATTTGAAGGAATACCTAATCCAATTGAACAAATAAATGACATGAACTCACCTTTTTAGGTTTAGTTTGCTTATTTTACACAAAAATATAACAGTTTCTTCACATATTTTTCATAACCTCTATTAATATATTGCTTATAATCCCCTTAACCTCTTGGCTCGCAGCAGTTATTGAACAATTTATGAATTATCGTTTAATTCAACGGTTTTCATTTTTTATAGGTGTATCATAAAGATAGAAACATAATTTAGTTTAAAGGGAGTGAGTAATTTGACGAGTCTACATCATCAAAAGGAAGAAAAAGCTAATAAAAAAGAAAGTCCAGAATTAATAGGAACATTTATTTCGGTTATGATGCTTGGACTATTTATTTTGGCTAGTTGGTTTGGTGTATACGCTCTTTTTGTTATGAGATAAAAAGAAATATGGGGAGATGTTTTACATGCATTTACACAAATACGAAAAAATTTGGCTAATGTTTGGGGTAGGATCACTTGTGGTATTCCTTCTAGTTATAGGTATAGGAGCATTTTATAAAGGAACACATCCACAAAGCCAGATGACAACAATTGATCCACAAAATGTTGAAGCAAATGAGGCATTTAAAAAAGAAAATCTTGGTTTAACTAAAGTAGATGAAAATAAATATATTCTTAATGTTCTTGCTTCAGCATTTAATTATGATTTAGGCGTAGATGAGGAAGGGGCTCAGGTAAAATCTATCAGAGTACCCAAGGGATCAACTGTTTTGTTCCATGTAACGTCAAAGGATGTTGTTCATGGATTTGAACTTGCTGGAACAAATGTAAACATGATGGTTGAACCTGGTTATGTCAGCAGTTATGAAACAGTAATGGAAAAACCTGGTGAATATACTTTAGTTTGTAATGAATATTGCGGAACTGGACATCATTTGATGTTCGCTACTGTGGAGGTGTATGAATAATGATTAGTGAAAAATTAGGTTTATCTAAACAGGAAACGAAATTATCCATGGCATATATTTATGTAGCATTTATCTCCCTGCTTATTGGTGGTCTAATGGGATTACTCCAAACATTAGTTCGTTCCGGGACATTTACACTTCCATGGGGAATTGATTATTACCAAGTATTGACTGTTCACGGTGTTATATTAGGTCTTGTCTTAACAACATTTTTCATTATTGGATTCCAGTATGCTTTAATAAATAAAACAATTGGATTAACAGTTAAACAACGTAAGATCTCCTGGGTTGGCTTTTGGATTATGCTAGTCGGTACTATTATGTCTTCGATCACTATATTATTAGGTAAAGCAAGTGTACTTTATACTTTTTACGCTCCATTAAAAGCACATTCGGCCTTTTATATTGGGTTGGCATTAGTAATTATCGGAAGTTGGGTTGCTTGCTTTGTTAACTTCAGGCAAATGTTCTTATGGAGAAAAGATCATAAAAATGAAAAGTCACCTCTATTAGCATTTATGGTTGTTATAAATATGTTGCTATGGTTTATCGCAACTTTAGGTGTAGCATCTACAGTATTGATTCAGTTTATTCCTTGGTCACTTGGTTATGCTGACACGATAAATATTTTAGTAAGCAGAACATTATTTTGGTATTTTGGACATCCATTGGTATATTTCTGGCTACTGCCGGCATATATGGCTTGGTACGCTATAATCCCTAAAATTATTGGCGGGAAAATATTTAGCGATTCGCTAGCTCGTCTAGCCTTTGTCTTATTTTTAATGTTTTCCATTCCAGTAGGCTTTCACCATCAACTAACCGAACCTGGAATTGACCCAATGTGGAAGTTTATTCAAGTTGTATTAACATTTATGGTTATTATTCCTTCTCTGTTAACTGCATTTTCCATGTTTGCAATGTTTGAAATTACGGGACGCAAAAAAGGATTTCAAGGTATATTTGGCTGGGTAAAACATTTACCATGGAAGGATGTAAGATTCTTTGCACCGATGGTAGGTATGCTTGCGTTTATTCCCGCTGGGACTGGCGGAATTATTAACGCTTCTCACCAGTTAAATGCAGTTGTACACAACACAATTTGGGTAACAGGACACTTTCACTTAACTGTTGCAACAACTGTTATTTTAACCTTTTTTGGAATATCTTATTGGTTGATTCCGGTTTTAACTGGGAGAAAACTGACAGCTGATATCAATAAGTTAGGTATGATTCAAACAATTATATGGACAATTGGTATGACCATTATGTCGGGTTCAATGCATATTGCAGGTTTATTCGGAGCTCCCCGTCGATCAGCATATTCAACCTATGGTGGTACCGAACAAGCATCAGAGTGGATTGGTTATCAGTACTCACAGGCGATTGGCGGGTCCATTCTATTTATAGGAATTATACTGATGGTATATATAATTATTAAATTAGCGTTCTTTGCACCAAAAGGAATAGAAGAGTTTCCTATTGCAGAAGAAGAACCAGATGCAGAACCTACACCAAAATTCCTGGAAAATTGGAAACTTTGGATTGGGTTAACAATAGCATTGATTCTATTTGCATATACCATTCCGTTTATAGAAATTATTCAGCATTCACCTCCAGGCTCACCACCATTTGCTTGGCCAATTGGAAATAACTGATAATTCAACAATAGAAATACTTATTTATCATTAAAGGGGTTCTATAAAAAACGTATTTTGCTTTTCTTAGAACCCCTTATACTTTCAAGTGCAATCCTTAGTTGCATACTTATTCAGTAAGAAAGGAATGCCTTCTTATCTCCTAAAAAACAGGGGTACTTCCCTGTACTTTGCATATTAAAGATTGTATATTTTGCTGTATTTATTTGTTAGATAATTTACAAGATAATCCGGATTTAATTTTTCTTTTGTTACATCCTCAATTATTTCAAGAGGTTTCTTCATTTTGCCATACTGGTGAATGTTTTCTGTCAACCAATTGCGTATTTGATCAAATTGGTTATTTCGAATTAAGTCATCTACATTCAACTTGGTCTTCATTGTATTATGAAATTGAGCTGCATACATATAACCTAATGCATAAGAAGGGAAATAACCGAAATCCCCTCCTGACCAATGAATATCCTGTAAGACACCCTCTCTGTCAGTTGGTGGTTTTATTCCAAGGTAATCCTCCATCTTCTCGTTCCAGAGATGTGGTAGATCACTAACACTAATTTCGTCGTTAATTAATGCTTTTTCTAGTTCATAGCGAATCATAATATGAAGCGAATAGGTTAGCTCATCTGCTTCAATTCGAATTAATGATGGTTTCACTTCATTAACAGCACGGTAAAATTCACCCAATGGAAGCTGCTGGAAATGCTTTGGTGCATATGACTGAAATAACTCGTAATTACTATCCCAAAAAGCCTTATTTCGTCCGACAAAGTTTTCCCAAAACAGTGATTGTGATTCATGGATACCCATGGAAGTTCCGGTTGCTAACGGTGTATTAACTAATTTCTTGCTAATGTTTTGTTCATATAAGGCATGGCCACCTTCGTGAATCGTACCAAAAACAGCTGTCCGAAAGTCTTCTTCATCATAACGAGTGGTTATACGTACATCATTCATATTTAAAGCGATGGCAAAAGGATGTACAGTTTCATCAAGACGTCCTGAAGAAAAATCGTAACCCATTTGCTCTAAAATCTTAATAGTAAAGTCTTCCTGGTCTTTTTTAGGGAAATGGCCCACTAAAACAGTTGGATCTGGCTTATTGCTGCTTTGGTTTATTTTGTTCAATAAAGATGATAAGGATTTTCTGACTTCAGGGAATACTTTATCAAGCGTTGCAGTTGTAACGCCAGGTTCATAATTATGTAATAGAGCATCATAAATGTTATCTTCATAACCCCAATACGATGCAAACTTTTGATTATATGAGACTAACTCCTCAAGATAAGGTTGAAAAAGAGAGAAATTATCTGTCTCTCGTGCTTCCTGCCAGATGGACTCTGATTTAGACTGAAGCAATACATATTCTTTGAATTCATCATTGGGGATTTTTCGATTTCGCTCATATATTTCTTCGCATTCCTTTACAGTCTTTCTGACGATTTCATCTTGGGTACTATCTTTTAAAAGGTCAATAAAATATTTCATCTTTTCTGAAGTTTCAAGTTGGTGAACTTTTTCGGACAAAAACCCAACTACTTCTGAACGTTGCTCAACTCCATTTTTCGGGATTTTTGTACGCATATCCCATTGTGTTAGGGTAATTGCTTCACGATAAACTTCTAGTTCACTTAGTAATTCTTTGAAGTCTTTTTCAATTTGCTCTATATTATCCAAGCTTGATCCTCCTTTATTTGTTACCAAAATACTGATAATAATTTGTTTGGATGAACCCGTTAAATAATTTTCGTTTTTTTGTAGCCTTTTGTCCGTATTCCTTTTCAAAGGCATCATACGCAGTTAAAATGTATACACTCCATGATGGATGTTGTTTCATTACATTACCTAAATCCTTATATATTTTTGCTGCGTCTTTTTGATCTCCAATACGTTGCCCGTATGGTGGATTACCTATGATATACCCATTCTCTTCTCGTAAAAACAAATCCTTGGCTTGCATTTGTTTCCACGAAATTAAATCGCCTAGCCCGGCTTCCTTAGCGTTATCATTAGATATTTTGATCATCTTATGGTGAATATCTGATCCGGTGATATCCAGTTTTTGGTCATAGTTTGCCTTATCTTCGGCTTCTTGAAAGGCTTCGTCCCAGTACTGATCTTTAACGAATTCCCAATCTTCAGAAGCGAATTCACGATTAAACCCTGGAGCAATATTTTGCCCGATCAGTGCTGCTTCGATTGGTATTGTACCAGACCCACAGAATGGATCGACTAAAGGATGTTCGGGTTTCCAATTAGTTAGCATTATGAGTGCTGCAGCCATTGTTTCTTTTAAGGGTGCTTCCCCTTGCCCAACACGATATCCTCTTTTATGTAAGCCGGCCCCTGATGTATCTAATGTTAGTATTGCTTCATCCTTATAAATCGCCACTTCTACTTTGTATAATGAGCCGGATTCCGGCATTTTGGCAGCAACACCATATTTTAATTTTAAGCGTTCAGCTATTGCTTTCTTTACGATAGCTTGGCAGTCCGGAACGCTATATAATGTAGATTTTACAGATTTACCTGAAACAGGAAACTTACCATCTTCCGTAATAAATTGTTCCCATGGCAGAGCCTTCGTTGACTCAAATAATTCATCGAATGTAGATGCATTGAACACACCTACCTGCAGTTTCACACGATCCCCTGTTCGTAACCACAAGTTACAGCGAGGAATTGCAGACACTGGCGCTTGAAATACTACTTTACCGTTTTCAACTTCAACTTTATACCCGAGTTGTTTTACTTCATTTGCTACCACAGACTCAAGCCCCATAGCAGCTGTTGCGATTAATGTTACCTCTTGTGTCATACATTTAGTCCTTTCATTTCTAAGAATTAGTTATAGTTTACCATATCGTATTGAAATTACTAATTAGAAACATGGATTATCGTCAAGCATTAATTGCGAAAGTCTTAGTTGTGGTTATTGGCAGACAAGAAGTATTTATACTTTCTTAACTGCCAATAAAAAAACCTCCTAATTGTATACAATTAGGAGGTTTGTCGTTTACGTATAGACCTTTGAATACTCGGTAAGCCATGTTCTGTTCCAATGTACTCAAACGGTGGTCAACCTTGTACGTTGGTCGTAATCATCTATCTACAAGCAATAAATTACTTGTCCCTTTTTCGGTTCAATTTCCCTAATCAAGGATGCCCCTACCAATATTTGGGTTGCTCACTCGTGGGGTTTACCTCGTTCCACTCGGAATGTTTCCATTCCGACTACGTCACTGTGGCACTTTCAAGTGTATTAATCCATGTCATAAGAGTTAGGATTTTCCACTGCCATTAACCCAATTAGGTTATCCTGACTTATGATTTCGTCAGGCACGAACACTACAAACGTCTCAGCTTGTGTGAGCATGGACTTTCCTCTGCATACTAAATATACAGCGATTACGTGAGTATTCAACTTTTTTACTAACTAAATTATAACATATTCACAAGCCTACATCATTGGTAAATAAAACTAATTCAGGAATCCGCGTATTTTTTGCCAAAGACCGATTTTTCAAGATTGGATAGGCGTTTTAAGATATCATAATTTACTTGATGATTTGGAGTTGTTGCAGTTCTAGTTCTTGTTTGATCAGACTGTTTCTTTAGTCGGTCGTTTTCCTGCTTCAATTTCTCAATTTCTTGTTCATATGCTTCATAATCCTGTATGACTGTATCAAGAAACTCATCAACTTCTTCCTGATGATAGCCACGCATTGCTGTTTTGAACTCTTTTTCCAGAATTTCTTTTCCATTGAGTTGAATGCGATTAGTATTCATTTAAAGTCACCTCATACTTTTTGAATTGTTTTTCGTTCTTCTAATGTTAATAAGTAAATGTCAATTTTAATTGTATTGTTTGTCCCTTTAATTTATGCACAATTTCTTCCTTTATCATAGTATAACATTATTAGGTGAACTTGTCTTTTGGGTTATTAAAATGTTAGAAAACTTGGTATTCGATAAAGGGATTTTTTGAATGCGTACTTTGCTTTCGTAGGACCCCTTACACTTTGGAGTGCAAACTTCAATATAGATAAGCCTTAGTTGCGCTTATGCAAAGTATTTATACTTTCTTAACTGCAAAAAAATGAAGCTGAAAGTAACAGCTCCATTTTGATCTATTTTTCAGTTAAATCTTCTGGCTGAAAAGAAAAAGGCAATAGATCATCCATCGTAATGGATTTAATATCATTATGTAAGTTTGTCAAATGGACTGTCAGATTACTGTCAAAAAACTCGCTCATAACCTGCCGACATGAACCACAGGGAGGAACGGGCCGTTTGGTATCAGCAACAACTGCCATTTCTTTAAATTCACGCTCGCCATCCGCAATTGCTTTAAAGATTGCTACTCGTTCAGCGCAGCAACTTACAGGGTATGCTGCATTTTCAATATTACATCCTGTATATACTTTACCGGATTTGGTTAACAATGCAGCGCCTACAGGGAATTTTGAGTATGGAACGTATGCTTTATTCCGAATAGTAATTGCTTCTTGAATCAATTCTTTTTCACTCATAACATGTTCCCCCTTCACACTAAATGGAAGGTAATTATAATAGAAAAAGCTAATCTTGTAAAGTTTTTACATATTGTTAAGCTCTCTCAATAATTGATCTAAGACATAGAGTACTGAATGATTTAATTCCATGTATCTTTTTCTCTTTGCATCGATATAGAAGCTATGCATTAATAATAACTCCATATTTTCCCTTGTAGAGGTAACCTGCTGAGGATGGATATTAACTTTACGATCCTTAACAACTTGAAGTGTATTCTTTTCCCATTCCTCTAACAATACATATATAGGTGCTGTATATTCTTTTACCATAAGAAAAAATTGTTTATCTTTTTTATTCTCTGGTGGGTTATTTTGTTCATATCTTACTCTTAATTTATCTACATGTTCTTTAAATTGCTTTGTTTGTAATTCCAATACCATAAAACTGTCCTGCCTTTTAAATATATTTTACTAACAGATACATTTTATCATTACTAATTCAAATAAGCACATATTAGGATAATCTTTTTTTAGCTTTCGGAGCGTAATCGGACATTAGAAGGTTATCGCTTTCCGTGATTTTTTGGACAGATGAATACACGCGATTAATTTCTTTTTGCTGTTCCTTGTAATTAATGTCTATACTGTTATCAGTTCCCATCGTAATTTTTTGTTCAATGAGTCTCAATTGATCAGCTAAATCGCCGATTGAATTTCTAAATTTCCTTTTATCTATTCCATGAACCTTCTGATTCATATCCTTTATAATTGCCATTATTATAACCACCCTTTTTATAAAAGTATTAATTACTTTTTCGAGGAAAAGATAGACATCCCTTCCCCTTCGACAAAACTAGAAGAAATATGGCAAAACAAGTGTAGTTTCGCTGATAAATAGACAAACTAAATGGAAAGGAGGTGTCATTATGGTGAAAAAGAAATCCCAACAAAAAGCAGAAAATCGCCGACAAAAGAAAAGAAATCATACAGGAGATAAAAAGTTGGATGGTCCAAATCGTCCTTCAACATAATATTTAGAAAAGGGTTTGTATCATACAAATCCTTTTCTAGCTATTTCTTAAGTGATAATAGGCATAAAGTAATTCTCTTCTTTTGTAGAATGACTGGCTGACATCTGAATTCAAATCGTCCTTTGAGCTTTCCATCCATTTTTTCTTTATCCCCCCTCTTTTATACCAATCCGAACGAATAGTATCTTGATGAGTGATTACTGGATATACAGTACGTAATAAAGGTCCTTTTTCGAACTGTTTTCCAAGAAATTGTTCATAATCCCAGCGGGAACCTGTATGTTCAATTGAATGGGCATATTCAAGCAACCGATCATAAATCAATGGTTTAAACATGATTGAAGCTATACGCTTTCCTAAATCTATACGTTTTGAAAGATTTGTGAAATCATGTACGAATGTACCATATAAAACGTTTTTTCTTGTTGGTAAAATAATAGCATTCATAAATAAAAAATCTTGTAAGAGGTATGGTAGGCGTAAAAAAATATGATACTTAAAATAAGACTGTTGAATGACAGGTTTTTGAATTACATTCTGTTCATTGACTATTAAGGCAATCATAAGCCTTTCTTTATCATTATTTTTCCAATAGTTATTCCATTCTTGAACCATAAACTGTGATACATGGAGATTTGGTAATAGATGGAACATTGATCTGTTTAATTGAATCGAAAGTTTATAAACTAGCAACTGTGGGTATGCATCAGAAAAAATTAGCCAGTTTGCCCGTTCATAGGTCATAAACAATTGCTTGTTTTCGTCACCTGAAAGAATTTCTTGAAATGGGGATAAAAATAAATCTGTCATATTCCAACCAGCATTCCGGGATACCATACTTGCAATGAATGCCCATTTTATCTCTTTAAACTCCATATAAAAGTTTTGATATGCTTTTGTTCGGGAAATGTTATCGGTGTTATGCTGATTTGTCTTATTTATAATATAATAGAGATAATCATTATTTCTTAGTTTGGGATTCATAATAGCACCTCTTTCAGAAGTCTCCTTAGATAGCAAAATACACTCATAATATTCCCTTTAATGAATGCCAAATTTTTTAGTAGTTATCAACTTGTAGTATTTTTGGTATGATATTTAAATATGCAAGGGGGAAAATAATGAATTATCCAAACGGAAAAAAGAATAACGTAAAACAACAATCGTCAGATTCTAAGTATGGTTTTAGTAACCGTGGGATGACGCTGGAGGATGATATAAATGCGACTAATACCTTTTACCTTGATAGAGATAAGGCAATTATTCATAAAAAACCAACACCTGTACAAATAGTAAATGTACATTATCCCAAACGCAGTGCTGCTGTCATAACTGAAGGTTATTTTAAACAAGCATCTACAACTGATTATAATGGTATATATAAACACAAGTATATTGATTTTGAGGCCAAGGAAACAAAAAATAAAACACGATTTCCACTTGCGAACATACATGAACACCAAATAATGCATATGAAATCAATTATTGATCACGGAGGCGTTAGCTTTTTAATAATTCGCTTCGCAGTATATAATGAAACATATTATATGCCTGCTGAATCCTTCATTCCACTCTGGGATAAGCAGTTTAATGGTGGGAAAAAATCAATACCATATGAAACCATCAAAGAAGAAGGGTATGTAATTCCATTTCACTATCAAGCAAGAGTTAACTATTTAGAAGTTATAGATAAGCTTTATTTTTAGATTGGAGGAAGATGAGCTATGGCAGAAAAAGGCCAATCTCGTACAGCAAGAAGAAAACAAAAACAATCAAAAAAGAAACCATTATGGAAAAAGATATTATTAATAACCGGTATTGCAATTCTAGCTATCGGTATTGGTGTAGGTGCACTATTTACGTATTATATTGCCACGGCACCCGAAATTGATGCGTCTAAATTATCCATCCCGTTTTCATCAAAAATATATGATAAAGATGGAGAACTTTTTGCCGATTTAGGCGCAGAACAACGCACGAAAATTGAGTATAATGAAATACCCGATGTTTTAGAGGATTCAGTTATTGCGACAGAAGATTCAAGATTCTATGAACACCCAGGAATTGATATATGGCGCATCGGTGGAGCTATAATAGCTAATGTAACAAATGGATTTGGTTCTGAAGGTGCCAGTACAATTACCCAACAAGTAGTTGAGAAATCTTTTTTATCACCTGAAAAGAAAGTTAGCATTAAAGTTCAGGAACAATGGTTAGCATTAAAACTGGAACAAGAATATTCAAAAGAACAAATTTTAGAGATGTATTTAAACAAAATTTATTATGGTAATGGTGCTTATGGCGTTGCCAAAGCAGCTGAATTATATTTTGGTAAAACTGACTTAAGCAAGCTTAATTTGCCAGAAGCTGCAATATTAGCTGGATTACCGCAAAGACCATCAGCATATAACCCATACAAAAATCCTGAATTAATGAAAAAACGTATGAATACTGTTTTAAGTCTTATGGTTCAGCATGGGAAAATATCGCAGAAAGAAGCTGATAAGGCGAGTGAAGTTGATATCCCTTCGCTATTAGCTGGCGATCAGCCAGACACAACTCCATATCAAGCGTTCCTGCAAAAAGTACGCGATGAAGTTGAAGAAAAAGTGGATGGCGCAGATATTTATACAGATGGCTTGAAAATTCATACAACTATTGATACAGATGCACAAGAATATGTTGAATTTTTATTATCAGACAGTGAGGATAATCCGATTAATTATCCAGAACCTGTTACAGACCCAGCTAATCCTGATGGTGATAAGGTCAGACTGCAAGCAGGTATGACTGTCCTGGATACAAAGACTGGGGCTATCCGAGCAATCGGTGGTGCACGCGGTGGTGTAGAGAACGATGGTTTAAATTACGCAACTGGTATTAGCCGTCAGCCCGGGTCAACATTCAAACCGATAATTGACTATGGTCCAGCAATCGAAAACAAACAATGGTCAACATATCATCAAATAAATGATGATGGACCGTTTGATATAGCTGGTACAGAAGATCAAATAAATACCTGGGTTAACAACGGTCATTATTACGATTGGGTATCAATGAGGTTCGCATTAGAGCAATCATTGAATGTCCCTGCTGCTAAAACATTTGAAGAAGTTGGCCGGGGCAAAGCAAAAGAATTCGCAAAAGGTTTAGGTATTAAATTTGAAAATGACGAAATACAATTAACTGATTCCATTGGTGGCTCCTCAGGTACGAATCCTACGAAATTAGCTGGAGCGTATCGAGCATTTGCGAATGAAGGTATCTACAATGATCCTTATGCTGTCACAAAAGTAGAGTTTCCAGACACAGGAAAAACTGTTGATTTAAAGCCAGAGCCTGAACCGGCGATGTCTGATTATACTGCTTATATGATTACAGATATGTTGAAAAATGTTGTCACAGAAGGTACTGGTAAATTAGCCAATGTACCAGGATTGCATGTAGCAGGAAAAACCGGAACAACTAACCGTGATGATGTTGAAGGACCTCCAGATTCTTGGTTTAGTGGATATAGCACGAATTACACTATCTCCATTTGGACTGGTTACAATAATAATAATATTGGTATTTCAGACACAAAAATACCGCATGCATTATTTAAAAATGCGATGACAGAGTTATCAAAAGATAAGGATACACCAGACTTTACAAAACCAGATTCTGTCGTAGAAGTTGCTGTTGAAGAAGGATCTAGACCTGCTAAACTTCCGAGTGACTTCACACCAGATTCGGAAATTGTTACAGAGCTATTTGTTAAAGGCAATGAACCGACTAAAACATCTGAAAAATATGATCAACTGGATCCTGTAGAAGGTCTGAAAGCCACTTTTGATAAAGAATCCAGTACTATACAGGCTGAATGGAAGTATAATTCAGATGAGGATGTTTCATTTAAAGTGAGTGCAAGTGTTGATGGTGGAGAAATGCAAGGACTGTCTTCAACTGAAGAAACTTCAATTGAAATTTCAAATGTCGAACCTGGTTCAGAGTATGAAATACAGATTGTAGCTGTTAGTAATGAAACAGAAGCTAACTCAAGTGAACCGAAAACAACATCAGTTAAAGTTCCTGAGGAAGAGGAAGAAGAAGAGGAAAATGAAGGTGACGAAGGAGAAAATGGTGAAGGTAATATACCGCCAGTTAGTAATCTGAGTGCTTCTCGTTCCGAATCAACAATTAATGTGTCATGGAAATATGATGGCCCACCTGTGGAATATGAGGTTGTCATCACACCTAATGGTGGTGATCCACAAACTCAAACTGTTGAATCAGAGGGTATCAAAATAGATAATGCACAGCAGGATCAGTCTTACACGATAACAGTTACACCTATCGGCCAAAATGGCGCCAATCAAAAAGTAAGAGGTGAATCTAGTCAAACTACTGTTGAAGGTAGCACAAATGAAACTTCTGAAGGTTGATGGTAGTAACGACAATGTAGAACAATATACAACTAGTTAGAATAAAAGAGGCAACCTTCTTCAATGAAGGTTGCCTCTTTTATGTCCCTATTATGTTTGTTGATCAATCGCTTCAGCCTTTTTCATCCGTTTCTGCCCTTCCCTGCAAAGTTCCAGCAGCGGACATTCCGGACATTGCGGATTTCTCGCCTTACAGTGATACCTGCCAAAAAATATCATTCGATGATGTGTGTCAGCCCACTCATCTTTTGGGACCTTCTTCATTAACGTTTGTTCAACTTCCAATACCGAATCCTTCCATCGACAGATCGCCAGCCTTTTAGCAACGCGCTCTACATGTGTATCTACAGCTATCGCTGGTTCTCTAAATGCAACTGAAGCTACTACATTTGCAGTTTTTCGTCCTACTCCCGCAAGCTTCATTAATTCAGTTTTGGTTTTAGGCACTTCTCCACCATAATCATCAATCAGCATTTGACATAGCTTTCGAATATTTTTTGCCTTATTTCTATATAAACCAATTGATTTTATATCCTTCTGCAATTCTTCCAATGAGACAGCTAAATAATCTTCTGGTGTCTTATATTTCTGAAACAAAGGTTCTGTTACTTTGTTTACTAAAACATCAGTACATTGTGCAGATAATAATACAGCTATCACTAATTCAAACGGGTTAGAATGGCGTAGTTCACACTCAGCTTGTGGATACATTTCCTTCATCACATCTAAACAGAAATTCACTTGATTTTTATTTAGCATTTTAGTTGTCCTCCCCATCAAGCCAATTATAATAAAAAGATGTATCTCGTTTCTTACTAGTATCAGTTTGTTTTTGTGTTTGTACTTGGTTTTGGTGAAAGGATTTACTTGCTTCGCGAGCTTGTTCTACAGTATGAATTCCCTTCTTCTGCCAGTCACGAAGAATTCGATCGATATATTTAAAATTTAATTTGGCCATTAGTACTGACTCCCGTAATGCAGCTTTAATTAAAGCCGGTTTAAGTTCATCAGCATCCAACCAGGTATTTATCATTTCAATTTCAAACGGAGATAATGGTCTACCAAATTCCTGTTCGAATAATATAAAGATAGTGCCATCTTCTTGTGTGTTTACTTTCTCTTCTTCCTTTGTAAACAACTTTTCCCACAGTGGGTTTAAACTGTATACTTCGCTTAGTTGGTTCTGCTCATTTTTCAATTGTTCTATTGATAAAAGGTTTTTTTGGATAAGCTTTCGTAAAATATTTGCACATTCCTTTTCATCAAAAGTTAAATGTGATGTCAGATCATTAGGGGTAGGAAACTCATTCTTGTCATGCATAAAACGAAGTATTTGTAAAATAACCATGATTTCTTTTTCATCAAGACCCAATGATGTATAGTCATCAAGTAATTTTATTGGTATTTGCAGTTGATTTGTTATTATATCCTGAAATGAAATGGATTTCTTCATTATGTGTAACACCTCATTTCCCAGTATAGCATGAATTTAATTTTATCAAGATTATAAAATCCCTTGCCATCCGTCTGCAAGGGATTTTACAATTTATTAGCGTACAAAACTTAGGCTCTGTGGATAGCTAGAATAGTTTGTCAAGTTTATTAAGGATACAATCGATTTAATAATCTAGGGAATGGAATAGTCTCTCTCACATGTTCTACACCAGACAGCCAAGCAACTGTTCTTTCAAGACCTAATCCAAATCCTGAGTGTGGCACGCTACCATATTGACGTAGTTCTAGATACCATTTGTAAGCAGGACCGGTTAAATCATGTTCTTCATAACGCTGTTTCATCAATTCCAAATCATCAATACGCTGAGAACCGCCAATAATTTCTCCATAACCTTCTGGAGCAATTAAATCAGCACATAGAACAACATCCGACCGTTCTGGGTCAGGCTTCATATAAAATGCTTTTATTTCAGCTGGATAATTTGTAATGAAAACTGGTTTATCGAAACTTTCAGCGATTGCCGTCTCATGAGGCGCACCAAAATCAACACCCCATTCAACATCATCGAAACCTTTTTCCTTCAGCATCTCTACAGCATCATCATAACTGATTCTTGGGAAGGGTGCTTTAATTTTTTCAAGTTTAGATGTATCCCTTTCAAGTGTATCCAACTCAAGTTTGCAATTCATAAGTACTGATTGAACAACGAAGCTCACATACTGTTCTTGTACTTCCAAGCTTTCGTCATGATCCATGAACGCCATCTCTGGTTCAATCATCCAGAATTCAATTAAGTGTCTTCTTGTTTTAGATTTCTCTGCACGGAATGTTGGTCCAAATGAGAATACTTTTCCCAGTGCCATTGCTGCAGCTTCCAAATATAATTGACCACTTTGCGATAAGTAAGCCTCTTCATCAAAATATTGTGTATGGAACAACTCTGTAGTACCTTCTGCTGAAGCCCCCGTTAAAATTGGCGGATCAATCTTTACATATCCATTTTCATTAAAAAATTGGTATGTGGCACGTATAATTTCATTTCGTATTTTCATAACAGAATGTTGCCGTTTTGAGCGTAGCCACAAATGACGATGATCCATCAAAAATTCTGTCCCATGCTCTTTTGGAGTTATTGGATAATCAACAGCTTCTTGAATCAATTTAATGTCACTAACTTGCATCTCATACCCAAATGGGCTTCTTTTATCTTCCACAATATTACCTGTTATGTACATTGATGATTCCTGTGTCATATTCTTGGCAAGTTGAAAGATATCTTCTGCAACATCATTTTTGGCAACTACGGCTTGCATGAAACCAGTTCCATCTCTAAGTTGCAGAAAAGCAATTTTACCACTGGATCGTTTGTTTGAAAGCCATGCTCCAATAGTTACTGCTTGTCCTTCATATTTTGGTACTTGCGAAATAGTTGTTTTCAAGAAAATTACCTCCATTACTTTGATTGATGGTTAAGTACAAAACGTTTGATTCGCTTTGCAGCCTCTTCTAATAAATCAATTGATGTTGCATAAGATAAACGTACATTATTTGGTGCTCCGAAACCTGACCCAGGTACCAAAGCAACTTTTTCCTCTTCAAGTAGGGCGGTAACCCATTCATCAACAGATTCAAATCCATTGCTTTTAACTGCTTCAATTACATTTGGAAACAGATAAAATGCACCTTTTGGTCTAATACAGGAGATACCTGGAATATCATTCAATAATTCTAATGATAATTCGAGACGTTCTTTGAAGGTTTTCCGCATTTCCGCATTTGGATCTTCTTTTGTATCATACGCTGCTAACGCGGCATACTGTGCAATTGATGTTGGGTTTGAAGTCGAATGAGATGCCAGATTTGTCATTGCCTTAATTATTTCCTTTGGTCCAGCAGCATATCCTATTCTCCAACCTGTCATGGCATGTGATTTCGATACGCCGTTGACAACTATTGTTTGTTCTTTCAACTGTTCGGATAGTGCAGCAATTGAAACATGTTTATCACTTGTATAGATTAATTTTTCATAAATTTCATCCGACACAATTATGATATTGTGTTCTAAACATATTTCCCCTAGCTTTTGCAGTTCTTCTTTATCATACATCATTCCAGTAGGATTACTTGGAGAATTTATAATAAATGCTTTAGTTTTAGATGTTATTGCTGCTTCTAGTTGTTCTGGAGTCAGTTTGAAATTATTTTTTTCATCTGCATCAACAACAATTGGTTTTCCGCCAGCTAATTTAATTTGCTCTGGATAACTTACCCAGTAAGGTGCCGGAACAATGACTTCATCGTTTTCATTCAATAACACTTGAAACAATGTGTATAAAGCATGTTTTGCGCCTGTTGTAACAATTATTTGGTCTGTTGAGTATTCTAAGTCATTATCTTGATTAAACTTGCTCACAATCGCTTCTCTAAGGTTTAGGATACCTCCAGAAGGTGTATATTTAGTGAAACCGTTCTTCATTGCAGATTCAGCAGCCTTAATAATATATTCTGGCGTATTGAAGTCTGGTTCGCCCGCTCCAAGTCCAATAACATCATGACCTTGACTTTTAAGTTCTTTTGCTTTTGCAGTAATTGCTAATGTTGATGATGGTGTTAATGTTTTTACTCTGTTTGCTAAATCCATGAAATCACCTTTCTATTTGAACATATGTTTAAAACGAAATTGCTCAATACGTGTTCGATCATAAATGGATAAATAATCAATAACGTATCGATTTGATTCATCTGTAAACGTAACCTCCCACGAAGGCTTATCACCAACTAATGCTGGAGTAATATCATAAAGTTCACAGTTTCTGCAAGATTCATTCCATCCTTTTCGTATAGATTCTTCTGAAATAATTTCAGATTTGTCTACTATGGTTATATCTTCATTATTTTTGCTAAAAGGATAGTAAATAATTTTCTGTTTATTGTTATTTGTTTCCCCATAAATTATATAATAAGCTTTTTCACCATGAAATCTTTTTACTTTGTCAATGGTTTCTAATTCTGTTTCTTCCATCACTTTATTTTTTACATATTCAAAAGATGCTGTTTTATCCTGTTGTATAGCATTATATAAATTAAAACCATAAATAAAACAAGCAATCAATACAAGTGATATTACAGCAAAAACCCACTTAAGCCAATCAGGTAAGTTAAACCACGAATAACGCTTATTCTTCATTGGCCTCAACAAATGGTGAAACAATGTAACTAACTATTTTATAATTACTTGAAGAACAACTTTTTTTTGATACCTCTAATTTATTATCCATCGTTTTCCCTCCAATAATAAATACTGCTTGTTTTATCAAATTTTACTACTCATAGTGTTCTTCGTATTTGCGAAAACTATAGGTAACGTTGAATAAATAGGATGAATTACAATATAGTATAACAAGCATTCGTGTAAAATTGTTTTATTTTTATTTATTTCAACAAAATCTCCTATCCCATATCATACCATATCATACTGATGTATCACTTGGTGCATCAGTATATTTTTTTTGCTATAAATGCAACTAAGGATTTCTCCATTATGGCTTGGTAATAATCCAAATTTTCTAAGGTTGAATAATGATGTAAATATTGCACGTCAGGCCTTCTTCATCTAACTCATGGCTAGAACCAATCCATGGCTTTGTCCATTAATGCCTGGGTGGATTCGTAAGTGGTTGGGACAGAAGGAATTGACTCCGTAAAATATTTTCCGTAACGAGCCTTAATAATACGTGCATCACAGACAAAAACAATACCCCGGTCATTAGACGAGCGTATTAATCTGCCAAAACCTTGTTTAAAACGAATAACAGCATTAGGTAGTGCTAATTCAAAAAAAGCATTTTTACCTTCTTTTTTAAAATGATTTGATTTCGCTTCGTATACCGGATGATTAGGCGGCTGAAATGGAAGACGCACAATCATTAGGCATGATAAATCATCGCCCGGTATGTCGACACCTTCCCAAAAGGAACTGGTTCCTAACAAAATTGACTCATCAAACGTTTGAAAATTCTTTTTTAATCGGGATCTGCTACCGCTTGAAATACCTTGAGCAATTAGCATATATTTATTAATATCAATTGTTTCCCTTAATAAATTATATGATTTCCTTAGCATGTCGTAGGAAGTAAATAATACGAGCATTCTTCCATTTGTTATTTGTGCTAACGATAAAATGGCCTCACAAGTTGAATAAATAAAATCATCTAAATTACCATGTTTGATATCAGGAAAGTCATTTGGGATCATTAACTGTACTTGATTCTCATAAGAGAATGGAGAATTAATTTTAGTTGTCAGCGTATGATCAGATTCCAATCCTAGCCTGTTCATAATAAATGAAAATGAATTCTTCATTGTCAATGTAGCACTTGTAAGAATAATACTTTGTTTTTGATTGAAGAAATCCTCTGAAAGCAAAGCAGACATATCTGTTGGTTCACTGTAAAGGTATACAGCGTTTTTTGCTCCATAAGCCTCGATTTCCATCCATTTAACATTTGCAATCCCCTCATCCGTTAGAAACAACTGCTCAAGGGAATCAATAATCGTTTGAATTGCTTCCATAATTCTGGTTAGTTCTTCCAAATGATTTTTATCAATATCTTTTTCTTTTAATAGAGATTGCTTTAATTGTGAAAGTAAATGAATGAGATCTCTAAGATAGAATGTCAAACGTGTTGACATTTCTATGATGACGTTCCATTGTGCTGAATTTTTTTCGACTTCATCAAAGCGATACTGGATTCTTCCGATATCACTTAATGACTTTTCCTTCTGTTTTTGTTCGATAACATACTGAAAAAGCATACGGAATAAATCATCAACTTCATATTTAGCTTTGTTATAGAAGTTTTCCCATTCATCCACTGAAAAGTTTTCATCTTTAATAGGGTAGTTTGTCAGTAGCTTGCCTAGCCAATTCCCATCTTTTGTATCCCCTATTTGCGTTAACGTATACTGTACATGGACATAATCAAGCTTTAAACCATAATGTTTTGAAGCTGTTTCTTCCAAATGATGCGCTTCATCAATAATTGCCTTGTCATAGGATGGTAATAATTGATATTCATTAAACATATCGGTACATAATAATGCATGGTTCGTTATCAAAATATCTGCCTGCTGTGCTTTTTTACGCGCTTTTTGATAATAAGATCTGGAAAACCAAGGATTTGTTGGATCGATTGAACCTTCTGTATCAGTTGATACTTTTCTATAAAATAAGTAACCACTTGAAGGTAACTGGATTTCATCGATATCTCCTGTAATTGTTTCTGTCAGCCAAACAAGTATCATTGCTTTTGTCAGTGTAATATCATAATTATCCGCTTGTTCAGAAGATAATGCACGTTCAAATTTTTCCAGGCTAATATAATGTTGTTTTCCTTTAAGTAAAGCTATTTTAAATGGAAATGGTACCAAATTATGAATTAACGGAATCTCTTCGTCCATCAACTGGGATTGTAGCTGAGTTGTATATGTACTAATGATAATTCTCTTTTTTTCCGATACCGCCTCATAAATTGCAGGTATTAAATAGGCTAACGTTTTACCCGTTCCGGTCTCTGCTTCAATTAAGGCATGATTCTTCATTCGAAAAGCATCATAGACAGTCTCAGACATTTCACGTTGCCCTTCTCTTTTTTCATAATTTAGCATTTGTTGTTGCATAGTACCGTCATTTTCATAAATTTCATCAAGAAAATTTCCAAAAGCTGTGTCGATATCTTTTTTAACCGGTTTCGTTTCTTCTGTTGACTTAAAGGCCAACCCTCTATACGTATCAATATTATCACCTTCATAAACTGAAAAAGCGAGTTCTTGCTGTTGTTCGTAGAGCATGGTATATATGTCTGACTTCAGCTTCTTTTCCAGCTTTAATAAATGCGAAACTGTTTCATAAGGTAATGTATTTATCTTCTGCTTTAACTTTAAAAACAATTTCGCTGTCACATATGCATCTGACAAAGCTCGATGTGGATCATTATGCATAATTTGGAGATGCTCTGCCAATTGTCCCAACTTATAACTGGGAGCCTTGGGATATAACATACGGGAAAGCTCAACCGTATCGATTACCGGGTTATTTAGTTGCCTATAACCATTTGATGCAAGCTCCTCATTTAAAAATCCTAAGTCAAATGGAACATTATGCGCAATTAAATAGCTATTATCAAATAAATTAATAATTTCTTGAGCTTTTTCTTCAAACATTGGGGCATCTTGTACATCATGGTCAGTTATACCAGTCAAATTTGTAATAAAAGATGGAATTGGCATATTCGGATTAAAGAAGGTGGAAAATTCGTCAGTAATCTCATTATTTTGAATAACAACGATTCCTACCTCGATAATTTTATCTTGTTCTGCCGGAAAATGACCTGTTGTTTCCAGGTCAATCACAACAAATTTTTTATCCATACTTCCACCTATCTCTCATGTATACTTAGCTTTAAATTGTACATCGACATTTCTTATTATCGTTTCCGTATAAGTAAAAAAAACTCTTATCATATAAACTGATAAGAGTTCTACCTGATAACCAAAAATATTACATCTCGGTCAGCGGTGGTTCTTGTTCAATAAGTTGCTCAATCTCGTTACTGTTATTCATAATGGCAACTTTTGGTTTATATGATGCTAATTCATCATTAGAAATAAGTGCATACGAAACAATTATAACAATGTCATTTGGTTGAACAAGGCGTGCTGCAGCACCATTTAGACAAATAGTACCTGACCCTCTTGCTCCGGGTATTACATATGTTTCAAGCCGTGCACCATTGTTGTTGTTTACAATTTGAACTTTTTCATGAGGCAGCATATCAACTTGATCCAATAGATCCTGATCTATTGTAATACTGCCTACATAATTTAAATTTGCTTCCGTTACTCGTGCGCGATGTATTTTTGCTTTCATCATAGTGCGAAACATGTAACTGCCCCCTAGTAAAATTGCCTTATCAGCTTTCCATTTTCATTAAAAATAATATTGTCAATCAATCTTGCGCGTTTAAATTGTACTGCAACTGCTAAAACAACATTATTTTTAATGGTGGAGACTGATTGCAAATCTGGATAACTCAGCATCTCGACATAATCGACAGTACCAGAGGTTTCTCTGTTTATTACATCAATTACCTCTTTTACAATAATAGCAGGATTTTGCTCTCCGTCAACCACTAGTTGGTGACCATGCTCTAATGCTTTCGTGAGCCAAACTGCCTGACTTCTTTCGTCATTGGCTAAATTCACGTTTCTACTGCTCTTTGCCAATCCATCATGCTCACGGATAGTTGGTAATGCAATAAGTTGAATAGGAAAATTCAAATCATTTATAAGCGCGTCGACAACTGCCACTTGCTGAGCATCCTTCAAACCAAAATATGTATTATTCGGACGTATTATATTAAATAACTTGGTTAAGACAGTTATGACTCCTTCAAAATGGCCTGGACGTGATCGCCCACATAGAACATTCGCTCTCTCTTCAACCGATAATGTTATGTTCATTTTGGTTGGGTACATATCCTTAACACTTGGAATAAACAATATATCTACTCCTGCTTGTTCTGCAAGCCGGATATCTTGTTCCTCATCACGAGGATATTGCTCATAATCTTCATTTGGCCCAAATTGCAAAGGGTTCACAAAAATACTTGTAACGACAACATCATTATCTTCCGCTGCCTGCTTCATTAATGCTAAATGTCCTTCATGAAAATATCCCATGGTTGGAACAAATCCTATGCTTTCAGATTTGGATATTTTGATCATTTTTTCCTGCATTACAGTTGTTGAACGTATTATTTTCATATTATCTACCTTCTGAATTGTTTGGTAATAAATCTTTATTTTTAATCTTAAATGAATGTTCATCTAATGGAAATGTTCTGTCCTTGACATTTGATATATAAGATTCGATAGCTTGTTTACCGACTTTATTTAAATCGGCATATGGTTTTACGAATTTCGGTAAACGATCCACTCCATACTTTAAAATATCGTGATAGACGAGAACCTGTCCATCGCATTCCACACCAGCACCAATTCCGATTGTAGGTATTGAAACTGAATTTGTTACAATTTCAGCAAGCTCTTTTGGCACACACTCCAATACTAAGGAAATAGCACCATGGGCAACTAATCGCTTTGCATCATTAAGCAATTTTGCACCAGTATTTTTATCCTTTCCTTGTACTTTATAGCCACCTAATACATTTACGGATTGAGGTGTTAGACCTAAATGTGCAACAACTGGGATACCAGCATCTGTTAGACGTTGTACGAGTAATAGAACTTCTTCTGATGCTCCTTCAACTTTGACAGCCTGTGCGTCTGTTTCTTGAAAGATTTGCTGCGCATTTAATAAAGATGCTTCTAATGAAACATGATAAGACATAAAGGGCATATCAACTACAATAAATGTATTTTTAGCTCCACGCTTTACCGCTTTTGCATGATGAATCATGTCTTGTACTGTGACTTTCACTGTGGAATCGTATCCTAACATAACCATTCCTAACGAATCACCGACCAGGATCATATCAATTCCAGCTTCTTCAGCAAGCTTTGCAGAAGGATAGTCATATGCAGTAATCATCGTTATCTGTTCATCTTCCCGTTTCATTTTTTGCAAATCCATTCTACTGAGCATTATTGTCTTCTCCTCTCATAAACCATTCGATTTCCCCTGAATATATTTTTTTGATTTCATCGTTATCTGTTTTTGTTAGTAAGGCTCCATCTTCAGCTATTCCTAGAAATTTAGCTTTCCATTCTTTATGTAACGTCTTTATTTTGATGTACTCGCCAATTCGATAACCATAGCTTTCCCATTTATATTTTACATCAGGAAACCCATTCTGCATGAAAGAGTCATATGAATTTTCAAATGATTGAAGGACATGCTGGATAAAATCTTTTATATTCCATTGATGTCCGGTTTGTATTTGAAGAGAAGTTGCTTTATCTTGTATATCCTTATCGAAATCTTCTGTTATTTGATTAACATTTATTCCTATCCCAATTACGACATATTGAATTTGATCTTGTTCTGCCTGCATTTCCGTTAAGATGCCTGCTGTTTTTTTTTCGTTGATTAATATATCATTTGGCCATTTAATCTTTGGTGTTAATGCAGTATGCTCTGCAATTGCATCGGCAAGTACAGTTGCAGATAAAAGGGTTAATTGTGGTGCCATTACAGGAAGAAAATCTGGTCTAAGGATGATACTCATCCAAATTCCTTTCCCTTTTGTGGATTGCCATTGGCGATTCATTCTTCCTTTTCCCTTCGTTTGTTCATCTGCTATGATAATTGTACCATGTTCAGCATTGTCTTGTGCAGCTTGGTGGGCAATCTGCTGGGTTGTTTTTGTTGATGTCTTGTGAATTATCTTTTTCCCAAGCCAGTCGGTTCTTAAGCCCCATTGAATTGTGTTTTCACTCACTTTATCCGGGAATTTTACAATCCGATATCCTTTTCTAGAGACTCCTTCTACATGGTATCCATCTTTTTCAAGCTCTTTCATATGTTTCCAGATGGCACTTCGGGATATCTTTAGTTTTTCGGATAATAGCTGTCCAGATACAAACTGTTTGTCGCTGGTTTCTAATAATTCGATTAATCTATTACGTGTGGATTCCATTTTATCCAATCCTTTAAATCCATTTTATTATTCTTTAACTTCCCTGATAAAACTTCATGTTCAACTGCTGCTAATGTATTTCGAATCCATGGTCCGCTCTTTAATTGAGGGAACAATTCGCGCACATCATCACCGGTAATTGCCAGGTCTTTTTTTGACTTTATCGGTAGCCTATTGTCTATTAGCTCCATTTCATCTATTAATATAATTTGATTAAAGAGCATATTTACTAATTCTGAAAAAACCTGGTAATAATTTCTTGGTAAACAATATACCAATAAGCGATCCAACCCGCAATTTTTATAATGCAATAAAGCATCATTCAAAATTAGGGCTTCATTTTTAACATTATTTGAGCATTTCCATTCATTAACCCATTTCTTTATACTTATTGTCGGAGCTAAAAAATGAAAAAGTGCAATAACTCCTCCAAATGATCGTATAGCTTGCATGTTCTTCGGAAGAAGTTCGATGATATGTGGGTGGTCATTCATGATTGGTAAATGTTGATACACCTCTGTATCTGTTAAATAGTTAAGACCAATTTCAATATAATCCCCAGCAAATAATTTAGTCATTTCATTATTTATTCGCTCAACAGCAATGTTTTCGATTTCACTTTTAACTAACTTCATATCATTTATAGTATTGGGGCTGATGGAAAAACCCAGTTGACTGGAAAATCGTAGCGCGCGTATGATACGTAAAGGATCTTCCATAAATCGATCATAACCATTACCAACTGTCTGAATTATTTTGTTTTCAATATCGCTTCTCCCATCGAACAAATCAATAACGTTGCCTTGTTTATCCATAGCGAGTGCATTAATTGTAAAATCACGGCGTTTTAGATCCTGATCAATCGTTTGAATAAATTCAACCGTGTCAGGATGTCTTTGGTCCGAATAGCTTCCTTCAACGCGGAAAGTAGTGACTTCGTATGACTGATGTCTATGACGCACAATTACAGTGCCATGCTCCAATCCGACTGGAATGACCTTATTAAAAATCTGCTGGATTACACTTGGAGGTGCAGAAGTTGCTATATCAATATCACCTATTTCGCGTTTGAGTAATAGATCCCTTACACACCCACCAACAAAATATGCATCGTAAGCATGACTTTCAATCTGATTTAGTACCTCTATTGCCTCAATAAATGGTTTGGTAAATAACACTGTAATCACCATTATTTCTGTTTAAAATTTATTAATTATATCATCATATAAATCTGTATACTGCTGAACAATATCATGCGAATAAAAATGATTTTTGGCATGTGCTAATGCATCTTTGGAAAAACGGTCTAAAAGTGTTTCATCTTCAAGTAAATTAATTGCGTATTCCGCAGCTTTATCAATATCACCTAACTCAATTATGTAGCCAGTTTTATTATGATCGATTACCTCAGGTATTCCACCTACATTTGTTCCAATACACGGCACCTCACAGGACATCGCTTCTAATAAAACAAGACCAAAACTTTCCTTTTCTGACATGAGCAACTTCAAATCAGAAATAGACAATAAGTCACTAACTTTCTTTTGTTTTCCTAGAAAAAGAACTTGATTTGTGAGTCCTAATTTCCCAACTAGATGATATACCTCAGAATATTCAGGTCCATCTCCGACCAGAATTAATTTTGATTTAATATTTTTTTGTATTTTGTGGAATGTATAAATTACATCTTCTACCCTTTTTACTTTACGGAAATTTGATATATGAATAATTACTTTTTCATCGGGTCCGATACCATATTGTTGCTTAATTCCAGGAGGTTCGTTTTTAAAATATTCTTCTTCGTTAACAAAATTATATATAACATTGATATTCTTATCCACACCAAGCATTTCTTTAGTTTGTTTCACCAAACTATTTGATACGGCTGTAACGGCATCAGACTTCTCAATGCCATGTCTGATCATTTTTTTGAGGGAATGATCAATCCCTAAAACAGTTATATCCGTACCATGTAATGTTGTTACAATTTTTACATCATGCTTTGCAATATCTTTCGCCAGAATTGCACATATGGCATGAGGCATTGCATAGTGCACGTGAAGAATATCCAATTTTTCCTGATCAATCACTTCAGCCATCTTATTTGCTAGAGCAAGATCAAATGGAGGATATTGAAAAACTGGATAGTGATTTAGTTCAACCTCATGGTAATAGATATTGGGATGTACCCTATTCAATCGGAACGGTAGACTGGATGTTATAAAATGAATCTGATCTCCTTGTTTTGCCATTAACATTCCAAGTTCGGTAGCAATAATTCCTGACCCACCTACTGTCGGGTAGCAAGTTATTCCAATCTTTTTCATTTGTCAATATCCTCACTTCTATTTTGCTTGACAATTTCACGCCACTCGAAGTCACCTCTTCCTAATGCTCGTATCACAATTTCGGCTGCAGCTAAATTAGTAGCAAGGGGAATTAAATGAACATCACAAAGGCGCATTAATGCGCTAACGTCTGGCTCGTGTGGCTGGGCTGTTAATGGATCTCTGAAAAAAATAACAACATCCATCTCGTTGTTTGCAATCTTTGCACCTATCTGCTGATCCCCTCCAATTGGACCCGACTGGAACCGGTGAATATCAAGTCCAGTCTCTTCAGTTATTCTTGTTCCAGTAGTTCCAGTCGCAAATAAGTTATGATTCTGTAAGACATGTTTATATGCAATACTAAAGTTGATAATATCTTGTTTCTTTTTATCGTGTGCAACTAATGCGATATTCATTGTATCCCCCCTACTCAAGTATTTTTTCTAATCCATAGACTAGTTTATTTAAATTAATTACTTCATTAACAGATAATTTCACCCCATCCATGAAAGATTGACGGTTATAGGAATCATGTTTAATTGTTAATGTTTGACCAGGACCACCATAAATCACTTCTTGATGGGCAACAAGCCCTGGCAGGCGTACACTATGGATTCTAATCCCATCTGTCTCTGCTCCTCTAGCACCATTCATTATTTCACGTTCGTCGGGATGTCCTTGTTGCTTACTCTCTCTTGTTTCCTTAATCATGTCTGCGGTTTTAACAGCCGAACCTGATGGAGCGTCTAGTTTCTGATCATGGTGTTTCTCGATTATCTCTACATCTGGTAAATATTTCGCGGCTGTCTTAGCAAATTGCATCATCAGTACAGCACCAACAGCAAAGTTAGGTGCAATGATACAACCAATATTATTTGTACCTGATAAATCAGACAAGGTCTTTATTTGTTCAGCTGAAAATCCTGATGTTCCAACTACTGGTCGAATATTGTATTGTAATGCTAGTTTTGTATGTAAGAACCCTGCATCCGGTGCCGTTAAATCAATTAAAACGTCTGCAGCCACTTCCTGAAAACATACTTCGGGATCCTCAAAAATTGGTACGTACAGATCTGGAAGGTTATCAATGTCTTTTACTTTTTTGCCATGATTTTTTCGGTCAAGACATGCAACCAATTCAAATGATTCCTCATTGTTTACCATATTAACAGCCTCAGACCCCATTTTGCCTCTTGGTCCGGCAATAATTACTTTAATACTCATGTTTATATGCCTCCTGTTATGTCTACTAGTGTTTGTTAGTTAATTAACCTTTGTGTGTCCAACGATCTTTATCCCTTGTTTCTATTTTGTTTATAGATAATTCAAAGGCTTCCGACATATCTATGTCGAGTGAATTTGCAAAACAAGTGAGAACGAATATTATATCACCAAGCTCTTCATCAATATTCTTCCGTGTCTCAGATGATTTTTTAGGCTTTTCACCATAGTAATGATTTACCTCTCGTGCCATTTCTCCTAATTCCTCAGTTAATCTAGCCATAAGACTTAATGGAGAAAAATAGCCTTCCTTGAACTGTGAAATATATGCATCGACTCTTTCTTGAATTTCATCAGTGCTATATGATTTACCGTTTTCTGTCATACAAAATACTCCTCTAACTTGTTTAATCTCCTTTCATGTTAGCTAAAAGGCCCTGATTTGACAAATTATTAATCTGATAAGTATTTCTTATTTGATTGTTCTTAGCTGGTAAATTGTCTATAATAATAAAAGTGTCATTTAAGAGAATGTTACGTATAAAAGGATTGGAGGTTATGTGGATGGTTTTCAGTCTAAAAATAAAAAATATTATATTTATTCTACTGGGTTCTGCCATTTTCTCATTTGGAATTGTTCACTTTAATATGCAAAACAACTTAGGAGAAGGCGGATTTACTGGTATTACATTACTCCTTTATTTTTTATGGGAATGGGATCCAGCTATTACAAATATTGTTCTTAACATTCCTGTCTTTTTCATAGGATGGAAATTTCTAGGACGCAACACATTTTTGTATACGATAATTGGTACATTTGCTGTATCCGTATTTTTGTATATTTTTCAAATCAACCCTTTTCCAACATACCTGCAGTCAGATATGACACTTGCTGCACTTTTTGCAGGAGTCTTCATCGGTGTCGGATTAGGTATTATCTTCCGTTATGGAGGTACAACAGGCGGTGTGGATATCATCGCTAGGTTAGTCCATAAATATGCAGGCTGGAGTATGGGGAAAACAATGTTTCTTTTCGACTTTATTGTTATTACCACATCCGTCTTCACCATTCTTGAATTGGTTGAGGGCATGTACACATTAGTAGCTGTATATATTGCAGCTCGAGTAATCGATTTTATCCAGGAAGGTGCTTATTCAGCACGTGGCGCAACAATAATTTCCAGTCATAGTAAAGATATTGCCACAAAGATTAATAAAGAAATGGATCGTGGTGTAACGGTATTATCTGGAAAAGGAAGCTTTACCGGTGAAAATCGTGATGTTCTTTATTGTATAGTCGGAAGGAATGAAATCGTGCGGTTAAAGAATATTATAAATGCAATAGATCCCCATGCCTTTGTAGCAGTGAGCTCTGTTCATGATGTAGTTGGTGAAGGATTTACATTAGATGAAAATAAAAATCCAATTGAAGACTAATGTTTCTATTATTATTATCGAATGCCAAAGTAAAAATGTGGCAGAATTAATTTTTAGGATGCTTCCTAAAAGTTTATTTACACAAAGAATATAAACTGCGACACAGACTAAGGGTAACCGGTCTTGTAGTATTTAATGCGGCTCCCTGACCACGCAGCTGGAATATACTCGCTTTCACCGCTCCGGACATCTGCTCAAGCTGAAGCTTTCACAGTGTCTTCTTAGCCGTGGGCGCAGCACGATGAGGTTGCCAGCCGCCCGTGGAAAACGAAGTGTATGCGGTGTCATAGCACTTAAATTTTTTTCCACGTTATGTCGCAGTTTATATCAACTGGATGGTTAACGGGCAAAATATTTACAAAAAGAGACATTTTTTAAAATATGCCACTTTTTTATGCTGAGAAACGATTATAGTTGTGAAGCGATGCACTGGCTGCTGTGGAGGTCACTGGCCATAAAGCTATGGAAGACTCCTGTTCAGTCTTCCCAGTAATTATTCAGTTCTTAGTTAGACCCTTGAACGATTAATCAATTTCCATCCAGGTGTATTCAATATTCATTCGTGTTTATTCAGTCTTCAACGTGATTTTTCAGTTTTCAGCAGGTTTAAATCGAAAGATGTCAAAAAATTGTTTGTTCACCTATTTGCTAGACAAATTCAGTGACTCGATAGAAAAGCCAGCAAAATTAATAATTACTGTTGCACACTAAAAAGAGCATTGAATTGCTCTGCAATTCAATGCTCAATTTGCTCTAATATTCTTATTGTTTGAAACGAACTGGACCACATAATTTAAATTTATTCACTGCTTGCAGCATAAATTAGAACAAACCTGATAAGTTCAGCCAGAGCCACCATTGCAGCGGCTACATATGTTAATGCTGCAGCATTTAGAACTTTTTTCGTTTCACGTTCTTCATTATTTCGGATAACTCCGGTTGAAACTAATTGCCCCATTGCTCTATTTGAAGCATCAAATTCAACTGGCAATGTAACTAATTGGAATAACACTGCAGCAGACATGAAAATGATTCCAAATAGCAGCATGTTCGGCATTGTGAAGATAATCCCAGCAAATATCAGAAAGAATGACATTTTAGAACCCATGCTTGCTGCAGGGACCAATGCATGCCTAAAACGCAAGAATGCATAATCTTGTGCATCCTGTATCGCGTGACCAACTTCGTGAGCGGCAATTGCAGATGATGCCATTGATTGTCCGTAATATATATCTTTTGAAAGTCTTAACACTTTTTTACTAGGATCGTAATGATCGGATAAAACACCTTTTGTTACCTCTATATTCACATCAAATATTCCGTTATCATTTAAAATTTTACGTGCAACTTCGGCACCAGTCATTTGTGATGAAGTCGCTTTTTTCGAATATTTTTTGTACGTTTTTTTAACCTTTGACTGAGCCCAAATTGGTATTATCATTAACAATGCTATATATATTATATATCCACCAAGGCCACCTAACATGTTCATTCCTCCATCATTATAGTATATAGTACCTTATGGTCAATTTTAGTCAAAAAAGGGTAGATAGTCAACTGTTTGAATCTCTTTCGCTTTGTTTCTTTTTCTCACCTTTATATTTTCTCCAACTTACATAAGTTAATGTAACAGCTATACACCCACCAACAATTGTCAACATCCAGTAAAAGGGAATCATTTCTGCATTATTATTAGATGACAAAATAAATTGATTCTTAACAGGGATTATTTGCTTTGCGTAACTTATTGTTTTAGTCAGTTGAAAGTAAATGCAAACCCCTATGACCGTGGAAATTGTATATTTATCTAAAGAACTACTTTTCATAGAGTTCACCTCACATAACATCTTCTCCCACTAATGTATGTGCGGCTATAGTTTAATATAACAGGTTACGATAATGAATTTTTGGGTTTGATTGTTAACTTATAGGCTATGAAAATAGACAAAATGCTTAACCAAAAAGTAAAGTACCCTATTTCTTCCATATACATTGTTACGGAGGAATATATCGGCATCATGTCAAATACATAGTCTATCACATCATTATGTAATGTCCATAATGCACCAAACATTATATGGCGTACTTTTATGGCGTAAAATGGAGCATATAATAAACCTTGAATTGCCATTCCACCATGTGATGCCATCAGCATGTAACCTTGCCAGCTTAACGAACCGTCGACGTAGAGCGTGAATAAATTCATTGCAACTGCCCAAATACCGTACTTAAAAAGTGTGATAATTGCCAGAGCTTCTATGTAAGGCGTATTTCTATTGAATAAAAAAAGAAGTAAAAATATAGTGAAGAATAAACTTGCCGTTGGGCTGTCCGGAACAAATACTAAAAAAATATCTGGAGTTATGGAAAGCTGAGAACGATACCAGTAATAGCCATAAATAGTACCTATTAAGTTTACGATTAATAAACCTAATAAAAAGCGCTTATCTAAAAGTATATATTTTAACATATAATGAATCCCTTCTTTGCATGATTCTGCTTACAGAAAAAAACACCTTCACCAGTCGTTTGGCAAAGGTGTTTTAAATTAATTTCCTTGTTCGTTTACAGAAACAATAAAATCAGTTAATTTCTTTAATTCTTCATCTGAACCTTTAAATTGATCTGCTGGCATTGTGCCTATCCCTTCACGAGCAATTTTTGCAATTTCCTCAGCAGAGCGGTCAATACCAATTAAAGGTGGTGCTGCTGCTCCACCAGATAAATCACCGCCATGGCAAGTCATACAGTTACTTTCATAAATTGCATAGCCTGGGTCTTGTTTATCAATTTCAACTTCTTCTGATGGAGGTATTGGTTTATTTGCTTCAGCTCTCTGTGCCCAATCAACATGGGAGGCTGATTCATAAGTTAGCCATATGACAGAAGCTAATCCTAATAACATCATTCCAACAGCAATTGGGCGTTGGTGTGGTCGTCTGCCAGGCCCTTTATCTAAGAATGGTGCCAATAACAACCCACCAAATGCTAGTCCAGGAATTACCAGGATACCCAGTAGAATAAATGGCCCACTAGCAAAGTCATATTTTAAAAGTTCATATAAGAATAGAAAGTACCAGTCTGGCAAAGGTATATAACCTGCATTGGTTGGATCAGCCATTCCTTCCAGCGGAGATGGATGCGCAAGTGTTAAGCACATAAAACCAACTAAAAATACAGAACCTGCCAACCACTCTTTTAATAAGAAGTTGGGCCAAAATGCTTCAGTTCTTCCGGGATATTCAGAATAATCTTTTGGTATGTTTGGTTTACGTTCGGCCGAAATCCGCGAATCACCGACGAATTTCATTCCTTTACCCTTATGCACAGCTTTACCTCCTTTTTATTTATAGTGGTCCTGAAATTCCTTGTCTTCGTATTAATATAAAGTGTGCTGCCATTAATCCGAATAAGGCAGCCGGTAGGAAGAATACGTGGATTGCAAAGAATCTAGTCAGTGTTTGTGCACCAACAATATTCGCATCACCAGCAAGTAGAGTCTTAATTTGTTCTCCCATAAATGGAACCTGTTCTGCTATTTCAAGACCAACTTGAGTCGCGAAATATGCTTTATTATCCCAAGGCAATAAATATCCAGTAAAACCAAGTCCAAGCATAACAAAGAATATAAGAACCCCAACTATCCAGTTTAGTTCACGTGGTTTTTTATATGCACCTTGGAAAAATACTCTCAGTGTATGTAGTAGCAACATTACAATAACGACACTGGCACCCCAGTGGTGCATGCCTCGTACAATTTGGCCATGCGCAACTTCAGTTTGTAAGTAATAAACTGACTTCCACGCATTTTCGATATCTGGAACATAATACATCGTTAAAAACATACCTGATAAAATCTGAATAACGACTACGAAAAATGTCAATCCTCCAAAGCAATAAACAAAAGCCGAGAAATGATGGGCAGGATTAACATGCTCAGGTACTTCATGGTCCGCAATATCACGCCACAAAGGCGAAATATCTACGCGGTCATCAATCCAATCATATATTTTCTGTAGCATATACTATTAAGCCTCCCCTTGTGGATGTGCATTACCAAGATATAACATCCCATTTTCAACTTTTTGTTCATATACATCCAATGCCGCTGTTGGTGGTGTGTTTGGTACATTTACGCCACTCTTATAATAACGGCCGTCATGGCATGGACAATAAAATTGATTTGGATAATCTTCACTGCCTTCCCATGAAACAACACAGCCAAGGTGCTTACAAATTGGGGAAAGTGCTATTATATCGCCATTATCATCTTTGTACACCCATGCTGATTTAGTAACTTCAGACTCATACCAACCATCAACCTGTTTAATCTTCCAATCTACACGCTGTGGATCATTTGTAATATCCTCTACTGCCAAACTAACATTTGCAAAATCTCCAGTTGCTGATTCTTGCAAGACTGGATCAACTGCCATACGTAACATGGGAACAAGCATACCTGCTGCCATGAATCCACCTACACCAGTAAGTGTATAATTTAGAAATTGACGACGGGATACTTGCTGTTTCTCTTCGCTCATGAATTTTCCCCCCTCTATACATTTTTCACGGACAAGATTATTTTAATCAGATTACTAGGACATTACCATAATAGCGCAATCTGTTTATCTGGTCAATAAATAATCTTTTTTGACATAAAACTTTCGTAAATAGGTGAATAATTAGTAATTAAAAAGTACTATTTTTTACACCGATAGGAAAATGTAAATCTTTAGAAATCGTATAAGTACAAGTAAGTTTATCGCCACTAAATTTTTGCGCTAAGTTAAGTTCACTAATCTTTCCAGTAAGACCTTATAAGCTCACTTACTTGTTCAACATTGCTACGTATGATGGAGTGCATTTCATTTGATTGTAATGTACCATCTGATACGCCAGGCAGCCATAATAGGGTGCCACGCATTCCTTGTTCATTCTTTTTCCATGTAGAATCAAATGTAACATAAAAAATATGGTTGAAAGGTTGTTGTTCTATGTCATCGATCCATGAATTTATTCGAACTATTTCCTGGTCTTTATGGGATGATTTAAGATAATTATAATTCGGTGTAAGCAAAACCCTTCCTGTAAGCTCTTTTTCAAGTTCGTAGGAAAAAGCAACTAATACTTCTCGCTGAAACGCATCCTTTTCAAGTACAGAATCGTTTGATAACTGAAAGGGTATGAGTGGAATAATTATTGTATCCACATATTCTTTTGCATTTACATACTGGTGTAAATCACTTTTTTTCCATTTCATAGTATACAACCCTTCCTCTATTCTATTCTTCTTCATTTTAGAAAAAATATGATTTAACTTAAATCTTATCTTAAATCAGCAAAAAAAATCAACCTATTACCTTTGTAAGTTAGGTTGATTTAATTTCATGTTATCCAATCTATGTAGTTTTTTTGCCAACTCTTGAAATGTTTGTTGATCTTTCTCATCTAGAGCACGATCTATTTTAACCTGCAGTTGATTCTTTTGATATTCAAATAATGATTTTTCCAAGAGTTGTTTTGCTGCTTCCTGATCCTTTTTCGTAATAAAGTATTCGTCAGGAATAAATGGGTTTTCAACTAGAACTGCTGCATATAATATATTCTGATACGATTTTGTGAAATTCAATTGGATGTATAAGGGCTCATGTTGATTCATCCTGATATCATGAAATGACTTTTCAGCATCAGTTGTAACTAATTGATTTTTATAGAAACGGAATGGTACTTCCTCAGAACAATGACTGGTAATTATAATTCCTCTTGGACAAAACTTCGCTTCACGCACAAAGTGCACGTTAGTTAAGATTTTTTTATGATTTATTAAATAATTTAAAATCCATACACTTTCACGCTTTTTTAACTGATAGTGATTTAAAAACCATTGAATAAAACTTTTCTTATCCTGCACGGAAATAGGAGTATGCATTCGTGGAACTAACCTCCCTTAATATCCATAATTTTTTTGCAGTTTAGAAAGTATAAATACTGTCTTACTGCATGAGTGCAACTAAGGCTTTCGCCATAAAGGCATGGCGGTAGCAATTTTCTCTAATATTATAAGAAATAAAAGTTAAGTGCTGTGTATAACTGAACTTCCGAGTTTGCCACGTCCAGCTCCAGCGCCTATTGGACTTCTCCCCGTGTTTACGATGAGTCATGTTCATAAAATTTCAGGAAATAAGAAGATCGCCGCTTTGTGCGACAACGTCGATACGGCACGATTATAATCCATACGGCACTATACATGTGTTTGCACTTTCGTTTTATTATAGTTCTCTTGATTGTTTTAGTCGAGCGATATATTCTTCGACATCTACATCTAATGGTTGTTGTTTTAAATATTCTTCAAATATACGGATTGCTGTTTCCATCCTCCCTTCTTCTGTTAGAAAGTATCCATACTCTTTTAGAAAGTCGCTGTCTTGGTTTAAGCTATTATATGCTTCATCATAGTGTTTTAATGCATTGTCATATAATTCAATTTCATTATACGCTCGTGCAAGTTCCCATTCATAAAGTGGGTCATTAGCTCCCATTCCTTTAATTTCAATAATCAGCTCAACTATAGTTTCCTGATTATTTTGTTTTTTAAGCAGCTCAATTAAAAATAAAACTGCTTCTTTATAGTCAGGATCAAGTGCTATTGCTTCCCTCACCAACTTTTCACTTTCAATGTCTTCATTTAATTGGTGTGCCAAAGAACCGGTAAAGAAATATAGCTCTTTATTAAACTCATCAACCTGCAATCCCTGCTTTGCTGTCTCGTAAGCTTCTTTAGGCATTTCTTCCGCTTCGTACGCCTTTGCTAATTGATAGTATGCAGCATGATAATAGGTATCAAGTTCTATTACTTGCTTCCATGCTTTAATTGCTATATCACTTCGACCTGCATGCATGGCTGTAAAACCGTATTTAAATATTGTATCTGGATTCTCACTATCTATATCCTGGAATATACTTAATGCAATTTCATATTCTCCTATTGCCGCATATGCTTCAGCCATACGGTCATTAATTGGTACATTTGCCATTTCATTTGTAATAGGCAGTATCTTTTCATAATACGTAATAGCGTTTTTATATGACCCGGTAGAAAACAGCAGTTCAGCTAGAGCAAAATCAATGATAGGCTCATTGGGCTCATATTGTTTGGCAATTAACAGTTTTTGTTCTGCTACTTCAAAAAGTCCCTGCGCCTGATAAAGGTCTGCCAGCTGAATCATACTCTGAACAAATGCCGGATCGTCTTCATCAATTTCACTTAGTAAATTTATTGCCTCTTCGTCATTTTCGAGTTCAGTATATACATCAGCAAGCATTACCTTAATTTCGCTTTCTTTTGGATATTTTTGTAAAAGTTCTTGTAATGCATTACTAGCCTCTTTTAGAAAACCCCACTGAATATAGAGTTCTGCAATTGTATATTTTTCTTCATCATCAGCTTTTGGTAAATAATTTTCCAAAAGTGAAATTGCTTTCTCTGATTGTCTATTTTCCATTAAATTAACTGCTTCCATAATTTTGGTGTCCACTATGAACTTCCTTTCTTTTCGTGCGAAACTATCTAATGCATTTTATCATACAGAAAAGTGTATTTTTGTTCAAATAGAAAAGAATCTGTATGTAAACAGATTCTTTGCCAAATTAACTACATACGGATGTAAGATCCTGAAAGAAATTCGGATATGAAATTGCTACAGAAGATACATCATCGATTACAACCTCATTTTGAGTTATTAAAGATGCTATCGCATGCATCATGGCTATACGATGATCGTTATAAGAATTGACACTTCCGCCAACAAGTACGGAATTTCCTTCAATCATCATTCCATCTTTTGTCGGCTTCACTTCAGCACCTAGAGTGGTCAACCCCTCTACAACCGCTTCAATACGGTCTGTTTCCTTTAATCGCAGTTCTTCGGCATCTCCAATTACTGTCTCGCCTTCAGCTTGGGTTGCTAATAATGCAATTATTGGAAGTTCATCAATTAAACGCGGGATGATATCACCATTAATTACAATACCTTGTAATTTTTTATAGGAAATGGTTATATCACCGAAATCTTCTCCGCTTATTGTTTGTTTATTTGAAATTGATATAGAAGCTCCCATTTCAGTTAATACATCAATAATACCCGTTCGTGTAAAGTTTAGTCCAACGTTCTTCAAAGTCAAGTTACTACCAGGAACAATTGCGGCAGCAACCATGAAAAATGCTGCAGAGGAAATATCCCCAGGTACAAATACATCTGTCGCAGTCAGAGGCTGATTTGTAATACTTATACAAGTATCTTCTATACTGATATCCGCCCCAAAAGCCTTCAACATATTCTCAGAATGGTTTCTGGTGGCTGTCGGTTCAATAACCTCGGTCGTCCCTTCAGCAAAAAGACCTGCTAACAATATTGCCGATTTAACCTGGGCGCTTTTTACAGGTAAGGTATATTGGACGCCACTCAACCCACCACCATTAATTGCAAGCGGCAAATAACTGCCATTACTTCGTCCGTTTATACTAGTCCCCATCTGCTGTAAAGGAATAATCACACGATCCATTGGACGTGATGTTAATGAAGCATCCCCATAAGATGCGGTGAAGAAAGGCAATCCGGATAACACTCCGAGCATTAATCTGGCGGTAGTCCCTGAGTTTCCGAAGTAAATTGGTTCTATCGGTTCTTTAAAATGGGACAAGCCATTACTGCGTATATATAACGTGGTGTTATCTACCTCGATATCCACCCCTAGCAATTTAAATGCATTAATGGTTCGCAGACAATCCTCGCCAGTTAAAAAATGAGTAACTTTTGTAGTACCTTTCGCAAGCGAACCGAGAATTACTGCCCGATGCGAAATAGATTTGTCTCCTGGGACTTGCAATATTCCGTTAAGAGCATTTGAACACGGTGATAACTTCATATCCTTCAAATCTATTCACTTCCTTTTTCATTTCCACTATTTTTCAAGCATCAATTCATATCCATTATTATGTAATACTTGATAACTTTTCTTCTGATCATCTATTGTTGGAACACTTAAGCGCAAAACGCCAGTAATCCCTTCTCGTATCTCCAATATTTGCATGTTCTTAATACTAATTTTCTCTTGAGCTAATAGTTGAGCAACAGAAGCGATTGCACCTGTTTGATCTCGTATATCGACATATAAATCATAAAAGGATGGAATTACTCCTTTTTTGGTTGTACCCAAACCGTCTCGGTAATCCTTCGCTTGATTCAGGTAGGAACTTAGTTTTACTTTGTTATTTTGTTCAAGCATTTGCTTTAACTCATTCATTTCCATTATCCAGTCGTCTATAAGGTGCATCACTTTTCCACTATTATGGTGAAAAATATCCTGCCACAGTTCGGGATTACTGGATGCAATCCGAGTAATATCCCGGAATCCTCCGGCTGCAAGTTTTGGAATAAATGAATGTGTGTTTTGCCACTTTTTTGCTTGATGAACAAGTGCAGATGCAATCAAATGAGGAAAATGTGAGATAACTCCAGTCATTTCATCATGATCATTCGCCTCTAACACTACAAAGTTACTCTTTGTAGCTTTCAGTGTAGTTTTAAGTGTGTTTATCATCGTTTCAGTGCAGACATCGGAGGGCGTAAGAACATATATAGCATTCTCAAATAAGTGCTCCTTTGCTGCTTTAATTCCCTTTTTATGTGAGCCAGCCATTGGGTGACCGCCAATGAACTTAATGTGTTTATTGGTAATTCCATTTGCAACGTTACTAACTGGCTTTTTAACCGACGAAACATCTGTAACAATAACATCTTTATTAAATGGGATTTGATCTAATTCCTTTATAAACTTAATTGTTTCTGTTATTGGTGTTCCAAGTATAATAATATCAGCCATTTGAGCAGAATCAGCAATAGTTGAACAAGACTCATGAATGATTTCATTCATGAGCGCAAATTCAAGCGTTTCTTTATTTGTATCATAACCAATGATATAGTTTTCGTCTGACTCGCCAATACTCTTTGCTAGTGAGCCACCGATCAATCCTAAACCAATTACAAGAATTGTTCTTTTCATGATTCTCTCTCCTTGTTTATATCTAGATGTAATTGGTAGACAATATCTTGTAGCTGTTTCATATCATCTTCATTTCCAATCGTTACGCGGATTGTGTTAGGACAACCTAATCCCTCACCGGATCTAACGATAAATCCATTTTCCAATAAGTACTGAAATACTTCATCACCATTAATTGGGGTAGAAATCAGTAAAAAGTTTGTTTGTGAATCATAGTAATGCCAGCCTATCGAATCTAAAAACTGCTGAAAGCTATGTTTTATACTACTGTTCCTTGAAGTTGAATCCAGAAGAAACTCATCGTCATCAAGTGCTATTAATGCAGCTTTCTGTGCCATGGACGATGTATTAAATGGTCCTCTAACAACATCTAAATTCGCAATGAGTTCTTTATTTGCTACCCCGTATCCAATCCGTAAACCAGCTAATCCATAAGCTTTAGAAAACGTACGTAATATTAGCAAATTTTTATAGCTTGATAATCTAACCGAAATATTTGATTTCATATTGTTTTGTACATATTCATAGTATGCCTCGTCCAAGACTACAAGCACATGCTTCGGGCACTTCTCCATAAATGTATAGAAATCATCATGAGCAATTATACTACCTGTCGGATTATTCGGTGAACATAACCAAACCACATTTGTATCTTCATCAATTGCGTATAGCATTCCATCGAGATCATGATACCCATTTATAGTTGGTATCTCTTTTACAGTTGCTCCCTCAATTATAGCGTTATGCTTATATTGTGGGAATGTTGGTGTAGGCATTACCGTATTTACTCCAGGATATAAAAACGCCCGACCTACCATTTGAACAATTTCATCTGTTCCACTTCCAAAAACAAGTTGATCTTCGTTAATATTTAATTTGTTTGCTACAGCTGTACGCAATTCAGATGTATATCCATCTGGGTAAATATCAAATGAAGGCAGTTGTGCATCAAAGTATTCATTAATCTTCTTTGTGTATCCAAACGGATTTTCATTTGACGCCAGCTTTACAATTCGTTCTAATCCAAATTCTTTTTTCACTTCATGCATTTGCTTTCCTTGTTTATAAGGGGTCATTTCCTTCAAAATTCGCTTTCCATTCATATGCTACTCCCCCATCCTCAAATTAACGTTGTTCTCAATTTCCTTAAGAAAGGAATCTAAATAATTTAATAAGTCCTCGTCACTAATTTCAACAACAACGGGTTGTGCAATATCTTTTAAAAGTACCATTTGTATTGTTGTATTTACTGTCTTTTTGTCTAATTTCATTCTATTTAAAACTTGTTGTTTATTTATATTTGTAAGCTGAATCGGAAACGCATTTACGTTTAGCCATTGTAACAGTTGATCATAAGGGAGCTTAATGGAGAATACCTTTTCACTGACTCGTATCGCAAATAATAATCCGATTGCAACCATTTCTCCATGTGTACGGACCCCATATCCAATAATAGATTCTAAGGCATGACCTAATGTGTGTCCCAGATTAAGATATTTGCGTACACCCGATTCACGTTCATCCTCTTCAACGATTGAAGCTTTTATTTCAATCCCTCTGTTTAACTGATTAGCTAAGACATCGTTTGTTAATGAAGAAAGGTCTGAAGCTAGTAATGATTGGAAGAAAGCATCATCCTGGATTAATGCTTCCTTAATCAATTCAGCATAACCTGACCTTATTTCTTTATCATTTAATGTTTGAAGTGTTTGTACGTCGTAGACAACTGCTGCAGGGGGATAGAAATTACCAATCAGGTTTTTCCCCTGTTCATGATTTATCGCAACTTTTCCGCCGACACTGCTGTCATGAGCAAGAATTGTCGTTGGCATTTGGATGAAATCAACCCCGCGCATATAGGTCGCTGCAACAAAGCCAGCTACATCACCAACTACACCACCACCAAGTGCGATGATAAGTGAGTGTCTATCTAATCCAAATTCAATCGCATCCGTATGCAATTGATAAAACGTATTTACATTTTTTGATTTTTCGCCATATGGAATGACCGAAGAATAGACATGCTTATGGGATATGCTTTTCTTTATCTCTTCTAAATAATGCTTAGCTACTATTTCATCTGTAACAATAAAAATAGATGAGTAATCTTTTGGCAAATAAGAATTTAAATCACACCTTATATTTTCACCTACATAAACATGGTAGGAATTTGAAGCAGATTTAACTTTTGTCACTTTCACTAAAAACACCTTGTTTCTTCACGATAATCTTCAATTGCTTTCTGTAAAGCCGAAAATTTATCACTTGGAAACTGCTCGGTAATTGCTTTTGCAAGTTCAAATGCAACAACATGTTCTACTACAACAGAAGCAGCAGGTACCGCACAAGAATCTGAGCGTTCAACACTTGCATTAAACGGTTCTTTTGTTTCTATGTCAACGCTTTGAAGAGGTTTGTACAAGGTCGGGATTGGCTTCATTACTCCCTTAATTACAAGGGGCATGCCAGTTGTCATTCCTCCCTCAAATCCACCTAAACGATTTGTTTTCCGGTAATAACCGACATCTTCTTTCCAGGCGATTTCGTCATGGACCTTACTGCCATTCTTTCGAGCTGCCTCAAAGCCTAAGCCAAACTCAACTCCTTTGAAAGCATTGACGCTCATTACACTGCCAGCAATCCTGCCATCCAGCTTCCGGTCATAATGTACATATGATCCAACCCCTGCAGGCATTCCCTCTACGTACACCTCGACAACTCCACCAATTGAATCTCCTTCTTTTTTCGCTTGATCAATTGCATTCATCATTTGCTGTTCTACATTTTTATCAAGCGTTCGAACAGGTGATTCTTCAGAAGTCGATTTCCTATTTTCCATTGTCATAGATGGATTATCTTCTGCTACGATACCGGCAATTTCTTTTACGTAGCCTGAAACTTCTATCCCCAGGTGCTTTAAAAGTATTTTAGCAACAGCGCCTGCAGCTACACGAGCGGCGGTTTCACGTGCTGATGAACGTTCAAGTACATTGCGCATATCACGATGACCATATTTTAATGCTCCATTCAAATCAGCATGACCAGGTCTTGGACGTGAAACGGTTCGCCTTATTTTCTTATCTTCTTCAATTGGACCCTCTCCCATTATATCTATCCAATGCTTAAAATCATCATTGTGTATTACCAGTGATATAGGTGATCCTAACGTATAGCCATGACGAACTCCGCTTGTGATTTCCACCAAGTCTTTTTCAATTTGCATTCTTTTTCCTCTGCCATGTCCTTTTTGCCTCCGAAGTAACGATTCATTAATATCATCTATTAATAAAGGCATATGTGAAGGGATTCCTTCAATAATTGTAGTTAATTGTTTACCGTGTGATTCGCCAGCTGTTAAATAACGCATGAAACCTCCTCCTTCTCGATAATTTTGTATAACTATATCATATCTCATTTTACTTTTGTTATATTTAGTTAAAAATTTTTAGCAGTTAATACTTTCTTACTGTATATATGCAATCAAAACTTTCGCCATTAAGACTTGCACTCCGTAGTATAGAATAGTTCTTAGAACCATAAACCAAGGATTTGCCATAGGTTAAAATAAAAATACGCTTGCACTATTAACAAACGTATTTAATTATTATTCTTTTTATAAAAAAATGTATCTATCAATGACATATTATACTTATCAGGACTAAATATTTGCTCAGTACTCCCAACAAATAAAATACCATTATGCTTCAGTGAATCCGAAAAATTCTGATAAATTATATTCTTTGCTTGGTCAGTAAAGTAAATTAATACATTTCGACACACAATTAAATCCATATTTCGAGGGTATATATCAGAAAGCAAATCGTGCTTTTTAAATCGTACATGGTGTTTTATTTCGTTATCAATATGGTATAGACCTGATTCCTGCTTAAAATACTTATCTCGTACTGACTCAGGCAATTCTTTAAGTGATTGTTCTGTATAAGCCCCTTGTTTCGCTCTTTCTAACACCAAATTATCAATATCTGTAGCTAAAATAGTAAAATCGGCATTTGGAAAATGTTCCTTAACCATTAATGCTATACTATATGGTTCTTCTCCAGTAGAACAAGCAGCACTCCATATTGATAGTTTCTTACCACTTTTCAATAAAGAAGGCAGAATAACAGATTGCATTACTTCCCACCTCTTCGGATTGCGATAGAATTCAGAAACATTTATCGTAATACGATCGAGAAATTCGTTTAACAGTAATTCATCCTGGGCTATCGCTTTAAGATAATCACTAAAACGCTGATAGCCACGTTTATCCCGTAACGAGGTAAGACGTCGCTTCATTTGTGTTTCTTTGTATAACGTTAAATCAATTTTTAATTTATGTTTAATATCGGAGACAAATTTTATGTAATCCTGCGACATTTATATACGCCTCTTTCATTTTAGAAAACTTTGCATACGTTAAAGGGATTCTTATGAAAAAAGTGTGATTTGCTTCTTGGAACCCCTTATACTTTGGAGTAAAAGCCTTAATGGCGAACGGCTTAGTTGCACTCATGCAGTAAGAAAGGATTTATACTTTCGTAACTTCTAAGAAAACCTCCGTTAGAAAACGGAGGTTTAAATGGTTAGTAAATCCACGCACTATCTTGTTTAGAGTAGGACAACACATCATTTTCATTAAAAAATAAATCAATCTCTCTCTCAGCACTTTCTGGTGAATCTGAACCATGAATAATGTTTTTCCCAACAGTCATGGCAAAGTCTCCACGGACAGTACCTGATGCAGCTTCAAGTGGATTGGTTTTACCCATCATATCACGGGCAATAGAAATTACGTTTTCACCCTCCCATACCATTGCAAATACTGGTCCGGAAGTAATGAACTGAACTAACTCTCCAAAGAAAGGTCTTTCTTTATGTTCACCATAGTGATTCTCGGCTAAGTCATTAGAAATATTCATTAGCTTTGCACCCACTAATTTAAACCCTTTGCTTTCAAAACGGTTGATAATTTCACCAACTAAATTACGTTGAACGCCGTCTGGTTTTACCATTAAAAATGTTTTCTCCATGTTTGCACCTCATTTAGTATGTATTTTTTCTTATATAAGCAACCTTTAAAATTTTAACAAACATTTATTAAAATAACAATTATCTTTACTGTTAACCTAAAAGACTAAGCTAACAAATAGTTTATAAATACTGTGTCTGGAGTATATGTCGCCTTGGTAACCGGAGCGGTGTCATAGCAATTATATTATTTTTCCACACTGTGTCGCAGTTTATATAATAGCAACAAACTTTTAGCATAATTTATGAGCGTCTTTTGCCAATGTACTTTGCAATACTCTGTAATGTTTGTTTAGCCTTATGATTCGGAATTGTTTCTAATTCATTTAGCGCTTTTTTCAAATAGTGATCACTTATCTTATAAGATTCTGTTATGGCATTTGTTTTCTTCATTTCGGTCAACAAGTTAGCCATTTGAGCTTTAGATACACGCTCAGGATCTTCAAATGTCTCTCTTACTAAATTATTAAACTCCTTATCCTTCATTGCAATTAAGACAGGTAATGTGATATTCCCCTGTAGAAGATCATTTCCAGCCGGTTTGCCAAGTTCATTTTCAGACGCAGTGAAATCAAGAATATCATCAATAATCTGGTAGGACATCCCTATATAGTATCCATAACGATATAGTTTTTCTGCGTTTTCTTCAGAAACATCTGTAGCAATTGCACCCAATTTACAGCTTGTCGCAATTAACAAAGCTGTCTTGCGTTTAATTCTGCGTAAATAATTACGCAAATTCTGATCCCAATTAAACTTGTCTTTAATTTGTTCAATTTCCCCTGTAGCCACTTGCACCATCGTTTTAGAAAGTACACGGTGTGCTGTTGGCTTTGGTAATAAAGTTATATTTTCCAGAGCTCGTGCCAGTATGTAATCACCTGTATACATTGCAACACGATTTCCATAAAGCTGTTTTATTGTAGGTTTACCCCTACGTAATTCTGCGTCATCAATTACATCATCATGGACTAAAGATGCCATATGTATTAATTCAAGCGATACCGCAACCGTTTTAATACGATCAATATTAAAGTTTCCAAGTTGTCCGCATAACAAGACAAAAACAGGGCGAATTCTTTTCCCCCCTGCCTGAAGTAACTGTGTAGAAGCTTCACGTAATACATCGTGGTCAGCTTGAATAGCGTTACCTAATGCATACTCAATTATATCCAATTCTTTGTTTAAATACCCGTAAGTTTTAGATAGTTTCATGCATGTCACCTTTTACTTTAAGTTCCCGAACTAAAGTCGTTTTATTTATTGTTCTTTTGTTGCCATATGCATTGCAGCTACACCACCTGTATAGCTTTTCACTTGTACACGAGAAAAACCTGCTGATAGAAACATCTGTTTCAGTTCTTTCTTATCAGGAAAGTCTTTTGCTGACTCATGTAACCATGCATATTCTTTATAACTTTTAGCAAACATTCTACCTAATAATGGCATAATAAAGCGAAAATAGAAATAGTATCCTTGACGAAATCCAAACATTGTTGGCTGTGAAGTCTCCAGACAAACTACTTTTCCATTCGGTTTAACAACACGATACATTTCTTTTAATACTGTCATATAGTCTGGAACATTACGTAACCCAAAACCAATTGTGACATAATCAAATGAATTATCCTCGTATGGCAATTCCATAGCGTTTCCTTGTACAAAATGAAGCTGGTTGTACTTTAGGGCTTCATTTTTTTCTTCTGCGACAGATAACATATTATGACTAAAATCCAGCCCGATCACTTCACCTGTGCTGCCACTTGCTTCAGCAAGAGCGATAGACCAATCTCCAGTACCACAACATACATCGAGTGCAATCGATCCTTTTTCAACATTCATTCGCTGCATGACATTCTTCCTCCATGCCTTGTGACGCTGAAAGGAAATTATTGAGTTCATGGAGTCATAGTTATCATATATTTTTTCAAATACGTGATGTACACGTTCTTCTTTCGATTGTTGATGCATTTACTACCCTTCTTCCACAATTGTTCTGTTTTCAAATGGAAATTCATTTAAAGTCTTTAAAATGTGTGTTTTGACTGCAATAAGATGCTTTGGAAAATGAGTTAGCCGATTTCTAACCGATGCTATTTCTTTGTTAATATGCTTCTTTGCAGCGCGTATTGTGATCGCATCACTTGAAGAAGTCTGCTTGTGCCAAATAGAAAACATCGTGGAAGTACCTGTATGTAGCATATGTTGTGTTTCATCATTGAGTTTCCTAGTAAATAGCCATCCAGCCGCGATGCCACTAATTGTCGTTTCACCTACGAATTCAGCAACATGAGTATATAATAGTGTTTCAATTTTCTTTGCGATTATTATAAAGGTATCGAAAGACTCTATTTCTCTATAATATAATTGCATTTTATATTCGTTAATTTCTTTAATTGCAGTTGCTAGAATATGAACCATTTCTACATCTTCTATTTCCGATAGAAGTAGGTAGTATAATCCGCTATAGTAATCTCCAGCCAATACTGATAGTTGCTTTGTTACCTTTTCTGTATTGGATTGCTCTGAATCGTTTGTTTTGGGAACCAAATCATGTGTGTCCAATGCCATTTGAACAAGCATTGTAGATACGATGTAATTCTCTTTTTTATAGTCTGGCAAGTCGGCATTGTTTAAAATTGAAGTTAACATGAATAGTTTATCTTCACTCAAAACCGGGTTTTTAACATATTTTTCTAAATATGAATTATGCATTTTTTCTTTTATTAATGTTTTTAAATTTCCCGTATCCATACTGGATGTCTGCAAAACAACCACCTGTTCCCTTTCATGCATTCCTAATTGATATTGTTATTATAGCATATTTTGAGTATGTTCCATAATCAAAAAAAGCAAAGACAAGAACGTTGAAATAGGAATTATAATTTATATAACCAAGCTCTGTGCATAGCAGTATGGTAAGCCCGGGCATTTTAGTCACAGCAAATCTCATTTGATCTTGATATTTGTAATACAAAGACAAAGAAAAAAGGGCACGTAGTTTACGTGCCCTTTTTCGCCCTATGTAAGATATTATTTAACGCTTTCCTTTAGGGCTTTTCCTGGTTTGAATGCAGGAACTTTACTTGCAGGAATTTTGATCTCTTCCCCAGTTTGCGGGTTACGACCTTTACGTGCTGAACGCTCACGTACTTCGAAATTCCCGAATCCAATCAATTGTACTTTTTCACCATCTTTAAGTGAATCCATGACAGATTCAAAAACTGCATCTACAGCTTTAGTAGCATCCTTTTTAGAAAGCTCACTTTTTTCTGAAACTGCATTTACTAGGTCTGTTTTATTCATGACATTCACCTCCTCCCAAATTTCAATCGACATTGGCACAAACTTATTCTAATTCCATTTGTTACCAATCTGTCATTTTTTATACTATTACCACCAAATTCATTGATGACAAGGCTTATACTAACCGAGATTGAAATAAATTTCAACAATAATCGCCTATTTTCTCGGTTTTTATTTGATATTTAGCTATTTTTTCCCATATTAGTCTCTAAAATTTGCCGTTTTGGAAAAATTAACCATGTATATTGGGTGCAGTATAAAGCCGTAGTATAATAGGCTCTTTTAGATATATACGACAATGATAAGGAAATTCCTGCAACTTTTAAAAAAATATAAAAAAAAATAGCAACTAATTAAAGCTGCTATAAAATAATTGCTATTAAACCACCAGAACCTTCGTTAATAATTCGTTCAAGGGTATCTTTTAATTTATATCTAGCATTTTCCGGCATTAGCGCAATTTTTGCTTGGATGCCCTCTCTTACAATAGAACTTAAGGATCTGCCGAAAATATCAGATTCCCAAATGGATAAAGGATCCTCTTCAAAGTCTTGCATTAGATACCTTACTAACTCTTCACTTTGTTTTTCAGTTCCAATTATTGGCGCAAATTCTGACTCCACTTCAACTTTTATCATGTGTATGGAAGGTGCAACCGCTTTTAATCTAACTCCAAATCTTGATCCTTGACGAATAATTTCCGGTTCTTCTAATTCCATATCCTCCAATGTTGGAGCTGCTATACCATAGCCGGTTTGTTTTACCATTTGCAATGCACCAGAAACATTATCATATTCACGTTTTGCATAAGCAAAATCCTGCATTAGTTCAAGTAGATGGTCTTTCCCTCTAATTTCTTCTCCAACAATTTCTTTTAGTACTTCATCATACAAGTAATCTGGTGCATGGAGATCAATTTCTGCAACTCCATCTCCCATCTCCATACCTGCGAGATTTGCCTTGTCAATATAATCGTAATCTGAAAAGTCTCCAACTATATGATCCACATCTCTTAATCTTCGTATATTTTTTACTGTTGCTTGAATTGCTTCCTGATAATTTTTTCTTAACCAGTGATCCTCATTTAAGACCATAACCCAGCTAGGTAGATTTACGTTAACTTCAAGAACCGGGAATTCATAAAGTGATTCTCTTAATACGTTATAAACATCATGCTCAGTCATTGATTCAATACTCATAGCCAATACAGGTATATCGTATTTTTCAACTAATTCCTGGCGAAGTAATTCTGTTTCCTGACTAGTTGGTCTAACGGAGTTAACTACCATGATAAATGGTTTACCGACTTCTTTTAATTCTTCAACAACCTTCGTTTCTGCTTCTTGATAATCAGATCTTTCAATCTCTCCGATAGTTCCATCGGTGGTAACTACGACACCAATTGTAGAATGCTCCTGAATTACTTTTCGTGTACCAATCTCTGCTGCATCATGGAATGGTATAGGATCTTCGTACCATGGTGTATTAATCATTCTAGGGCCATTTTCATCTTCAAATCCCTTAGCACCATTAACAGCATACCCAACACAATCCACTAACCGGACGTTTACATCAAGTCCCTCGTCCACATGTACCGATACGGCTTGGTTTGGAATGAATTTAGGTTCTGTTGTCATTATCGTTTTTCCTGCTGCACTTTGTGGCAACTCATCGTGTGCTCTTCCTCGTTCACTTTCATCTGCAATATTCGGTAAAACTACCAACTCCATAAAACGCTTAATAAAAGTTGATTTCCCGGTCCGGACTGCACCTACAATTCCAAGGTAAATATCTCCATTCGTCCGTTTCGAAATATCTTTAAAAATATCAACTCTCTCCAAACGATCCCCTCCCGATCTCCTTATCCATTAATAATAAACAAACTACGAATAATTGACATTACAATTCTATGATGTTGTCCTATCAAAATATGACTTAATTATGTTTAAAAGATTATTTTAGTTATCAAATTCTTAAGTCATGGAAGAGGTTTATACTTCAAACGCAAAAAACCCCTTGCAACACAATATATGTAACAAGGGATTTATTATGATAGTTTATTTATTTGTATTATTAAAAACAGGCTCACCTTCTCGAATTGTATATGGTAAAGAGTAAGCAGGTACAAAGGGGCTATTGTCAGCCAACAAATACCGAATATCTTCTCCTGTTTCATAATTGTGCTTATATTCTTTTAATGCATTCATTAAATCTATACGATAATCCACATAAAGTTTTCCCTGATTATCCATTACGATAGGCAGATTTTCTTTTGAGTATGGACTTTTAACATAAGGGTAAGCCTGTAAATTTAGTTTTTTATAGTCCACTTTGAAAACACCATCTGCAATTTCTTTTCCATATGGCGGATAAATGTGTTCGGTTCGGTAAATTTCCAGTTTTACACTTACTTCTCTAATTGCTTCAGTTATCTGTAAATCAATTAGCTTCACACGTGGGTTCTCCTCAGGAGTTATTAACACATATTGATAAATACCTCCATTTTGATATGCATTCGCAGGTATTTCCGATATGTTGTTTTTTTCTTTTAGCTTATTAAAATCGATTAAATATTTTTGAAAAATTGGTGTATCATTTGATTTTGTTCTAATCGGAACCAATCCATTGGTTTCATTATGATACGTATCAACTGCTGATTGTATTTGTTCGAGTTGGGCCTGATTTGGCACTTGGTTTTTTGATAATTCATTATTTGGATACAGACATCCTGTTAGAAAGAATATGATAAGAAATGCACTCATAGCCCCAATATATGTATTTTTCATGATAAGCCTCCTATCCTGTTGGACCACTAAAAACGATATATAAAATAATTATTCCACCGATCATCAGAGAAAGATATGCTAAAACAGACACAATTCCAGCTAAAAAGCCCTTTAATTTATATCTGCTGAGTATAATAAGCCCGATAGCTAAAAGTAATAGCGCCATGCCTCCGAATGATATATACATTTTAAGCATTGATACTGACATTGCTTTCACTCCTATTCTTAATATGCAAAACGTATTATAACATAATGGCATTTATTAGAGCATTATGTACACATTAAAAATCCGAGATGAAGGGGGCCTATCTCCATCCCGGTTTGACTAAATAATACCCACAGCAACTCTATCGATGAATGCTTGTGCGATTCATTTTATGCGAGCATACGCACTAATGTATCCTCACTTGCCCAGATATGACTATTTTTTAAACATTTTATTTAAAGATTGCATATCCACTGGCATGTTACTACTTGTTATAGACTTAACAATCTTATCTTCCTTGGCTTTAGAAATTGGTTTATTGGCAATTCTGGACAATCGCCTAACTAGTTCTCTTACAGTTTTTTCATCAGAAAAATCTGCATGCTTTACAGAGTCTGCAACTTTATAAATTTCATCAGGATTTACGTCTGACTTTTGTTGAATTTTATCAAAAAGATTGTCTTGAAAATTACTCACATGCTCGCCTCCTTGCATAGTTAGTTCACCATATTGTATGCAAGGAGAAAGATTACGTGTTATTTTGAATAGTTTGTACGGAGCAATGTTGCAAGGTCGTCCATTTCTTCTTTTTTTGTTCGATTCATTAACTGTTCAACCACATCTCTTGGATTCATATCATCAAATAAGATCTTATATATTCCATTAGTAATTGGCATTTCTATTTGTTGTTTTAAGGCAAACTGATTGGCAGCCTTAGTAGTTCTTACACCTTCAACAACCATCCCCATCTGATCTAATACTTCTTCCAATTTCTGGCCTTTTCCTAACAGATTTCCGGCGCGCCAGTTTCTGCTATGAACACTTGTACATGTAACAATAAGATCACCTACACCAGGTAACCCGAGAAATGTTAGTGGATTGGCTCCAAGTGAGGTACCCAATCGCGTGATTTCTGCCAGCCCCCTTGTAATAAGAGCTGCTTTCGCATTATCCCCATAACCCAATCCATCCGAGATTCCAGCTCCAAGCGCAATTATGTTTTTTAACGCACCACCAAGTTCTATCCCCACTATGTCTGGACTTGTATATACTCGAAATGATTCATTAAAGAACAAATCCTGTGCTAATTCAGCATTTTTAATATCCTTTGACGATACCGTTACGGTAGTTGGCTGTCGTTTTCCTACCTCTTCTGCATGACTAGGTCCAGATAATACAACAACATCTTCTTGTGTGTATTCATTCATTTCTTCGCCAATCATCTGTGATACTCTTTTTAGTGATTCTGGTTCAATACCTTTGGAAGCATGAATAATAGTAACTTTGTGTTTTAATATCGTGTCTAATTGCTTACAAACATCACGAATGGCCTTCGTAGGGACCACTATAACAATAGCTGAAACATCATCAACTGCTTCTTCCAAATCATGAAATGCAATCAGTTGTTCTGGAATCATTATATCCAAGTAATTTTCATTCTTATGTTTTGTGTTAATTACATCAGCTTGTTCTTTTCGATGTGTCCATAAACGAACATCATGTCCATTATCAGCTAATACAATGCTTAATGCTGTCCCCCAGCTTCCAGCACCTAATACAGCTACTTTACTCAATTGCAATTCCTCCTTATTGTCGACTTCGTGCGAATATTTTTATTGGAGTTCCAACAAAACCAAAAGCATCTCTAATTTTATTTTCCAAAAATCTCTCATATGAAAAGTGCATTAGCTCAGGATTATTAACAAAGACAACAAAGCTTGGCGGTTTAACAGCTACTTGAGTTGCATATAAGACCTTTAAGCGTTTCCCTTTTACTGTCGGGGTCGGATTCATTGCTATCGCGTCCATAATTACGTCGTTCAATACATTTGTTTGTATACGCTTCGCATGATTTTCACTGGCAACTTTTATTGCTGGAATTAACGTATGCAAGCGTTTCTTTGTTTTTGCAGAAAGGAATACGATAGGAGCATAGTCCAAGAATAGAAAATGCGAACGTACTTTGGTTTCGAATTCTTTCATCGTTTTTTCATTCGTTTCAACTGTATCCCATTTATTTACAACAAGTATAACAGCTCTTCCTGCTTCATGTGCATAACCAGCTATTTTCTTATCCTGTTCCCTTATTCCTGTTTCGGCATCAATTAAAACCAAAACCACATCAGAACGCTCTATCGCTTTTAATGCACGTAAAACACTGTACTTTTCTGTAGTCTCGTACACCTTTCCACGTTTACGCATTCCAGCCGTATCAATTATTACATAATCCTGGTCATCTCTTTTTAGGTATGTATCAGTAGCTTCTCTTGTAGTCCCTTCTATCTCACTGACAATAACCCTTTCCTCATTAAGCATAGAATTAACTAATGAAGACTTACCTACATTAGGTCTCCCAATTAGACTAAAATAAATTGTATCTTCTTTTGTTTCTACATCACTTATTTCAGGGAAATACCCAACAACAGCATCCAATAAATCCCCTAAACCAAGTCCGTGCGACCCTGATATAGGATACGGCTCACCAAAACCTAATGAATAATATTCGTATATTTCTTCACGCATTTCAGGATTGTCCATTTTATTAACAGCAACAACAACAGGTTTATTTGATTTAAATAGAAGTTTGGCAACTTCCTCATCAGCGGCTGTAATTCCTTCGCGACCGTTTAATAAAAATACAATTACATCCGCTTCATCGATAGCGACTTCAGCTTGTTGACGCATTTGTACTAGTAATGGTTCATCACCAATTTCAATGCCTCCTGTATCGATCAGATTAAATGTTGATGTTAACCATTCAGCTTGAGCATATATTCGGTCTCGGGTCACACCAGGTATATCCTCCACAATAGATATTCGTTCTCCTACCAGTCTATTGAAAATAGTCGATTTACCTACATTCGGTCGACCTACAATTGCTACAACAGATTTCCTCATGAAAGGAACATCCTTTCTTTAAATATCTCTAATTTTTATTTTTATGATTGCATTAACTTTTACTAATTCTAGCAAAAGAAAGTTATATTCACAATCATTAGCAAGCTCGCTGTCTTATCGAATGTCTAGTTATTGACATTAATATATAAATTTTTCGATTCAATGTTAGTAGTAAGCTATTACAGAGTAAAAGAGCTATAACGATTAGCACGCAATCAAAAAACTCCATATCCCCTATTGTTTTTTGTATGGCATAATTAGCCATAATCATACTATATACTATTTCTCCGCATGCAATACCAAACAAACCAGTTCCAAGTCTGTTTAAAAGACCATTAGTCAATAGCATAACTAAAATCACAAGGAAAACAGAAATAGTTATAAGCTGAGGGAAAAAGAGCCTTAACGGGGTAATATTTATACAAATCACGATGCCAATATATCCAATACTTACAATGAAAGAAATAAATGAATGAAATATTAATCGTGGGAGCTTTAAATGTAGAAGTAGAGTTCCCCCAAGAAAAACCAGGAAACTTACAGAAATTTGATAATAATATATTGTGAAGTGCAAGTTTGAAAATAAGATTAATAAAAGAATCCAGCATGCCAAAAACGTTCTTCGTCTATCTTTTTTCATGAAGAACGTAATCACAACCCATATAACCCAACAAAACCAGTAAAAAATAAGTCCACTACCCATGAATAACCACCTACTATATTTAGTATTATGGCAATTATTTTTTACTTTTAAACAAAGGCTGTGTGATAATAAATCAATTATTGTATATATACAATAATCTTTGCTAAAGGCTTTTTTAGAAGATTGTTGCTTTTTCCAAGCAATGAATCTTAACATGTAGTTGATATAAACTGCGACACAGTGAAAATTTTCTTTTGCACCACTCAGGTACCAATGCAACATCTGCTCAAGCTAGCACTTTCGCAGTCTTACTAACCATGGGCTCACTCATCAGGGTTATGAGAACCCGAACTCTGTTTAAATAGTGAGAAACGGTCACTCATATCGAAGTTATGAGCCCCGGTTGAGTATTTTTCAATGTTACTTCGCAGTTTATATTAAACTGCGAAAATGCGAGGCTTACAAAGCAAAAAAATTTACCAAAAGAGCTTTTCAAAAACAACAGCTCTCCCTGCTGTCGGAAGAGCTGCTCAAAAATATTATTTGTATTTATTTAATTTATCACCAATGAAATCACCTAGCTGAAAACCTGATTGGTCCTCATCTTTTTCATATTGTTTAAATTCTGCTGCTTCCTGTTCTTGCTCAAGTTCTTTAATGCTTAGCGACATCCGTTCTTCTTTTTCACTAACATCAAGTACTTTGACTTTTACCTGTTGACCAACTTCAAGTACTTCTTGAGGTGTTCCGACATGGCGGTTAGCAATTTGAGAAATATGAACAAGTCCTTCTACTCCTGATAAAACCTCTACAAATGCGCCAAAGTTTACAAGACGTTTGACAGTCCCTTCAAGAACATCTCCTTTTGATACTCGGTCCTGAATATTTGACCAAGGTCCAGGGAGTGTTTTCTTACGTGACAGAGATATACGTTCATTATCTCGATCAACAGATAAAATTTCGACTGTGATTTTATCACCTTCAGACACAACATCCGAAGCTTTCTCGACATGCTCGTGCGCTAACTGTGAAATATGAACAAGTCCATCAATACCACCCAAATCTACAAAAACGCCAAAGCTAGTTAAACGTTGGACAACACCTTCTAATACTTGACCTTGTTCCAGCGATTGAAGAACTTTTTGCTTCTGCTGCTTTGTTTCATCTTGAACAACATCTTTATGGGATAATATCACTCGATTTTGTTCTTTATCCAAATCAACAATCTTAACTGTTAATTTCTTATCTTTATAATCTGCAAAATCTTCTACAAAGTAAGTTTCAACTAAGGATGCAGGTATAAATCCTCGCAGTCCAACGTCTACTACAAGACCACCTTTTACCACTTCTTTGATTTCTGTTTCAAAAACTTCATTATTTTCATAGCTCTTTTCTAAGGAATCCCATGACTTCTCAGCATCTACTGCCTTTTTAGATAGGATAATTTCATCATCTTCCATTTTCTTCACTTGCAACGTAAGTATATCGTTTTCTTTTACAAGATCACTCGCTTGTTCGATGTGAAGATTTGATAGTTCACTGATTGGGACAATTCCCTCAGACTTATATCCAATATCAACAAGAACTTGTTTATCTTCAACTTTTACAACTGTTCCTGATAGAATATCTCCTACCTCAAACTGCGTAATTTCATTACTAGATTCACTCATACAATTAGCCCTCCTTAAAGTACAAAACAACAATACATTAAACTCTCTTTTTTATAACTTCTAATATTTATAATTATTTGTCAAGTAATGCAGACTAGGATTTATGTTTTTCTTTTAAAATCTTAATCTCAGACATGATCGCTTCGGCCGCATCTTTTGCAGAAGACTTGGCTGCTCTGTATGCTTCCATATCCATCGGTTCCCCATAAATAACAGTAAGTTTTTTTCCTGGCTTATATTGCCCAATTATTGCACAGGGTACAATAGCAGCATTTGATCTTAACGCGAAGAACCCAGCACCTGCTAATGGTTTACCAAGTTCACCGCTTTTACTCCGTGTACCTTCTGGAAATAGGCCTAATGTTTCGCCATTCTCCAATATTTGCAATCCTTTACGTAATGCGTTTCGGTCTTTCAATCCCCTCTTAACGGGAAATGCACGAATTGCTAATAATAGTTTCCCCAAAAATGGCTTTTCAAACAGTTCACCTTTCGCCATAAAGAATATATCACGAGGAGAAGTAATCCCAACAACTGGTGGGTCAAGATTTGAGATATGATTTGAACATATAATTACTGGTCCTTCTTTTGGTACATTCTTCTTTCCGATTATTTGAATACGAAACAACGGAAAAAAAATTATCGCTACAACTGTTCTTGCAAATTTATAAAGACTCATGTTAAATCCCCTCTACTTAGTGATTACTCTAGCTGCTTCATTTAGTATTAATTCAGCCACTTCATCAATTGTTAAGGCGGTAGTGTCAATCTCTATTGCATCATTTGCTTTAGTTAGTGGAGCTGCCTCTCGTTTAGAATCAATCAGGTCCCTTTGTTCAATTTCCTCTTTTAATTTCTCTAAATCAGCAGGAAACCCTTTTTGTATATTTTCTTCATATCTTCGTTTAGCTCTTTCTTCAACGGTTGCAATCAGGAATATCTTTATCTCTGCTTCTGGCAACACATGTGTACCAATATCCCTTCCATCCATGACGACTCCGCTTTGTTCTGCAAGTATTTGTTGTCTTTTCACCATTTCTTTTCGAATGCTGGGATGTTTAGCTACAAATGATACATTATTTGTTACTTCATCAGAACGTATACTGCGTGTTACGTCTTCCTTATCTATCATAACGTGCTGTCCATTTTCACCCTGGACAAGCTCTATATCTGTATCTGTCAATAATGCTGCAAGCTGTTGTTCATCTTCAAGGGAAATTTGCTTATTAAGAGCTTTTAAAGTTAAACCCCTGTACATTGCTCCTGTATCGATATAAACATATGTAAGCCGTTTTGCGACAATTTTAGCTACTGTACTTTTTCCAGCTGCAGCTGGGCCATCAATTGCGATTGAGATTTCTTCCATTATTATTGTTCATTCCTCTCATTATCCATTCAAGTCACTAGAATTCTATTCATTACAGGAAAAACTTGGCACAAAAGCCAAGTTTAAATAAAACCCTTATATAAAATAATAACATATCTATAAAAACGCGGTCTATTGCTTTTAATATAATACAAAATAATTAAACTTAAACTATGTAAAAATTGCCACCTTATTAAAATAACAATGAGGTTAGAGGAAAAGTTCAATTTCAAAAGTGTATTTTATAATAATTCTTTTTTTCTAGCTTCCCTTTGTTTCTCAAAACAATATCGAACAATATTTTGTCGAACTGGTTTTGTAACCGAAATAAATTTCAGAGATGCTATACTTGCTGTGCTTTCTGATTCTTTAACCCGGATAACTTCTGTTAATGCTGTTACATATTGAAATTCACCTGAGTGCATCTGGAGAACTATCCAGACGCTAGCCTCTTCTTTTTCTACGATTGTTTTACCATTAGGTACAATGATGGATAGACCACCACCACTTATATCGGAGGTTACAGTAGTAAATGAATCTTTTGAACCATGAAAAGCTATATCAATTGCAGTTTCAATTCGCACATACTCACGTCGCTGAATCCTTTTAATATTATCTTTACGAGGAAAATCGATTATAAGTGCTGGTACGTTTAATTTCACTCTAGCAATTATCTCTGTATGGAACTTATAAACGGATTGGTCTTTTCCCACGTATTCCACTGATAAACGTGATCCTCTGTGAAGAAATGCGGTTTTGTTCGTTTTAATTTCAATCGGATAATCAATATAAAGATAATCCTCATTTTTCTCAACAACTTTGCAACGATACTTCAAAACCTCACCTGTCTGATCTTGTTTTAACTCCAGGTTGAGTAATGTCCCAATCTTCAACTTCAATGACCCCCATTCAAGTAATACTATATGCCTACATTATTACAGAAAAATCAAAAAAGGGAAAGACCTAAGTCAATCCCTTTTGTACAGCATTGAAAATTATAAAATTAAATACTGTGTAATCAGCCATGTCTTATGAGGCTAAGCAGGAACTTTCTCTTTTGTTCTCCTCGCAAAGTTTAATTCAGTTCCATCCAGCTTTTCAACTTTTTCTTCAGTACCGTCCATTGCATTTATAAATATTCTGTATGTCTCATTTCCAAGAACACCTAAAAATTCATAAACTAATACTTCTTCTCCAATATCATTGTCAATAACAGCCATATGTTCTTCATTTATTTCAACATCTGGATTGACTTTATTCTTTGCCTCTTTTATAGAGAGTTCTGGCTTGGGGATATCTCTTTCTTTATGGTTCATAAAGTAATTTCTTGCAGTAAATCCAAGTAAGTCGCCATTATCTAGCGCGACTTTAATTTCAATTGCATCCGAGAATACTCGTACATCATCCTGGTTGTAGAGGAACGAATATACCCCCACATTACTAAATTGATTACTTGAAAATATAGTCATATCTTTAAATCCATTTTGCTCTAAATAAGTTTTTGCTTTTTCTAAACCCTCATTTAAACTTATCTTTTGTTCATTCGTAGATCTGTTTACTAAAAGAGTTATTGGATGTCCGCCTTGTTGAGATATATCGACGTATCCATTCTTCTTATCGTTCTTATAAGACACGCTGTAAGTAGGTATATCTGATCCTTCACCGCTTTTTGTAACTGTCATATTATTTTCATTTTTTACATTAAACAATTTTTTACTCTCTTCTAATGCTTCCTCTTTTCCGATTTTATCGCCTTTTAGAAATTGGTACTCATGCTCTTTGGATGAAGTTCCAGTAATTGACGAATTCACATTACTTTCGGTGTAACCCTCTACTTTCTTTTCAACTGTTTTAAACCCATCAACAATAGTATTATCTGATTGCTCTTCTTGAGTAGCTAACGCTAACTGTACATCCATCCAGCGCAAATTTTCCTCCAAGACCACATGCTGTACTTGTCTTAACTCATCTTTTAATTCACCTGACTGTTTATATAATTCCTTGAGTGTTGATGTTTCCTTGTCAGTTAGTGGATCCTTCTTTAAATCTCTTACAGCAGTACGATAGGTGAAATCACCTATATTAGAGAGGAACTCCTCTGTCTTGTTAAAAGGGAGCAATGTAAGTGGCAATTGTCCTACATCAGATATTGCTTGAGATGTTAGTCGCCAAATTTCAACCATTTGTGGTGATAATCGCTCTTTGGAGTTCATTGCTAATGTTGTACCTATTTTGTCATTTAAAAGATCCATATTATATGAAAGTTCATGGAATGCTCGTTGATACGTATTTTCTGCCTGTATCAGAATAGCATTTTTCTCCTGATGTTCCTGATAACCCCAAAACGCTGTACCAGCTATCCCTATTGTAAGAACACCGATTAAAATCCATCGTACCATTTTTATCACTCCTTGCTATTTAGCAAATATGTGTTTCCCTATTTTTTTTATTTGTTTTCTTGACCAAATCCAATCTGAAGTTGCGGTTTCCGGATTAAAGTAATATATCGCATTCCCTGAGGGGTCCCAACCGTTCACCGCATCTAGAACTGCCTCTTTTGCTTGCTCATTTGGAGTTAACCATATTTGTCCATCAGCAACAGCAGTGAATGCACGTGGTTCAAAAACCACTCCTGAAACAGTATTTGGAAAGGTGGAACTTTCAACTCTGTTTAAAATTACAGCTGCTACCGCAACTTGTCCTACGTAAGATTCACCTCGCGATTCTCCATGAACTGCATTTGCCATCAATTGGATATCATTCTGTGAATATCCTTGTGGTACATTAACAGCAGTAGGCTCTGCTTTAGTTTGTTGATTGTTATTTGCACCTTGTTGATTATTCTTGTTATTTGTATTCTGTTGTTTTTCCTCCTTATCTGGAGTAGTTTGTTTAGTATTATCCACTCCGCCGTAATGTGTAAAATCTTTTCCTTTTTTAATCTGTTCTTTTACATACTTCCTATCATATTCACTTGCCTCTACTAACTTTTGCCTTGTGGTGAGTCCTGCTAATCCATCTACTTTCAGGCCAAATTCATATTGAAAATTTCGTAATGCCCAATATGTTCCCCACCCAAAGACACCATCTATATTCCCATTATAAAAACCCAGATATTGTAATCTCGCCTGCAATTCAATAACATCATCCCCAACAGCACCCTTCTGAATTACTTGCGATGTAAATGCATTTACTTGTTTTGGGGTATGTGATGTTTGAAGTCCTACCACTATAAAACATATAATGATTATGAATAGGAACATTTTTTTATAGGTCATTTTAATTTTCCTCCTGATAATGCATTGTCATGTGATACCTATTTTTTAACTAAACGTCCTTTTTATTCATTAAGATTTCTATCAATAAAAAAATCCTCCATATCTAAAGGATACAAAGGATTTCAAGCTCGTAATTTTCTTTTTTGAATTACATCTTCAATAATTGGCTTATTTGCAGATTTAACTCGCCGCAAACCAATTATCCAAAGACCAATCATAAATGGGACCAATAATGTTAGCCAATTACTCGTAATAGATTTTAGAATATAGTTATAACTGCCATGTAAAGTTAAGGGTATAATTAATGCTAACAAAATATTCCATTTCTTATAATTACTATTAATTTTAGCCTTACCAAAATGGAAGCCCATTATAACACCAAACAAAGCATGTGATGATACTGGAAATAATGCTCTAGAAAATGCGTACTCAATTCCGTTTGTAAGCAGATACAGGAAATTCTCTACTGTAGCAAACCCTAAACTTATAGAAACAGCATAGACAATTCCATCATAATGTGCATCAAATTCAGTATGATGATAGATGACATACATAAAAATGAACCATTTAAAAAACTCTTCAATAAAACCTACTACCAGGAAAGATTGAATAAAGTTATTATCATTTACTATGTTTTCTATCGTTAATGCGTATTGGATAAACATAATCGGAAATACGAGCAGTGCACCTAATATAAACGTTTTTAGAATTAGCGAGAATGGTTCTGTAAATCGGTCTTTCAAATAAATAAAAGACATTAATGCGAATGTAGGTGCTATTCCGGCAGATAAAATAGCTAACATAATAAGGACCTCTCTCCAATTATCTTGATATAATCGTATCATTAAGTGACATGAATTAAAATAGAATTTAGGCTGGTGATTTATATGAAAAATATTGTGATTATCCATACTGGTGGAACAATTTCAATGGTAGAAAATAAAAGTACAGGTGAAGTCAATACAACTAAACATCATCCATTAACAGATTTATCAGGTTATTTTAACACGTACGCTAACATAGATGAGATAAACTTTTTCTCTCTCCCTTCACCGCAGATGACTCCACAACATATGTTGGAACTAGCTATTAAGGTTGATCAGTTAAGTAATGATTATGATGGGGTTGTAATAACTCATGGTACTGATACTCTTGAGGAAACAGCATATTTCCTTGATCTGGTTGTTAGAACCCAAAAACCGGTCATTATTACTGGAGCTATGCGGTCCACAAACGAGATTGGCTCTGATGCCCTTTATAATTTAATTAGTTCACTACGAGTCGCAACAGATCATGAGGCTGCAAACAAAGGTGTACTTGTCGTAATGAACGATGAGATACACACAGCAACAAATGTAACTAAAACATCAACAAGTAATGTAGCAACTTTTCAAAGTCCACAGTATGGACCAATTGGAATCATTACAAAAGAATCTATTATATTTCATCACACGATATTGGAAAGACATTCCCATCCAGTAAAACAAATCACTAAAACAGTGTTTTTACTAAAAGCATACGCTGGGATGGATGAACAGATTCTTAATGCGATTTACCAAGCTAATCCAGATGGTCTTATAATAGAAGGGTTGGGACAAGGGAACTTACCTAAAGATACCGTTAAGCCAATACAAACATTTATTAAGAAAGGAATTCCTATAATTTTAGTATCAAGATGTTTCCGAGGAATCGTACAACCAACTTATGGGTACGAAGGCGGTGGAAAACAACTTAAGGAATATGGTGTAATCATGTCCAACGGGCTAACTGGGCCTAAAGCCAGAATTAAATTAATGATAGCATTAGAAAAAACGAAAGATGTAAATGTATTAACCGAAATTTTTGAGAATGAACTATAGTAAACAAAAGCAAAGGATAACGCTATATACAGCTGTTATCCTTTGCTTTTCTATTCTTTCGTTATAGATCTCGCAATAAGTCCACCATGGTGTCTGCCATTTTCAATAAAGATCTTATTATTGTTATAACCAGCTGCTACTACACCGGCTACATAAATTCCTTCCACGTTTGTTTTCATTGTATTTTCATCAAAAATAGGGCAGCCATTTTTTTCGTCAACCGAAACTCCTGCCCTTTTCAGAAACTGGAGATCGGGCTTGTACCCAGTCATAGCAAACACAAAATCATTATCGATTGTTTTCAATTCACCATTAACTTTATACTCTACTTTATGGTTTGTTATTTTGGATATATTAGCGTTAAATTCCATAGTTACAATATCTTTTCTGACTAAAGCATCGAATTCAGGCAAAATCCATGGTTTTATACTCTGAGAGTAGGTATTACCTCGATACAGAACAGTAACATTTGCTCCTGCTTTATGCAGTTCCAACGTAGCATCAACTGCTGAATTTTTACCCCCTATTATAACTACATCTTTATTGAAATAAGGGTGCGATTCTTTAAAATAATGCATTACTTTTGGTAACTCTTCACCTGGAATCACCATCTTATTCGGCTGGTCATAATAGCCAGTAGCAATTATTAAATTCTCTGCCTGATATTCAAATATTTCACCTGTGTTCTTTTCAGTTTTTAATTGAATATTGTATTTACTTGGTTTGATTTCTATAACTTTTTCAAATGTATTAATTCTTAACTTTGTTCGCTCTGCTACTGATCGATAGTATGCTAAAGCCTGATTACGTACAGGTTTTTGTTTTTCGGTTATAAATGGGATATTTCCAATCTCGAGCTTCTCACTTGAGCTAAAGAATGTCTGGTGGGTTGGAAAGTTATAAATCGTATTAACCACATTTTCTTTTTCTATTATTAATGGTTTTATGCCTTTATTCTGGAGCTCAATGGCACACGACATTCCACAAGGGCCACCCCCAATAATTATAGTTGATTCTTTTTGCATATTAAAGCACTTCCTTTTCTTACATGTAACATTAGAAAACTTGGAATTCATAAAGGGATTCTTATGAAAGCGTACTTTGCTTTCGCTTTCATAGAACCCCTTAGTGTAGTTATACTTTCTTAACTGCTAAAAAACTCCTACCCAACTATACATGATAAGAGTTTTTTCGTCATTTATTTGGTTTTACAATGAGTGAAATACTAAATCATTATACCCATCCACGGAATCTTGCTGCTTCGGCCATTTTTCGAACGCCGACCATATAAGCTGCAAGGCGCATATCTACGCGTCTTGTTTCCGCAGTGTTATATATATTGTTGAACGCCTTAACCATTATTTTTTTAAGCTTTTCCTGAATTTCCTCTTCTTCCCAATAATACCCCTGATTATTTTGGACCCATTCAAAATAAGATACCGTTACTCCACCTGCAGATGCTAGGACATCTGGAACAAGTAATATTCCGCGCTCAGACAAAATTCTTGTAGCATCTAATGTTGTTGGGCCATTCGCTGCTTCTACTACAATACTAGCTTTAATCTTATGTGCATTTTCTTCTCTAATTTGATTTTCAACAGCAGCCGGTACTAGAATATCGCAATCCAATTCAAGTAGATCCTGATTTGATATTGTATTATTAAATAATTTTGTGACTGTTCCAAAACTATCTCTACGGTCAAGCAAGTAATCAATGTCAAGTCCCTCAGAATCATGTAAACCGCCATAGGCATCTGATATACCTACCACTTTTGCGCCGGCGTCATGTAAGAATTTCGCTAAAAAACTTCCTGCATTACCAAAACCTTGGACAACTACTCTTGCACCTTTTACATCTATACCTTTTTTTCTAGCTGCTTCATCAATACAAATTGTTACACCTTTAGCAGTTGCGGTTTCTCTTCCATGTGAGCCACCAAGAACAATAGGTTTCCCTGTAATAAAACCAGGATTATTAAATTCATCAATACGGCTGTATTCATCCATCATCCACGCCATAATTTGTGAGTTAGTGAATACATCTGGTGCAGGAATGTCTTTATTTGGGCCAACGATTTGACTTATCGCACGTACATATCCACGACTAATTCCTTCTAGTTCGCGAAATGACATTTCACGAGGATCACAAATAATGCCGCCCTTACCTCCGCCATATGGTAAATCCATAATTCCTGCTTTTAAACTCATCCAAATTGACAGGGCCTTAACTTCTTTCTCTGTAACATCAGGATGAAATCTTACCCCGCCTTTTGTTGGACCAACTGCATCATTATGCTGAGCACGGTATCCAGTGAAGACTTTGATTGAACCATCATCCATTCGAACAGGCATTCTCACTGTCATCATTCGAATGGGTTCTTTTAGCAATTCAAATACTTCATCAGGGTAACCCAATTTCTCCAATGCATTTTTTACAACTGTGCGCGTTGAATTTAACACATCCAATTTATCAATTGCTTCTTTGGCAGAATCTGCTGGTTTATCGGCTACCATGAATTTACCTCCTAGATTATCAAAAAAATTATTATAGCTGTACTCAGAGATTAGTATACACGTTCATGATAAATATGCAATAAAATAAGGTTATTTTATACGGTAATTAATTTTGATATGAAAGCGATTTCAGATCAGTCTTCTTCCCTAGTTATTCTTATTAATCATAAAAGATCTTCATAATTTGATTTACTGCATTTTCTTGCATGATTACTTTACCGTATTCCTTTAATCGATGTGATGTAATAATACTGGGAGAAGAAAACTCAGACATAACTGCAATGATATTCTCTTTGTTTTTCGGGGTCAGCTCATCCTCATTTAGCAACATATAGTAACGATTATTCATATAATATACCTGTCCGCCATCCATATTTATAACTGATAAGTAGGAAGATACTTGAATAATATCCTCAAACTCTTTAAAAGAAAATATCATTTCCTTACTTTCATCTAACGTTACTTTCATCTCAATGAAATCCTCTTCCCAACTTGTATTTTCAATTTTTTGAGTCACGATTACATGCATACCCTGTGCCTGCATTAAATGAACTTGAACGAGGAGAACACCTTCCAATTCAAATCCTAATTCCGTACTGGCTTCGTACATCATATCACTAAATAAATTGCGCACATTCGTAGCATCATGCCATAAATCCTCTTTCGTAAAACCACGATCTATTAGATCATCAAACGTTAAAAAAATTGTAAATTGGCTATCGGACACTCGTTCAATTCGCATAAAGCATCCTCCTTTATAAATACATTTTAGAAAACTTGACTTATTGTCAAATGGGCTTTATGAAGTCTATTTAACCCCTTATACTTTGAAGTGCAAGCCTTAGTTGCACTTATGCAGTTATGAAAGTATATTTCTTAACTGCTAAACAAAATTAATCATTATTATTCTAATTAAAAACATTAACTTTTTTAATTACTATAAGTATATGCTATTGATGCATTTGTTGAACATCACAATTATTATTGCTTAAAAGTTAATACATGACATTCTGATCTTGTTCCAAGTCGAAATGGCAGTCTAGTATACCCATAACCTTCACTGACAAAGATTTTAGTGTTGTGTAATTTAGTTAATCCGCCCTTTTCAAAATATCCAAATCCGAAAATACGAATCTGACCACCATGTGTATGACCAGCCAAAACAATGTCAACTTTATTTTGAAATTCTTCCTCTGTTTCATAAAAAGCACTGGGGTCATGTGTTAGAAGAATAGTATAAAATCCGTTTACGTTTTTCATTGCTAGATCCATCCGTGCTTCACTGTGCTGACAGCAGTCTAATCCCATTAAGCTTATTGTCTGGCTGCCAATTAATATATCATGATTGTTATTCGTCAGTATTGTTACACCTTCACTAATTAAGAGTCCATATATTTTACTTGGAAGTGCTTCATAGTCATTATTTCCCCAAACAAAATATATAGGAGCACCAAATTCTTTTAGCTTGCGAATATTTTCCCTCGTTCGTTCAATTGGTACGCCTTTTTCTGTTATGTCCCCACCAATAACAACAAGTTTAACGTTCTCCTTTATGGACCGTAACGTTTCAGTCCTTACTTTTCTTCGATGTATATCAGATATAAAAAATAAATTAAACTCAGACGATAAGTCAGTAACTTTAATTGTTCGGTAATCAATTGTATCATGATGTGCTTTATATATCATATACAATATAAATGCAGAAGGAATTAATACACAGGCAGATATTATATAAATCAATCTTAATCCTCCTTTCAGTCATACACATTCATAATACAAATGATTTGTGTTAGAAAACTTGGCATTCGTTGCAAGAATTCTTCTAAAAGCGTACTTTGCTTTCTTAGAACCTCTTATACTCGGGGTGCAAGCCTTAATAAAGATAAGCCTGAGTTGCACTTATCTAGTAAGAAAAAGATATTAAGCACTATATATAATTGAATAGGACATCCATATACTTACATACCATGAATAGAAGCGGAAAAGTATTATTTCGAAAGGAGGATTTTATGTTCACACAATATAAATTTTGGGAACCCTATGCCAGCCCATATGACCCTTGCCCACCTATGACAGTAAAAAGTTATTCTACCCCACCTCAACTATACATTAACTTCCAACCCCCTGGATTAGCACAATTCGAACCAAGAGCAGCGCTATATCATGGAACACTATGGAAAGAGTTATTCAGTCCCTATCCAGGACCTAATAAAAGAGGTGATGTTGATGAATAAAGTGCTTCCATCTGAATATTACAAACTGCTCGAGGAAATTCAAGCAGTGGATTTCGTATTAGTGGAGCTAACATTATATTTAGATACACACCCACAAGATTATGATGCAATAGAACAATTTAATTTATTCTCAAAGCAAAGCAAAGAACTCAAAGTTAAGTTCGAAAAAAAGTTTGGGCCATTAATGCAGTACGGAAGAAGTTATTCAAATTATCCGTGGGATTGGGATAACACTCCTTGGCCTTGGCAGGTTTAATTTAAATGGAATATCTAATATCTAGGAGGAGATATTTTGTGGTATTATGAGAAAAAACTGGAATACCCTGTTAAAGTCACCGAATGTAATCCCCGTCTCGCTAAATTTCTGATTGAGCAGTACGGTGGTGCTGACGGTGAATTAGCTGCGGCTTTACGTTACTTAAATCAACGATACAGCATACCTGACAAGGTAATAGGTTTACTTACCGATATTGGTACAGAAGAATTTGCCCATCTCGAAATGATAGCAACTATGATATACAAACTCACAAAGGATGCAACCCCAGAACAGATGGAGGAAGCAGGTCTTGGTGCCCATTATGCCAGCCATGATAATGCTTTATTTTATCATAATGCTGCTGGCGCACCTTGGACCGCTACCTATATTCAAGCAAAAGGGGATCCGATTGCAGACTTATATGAAGATATAGCTGCAGAGGAAAAGGCAAGAGCAACCTACCAATGGATTATTAACTTATCCGATGATCCTGATCTAAATGATGGCTTAAAATATCTTAGAGAGCGTGAAGTGGTACACTCATTACGTTTCAGAGAAGCCGTCGAAATACTTAAAGAGGAAAAAGATAAAAAAGTTATATTCTGACTTTGCCTGGAGGTGCCTATTAAAGGGCACCTTTTTACTAGATATTTGTAATAACTTCCATTAGTTCTTGTCCCCATAGATAATATGCTCCACCTAAGAATGCTAAAAATATAACAACTACAATAACTAAGCGAAGTGATGCTCCACTTAATTTAACTCTGGTTCGCTTATTATTTGTACTATGTACCTCTTTACGTGGTGGCAAGTTTAATATATCAACATCACGTTCTTCTTGTTCTGTTTCGGAACCTTCATCTTCACCATCATCTACTGGTACAGATTGTTCACTTTCCTCTTGAACTTCATTAAAAAGCTTTCGTAATTCATTTGCCTGATCAGTATATTCTTTGGTCTCTTTACTCATTATACAGCACCTCACTTTTGAAGCGAATAACTACCCCTAATAAAAAGTCTACAATAAAATGAGCAGTAATTGTGACTAATAAATTTTCCGTAAGTATAAAAATATACCCAATATAAAAACTTACAATTAAAACTGATAGTAACAATACAGGCTTTTTTAAGTAGCGAATATGAATAAGTGCGAAAATAATACTAGCAACTACATAACCAAATGTAGTCTGAATAACTCCTCTAAACAATATTTCTTCAGAAACAGCTACCAATAAAGCAATGGCAAAAATTTTTTTGATGGAACGGTTTCTAAAAATTCTATCATTAATGCCACCATCATCATAGTATTTTTTTGGAAAAAAATAAATAAGGATGATATCTGAAGCAACGATGATAAGTCCCGGTAATATTCCATAATAAGCTATTTCATATAAGTTAAAGCGAAATAGACCAAACCACTCTACCATGTCATCAAAAAATATCAAACTTGAAAGCAAACTAACTACGATTAATAGCAATTGTGAAAAAAATATCTGTTTGCTTAATTCCTTATCAGTCATTCCCTTTATTATCTCACTTTGACTAGCCATTCTGAACTCCATTTAACAATAAATTTCGTAACTTGTTTTCCCAATTATGTGTTGCATGATTGACTTCTGTTTGTTTAGCATTCCATTCATTAATTGTAAAACCACAATTCGAACAGCATCCATACAAAGGAGACTTGTAATTAATCTGAAAGCTTTTATAAAGATGTTTGCGTAAACATTCCTCTTCATGAATCCAGGAAATTATTTCTTTTAACTTCTGTTCTTTTAATAAATTTCTTTTTTTAATTAAATCGCTTATATTAAGCAAAGCCTTATTCCAAATATCCCTTTGATAAATAATCTTATTCCCTTTAATCATACCATGCTTTTCCATTTGATAGTGCAAAAATCTCCATTCGGTTTCATTTAGTTGTAATTTTTCCTGCATGTCTTGATAGGATAAAAACTTAGGTGATTTTAAATACAACCGATAAAGATTCATGAAAATTGTGTCTAATGTTTCTACGCTCGGTAATTCATTCCCGATTATAGCATTTGGAATAAGTTCATCACCTGAAGTATAGAGTAAAAGGCTCACACTTGATTCTCCATCGCGGCCAGCACGTCCAATTTCCTGTATATAGGATTCTATCTGCAGTGGAAAATGATAATGAAGCACCAATCGAATATTGTGTTTATTAATCCCCATGCCAAATGCACTAGTACAACAGATTACATCTATCTGATCATTCATAAACTGCTGTTGAATTGTTATCCGATCTAATTGGTCCATATCACCATGATAAAAAGCTGTACGGTGTGAAGGGACATTTTCAGACAGGAATGCTGCAATTTCTTCTGTTTTTCGTTTGCTTGAAAAATAAATCAATGTAGGCACACGATGACTTTTCAGTAAGTTAATGATAATCTCCTTCTTTTCAATATCCCTATTTACTTTTTGCACAGTAAAAGAGATATTTTCACGATCCATCGGGTATATATGTTTCTGAATATTAGGTCTATTTAATGAATAAATTATGTCTTCCTGCACTTCTTTGGTTGCTGTTGCACTTAAAGCTAAGACGGTAGGATTATTCACTTTTTCCAAAATAGAGCCTAACCGTAAATAATCAGGCCTGAATTCGTGCCCCCACTGTGATATACAATGAGCCTCATCAACTACAAATAAACTAATTTTAATATTTTTTAAGTAGTCTATTATTTGTGATTGCTGAAGGAATTCTGGAGATATGTAAATTAACTTGTACTCATTCAGATGCTCGAATGCACGTCTTTTCTCTTTTGGTTCCAGAAAACTGTTTAACGCAATAACAGATTTAAATCCTGTTGATTTTAATTGCTTCACCTGATCTTGCATTAATGAAATTAGTGGAGAAACAACAATTGTCACCCCTTCCATAATTGTTGCGGGTAATTGGTAACATAATGATTTTCCGGATCCAGTTGGTAAAATTCCTAATACATCTTTTCCATGCATTACGTCATTAATGATCTCCTCTTGTCCTTCTCGAAAAGATGTAATATTAAACTGATTGAATAATTGGCTTTTTAATATATTCACACTCAATTCTATCACCTGATTACGTTATATTTTCAACAGCTAAAACAAGTCTTATTTGAAAGTAGCTTATTTCCTTATTTATCTCTTGCTTGATATCTTTTAATTTATAGGATTTCAATCTATTTATCACATTTAAAACTTCCTGATGACCTTGCTCATCTATGTAATTGTCAAGAGGAAATTGCTCATCATATAGTGCTATTTCAACAATATGGTCATAAATTGTATTCAGTTTTAGGTTACGCATAATCGAGATCTCTTCTGCAGTGTAATGGCAATTTAAAAGTTCCCTCGTCTTAGTTGCTGATTTAGTAGTATTCGAGTACTCTGGCAATTCATTTTTAATGTGTGATAACAATGGATATTTTCTTGTATCATGTTCGATTGTGAATAACATATGATGAATTATTCCAATAAGAGCCAAAGGCACATCTATCAATTTAAGGTTATAATTATCAGCCAGCTGATAACTGCTCATTCCATAGTGCTTGAATCCTGTTAAACTATCGACAAACATACTTGCTTCTTGATCCTGAAAACATTTTAGAAGATCGTACAATTCGTCATAAAAACTTTGCAGAAAATAATGCAGATCTTGCTTAATAACGTAATATTGTTCTTTCACCCAACCTGTAACCACTGGTTTATCAACAACCGGTATGAAGTTAAGGTTGCTGTTACTACTATTTGATATAGTTTGAATTAAAAGGACTAATCTTTCAAAAAATATGGTTGCAGAACTAGAGTAGTTCATTCCATTAAAGTAACGTAGCGGAATACTATTTGGATTTTCTTGTAACCATTCATTACCTAATGCAGTTGGTATTGCTGAAGAATTATCATTAAGCTGAACTAAACCTGCAGAGATAAGCTTATCTATTCTTTCATCAAAATTCTGCTTCTTTAACGATTTATAAATTCCGTAAAAATTATCCAATTTATATATGTGAGCATCCTGAACGGTTTGGATTGATTTTTTTCCTTTTAGTAGATGATATATTGCTGAGACACTACGTCCAGTTTTTAATTGGGAGCAACATGTAATGACAATACGATCAAATATCAATGTTCTAAACTCCTTTATGAATAATTTGTGTCGATTATCAGAGTTTCCTTCCTCATTAATGATAACATGTATTATAGCAGTTGAAATGTATAAATATCAGCCTTACAATAGTTTGTACAAGACTTTTTTTGTAAACGAACTGGAGGTTAATTCATGCCTAAATATACAATTGTTGATAAAGAAACGTGTATTGCTTGCGGAGCATGTGGTGCTGCTGCTCCTGATATATATGATTATGATGATGAAGGGATTGCATATGTAGTTTTGGATGAGAATGAAGGAAATGCCGAAGTACCGGATGTATTGGAGGAAGACATGATTGATGCATATGAGGGTTGTCCTACTGATTCTATCAAGATAGCTGATACATCATTTGATGGTGATCCATTAAAATTTGAAGATGAATAACACGAAAGCTCCTAATGTAGGGAATCATCTTTCTTTATGTGCTGCTGTTTCGAGAATCGTTAGTACATCATATCCTACAGTTTGCTGTATTACTTCACTGTCACGAAAAAGCGCACACAACGCTACTGTCGTAGTCCAATTAGCATTGTTTCTCCGTTTCTCAATTTGAACTAACGACTTCTTTGATATTCCCAATACAGTTGCCATTTGATCTTGTGTATAATTATTCTCCACCCGTATTAGTTTTACTTTTGTCGATATTCTATCGATAATTGTTTCTTGTTCCATTGAAATCATCCCTAAATAAATAACTCGTATAAATTATATGATAATTCCCATTGTTAAAAAAGTCAAAGCGTTCTGACAGGATATCTCCTCTCGGAACGCTTTGACTCAATCAATTTTAATTGCATTTACTCCTTCTGGTACTTTAATTGGCTCAGATAAATTATATGGGCCTATTGTTTCGTCTGAAGTATTTGTAAATAAGACTTCCTGATAATCAAAGCTTTTCGCAGTCATCAGAATAGCCTCTATCATCGTTACGGTTTCCTGGTTATTGTAAGCCATTTTTTTATCGGCAAAATTTATTTGAAGTAAATCACCTTCACTTCTCAATGAATAATCAATATTTCTTGGTATTGAGTGATAGACATTATATGATTCTTCATCCTTTTTCATTTCGGCTAACGCGGTTTCAATATCAGATTGGTCTTCGACTGGTATTCTTGCAAGAAACACACGTTTTTCTTCAGACAATTGATATCGTTTATAAATGACATTTGAAGATTTTAGCGATATTTCCTTCACTTTACCTATAGGATCAAGATTTACTTGCTGACTAAAGACAGCTTTATTAATTTTGTTAGGGGCAAACATTGTTGTCAGTAAACCTATAAACATATTCGCCTGAGTACTTGAGGTAACAGAAAAATCTTCAGGCAGTTCCACATGAACTTGACTATTTTGTTCATCCAATTGGAATACTGCACCCGAAAACATATAGTCACTAACACCCCATGTTTTCTCATTCAAATAAGTACTTATCTGATTATAATACTTTCCCGCATTCTCTGTTTTGGGAACTTCAAAAGCTAACGGGATAATATACTTTGCCTGACGATCGGCAAGAGCACCATGTATTATGGTAGTATTGTCATCCGTAGAATGAATAACGTTAGACTGCATCTCGGCTTCCATCATCGTAACGCTAGATTCACTTTCAGCAGAAGATGCATTGTCTTCCTGCCTCTTTAGTTCACTCGACTCGTTTCCACCATCCATACTATCGTTAGAGGCAGAATTGTCCATTGCTTTATCAGCAGAACTATTTTCACTATTACTCTGATACATCGTATTATTCATCATCGAAGGTACTATAAGAACTAATAGCAACAGCACCATAACTGTACTGAAAATAGGAATAAGTACAAACCTTTTATTAATTCTTTTAGGTCGTATTTCATCATTAAGTTCGGAGGAGATGCGCTGATAGAGTATATCTTTGTCCAAGCTGTCTTCCATTACTGGCATTTGTTCTAACGATTCTTTAATCTGCTTTTCGTTGTTGTCGAAAGTATTCACAATACATCTCCTCCTTCACTAATGTATTTTTTCAATGTCTTCAGTCCACGATGCTGTGTCGTTTTCACTTTGCTAACACTGAAATTTAGGATGTCTGCTGTCTCCTGAATAGAAAATGATTGTATGTACCGTAATATTAGAACACTTCTTTGATCTGGTGTGCATTTATCTAAATAGCGATAAACATCTTTCACTTGTTCATTTTGCATAGCTATCTCATCAGGGAGCAACTTCTGATCCTGAATTAATTGCCCTTTTTCACTCCAGTCAAAGTATTCCATAATACGATTTCGTTTCCTCTTCTGAGAGCGAAAGTAATCGATTGTTATGTGCCGCGCAATTGAAAATAGCCAAGTCTTCTCAGTACTTTCTCCTTTAAAAGAATCGTAGGATTTTAAGACTTTAATATATACTTCCTGAACGAGGTCTTCACAAGTTTCTTTATCCTTTACCATATAAAAGATGAATTGGTATAAATCATGATGATAGTTATCATAAAATTTCTCAAAAACGGCTTTCATAAAGATCCTCCGTTCATTTACATAGTCGTTTATTACCACACGAAAGTTACAACTTATTATACTATATTAGAAAAACGCAAAAATACCAACCTAATTCAGTTGGTATTCTGCAAATTGAAATGTTTTTCAGCATAATTTCTAAAAAAGTGAGCAATTATCGGATATAACAGAACCATAAATACCCCATTGCCAATTGCATGATATGTATCAAATGGTAATCCTGCCAGATAGTACGGAAGAAATTTTCCAGTAACAGAAAATGTCGTTAGTGAAATAATAAATCCGTATAAATAACCACTAATTACCGCAATAATTACTAATATTAATCCTGGAATCTTACGAGGGTATTTTCCTAACACTCCACTTAATAATCCGATTAATGCCCAGGCAACCACTTGCCAGATTGTCCATATACCCATTCCTAAAATCATATTAGAGAGGAATGTCGTTAAAATAGCTAGTAAAACAGCTGCTAGAGGGCCTAATAATAAACCACAGACAATGATTAGCGATGTTACCGGCTGGACATTTGGTAGAAATGCAAAGGCGAAGCGTCCGACAACAGCCAGTGCTGCAAGCAATGCAAGTAACGTAATTTTATAAGTATTCAATTAAGTCATTCCCAAGCTTGCAGATCAAAAGTTACTTTGTCACCAGGAGATAGCTTAAATTCTTTAGCACCGACTGTAGGCATTTCACCATTTACAGTAAACATCCAAGATTTTTGCTCGCCGTCTTTAGGTGCAACACCGTCAATTGATGTTATAAAGCCATCATTAAAATCAGTCTCCAGCTGAAAGTTCTCTTCCATTACTTCCATAAGTGTTGCCCCTTCTTTAACAGCAACCTCTTTTTCATTAATATATTCAGAACCTTTATCTTTGGAAATTGTAATCTGAACCTTTTCCTCACTTTGTTCCTCTGAGTTCTCACTTACTGTATTTTTCTCTTCTTGACTGTTTGTCTGCCCCTGTTCTTGTTCTTCAGCACCACACCCGATCAATAATCCCATAACGATCAGCAATGATGCAATACGTAAAAACAATTTGTTCATCTTCCCATTCCTCCAGTTCTATTTTTGTATTGAGGAGAATTGGGCGTTGGAAACCAAGGTATCGTTTAAGTTCTAAGTATCAATCAATTATAAACATATAAAAAGCTAACCCTTCTAGAGAGTTAGCTTAAATAGACAATCGATACATAAAAATAACCAATCACAATGTACTCGGTTGTCCCAATCGCTCACATCCTCGAAGCTTTGAAACGTTAGAGACTTGGCAGGTCTACTGACTCGTGATTTACACCTACTATAAGTCCTTCCCATATGACGAATCATACAGTGGATTACACTTATTTCGAATATCACATACAGTTGCGAGGACAGTTCCTGTTTTTCACAGGATTCCCTATTAAGTAATGACACCAAACTCTATATTATTATTCAATTCTATATTATCATATCATATTTACTTCTCTTGTAAAGGTAGTTTAAATGAAAACGTGGTTCCTTCATTAATTTTGCTGTTCACAGTAATTGAACCATTATGAGCTTCCACAATATTTTTAGCAATGGATAGTCCAAGTCCAGTTCCCTTTTTCTTACTATTTTTTGTGCGTGATTTGTCAGCTTTATAAAAACGTTCGAATACAAATGGTAGATCATCTTCCGGAATACCACTTCCATTATCATTCACCGAAACATTAAAATCAGTTGCATTACTTTCAATAATAACATTAACTTTTCCGTTTTCATTGGTATGTCTAATTGCATTATCTATTAGGTTTGTTAATACCTGCTCCACTCGATCCTGATCAATATATATTTGGTCAGTCGAAATATGCTTTATAAGATTTAATTCAACATCACTTTCATCCGCCAACCCTTTAAACTTTTTCAAAATTCGTTCAATAAATTTTTCTACGTTAACATTTTCTATATTTAACTGTATATGACCTGCTTCCATCCGTGCTAAATCCAATAATTCGTTCACCAAGCGACCCATTCTTAAAGATTCATCGTGGATAATTTGTGCAAGTTCATTTTTATCTTCTCTACTTTCTGCCACATCGTCGACAATCGCTTCACTATACCCTTGTAACATGGAAATAGGTGTTCTCAGTTCATGGGAAACATTTGCGATAAAGTCTTTTCGCAACTTATCTAATCGTCGTTCCTCTGTCATATCACGAATAACAGCCACCGCTCCACGTACATATGTCTGATCATATAAAGGTGTCATAATCATTACCCATGTACGTCCTTGTAGATTAATTTCATGTATTGCTTCTTTTTCATCTTGGATGACATTCGTTAATATTTCATCTAAAGGTATCGGTGCTTTATTATTGTTTTCTGACGAATCCATATCATTTTCGTAATATAAATTCTCAATAAACCGCTCTGCAGGAGGATTTGTTATAAGCATATCACTATTTCGGTTAAATGTAATCACACCATCTGCCATGGAACTTACGATACTCGAAAGCTGTTCTTTCTCCTGTCTTAACGCATTAATATGAAATTTCAGTTGTCTGCCCATTCGGTTAAACGCCATTGCAAGCTCACCAATTTCATCGTGTGTTAAAATTGGTACTTTCGTGTTAAATTCTCCTCTTGTAAGATCAAATGCTGCTTCCCGCATTTTTATTAAAGGTGACGTTATTCTGGTGGAAAGGAAAAAAGCAAAAATAGTTGTTAAAATTATAGCAATACCAGCAGCAAGAAAGATAATTTTAGTCGTTTCAGCTTTCGTCTGGTTTACGATATCAAGTGATTGGTATACAAAAACTGCTCCATCTTGGCTAACTGGAGTACCTACGATCATTACTTCTGTATTACCATCAGGTAAGAATAGTTGTTTTTTTATATTTTCACCATTAGTAATAACTCCCATTAGATCATTTTCCTTTTTCAGCCATTCGGTATCGAGTTTACCAAGGTCGTTATCAATAGATTGGGATACCCATGAAGTACCATCTTCATAGATGATAGCTAAACGGCTTGCTGGATCCTTTACACGTTCTGCAGTCTCCAACGCTAATTCCTGGTTATCATATTGCTCTACCATTATAGACACCTTTGTTGCTGTTTGCATCATATCTTTTTCTGCTTCATCAACATGAAAATTCTCAAAAAACTCCAAAAGTAAAACGGTTAAAATAAATAATACAAAAGAAACTAGCAATAATATCGTTATTGCTAGTTTCCCTACAACACTACGCCAAAACATCATTATACATCATCTACCTCAAATTTATATCCGACGCCCCAGACAGTAACAATCATCTTGGCAGCTTCTTTGGATACGTTATTTAACTTCTCACGTAGCCGCTTTACATGTGTATCTACTGTACGTAGGTCTCCAAAGAACTCATATTGCCAAACTTCTTTTAATAGAAGTTCACGTGAAAATACTTTATCTGGAGACTTAGCTAAGAAACATAACAACTCATATTCTTTAGGTGTTAGACTAACTTCTATACCGTCTGCCGTAACTCTGTGAGCATCATGATCTATGGTCATATGAGGAAAAACGATTAAATTTTTGGTCGGTGTATTCGCTTCATTAAAGTTAGTGTTCGAAACTCTACGCAGCAATGCCTTCACACGTAAAACTACTTCTCTTGGACTGAACGGTTTTACAATGTAATCATCGGTGCCCACTTCAAACCCTTGTACCCTATTTGCTTCCTCCCCTTTTGCTGTAAGCATAATAATAGGAGTCGCTTTCTTCTCTCGTAATTGTTGGGTAACTTCAATACCATCCAGTTCCGGCATCATGATATCTAATAGGATTACATCATAATCATTTTGAAGTGCAAGTTCCAATGCTTCCGTACCATTTTCTGCTTCTTCAACAATGAAGTCCTCCTTTTCCAGGTACATTTTTATTAAACGCCGAATTCTTTCCTCATCGTCTACAACTAACACTTTAGCGCTTGATTCCATAAAAGCTCCCCCTTATCATTATTTCGTCGAAAATAATATCCTTTAAAAAACCAAAAACTGTCATTGCATTAAGCGTATGAATGAAGACCAGCTAAAATCAGATTTACAGCAAGCAGATTAAACATAATAATAGCGAAGCCGCCAACCGCAAGCCAAGCAGATTTTTCACCATGCCAACCACGTGATAGTCTCAAATGTAAAAATGCTGCATAGAAGAACCAGGTTACTAATGCCCAAACTTCTTTTGGATCCCAACCCCAAAAGCGGTCCCATGCTATTTGAGCCCAAATAGATGCAAATATTATTCCGCCAAGAGTGAAAACAGGAAAACCAATTGCTACCGCACGATAAGAAACTTCGTCTAATAGATCGGGTTTCACTTTCTTAAGTAATGGTTGGATCGCTGCTCCAATTCTTTTACGCAAGATTAATCTGGTCAATCCATATAATACTAGTCCAGACAAAACTGACCATATAATAGTATTAAATTTCCTTGCTGCGTCAACACCACGCATCCATCCCGGAGCGTCAAATAATGGATTCATTTTATCCCCTGTTATTAGTTCGCCCTCGTTAGGACCGGCAATCGGTGGCAAGTGATAATCGGTGGTAATTGTATTATTACTATTATTTACAGTATATTCAAACTGAGCACTATACCCTGATAAGTTAAATGCTACAGTAATTACACTGAAACCAATAAAAACGATTAAGGAAAATAAAACGATTTCTAACCAAGTAGTACGTTTACTCCTAACTGATTGATCAACTTGTCTGATTAAATAAATCAGCCCCGTTACAAAACTTATCGATAGAATTGCCTCTCCAAGTGACACTGTTGTTACATGAATATATAACCAGTGACTCTGCAACGAAGGTACGAGGGGAGCAATCTCGGTTGGAAACATACTCGCATAGGCAATTATTATCATTGCTATCGGTAATGCAAACAATCCCAAGATATTAAGTTTGTAAATAAAATAGATGATAATGAATGCAAACACTAACCCCATACCGAAAAACGTCATAAATTCAAACAGATTACTTACGGGGGCATGGGCACTTGCTATCCATCTTGTTATAAAATAAACAATTTGTGCTAAAAAGCCAATGATGGTTATGGAAATTGCAATTTTTCCAGCTATTCCTTTACTCCTGTCCGACTTTTTTTCTTTAATTGTCGCGCCAAAGAAAAACGTAGCGATCAAATACAGGATAAAAGCTGTATATAGCATCGTACTACTTATACTTAAAAAATCCATTTATATCCTCCTTGATTCATATAACGTTATTTATCATCTAATTCCTGTTGATCGTCAACCATTTTTATATCTGTATCCTCAATTATTTTCTCAATATCCTTCTTCACACCAAACCAATTCTTGTTGGTGTGAGCCGCCATTAGAATCCCTTCCCCTGTAGGGTGTATCCAGATTCTGCGGTGCTGCCAATACATTCCTTGTATCACGCCAAACATAAAGATCAATGCCCCAGCAATAAATAATGGGAGTGTATAATCACGTCTGACAGTTATTCCGCTCACATCACGCATTTTAAAATCCTGAATTCCCAGTTTATAATCATTCTCTCCAGTTGCATCAACATTCTTTCCAATTCCTACAAAACTCATTTCAGGTTCGCTGCCATCAGGGGGATGTACAGAAAATACATACGCTGGATTTCTTGGATAATCTGTTTTCGATTTCGGCTCTCCATCATCCAAATAGTAATCTGGATAATATTGATCAACAACAACTCTAAAACCACTATCCAGTTTATACTCGGGCTTAGGTGATGTTAAATCAATTTTGAAATTACCGAGAGATGTTTCTTCTGAATCATCTGTCTCATGAACTTTAAAGGTCATGCTTGTAAACTCGTTTAATTGGTATCCGGCTTGGTAAAGCGTATACCCATCAAATTTCAGAGGATGATTCATACGAATATCATCTTCTGCAACTTTTTCAAGTTCAGGGTCTTCCCCTGGTATTGTTTCTCCAGATTCCTTATAAACAATTACATTGGTTTGAAAGTTTTTAGGAACCATGCCTTCTTTTTTTATAGCCTTTTGAAAGCGCTCATCGTTTTCATCATATGTTTCCAGGATAAAGTCTTTATTTTTTATGTAATATTCACCTTTCGTTCCTGGAATAACGGTTTGTTCACCTTCCCTTACCCAAACATAATCGTCGAGGTACATAAACGGAGTGAAGCGCAATAATGCGGCAATTAAAACAATAATTAGGCCAATGTGATTTACATAAGGACCCCAACGGGAAAAACGCCCTTTTTCTGCTAAAATATGCCCATTTTCATCAGTAACTTTATATCGTTGTTTCTTTAGACCTGAGACGATTTTATTCTTTTCTTCTGAGGTAACTTGTTCTGTTTCACTATATAAACGCTGTCTACTTAGAAATGAAGCATGACGTCTAGCCTTTTGTATTTTTAATGCTTTATATAAAGGGACAAACCTGTCAATACTGCAAATCACCAAAGAAATACCAATTAAAGCAATCAGCAACATATACCACCAAGATCCATACAAATTATGGAACCCCAACTGATAATAGATTTGGCCAGTTATTCCATATCGATCTTCATAAAATATAGAGGGATCCCTTGATACAGCATCCGCCGGTATGTACATTTCCTGTGGGTATATAGTTCCCATTGCTGAGGCAATGAGAGCTAGAACAATTAGCCATACACCAATCTTCACAGAAGAAAAGAAATTCCATATTTTGTCAACAATTGACTTGTTATATGTTTGCGACCTGCGTGCACTACCATCATATCGCATATTTAATAATTTCTTTTTATCATTTCCATCAATATGCTGGTTACCTTCTATAGGTTTACCACAAGCCTCACAAAGGACCGTCCCCTCTGGATTAACGTGCCCACACTCACACTTAATGTTTTTCATTCATATCCCTCACAATAGCTGCATTCTTTATTTAGGTTGAATTTCTTTTAAATGGCCTTCAAGTTTATCTAAAGTTAACGCACCTTCAACTACCTCAACAATTTCCCCTTCTGGATTTATAAAAAAAGTACTCGGTATTGGACCAACGCTATAAAGATTCATTACCTCACTTTTTGTGTCATGCGGTATAGGGAATGTTAAGTCATATCGATCAACAAAACGATCCACAACAATTTCAGTAGCATCCAGACTGACAGCGACTATTTCAATCCCCTTGTCCTTATATTCTGGGTATAACTTTTCCATATAAGGCATTTCTGCTTTGCATGGTTCACACCATGTTCCCCAAAAGTTTAGCATGACACCCTTACCTTCTAACTCACTTAATTGTACTGTTTCAAGCTCGTTGTTGTCATTTATTTGCTGAAGCTTAAAATCTGGTGCCTCATTACCTGGTTCAACATTTGTCTTTTCTTTGTTAAAATTAGAAACTAAAGCATATACAACGGCGACAAGTAAGACCGCTAACACAACTGTTCTAAAAATCAGCCTGTTTTGTTTCTTGCGCTTTTTATTCGCCTTTATCTTTTCGGTGCTCATGTCTATTCACTCCCCACGTCATTGTATCATGAGAACATAGTGGCAAATTTGACTATTATTCGACAATTAATTGCACTTAATACTAACCCTCTCGCCACCTGGTGGATTGCAGGTACAGATTTTTACAACATTAAACAGGCACTTTTCTTTAGTTTTCTGCTAAATGCCGCATTTTTTTAATTTCATGAGGGGTTAATGGCCGATAATTTCCAGGCTGCATTCCATGTAAAGTCAGAAGACCATACTTCTCCCGCTTCAACTTGGATACAGGATATCCTATCCCCTCCATCATTCGTCTGATATGCCTATTTTTACCTTCATGCAGTGTCAGCTCCAATATCATGGTTGTTTTTTGTCTATCTACTTCTAGTATGTTATATCCAATAACTTTTAGTAGATCATTATCAACTTTAACACCTTTTTTTAAATTATTAAGCTCACTTTTACTTGGAATACCTTTAATTTTTGCAACATATACTTTATCTACACCATGTTTCGGATGCATTAGCAGGTTAGCGAAGTCACCATCATTTGTTAACAATAATATACCAGAAGAATCATAGTCGAGTCGTCCAATCGGATAGATCCGCTCAGAAACTTCTCCCAAATAATCTGTTACAACTTTTCTTCCTTTGTCATCACTTATGCTCGAAATAACCCCTCTAGGTTTATAGAGCATATAATATACAGGTTCCTCTTTTTCCAAAAGTACTCCGTTAACTTCAATATCATCACTGGGAGTCACTTTAGTTCCTAGTTCATTGACGACTTTACTATTAACCTTTACTTTACCATCAACAATCAATCTCTCCGCTTTTCTCCTTGATGTGACTCCACTTTGTGCGATAACCTTTTGTAACCGTTCTAAAGAATTTGTCATTATATCACCATTTTTCATTATTTTCACCATAATAATAGCGTTAACTATATGTTAACTATAAACCCTTTACATACAGGGTTTAAAAGCATTTCTGTCTATTACCAGTATATTACTTATGCCAATCTAAACGATTTTAAACCAATTGTATCACAAGCAATAATGGAAACAAAAAAATAAAGAAGAGGCTTAATACCTCTTCTTTTCCCCTATTCAACCGGTGTTAATTTGACAGGAACAGCATTTTTCACTTTATATCCAGATGACCCTACGAAGACATAACTAGGAACTCCACCGTCTCCGAGTATTGTAGAGAGGACTAACCCTCCGTCTGCATCCCAAACAGAAAAGTTGCTCCCTCTTCCAATTGGCGTTACTTTATATCGCCCTGGCTTAATGTCTTCCCCAAAAACAAATTGACCAGCCCCAACTTCAATTGGCTTTTCTTTTGCTGCAACTAAATCACCTTCCAATTTAGCCAATTTATTTTCTGTAACTTTTATATCTGATTGTAACCCGGTCAATTCTGATTCTGCTACACTTACCTCATTTTGTAATTCATCTCGATTACTTGCTAGTTTTTGCAATTCGTCAAATTTATCCTGATTTTTTGCGACCTTATCTTCAATGGTCTTTAAGTCAGATTCTGCTGTTTCAATTTCATTATTAAAATCAGCCAATATTTGTTCCGCTTCACCAACCTTTTCCTGTATTTGTTCATAATTCAATGCCTCTTCGTTTATTTCTGCTGTTAATGAATCCTGACCTTTTGAATAACCTACGTTATGAATTCCAAACATAGAAATGAATAAAACTAGAACTGTTATTGATATTCCCCAGAACCATTTTGTTTTAAATAAAGATTTAATTTTACCCAACTAAATACACCCCTTCTAATACACTAATACTGTTATATTATCTGAAAAGTTTCAATAAATGTTAAATTTAAGCAATCACAACCAACGCACCATATACAAACACTAAAAAATTAATCTACAGAACTAAAAATAACTCTAACCAAAAGGTAACTGATCACTTGTGAGATGCGAAATAGTGATTCGCAAGTTAAAGCTCACCTATAATCACTAAACTTTCACCAGTAAATTTACAGTAAAAATGGCTTGGATATTTCTCCAAGCCATTTTTCTTTCTAATATCTGTTGTTAAATTAAAGCACCCAATAGTTAAAGAAATTATCAACTAAAAATGTATAGATTAAAAGTAAAAGGATTTAATAAGCCACACTTAATATACATTGCCGACCTATCAACTAATAGGTCGGCTCACATTCATTCATATTACAGGATATTTATTTTAGCAACTAAAGCAATCAAAACCTGTAATAACACTTGCGCATTTACTGCTACATCTGTATCTGTTGTAGTAACTTTAACTCCACGAGAATTTTCAATATACGTTTGTTGTCTGTTTACTTGATTGGATGTTAATCTAGATAGTAAATCCTGTGTTACTCTCTCAGCCTTATCACTATCAGCAATTGATAAGCTAATTACTAATGAAATTGTTGCTTGGAGGGCAACTTGCAGGTTGATAGCCGCTTGGGTATCAGTGCTTGTTACTTCAACATCAGCTGAATCTTTAATTACAATAGATTCAAACGACTGTTGGATGGATTTTATTATTTGACCAGCATCCTGTGTTTCGTTATCTAAAGGATGAACACTTGTTGGGTCAAGTGCATTCCATCTACTTACCTGTCTACTACTTACCGTAGGTTTTTCCCCTTCCCAAACTTTACTTTCCTCCATTTTCTTCCTCCTTAATAATACTAAGTTTACACTACACTGTATGTGAAAAGTCAAAGAGATGGAAAGGCTAAAGACCATTCCATTAGGATATGTGCTTTTATCCATTTCGAAGAAAAAAAGAATGGAAAATGCCGTTACTTAGCATCCATTCTTTTTCTTTAAGAAAAATTCATTTTTTCGTTGTTTTTGTTAAAGAGGTTACACCCTTTTGTAATTCTTTGACTAAGTTTTTTAATTCCTGCTTTTCCTTTAGAGTAATCTTTTGGGGTTTATCTAGACTTACTCCATGTCGCTTAAATGTTGAGTTAATAAGCATATCTATACTCTTTTTAGAAATATTATTAAATTCTCTATTATTACCCATTTGTCCAACCCTCCATATTTAGATTCGATTTCTTTAATATGTTATGCACTTACAGCAACCAGAGTGTTATGGATAATTGCCCTTTTAGTTTGTTATTTAGTAAGATACTTGTTAAAAAGCAATAGCATTAAATTAATAACTGTAATAATATGTCCAATCATAAAAATTCCTTTTATGAACTTCTTTTTTATTTTAATTTTCAATTATTCTGCCCTTTACTTCAATAAAAAAGAGCTAATCTGAGATTGAATGAACAGATAAAATTTCTTTTCCAAACTTATTTTGCTTTAAGGCTTTATTTAAGGCTTCAACGTTAGATAGTGTTGCACCTTTTGGGGTAGAACTTGGTATTATTTCTATTTTTCCAATAGACGTTTGACTATTTCCGCCTTCTTATACTCAGATAATAATGGCTTTTCCTTATATTCATCTTCGGACCACATTTGTTTTAAGCATCTGCTCATATTCCGGCATCATCATTGCAGTCCATTTCTTCGTTCCACGATCATTAGCTTCACTCATCATTATGCCCCCATTCGTTTACGGATTGTTCTACAGACAAGATATTGTCCAGTTTAAATGTTCTGACTTTCTCCCGGGTATAGCAATAGGCCAGAACTATATTGTCATTTATTTTTATCACTTTAATAATTCATTGTGATACCTGGTCATCATTATCAAGGTAGATCATTTCGAGTCTTTGTTTAGTTCGAATGGAACGTCGAAGCATATTCATCATGAAATAACCTCCATAAAAGAACATTTGCTCGTATTGTATCATAAAAAAAGAATATCAAAAATAAATTAAATTATTTTCAATTTGAATGCCACATAACACCCTCCGCAAACGATAGTGGTTATGAGGAGGGGAGAAGCAATGGAAAAAGAAAAGAAACTTGGAGGTGACAATAATGTCCAGGTGATGGGTGGCGCAAATACTCTAGGAAACCATATTGGCGTATTTTAAAGACTCCATTACTATAAAAACCCTAGATATCACTTATTGGGCGAAACTAGGGTGAAAGAGAATTTCGTAAGATATGGCTTTGCGTTTAACATAATTAAAACAGCAGTATATGGATCCGTACATTGGTATAAGAGGGGGAGGGAAGAGGGGTGGCAGTCTTCCCTATCTCAATTCAATCTTTTTCTCAAGTGTAAGGTTTTTAATAAAAGTCTTTTTTCACAAAAGAAGCACCTATAATAATTAACAATATAAAAAGAACAACGATTAACTCAAAATTGTTATCCCTCTTTTTATCAAAACCACCAAAAAAGTCACTCATTTATGATTCCTCCTTTCAAAATAGCCTTACCTTATATTATGTTGAAGGGGTTAAGATTGTTTGTACAAATACCTAGGGTTCGACCGATACCAAATACAGTCAAAGGTAGAAAAAGTGATGATGGAAAATTATTGATACATTGGTATGTAAAGTGTAATAATCAGAGGGGTAACAACTATACCCCAATATAAGTTGTTGCTCCTAAAACCGTTAAGCCATAGTTTAATGCTATGGCTTATTTATTTTAATCAAATAAATTGTTAGTGAATCATAAAAAAATTTCTACCCTTTTTTGGATATTTATACTACAAAGGGTTAGACACTTGGGTTTTATTATATAATAATAAGAATATAAATTATCAAAGCACCAAAATCGACGGCTTTTTGCAGAGTAAGAAAAATTATCACAAAAGGTGGGAGTTATGGATCGTCATTTATTTAAGAATATACGAAAATTAAACCGATTATCACAATACGAAATGGCAGCCAAAATTGAAGTAAGCCGGTCACTAGTGGCAAAGATTGAAACAGGTAATAGAGGACTAACGCTGGATATAATTAAGAAGGTTAAACAGGAGTTTGGTGTCAAACATATCGAGCAAATTCAGGATGTAATGGGGCCGCTAAGAGGGACATAACCCCATTATAATAGATGAGGTCATACTTAAATTGTTAGTTTCAGCTATAATCTAGTACTATGGCTTTTTATTCCACCCTAATCTTTGGTAAAATTTTCTGTAGTCAATATAATCCAACAAGAGAGGATGATCGATAATATGAAAAACATATTAGAAGTTGCCCAGGAAAATAATCTTAATCTAATCGAAGTCAGTATCCTGGTTGAACTTAATAAGAATTATCCCCAAACAATAGAAATTGAAGAAGTAACAAATGATGGACAAGTAAGAGAAAATATAAACAATTTAATACAAATAGGTTTTGTCGAGGAAAGATTTCAAAAATATAGGATTAAGAAGTGAATACAAAAATAACCCTCCACCAATTAAGGTAGAGGGTTACTTGTATAATTTAACTATACTTGGTAAGTATAAAATTTATAGGTCAAAGATGGCACATACCTCTCTTCATATTTTCACCGACCTAGCCTCATCTTAATCGATGGGGTTTTTGTATATTATTACTTAAACTGTAATAATAACTCACGGAAGTGGGCGTTGATTTTCCCCCTCAACTTCCGTATTGCCTCTTCATTTGTGAAGGGGTCTTTTTCTTTTGACCTTAATTTATCCAACTGGCTTTTCCGAACCGGTGTTGGAAGTGGTCTGCCTACCACCTAACAAATAAATAGTCTTCTTATTATTTTCTTACTTAATTCTTACATTACTTCTAACAATTTAGCGCGAGTATTCGGTCCGTATACTCCATCTTGTTTTAACCCATACATAGATTGAAAACGCCTAACGGCATCAGCTGTATTAGGACCGTAGTAACCATCGACACCGTTATTCTTAGCGCCTTTTTCTGGATAGAAATAGATGCTTGCTAGTGCTTCTTGTACTGCTCTTACACCACTACCATGCGGGTATGGTTTGTTAGCACGATATACAGTGTTAGGAAGTTTACTTGATTGTTTTGGTTCTTCGGGATTCGGCTTTTTAGCAGCACCTAAACTAATTTTCTGACCAACTTGCAAACGTTTAGGATCTACATCAGGATTAGCCTTGATTAAATCATCTGCACTCACCTCCTTGAGACCATTCGCGATTCCCCAGAAAGTGTCGCCTTCTTGGATAGTATATGTGCCTGGTAGTACTTCAGGTTGTTTACCATCAAGAAAGTGAACAGCTTTATTATAATCAAACACGCAACACGGCTTCCAACCATATCCCGGTAGCTCGTTATGAGCTTTATCTGTGTTACCAATTCCATCATCGACTAGCGCCTGGTGAAGTTCATCAATGGATGCTTTAGTTGCATCGTCCAGGTCATCATAACGGTAATCTCCTGCAACACAAATGCCTAGTGACTTTGTATTACTATCCCCGACATGGTATGAACGTTTACCTGGGTCGTGACACCATACTATACGGGCCCGTCCATTAATAACGTTTTTTGGCTCAATAACAAAATGATAACCGATTCCTGGCCACCCAAGATTATTCACATGGTAAGAAGCAAAACCTTCTGCATCTGAACCACCTAAGTGCTTTCTGGTTAATGAATGGTGCCATGCTCGAATAGTTTTAGAGCTGACACCGTAATCGACATACTCACCATTTTCAGGTAGTCCTTCGCGTTTATCAATCAGCTGCGGTAGTGATTCAAAAATAAAGGTCATATCATTTATCCCCTTTTTCGGAAAATTCATCTTTCACTTCTTCTACAATTCCTCTGCCCGAATTATCGATGTTTTTAAGCTTGTCTGCTAAATTAGATGGAACTAGTACACCCACATCTGCTAGGTTCTCAATTATGGATAAACCTTCATTCGCGATATAAAAAAGAACGGTAGCATATGTTACTGCTCCTTTCAATCCGAGTATCTGATCAACCACGTTGGCTAATATAATTACCACTAAAATCAACAACTTCCTTGCATACCCGAAAAGGCTCTTTCGACTCCATAACTTTTTATTCTTAATCGCCTTGGATACTCCTGTTAAAATATCTAATGCCATTAATAATAGGAGTAAGTGTAAAAACTTCACATCACCAAATAAATACATTCGAGCTGCTTCTAAATGTTCCAAACTAAAACCACCCATACTTTTAACATCTCCTTCATAATTTTTAGCCCCCTAATAAAAGTGTTGTTTCACGAATATATTTAGTAACCACCCATACACCCCGTATGAGTGGTAGAGAGGGGCTATATCCCTCTCGCTTTTCTGCATAAAAAAAGAACCCGTTTAGGATTCTCTAAGTGTTTTTGCTTCTTCAATTAATGTTGGTACGCTGTCGTACTGTTCGTTTTTCAACGCTTGACTAACTTCGCCTAGTTTGTCAAAGTATGCTTGATTATCTACATAATCACTTACCTCCACAATGAATAAATCTAAATGCCTTGCTGTCGATTTAGCTATATCACCTTTTGTAGCCGGTGCGCCCTCTGGAACTTCCGTGTTAATGATGTCGATCGCATGTTCTTCGATTTCGATTGCGTCACTATATAAATAAACCGTTTCTCCATTTTCATGCAGTTCTTCTATTTTTTCACTCTTAAAATGTTTCCACGGAGGATTAGGTCCAGTATCTACCGTTCTTTCTGTTGGAATTTCAACCACTTCCTCTTTTTCTTCATCTATTGGTTCTTCGACTACATTTGATTCGCCAGTTTCATTTGATGCCGCCGCTGATGTTTCGGGCTCCTTTTCTTTATCCATTCCAGATACCGCAAAAATACCACCTATACTAACAACGCCTACTGTTGCGATACCGACTAAAACTTTTTTCAAAATAACCGCGCTCCTTATTTACCATTATTATACACAGTAGTACGTGATTATTCAAAAAAGGTTTCAAATTATTCTAAAGGTTCTATGTTTCTTATATCAATTCTGGAAAAAATCTTATTTCCAATTACGATGCTTTGCAACTGATTATCATTTATTTGATTGTTCAACTCTACTGGATCGTAAGAATCTACCTCAATTTCACCCTGCGATTCCCCGCTATGTGTCGTTACATATAACTTCATTGATTCCCCTCCTTATTTGGATCATATTCTACTGATTCAACAGAAATAATCTCACTTTTTCGAACAGCACAATTATCAATAATAGGGTAAAATTCATCCTTGCAATTTTGGATTTCTTTAAGGACATCCGATACTTTTTTATCCATCCCTATTTGATACTTAACATCGCCTTTTAACGTTACAACCAACACTTTAATTTTCTCATTCATTATAAATTCACTCCTAAATGTGATCTAATAAATATGCGTAGTATTAAATCTGCTTCAATTCTTGCTCGTTCATTTGGTAATATTGTTACCTCGTGTCTGCCTCTTTTAATTTTTCCATCTGTATTTTTACTCATATAATCTACTATATCAATTCTATCTCCTTCGATTTCATTGAATAATATTTCATTTCCATCCACTTTGATTGTAACAGAATTTGGCAACTCAGGTAGTTCAATTATTTTGTGTAATACATCATGCGTATGGTTAGGTAATGTAATATCATGCGTGTGATTAGGAATCGTAACACCATGCGTATGATTAGGAATATCAACACTGTGACTATGATTAGGTGTACTAAATGAATGACTATGAGAAGGTACTGTTACAGAATGATTATGATCGAATCGGTTAGCAGGCAATCTGTGCCAATGCGAATCATAATCGGCAACTGTCGGACCAAGTGTAAAAGCGTCATCACCTAACAGGAACATTGATGACGACTGAGTAGTTCCGCCTCCACTTGCGGTACTTTTTGACGTGCCGCCACCAGAACTTGATGTTGCCGTTGTTCCGCCTCCACTAGAACTTGTTGCAGTTGTTCCGCCTCCGGAACTTGTGCTTTTTACAACGGACCCGCCACCACCTGTTGCTTCGCTATATGTTCTAAAGTTTGTAGTTCTGAATGTCAATTCACAGGTATTGACATGTATAACATCATCGTCAACATAAAATGTTATCTTAGCTGGTATCTTAGAATCTGCATTATCTTGATAACTAAATGCCATTATATTAGTCGCCCCAACACCATATGAATCATTTACATCTAGTCGCCTTTTTAAATCAGCATAAGCACTTGCAGCGTTATCTGTTCGATTGCCTATTTGATAATTAACATCCCACTCCTTAGCAAGGTCAGGTATATCTTCTTCAAGTATACGAGCAAGATATTCTTTATCGCCTTGTTCTTCAACAATAATACTTGTTACACCATTCAATATAGCTTCAGTGTGTTTGTATTCTTCTTTAATCGATAGATCATACATCTTGCTACGGATAGATAATTTAGGGTCTTTATTTTGATTGAGTATAGCTTGCCCTCTTGCTTTCAAAGTTATCTTATCTTCAAATCGTTGGTCTCTCCAAATGCTTGATTTAATCCCCCAGTTATCAATCGACTCTTGGTCCTTTAAATAATTCTTGCCACCGTTTACATCCTCAATGGTTAGCTTATTAACGCCTTCCCCATCACCCTTAGGAATCAACCAATTAGTCATATTAGTTGGGTCTGTAACCTTCCTGAAGCTACCCATATCCCTGCCCCAACGTTTGTCGGCAACAACTTCATTACTGGCTTTTAGTAGATGTAATTTAAATGGATAAACGGTGGTATCTGGAACAAACATATAAGGCTCGATCAAATTTTTCGGAACTTCAAATATTGGAGCAAGTAACGTGTTTTCATCCTCAAATGAATAATTCAAGAAGGTATCAAACTCCACTGTTCCTAGTTCCCAATGTTTTTCACCTTCAAATTGCAAATCTAGTATTGCTTGTAAAACTTCTCTTATAGTCATATCTGTAAATACATGATGACCATCCATTACAGGATCCATCAAAGTAGCAAGAACATGTTCACATTTATACTGAATAGTATCTGTGTTCATATCCTTCTGAGTTTCGGCTGGCATGATACGGTACATTCCTTTGTACCTTCCAGATGGACTTGTAATATCAATAAAATTAAAGTGGTCGCACAAATTATTCTTTGGATCATCACCAGGCATTAGAATAGTTGATTTCCACAGTTTATTAACTTTTCGCTTTGTTCCCGCTTTGGCCTTTTCCAACTGGCCTATCGGTTCCATGTTTCTGTCTTTTACAATTACTGTTGGTTTTATAGTGATCACCTCATTTCATATAAAAAAGACACCTCATTTTGAGATGTCTTGAACCGTTTTATTAACTTTTTTAACTATCTCTATTACTTTAGCTTCTCCTTCAAATAAATATTCCATCTTACCAGGTCTAAAAATTGCCCCTTGCCAATAATACGCTGCTCTTTTTCTTATTTCAGATAAAGCATCCGGTTCAGATTCAATCCAGTAAGCATCTGCCTCAAGTAACTTTCCGTTTAATTCCATTTTCACAATTTGATATTCATCACAATTAGTCGCATGCTCCCAATATGGCAAGTGTTCCTCATCAGTTACCCAAAGGCCAGTCCATCTGGAAGGTAAATCGCTATTCATTGCTAACCTTGTCTGTTCAAACACAAACTCTTTTGTGAATCTCCAATAAGTTCTCGCAGTTTCTTCTCCCATATCATAAGACAAATAGCTATTTTCATAACTATTTCTAAATGGATTTAATTCACCTCCGGTATTAATTGTCTCACCGTGATTTAATAACGGGTGTGGGTTTAATCCGTTTTTGCAATTAATATGATATAATAATTCATTTTTAACTGTTTTCAATTATGCTCCCCTCCTCATTTATCCATTAGTTCGACATAAAGGAAGGAAATCCTTTTATTTTCACTAGTTCGCAATATGTTCCGAGTCTGTCTTAGTCTTTTTAATTAAGCCTCTTTGTGTTTTTTCGGTGAGATTGAATAAGCGCAACCCTTTTGAAAAACTTTACTGGACTAAACATATTTCTGTGAAAAATTCTGATATTATTTTTCCTGAAGACTCGAATTACGTTGTAAAACTTCTTGAAACCGTGCTTCGTAGAAAGAAAAACGATGCCTTGACCGCTTAAATCCAGAGAATTAAAATCTTCTTTACTTAAATGTTCTTGTAAAAATTTATAGTACCTAACAAAAACGTCTATTCGAGTGTCAAACACTTCACTGTTCATGGACGTTGTTAGACTACCTGAACTTTTCGTTACACAATATATTGTGTCCTTTGATATATCAAACGTTTTAATGTGATGTCCTAGATTTGCCGAAAACATTACATCGTTTGAGGAAATCACATTTTCAAATAGTATTTCGTTTTCTTCTATCACGCTTTTCTTTATTAATTTTGACCAAGGAACAACAACCCTGTACCTTAACATCAATTCAGATTTTCTCGAGTTTGTTTCAGAATAATCATCAATTATCTCTGCAAACCGCGTATGTCGATTAGAAATATTCCCTGTTTCTAATTCAATACTTGTCGGCTTAAAAAACACCACATCAACGTTTGCATTAAAATATTTTTCGATAGAATCATAGAATCCATCAACAAAAAAATCATCCGAATCCGCAAAAAGTATCCATTCCCCAATGGCATTTTTTAACCCGACATTCCTTGATGACCCAGCCCCTTTTTTGCCTGAATCATTCTCCAAAAACTGAATATCTCTGTGTGTGCTGTTATCTTTAAATTTCATTAATTTTTGTTTTTCTTCCTGGTTGCTGTGGTCGTCAATTATCAAGATTTGTATTTCTTTTTTAACGGGAACAGAGTCAAGTAATTTCAATACTGTATCAGTCGAATTATAATGCGGTATTATTATTGTCAAACTTGTCATGATAACCCCCCCATATTTTTCCATTGGGTCTATCATACCACAGTTAAATATTCACTACGTTGCAATATTGTTCAATTACTGATTATAATTAGTATTAAATTTAGAATTCAATTGACAATTTTTGCATATAGTTTAAACTGTATGAAAAACATCAAAGGAGACATTTCAATGTTTGGTACTTTTCGTTATCTTTTAGCTATATTCGTAGTGTGGGGGCATCTATCTCCTTTCCCCTCAAAATCAGGCGGTTATGCAGTATTTGGCTTCTACATACTAAGTGGATTTCTAATGGCACTAACATTAAATAAAACATATGGCTTTACCTTAAAAGGTACTAAAAACTTTTTAACCAATCGAGCTTTAAGAATTTTCCCACCTTATTTAGCCGTATTACTATTTTCGGTTTTTGTTGTAAGTCTAGCGCCAACAATAGCACACACGCTCAACGTTACAATGAGTATGCCTGAATCTTTTGCGGAATGGTTTAAAAATCTAGTTATATTAGGTTTAAATAATGACGCACAAACTAGATTAGTTCCGCCAGCCTGGTCACTACACGTTGAATTGTCCTTTTACATAATGATGGCTTTGATCTTGGCAAGAAGTAAAAAAATTGTTACCACTTGGTTTATATTGAGTACCGCATTTACAGTATTTATGGTCTTTGCAGGATTTGATTATCAAAATAGATATTTCCCTGTTTACGCTGCATCACTGCCATTTAGCATTGGCGCTATGATTTATTACTACAAAGACAAATTAACATTTACTTCTATTCCGGTTCTGATCACATTGTTAACAATTTATATCCTACACTCTGGATTAGCTACTTTGGTTTGGAATGACCCAGGAACAGAAGGTTTTTATTTCTCGTTAATTATCACTGTTTTAATTATCATAAGCCTATTAAATATTAATAAGTCAATATTCCCGACATGGGCAAGAAAAACTGATAGTTTTCTTGGCGACTTATCGTATTCAATATTCTTATGCCATTGGCCAGTTGCGGCTTTTGTAACATGGATATTCCTAAATGGCGATACAGAAAAACGTTTATCAATATTTTTGTTAAGTTTTCTCATTTCTCATATTCTAGCGATTATAATTAATTTATTCATCGAAAAAAATGTACAAAAGATTCGTAATAGAGTCCGCGGCAACGCACAGACAAATTCCAATACCGCTTCTAGAAATGTATCATAATCACAAAAACCCATTAGCAATTAATGGGTTTTTATTTACTCTCCGATTGATCTAAAATGCCAATCTACGCTTCCACAATCAATTGATCCTCCAGTCAGATTAGATACACGTAGTTTTCCCAATCCTTCAGATGAGACCCAACTATTCCATACAATCCCGCTTGGTAAATCTGTTTGCGGCGTGGCTATTACATTAAATCCCTTACGAAAAGAGCCCGAACTAATATTTATATCAATCGAACTTTGTGCGGGGACTACACCTACTGATAAAGTGATTAATTTCCTTGTAACTATCGGTACTGTTAAGTCTGTCCAACTCGTCCACCCTCCGGTTGATTCATCCCATCTTCTTCTATATATTTTGTTAGTATTGTATACATAATAACGCTGAAAACTAAAGTCATCATTACCCATCCTGTAAGTTTCTAGTATCCCTGCTGTTCCTTCAGGAAACCCAGACGCATGTGATGTTAGTACATGGGTAATACTTATACACTTATTTTTATACTCACCAATAGGAGTATTATTATTAAGCCTTCCATCAGCAGGAACATACCTAACAACCCCGATTCGGCCCCCGTACGCTTCCCCTTGGGCATCTATCGTTATTCCTTCACTCAACAATTGACTACCTGTTCCAGACTCAAGGTAATTCCCATAATATTTTAACGCTTCGTTTGTGTTTACAATATCCACGCCTTGTGAAATGGCATAATTTACAACTTGTTCCACTTCGGAAGGGTCAAAATCAGCATAATGGGAATGCATACCTAGTACCATCCATCCGCCATTAGCTACGATCTCATCAATTTTTGCTTGTGCGTTAGCAACACCACGATCAATATAAACACGCTGAACATCCATGCTGTTAAGCGGTGAATTATTAACGGGAGAATCACCAGGGTCAGTGTTTATGCCTAGTTTAAAATACTTTGCAACCACATCTTTCACAAGGTCGTTCACCCCACCGTAAGGATATACTAAAATATCGCCATTAAATCCATTACTCAACAACCAATTTCGACTATCGTTGCATTCTTGCTCAATCTTGGATTCCGTCAGAGTCGATAAATCAACGTGTGTGTATGTGTGTGATACAAACTCAAATCCATATTGTATTAAACTTTTCAATTCACTCAATGTCATTGTTCCTGGTTCCGCTCCGACTTTCGAAACTGGAATTGCACAAGCAATTGGAATGTTATATTGTTCTGCTATGGGTTGAAGCTTTGTCAATACTGTATTCCTTCCGTCATCATCAATTAAAGTCATGATGGGTTTTCTTTTACGACTAGCCTTAATAGATGTGAATCGTTCATTTTCCGCCAACTGCGAACTAACTTCACCAAACTGCGTGTCTAATCTGTCTTTTAAAGTGGGATGATCTGTTCCATCAGATTCCACCCTCGCTTGAGCTGTTTCTGGGTCAATCGAACCCTCGACAACAATATTGTCAATTTGTGTTTGGAAGTTATTAACCATATCAAACATCATATTAATTTTTGGTGCAATAACTTTTAATGATTCCCCATTACCAATTTTAATTTTTTCTATTGCCATGATCACCACCATCCTTTACATGTGTTGGTCTCTTACCCTTATTGATAGAGTAAAGTCCATATTGTCACCAGTTATCTGTACATCATTTAATCCTGGTAATAGGTCTAAAAATTGCTTACCTACTTTTTGACTGAATCCATTAGCACCATTTTTAGTAACTGTATACGTATCACCCTTTATTTCAAAGGTTGCATTACTAAAATTCTTCAAAGAAAAAGACTTCCCATTAGCTGAGAAAGTCACGTTACTACCTGATCCAGTTATTAATATTGTGGGTCGTACTGCATACCAATTTGCCCATGCTTGAACTGTTTGATTTGATTTGATTTGAACATCTTCGACAGCCACTGTTCCAAATAAATAACTATCATCCATAGTAACCTTTTCGCTATCCCAATTAATTTCATGGGTTAACACCTTACTTTGCGCCATTGGATTAGCAGCTCGTAATGGCAAATTGAATTTACCCATACTGACTAATCGTTGAATTGGTAATTGCCCTGAATACTTCACCATGTAGTATCTATCAGGATTATAGTTGTACATCAATTTTATTTCTCTAGGATGTCCATATGGATCCAATATGAACTTCGTGAACTGATCAGCCTTATACCGTAAATCTGCATAACTTTTTTGAGGTCTGATACCCATCGGAATATTAAAAGGTTTAGTCCCCATTATGGAACCCATATCATGCGCTCCGTGCATACCAGGTACTTCTAGTAAATTATCTCGTGTACCAGGAAGGAGAGGATTATCGTGGTCAGCTAAAACCATCAAATCGAATTCACTTAAATCACTATCATCCAATGTTAGTATATCGTTCACGAATAACCATCCTCCCTTTTTGCTTCTTCTTGTAGACCGTATAGTTCGGTTGCTATTTTTTCAATGTCGTTATCATCACGAACAATCATTTGTTCAATGTGGATTGGTGAAGGTTCTCGACTTTGTTGCTGACCATTCAAACGATTCACAATCTTATCAGCTTCACCACTTGTTCCAACTCCTGAAGCATAACCAGGTAGACTGTTTATAGCCTTTAACATTTTCATAGAATCATCATGTGTGAATACTTGTGCCCCTGTTGATAAATCAGGCATTAAACCAAAACTTTGCAATGACCATTTACCACTTTGATTAACGAGCTCGGGTCCTTCTTCGCCAACAACTGCTGGACCGCCTTTGTGGTAATCAGTTCCTACAGCAAATCCTGGGAACATTCTTTGTGATAGTAAAGAGTTACCAACACCAGTAATTCGCACGCGTTTCGATACTGTCTTTCCAAGCGCGGCGTCGATAGCTGAGAGGTTAGGGCTCACATTGATATTAGCGTTTTTGGTTACATCTCTACCTAGCTCTTTAGTGTAGTCACTAGCTAAACCTGTAAGCTCGTTAATGTCTCCTTTAGCAAGATTTAATTTTCCAATTTGATTATCAATTTGTCCAACTGCATTTTTGTATTCATCTGTATTCCGCATATTAATCGGAGTTTGCTCTTTTAACTTCTGTTTTTCTTCTTCCAGTTTACCGATTTTAGTATTTATGGCACCAATTGCATTACCATCTTGAACAGCTTGTCTTGCTTTTTGTTCTGTAATTCCTGCATTTTTTAAATAGTGCTCCTGGAGCCTTGTTGTAACTACATCGAATTCTGCTATTTGCTGCTTAGTATTCTGTAATTGTGTCTCTTGCTCGTTTATTTGCTGTTTATTTGTAATGAGCTGGTCATTTAATCCTTGCTCGCCATCTTTAATAAGTTCTAATATTTCATCATTTCTTTTTTTGCGTTTCTTCTCTTCTGTGGTGAAGAGGTGATAATTATCTTTGTTTATATCTAAACTCTTATTTTCTTTTTTAAGCTTTTCTTCCAATTTCTCTAATTCTTTTCCAGTATAGTCATTTAACAAACTCTGGATTTGTTTACCTTCATTTTTTAAACTGTTGATTTTTTGTATTTGGTTTTCTTGGTCTTGCAATAGAATCCCCTGATTTTCAACTGCTTTGAAAAACTCTTTTTCCATTTCGAGAGTTCCCATTTTCCTTATTTCTTCGTTGTACTTTTCTAATTCTCCTGTTGTCCCAGCTACCTTATTACCTTGATCTGTTATTTTATCAGTCGCACCAGGCAATGTTTCAACTAAATCACTATTAAGTGTAACCATTGTACCTAACTCTTTATTAGAAAGACCTGATTCTTTTTGTAACCCTTTCATTTCTTTTTCAATGGATTCAATGACTTTCGGGTCAGTAGCATCTTTTAACTCAGATTGTAAGTCTATATAACGACCAAACTCATCTGATGTTAGCTTTGATTGACTTCGTAACTTATCAAATTGATCAATCATTTTGCCTGTTGCTTTATGTTCATCAAGCATTTTTTCAGCTGTTTCCAATGACACTTCATTCAGTTCTTCTTTATCCCTGGTTAAGGCATAAATACCAGCTCCAAGTGCAGCAACGCCTCCGATAGCTAAACCAACAACACCGCCACGGCTTAGACCAGTTATACTTCCAAGTAACCCTTTCCCTCCAGGTTTTCCTAACTTACCTGTTAGTTTGCTTGCACCTTTTGTCAGATTAGCCATTGCGGTAGTGGTCCCGCCTAAAGCCATACCAATAGGACCAACTGCTGCGGAAAGTCCCGCGAATTTTATTATATTATCTTGAGTAGCAGGTTCTAACTCATTAAATGCATCAATGATTTCTGTTACATGGTTAGTTAATTCAGCTGCAATTGGTTCTAATTTTTCGCCAAGTTCAGCAAATGATTCCTGAAAATCATATTGTGCATTTCTACCCTCAATTATCGCTTCATTGGTTTCTCGGAATTCTTTGTTAACCTTTGAAAGGTCTAAATCGTTTAATGTATTTAACGCATAATTGAGCTCGCTTCCTTCTTCTTTTGCTTTAGCCAAACCTTCATCAAATGTTTCTAAGTCGACACCCATACGCTCTAATAATTCAGCGAATGGTCCAATAGCTTTACCTGTTGCCAATGTTTCCTGTAGGCCGTCTGCCATACTTTCGATTTTCATTGTATCCGGGAACTTAATAACTGCACCAGATAAACTATCAATGGCCTTTTGCATCTGGTTATCATCCATACCTGTAGCCATAAGGTTTGAAAGTGCTTCAACATTAGAGTCTGTCTCACCAGTAATTCCTTTCAATTCACGCATTGATTCTCTCATCACGTCAATACCGATACCGGCTTGTTTTGCGTTTGTTTCAAGACGGGCCATGTTTACACGAAATTCTCTAGTAGATTCCACAGCTAAAGCACCCATACCTACAATTGGAGCTGTGACACTCGCAGACATTGTTTGGCCAAAGTCAGTCATCTTGCCCCCGGCTTTATCAAGATCACCGGAAAATGTATCAAGACCGCTGGAAAGTTTACCCCATCCGGAATTCGCACGTTTTTGTTCCTTCCGCATTTGTTCCAATTCTTCTGTGGCGTTGTTCACATATCTATCCAAGTTGTTTAATGCCGCTGCTTGTTTGTTATATTCTCTTGCTGCCTTTTCTGCTTCTTTAGAACCCTCGCCATGCTCTTTAGCCATCTTGTCATATTCTTTACGCGCTTCAGAAGTAACACGTTCTTGGGCTTTTAACTTCTTATTCAAGCCCTTCAAACTAGCTTCGTATTTTTCAATTGATTTATCAGCACGATCAAATGCAGACATATTGGATTTCATTTCTGAATTAACACTTTTTAAGCTGTCTTTAGCACCAGCTAATCCACGGTCAAGTTTCGTGGTATTTAAGTCTAAATCAATGCTCAAACCTTCTACTCTTTGTGCCAAAGTTTCCCCTCCTTCCTAGCCACCAAACGCTGCAATTAGTGATTTGTTTTCTTTCGGTTTATTTTCATTCTTAAGTAGTTTAGCTACGAAATAATATGGCATGTTTAATATTTCATTGATGTCTTTACCGTTTTTCATGTAATTCAATATCAACTTATCCATATCTTCTTTTTGCTGTTTGAACGTATAGACATCACTCAGTTCTTTCCCGCTAGGTACTTTTTTGTATCATCGTCCTGGACACCACGTGCAGCAAACAATACTTGTTGTTGTAATTTTTGAGTAGCTTCAGGACCATGTAATCCATTATTTAATTCTTCTTTTGTAAACTGTTTGTCGTATAAATTAACAACAAAAATAGATAGTTTATCAATTATTTCTTTTTCTGACTTTGCAGATCCAGCTGAATCTTCAATTGCTTCCATCATGTCAATTGCTTCGTATACCATCTTCATAGGGATAAAAAGTGGGGTTAAATAATTCTCAGTTATTAGTTCGCCTTGTTTAACGTCTTTGACAAGTTCAATCATATTGCGCTTTAAATCAGCCATTACGCACTCTCCTTTTCATATAAATAAAAAAGAGCAGGAATTATTCCTGCTCCTTGATTAACGGTGTTCCGGCATTGTTATCAGAAGACATTAACTCATCGATTCGTTCTTTCTTAACTTTCTTATTTGCCGGTTTCGGAAACTTATCGCCAACAAAATATTCTTTATCCGTTTCTTTGTCACGGAACCCAGCAATCACTTCAAATTTCGCCAATTGCAACACCTCCTTGATTGCCTTCACGTATTCAATTGATGCCTTGCTTTTGTCTATATGTTCGAATGAATCTCTGAATGGTGTTTTGCTTACGTATTTACCTTTGAAGAATAGATTCTGATTATCATCCACGACACCAGCATTGTGATATATTTTCATTTCATGATATTTATCAACTGGATCTGTCGGCCAGCAAAAATCTAATTCGGTGGAGGTCTTAACTGTCTTCCCGAAATGATATACATTCCACAATTGAGCCCACATCTCTGCAGTCCATTTTTGAATAGGTGTATAATTTGTATCATTTTTCTGGACATATTCACCCTCCACAGAATTTAGATATTTATAAAGCTTTACGGAATCCTCATATACCTTCTTCCAATAATCATAAGACGGATTTTTGATAACCCATTGTGCTCCGCCAATTGGATTTTCCTCGCGAATAAGTGAATCATTTATTCCGATTGCATCACACATACGCTCTAATAAATCAGAGCCTTTACTGTCGATATAATCAACGCTCAAATAACTTTCACACGCCGAGGCATACCATTTGTTTTCTGTAGGTTTCACACCAGGAATCTCTCTTAGCAGTACATCGCTGTCCAAATAGAAATAAGTATCGTTTTCTCTGGATTGATCTTCCTCTAAATACTTCATCCAAAGATAAGGTTTTACAGAAGGGATATAGATTTTATCCGTTCTATTATCGATGTAAACATGAGTTTCCACATCGTAATTTTCCTGCAAGTACTTAGGCACTTTATCGTCCTGCTGCGTAAACAACAGAACGATATCCTTAATGCCTAACTTTTGTAATCTGGTTATACATATTTCCAGTTCCCACTCAAAACGTTTTATAGCCGGTTGGCAAAGAATATACTTCATTTAAGCGCTCGTCGTAGTTGTTGTGGTACTAGATGATGTAGTTGTTGTTGTAGATCCAGGATAAGCTACACCAAATACCTTTTGGAACAAAGCATCTCGATTAGCTGTAGAACCTGCTTCATCATAGCCAAAGATAACTGTTTTTTCTTTTGTGAAACCAGCTACTTCACGTTCCATAAATTGACCTGAAATTTCATCAGGACTAAACGTTGTGGTGTCCTGTTTTGTTTGCGCATTTATTGTAGGTCGCATGAATATACCTTTTGTTAAGCCAACCCATTCTTTGGATCCATCTTCATGTGTCTTTGCGAAAACGCATGCCACGTATGGTGGGTTATCTCCAGCACCATAAGAAGACAAACCTTCCACTGTTTCTAGTCCAAGTAATGTTTGGCGCACTTCAACCGGAAGTTTATGAAATGCTCCCGTTACAGAAACATTTCCATTTGCAACAGCAATTTCAGCTGTCTTATTATCACCATAAGCTCGGACAGCTTCCTGGGGCAATTCCACTGTAATTGTTTGTGCAAATTCAACTCGCTCCAAGGCACCGGCAATTATAGCTTCGGTTGTTTCATCTAACACACCATGATAAAACTCATCGACACCTGTTGACGCTTTATAATTTTTTTCTTCTCCTGCAAAAAACTGTAGGTCTAGTTTCAGAGATTTATTTTCATCCACTTTTTTTCCTCCTAAATTACATAAGATTTTCCGCGATACCTTCTAGCATCACGGTATATACTTAAATCTGAATCGTATTCATCTACGCCGCTACCATCATTACCAAAATTCAAATCCCACATGATATATTGAATTCGTTTCGCAATCATGTCACGGTCTGTCTTATTTTTAGACCACACTTCAATTTGGAACATGAAATCTTCCATAAGCCATTTATTGTCTGCAAAATCACTTGGCTTCGGTGTATCAAGTGGGTCTATGACGATGTGCGTTTTTGTCATGTCTGCCGTTTCAGGGTACTCGTAAAACTTGATACGACCGCCTACTTTACTGCTTATTAAACTATCAGCAATAAACGCTTCATAAATAACATCTAACATCATAGCCCCCTCTCTACCGCATTTCGGATTGCGTTATGATATGGCTTTTCAGCATTTCGCATTGCGCGCACAATGGCACCTTTACCAGCCGGGTTTGGATTTTTAACAGTTCCAAATTCATTAATATGGATAATGCGATAACGGTCATTTGGACCCTTCCAATATACTTTTATAGTACGTGCGCCGCCTTCCCAATAAGGATTGGACAGTGTCATTTCATCAATGGTAGCGTGGGTGTCTGCCCATGGTTCGAACTGCCTTTTTAATTCATCAAGAAAAACTTCAGCTGCATCATTTAATGCAGCATCACTTATACGTTGCATTGCCTTTTTACCGAGTTCATTTTCCAAGTTACCTAGGAGTCTATCAAGTCCAGTTACTTTCACACTCATGATGTCAGCTCCGCAATAACGTTTATAAAAGCCTTGTTTTGCATATCCGGCTGAGCTTGTTTAACGTTGAAGTGTTTTCCTTTGTACTCCGGAGCATCGATTTCAACATAGTGTTTGTTGGTCGGAATATAGTCTCCTTGTGGATCACGAATAATGATAGTTACATCAGATAATGTTCCGTTTGACTTAGCCAGCTCCACATCTCTTAACCACACTTCATCAATTTTAGCCCAGGGACTGTAAAGCACTTGTTTTACTTCTTCACCAGGATAAGGGCCTTCTATAGGTACATACTGATAAAATATAACTGGTGTTCTTAACTCGCCTGAATGTACGCGAGGTGGTTTATATTCAAACTTACGCATATCACACCGCCTCTGTAGTAGTCGTAGTTGTTGTGGTGGTTGGTATCAGGGATATACCTAGACTTGTAATTTCGCTTAAGAAATTATCTTCAAAGTATTCTACCGCATCGTTATAAGCATAACGGGTACGCTCGAAAACCAACTCTTTAGCTCTGTTATCAGTTTCAGTAGTTCCGGATATATCGAATTGACCACAGCTGCTTACAATTGCAGAAACGGAAAAGGACAACAATCTTTTTAGATTGTCATCCTCTCCACTGTGAGATATATGCATTCTGCTTTTAAATTCATTGACGATGGTTGGTGTGATCTCATTCATTTAGATCAACCCTTTCATTTAAGCGCTCGTCGTAGTTGTAGTGGTGCTAGATGTCGTAGTTGTTGTTACCCCAAAGATATCCAAGTCATAAACTTGTGCTGCGTATTTGTCTTTAGGCTTACCAGTAGCAAACTGTTTAGCGATATAAAGAGTAGCGTCATCCAGGGCCATTGTTTGGTCGAACCTCTTAATTGGTTCTGAACCACCTGTTGCTGCAATATACTCCCCTTCTACGAAAAAGAGAACTTTACCTTCTGGGACAAAGATAGATTCTTCAGTATCCGGATTAAAAGGCAGGTTAGTAACATAAGCACCATTTGCATTTTGAACTGTAGCATTTGCTTGGATGTCAATAGTGTTAAATGGATTTGTAACCATAACTACTTTCCCTGCAACTTTTTTAGGTTCATCAGCATCAGTTCCATCACCATTTACCTTTTTGGCAAGAAGCTTAGTCACATCACGCATTTCATTAATTAGTGTGCGACCAGGTTCAAAGGTAAGTGTTTTAACAGATGTTTTTGGCACAACAGCACCATCACTTTGCTTCACATATAACAGACCGATTGGCATGTTGTTACCATTACCTGATACAAAGCCTTTTTCCAAACCTACAGCCATTGCTTCTTTTATCATTGTGCGAACATAACGTTCTACCCATGCAGGCCCTAGTTTCAGCATGTCGTTCGCTAGTGGAATGAACGCTGTTAGTTTCAATTGAGTAAGTGTTTCTTTACGGAATGCTGCATTCAGCTGACCTTTGATTTCATCGAATAATGGTCCCCATACTGCTGCACCTTCTGGATCAGAATAAATGAATTCCGTTACAGCACCCAAGTTTTCTAGTCCTAACTTATCCAACAGTGGATGCTCTTTTTTCAGCTCTTCAAATACACGCTCTTGTGTGGTTACTGGCAGTTGTTCAGTCTCTTTGAATCCACCCTCTTCTACAACAGCATTGAAGAATTTATGTTCTTCACTTGTTAAAACATTTTGGCCACGTGCCTGCATAACTGCGTTGTCTGCAGACTGAGTATTAACCTGATTCAAAATATCTCCCTGCACGTCATTAGCAAGTGCTTCAAGCATATTATTTAGTGCTTCTGATTGCTCTTCCTCAGTACCTTCTTGCGTTGCCTTTGCAAACGCTAATTTCTTTTCTTCAAAGTTATTAAATTTAATTGGCATTGTCATTCTCCTCTTATTTTAGATTTAAAAAAAGCTTACTCATATTCTGCTTTGCTGCAGGAGTAGGCTCAGGATTTGGCGGTTCATTATTATTTTTTGGGTTCTTAGGTGCATACTTTGCTACCAACTTATCCTTATAATTTTCGTAAATACCCTCTTCGTCGTCATCATCATCGAGATCTTCAAGTTCTTGAATTTCAATCTCATCATCTACAGTATCGGCCAATCCAAATGCAACGGCTTCTTCTGCAGTTAAGAAAGTTTCATCATCAAGCAATTGATCTAATTCAGATTGTTCACCAACAAAACGTTTCTTATATGATGCAGCAAGCGATTTATCAACTTTCCTCAAGTCTGCGGCGGTCTTTTCAAATAAAGCAGCATTACCCCACTCAATAGTGGATGCCCGATGAATCATCATCATGGTGTTTTCAGGCATAATAATTTTATCCCCTGCCATTGCGATTACAGATGCAGCACTTGCGGCCCAACCGTCAACATGGACAATGATTTCTGCTTTATGATTTTTAAGTAAATTACCAATAGCAACACCATCAAATGCTGAACCTCCAGGAGAATTAATATGAACGTGAATTTTTTCAGCATCAACATCTTGTAATTTTCTTCTAATGCCCTGTGCACTATTGTTGCTAAAGATAAATCCACCGATAGGTCCATAAATATAAAGTGTGTATTCTTGGCTATCTTCATTTGCTTCAAATCGAACGTCGGTTTTTTTACCCATCATGTTCATGATTTGCTCTTTTAGTTCCTTTGACACTATTTATCACCTCCTTCAAGTAAATCTTCTAATTCAGTGTAGTTCTTCGTAATGATATGCTTGTCCAATAATTCATCATTGGATCGTTCATAACCTGCTTCTTCCCTTACTTCATTTCCTGTAAATACAGATGATGATACAAGTTTGTCAACAGCTGCTGCTAAATCAAATATGTCACGGTAGGAAATCCGTCTAATACTAACCCGTTCGCCTTTCAAGAAATCTTTTTTAGCAACAAACTTCCCTGTGAATTCATCTCTAAATTCTTTGATAATCGGATCAATACAGAATGTCATGTAGTTACGTGTGCTATTTTCTACATCAGACATATCGCCATGAACCAAAGCAACAGGAATGCCAAGTGCTTTTGCAACATGATCCAGGAATCCATTTGTGATTTTATTAATCTCTTCAACACTTGCACCAGACGCTCTACTTGATTGTTCGCTATAAACAAAACCCTTCTGTTGCGGAACGATAGCAAAGGCTTTTTTCTTAACGACTTCATACATTTTATTGATAAAGTTTTGAAGTTTTGTTTGTGTTTCCGGGTCCTTCGCATTCACATTTTCCATATCAACTGTAGAACGGATCTGGTTATTGTGCTTTTGGAATTCCAGCATCCTTCCAAATAATTCACCATAATCGGTATAAAGGCTGTCAATCAAACGTGATAAATCCTCATTGCTGTACTCCAAATAAATAACTTCACTTGATACGAAACTTCGGCTATAGGTAAAATTCTTAATCGTTACACTTTTAAACACATCTTCCATTAAGGCATATTCTGTTTTTGCAAAGTCATCAGCAATTAATAAATCATCGCTGTCCGAAACGATAATTAAACATTCGTTATCGTGAATTAATTTATAAATAACTGTTTCCCAGAACCGGCTGGCAGATTGGTTTTTATTCGGCCTAACATTTAACCGATAATAGAATTCGTCATACTGCACTATGCCTTTTTTCTTTATTCGGAACTCTGACTGGCTAATAGTACGGGCAATCATATTGACGCACGTTGCAATTGCGAGTCTCTTATAATAAATACGATCTGATGTATCTTCAAATAATTCATAGTCATACATCTGTTCAATCTCACTGTGTCGTTTGAAAAAGTCTAAAAAGCCTATTTTTAATCACCTCCCTAAATGCTATTACGCGTAACCCAGCGCGGGAGATGTGGACCACCTCCTAAAACGCGATTTCATCAAGATAGAATTCTTCCTCTTCTTCCAGTACATTGTCTGCTTCAAACAACGCATGAATGAAAGCCTGAAATCCATCTGTCTTACGTCTTACTTCATCTTTCTTGAGATACTCTTTGTTACCGTCTTTCTTGATTTTCACGTACACATTGTTGGTGAACCAACGCATTAACGGGTTGTCATCAAATATTATATTGTGATTTGCAAATATCGTTTCAACCCTTGGAGCCAGTTTACTGTGTATCGCTTTTGGATTACGTATATAAATTAGCTGGAAACCTTCTGCTTCTAATGCAGCTTTAACTAGATCCAGTCGGAATGTATCTGCAACGATTCTATTCACACCGTAAATCTCGCGCATTTCTACAAACCAATCAACAATGTGACTTATGTTGATTACTGGTTCATCGACTATGGTTAGAAATCCATCAGACTCCCAATCTTTTATTGGTGGTTTTAATTCAACAGAATCTAAAAACCCTTGTCTTACAAATGAATGGGTCTTCCACACATAGTCATCACCAACCTTAAAAAGCAACCCCACCGATGCAAAGTCTCTTATGCTTGCAAAGTCTAGTCCACCTACAGCTGTCCGATGTGCTAATTCCGGGAATGGTCTGTTTGTTGCTTCAACCTCTTCCCAAGTAGCAACGGATGATGTTAAATCTGTTGCTGGTGTGTTCATTCGTTTGGTCATAAAGCGAATTCTTGCTGATGGTTTTGAGTTTTTCAAGGAAATGTACTGTGTTCTGACTTTCCTGAATAACTCTTTACCATACTCACCCATCGGTTCATGAAACATCGGATTTGCTTTTTGCCAGTTTGATTCATCTTCCATTTCTTTTTCATCATCAAGTGTAGCCATGAAAACAAATAAAGGATCTTCAAGTGAGTCGCCTTTCAAAACGCGTATTGCGCGCTCTTTTAAATCGTCCAGGTAACCACCACGGACAAAACCATCTGTGGTTATGAAAAACTCCCTAGAATGTTTTACTTTACCAAGTCCAGAAGAAAATACATCAACAATAGTTGAGTCCTCGTATTCGTGAACCTCATCATAAACAACACAACCATCACGTAAACTATCTTTTGTCTTTGCATTCGACGTGTGATATTTCAAAACGCTGCTATTAGTCTTACTTTTGATTTCTGATTTTGTGTGCTTGAAAAGAGACTGAAGCACTCCGCCTTTTCCATTCAGGTCAATTACGTTAAATATTTCATTAAAAGATGTTTTAGCCTGTTCTTCACTATTGGCCACAATCGACACATTATAGTTATTTATCCCATGCAGATCGCTTATAAAGAAATTAGTTAACGATGAAATCAAACCATTCTTTCCAGCTCCACGTGCTTTGTACCAAAAGAACTGTTCATAGAATGGATAGTCGCCTTCTTTGTAATACAGAAAAACAAATGCGGTTATGAACTTCTGGAACGGCATTAATTTAAAATAATTCTTTTCAGTAAAAGCAATATATCTTTCATGGGTCACTTCATCAAAATAAATATCGTCACGATTTAGGATATATTTTTTTAAGTAACCAAATAAAAGAACCACATACTTACTGACTTTGATTTTGCCAGATTCGTATTGGTTCATATAAAATTTAACGTGCTTATTTATTTTCATTTATATCAGATCATTTGCTGTGTAATTTGGTTTATCACCATCATTTTCATCAATAAAATTGAAGGTACGCTCTATGTTCATAATTGAATCATTTGTTTTTTTCATCTCACCTAATAGAGGATGGGACTTAACATATGATTGACTTCCGTTTTCAACTGTAATAGAAACGCCTTCTTTTTTTATGGTTCGTTCCATTCTGCGATACATCTCTAAATGCTTTAAATACCTACCAACTTTTTCTACTTCAACTGGACTGCTAGTATCTATCGTCGACATCAAGAAATCCTTTATTTTATCTATACCTACATCGGTTCTGAGTTTGGCCGTCACATGGACCCACCCCCCTATACATGAAATTTTGAAAAAATGTAGGAAATCGACTCCCCCTGCACCGTTTCCCCGATCGGAAAAAAAGGTCAAAATTTTTGACCGGGGGGTGTTACTAATAATTAAGACCAAATCGGTTGGCCAATCTTTTCAATTCCTCTAGCGACAATCCGTCAATTATATTATTAACTACCTTTCTCACATCATCTTCTTCGCTAACATGAAGTTGAGTTAACTCATTTTCTTTCACTTCAAAATCTAATGTTTCACCGTCTGCATCACTAGGATGAATATAAATTAAAACATTGTCGCTATTATCTGTTGCAGATAATACATGATGAAATATTCCTTTTTCTTGATTTTGTTTTAAATACTCTTGTAAATTTGGTTTCATTTGTTTACCACCTCTCATCACTATCCCATTTAGTTGCCTTTCTTTTAAATAGCCTGAAGACGTATCTATCATGCTTATGATTATGACATCTAATGCAAAGTGTTTCTAAGTTATCAGGATCCATTGCCAGCTCCGGATGATCTTCCAGCTCTTTAATGTGATCAACATCAAACACCTTATGCTTACCAGGCTTGTGATATTTAGTGAATACCCTTCCTTGTCGCTTACATTCCTGACACTCGAAGTTATCTCTTTCCAAGATAGATTGCCTCAGCATTCTCCAAGGTTTGCTTTTATAGAACTTCATTCGTTGTGCATCGGTTTGGTATTGCTGCATTAAATCACCAACCTAACATTTACTTACACCGGTTCGCTTTATGACTGGTTTATCACCTGATGTATCTACATTTTCAATGTCGATATTCAACTTTCCCATTACAACATCAGTTTCTGTGTTCCACTCAAAATCAACATCCCGCAAATGCTTTACTTGTTCTCCTTTATAAAATACTTTTGGAACTGCAGTTTCATTGTCTAATTCAATGATCAACAATGCGTTAATATTTTTTCCAGCTACATAATCAATACCGCCAATGTACTTAGCTGTTCTATATTGATCAACTAATGCACCGTGACACTTCGGACACACAAGAACTTCTACATATTCTTCGCGATTACCGCGTTTTACTTCCTCATACTTACACTTTAAACAACCATATTTAGCACAAGCCATGATCAACACGCTCCTTTTAAATTGTATATAAAAAAGGTGCCATATTAGGCACCTTGTCCATTTTTTAACAGCAATGTCTCCGTTTTCTTTCTCTGCCTCTGACTTGATCTTTGTCTCGATCTCTTCCCATGACTTCATCCTTATCTCTTTCTCTTTCTACACCTCTGACTTGATCTTTATCTCTTGCTCTTCTTCTATCGCGAATGAAATTGTTACGTCTGCAGACCATATTTATCACCTCCATCACGATATTTTATGAATCAAATCTCTTACTGAAACGGCAATAACCTATAGGATGGTATAAAAAAAAGACACCTCTTTTTGAGATGTCTAGATATCACTTATATAAGTTTTTATATCCTTCAAGCTTACCAATACCCTCGAGAGTAGCAAATCTCCCACCTGGAAGGTCTGATAAATCCTTTATATTCACCACACCTTTTAAATAATTATCTTCTAGGCTAGTCATAGTTATAGTAGGCATTTCTGTTTCTTCAACTCTTTTTGCCAATGGTGATTCATCCACAATGAATCGAAGTTCTACTTTCCATCCCTTCTTTAGGCCACTTTCTATAACTAGAATATGGCCAGTGTGAAAATGAAGAATGTCTCTATCTTCAAATTGTATGGTTTTTATGTCTATCTGCTTCATTGTCTCACTCTCCTTTTAATAATACTATCGGCAAAAGAAGAGGGATATTAAAAAAGACACCTCAGTGAGATGTCCTTAATATTTATTGTGGATTTTCAAAATACATTTTTACTCCAATCCATAACATTTTTCCATGAGTTATCAAACCATCAATAGTTTTTACGTCACTATTCAATTTGTTAGCCTTATCCATTACATGTCTATACTTACTATCTGCTTCTTCAATTGTCTTTGCAGTACTAATTTCCATAATGCTTTGTATAACATCAAGAACTTCCTCTTGATTCTCGTTACTCTGTTGAACTAGAGAAATCAATGACCCAATATCAGCAGTGTTGTTTTCTATATTTTTCAAAGTATTCAACACTGATTGCTTATATTCCTCTTTCTCTTTCAATGTTTCTTGAATTTCTTTTTCCATTTGATCGGTGTCTACCATGTTTGAAAAATCCGGTCTTTTTATTTCACCTGTTTTTAATGGATCAAATTTAATTTTATCTGCTAAATCATCATATTTAGACATTCCATCACCTCCCCTATTTAAACAATATTCACCAGAAGAAGAGTGACTTCCTGCCTAATCTACAAAAAAGACACCCACAAATGTGAGTGCCAAGTGTTCACTTTCGACATAAAGTAAACTGTTGGGAGGTAGAATTTAATATGAATCTTCCACAATATCATAATAACACCTATTAGCGACCCAAAAGTGCAAAGATAGTGCAATGTATTCGGACTATGAATTAAAATGTTTATCAAATTGTTCTTTTAAAAACTGATATTCTTCTTTTGTTAATGCAAAGTCATGTTGGGAATTATCTTTTGAATTGATTGTGGTAATTCTTATTTCGTCCTGATTATTAAAATAAAAGAACATTTCAAAGTTATCTTCGCTTCCGTTCACATAATCACTTTCTAAAACAATCTTGATATTGCCCAAACTTTTCACCTTCTCCGCATTTTTGTTCATCTCCATCCCAACACCTCCACAGTTGCCTGTATAATTTCTTTTCTCCAGTAGATAGCTTGCCTTCTACTTACGTTCAATTCCAACGCTAAACTATCCCAAGTCAAATCCTTGCTCTTTGACCAGTACCTCAGCTGCACTAATTTCTTATAATCATCAGGCAAAGCATTGTAAACCTGTTCAACAGCTTCAGCTACCTCAGTAAGATAAGTCAGCTGCTTACTTGTAGTTAACCGTGTTGCGATTCGTTGCGTTGGATTACCAGGAGTTCTAACTGAGTTAGCACCCTTAACTATTGTTGGGTCCTCTGGATCTTCATCGAATGGATACTTGATGCCTTCTCTTAATTTAGCAATCTCTTTCAATGTGTGATGATAGTTATACCATTCTGATTCAGCATGTTTGAATGTGATTTTCTTTGGTTTAAGTGTAGCTTGATTCAATTTATTGCCCCCTTCACTAATTAAATAACGTTTCTTGAAAATAACCGTGTTTTGCTGCAGTTGGATTTATCCAAAGTACTTCTTGTCTTTTAGCGCCTGCTTCAGCTAAAACATTAATTATCTCTTTATGCCATCCTTTCAGATAATCGTTATACAGATCATGATTGTATCCTGACAATAATACGGGACCAGGATGGTGACTTAACTGTTTCAATAAATCAATATGTCCATCCATATCCATTTCATGTTTATAATGCCGTTTTGTTCTTGTTTCTAAAATGTAAGGTGGATCAGCATAAATCAAAACATCAGATCGCTTATATCTTTCAATTAACTTGCCAGCTGGTTGATTTTCAATCTGAATTTGCTTCAGTCGATTGGTAACCATTAATAATTTATCTGGAAGCCTTCCCCAATCTTTAGCTGTATCGGGCCCGTTTGAAGATATTAGGCTTCTCCATCCTGTTTTATCACTTGTTTTCCCACCAATTGCTTGCCAACACCTAACTAAAAACCTTCGAGCATCCTCTACATCCTCACCAGTTGGTTTTTCATAGGATAGATAGTACTCTTCTCTCGATAGTGGTGTAAATCTTATTTTGTATGCTAATTCTTCAGGATTATCGCGAATAACTTTAAATAAATTAACTACACTTGAATCCAAATCGTTTACAGTTTCGATTGGTGATTTTGATTTATTAAATAACACTGCACCGGATCCGAAAAAAGGCTCTAAATATGTTTTGTGGTCTGGCATATGACTGATAATCCAACTGGCCATACTCCATTTACTTCCTGGGTAATGTAATATCCTTGGTATTGACAATAAATATCCACCTCCTGAATATATGCTGCACCTGCATTTACCCTATTGAGTTCTCTAAAGACTAGATTGTGTTAAATTCATGGAGTAAGCTGAATACCTGTAATAGCAGGGTTTCTGTTAATTGTCTGATAAAGAGTTAAACATCACCTATTTTTGAATAACTCATAGGAATAAGGTTGTTTATTTGGTCGAACTGTGCATTTATTTAGGCTCAACAACTAAGGAAAATTTCCTGAAACTATTTTCTTTTATTATCTTGTTAGCAAACTTTTGAGCCAGTGCTTCTGACTTAAATACTTTAGCACTTTCCCTAACAAGAGTTCTTCCAGGATCTCCTTCCCAAGGTGCAATCCAACAGTCTTGATTACTAAATTTTAAAATAAACATAGATACGTTAGCTCCTTCGCAATTTGGTTCAATCAAATCTTAAAGTTATGCATCATGTGATCAATGTTCTCTTGTTCAATCCCAATGTACCTGAGTGTCTCTAATTGGCTTGTGTGGTTGAATATCTTCTGTAAGGAAGCAATATCCTTTGTTCGCTTATAGAACCAGTAGCCAAATGTCTTACGTAATGAATGGGTACCAATACATTCAATTTTAAATTCGTCTGCTACTTCCCGGAGAATGACATAAGCCATTCCCCTGGTAATAGGTTTATTAACACCTTGGCGACTCTTAAACAGATATTCATGATTGTGTTTACCTTTGGTGAATGCAGCAATCTCTTTTTTCAATTCACTGTTTAAATGGATCCGTTTAAACTTCCTTGTCTTTTGCTCTCTCAAATTGACGTACCAGCCTTCTACATCACCGACTTTAATCTTTAGGATGTCTGATACCCTTAGACCGGTATTGATGCCCATTAAGAACAGCAAGTGATTACGTTCATTGCGTGATTTTAAAGTGCGCTTTATTTCTTCAATTACTTCTCTATCTTTAATCGGTTGCACAACATTCATCAGCTGCACACCTCCTTATTTGTACAAGACTCCATAGGCTATATAGACTGAAAATACTGCTGTTAATATTGTTAACCCTGCAAAAGTTACGTTGAAGTGTGTTAACTCAGTAAAACCAACTGTTAATGCTGCAAATAAAACAAATAGCGCAAATCCTGAACATAATAATTGTATTGCCTTTTTCATAAATACTTACCTCCTGTTTGGTCGGAATGCGACATTATATTTCTGTTGAAGAAATGACGCATGGTTTGGTTATATTTTCGTGTTTAATTACCCAATCAAATGTTTTTGCTGCACACAATTCACCATAGAAATTTTTCATATCTAATTGGGTACTCATCTTTTCTTCTTCAGGTAGGTCATCGATTGGAATATACATTTTGTCAGCCAAACTAACTTCTCCCCACTGTTCAAAATCTTCGTCAATATCTTTCATGTCCACCCCTGTTTCTTGGTGATACCATTGTTTGGCCTGTTCCTCTGATTCAGCACATACCCAGTCAAAATCATTCATCTTAAACACCTTCATTTTTTTCATCTCCTTTACTTTGCATCTTCGTTCCAGTTAAGCTTTCTCCCTCAACATTTCACCAAAGCAATCCTCACATAGTTCTTTGCTCCAATGACGTGCTGGTTTATCTTTACATTCAGAACATGGCTTTGACCTTTTCACATAGCGTTCAGTGTTCGATTCAACATATATCTTTTTATTACTTTCCATCCGGCTCACCTACTTCCTCAATCCGTATTTCAACCCGTGGCTTATCGCTATAAAATTTACGGATAACTAGATCCACTATCTGACTATCATCGTTGTATATAACGTTATTCAATGCATCTTCTATCCCTTTGGCATAATTGCTGTTGTCAGGCTTGGTGATTGGTCTATGTAGTCCTGCCATAGATGCTTGTCTTAATTTTTTTGTCATACTTTTTGGGATAGGCCTATATACTTTAATTAGGACGTTCTATGGTCCTTCTAGTGGAATCTTGGGAGCATGTTGTTTAGCAACAATAGATACATAGTTTTTGTAGTATCTGGATTCAGCTGGATCATACAAGACTGGTTTTCCTTGATATGTCTTTCCTGCTCTTGGACGACCTTGTGCTTTTGGTTCTCCTGGAATCGTAAATTCATTCAATCCAGCCGCTCCTTTCTGTAGATAGCTTCATAGTATGATTCTTCTTCTGTACTTTGGTAATTCAACCTGCCCCTACGCTGATTGAATTGCTTGAAGTATTGTTGCTTTTTCTGGATAGGTTTTACGCAAACATAACCTTCTGCTTCTTTATCCCTGCATAATTTAAGCAATCCGTGTATGGTTTTATTACGTAATCTGCTAGTAGGCATTGTCTTGTCTCTCATGATTGATTTTGTTCTTGTCCAGGTATGCATTTAAAACCTGTTCTTCAGTAAAACCTAAAATCTGCCCAATTATTAAATATTCGTCAAACAAGTCCTGGTAGCTATCTAATACAACTTTGTCATTTTTCTTGAATCTATTTGCGTAGATTAAGCAGTAAAGTTCCGCTGCCTTGAAATTAACCTCAGTAAACAAAGTAACTAGATTGTTCGGGAAAAAACTCGGCATTGGTGTGTAATCGTAATTTAGTTCCAGTCCAATGCTTAGTAGAAAATGAATTCCGTCCACGTATTCTTCTAGGAGTGGGTTTTTCTCTTGTATTCCCGTGGCATCACAATAAATACAAGGGTCATAATATTCTTCATGATCGAATCCACCATTTCCATTACAAGCATGACATTCAATGTTTTTGTCTCTAGGTTCCTTGTTAACCTTCCAAAACTTAAACCCACGCCATTCATTTGCCAGCTCACCTAACTCAACCTGTAAAGCTAGAATCTTTTTATCTAGCAATTCTTGTCCTTGTAATTTGTGTTCCTCAATAATTCGGTTATCCAATACCTTTTGTATGTCGAATAATTTAGTTAGATTCACGTCTAATCCTCCTAATTTCTCGTAATCTCTCGGCCTGCTTTAATATCATTCTGTCGCATTCATCATCCTCTACAGCTGCATCTGTTAATCGATTGATTATCTGACCTTTTTTCAAGTCATACGGGAAGTTCATTCCATGCCGTGAATACCAAACTCGGTTAAGCTCTTCGTTATGAACATTTGAACGTTTTGATATTCGCAATAGCTGGTATTCTGCTAGATTGGTGTAGTTATCTTTCATCGAATCACCTCGATTCATAAAACCCATCAGAACCACTCATTTTCTGAATTACTGATATCTACTTCAACAGCTCTTTCGTAATCGTCTGCATACATGAATACATAACCTCCGCTCACTTCACTTTTTCTCATTAGATTATGCCTAATAGCCTCATGAGATAAATAACATTTTCTACCCGCTTCACGAATGGATCTGTATTCACCCAATAATTCATTCGTTTCGGGGTCCAGCTGCACAATAGCTATACTCCTTGATGAATAACCAACAATTTTACCTAGTTCAGACCTGGTAATATATTTCAAATTAGCAACATGATCATCTGTTCTAATTCGGTTTTTGTGGTAAACAACTTTTCCTGGTTCCAAATCACCTATAAAGTGATCCGCTACTAATCGTGATACTTGGTATTCGCCATACTTGTCGTTGTATCTTACCTTCACAAATAAAACGCCTTTATCTTTTCGCCTGAATGGAAGTATGAGTCTCTGATGTTGTTTGGATTGACGTTTGACACGTCCATAATTGGATAATAAATATTGATTATTTGAACCTTTAATGGTTAACCAGTATTCATCATCAAATTTTTCCTTGGTATACCATTCTCTTCTTTGTTGAACCGTTGTATTGTCATCCATGATGTAGCAGTTAATCAAACTTAATTTCATTTTTCTTGATTTCATAGAAACTAAGCTGTTATATGGCTGTCCAGTTATCCCTTTTAAGTCCTCATAAGTTGTTTTCGTATAAACATTTGTCCTAGGATCATAAAGGTATATCATTTCTTCACCTTTCCTTTCCCAGGCGGAATCATCAATTTCGCTCCACTTGAAAATGCCTTCTCAATATCATCAATCTTTCTATCCATCCAAGCTTCATAGAGTGCTAGAAATACCTCATGTGGATTTCGCTTTGTCCATTTTGATATATAGTTAACGCTTTTACCTTGATGCCATAACCTTAATATTTCTTGCAGCTGCCATTCAGGAAAACCAAAATCAATTGGTTTATCATCAAATAGCACTTGGCTTTTATCCTGCTTTAAAATGGAATCTCTGCTTGATAATGTGTTCATCCATTACCACCAGCTTTACGAGAATGTTCTTTTAACAATCGTTTTGTCTCTTCCCACTCATTAGGGTCAACTTTTTGTTTTGGTGTGTTGTTTTTATTCTGTTTTCGCTCTTTAAACCAATCCGGAACAATCTCTTGTGACTTACTTTGATAAAAACCACGTTTGCTAGATTGCTGATTCTGGAACTCAACCTCTTCCGCTTTTGCTTGTTCTAAGGTTTTAATGTTTTTACGGTGCCAGGATTGTAGGATGCTTTTCGCATAACCCCAACTAGGTTTGTTTCTATCGAGTGACCTTCTTAATGCTTCAATGACCATATCGTCGCCCAGGTCATTTATCCACATAATTATTTCCTCTGAGATATATGGTTGAATTGTTCCTAAATTATTTTGATAAAATACAATGGCATCAGTTGAAGAAGTTGAGGGATTTTTTTCCTCTTTTTCTTCTTCTTGTTGTTCTTCTTTTTCTTCTTCTTTTTCTTCTTCTTCTTCTTTTTCTTGTCCCCTTGTCGTGGTCGAGTCGTGGTACGTATCGTATAAAACCTTGATGTTAAGCTTTTCAATACGTTCACCAACAATAGGTATCAACGATTTATCCTTTACACCCTTCAATTCTGCAGTTACACAATCAATTACTGGTTTACCTCCACGATTCAGGTTGTATTTCCCCCAATTTTTGATAGCAACTTCTCTTGTATCTGGATTGTAAGCAATGATTTTGTGATGTCTGATAAACCGATCAAGTAATGAATTTATCGTGTCGATGGAATAACCAGTATCAAATGCCATTTGCTTTTTAGTAATCTGATAGATACCTATTTGAGTAGTATTTGAGTTTGTCAGAAGGTAAAGGAAAAAGTATTTATCCTCTGGAGACATTTCTTCAACCACTTTAGGGTCGTCCCAAAATTCCGTGTGTACCATTCTGAATTTAGCCATTTCATTCACCTCGCTTTTGCTGAATACTTTCACATATGGCAAAACCATTATTTATAGAAATTAGGTTATATTCTGGATACCGCTGCATATAATCTAATACAAGAGCTTGTACCTCTTTTTCGTTGTTGGATTTTTCAAAAATCCATTTAGGCAACAGGACATTATGTTTATTCATCATTGTTTTGGTTTATCCTGTTGATCCAGGCATGTATGACAAATGAAGTGATTCTTTAGGAAACCACCATCATCGGCATAGATGCCACAGATTCTACACATGAGATACGTCATTTGAATCGCTCCTTATGACGGTATATGGTCGAACTACGAATTAACTTTAATCCCTACATGTTCCTCTAAAGAGATAGGTTCTTTCCCATTCATGAACATGGTGTGACCGATTTTCTTCTCAAGCTCCACGTATTCCTTATATAAGTCTGGACGTTGTTCTGCTCCATGTCTTAGATCATTTACACAACCCATAATGCAAAATACGCAGCTTAATCTTTCGTTCTTCTCATAAGCCCAGAAAGGTTTTTCTCCAGATTCTTGAATGGCTGTAAATACTTCATCCGTTTTAAAATGAAAGATTGGTAGCCAGTCATATACGTGACGGGTAACCCTGTTATTGCAGCTCTGCATTTTGTTATAGGTAAAAGGCTTTTTCTTAGCCCTGGCAGATGATTCCTGTGCTCGCAGTCCCATGCAATTAATCGCAATAATAGCCCCGCGCTTCTTTAAATCATTTCGTATAAACTTGGATATTGGTCCACGCTTTAAATCACTGGTACATTGTCTATATGCTGCGCTTGGCCACATCTCTCTTTTCTCAACCATTTCAAGAAAAGTTTTCTTTGCTCTAACAACATTTACCTGGTGGTCTGTATTTTGTTTGATGTGCTGTTGAACACCTTCCCATTCGACTTTTCCTAAATCAGCATGTACAACTACTATCTGTTCATCAGGCACAACTTTTCTAACTAAGGAATACATTGCCTGCGAATCTTTCCCTCCAGAATGAGATACATAGAATATAGCTCCATCTGTAATTAATTGTTCGATTTCTTCTGGTATGAATAATTCTGGTTTCACATCATCCCTCCTTACTTCGCATTTTGGTTCTACACCGTAGCTAATTGCCATATTCGTTTATTTAAGATAAACTAGGACTATGTTTATTTTTCTTAGGATCCATGTTGCTGCATGGGTCTGTTTTTATATCATTACTAGAATGATAGATACGACAATTAAAGCTCCCACTAAACTGAATAGGTTTTCCTTTAACGTGTAATCTTTCAACCTCTTTCACCTCCTTCAAAATGTGCATAATGTCCATTCCAGAAAACCAAAACCAATAACCGCAGCTACATATATTTTGATTACATGGAATCGTTCACTCATATCTGGACCTCAATTCACAGAACAGCTTGTCCGCATGTTGTTGTGATTCAATCTGCTTGGTTACAAACCACTTTTGATCATGTTGTTCTTTAGATAGCATCATACGATTCAATTCTGTTAATGCTCGCGTTGCATTATTTAAGTACAGCTGAGCTTCTTCATATTCACCACGGTCAAAGCGTTCATTTGCTTTATTTACACATGTTTCAAAAGTCCTGTTTTCTTCATCAACTTTCTTCCAATCCTGCTCCAAGAAAATCATTGAACAGCCGCTCCTTCCAGAAACTTATTAACAAAGTAAATCTGCCCTTTTCCGGTTACTTTTGTTGTTCTGGTTGTACGTATAGAACCATCTGGATTATTAATTGATCGCTTCTTTATTTCAAAAAGCCCCATATCCATACTCTTTTGTGTCGGTAGATTGTAAGATTCACTGCGTTTACGGATTAAGTAACCGTTATCACGTAACCAGCCAAACAACCTGTTCTGCCCTATATCTATGCCATTTTGTCTAAGTATTTTTGAAAGTTCCCCGATTAGAACGGATGACTTGGAAGTTTCTACAGCATCTGCAAATAATGCCTTTGGTTTCATGGTGGCTAATTGTTCATTTTGTGCCTTCATTGTTTTTAATGTGGTCCTGAACATTGATTTTGTCTGTTCATCTGCTTGCGGTAGATATGTGTTGATGAACATATCATCGTCGGCCACATAACCACCTGTTTTTCGTATAGAAGGTAATACTTCTGAGGTTATCCATTTTCTGAACCGTTTAGCTTCTGATTTCCGACTATCCAGAATGACATCATATAGTCCATCTTCATTAACGAATGTTGCATCTTGTGTTCCACCAACTGTTTCAAGGGGGTATGTTGAACATACATCCTTATCAAGTCGTTGCTTAACAACTCTTGGGTTTACATTTAAGATTTCGCAAGCATCGTTAAGTAAAAATAAAGGTTGTTCACTTTCTTGGATCATTCTTAGTTTGAATCCATCAAACATTTTTGTAAGTTGATTCATTTAGTTTCAGCCTCCATATCCACTTGCTCCTGAATTCTTTTAAATATTTCTTCAGGATGAATATTTTCATTACTGTATTTATTACGAGCTTCAGCAAGGCCAAACAACCTACTCAATATACTTGTTTTATTATCTTCAGGAAGTTCCCTCATTTGCTCAAACAGTGAATCGCGTTCTTCTTCAGTCATTTACCTCACCCCTTTCTTTGTTATAATCTCCCTATGAGGAGGTGATAATTTTGGATAAAATTAAAGCAAACATTGTAATCGAAACTTTACAAGAGTTAAAATCTGCTCCAATTGGTGTGAACACTGATTCTGAATACAAGGAATTAATAAATAGATATAACGTAATGTTCCTTGGTTCTAAATTCAATATCATTAACTCATTAGAACTTGCTCACTACCTTAAATTAAATAAAGACCCTTCTTTTTCTCATGAATACTTAATAAAGCTTCTCCCAGAAATTAAAGATGCATTATCTTTAAAACTTGAAGGCCAAATAAAATTGGAAGATGCAGATAAAGCCGATCGTGAAATTTCTAATTATCTAATCCATCTCTTTTAGGGGAATATCACCATTCGGAATTGGTTGCAATCCATTTTTAATTCGTATTTGATTTATTGTTTTAGAATCCTTTGTTGACGCAGAGGATTCTTTTTTATCCACTATCCACCCCTCCTTTATCTCGTCTTCACAATCTGTACAGCACTCAAGAATGTGATAACCTTCAACAATTTTAAAATTGTGTGAGTCTGACTCCCTACTGCAATAAGTACATTTATTCACCTTACCTCACCCCTTCCAAATTTCTAGCCAAGCTAACCTTCACATACAGATCCATAACTTCTTTATTCTGCTGCAGGTAATCATCCCTGCGAATCATCGGAATATGTAAAGCCTTTTCCATTCTAGCCATCAAGTTTGTTAATCGTTTACTTCTGACTGGCTCCCTGCCTTCCATCACTTCAACAAATTGTTTCTCAAATCGTTGTAGCATTTCGGTTTTCACTTCAGCTCACCTCCTACATAGTCATTTAATAATTTAGGTGAAATGTGGTAAGTCCACTTAGAAGATAGCTGAACAGCCGTACCAAAAGGCAATATTTTTTGTTGTAATCCAACCCGGACAAACTGTTCAGATTTACCGATCATCTTTGCAGCATCGGATACCTTTATGTTTTCACTCATCGGATTTCGCCCTCCTTAACTCTACTAAAAGTAGAACTGGGTATAAAAAAAATATTGTCTAGCGGAGTTTTTGTAAAGATGGAAAACTCTTTTGCCTTACCCAACGGCATTTCGTCAGGATTTCTTTCCCATTTCATGTATGTCTGTCGGTGAACGCCCAACATTCCAGCGATTTCAGCTTGACTTAAATCACTAAATTGTCGGGCTTGTTTTAATGTTAGCTCCAAAAACGGCACCTCCTTGTTTGCTTGTGAGTTAATAATAATCTACTAAAAGTAGAATGTCAACTACAAAACGGTAGAAAAATTCTACTTTTATGTTGAAATTTTTCGACATATGGAATATACTCTACTTATAATAGAATTTAATTCAAAAGGAGATAGTCATGGGAACAAGTGAAAATTTAAAATTGTTAAGGGAAAAGTACGATTTAACACAGCAGGACCTTGCGGATATAGCAGGGGTTTCTAATAAAGCGGTTTCAACCTGGGAGAAAGGAGAAAAAGACCCACGCATGGGAGCTATCCAGCGGATTGCAGATCATTTTAACCTTAAGAAAAGTCAGCTGATTGAAGATGGTGGACTGGATTACATCGAAGCAGTTGCAGCTCACCACGGCGAAGGAGATTGGACAGAAGAGGAACTCGAAGAGATAGAAGAGTTTAAAAAGTACATAAGATCAAAACGCAATAACTAAAAGGGGCGATCAAATGTATGAACGGCTACAGTCTGAAGCGACATCACTAAACATAGAGGTACTGGAGAAGAGAATGAAAAAGCGTATTAAAGGACTGTATGGCGATGATGTAATTTTTATCAACAAAGAAATCGAAACAACAATAGAGAAAGCTTGTGTACTGGCTGAGGAAATTGGCCATCATCACACAACAGTAGGAGACATTCTTGATTTAACGAAGTTATCAAATGTAAAACAAGAAAAATTAGCGCGTAATTGGGCTTTCAGAAAATTGATACCGCTTAACAGTTTACTGAAATGCTTTATACACGGCTGCAAGTCACGATTTGAAATTGCAGAGAACCTAAATGTTACGGAAACATTCCTGGAAGAGTGCTTAGAACATTACCGTGAAAAGTACGGTAAAGCTGTAAAAGTAGACAAAAATCATATCCTGTATTTAGAACCGCTAGCAGTGTATGAAACATTAGAATAAGGTGATAAGTAATGAAAAACCCAAACGGATATGGTTCTGTTTATAAATTAAGCGGAAAAAGAAGAAACCCATTTGCGGTTCGAGTGACCGCAGGATGGGAAATCGATGAAAAAACGGGGAAGGTAAAACAATTATATGATAATATCGGGTACTACAAATCAAGACAGCTGGCAATGATTGCGCTTGCTGAATATAACAAGGATCCGTATGATATTGATGCCAGAAAAATTACATTTCAAGAAATATTCGAGCGATGGGGTGAAGAAAAATTTAAAAACAAGCCCATAAATAGAGGATACAGGTCAGCGTTTAATTTATCTGAATCGCTGCACAAGATGACGTTTATCGATATACGAAAATCTCACATGCAAGCTGTTATCGATAATATGAACAAGTCACATAGCACGAAAAAGATAACAAGAACACTATTTAACCAACTGTACAAATTTGCGCTCGAAAATGATATTACCGATAAAAACCACGCAAGTTTTATTGAGTTGGGTAAAAATGAAGATGAAAGCACAAGGAAGCCTTTTGACAACGCTGAAATTAAAAAACTGTGGGATAGCCTAGATAACTACAAAAATGCTGACATGGCTCTTATAATGATTTATACGGGGCTACGTCCTAGCGAATTATTGGCGATTGAAATTAAAAACATCCACATTGATGACAGGTATATGATTGGTGGGATGAAAACAGAAGCAGGAAAAGACCGTGTTATACCGATAAATAAAAAGATTCAGCCGCTTATCAGAAAACGGATGAATCAAGAGAAGAAGTATTTATTTTTAAATAGCAAAGGAAACAAACTTGCTTACAATGTATTTCGCCCCGATTTTATCAGTCTAATGGAAAAATTAAAAATGAATCATAAGCCACATGATTCCCGACATACTTTTGCTACTTTGATGGATAATGCAGGCGCTAATAAAATATCAATACAGAAAATTATGGGTCACGCATCACAAGGTATTACCGATAAAGTATATACTCATAAGAACATCGAAGAACTAAAAAAAGCGATTGATTTAATATAAACTATTTGTGTATTATGTGTGTATTACCGACAAAAATTAGGGCATTTTTAGACGAATTTAATAAAATAAAAATCCCACCAAATCAAGTGTTGACGGGATTATTCCAATCGCCATAAGTTAACTATATGTTAACGCTACTTTCAAGATTTAGCCAAATATTAATGTTACAACTATTACAGATGCTATTATACCAACTAAGTCAGCTAATAGTCCAACTTTGAGTGCATACCCCATTCTCCTGATGCCAACTGCCCCAAAATATACCGTTAAAATATATAGCGTAGTATCTGTACTCCCTTGCATGGTGGAAGCCAATCTACCGATAAATGAGTCTGGACCATGAGTACCTATTAATTCTGTAGTCATTCCCAAGGCCGCTGTTCCGGAAATAGGTCTAACCAACGCAAGAGGAATTATCTCTGGTGGTATTCCTACCATTACAAGGATTGGTGATATTAAATTTATAAATGCCTCCAGCGCCCCAGAGCTACGTAAAATGGATATAGATACAATCATTCCAACTAGAAAAGGAAGTAATGAAAATGCCATTTTGACACCATCTTTTCCCCCTTCGACAAACATTTCATATGTTGGAACACGTTTCCACGTTGCTACAGAAAGTACAATTAGGATGAAACATGGTATTAACCAAGTGCTGATAGATGTAATAATACCCATACTCACTTCCTCCTGAGACTACTATAGTAAAAAAGCCGATCAATTACTATCGCACTTAATGAAGAGATTAATGTTGCAATAATTGTTGTACCAACAATCTCAGTGGGAGATATAGAATTATATTGCATCCTTATAGCGATTACTGTCGTTGGAATAATTGTTAAACTTGATGTATTTAACGCCAGAAAAGTTATCATTGATCTAGAAGCAGTGTCTGTCCCACTTAACTCCTTCATTTGCTGCATCGCTTTAATACCCATCGGTGTTGCAGCATTACCTAACCCAAATATATTAGCTGTGAAATTAGATAGTATATATCCCATCGCGGGGTGATCTCTAGGTATATCCGGGAATAATTTAACTACTAATGGTCTAAACATTTTAGTAAGCACTCGTAAAATACCTGCATTTTCGGCCACTTTCATAATACCCAGCCAAAATACCAATATACTAATTAATCCTATCGATAGCGTTACTGCATCATCCGCACTTTCGAATAATGCTTTATTTACCTCCTCCATTGTACCATTGAACATAGCATAGACAATTCCAATCATTGCCATAAATGCCCATATTAAATTTACCATACATAATTAAACCCAATAATATGTTTGTATATTGAAACAATATCTGCAAAAAAGTTTTCATCCTGTTTTTTTTCTGAATATATTGGTGTTTCGATAATCGGAACTGAGTTTATAAAATAAATAGTCTTACCAATTATATCCTCTGTTCTATTTGATGCATTCTTTAAAATAAACGTCTTGCTTTCGATTTCCTTTTGTTCATGTCGGTTTAGTGGTATTGTTATATCTTCATGTAAATACCCACTTGTATGATCACTCGATTCTTTTATATTGTAGTTAACCTTTCCCTGGTTACCAATCGTCGTCATAGCATAATTTTTATAGCCCCATTCATACATTCCGATGTGGTCCTGCCAATCATCTGGTGCATCCAAGGTCACAGCAATTAAATTCATATCATTTTTTTCTGCAGCAGTAACCAATGTCCTACCAGCAACTTTTGTATATCCGGTTTTTCCTCCAATACAATATTCATACAATTGAGTGAGTAACTTATTTTTATTTTGCCATGTATATGCCCACTCAGGTTTGTAAGACTTTGAACCTGTTATTTGACGAAATTGTTCATTATCCATGGCGTAGCGCATAAGTAACGCCATATCATATGCAGTAGAATAGTGATCTTCAGAATCAAGTCCATGCGGATTATCAAACGAAGTATTCGTCATTCCTAACCATTGTGCCTTCTTATTCATTAAATGAGTAAAACCTTCCAGGCTACCACCAACATATTCACTAATTGCCACTGCTGCATCATTACCAGAGCGAAGCATAAGTCCATAGACAAGATCCTTCAGTTTAATTTTTTCTCCTTGTTCTAAATAAATAGAAGATCCAACTGTATATACAGCCCGTTTACTTACGGTCACTGTTTCATTTAATTTACCTGATTCAATTGCAATAATAGCTGTCATTATCTTAGTTATACTTGCTATTGGCCTCTTATCATGGGCTTTTTTTTCATGTAACACCCTCCCAGATGATTGTTCCATTAAAACAGCATTATTTGCCGAAATACTGGGTTCTGCTCGTCCGATTGTTGGGTTTAAAAAAATAACTGATATTAGGCAAAGTGAAATGACTATGTAACGCATAGTAGGTTTTCCTCCCGCTGATAATTTATCTATACAGTTTATGCTTGGTATGACTAGATATGATTTGAAAATTAGAAAACGATAAAGGGTTTTTTCTGAAAGTTAATTTTTCTTTATTAGAACCCCCTTAAACTTTGAAGGTAAAAGCATCGGCTTAAGCCTTAGTTGTAGAATGTATTTATAATTTCTTATAAATGCTAAAAGTCCTTGCGCAATATACGCAAGGACTTATTAACATAATATAAAAATTAGTTAATTATTATTGCTATGATCTAGTTGATCTGAAAACTTTTCAAAAAATAAATCAGCTTCTTGCTCCATTTCTTCTTGATCCATATTCTCTGGTAATGGTGGTAACTCTTCCAATGAAGTTAAGCCAAAGTAAGTTAAAAATTCCTTACTTGTAGCAAAGAGTATTGGTCTGCCGGCACCTTCTCTTCTTCCAACTTCTTCGATAAGAGATCTTGCAATTAATGTTTGCACAGGTCTGTCACTTTTCACACCTCTCACCTCTTCAATCTCAGTTCTTGTGATTGGTTGCTGATAGGCTATAATAGCAAGTGTTTCCAAGGCCGCTTGTGACATTCTTGTCGTCTGGGGTGTTTCAAGAAGTTTTTTGAAATAAACACTATGCTCTGGTTTAGTAGTTAGGTGGAATACCTGATGTGACTGCATAATCATAATTCCACGGTCTGTATTTTCATAGTCATATTTCAGTTCATCGATTAGATGTTCAACAGTTTTATCCGTAATATCCAGAATTCGCGATAGCTGTTTGACTGTTATTCCTTCATCACCACTTGCGAACAAAAGTCCTTCTGCAATAGCTTTTAAATCATTGATTTCCACATTCAATCCTCCATATAAAAAACGTATAATGAATCAAAATGTTTTTCCTGTCTACATTGTATTTCATTTCCTTTCATCAACTCCAATACAGCAATAAATGTTGCCACAATATGGGCACGTGTTGGATAATCAAATAGTTCATCAAATGCTATTCCCTCTTTTGAACGTTTAACAAGGTCTAATACTTCGGTCATCTTCTGTTCAATAGGAATTTCTCCACGTTTTACTTTTGTTTCGAGAGGCTTATTCCAATTCTTTCGTTCAAACATTTTCCCTAAAGCATTAAGCATATCGTATATTGAAGTATCACCTTTTACTATCGGTTGACTGGATTTGATATGATCAAATACTACTGGAGGTCTTGTGAAAATTTGATTTGCATCTGTTTCTTTTTCCTTGAGTTTTTCTGCTGCATCTTTATATTTTCGATATTCAATTAAACGGCGCATCAGTTCCTCACGTGGATCTTCCATATACTCATCTTCTTCTTCAATCTCTTGCTTTGGTAACAGCATTTGACTTTTTAATGCTAATAATGTTGCAGCCATAACAAGGTATTCACTCGCAACATTCAGTTCAAGACTTTGCATCGTATGTATATATTGCATGTACTGTTCCGTAATTTGTGCAACAGGAATATCATATATATCAATCTCGTATTGATTGATTAAGTGCAGTAATAAATCAAGTGGTCCCTCAAAAGTGTCCAGTTTTACTTGATATGACTGATTCATTACCTCTCCCCCTTCCGATTAGGCAACTTTATTAATGAGAAATTAAAAAATATATATTTTTTTTATATTCGCCTATACACTATAGCAATAGTTAACATAAGTTATTAACGTAAGATAAATGTTACCAAAAAAACATTTATTCGTTAAGTGGAAAAGGAGGAATATAATTATGGGTGGTAGTTATGGCGGAGGATTCGCGCTAATTGTAGTACTGTTCATTCTTCTAATTATCGTTGGTGCTGCTTGGATGTAGTAAGTAATATGAACTAGTATTGCAGTATCAATATTTGTTGCAAGCTATTCAACACTTATCACTTTAATCAAAAGCCAGCTCTGGATCGACAGAGCTGGCTTTCGATTAGTTATCATTCTATTGTTCGAAATCAGTACATTTATTGTAAAATTGCTGAGTCTTATCATCTGGACAAACTGCGTATTTACTTTTGTACATATTGTTTATTTCATTGACCATTTTTTTGCCTATCCCTGAATTTCGATGTGATGGATTAACAGAAATATGCTGCACCACAGCATTAATATCATCTTCCACCCTGATACCAATTGCACCTATTATATCTTCTTCTTTCCATAGGTAAAGATGCCAGTCAGGATTTGTTTCATATTCTTTTATTGTTTGCTGCAATTTTTTTACATCTTTTTCTTCTGGCATGAATGATAATAAACCCATTGCAATTTTTTCCTGATTTTTTTTATATCGAATTAACATAGATACCCCTCACTATGAATATAACTTGCCAACTTTGGAGAGAAAAAGCACAATTTCCTAATATTTTTACTTGCTGGAGATTGTATACTTATTTATGCCTTATATTCGAGTATTTGTCAAATTACTTCTTTCAAAATACAAAGACAATCCAATAAATGAAGCCCCATACTATACCTAAAGTTAATAGAATAATTAACAATATCCAATTTTTTTTGCGTTGGCTCAATTTAATTCATCCTCTATCAAGCATTACCATATTTTCTAAAAAACATACTGCTACTGAATAACCTTCTAATGTCTGAAATCACTTCTGTGTGAGTACTTTAACAATCGTGTATCCATCTGATTGTTTGTCTTTGAACCGAAAAGGGACAAGGTTAATAAGTCCTATCCATAAATTAAATAATAAAAGTAACAATAGATAATTAGATGGATAGGCTGTATTAAGAAGATACAATAAAAAAGCAGTGAGTCCATTAGTTAATGGTCCACAAAGCGCAATCCAAATAAGCTCATGTGGTTTGTAAATACGTTTTCTTTCACTTGAAGCTAATCCACCCAAAAAGAAAATAACCCGTATCGTTACCTGGACTTTACTAATGAAAAAACTGCTAACTATTTTTCCACTCCCTATTGTTAACCTCATACGATCAGCTTTTAGCGACTTCGCTCCTATTACATGACCTGCTTCATGAAGTACTGTACCGATTGGGGCTACTACAAATAATAGATAGAGCAGTAAGGAAATATTCATAGTTATTTATTCTTCTGTAGATATTTTCATTTCTTTCATAATATCACCGTTCTTCATTGCTTTAGCATGCTCAATACCTGATGTAACTTGACCAAAAACAGTATGAACACCATCTAGATGAGGCTGTGGACCATGTACGATGAAGAATTGAGAGCTTCCTGTATCTTTTCCAGCATGCGCCATTGACAACGACCCTTCAACATGTTTGTGCGGATTACCTTCTGTTTCACATTTTATCGTATAACCAGCTGATCCTGTTCCATTTCCTTTAGGGCAACCACCCTGACTGACAAAACCATCGATAACACGGTGAAATGTTAATCCATCATAGAAATTACTATTCGCTAGTTTTTCAAAATTAGCTACTGTATTTGGTGCTTCATTCGGATATAATTCAAACTCAATTTTATTACCATTTTCCATTAATATATAACCTGTTTTACTCATATTTTCATCCCCTTTATAATTGTCCCATTTCTAAAATTCTTGTCTACTTTAACATTGACGTCCAGCTCCTAGCGCCTAGTGGACTTCCCTCCTCGTATCTACGATAAAGAAATAAAGGAAGATCGACTAAGACCGCAGCTTTGCGCGGTAACGTCGACCCACCCGCGATGCACTGAGCACAGTCCATACGGCGCTAAACAGGCGCTAGCACTTTTGTATTATATCATACCATGTTATCCAATCTATTAAAAGAAAGCAAATTCATTGTTATTCGTAAGATAAATCGTTTTTTACAACATCATGGAAAGATTCTCTTTTTACTACTAATTTATCCTGACCATTTTCCACAAAAACAACTGCCGCATTAGGAAATCGGTTATAATGACTTGCCATAGAGTACCCATAAGCTCCCGTTGAAAATACTGCTAAAATATCATTACTGCCAATTTCAGGTACTGGAAGATCCCAAATAAGCATATCACCTGACTCACAACATTTTCCTGCTACTGAAACTAAATCAGTAACTGGTTGTGCGGCCTTATTAGCCAATACACCCTCGTACTTAGCCTGATAAAGCGCCGGCCGCAGGTTATCAGTCATACCACCATCAACTGAAACATAACTGCGAACTCCTGGAATATCTTTTTTTGAACCTACCGTGTACAATGTCAAGCCGGCATTTCCAGCGATAGCACGTCCTGGTTCAATCCAAATTTCCGGAATTGTCATATCAAACATGGAAGCATGTTCTTTAACTTTAGCTACTAGTTCTTTTACAACCGATGAATAGGGTAATGGTGTATCTTCTTTAGTATATCGAATGCCAAAGCCTCCACCAAGATTTAAAACTTCTGGTGTGTAGTCATGCAGTTTATTCCATTCTCCTATTTTTTTAAATAACATAGTTGTGGCCATTTTAAATCCATCTGCTTCAAATATTTGTGATCCAATATGACAATGCAGTCCTTTAAAATGAATATTTTCATTATTATAAAGTTGCAAAAATGCCTTATCTGCCTGTCCATTATGCAAATTGAACCCAAATTTCGAATCTTCGTTCCCTGTCATAATGTATTGATGAGTTTTGGACTCGATTCCTGGTGTAACCCGTATTAGAACATCTATTGTTTTGTTATACTTTTTGAGAAGTTTGCTTATTAAATCTATTTCAAAAAAATTATCTACAACAATACAACCGATTCCATACTCAATTGCCATCGAGAGTTCCTCAACGCTTTTATTGTTTCCATGCATGTGAATTTTACTTGGAGGGAAATCTGCTTGAATGGCCGTATACAACTCTCCCTGGGAGACAACATCCAAGCTAAGCCCCTCTTGTTTAACGACCTGTAGCATCGCTGTTGATGAAAAAGCTTTACTTGCATATGCAACCTGTGCACTTACATCTAAGTCCTTAAAAGTGTCCACAAAAGACCGGCAATTTTCTCGGATAATCGAAACATCATAAACATACAGTGGTGTGCCATATTTATTTGCCAAGTTGATCGAATCCACTCCACCTATTTCCAAGTGACCTTTGCTATTTAACTCAAATGGATGATTATCTAATATCATAGTCATTTCCTCCATCCAACCTATACTGTAGCTCTTAAATAATAAAAACACTTTATCACATGAAAGCCAAAAACAAAAGAGTAAAGAACGCCCGTGATTCTCTAATGGCGTTCTTTTCTCCTAATAGGCTGACGATAATTATTTCTTGGATGAACAATGCTTGGACGCTCGTTAGAAAATGGAACTGGCACACGTAGCACAATTTGAAGCATTGCCTTTGGATTAAATGGTATGAAGGGCCAAAAATACGGCGTTCGAAGTGATTTTAGCTGGATTAAAAATAACATGTACAGCGTAAACCCTATTACAAACCCAAGTAAACCAAATATTCCTGTTATAATAACTAAGGTGAATCGGCCAAGTTTATTGGCCACGCTTAGTTCGTAGCTTGGAGTTACATAGGTACCAATAGCACTAACTGCAATATACAATATTACTTCTGGACCAAACATTCCAACATCAATAGCGATTTGACCTATTAATACCGCTGCAATTAATCCCATCGCAGTAGATAATGGTGTCGGTGTATGGATGGCGGCCATACGTAAAAACTCTACACCCAAATCAGCAAGAACAATTTGAAGCGCTATTGGTATAGTTCCCTCTTCCTGAGGTCCTATAAATGACAGTTCTTTTGGTAATAATGTTGGTTCCATTACAAATAACAGCCAAAATGGCAGAAGAAATATCGACGCCATAATAGCCAAAAAACGCGTCCATCTAATAAAAGTTCCTATTGCAGGAGTTTGGCGAAATTCTTCGGCATGCTGAACATGGTGAAAAAAAGTTGTTGGTAAAATTATAACACTTGGGGATGTATCTACGATTAATAAAACATGCCCTTCAAGTACATGGTTAGCTGCAACATCAGGGCGTTCAGTATATCTTACCAATGGATACGGGTTCCATTTCCGTTCAACAATAAACTCTTCAATTGTTTTATCTGCCATTGCTATACCATCAATTTCAATCTCGTTAATTCTGTCTTTAATTAATTTAATAAGTCCCTCGTCAGCCACATCCTGTAGATAGCAAACACAGAGATCTGTTTTAGATCGTTCACCAACCTTCAACATTTCATGGCGCAACCTTGCATCACGTATTCTTCGCCTTGTTAAAGCAGTATTTTCTATAATGTTTTCTGTAAATCCATCTCTGGACCCTCTAACTACATGTTCTGTATCTGGTTCCGCTGGTGTACGTCCCGGGTAATTCCTGACATCCACCACAAATGCATACTTTTCACCGTCGACAAATATGATAATTAGACCAGACAACAGCTGATCAACTGCTTCATCCATTGTCTTGCTCTTATCTACTTGCTGATGTACTAAACGATTTTCTATAATTTCGGGTACTTTTTTCAAATTGCTTTCTTCATCGTTGATATCTACTAGTTTTTTAATAATTTCCTGCACAAGAGATGTATCGCATAGACCAGTAAGGTAATAAATCTGAATTTTCTTTTTTAAGATTATAATTTCACGAAAACCCAAGTCGAATGATGAACCAATACCAATTTTATCTTTCATGTATGTTTCAGTTTTGTCTATCTTTGGTGAAACCGGACTATCTGTTTTTTCTTGATTCATTTAAACACACTCCGCTCATAAAAGAACTATCGAACAAAAATTGTCCATTGGAAAATAGATCCTGCAATTTTACCAAATACTATAGCCATTAATAGCCATAGTAATTTATCATCCATTCGCACTCGCTTAGATATTATTGGAAATACATTTAATACCTCCGTTAAAGCAGCGGCAAGCATTCCGTTGAAGATTCCGTGGAAGCAACCCCAAATTATCAATATAACGACTGGCTGATCCCAGGTCACATCAGCAAACGACATATATGTTCCAAACAATGATCCAATTATAACGCTAGCAATATATACTTGAACCAATCTTTCTGTTCGGCTCAATTGAATTAATCTAGGAATAATACCAAGTACTGTTAAAAAGGCAACAAATCCACCACCTACTGCCAAACCACTTGCTAAACCAATTGCTATTTCGAGGATATTAATGATAAGGTTTTGTATCATTTAGCTTATTTTCATAATAACTGACATATTGATCGAGATTTTGCTGGTAGTTAAATATTTCTACCTCAAGTGGACTTGGCTCTTCATTGAAGCGTTTGGTAAACCAGTGATTAAAAAATAACAGCATTCCTATTCCTAACCCAAATGAATATGGTATCTGAATCCACAATGGGTATTTGCTCTCCTCACCGGTTAATAAAAAATGTAGCTTTTGTTGTACTTCTTGCATGCTGACATCATAGTGAAAATTCATAATAGTCATTCCAGTACCAATGAAAAGAAGCAACCAAACAATAGACACTATTACTATATTTGGGGGCTTTTTGTGTTTCTTAATTCTGACAATAGTATGGGTTGGTCCGACGAGTTGAAATTCTATGTTTCCGTGAAGATCCCCTAAATGATCAATCACTAAAAAGCTGTCAATTATGACGATATTTCGATCCTTTTTAGTAATTCGATATAAAGTTGTTTTTTCCAATTTCCTTTTTAATTGAGAGGAAGCTGAAATGTATGCAATATCCTTTAGAGTTAACTCCCTTAAATATGTTAATTCCACATTTTTTTTCATGCGCAAATATACTATTTCTGACATGTGGATATCATCCTCTTCGTCGTGGTATATAAAATAGTATTAGCTAAAGGTTATTGAATTATCATAAGAAAAACTTGGTTTATTAGCCTCATTTCTTATATTTGTATAATTTAATAGTTATTTATTGGTTAAATACTCTTTTGTTGTCTTTAACCATCGCAGTTAAAAAAACTGCAACGTACACTAAAGATAACCAATTCATAGTCTTTAGTGATACTCTCTGACCACCTGCTGGTTAAATGTTTTAAATCCTGTTATTATCCATCTCAATATACATTTTTATTATCAAAATACAATGAGCAAAATCCAGCTCAGGAAATACACAGAGACTGGGGGGGAAGCAACAGCTGGAGATTCCGCGGAAAGCTAAGTGTATTTCCGTAGCGATGTCATAGTACTCAAGTATTTACCGCACTGTGTCGCAGTATATATCTTTTAACAACATTCTTTTAGAAAACAGCTATACAAAAAGAATCATCACAAAGTTTGTGATGATTCATAATTCGGAAGTTAAGAAAGCATAATACTTTCTTACTGCACAAGTGCAATTTAATGATAAGCCAGGTTGTTTAATTCATATTTACTTTCATTTCACGTAGGATTTTCTTCTCTAACCTGGAGACTTGTACCTGCGAAATACCGAGTCTTTCGGCTACTTCAGACTGTGTTTTGTCTTTGTAATAACGTAAGTACAAAATCAATCGTTCACGTTCATTTAATCCTCGTATTGCTTCTTGTAATGTTAGTTTATCAAACCATTTTGTATCTTGATCCGCTATTTGATCTAATAAGGTTATCGGGTCACCATCATTCTCAAATACAGTTTCGTGTATTGAATGTGGTGATTTTGCGGCTTCCTCAGCATGAACAACATCTTCTGAGGATATATCTAACGCTTCCGCAATTTCCAGTACAGTTGGTGATCTTCCGAGGTCCTTTGTTAATTCATCACGCTTTTTACGTATTTTGTTTCCGATTTCTTTAAGTGAACGACTTACTTTAACACTTCCATCATCCCGAATAAATCGTTGTATTTCCCCAATAATCATTGGAACTGCATAGGTAGAAAACCGAACATCATAGGTTAAGTCAAATTTATCAATCGATTTTATTAATCCAATGCTTCCTATCTGAAATAAATCATCTGGATCATACCCCCGATTAATAAAACGTTGAACAACCGACCATACTAGTCTCATATTTTTTTCAACAAGGGTATCTCGAGCATCTTTGTCACCCTGTTGACTTTTATGAATAAGCTCTTTCACCTGTTCATCCGTGAGTGACTCTTTACGTTTTTGATGTTTAACATTAACATCCATAGGCATCCCTATTTACTAACCATATTACTGAAAGTTAATTGCTTTGTCATGTGAACGGTTGTCCCTTTATCTGGGGTTGACTTAACCTCAACGGAATCCATAAAGTTTTCAATGATGGTAAATCCCATTCCAGATCTTTCTAATTCGGGTTTTGATGTATATAATGGTTGTCTAGCTTCATCCACGTCCCCAATTCCAATACCATCATCTTTAATCGTCAAATCCACTTCACCATCCTGAATTACACAGGATATTGAAACAAGATGGTCTGGTTCATTGTTATACCCATGGATAATGGCGTTTGTCACCGCTTCCGAAACGACTGTTTTAATTTCCGTTAGCTCATCCATTGTTGGGTCTAACTGTGCAACAAAAGATCCAACGGCTACTCTGGCAAACGACTCATTCTCACTGACACTTGAAAATTCTACATACATTTTATTATTCATGAAGCCACCCCCAACGTAAATAACGCATGTTCTTCGTTCTCCTCTAACCGAACAATCTTAAATAAACCGGACATTTCAAACAGGCGTCTTACCGGTGTAGAAACCGAACAAACCACCATCTCTCCTCCTACTTGTAAAACTTCCTTATACCTACCTAATACTACACCTAATCCCGAACTATCCATGAATGATACGGACTCTAAATTTAAAACAACATGTTTTATAGAGTTTGTATACATCATTTCTTTCCAGTTATTTCTTAATGCTTCTGCTTCATGATGATCCAATTCGCCCGACATTCTCACAATTAGTACATCTTTTTTAACTTCAAACATAGTAGATAGACCCATTACGTTTCCTCCTTACATTCTCTTTGTAAGTTATTTTTTCGCTATGAAGCGGGCCAATTCCTGCTATATGACAAAAGAAGAAGCATTTCGACTAAATTAGAATGATTCTTTCCTATTTCACCATATTTTGCACTGACCGTTTAAATAACGTTAAGTAAGATGCAATATTAACATCATGATCCACGACTAATGGTGATTTAGAAACAACTTTATTATTATTTTTCACAACCAATTGACCAACTTGGCTCCCTTTTTTCATCGGCAGATCCAAATTAGTATTTAATTCCACTGATGCTTTAATATCACCATCTTGGTCACCCTTTTTGTGGATGGTACTTATCGATTCTGATGCCACAATATTAATATCTTTTTCTTCTGCTTTTAATAATTGCAGTGATGTGATGGTTTGACCTTTTTTATATAATTTAGTTGTCTCAAAATGGTTAAACGCATAATCTAGCATTTGTGAAACCGTCGCATTTCTTTCTTTTGTCGTATCAGCTCCCATTACAACTGCAATAACACGCATATTATTTTTTTCTGCTGTAGCTGCAAGGCAATATTTCGCTTCATTCGTATAACCCGTTTTTAGTCCATCAACACCTGGGTAGGATTTCACCAATTTATTCGTATTTACTAACCAAAATTCATTATCTTGGCCTTTTCTTAAGTAATCTTCATACTTGGATGTATATTCTGTTATACTTTCGTATTTTAATAATTCTTTTGCCATGACTGCCATATCATGTACGGTACTGTAATGATTCTTAGCTGGTAAACCAGTTGTATTTTGAAATAGCGTATTTTCTAGACCTAATTCTTTTACTTTTTCATTCATTTTCTTAACAAATGCTTCCTCACTTCCTGAAATTCTTTCTGCTAATGCGACGCTCGCATCGTTCCCTGATGCTATGGCAATACCTTTTAATAAGTCATTTACACTCATTTCTTCTCCGGATTCCAAAAATATTTGAGAACCTCCCATTGATGCTGCACGTTCACTGATACGAATAATCTCATCTTTTTTTATTTTGCCTTCATCTAGCGCTTCCATTATTAATAACAAAGTCATAACTTTTGTCATACTAGCCGGTGGAAGTTTTTCGTGAGCATTTTTGTCAAATAACATTTTCCCTGTATCACGCTCGATTAAAATTGCTGATTTGGCATCTGGAGCAAGGTTCAATTCACTATCTGAGCCATTCTCTTTACCATAAATGGTACCAGTTGTGGCTAGTAAAATAGAAAATATAATACTAGTCATCAAAACAAACTTTTTCATCGCTTTACCTCCAACATTCAATATAATTATAGGCTTACCAATATCTGCCTGATTTATACTTTATAAATTTGATATTTCCGGGATGGTATTAAAGTAAATGCGAGCACAGGATTTTGAATAATATTAGAAAACCCGGTATCCGTTAAGAGAGCTTATTTTTTCTTTTTAGGTCCCCTTATACTTAGGAATGCAGGCGTTATGGCGAATGTCACAGTTGTATTAACTGCTAAAAAATAAGCATTAAATTGCTCCTGCAATTCAATGCTCAAATTTGTTTTACTTTTTTATTCCTCATCTAAACTACGAACGTTTTCTATTCTCTTTCTATTAATTGTTTACTATAAGTTTGTCGCAATAGAAATAAACTGCTAAGTACTTTTTAAAAAGTTTGAGTGCTATTATGCCGCTCCGGAAATACACTTCGCGCACCTAGGGCGGATGATGAGCCTCCTTGCTCCTACGTCGCTGCGTAGTCTCATCTAGGCCTCGGCTCCCACAGGAGTCTACGTGTATTTCCTTCGTTGTTGACTCGAGTAGGAATCGCTATATTGGTAATAACATGACACGTTGCGGTCGCTAACAATTTATTGTTAACGGAAAAGCGTATTCCGATGCCCTTTGGATCTCCGCATATCTTAGAAGGACCTACCCTCCCAGGTCTCTTGGCGTCTTGAGCATGCTTTCCTTCATTGGGTCTCTTTCTAAGGCGGAGCCCGCATGATGCTCCTGCGGGAATAGCACGTGTCCGAAGACCCCGCAGAGTGGTTTTCGCAACGGAGGCTGAGGTCGTTCCCTAAGGTGCGCATCCGCCCGTAGCGACCTCGGACGGCGGGACGATAGTTTATAGAGATTATTCCAACAGTTACTTCGAAGTTTATATCAACTGCGTCAAGACTCATTGCTTGGAAAAAGCAACAATATTTTAGAAAATCAGCATCTATTACTTTGTTATTATATCGTATATAAGAGGCTGGGGTTCGACTGATTCCTTTGAGATTGTAATACTTGCATAAAGTTTCTCTTGTACGTCATTAACATCTTCTTGATTCGCATGAATCGTCAATAATGATTCACCCTCTTTTACAGTATCTCCAATTTTTTTGTGTAGTACGATTCCTACCGCAAGATCAATCTTAGAATCCTTTGTAGCTCTTCCTGCACCAAGCATCATTGCCGCAGTTCCAATATCATCGGCAATCATATCAGAAACATAACCAGACGTTTTTGCTGGTAGTTCAACCTGATTAGCAGCCTGTGGCAAAGACTCGGTATTATCAGCTACCCTGGAATCCCCGCCCTGTGACTCAAGAAATGTTTTAAACTGTTCAAGCGCTTTTCCATTATTAAGATTCTCGATTAAACGATTTCTAGCCTCATCGAGGGATTCTGCTTTACCTGCTAATAAAACCATTTGGCTGCCAAGTGTTAGACATAACTCGGTTAAATCTTTTGGTCCTTTGCCTTGAAGCGTGTCAATTGCTTCTTTTACTTCTAAGGCATTTCCAATCGCATTGCCTAGCGGTTGACTCATATCAGAGATTACTGCCATTGTATTGCGGCCAACTCGGTTTCCAATTGACACCATAGCACTGGCTAGATTTTTAGCTTCGTCTAATTCCTTCATAAATGCCCCGGCGCCAGTTTTTACGTCCAACACAATTGCATCTGCACCAGAAGCAATTTTTTTGCTCATGATTGAGCTTGCAATTAAAGGAATTGAGTTAACCGTTGCTGTTACATCACGCAAACTATATAGCTTTTTATCTGCTGGGGTCAGGTTGCCTGTTTGTCCAATGACAGAAACCTTATTTTTATTTACAAGACTAACAAATTCCTCACTTGTAATTTCCACGTGAAATCCAGGAACAGCTTCAAGCTTATCAATAGTTCCGCCTGTATGTCCTAATCCTCGACCACTCATTTTAGCTACTGGTACTCCAAGCGATGCCACCAAAGGAGCTAAAATTAACGTTGTTGTATCTCCAACACCACCAGTCGAATGCTTATCTACTTTTATACCCGAAATAGCGGAAAGATCAATTTGATCACCTGAATTAACCATTGCTGTCGTTAATTGGGCCCGTTCATCTGCGGTCATATCTTGAAAATATACTGCCATTAACAACGCACTAACTTGATAGTCTGGAATCTCTCCATTTGTATAGCCATCGATAAAAAATTGAATTTCATCATTTGTAAGTATTTCTCCATCACGTTTCTTTTCAATGATGTCGTACATTCTCATATTAATCACCTTTATAATTAGTTTGGTAGTGTGCGAATAATTTCCTTAATAAATTGCAAAAAGTCTTCACGCACTTTTTCTGTTGTTTCAATCACTTCATTATGCGTTAACGGCTGGTCTAGAATTCCAGCAGCCATATTGGAAATACAGGAAATACCTAATACACGTAAACCAGCATGTCCGGCAACGATAACTTCCGGTACAGTGGACATTCCAACAGCATCTCCACCAAGTGTCCGTAACATGTTAATTTCTGCAGGTGTTTCATAGGTTGGGCCGGTATTACCCACATATACACCATTCTGAACAGATAATTCCAGTTTTTCTGCGCAGTCCTTAGCATGCTGCATATACGTTTTATCATATACTTGTGACATATCTGGAAAGCGGTCGCCCAATTCATCATTATTTGGACCAATTAACGGGTTATCACCCATGTTATTAATATGATCGTTGATTATCATTAGGTCACCGGGGTTATATGTTTTATTAATACCTCCTGCTGCGTTAGTTACAATAATCGAATCTATTCCTAGGTCTTTCATTACTCGAACAGGAAAGGTAACTTGTTGCATAGAATAACCTTCATAATAATGAAAGCGCCCTTGCATTGCGATTACTTGCTTACCTTCCAGCATTCCAACTACAAGCTGACCTTTATGTCCAGATACAGTTGATTCAGGAAAATGAGGTATGTCCTTGTATGAAAAAGTAATAGGATTATCAATTTTATCAGCTAGTACACCTAGGCCTGACCCTAGAATTAACCCGATTTCTGGTGTTTTGGTTAAGTTTTCTTTAATGAAAGCTGCTGCTTCATTTATTACAGTTTGGTTCATGGAATATCTCCCCCTCTATTTGATATTATCTAAAAAGCTTTTTCCATGCTTAGGCATCGTTATATTAAAGTTATCCGCAATTGTTGCACCAATGTCAGCAAACGTTTCTCTAATAGGTAAACGTTCTCCTTCATCAATATTTTTATGATGGATGAGTAAAGGTACAAATTCCCGTGTATGGTCTGTTCCATGGTGTATAGGATCATTTCCATGATCTGCAGTGATAATTAACAGATCGTCTTCCTTAAGCTGATTTAATACCTCAGGTAATCTTGCGTCATATGCCTCCAACGCTTTTCCATACCCTTCCGGATCACGACGATGACCATATTTAGCATCAAAATCAACTAAATTCAGGAAACTAATACCCTTAAAATCTTTCGCCATCGAATCAACCAGCTTAGTCATTCCATCTTCATTATCGGCTGTTCGAATTGCTTCAGTAACCCCTTCTCCATCATATATATCAGAGATTTTCCCTAAGGCGATTACATCATGATTTGCATCTCTTAATTCGTTCATTACAGTACGTCCAAACGGCTTCAATGCATAATCATGACGGTTTGGCGTACGCTGGAAAGCACCAGGTTCACCGACAAAAGGACGTGCAATAACACGGCCGACCATATACTTTTCATCTAATGTTAATTCTCGGGCTATTTCACAAATTTCATATTGTTCTTCAATAGGAATGATTTCTTCATGTGCTGCGATTTGCAGGACTGAATCTGCTGATGTATATACAATCAATGACCCTGTACTCATGTGCTCAGATCCTAACTCATCCAGAATGGCAGTACCAGAAGCGGGCTTATTTCCTATTACCTTTCGTCCGGTTTTTTCCTCTAGGTCAGCAATCAATTCTGGTGGAAAACCATCTGGAAATGTCCGGAATGGCTGCTGAATGTTTAACCCCATAATCTCCCAATGTCCAGTCATTGTGTCCTTTCCGTTAGAAGCCTCTTGCATTTTAGTGTAATGCGCACGAGGAGATGCATTCTTTTCGATTCCTTTAATTTCCCGAATATTACTGAGACCTAACTTCGCCATATTAGGCATTTTGAGGCCATCCATATGTTCGGCAATATGCCCTAGTGTATCTGCGCCTTTATCATTAAACTTTTTGGCATCAGGGGCTTCGCCAATCCCCACCGAATCCATTACAATTAAAAATACTCGTTTGAAATTTTGCATGGTAATTACCTCCTTTAACTATGTTTCCTACTATCCCATATAATATGTTGTCTTAAATTTGTTGTAGGATGTCTGACGACTATAGACAAAAAATTATGCGCGTGGATGATAGGACTGATAAATATCTTTTAATCTAGCTTTTGTAACATGAGTATAGATTTGAGTTGTTGATATATCCTCGTGCCCCAGCATTTCCTGTACGGATCGTAAATCTGCGCCGTTCTCCAGTAAATGCGTGGCAAATGAGTGACGCAATGTATGTGGCGTGATTTTCTTCTTTATACCAGATTCCAGCGCGACACCTTTTAATATTTTCCAAAAGCCCTGACGTGACAGCGGTCTACCATGTTGATTAACAAAAAGAGTATTATCGTCAATTTTACGTTTAGTCAGACTTCCTCTTGCATGCTGCAAATAATCATCCACAGCTTCTTTTGCCATTTCACCAAGAGGAACTATTCTTTCCCTTGAACCTTTTCCAAGACACCGGACAAATCCCATTGTTAAATGGAGATCACTCACTTTTAATGATGTCAGTTCTGTCACCCGCAACCCAGTTGCATATAATAATTCTAGCATTGCTCTATTCCTAATCTTCAAAGATGAGTTACCTTGTATCTTTAATAAAGCTTCAATATCTTGTGTTGATAATACATCAGGAAGCTTTCTCTCTTTTTTCGGTGTTTCAATATGTATGCTCGGATCGTGAACCACCAGCTGTTCTCGAATTAAAAATTGGTGAAATGAACGAATCGATGCAATTGTACGTGCAATAGTAGCAGCCGACTTACCATCATCCTTTAGCTTATACAAAAAGCCCACTATGTCTGTACGTACAACGTCATCCCATTTTGTTTTTTGAAGCACTTTTTCAATATACAGAATATATTGCTTCAAGTCTCTTTTATACGATTTTAACGTATTGTCAGATAATCCTCTTTCCACTTGCAAATAGTGAACGAAATCTTCAAAACCAGACTTGAGCATAGTCGTTACTCCCCTAATCGAAAAAATAAGTTTAACCGATCAATGAAATCTTCATTAAGATTAAAAACTTTAACAGAATCCCCCTCAGGTGGATCATACCGGTGATTTTGTTCATACTCGTCATGCATTGCTCTTAATCCAACGTAAAATAGAAACGTACAAGCTACGAAGATCACAAAAACTTTTATTGTATCCCATATCACATGTTTCATTTGGCATGTCCCCTCTAATAAAGTATCTACTAATAGAAGATATGCCAAAAAAGGATAACAATATACATACAACTATGAAACTAGGGCTATTATAATACATTCCCACATAAAAGTAACCTATTTACGTATAATTGTAAATTAATATTGAATATTATTGATTAGAAAACTTGTAACTTGCCACGCCTTTAGGCGAATTGCCTTGCTTGCACGAATGCAGTATGAAAATAGTTATATTTTCTTATCTGCATAAAAAACAAAAGCCTTTTCACATAAAGAAAAGGCTTCCCATTATTATTATGATGTTTTAGATTGAACAGCTGCTTCTTGACATTGCTTGCAAACCCCATGAAAAGTTAAACGATGGTCTTTCACCTGAAAGCCCCAATCATTTTCAACTATCTTTTCGACATCTCCAAGTAAGTCATCCACTATTTCCTCAACTGAACCGCATTCTATACAAACCAAATGATGATGGAAATGTTCTGCGCCCTCTTTACGTAGATCATAACGTGAAACACCGTCACCAAAGTTTATTTTATCAACAACTTTTAATTCTGATAATAATTCCAAAGTACGATAAACAGTAGCCAAACCAATTTCAGGTGCTTTCTCTTTTACTAGTAAATATACATCTTCAGCACTCAAATGATCTTCTTCACGCTCTAATAAAACCCTAACTGTTGCCTCTCGTTGTGGAGTTAGCTTATAACTTTGTGCATGGAGCTGTTTTTTAATTCGCTCTATACGATGTTCCATGGCAAGTCCCCTCCCTAATATCCCCATCTTTATTATAGGCACACTTGTAAAGCGTGTCAAAGTATAATTATTATAAACTGTTATCAATAATAATTATTATATAATATTAACTATTGGTTATAAAAGGATTTTATTATTGCCTCCATTGCTTCATTTGCAACAAATGCCTCTAGTGCTGACGCAACTACTGATATAGCTAATAAAAAAGTAAAAAACATGACATACTTTCCAAATGGCTGCAGAATAGGTTGGGGTATTTTTCGCGAAAATAACTTACCTAAAAGTGTAAGTGAAAAAATCATCGAAAGACTGCCAGCTATTATATATATTGGTATAATTATAATATTTTGTGGGGCAATTGATAGAGAAGCTAATAGCAGCCCTTTCATTCCAAGCTGATTTACAATAAAACCTACTGAAAAGCCAACTACAAGACCTTTTAAAAATAACAATATCCATACAATCGGCAAACCTATAACGGATAATCCCAAAATAAACAACAAAAACAGGTATTTAGCATGATAAAAGAAACTGCTTTTCAGTATTTCAGTGTTTTCTATTTGTTCCTTATCAGCAATTTCACCAAAAAAGCGCTCCAGATAAAAGAATAAATCCTCTTTTTGAGCCCAATTCATACTATTTACGATGATTGCACCAAAAATAACTCCTGTTAAAAATAGTATAATCATAAAAATATAGATTGTCGCATGTTCTTTTACATGATTTACTGCTATAGTTCGTTTATTATACATTGGAATCCTCCATTGCTCATGATTTTCTCTCTAGTTAAAAACTATGAAGAATTCCAGATAAAAATACCAAATTAAGATGTTTTCTTATTCATTATTTTTCAGAAGACGGAATTATATTGCCGTATTTACCGCCACCGCCAGCTTTGATAGCCAAATTACCTTCTCTCATATTTACTATTGTATTTGCTAGTTTCTCAGGTATTACCTCTTTCAACTCATCCAGTTTTGTATGATGGATTACGTTCATTTCTGTTTGAAAATGTATTAATAGTTTTTTAAACGTTTTTGGTCCAAGGGCAGGTAAGTATTCCAATGGTACTTGGTACAAATAAGGTGGACGTTCCTTCACTTCTTTTGCATCCGTCAACTCCTGAATACGGTCAAATACACCTTTTACAATCTTTGTAGATTCACACCTATGACAATGAACAGCTTCTGGTGACAATGGTTCTAAACACTGACTGCAAACAGTTGTATAATATTTACCCAAGTGTGGATTCATGCCAAAGTTTTGTTTTATCTTTCGGTCTTGAACATTGTGTAGCGCCCAATTAAATTCTTGAAATGATGGTTCTTCCATACAAATCTCCTGATATTCTCTGGCAATTTTTGCTAATGAATGTGCATCAGAATTAGTTAAAAATGTATAGTCATGCAGTTCCTGTATTTGATCGGCCATTGCAGTGTCAGAACTAAGTCCTAATTCAATTCCATCAATTAAATCCGGATCAAACACTTCTTTCAATGATTTTTGTACCCCTTTTCCGTACATACTTTTAAAGGGTGTAAACACATGTGCAGGAATAAATATCCCGGAAAGCTCCTTTACTTTGTATTGCAGTTCCTTGGCTGTTCCATAATAACGCTGAGAACTTAATGTTATATTTTTCATTTTTGTTGTCAGCCACTTTGAAAATTCCTCAATCTTTGCAAGTGTCGGGAAATAACAGAGTACATGGATTTGTCCACGGCAATTTTCGTCATAAACCTCAATTTCAGACCCGAGCAGTAAGGTGACGTTCTCAAATCTTATTCCGCCATAGGATAGTTCATATGCTTTATTTGCTTTGATAAGCTGTTTTATTTCCTGCTGGACTGCTGGAGAATGGCTATCGATTACTCCTACCATATGAATTCCCTTGTTCCGACTTGCTTCTTTCAAAATATTTGTCAGGGTTAATGTTTTGGACCCTGTTATTTTTACCGGCTTATTATACATATCCCGTCCAATGTGAATATGCATATCAGCGAAGAATGAATTTAACATTGCTTACATCCTTTCTAAAGTCTGTAAATACAGTACTGCATAGTTCGTTTTAGCGTCATGAATTCGTTGTTCTTTTACATATTGGATTGCTTCCTCCAGCGTTAATTCAATTAGTTCAACGAATTCATCATCATCGCCCGCAACTTCATCTTCCAATGGGATAATATCATCCGTAATGTACAAATACATAATCTCATCTGCAAATCCTGGCGATGTATAAAATGATGCCACAAACCGTAATGAATTTGTCGTATACCCTGTCTCTTCTTCCAATTCACGAACTGCGGTTATTTCTGGCTTTTCTCCAGTTTCCAGTTTTCCAGCAGGGATCTCGACTAACGATTTTTCCAATGGCTTTCGATATTGCTCTACAAACACTATTTTATTATCCTTTGTAATCGGAATAATTCCTACAGCACCTGGGTGTTTTATCAATTCCCGTTTTGAGTTTTTACCATTTGGAAGTGTAACATCGTCAACTTGCAGTTTAACTACTTCTCCATCATATATTTTTTCAGTATGAATTGTTTTCTCTTCAAATTTCTTCACTTATTATCATCCTTTTTCTTAAAGCTCTTTTCGTAAATTCCGTTGAATTTTTAATCTTCACTATTAGATAAACTTTGTCATAACATATGGCTTCGGAAAAACGACTACCCAAAGTGGGAATTCTGATACTGAAAGTGTTACTGTCCATTCACCACAAGGGATTGGGGAGTGCCATGTTTTCTAATCAATAACAATAAACTTTTGGAAAAAATCCTTCCTTAAAATATTACTATCTATTCTATCATACTCGAAATAGTTGTATTTAACAGATGGATATCCTTACAATAAATATAAACATATTCTAAATAACGGGAGGTTAATAATATGAAAAAGAATCAATTAGGACAATCGGATTTATATGTATCTGAACTAACACTTGGCTGTATGTCACTAGGGACAGAGAATCAAAAAGCAAGCGAAATTATTAACCAGGCACTAGATACTGGCATTAACCATCTGGACACTGCTGACTTATATGATTTTGGTATGAATGAAGAAATAGTAGGTGATGCCTTAAAAGGAAAACGTGATCAAGTTATTTTGACAACAAAAGTTGGAAATAACTTCGATAAAGCCAAGGAAGATTGGTTTTGGGATCCTTCCAAAGAACATATTGAAAAAGGCGTAAAGGAAAGCTTGCGTCGTTTAAAAACAGACTATATTGACTTTTATATGCTCCATGGAGGCACGATTGATGATCCTGATGAGTCAATTGAAGCATTTGAGGCGCTTAAAAAAGAAGGCGTAATTCGTGCTTATGGGATATCATCCATCCGGCCCAATGTTATTCGTGAGTACGTAAGCCGTTCTACTATCGATGGTGTTATGATGCAGTATAATTTGCTGGACCGCCGGCCGGAAGAAGAGGTATTAGATTTGCTGCACGAAAATAATATTAGTGTGCTAGCCAGAGGTCCCTTGGCAAAAGGAATGCTTAGTAACAACGCAGTAAAACAGATTGAAAAAAAAGGACAAGATGGCTTTTTGGATTATTCTTTCGATGAACTGAAATTAATTCAGCAAACTATTGCTAAACAATCTAATAATGCGTCTTCCTTCAATGCGCTAGCTCTTAAATATGTTTTAAAACATCCCGCTGTTGCAACCGCCGTATTCGGAGCAAGTTCAATCAGCCAAGTAACAGATAACACAAATTTTAATACATCCAAAACACTTACCGATGAAACGTATGAAGGTTTAAAGCAGATTACAAAACCAATTGAATATGCTAAGCATCGATAAGTAGTTCCTTCACTATTACAATCGATTCTGAAGTGAAAAAAGTGTCATCAGAAAAAATATTTTTTTGATGACACTTTTTATTATCCTTAAACGATTATAGTTATAGTAATAGGCTATTTGTTAAAAGTTTGCTGCTTTTGACACAAAAGAAATAAACTGCGAAGTACTTTTTAAAAAGTTTGAGTGCTATTACTTCACAGTTTATATCAACTGCGATGGTTAAAGTCATTACGAAAAGAGCGTAGAAATAAGCACCGGAAGAATAAATTCCCATTGATAATATAGGGTCTTGTGGCATATAATGAGAACAAACGTTCCTAGTATTGAGGTGAAAATACAGTGGATTATTCTAATTACCCGCGAAACGATGTCCTGTGTATCGATATGCGCTCATTTTATGCAAGTGTCGAAGCTATAAAGTTAGGGTTGGACCCAATGACGGTTCAACTTGCTGTAGTTGGGGACCCAAATAGACCAGGCAGTATTGTCTTAGCTGCCTCCCCGGCATTAAAGAAAAATCACGGTATCAGCAATGTCAGCCGATTTTTTGAACTGCCTAAAGATCCGAAAATTGTCATCGTTCCCGCACATATGGCTGATTATCTTCAAGTTTCCATGGAGATCACTAAACTTATTAATCAATATGTGCCTAAAGAAGCTATCCATCAATACTCTGTTGATGAAGTCTGGGTTACTGTCAATGGGCTTGAAAAGCTATTTGGAGATCGGTGGCAAGTAGCACGGTTAATAAAACAGGATATCCTGGAGAATTTCGGTATCACTTGTTCAATTGGTATAGGTGATAATAAATTTCTGGCAAAAGTAGTTATGGATTTACATGCTAAACAAGTTGGGATTGCTGAATGTAAATATGAGGATGTAACAGAAAAACTATGGCCTTTTCCTATAGAAAAGATATGGGGCATTGGCAGCAGAATGAAGCGGAACCTTAATAGGATGGGGATTGTCAATCTTGGGCAGCTTGCCAACGCTGAGTTAAAGTATCTGAAGAAGCGTTTTGGAATAATGGGAGAACAGCTTTATTGGCATGCCTGGGGTGTTGATTTGAGCCCTGTTTTTGGAAATTTTACAAAAACCGAACAAAAAGGATTTGGTCATGGGATCTCTTTGTTACGTGATTACTCCGGAGAAGAAGTTGCGATTTGTATTCTTGACCTTTGCGAAGAGGTGTGCCGCAGAGCAAGAACTGCGGGTAAAGTCGGGAGAACCATTCACCTTGGCGTTTCCTATTCCAAAGTAACAGGTGGTGGCTTTAGCCGTTCAAGATCTGTTACGCTTCCGACAAATACTACAATGGACATTTATGATATCTGCATGCAGTTATATAATGAATTTTATGATGGGCACAGTGACATTAGGCATGTATATGTGACCCTGGATAAGCTTTATGATGATGCTGAAACCCAGCTCGATTTATTTGATGACAAGCCTAAGAAAAAGGATATTGGCTATGTAATGGATTCAATCCGTGATAAATACGGATCGACCGCAATACTGCGAGCAACCAGCTATACTGACGCTGGAATTACCATTGGGAGAAGTAAGAAAATTGGCGGGCACCAAGCATAATAGTTTAGAAAACTTGGCTTATCGCCAAGCCTTAATAGATAGCCAAAGTTGCACTTATGCAGTAAGACAGGATTTACACTTTCTTAACTGCGAACAAAAATCACTTCTATTTTTGATTAAATTGTTTTCTCAAACTCTTTTCCAGTGCCCGTGGGAATAGCTGATAAAATTTACTTCCCATCTCCATCCACCAGGGTAGATTTATTTCCCGTTTTTTCGTAAATAGATGCTTCACAATATTGTCGGCAACCTTATCCGGGTCAAGCATATAACGTTCAACACTCTTTTGGTAGTTCCCGCTTGGGTCTGCTGTTGTGAAGAAATTCGTTCGAACAGGCCCAAGATTAACTGCAGTAACATGGATATTTTTACTGGAGATTTCCAGACGAAGCGCATTAGTAAACCCAAGTACCGCATGTTTGGTTGATGCATATATAGAAGATTTTGGCGTAGCAATCTTTCCAGCCTGTGACGCTATATTTACAAAATGCCCTTCCTGATTCTGTGAAAAGTGTGGCAAAAGAAGCTTGGTTCCACGCATTAACGCAAACACATTCAATTGAAACATGCGCTCCACATCCAACCACTGTATATCCCTGACATAGTCAAAGACACCTGCTCCAGCGTTATTAATTAATCCATGAATTTGCGTGTGTTCTGATAAAACCTGTCTGATTACTTTTTCCAGTTCATCTACATTGAGCAAATCTACTTGGTAAACATAACTGCATATATCAAAAGTCTGGTTAATCAGCTTTTGCTGATTTTGCAACTTCTCAATCGAGCGAGCAAGCATGATGGGTGTGCCACCATGCTTAGCAATATGCCAGCACATTCGTTCTCCGATGCCACTTGATGCACCTGTAACGATAATTTTTTTATTTGTAACTTTATTCTGCATAATAGTAATAGACACCATCTTTTAACATTTTTCCAACAACGCCTTGGTCTTCCAAATAATCTAGCTGTCCAATCGTTTCTGAGATTGTCAAATCCAATTGTTTTTCATATTGTTTTGGAAAAATCTGCTTGCAAAGTTCAAATGGCGTTTGCGTCTTTTCTACTAAAAGCTTATAGACATTATTTGCACGTTTCTCCTGTTTTTCCATTTGAACAGGTAATAAAGCATCAATATCCGAAAAAACATCTCCATGTCCAGGGAATACCGTTTTAATCCCCAGTGACAGACATTTATTTAGGTTTGTTCGATACTGAAGCATTGGCCGAGGTCGATCTTGCGTAACCTGTTGTGGTGGTTCAAGAAGCGGATTTGGGGTAATATGATGTAAAAGATGATCACCGCCAATAAACGCTCCATCGCTGTCCCTAAAAAATGATAAATGACTTTGGGCATGGCCCTTTGTTTCAATGACCTGCCAATCCTCATGACCAGGTAAAATATCTCCTTCGTCAATTACCTTGGTTACTTGTCCCTGGCCAGCATAGTTCAACGGTGCACGCAACTTATTTAAAACAGCACTATATTTCGATGGTACTCCACATTTGTTAAAAAAGTCCTTGAAAAATTCTTCATAATATGAAAAGAAAGCTTCATCCCTTGTTAACCAAGGATTTACATTTTTATGTGCTACAATATTTTCAGCCCGGGGAAATTGTTCAATTAATCCAATATGATCCGGATGATGATGTGTTAGAATAATTTGTTCGATATCTCCAGGAGCATATCCCAGCTCTTTAAACTGCATTTTTAATGCATCCCAGGCTTCTTTTGTTTTAACACCTGCATCAACAAGCGAAAGGGTCTCCCCTTTTAGAAGGTATACATGAGTGTCACCTACTGCAAAAGGTGTCGGTATTGTTAATTGACTGATTGTTTTATCTAATACTTTCATAAATTAAAATCCTCCAAAATGAATGACCATTCAGTTATTATCCTATTGTATCCTTTTTAGAGGATAAAGTCACACTATTAATTCCTGTTTTTTTCAAATAAGTGATGAATCGCCTCTGTTAAAATGGACGGCAAGTACTCAAAGCTATAAGTTAATTCCAATCGTTCCGTCCACTGATGGGGATCTTTTCCTAAAGGACCAATATTCAATATAGGCATCGTAAGTTGCTCCATAATATCCTCCGGGAAAACAAACCCATTATTTTGCAGTGGCATATTGGTCGTTAATTGATTCAGTTTACTTCTGGATGAAACAGGACCAAGATAACTTAAATCTGAAAGTCCAGTAAAAAACTCCGATACAGTTAAATCCATGTGATAATTTTTATTCGTATATTCTTTTACGTGATTCATCACATCTTTTATATAAGGATCATTATAAGAAGAAACTGCTGGATAGAACGGCGGACTGTAAAATAATATAATCATGGGTGCTAAGTCCTTGCACATTGCAGCCAATTCCTGTACCAAAAGCGTGGAGAAGTCACGATCACCTTTATCCCTCTGGCTTACAAGTAAATTTTGAATTCTAATTATTTCTTCCTCACCATAGCGTTTTAGTGCCTCCGCATACAAATCTTCATACATCATCACATTCACATTCCATGCTGGCATTGAAAAGTCATCGGCAATACTGGCAAATTTATTTGCTTTCTGATGAACATAATCTTCAATTTCACGTGCAGCTGTTTGTGCACCAGTTAGTAGTTTTTCATTTAATTCCTTAAACGTTTGTTTCAAATACAATACGTTATACATAGAGATTGCGGCATGAGGTGTCTGCACAGAATAATTTTCCTTTAGGTCACGTTGCATTAAGCTTACAGGCGGTGGTGTGACCTCATCTTCTATTTTTTCAATAAAAGATTCATTTAATTCGAGCTGCTGCGAGAGGAAACTTGTCATTAAATTTGGATTCAGACCTGCAAATGGTTCACCAACGTGGGATTCTTTTCCATAACAGTAAAACCCGGGCAAAACCTTTCCAATCGAACCAGTATAGACATAATATGCAGGGTCCCCTGGATATTTACTAAACATGGGTTCTCCATTCAGGCAAGCATTGTATGTTAGATTTTCTTCTTCTTTTAATTGGTTTAAAACTGGCAAAGCGGTTAACATTCCTTGTGAATTCACCTCTTCATCAGGAACACTCAACAATAATATATTGCCATCAAACTCACCATCTATTGCCTTTTCAAGCATGGAGAAATGCAAAGAGAGTCCAGCTTTCATATCCATCGAGCCGCGTCCAAATAGCCAGTCTCCAGATGAGAAATCGTTTTGCACTGCTTCAGGCAAATCCTCTTTTAGATGCTTTATTTCTCTCGTCAGTTCCCTGGGGTGAAATGCAAGGTTTTGTAATGAACCGTAATCCTCAACACCAACAACATCAAAATGGCTTAACAGTATCACTGTTTCAGATGAATTATTACCTTTTACCAATGCAGTTAAAAGTCGCCTTCCATCATCCAATGGATGTAATTTTAAATGATTAGGGTTATCTTGAAAATACTGCTTTTGCGCTAATAAGTGCTGTAAATATTCTACAATAGCAATTTCAGCATTACTTCCTGTAACACTTTGATGGTTGACAAGTGAACATACCAAATCAGTTAATTGTTCTTTGGTCTGCCAGTTCTTCATAGAATTCCTCCTCAAATAAATAAATTGACTTATCCCAAAAAATAAAACAAAATTTAACAAGAGGTGAAACAATTGATGACTAAAATTATAGCACATCGAGGTGCCAGTACCTTAGCACCTGAAAATACAATGGCTGCCTTCAATCTAGCATATGAACAAGGTGCAGAAGGAATAGAAACAGATGTACACCTGACAAAAGATAATGTTCCAGTATTGATCCATGATGAACATGTAAAAAGAACAACCAATAGTACTGGATACATAAAAGATTATACTTTTAAACAATTAAAACAGCTTGATGCGGGCTCTTGGTTCTCTTTAAAATTCGCTGGATCTGCAATAATTTCATTGGAAGAATTTCTAGATTGGATTCAAAATAAGCCGTTATGTTTAAATATTGAGTTAAAAAATAATAAAATAGATTATAAGAATCTTGAGAATATCGTTTATGAAATGGTATCACACTATCAATTATTAAATCATACTACATTGTCAACTTTTAATCCAACCAGCATAGAAAGGCTGAAACGCTTTAATGGTAACATTGGTGTAGCTCTGTTAACATCAAAGCGAAGAAAAAATCTCGTATCATATACGAAAGATTTAGGTGCAAATGCAATACACATAAAATACCGGTTACTAAATCAGCTATTTATTGATAAATGTCATCAGGAACAAATGGCTGTTCGAGTATATACGATTAATAAACCAGCACACATGTCACGCAGCTTCCAATTGGGCTGTGATGGTATTTTTACAGATGTTCCGCACAAAGCGCTACAGTATCGAGAACTATTTAAATACAAACCAACGTAATATAATAGGAGGAAATTATAATGACCAAACTATTTACACCAATTGACTTTAAAGGAATTTCGCTAAAGAATCGTATTACCATGTCTTCCATGTGTATGTATTCGTGCATGGAGCAAGACGGAAAGATAACTCCATTCCATGAAACACATTATATATCACGTGCTGTCGGCCAGGTTGGTTTAATTATGACGGAAGCGGCAGCTGTTCAACCAGAGGGTCGCATTTCACATGAAGACTTAGGTATCTGGCATGATGACCATATTGATGGATTAAAGAAGTTAAATGAGCAAATTCATAGCTATGGATCAGCTATTGGTGTTCAGCTAGCACATGCCGGAAGGAAAGCAAGACTTGATTCAGCAATATATGCTCCTACTGCACTAGCATTTAATGAATCATCCAAAACACCAACTGAAATGACCATTGAAGACATAAAAGAGACAATTGAAGCTTTTAAAAGTGGAGCAAAACGAGCGAAGGAAGCAAACTTTGATATCATAGAAATTCACGCGGCACACGGATATTTAATTAATCAATTCCTTTCTCCATTAACAAACAAGCGTGAGGATGAATATGGTGGTGGTCCAGAGAATCGTTATCGCTTCTTATCTCAAATTATTGATAGTATCAAATCCATTTGGAACGGACCTTTATTTGTTCGGATATCTACTGATGAATATAACGAACAAGGAAACACACTGGAAAACATTCTGTACTACTCAAAACAAATGAAACAACAAGGTATAGATTTAATTGATTGCAGTTCCGGCGGAGTAGTTCAAGCCTCTATTTCACCTTATCCAGGTTATCAGATCAAGCGGTGTGAGACCATTAAACAAGAAACATCTGTAGCAACAGGGGCAGTCGGACTAATTACAAGTGGCATTCAAGCTGAAGAAATAGTGCAGAACGATCGTGCAGATCTTGTATTTGTAGCCCGAGCTTTATTACGAAATCCATATTGGGCAAAGACAGCTGCTGATGAAATCGGTCACTCACTAGAACCAATAAAACAATACGAACGAGGCTGGAACTAACATGGAGATAATATTTCTTGGTACTGGTTCAGGTGTTCCGTCAAAAGACCGAAACGTATCTTCAATGGCATTAACCTTATTACAAGAGCAAAATAGCATATGGCTGTTTGATTGCGGAGAGTCGACACAGCACCAAATACTCCGAACGTCGATTAAACCGCGCAAAATTAATAAAATTTTCATCACACATATGCACGGAGACCACATCTATGGTCTTCCAGGTCTGTTAAGCAGCAGATCCTTTCAGGGTGGAGACGGACTACTGACTATATATGGACCTCATGGAATTAAAGAATATGTGGAAACATGTCTTAGAGTGAGCGGGACACATTTAACCTACCCACTTTCCATTGTAGAAATAACAGAAGGTGTAGTCTTTGAAAATGAACAAGTAATTGTCTCCTCAAAAGAGCTGGATCATGGAGTAACAAGTTATGGTTTTCGCATTGAAGAAAAGGATAAACCCGGAGAACTATTGGTGGAAAAGTTAAAAGATTTAGGAATTGATCCAGGTCCTGTTTATCAGCAGATAAAAGAAAATGATATAGTTAAAACAAAAGGAGGACAGATTATTCATCGCCCTAAGTTTCTTGGTCCCGACAAAAAAGGACGTATTATAACAGTTCTTGGCGATACGCGGACAACACCTCAATTTAGAACATTTGCAGAAAATTCGGATGTACTTGTACATGAGGCAACATTCGATGAATCGAAAGCAGATTTAGCACAGCAATACTTTCATACTACAACTAAACAAGCTGCCTCCCTTGCAAAAGAAGCCCATGTTAAAAAGCTTGTATTAACTCATATATCCTCACGCTATCAAAAAGAGGATTATGATAAACTTGCAGAACAGGCGCAAGAGATTTTTCCGAACACAGAACTTGCTTATGACTTTTATAAGGTCACGGTAAATTCTAGATAAAAGGAGTGCTTTACATGGAAAATATTAAAAAACTAGTGGACAACCAACAGGATTTTTTTCAAAGTGGAGAATCGTTGGACTATTCTTTCCGTAAAAATCAGTTAAAAGCTTTAAAGCGTATGCTAAAAAATAATGAACAAAAAATTTATCAGGCATTGAAGGATGACCTGAATAAATCCGAACATGAGACTTTAACAACCGAACTTGGTTTTCTCTACGCGGAAATTGATTTCGCAGTTAAGCATCTTAAAGACTGGATGGAATCGGAAAAAGCTGATGCGCCAATTACCCACAAAGGAACGAATAATTATATTTACAAGGAACCTTATGGAGTAACACTGGTTATCGCACCATGGAATTATCCACTGCAGTTAGCAATTGGTCCAGCCATAGGTGCGATTGCAGCTGGGAATACTGTTGTGTTAAAACCGTCCGAGTTTACACAATCAACATCTTCATTGCTTGCAGAAATGATCGGTGATACCTTTGATCATTCATTTTTTACAGTAGTTGAAGGTGCAAAAGAAGCCAGTCAGCAGTTATTGGAACAACACTTTGATTACATCTTTTTCACTGGCAGTTCAGCAGTTGGTAAAATTGTTATGCAGCAAGCGAGTAAACATCTAACACCAGTAACATTGGAATTGGGTGGGAAAAGTCCAGCTATAATTGATAAAGACGTAAATATTGATCTTGCCGCAAAACGGATTGTGTGGGGAAAATTCACAAATGCAGGTCAAACCTGTGTTGCACCAGATTATCTGTATGTTCATGAAAAGGTAAAACCAAAACTGTTAAAAGCGATGAAAAAGCATATCAAAGCACTTTACAGTAAGAAACCCCTTCTAAATGATGATTATACTCGAATTGTTCACAAGCAACATTTTAATAGATTGCAAGCATTCCTATCTGATGGTGAAATCGTGTATGGTGGTAGTGTAGATGAAGAGAAGCTATCCATTGAGCCAACTATATTAGACAATATCACCTGGGATCATTCGATTATGCAGGAAGAAATATTTGGTCCGCTTTTACCGATGCTAACATTTACCGAACTTGATGATGTCATTTCAAAACTAAAACATATGGATAAACCGCTAGCACTCTATTATTTTGGAGAAAAAGAAAAATCTCAACAAAGCATACTAAAAAATGTATCCTTTGGCGGCGGATGTATTAACGATACACTTTATCATCTCGCTAATCCACACCTTCCATTTGGTGGTGTTGGGAATAGTGGAATAGGAGTTTATCATGGTAAGTACGGCTTTAACACATTTTCACATAATAAGAGTGTGCTAAAGCAAACAACCAGATTTGATCTTCCGTTACGCTATCCAGGAAGTAAAATTGCTCATTCGCTAGTGAAAAAAATTATGAAATAAAAGAATAAGCGTGTGGCTTCATGAAAAGGAAGACCAGTCTATTATTTGGATCCTCTTCCTAATCATACATTTAAATTAATAATTGCACCGTTGTAATAATGGGTTCACTTGTGAGATGCAAAACAATAAATCTCAAGTTAAGTCTCACCTATAATCATATAATTTTCCCTGTTAAATTAAAGCAATTGATAGGAGTTTAAGTGTATTTATTCACTAGACAGGCTGGCGCACTGATTTGGCGGATTCTCATTCCGTTATTTCCTTAAAAACGTCTATTTTGATCGTGTTATGTAATCCTTATTCCGCTATTTACCCTTTTCAGCCAAATTTTTCATTGTAATTGGGTAAATAACGGAACCAGGAACCGATTCAATCTTCTAAGACGGCTTTTTCAACCCATTTAGCGGAACCACGATCCACTTCACTGGTTTGGTTTATGTGATTCACATTCCGCTGAATTCACACCATAAATCACATTAAAATCACGTACACTACAATAAATAGTTCTATCCGCTTGCGCATCATTCGGAAATTGTACATAGATATGCCCTCCATTATACCCATAATACCAATCGATTATTTTGTCATCATAATAATGGTTATTATAGTAACTAAATACAAAAAAATATAATAATCCTGAAAATAAATATGACTTCTAGAAGGAAGGAAAACCAAGAATGGAAGATTCCTGTCAGGAATCTTCCATTCTTGGTTTGAAACGTATATTTTATATATATTTCAGATTTATCACTAACTTCCAAATCGGAATTTCAAACGTAGTTCACCTTGTTAACTTGATTTCAAGTCCACATAGAAAACATGATTTTATCGCTTGTAGTCATCCAAAAAGTCTTTTTGAAAGCTTGTCCGGGGTTGTTCACCCTTATCTTCATTCTGCAACTGCTTAAAAGGATTCTTCCCATACTTTTGAGATAGCTCATCAATAACAGCATATAATTTTTCCTTCCCTGCTTCTTCTTCATACGTAAATAAATCAAGCTGTTTGGCGATATTTTGCTTTTCATCAACGTCCTGAACCGTAATGCCAAGCAAGCGAATAGGGTCCAAATTCCAGTGCTTTTGAAATAATTCGTTGGCAATGTGAAGTATATCTTCCTTTTTGTCAATATAACCCTGCAATTTTTTACTTCTAGTGATTGTTTTATGATCATAATAGCGAATCATAATCTGAACACTGCGACCAGCAGCTTGTTTGCGTTTCATTCGCCGTTCGACATTATCCGTCAGTTGGTGCATGAGGTTACGTATTTCAGCTTCATTCGTAGTGTCTTCCGGTAGGGTTTGTGAACTGCCTATGCTTTTAAATTCATGGATTGCCTCTGGATCAACAGGACGAGTATCAATACCGTTCGCTCTATTTTTTAATCGTTCTCCGTTTATCCCCAGCACACGTTTCAGTTGATAAACATCCCCTTTTGCCAGATCACCAATTGTTTTGACATCAATTGCGCGTAATTTTTCAGCGGTTTTTTCACCAACACCATACATTTCTTCAATTGGAAGTGGCCAAAGTTTATGGGATAGATCCCGTTTCCGCAGAATTGTAATTCCTAATGGCTTTTTCATATCGGATGCCATCTTTGCTAAAAATTTATTTGGTGCAATTCCAATACTGCATGGAAGATCTAACTCGTGATGAATTTTTTTCTGCAAGTTTTGAGCAATCTCAATAGGAGTTCCGTGATGTTCACTCTCGGTTATATCCATATAACCTTCATCAATCGAAACAGGCTGCACAAACGGTGTTATTTCTGCAAGCATTTTAAACATTTCCTTTGATGCCGTACGGTAACGTTCAAAATTCGGACGTAAAACGATTAATTCCGGACACAGCTTTTTAGCCTGCCATAACTGCATTGTTGTCTTTACACCTTTGGCTCTGGCCTCATAGCTGCTTGTCACAATTATCCCCTTACGTTGTTCAGGATTCCCGGCAATTGCTACAGGCTTACCTTTTAGTTTTGGGTTATAGGCCATTTCAACTGAAGCATAAAATGAGTTCATATCTAAATGAAAAATAACGCGGCCTTTTTTTGGATACCATTGTGACATACATATTACATCCTTTTAGAACTGTTGTTTGCACCAATATTATATCATACTATTAGAAAACTTGGCTTATCGCCAAGCCCTAATATAGATAAGCCTTAGTTGCACTTATGCAGTAAGGAAGAATTTATACTTTCTTAACTGCCAAAAAAGACCCCTTTTGTTAAAAGAGGTCTTCATCATAATTACTTACTTGTTTGAAACTTCCTGTACGATTGCAGTGACTAGTTCTGTGATTTTGACTAATTCATCTACAGGGATACGTTCATTGGTTGTATGAATCTCTTCATAACCAACTGCCAGATTCACAGTAGGAATTCCAAGTCCAGCAATTATATTTGCATCACTTCCGCCACCGCTTTTCTTTAGGCTGCTGTCACGACCGATTGTTTTTGCTGCATTTCTGGCAACTTCCACAACTTTATCTCCTGCTTCATGCTTAAAACCAGGATACATAATTTTCACTTCGACATCAGCACTTCCACCGTATTCTTTAGCTGTACTCTCAAATGCATCTTTCATTTTCGCAACCTGTTCTTCCATTCTAGCAGGAATCAGTGATCTTGCTTCAGCTAGGATTTCTACATGATCACAAACAATATTCGTTTGCTTACCACCTTCAAAGCGTCCAATATTCGCAGTTGTATCATCGTCAATCCGGCCAAGAGGCATTTTGGAAATAGCTTTAGCTGCAAGCGTAATCGCAGAAACACCCTTTTCAGGGGCAACTCCAGCGTGTGCAGTTTTGCCTTTCATTACAGTAAATAATTTAGCTTGGGTTGGTGCTGCGACAATAATATCACCTACAGTTCCATTACTGTCTATTGCATAACCATACTTTGCATTTAGAAGTGATCCATCTAAAGCTTTAGCACCGACAAGACCTGATTCCTCGCCTACTGTTATGACAAACTGAACATCACCGTGTTTGATATTATTTTCTTTTAGTATCCGGATGGTTTCCAGGATTGCGGCTAAACCGGCTTTATCGTCAGCACCCAAAATGGTTGAACCATCAGATCTAATATAACCATCTTCAATTGATGGCTTAATTCCAGTACCAGGGACCACAGTGTCCATGTGAGAAGTGAAGTAAATTGGGTCTACACCTTCTTTATTTCCTTTCAGCGTACAAACCAAGTTACCTGCCCCATGACCAGTTTCATTTTTACTATCGTCTTCTACTACATCTAAACCTAAATCAGTAAACATTTTTGTTAGTACTTCAGCAATTTTCGTTTCATGTTTCGTTTCGGAATCAATTTGAACGAGTTCCAGAAATTGATTGATCACTCTGTCTTTATTGATGGATGTCATAAATCGTTCCTCCTAATCTTTATTACAGCGGGATATTACCATGCTTTTTCTTTGGGCGTTCTTCCTGTTTGTTATAAAGCATCTCTAATGCTTGAATTAATTTAACTCTAGTTTCTCTTGGGTCAATTACATCGTCAATCATACCAAGTCCCGCAGCAACATAAGGATTAGCAAATTTTTCACGGTATGTATGAATTTTTTCCTGGCGAGTTTGTTCTGGATTCTCACTATCGGCTATTTCCTTTGCAAATATAATATTGGCAGCACCTTCTGGCCCCATAACTGCTATTTCAGCATTTGGCCATGCATAAACCAAATCTGCTCCAATCGATTTACTGTTCAACGCTACATAAGCGCCACCAAAGGCTTTACGTGTAATCACTGTAATTTTTGGAACAGTTGCTTCTGAATATGCATAAAGAATTTTTGCGCCATGCCTGATTATACCGCCATGTTCTTGTTTTACACCCGGGAAAAATCCTGTTACATCCTCGAAGGTAATTAATGCAATATTAAATGAATCACAGAACCGGATAAATCTTGCTGCTTTATCACTTGAATCAATATCTAAACCACCTGCTAAGTATTTTGGCTGATTGCATACAAGCCCAATTGTTTGGCCATTAACACGTGCGAATCCTACAACAATATTTTTAGCAAAATCTTTTTGGATTTCATAGAAGCTATCTGGATCAACAACCTGCTCAATCACACGCTTTACATCATAGGGCCGTGTAGAATTAAAAGGCACAATATCAGTTAAATCAGGACGTGATTCATCGTTCAGTTCAGTCTCAGCTAATGGGGGTTTTTCCTCATTATTAGCAGGTAAATACTGTACTAAATCTTTAACAGCATCTAGAGCCTGTTCTTCATTTTCCGCTTTAATATGTGCATTTCCGCTCTTTGCATTATGTACATGGGCCCCGCCAAGTTCTTCTGACGAGATCTGTTCACCAGTAACAGTTCCAATTACCTTAGGACCTGTTATAAACATTTGTGAAGTTTTTTCTACCATAATGACAAAGTCTGTTATCGCTGGCGAATACACTGCACCTCCCGCACTTGGACCCATAATAACTGAAATTTGTGGTATAACACCTGAATAAATGGAATTTCGGTAAAAGACCTGACCATAACCATCAAGCGATGATACACCTTCTTGAATACGAGCGCCACCTGAATCGTTTAAACCGATAAAAGGAACACCATTTTTAGCAGCAAGATCCATTACAGCTGCAATTTTCTTGCCATGCATTTCGCCCAAAGCTCCACCATATACGGTGAAATCCTGTGCAAATAAGTAGATAGCCCGTCCATTTATTTTTCCATAGCCTGTTACAACACCTTCACCGTTTGCGGTTGAATTATTCATACCAAAATCAGTTTCCCGATGTTCCATAAATGGATTTAGCTCGACAAATGACCCCTTATCAAGTAAATAATCTATTCGTTCTCTTGCGGTGAGTTTTCCTTTATCATGCTGTTTATCAATTCGCTCATCGCCACCGCCAAGTTCAACCTGTCGTCGTTTATCGTACAGTTCGCTTATTTTATCAAAAATATCCATTATTTCTCACTTCCTTCTGGATGCTGACACATTTCAAAAAGTACCCCATTTGCTGCTTTTGGATGAATAAAAGCAATTTGGCTATCATGAGCACCTTGCTTCGCTTCACTGTTGATCAGTGGAATCCCCTTTGATTTAAAGGAATTAAGTCTTTCATCAATATTGTCTACTTCCAATGCAATATGATGGATGCCTTCTCCCTTTTTAGTAAGAAATTGTTTTATCGGAGATAATTCTTTTAATGGCTCCAGCAGCTCAATACGCGATTCACCAATCTTCAAAAATGCTACCTTAACACCTTCAGATTCCACAGTTTCTACACCCTCAAGCTCAAGGCCAAGCATTTCTGTATAAAATGAGAGTACATCATCAATTTTATTTACAGCAATTCCGATATGAGCGATTTTTCTGGGAGGAGTTATAAAAGCTGATTCCGGATCGATAAGCTGTTGGATGTAGGTTGCTAAGACTTCGGTTGAAGAACCACTTGTAAAAATCTTATTTACCCCTTGATCAAGCAAATACGGAATATCCTCTGCCGGAATAACTCCGCCTCCAACAACTGGTATATCGCTCGCATTACGTTCTCTTAGTACTTCCATTACTTTTGGAAACAACGTTTTATGCGCACCGGATAAAGAAGATAAACCGATAACATCCACATCTTCCTGAATTGCTGCTTGTGCTATTTGTACCGGGGATTGTCGCAGTCCCGTATAAATAACCTCCATGCCATGATCACGTAAAGCTTGAGCAATAACTAATGCGCCACGATCATGACCATCCAACCCAGGCTTTGCAATTAAAACACGTATTTTTCCCATCTGACTCTCCCCCTCTTAGATTCCTGTATATTCACCAAATTCACCACGTAATACATTGCAGATTTCTCCAATTGTTGCATATACCTTAACTGCTTCTAAAATAAATGGGATCAAATTGGCATTGCTGTCTTTTGCATTTTCTTTTATCGCTTCTAACGAATAATCTACTGCTTTCTGATCACGTTGCTGACGAATAGAATTCATAGATTGTATTTGTGCTTGTTCAAGTGCTTCATCTACTTTAAGTAAATCTGGATTCACTTCTTCCTCAACCTTATACTTGTTTAAGCCAACAATAATTTCCTCTTCTTTTTCAATATTTTTTTGTGTTTCGTATGCTTTTTGCTGTATTTCACGTTGCATGAATCCTTCTTCAACAGCTTGAACAGCCCCACCTATATCACGTATGCGATCCAAATAGGCTTCCACATCCTTTTCGATTTGATCGGTAAGTTCTTCAACGTAATAGGAACCAGCAAGTGGATCAACAGTATCTGCTACTCCGCTTTCATTTGCAATTATTTGTTGTGTTCGAAGCGCAATTCGTGCAGATTCTTCAGTAGGCAGTGATAATGCTTCATCACGAGAATTAGTATGCAAGCTTTGTGTACCCCCAAGTACAGCAGCAAGCGCTTGCATCGTCACACGAACAATATTGTTATCTGGCTGCTGGGCTGTTAGAGTTGACCCTCCGGTTTGTGTATGAAAACGCATCTTCCAGCTTTTCGGATCCTTAGCTTGGTAATGTTCCTTCATGATTTTAGCCCAAATTCTTCTTGCTGCACGAAACTTTGCAGCCTCTTCAAAGAAATTGTTGTGAGCATTAAAGAAAAAAGCAAGTCTTGGTGCAAACGCATCAATGTCGAGACCGGATTCCAAAGCAGCGTCGACATATGCCATTCCATTTGCAATGGTAAACGCGGCTTCTTGTACAGCTGTAGAACCCGCCTCACGAATATGATATCCGGAAATGCTAATGGTATTGAACTTCGGCACATTTTGCTGACAGTATTCAAAAATGTTGGTGATTAGGCGCATCGACGGTTTTGGTGGAAAAATATACGTTCCCCGAGCAATGTACTCTTTCAGGATATCATTTTGAATCGTTCCAGTTAGTTTCTCCAATGGAACACCTTGCTTTTCTCCTACTGCAATATACATGCATAGTAAAACAGATGCAGGAGCATTAATCGTCATTGATGTACTTACTTTATCAAGCGGGATTTGATCAAGCAATCTTTCCATATCCTGTAATGAATCAATTGCCACACCAACTTTTCCTACTTCACCTTCCGCCATAACATCATCAGAGTCATATCCAATTTGTGTCGGTAAGTCAAAGGCTACTGAAAGTCCGGTTTGACCCTGATCTAATAAATAACGGAATCGTTTATTAGTTTCTTCAGCTGAGCCAAATCCAGCATATTGTCGCATTGTCCAAAACCTGCTACGATACATTGTTGGCTGAATTCCTCTTGTAAATGGATATGTACCTGGATAACCTAATTTATTTTCATAATCGTTATCATTATCTGGAAAATATAATCGTTCAACATTGATATCTGAAGATGTTTTAAATCTATCCTTTCTTTCCGGGAAACGTTCTAAAGTTCTATCAACAGACTTTTTCCAGCTTTCCTGTGAAGCTTGGAATTTTTCATCACTCATATAAAAAAGACCCCCATTTTGATTTATTAAACACATTTATATATTATAGCACTTGTCCAATCCCATAATTAACGATAAAATACAATTAGGAAATGGAATTGAAGGAGGATTAAGATTGGCTAAAAATCAAAAACAAGTAACAAGAAAAAGTTCAAAGCGTGAACGTAAAATGAAAATTATAATTTATATAATGATTATTGCAATGGTTTTATCTTCACTAACAACCGGACTAGTAATGTTTTTATAAATAAACATGGCTTATCATTATGGTATTTTCATGAAGGCGAACCTAACCGCTTAAAAATATTTTAACTGCTAAAATGAAAGACTGGATTAAACTGTTCCAGTCTTTTTTATTTTATTTCGTTCAGAAACATCACTCGATTTGAACTTTTTCTTAAGTAATAAATAATCTTCTATTTCATGAAGCAATCGAAACAAATTTGCTCGGGTCTCAAATTCTTCCCGTGTTTCAGGAAGATCTTCTGCATTAAAATTCTCACGTAACCTCTTAAGTTCATCTAAATAAATAATAGCAGTATTGCCTGGATGCACAGCATTGGACAGTTTTTCAAAAAAGTCTGCTATTTTTATTGAGATTGAATCCGTATTTGGTAGTCTGCTGACCAAGGGAAGCATTTTTTGAAGCAGATCAAACTGTTTCCTGCGCATGGTGAAATAATCATGATATGGATGCCTACTGCGTAATAAATGATTTTCTTTATCCAAGGATACCAAATTCTCAGCTTCTTGTAATAAATTCTCACAAATTGTAAGTTCTTCTCCATCCCATTTATCATTTTTATCCCGTATGTATAAAGCAATTTCAAACAAAATAGCTTGAAAATTATGTTCAAGCTCCTCTTGTTTTTGATTAAGGTTTTTCTCCAGACTAGGCATGTATAAATTAACAAGCAATCCTGTACCTATTCCGACAATTATCAATAAGAATTGGTCTGTTAAAAAAGATAATGAAATTCCTGCCGAACTATATAAGTTCAAAATAATAACTGAACTAGTTGCAATTCCTGGTGTTACCTTAAGTAAAACAGTTACTGGTATAAAGCAGGCGAGCATCACACCAACAACAATTGGATTATAACCTAGTAACTCAAAAAATATAATAGCGAAAATACTGGCTGTTACACATGCTAAAAACCGATGCCATGCACTTAATACAGATCGCTTTCTGGAAGGCTGAATACATAAAATGGTTAATATACCAGCGGACACAAAATTCGTTAAACCCAATAATTGAGCAATCGAAATAGCAATAGGAGTACCAATTGCTGTCTTGATTGTCCGAGAGCCAATTTTCACGATAAAATCTCCTTTGATGCGGAATGAGTACACTATAAATTAATCTTAGAAAAACCAGACATTTGCTAAGGCTTAATAGTGAATGCCTTAGTTGCACTTATGCAATAAGAAAAAATTATACTTTCTTAACTGCTAAAAAAATGAGACTGACCCTTTTTCACTGAGACAGCCTCATCACAACTAGTAAAACTAGTTTATTCTATATTTCTTCACAGTGTTCATCAAAAACATGTTGAAGCTTGCCTATAACATCTACCGCGCTATAGCCTTCTATTTCATGGCGCTCTAACATCGTAACTATCTTACCATCTTTTAATAAAGCAAATGATGGTGATGAAGGTGGGTACCCCTCAAAATACTCTCTAGCTTTTTCAGTCGCTTCACGATCTTGCCCTGCGAAAACAGTAACTAAATGTTCAGGTCTCTTATCGTAATGAATCGCATTTGCTGCTGCAGGGCGAGCCACCCCTCCAGCACATCCACAAGTTGAATTAACCATTACTAATGTGGATCCCTGTCGTTTCATTACTTCATCAACCGATTCAGGAGTATGTAACTCCTCGTAACCTGCTTCTTTTATGTCTTTACGCGCTGCATCTACAACGTCGTTCATGAATAAGTTAAAATCCATATGAACATCCATCCCCTTTAAAGAGTAATTATAGTTTAACTATAATCAGCTTATCAATTTTATTGTTAGATTTCAATTCAAATAACTTGCTAGTATACATTCGTTGTTTCTTTATTGGTATTTTCCAATATTTCTTTTACTCTTGCTAGAAATTGCCCACAAACCAGCCCATCTAATATTCGATGGTCAAGTGATAATGACAGATTTACCATATCACGGGCAGCAAACATATCATTAATAATGACTGGCCGTTTAACAATCGATTCAACCTGTAAAATTGCTGCCTGTGGGTGATTAATGACGCCCATGGAATGAATTGATCCAAATGACCCAGTATTGTTGACAGTGAATGTCCCGCCTTTCATATCATCTGATGTCAGTTTTCCGGAACGGGCCTTCATTGCCAACTCATAAATATCCTTCGCAATGCCTTTAATGCTTTTCTCATCTGCGTTTTTAATAACCGGCACAAAAAGTTCTTGGTCTTTTGCAACAGCGATCGATAAATTAATGTCCTTACGTTGAATGATCTTATCTTCAGCCCACGTACTATTAAGCTGAGGATATTCTTTTAGTGCCTGAGCAACTGCTTTTACGAAAAACGCAAAGAAAGTAAGGCTATAACCTTCTTTTTGCTTAAATTCATCTTTAACTTTTCCTCTAAAGTTAACGAGTTCAGTAACATCTGCTTCAACAGTCATCCATGCGTGCGGAATTTCCTGTGTGGAACGTACCATGTTTTGTGCAATTGCCTTTCGTACACCAGTAACAGGAATTTCAATGTCACCTGCTTGTGTTGTTGGCTGTGGAGCAGGTGCTGAATTTTGCCTTGATTCCTGTTTTTGTACTGAAGCAGCTTTTGAATCACTTTTCGATTCATCTGCTTTCGGAACTTCTCCTGAAGCAATGACTTTTTCAATATCTTTCCTCGTAATTCTTCCACCTCGGCCAGATCCATTAACTTGATTAAGATCAATATCATTTTCCTGCGCCATTCGTAGCACAGCTGGTGAGTATCGTTTCTTCATTGATTGATCTTCAGATGGCTCTTCTTCTTTAGCCGTTTCTTGTTTTTCATTGCTGGACTTAGATTCTGAACCTGTATCAGAAGATGAACCGCCTTCTGTCTCGATATAACACATCAATTCGCCTACTTCAATGGTATCCCCTTCTTGTGCTATCAGTTCTTTAATCGTACCTGTAAAAGATGATGGTACTTCAGCATTTACTTTATCTGTCATTACTTCGGCAATAGGATCATATTTGTTTACTTTATCGCCGGCACCAACAAGCCATGAACTTATTGTACCCTCTGTTACACTTTCACCAAGCTGCGGCATATTGATTTTTTCAGAAGCCATAATAGGTCCCTCCTTTTATCTGTTTAAAATATAATTATGAAGAGCTTATTTGATTTTAAAATTCTGCTAGTTCACGTATTGCTTTTTCAACTTTATCCGGGTTAATCATAAAATACTTCTCCATTGTTGGTGCGTACGGCATTGAAGGTACATCCGGTCCAGCTAGACGCTGTACAGGTGCATCCAGGTCAAACAAACAGTTCTCTGCGATAATAGCTGCTACTTCACCGATAATACTACCTTCTTTATTATCCTCCGTAATTAGCAATACTTTCCCAGTTTTTCTAGCTGCTTCAATAATTGCTTCTTTATCTAGTGGATAGACAGTTCTTAAATCAAGGATATGTGCGTCAACGCCTTCTTCTTCCAGCTTTTCTGCAGCTTGAAGGGCAAAATGTACGGATAAGCCATAAGTTATAACTGTAACGTCAGAGCCTTCTCTTTTTACATCAGCTTTACCGATTGGCAGTACATAATCGTCTTCTGGAACTTCCCCTTTTAGCAAACGATAAGCACGTTTATGTTCAAAAAATAAAACTGGATCGTTATCTCGAATAGCTGCTTTTAATAAACCTTTTACATCATATGGTGTTGATGGCATGACAATTTTTAGCCCAGGCTGATTAGCAAACACAGCCTCTACTGATTGTGAATGGTATAATGCGCCATGAACGCCACCACCGTAAGGAGCTCGAATCGTCATCGGCACATTCCAATCATTATTTGAACGGTAACGCATTTTTGCCGCTTCCGAAATAATTTGGTTAACTGCTGGCATTATAAAATCGGCAAACTGCATCTCGGCAACCGGACGCATTCCATACATAGAAGCACCGATGCCTACACCCGCAATTGCAGATTCCGCTAGCGGTGTGTCCAAAACACGGTAATCTCCAAATTCATCATATAATCCTTTGGTCGCGCCAAACACCCCACCTTTTTTACCTACATCTTCCCCTAAAACAAAAACTTTTTCATCACGTCTCATTTCTTCGGTTAATGCAGCTGTAACTGCTTGAATATACGACATTACTGGCATTTTAATCTTCCCTCCCTACTCTTCATATACATATTTTAATGCTGATTCGGCTTCTGCGTAGGCTGCATCTTCCGCGTAGTCTGTTGCTTCATTTACAATTTCAACGAGTTCTTCATTGATTTCTTTTTCTAATTCTTCTGTAAGTATACCTTCTTCTTTTAAATAAGCAGCAAAGGTAATAAGTGAGTCTTTTTTCTTTGCCTCTTCTACCTCTTCACTCTCGCGGTACTGACTATCATCATCATCACTTGAGTGGGCAGTTAAGCGGTAAGACACTGCTTCTATTAATGTTGGTCCTTCGCCCTTGGTGGCACGTTCTCTTGCTTCATGGACAGCTTCATACACAGCCAAAGGATCATTACCATCTACTGTTAAACCTGGCATGCCATACCCTTGAGCACGATCGGAAACATTTTCACTCGCTATTTGCCTCTCCATAGGAACCGAAATGGCATATTTATTATTTTCAACCATCGTTATTACTGGTAGTTTATGAACTCCGGCAAAATTTAAACCTTCATGAAAGTCCCCTTGATTTGATGAACCTTCACCTAAAGTAACTAGCGATATAATATCTTTCTCTTCCATCTTTGCAGCGAGAGCAATCCCTACCGCATGCGGGAGTTGTGTTGTTACAGGTGAAGATCCTGATAGAATTCTATTTTTCTTTTGACCAAAATGTCCTGGCATTTGTCGTCCACCTGAATTTGGATCTTCTGCTTTGGCGAAAGCTGAGAGCATTAACTCCTTGGCAGTCATTCCAAAAGCCAGCACGACTCCCATGTCACGATAATATGGTGCAACATAATCCATTTCACGGTTTAATGCAAAAGATGCTCCTACTTGCGCTGCCTCCTGACCTTGACAGGAAATTACAAAAGGAATTTTACCAGCACGATTTAATAACCACATGCGCTCATCAATTTTTCGAGCTAGAAGCATAGTTTTATACATGTCAATAACTTGGTCATTGGTTAAACCCAATGATTCATGGCGATTTTTAGCCATAATGATTCCCTCCTTTTCGGATTTATCCGTGTATTTGCTTTCCATCAACTGCTAGTGCTGCTTCACCCATTACTTCAGAAAGTGTCGGATGCGGATGAATAGTGTGAGCAACTTCCCATGAAGCTGCATCAAGAACTTTTGCCAGTCCCGCTTCTGATATCATGTCGGTGACATGTGGACCAATCATGTGCACGCCTATTAAGTCTTCATTATTTTTATCAGCAATTACTTTTACAAAGCCATCTGATTCCCCATGGACTAATGCTTTTCCGATTGCTTTAAAAGGAAACTTGCCAACTTTAACTTCAAGTCCTTTTTCTTTTGCTTGTTTCTCGGTTAACCCCACACTTGCAACTTCCGGATTGGAATAAATACATGTTGGGACATTGTCATAATCCATAGGCAATGGATTCTTGTTAGCCATATGTTCAACAGCAATAATTCCTTCATGTGATGCAACATGCGCTAATTGCATACCACCAATCACATCACCAATAGCATAAATATGTGATTCTTTTGTTTGGTAATGTTTATTTGTTTTAATTACTCCTTTTTCAACAACAATATCTGTATTTTCTAAACCGATATTCGTTGTGTTCGCTTCACGACCAACAGATACAAGCATCTTATCAGCTTCAAATGTTTCATTTTTGCCATTGATTTCAGCATCAACTGTTACGCCTTTTTCTTTTTGGAGTGTGTCAGGTAATACTTTTGCGCTTTTAACAAAAGTGATCCCTTTATGCTTTAACAGTTTCTCCACTTCTTTCGCAATTGCCCCATCTTCAGTTGGTAAAATCTGGTCGAGAAATTCAACTACAGTGACCTTGACACCAAAATCTGCTAACATGGAGGCCCATTCTATACCAATTACCCCACCACCAACTATGATGATTGAAGCCGGTAATTCTTCCATATGTAAAGCCTCATCAGAAGTCATCACAATTTCGCCATCAATATCTAATCCTGGAAGTGACTTAGGTTTTGAACCCGTTGCAACCAATACATTCTTAGGTACAATCATTGTATTCTCGTCACCGTTCTCATACTCAATTGAAATTGTCCCAGGCATTGGCGAGAAAATACTAGGACCCAGAATACGGCCGAATCCTTCATATACATCAATTTTCCCTTTTTTCATAAGTCCTTGTACACCTTGATGTAGATTTTTTACAATGCTATCTTTTCGTTCTTGTACTTTCACAAAATTTAGGGTTGTATCATTTGTGTCTACACCATACTCACTTGCTTCTTTAGTCTGCTTAAATACTTCGGCACTTCGTAACAACGCCTTAGATGGGATACATCCACGATGTAAACATGTTCCTCCAAGTTCTCCCTTTTCTACAACAGCAACCTGCATACCAAGTTGTGATGCACGTATTGCTGCTACATATCCGCCTGTTCCTCCTCCGAGGATGACAAGGTCATAATCTTTCGCCATTCTTTACACACTCCTTTATCTCTTAATTAACTAAGTAAGTTTTAGGTGATTCTTCTCTTCTAAGCACCCGTAATGTTCCTTCGTTAAGTGCTTGTAATTCATTTTCTCCTGGGTAGACAGTTGTATCAGCAATCCATTTGACCCGGTCAGAAATCATATCTACAAAAGGCTTTCCATACGCTAATCCACCTGTTAATACTATTGCATCGACATTCCCTTTTAGTACAGTACTCATAGAACCAATCTCTTTAGCAATTTGATATGCCATTGCATCATAAACGGAAGTCGCATATTCGTCACCAGTTTCGATGCGTCTTTCCACCTCAACAGCATCATTTGTTTGCAAATATGCCATTAATCCTCCACGACCTACTAGTTTTTTCATTATTTCGTCACGATAGTATTGTCCTGAAAAACATAAGGAAACTAAGTCACCTGCTGGTACTGTACCTGCACGTTCGGGAGAAAATGGCCCATCGCCATGTAGACCGTTATTAACGTCAATAACCTTCCCGTTTTGGTGGGCACCTATAGTAATTCCGCCTCCCATATGAGTAACAATGAGGTTGACGTCTGTGTAGGGTTTCCCTATATCTTTCGCTGCACGTCTAGCTACAGCTTTTTGATTTAGTGCATGAAAAATACTTTTTCTGGGAATTTCAGGTACTCCTGAATATCGTGCGATTTCATTAAACTCATCAACTACAACTGGGTCTACGATAAATGAAGGAATGTTCAAACCTGCAGCAATTTCATAAGCAATTATCCCACCCAAATTCGACGCATGTTCACCGTTATAGCCAATCTTTAAGTCTTCAAGCATTGCCTCATTTACTTCATAAGTCCCGCCCTCAATTGGACGTAAAAGACCCCCTCGGCCGCAAACAGCACTCAGTTTTGAGATATTTATCCCTTCATAATCTAATTGTTCGAGTATTACTCTCCTGCGAAAATCGTATTGATCTATCACACGGCTGAATTGTGCTATATTATCAGCATCGTGACGTATTGTTTTTTCAAAAATGCAATTTTCGTTATCGAAGACACCTATTTTCGTTGATGTTGATCCTGGATTAATGACTAATATTCTAAAGAGTTGATTTAACAATTCTACTTACCTCCGTAACCTAAGACTGGTCTACCGTCTGCTTAGAGTATGATGACCGTTTAATAGAAATTGACTTCGTGATGTGCTAACTGACTTAATCCGTTCCTCAGCCATACGGTCAGCTGCAACATAAGTTGGTACGTTATCGCGCCTGGAGATTTCAAATACACGAGTTAAACTATCGTATATCGTTTCAACTTTTTTCATTGCTCTATGCTGATTATAGCCATTAAGTTCATCCGCAACATTAATTACGCCGCCAGAGTTAATAACATAGTCTGGTGCATAAACAATTCCTTTTTCATGAATGATATCACCATGTTCTGTTGATTTAAGCTGGTTGTTGGCAGATCCTGCAATGACCTTAGCTTTTAATTGCGGTATTGTATCATCATTTATTGTTGCTCCCAAAGCACATGGAGCATAAATATCACAATCTACAGCATAAATCTCATCCGGACCTACGGCTTCAGCACCAAATGCATTTACAGCACGTTGCACTGCTTCTTTATTTATATCCGTAACAATTAATTTCGCACCCTCTTCATGCAGGTATTCACACATTGTGTAAGCTACATTACCGACACCTTGAACTGCCACTGTTTTACCCTCAAGAGAATCGTTGCCATATGCTTCCATCGCGGCCGCTTTTATTCCTTTATAAACTCCGTAAGCTGTTACTGGTGAAGGATTACCGGATGATCCGAACTCTGGTGAGATACCCGTAACAAAGTCTGTCTCCATATGAATTAAATCCATATCTTGGACCGTAGTCCCCACATCTTCAGCAGTAATATAACGTCCGTTAAGACTTTGAATATATCTGCCAAAGGCTCGGAATAACTCTGGATTTTTGTCTTTTTTAGGGTCGCCAATAATCACTGTCTTCCCCCCACCAAGATTAAGACCAGCCGCTGCGTTTTTGTATGTCATGCCTTTTGCTAAACGGAGTGCGTCCTCAATAGCGTCAGCTTCAGAATCGTATGTCCACATTCTTGTTCCGCCAAGAGCAGGTCCTAGTGTAGTGTCGTGAATCGCGATAATTGCTTTTAACCCAGAATTTTTATCCTGACAAAAAACAAGTTGTTCATAATCATAACTTTCCATATAAGTAAAAATTTCCATTATAATGTTCCTCCTAAAATGTTTTTGAAGATACTAGTGCTAAAGATAAAGAATATAATTTACTATCACTTGAGTCAGTTCGAGATGTTAATACAATTGGTGCTTTTGCTCCACTAATGACAGCGGCTACCTTTGCATCGGCAAAGTACATAAATGATTTATATAGTGAATTACCTACTTCAATTGTAGGTACCATCAATATATCTGCATTCCCTGCTACTTCAGAGTGAATATTTTTGTGATTTGCAGCTTTACGGGATACAGCGTTATCAAATGCTAACGGCCCATCAATTGTACAACCCTTAATCTGATTACGTTTTTGCATCTGAGTTAACAAAGCAGCATCTATTGTCGCTTGCATTGCTGGATTGACAACTTCAACCGCAGCAAGAACGGCGACTTTCGGGTTAAATATATTAACTCCTTGAGCAACCTGAACCACATTGTTTATAATTTGTTCTTTTTCTTGCAATGTAGGTGTTAAATTCATTGCAGCGTCTGTTAGAAAAACAAGTCGATCCTGATTTGGAATTTCAAATAATGCTACATGAGATAAAACGCCCCCAGTCCGTAAGCCGCTTTCTTTGTTCAAAACTGCCTTCAACAACTCTTTTGTAGAAACATTCCCCTTCATCAGAATATCGGCTTTTCTATCATGAACTGCTTTAACAGCTGCACCTGAAGGATTACTGTCGACATGGATAATTGTTATTTGTTCTTTCATCAAATCCAATTCTACAGTTCTTGCCGTTTTTTGAATTTCTTCTTTAATGCCAAATAGTAGAAAAGAACATAATGACTGATCAACAGCTTTCTTAACAGCAAGTAATACCTCTTCATCTGCTGCATTCGCTATCGAGACTACTTGGTCTCTCTCTTGTTGAGCCTGTTGCTTGAGCTCTGTTAATGTCTGCATTAGCTTCCTCCAACCTCCCTAATATTATATAAGCAAAAACCGTGCCAATACAAAAATGCTGAAAGCGCTTTATTCATAAGTTTTCACCTGTGCAATTTATTGCACTTATGAAGGATTTTGCATGTCATCTTTTTCAATTTTATATTTTTCAAGTTTATAATAAAGATTTCGTATTGAAACATTTAATTCTTTTGCAGTTTGCGTTTTATTATAGTTATTTTCTTTGAACACGTTTTTGATAAATTCTTTTTCATAATGGTCAACAGCATCTTGTAATGTTTTGTTTGCCGTTCCTTCTTCGTTCATTTTATCTTTAGAAGTTTCAGAAGAAGTAAGTAAATTGGGGATATGTTTCTTTTTAATTACCTCTTCGTTCATATCCATATATATCATTGCTCGTCCAATCATATTTTCCAGTTCCCGTACGTTACCAGGCCAATGGTAATTCTTTAAATATTCACTTGCATCGTAATTTATTGCTTTAACATTTCTTCCATAATCCTGGTTTATTTTACGAATAAGATGTTCGATAAGACTCGGTAAGTCATTTATACGTTCCTTCAATGAAGGGATGTAAATTGGTAACCGATTCAAACGATAATAAAGGTCTTCTCGAAATTTTTTATTCATAATCGCTTTTTCCAGATTAACGTTTGTCGCTGTTATAATACGAACATCAATAGTAATTGGGTCAGTTCCTCCTACACGGACGATCTCCTGCTCCTGCAAAACCCGCAGCAATTTCGCTTGCATATGAAGGGACAACTCACCAATTTCATCAAGGAATACGCTCCCAAGGTTCGCTTCTTCAAACAACCCCTTTTTACCACCTTGCTTGGCACCTGAGAAAGCACCTTCTTCATATCCAAATAGTTCGCTTTCTAATATCGTCTCAGCAATTGCTGCACAGTTAACTCGAATAAATTTATTATGTTTACGGTCACTTTCATTGTGGATCGCATGTGCAAATAATTCTTTCCCTGTGCCAGATTCGCCACGAAGCAGGACAGTAGCTGGCGTTTTCGCTCCTACTTTCGCTTGTTCCAAGGCTATTTTCATTTCAGATGATGGACCTATTATGTCATCAAACGTATATTTTGCTTCTAAATTACGAATAATTTGCCTTGCACGTTTTAACTCACTTGTCAGCGACTGGATTTCTGATACATCATGCAGAACACCAACACTTCCTTTTAATTTTCCATCAACAATAACCGGTGCAACATTTACTAAAACATCTTTTTTAGCTGGGCCTACTTTCATACGAACTCCCCGTACACCACGTCGTGTATTAAGAACCTTCATATGCATACTTTCTCCTTCAGAAATATCGGCGGTTGCTGGCTTACCCACAATATCTGCTTCTTTTAACCCTGTAATTCTTGTGTATGCAGGGTTGATCATAATACCAGTTCCATTTTCGTCTACAACCGTTATCGCTTCATCAGAGGAGTGTATAATAGCTTCCAACATCGTTTTTATTTCTTTAAGATCGGTATTTTCTTCAGCTAAATTCATTACTTCTGTAATATCTTTAAAAACAGCAAAAGCACCAATTAGCCTATCGTCAGCATTTATAATCGGAATTCTTGTGGTAATAACTTTTTTGTCATTTTCTAATACAAGCTTTTGATTCACTTCTCTTCGTCTGCTACGCAAAACATGAGGCAATCTTGTATCAGCAATAACATTTTTTATATCTTGACCTTTAAATTTATCCTTCGAGATACCTACGATACGTTCAGCGCCTTTATTAACGAACTGAACAATTTCTTGATTGTTGATAACAATCATTCCATCACGAATGTTGTTGAGAATTAACTCCTGATTATTTGTTTGAATTCTTAATCGATCTAGTAATGATTCTTTTTCTTCAAATAGCTCGGATATTATGTATGCAACGGTACCAGGTATAACAACAGTCTTACGATCTCTACTCTCAAGTAAATTTTCTAGAACTTTCTCATCACCTGTTGCCTCAATAATGATATCGATGTCTTTATTAATCCAGTTTTCCCAAGTATAATCGGTAGGAATACCATACTTTTCTGCTTTCTTTAAACCTGGCGCTGTACTATTTTTATCCACTACACCAACAATCTTCATACGGTCTGTATTATGTAGTATTTCTAATAAAGTACTGCCACCTTTACCGGCACCAACAATAAGAACACGTTTCATATGTATCCCACCTTGCAATATTTTGCATCTTTAATAATACTTTATTCTGCAGTTCTAAGCAAATTTTGATTTATTCCTATTTCTTATAATATTTGCTATACTAAAAAAATGATGATTTACTAATAAAGGGGAAGAAACATGATTCGTATAATTGCGGTTTTATTATTACTTATCCCAGGCCTTGTTTCTGCATTTGGTATAAAGCTTATTCGCGACACATTGTTTGATGATATTTATCCAATTTTTTTTAATATTGGAATTCAGTTTGTTGCTGGTTTCATATTATTTTTAGGCGGAATCGCCTTCATCGGTGGATTTATTGTTCATCGTGATCGAAAAAGACAACAAAATAAAAAGAAGAGAAGATAATATTATAAAAAGAAATAAAAATTTTATTGGAGTGGTAGAAAAAATGAAAGTAGCAAAATTTGGAGGAAGTTCTGTAGCAAATGGAAATCAAATTGAGAAAATTGGAGCAATTATTAAAAGTGATCCTGAAAGAAAATTTGTAATTGTATCTGCTCCAGGTAAAAGGCACCAAGATGATACCAAAATGACAGATCTTCTTATTCAATTGGGGAATATAGCTTTCCAAGACAAGCCTTATATGGATAATTTAAATGTAATAATGAATCGCTTTTCAGAGATTGTAGAAGAACTTCGGATTTCCTCGTCTATCCTGGATGATATTAAAAACAATATACAAGAAATTATTAACAACAATGAATCGGACCAAATGAAGATGGATGCATTGAAATCCATTGGAGAAGACAGCAGTGCTAAGCTGGTAAGTGAATACTTAAAAACAATTGGTTTAAATGCACGTTATTTGAACCCAAAAGATGCGGGTATTATCGTCAGCAATGAACCTGGCAATGCACAGATATTACCAGAAAGCTTCTCAGAACTCTACAAATTACGCCAGTATGAGGAAATAGCAGTTATTCCAGGATTTTTCGGCTTTACAAAAGAAGGAAAATTGATGACCTTTTCTAGAGGAGGTTCAGATATTACCGGATCGATTGTTGCAGCTGGAATCAAAGCGAAATTATATGAAAATTTTACCGATGTCGATTCAGTCTATACTGTAAATCCGAGTATTGTATCGAATCCGAAAGAAATTACTACTTTAACATACAAAGAAATGCGTGAATTATCATATGCTGGTTTTTCCGTATTTCATGATGAAGCACTAATCCCTGCATTTCAACAAAAAATACCTGTATGTATTAAGAATACAAATAACCCAGATGCTCCAGGTACTATGATTGTCTCTGAAAAAAACAAGAGTAGAAAGTGTGTCGTTGGGATTGCAAGTTCTAAAGGCTTTTCAAGTTTATATGTGAGTAAATATTTAATGAACCGTGAAGTTGGCTTTGGTCGGAAACTGTTGCAAATATTAGAGAAAGAGTCCATCTCTTTTGAACATGCGCCTTCAGGAATTGATGAAATGTCAGTTATAATTCGAAATAGTCAACTTTCAGCTGCCAAAGAGGAAGTAATAGTAAACAGGATCAAGGAAGAGTTACATCCAGACAGAATAACATTTCATCGTGATCTCGCTATGATAATGATTGTCGGTGAAGGTATTGTAAGTACACTGGGAATAGCACAAAAAGCAACAACCGCACTTACTGATGCTCATGTCAATATTGAAATGATCAATCAAGGTTCATCTGAGGTATCTATTATGTTTGGCATCCAATCTGAAGGGTTAAATCGTGCAATACCTTCCTTATACAATGCCTTTTTTGGCAGTTAAGAACACATATTAATCCTTTCTTACTGCATAAATGCAACTAAAACTTGACGAAGAAAAATAAAAAAACCTGTATGGGAATCCTATCTCATACAGGTTTTTTATCTTAACTTGCTTTGTGCTCTAATCGCAAACGATCAGCTACCATGGCAATAAATTCTGAGTTCGTAGGCTTTGCTTTAGAAATACTAACGGTATAACCGAATAACGCCGATATGGAGTCAATATTACCACGACTCCATGCCACTTCGATTGCATGACGGATAGCTCGCTCCACGCGTGATGCTGTGGTATTGAATTTTTTTGCAATATCTGGATAGAGCACTTTTGTTATGGAACCTAATAGTTCTATATCATTATAAACCATTGTAATTGCTTCCCTTAAATACATATATCCTTTAATATGTGCCGGAACTCCGATTTCATGAATAATATTAGTTATACTTGCCTCTAAATCCTTTTTCTTACGCTCTTTATTATTTGCCTTTTTAGGACTAGCTTGTAATGTAATATTTCCTTGTACTTGGCGGATTTGGTCAGAAAGATTATCCAAATCGAACGGTTTCAAAATAAAATATGATGCACCTAAATCTACTGCTTTTTTCATAACTTCTTCCTGTCCGAAAGCAGTAAGCATAATTACGTTAGGATATTTTTCCCTTTCTGTGCCACGAATAGTATTTAACACCCCCAAGCCGTCTACATGAGGCATGATAATATCTAAAACCAAAACATCAGGCTGCATCTCTTCCAACATTTCCAGACATTCTCTTCCGTTATACGCAACACCAATAACTTCAATATCCTGCTGATCTTCAAAGTACTCTTCCATAAGCTGAACAAGTTCCCTGTTATCATCTACTAAACAAACTGAAATTTTCTCCACTAAAATTTCCTCCTTTTATGTAATTCGAACTTTATCCAAGTAACATATTCGACATAAGATTCAAATATCCTTTTTTTTATCAAAAAACTTTGGTTTTTTTTGTATTAACTTTGATTTTCGCTTATTATCTCGTATTATCGATATAATTCTATATATTTTGACAAAAATGTGACAGGTTTGTCGAAAAATATATATTAAGTATAACATAAAAAAGACTTGTCATAGGTTAATTCCTATAACAAGCCCTTTTATTAACTTGCTTTATCTTTTTCATCATATATTTCAATTCCTGCTTCTTGTAGCATCCACTCAATGTGAACACCGTATCCTGAGGTTGGATCATTGACAAATACATGCGTCACAGCACCAATTATTTTTTCATCCTGAATAATTGGACTACCACTCATTCCCTGAACTATACCACCAGTTTTCTTTAAGAGTTCAGGGTCCGTGATTTGAATTATCATTCCTTTAGTTGCCGGAAAATTTTGCGGCACACTACTTACGATTTCAACTTCAAATTCTTCAACTTCCTCGCCCTCAACAACTGTAAGGATTTTTGCTGGACCTTCTTTGACCTGGTGAGAAAGTGCGATAGGCATAGGTTTGTCATATTTTCCATTTTTAATCGGACTATTCAACTCCCCAAAGATACCATACGGACTGTTCTTGGTAATACTTCCAATTTTATTATCTTTAACTGAAAATTTTGCCTGTTTTTCACCAGGTGTACCATTGTTTCCTTTTTCAATCGAAGTTACATTCGATTGGACGATGGTTCCATTATGAATTTCAATTGGCTTTTGAGTATCCATATCGGAAATGACATGTCCTAGCGCTCCATATTTCTTGGACTTTGGATCATAAAATGTCATCGTTCCAATTCCTGCTGCGGAATCTCTTATATAAAGTCCAATACGATATTCCTTTTCCTTACTATCCTTAACAGGGTCTAATGTGGTTTCAATCGTCTCCTTTCCCCGTTTGATCGTTAACTCAAGTTTTTTATTTTCTTTTCCCGCCTTTTCTACATATGGTTTTACATCTTTCATTTTTTTAATTTGGTTACCATTTATTTCCAAAATTACATCACCTACTTGGATATTTGCATCTTCCCCTGGTGATAACATTCCTTTTTCACCCTTAATTTGGTGATGCCCAACTACAAGTACTCCTAATGTATGAAGTTGTACACCAATGGATTGACCTCCTGGAGTCACACGAATATCATCAAGAACCGAAACATCCACTTTTTTTATCGGGAGTCCTGCGACTTCATAAATGAGCTGACTATTTCCAGGTTCTTTTGCATAAAATTCGGAGGAATCAATAGTGTGGTTACTATTACCCGAGGAACCGATATCTACGTTGCTCCCAAGAACTGGAACATTTATAGATGAAGATTGGTTATCAAATGTTACAACTTGATTAGGAATGGCAAGGTAATCTTTTATTGGTGTTATAAACGGTGCTGCCAAAACTGCGATTAGCAGCAGGACACCTACCCATATTCGAATATTATTTATATGCTTCACCCAATTCACTCTCCTCGTTTCCTAACCCATACCAATAATTTATTCATCTCTGTACTTCTAATTTGACCTAACTGCATGTGTTTTAAACTGGTGAAAAATAAGAAAAGATGTGTAACATTTCCTTTTTAGTAAATTGGGGAACAATATGTATATTAGAAAACCTAACATTTTGTTAAATGCTTTTGTGAAAGCGTATTTTGTTTTCTTAGAACTAAAACCTTAGTGATGAATACCTAAGTTGCACTTTTGCACTGAAAGTATATTTTTACTTTTTTAATTGTAAATAAAAAACCAGATAGTATAGCATCTGGCTTTTGTTTCTAATTTATCCATTAAATTTTGGTTTTATAGGTTGATGCTAGTTCAAGTAATTCATTAGCATGTTTTTGAGCAGTTTCTGTTAATTTTGTACCAGTAATCATTCTGCCCAACTCATCGGTTTTTTGTTTTACTGATAATTCTAATACTTCAGTAGAGGTTCTTTTATTTTTTTCTAATTTCTTAATAAGCTTGTGCGTGTCTGACATTGCAGCAACTTGTGGCAAATGGGTGATGCATAAGACCTGTGATTGATTTGATATTTGGTAAATTTTTTCAGCTATAGCTTGGGCGACTCGACCACTAACACCTGTGTCAACTTCATCAAAGATCACACTGGTTACACCTTGATGTTTTGCAAATATTTTCTTTAACGCAAGCATAATCCGCGATAGTTCGCCACCTGAAGCAGTTTTATTTAATTCTTTTAGCGGTTCGCCTGGATTAGTTGAAATTAAAAAATGTATATAATCAAAACCATTTTTATGCATCTTCACATTTTCTTTAAACGTTCTCTGTTCTGTACTTTCTTTAGTATCAAATTCAACTGAAAAAGAGGCTTTCTCCAAATAGAGACCTTTTAACTCTTTTTGAATGTCTTTTTTCAATGATTGGGCTGCTTTTTTTCGCAAATCGTGTAATTGTTTTGCTTCCAGGTATGCATCTTGACTAATTTCATTAATTTCCTCTGCTAACTTGGATAAATGTGAGTCTTTGTTTGTTATTTGTTCGATCTCTTCTTCGATTTTACCCATATATTCTAAAATTTCATCCACCGATGACCCATATTTTTTCTTTAGGCGATTTATTTCATTTAATCTGGATTCAATTTCGTTAAGTCGGCCTGGGTCATATTGCAATGTATCAGTATAATTACGCAAATCATACATCAGTTCTTCAATCAAAAAGTAATGATTTGACATTGCCTCAGCTTTTTCTGCAATAAAAGAATCATATTCCTGGTTATCCTGAAGTGCTTGATTCGCTTCATTTAACCATTCGATCCCTTTCTGTTCTCCATAGAGAGCATTATATGCATCCTGTAGCCCTGTATAAATTCTCTCAAAGTTCGCTAATTGACTACGTTCTTCGTTCAACTCGACATCTTCGTTTGGAACCAGTTCAGCTTGTTCCAGTTCGTTAATTTGGAATTGCAGTAAATCCAAACGATGTGTCATTTCCTGCTCATTTTCACTTAACTCTTTATATCGCTTTTTTAGTGATGAAAGCTTTTCATATAATTTGGTGTATTCATCTTTAGATTTCTTAATTTTCTTTTCATCAAATTGGTCAAGTAAATCAATATGATTTTCTGAATTCATAAGTGATTGTGTTTCATGTTGACTATGTATATCAATTAAATTCTTTCCAAACTCTTTTAAAATTGCCAATGTTACTAATTTACCGTTCACTCGGCAAATACTTTTTCCACTCGCTGTAATAGTTCTATGTAATACAACCATTTCATCTTGGATGTCAATACCATAATAATTGCCTGTAGCAAAAATTTTGTGATCTTTAGAGTCGAGAGTGAACAAGCCTTCAATCTCTGCTTTACTCGTCCCATGCCGAACAAATTCAACTGATCCTCGGCCACCAGCAAGTAATTGTACAGCATCAATAATTATTGATTTACCTGCACCAGTTTCTCCTGTTAAAACAGTAAGACCTTCATTAAATGTAATAGATATTTTATCAATAATAGCGAAATCCTGTATAGACAGTTCTGTTAACACATATGTCCCCCCATTACTAAAGCATACTTATAAAGCGATTCTTAATGGAATCTGAATCCTGCTCCGTTCTGCAAATAATTAAACATGTATCATCACCACAAATAGTTCCCATAATCTCTTCCCATTCCAAATTATCGATTAAAACGCCAATGGCATGAGCATTTCCAGGTAACGTTCTTAATACTATAAAATGACTAGCATGTTCAATTTTAACAAAAGCATCAGTAATTAAGCGCTTCAATTTATCTAATGGATTAAATCGTTGATCTGCCGGTAGACTATATTTATAATCACCATTTACTGATGGAACTTTCACAAGATGCAATTCTTTGATATCACGTGATACTGTAGCTTGGGTTACATTGTAGCCAAGTGATTTTAACCGATCAACCAGCTCGTCCTGCGTTTCTATTTCACTATCCGTAATTAGTTCGCGTATTTTAATATGACGTTGGATTTTACTCATGGAAAGCCTCCATATACTACTAATAATTTTTTTTGTTTACTGTCAAATCCTGGTGAGCATCGTCTACTATTGTTTCTAATTCAATATCTGATGGTCTAAATCCTTCTTTTTCAGATTTCCAGCCCCAGTGAGCCAAAAACTCTATATTACCTTCGCCTCCTGTAATAGGAGAATAAGTTAGACTAATTAAATGATATCCTTCTTTTTCAGCAAAGTCTGTAATTTTTCTTAATACAGAAAGATGTACACTTTTATCACGAACAATTCCTTTCTTCCCTACTTGATCTCTTCCAGCTTCAAATTGCGGCTTTATTAACGCAACTATGTCACTATCGTTTCTTAACAACTGGCTTAGAACCGGTAAAATAATTGATAAAGAAATAAATGATACATCTATTGTTGCAAAGTCAGGTGAACCATAACTTATCATTTCAGGGGTAACATAACGGAAGTTAGTCTTTTCCATTACAACCACGCGATCGTCATTTCTTAATTTCCAATCTAATTGATTATATCCTACGTCAATTGCATAACAAAGTCGTGCACCATTTTGTAATGCACAATCTGTAAAGCCACCTGTTGATGACCCCACATCAACCATAATTCTGTTATCGAGAGAAATAGCAAAATAATTTAATGCTTTTTCGAGTTTTAATCCGCCACGGCCCACATATGGAAACATCTTTCCCTTTACTGTAATTGGAATATCTTCATCAACTTTCATTCCAGGCTTTTCTAGTCGATGCTGCTCAGAGAACACTAGCCCAGCCATAATTACTCGTTTTGCCTTTTCTCTCGTTTCGATTAATTTTCTGTCTACTAACATAATATCTAGACGTTTTTTAGCCATTAAAAAGTTTCCTCTGCATAATTATTTGGATGTTTGAAAATGTGTACTTAAATTTATTTAACCAATTACTTTTTTTTCTCTTTTGGTAGTATGCGAATTTTAAAGTTACTTTCTATAAAGGCTATAACCTTTCCTGCAAAAGATATTATTTTAGTCGAAGCATTTATTGCTAGGTATTTGCCAATTGCCTTTCCACCTACTGTAAATGCTGCAACAAAACTGGTAATTAATACTGATAATACGATTTGTATTGTTGAACCTTCACCCTGTCCAAAAAGATTAGCTATTTGGAGTACGACTATTGCGGATGCCGTACCACTAACAATTCCAGATATATCACCAATCACGTCATTACAAAAGCTAGCAAACTTATCAGCATTTCGAATAATAATAACAGATTCTTTAGCACCATTTACCTTTTCCGCTGCCATTGCATGAAACGGCGCTTCATTTGCTGCAGTTGATGCTATACCTAGCATGTCGAAAACGACACCAATTAATACGATAAAAAATACAATAACTAATCCTATAATCCAGGCTACTTCACTTAGGATAGAGGATGAGATTATTGAAAAAATAGCCGCTAACACAAATGTGATAACGGCAATAATTAAACTAAATTTAACTGATTTTCTTATTTGTGATTTCATTTTCTACCTCTAACTAATTTGAATATGTAAATTAGGAATGGTCACTTAAAAGGTTAAAATTGCGGCTTTAGGTCCAGTAGGTTTTCCCAGATGATAACCCATTGTTACCAAACAGGCGGTTCCCCTTTAATATCATCTTAGCTTAGTTTCCCAAAGCTAGACTGGATTACCACTTAGTCCGCACTATATTCCCTTTTAAATGTCTTTGGAACAGTCTAGGAGATTTCCTCAGCAGTCTTTAACCGCCCCCTAGCCTCTTTTGCAGTGTTGATTTCATAGAGATAAAAATAATCAAGCTAGTGGCCACTTGGCTCGTTATTTACGACTCTAATCCCCTCACCACCACTCAAGGCAGGCTACGCTGCAAATAAGGTGTCCCTTTCCCTATTCTACAGGTTCATACCCCATTCCATAGTGATCCCTAGGCTTAGTTACCACCACAGATATGGGCCTCCGCGGTAATCGGGTCAACGCCCACATGCCTTTGTGGATCGCCCGAAAACCTTAACTCCCAGCACTGACCCAAGGCTGGGCGCCTCAAGCCAACACAAGGAACTTCATCGATATGCCCTTTGGCGGATTTTTAGGCCCGCCTTCAGAAACGGAAGACTGACTAGAATACTGCACCATTCCTATTATATTTTTATTATACCATATTATTAGAAATAATTCTAATAAGTGCTTAATAATCACGATTGCTAAAATAATCCGTTAGTAACATTAAATAAGATGTCTCGGCATTCGCATTTTCCAATGCTCTTTTTGCCATTTTTACATAGTATTGTTTTTTCTCAATAGCTCCATCTAACCCCAGTAATTTTGGGTATGTATTTTTTTGGTTAACTTCATCACTACCAACAGGTTTACCAATTTTATCCGGATCACCAGTTACATCCAAAATATCGTCTTGTACTTGAAATATTAATCCTAAATAATAAGCAAATTCATCCAAGTATTCAACCTGTGCATTCGTTGCTTCCCCAATGTAGGCTCCAGATCTAATTGCAAACCTAAGTAATTCACCTGTTTTTAATGTATGAATTGTTTCCAGTTCTTGAAGGTTAATTTCTTTCTTTTCTGCTTCCATATCAAGTATTTGCCCTGCCACCATACCCTTAGGTCCACTTGCTTCTGTAAGAAGTTTAATAATATAAACTTTCTGCGTATCCGATAAGTAAGGATCATTGGTAATTAGTTCAAAACTATATGTTAATAAAGCATCTCCAGCTAAAATGGCTGTTGCATCATCAAATACCTTGTGATTTGTTGGCTGCCCGCGACGAAGATCATCATCATCCATTGCTGGCAAATCATCGTGTACAAGCGAATACGTGTGGATCATTTCAAGTGCTATCGCAGTGGATAATACTTTTTTTATGTTAGTACCATATGCCTTAAAACCCGCCAACAACAAAATTGGTCTAAGGCGTTTTCCTCCAGCCTCTATGGAATATAGCATGGATTTTTTTAAGCGAACTGGAATGTCCAAATTGTGCATATGGGTTTTCATTTCTTCTTGTATCATTGATTTATTCTCATTAATAAAATCATTTAACTTTTGCTGCACAATCACTCTTCCTCCTGTACCTCAAATGATTCAAGTTCACCCTGTTCATTCATAATTTGTGTCATTTTCTCTTGAACATTTGATAATTTATCGCTACAAACTTTGGAAAGCTTCATGCCTTCCTGATAATAAGTTATTGCCTTTTCCAATGGAACATCGCCTTCTTCTAACTTTCCAACAATTTTTTCTAATTGTACCATTGCTTCTTCAAATGAAATATTGTTTTCCTTATCCATTGCTCTCCTCCTTCACGTCTAATACACGACATTCAAGTGTGCCGTCTGATAGTTTAACAACGATTTCGTCATTTTCACTTACACCATCAGTAGAATTAATTATATTGCCTGATTGAGCATATGGTATGGCATACCCACGTTTCATCGTTTCAAGTGGGTTTAATAACGATAGTTTTTCAATAGCACTATTTAGGCTGGTTGCTTTCTGTTCTAATATTTTATCCATCAAATAATTAGTTTGCTTTATGAACATCTTTAGTTCTTTCCTAGCACGTTCAAGCTGTCGTTCTGGGTGCTGTGCTTCAAATCTGGTATTCATATTAATAAGTGTGTCTTTTTTCTTTTTCCACTCCGAATTAAACGTTTTCTCAAGACGTTCTACATGTTTATCCAGTTCTTGCTCTTTTTGGGTTATTAAATGTTCGGGATATCGGAATGCATAGGATTGTTTTATACGATTTAAATGTTGCTGGGAACTCTGCACATTTTCGTTCATCATTCTTGTTAATGAACGTTGCATTCCGTTAATTCTATCAGTTAATTCAAGTTGAGATGGTACTGCAACCTCTGCAGCTCCAGTAGGGGTAGGAGCACGTAAATCAGCGACATAATCACTAATCGTAATATCTGTTTCATGGCCAACTGCTGATATTACAGGTATCGATGATTGAAAAATTGCATTTGCGACTTTTTCCTCATTAAAACACCATAAATCTTCAATAGAACCTCCTCCACGTCCAACTATTAAAACGTCAAAACCACCTTGCTGATTGGCTGAATTTATTGCATTATAAATAGATTGTACTGCATTTGGTCCTTGAACAAGTACAGGGATTACAGTAGTTTTTACAATAGGAAATCTTCTTTCTATTGTTGTAACAATATCACGAACCGCTGCTCCAGTAGGCGAAGTGATAACACCAATACTTTTAGGAAACCTCGGAAGTTCTTTTTTATGACTCTTATCAAAAAAACCTTTTTTATGCAATTTTTCTTTAAGCTGTTCAAATGCTAAATATAAGGAGCCGATTCCGTCCGGTTCCATTTGCTTGATATACAACTGATATTGACCATACGGCTCAAAAACACCAATCTCACCTTTTATTAAAACATTCATACCATTTTCAGGTGTGAACTTTAACATACGATTATTGCCTGCAAACATAACTGCTTGTACTCTTGTATTATCGTCTTTTATAGTTAGATACATATGTCCACGACTATGATGTTTGAAATTGGAAATTTCACCTTTTAGCCAAATATTTTTTAAATGGGAATCAGTATCGAACTTTCGCTTGATATATTTAGTTAATGCAGTAACTGTTAGGTAATTATCTTTCACTTTTAGACAATCCTTTAGCTGCTTTAATCGTATTTTGCAATAGCATAGTTATTGTCATAGGTCCTACGCCTCTAGGAACAGGTGAAATATAAGAAGCCTTTTCGAAGACAGCGTCAAAGTCGACGTCTCCAGTTAGTGATCCATCCTCTAAGCGATTAATTCCAACATCTATAACTGCAGCGCCTTCTTTGATATGTTCTTCACGTATTGCATTAGGTCTTCCTACAGCTACGATTAATATATCTGCTTTTGATGTGAAATCTATTAACTTGGTTGTTTTTGAATGGCAATATGTAACCGTAGCATTTTCATTTAATAATAACTGACCAACAGGTTTTCCAACAATATTACTTCGCCCAATAATAACAGCATGTTTTCCTTCAATTGTAACATCGTATGATTTTAACATTGTTAATATTCCAGATGGAGTACAAGGTAAAAATGTGTCTTTACCAGTAATCATTCGTCCAATATTAATTGGGTGGAAACCATCAACATCTTTAGCTGGACTAATAGCTTCGATTACATGTTGTTCATCTATGTGTTTTGGAAGAGGGAGTTGTACTAAAATACCATGGACAGATTGATCATTATTTAATTCCTGTATTTTCTTCAACAACTCTTTCTCAGAAGTAGATACTCCCATTTCTATAACATCAGAAGATATGCCGGTTTCGCCAGAGGCTTTTTTCTTGCCATTTACATATGACTTTGAAGCGGGATTATCTCCAATTAATATTACAGTTAAATGTGGAACTAAGCCTTGTTCTTTTAGAAACAGTACTTCCTTACTCATTTCCTCTTTTAGTTTATGTGCTAGTTCTTTTCCTTTAATTATGTCAGCAGACACAGCTGTATCCCCCTTTAGGCTATGATTTTTGACAAAACACCATTTACAAACTTTCCGGATTTTTCATCACCGTACATATTAGCTAATTCTACCGCTTCATTTATAGATACATTTGTTGGTATATCATCTATATAGTTTATTTCCAAAATAGCAATACGTAGAATTGTTTTTTCGACTGAAGCGATTCGATCAATTGTCCAATTTTCCAAATGGTAGGAAATAATATCGTCAATTGCTGTCTTATTTTTTGTTACACCTTGAACGAGCCCCATTAAAAATGCATCTATTTCCAATGTTTCAAGATGTTCTTCAACTGCTTTATCAGGGTTGTTATCATTAATATCCAATTGAAAAAGTACTTGAAATGCTTTTTCTCTAGCTGTATGTCGGTTCATCTTTCATAGCTCCTTTTATTCCATATCTCTCTCAAATAATAACATGATTATGTATGCAAAGCTAGAATCAAACCAATCTAAGATAACCTGGGCTATCGTTAAAGGGATCCCTAATATGCATTCTTAGAACTCCCTCCTTTGGAGTGCAAGCCTTGATGGCTAGTACTTAGTTTTGCTAATGCAGTAATGAAGTATTTATACTTTCTTTCTTAACTGCCTTGAAAACAAATTAAGGTCAAAAGAAATTACTTCTTTTGACCTTGAAATTTATTCGTTTTCCTCTGCACCTTCCATATGGATACCAACTACATGCACATTAATTTCATCAATTTCCAGTGCTGTCATATTTTTTAATGTTTGTCTAATATTTTCCTGAAGTTGTTGTGCTACTTTTGGAATAGATACTCCAAAGTTTAAGACAACAAATAAATCGATAAGTATTCCAGTTTCGGTTAGTTCAACTTTCACACCTTTACCATGCGACTTTTTACCAAAACGTTCCACAACTCCAGTTGCAAAATTACCCCGCATTGATGATATACCGTCTACTTCAGAAGACGCTATACCAGTTATTACTTCAATTACTTCTGGTGCAATTTCAACTTTACCTAGGCTTGAATCGTCACTTACGTTCAACAATGGCTGTTCGCTCATCTTTTCACTCCTTTAATCTTCCTTCTTCTGTACAATTGGATTATCCTCAAGGAAATTCGTATTGAAATCTCCTTTCACAAATACATCATTATCCATTATAAGACGATGAAATGGAATTGTTGTATCGACTCCTTCTACAACAAATTCATCCAAAGAGCGCTTCATTCTGTTTATAGCTTCTTGACGAGTCGGACCATACGTTATTAACTTTGCAATCATTGAATCATAGAATGGAGGGATGCTATAACCAGGATATGCAGCTGAATCAATTCGTACCCCTAATCCACCAGGTGGTAAGTACATTTCAATTCTTCCAGGTGAAGGCATGAAGTTTTTGAAAGGATTTTCTGCATTGATCCTACATTCGATTGCCCATCCATCAAATTCGATTTCATCTTGTTCAAATGATAACTTTTCATTATTCGCAATTCTAATCTGTTCTTTAATTAAGTCCACTCCAGTAACCATTTCTGTTACAGGATGTTCGACTTGGATTCTAGTATTCATTTCCATAAAATAAAATGATTGGCTAGTTCGATCGAAAATATATTCAATTGTTCCTGCACCAACATAGTCAACTGCCTTAGCAGCTTTCACAGAAGCTTCACCCATTTTAGAACGAATTTCAGGTGTGATAGCTGGGGATGGTGTTTCTTCAATCAACTTTTGTAGTCTCCGTTGAATCGTACAATCCCTCTCACCTAAGTGTACAACATTTCCATGCTGGTCGGCTAATACCTGAATTTCAACATGTCTAAAGTCCTCTATGAATTTTTCTATGTACACACCCGGATTCCCGAAAGCTGTTTCGGCTTCTTTTTGTGTTACTCGAATTCCTTTAATCAAATCCTCTTCTGTTTTAGCAATTCGAATACCTTTTCCGCCGCCACCAGCTGTTGCTTTAATAATTACGGGATAACCAATTTCATTTGCAATCTTTATTGCTTCCTCTTCGTTTTCGATTATACCTTCTGACCCTGGCACAATGGGTACATTAGCTGCTTTCATTGTTTCTCTGGCAACATCTTTAATTCCCATTTTTTGAATTGCCTGGGCAGTGGGACCAACAAACTTAATATTGCACGCCTTGCAAATTTCTGCAAAATCAGCATTTTCAGCAAGAAAGCCATAGCCAGGATGAATTGCATCAACTTCGGTTAAGGTAGCTACACTCATAATATTAGTGAAATTCAAGTAACTGTCTTTGCTTAACGTTGGTCCAATACAATACGCTTCATCTGCTAACTGAACATGTAATGCTTCTTTGTCTGCTTCAGAATATACGGCAACTGTTTCAATTTCCATTTCTTTGCATGCCCGTATTATTCGAACAGCTATTTCTCCTCTGTTTGCGATTAACAGCTTTTTAATCACACGCTACATCCCCTTATTTAGTCTTTACTCTAAATAGTGGTTGACCATATTCTACTAATTCGCCATCTTCCACTAAGATTTCAACGATTTCACCTGAAACTTCTGCTTCAATTTCATTAAATAGTTTCATTGCTTCTACAATACAAACAACGGAATCGTTTTCGACTTTAGATCCCTTTTTTACGTATGGATCACTTTCCGGTTCAGGTGCAATATAAAGCGTACCTACCATTGGAGAAACAATCTCAAAATCGAAGTCTGTTGTTTCTTCTTTTTCAACTGGTTCTTTTTCTGATTGTTTTACTGCTTTTTTCTCTTCATTTGCTTTAGGTTCTTCAACTTTAATTTTTTCAGCAGGTTTTTCTACAGGTACTTCATAAGCTTCGTTTAACTTAACCCCTGGATTGTCACTAGACTTCTTCATTGTAACAGTTGTTCCATTTGTCTCATAACTAAACTCATCAATTGTAGATTGATCTACTAATTTTATTAATTCACGTATTTCCTGTACTTTTAACATGTCTGGCACCCCTTCGTTTATTACAAATTAATAACAGGTACTAAAAACTCCTCTTAACATTCTACGACAAGTATAAGTAAAACTTCAACCCATAATAGAATGCAGTATGTTTGATAATTTGCTCCTGATATGTATGTAAAACGTTTTCACACTACAATTATATCAATGATATCGGTTTTATGCGAATAATTTTATTACAACATTTGAAAACATGACTTAGGCTTTGATGATGAAGCTTAGTGCACTTATGTAGTAAAAAGTATTTATACTTTCTCAGATGCAAAAAACCGGACGAATTAGTTCGCCCGGTTTTGTATCAACTGCTTAGCTTTCAGTTGGCTGAACATTAACATCTACAGTTATCTCACCAAACTCATCTTTTACCATCTGCATAATGTTAACTACTTCGGTTTTGTTTAGTTGATCAGCTTTAACATGTACATGCACCTTATCCTCATCATGGCGAACTAGAACATCATTATAATCAGCTGAAGCTACAATAGATTCTTCTAAAATTATTTCTTTTGAAGAAATACTTTCTATTTGGTTAATCTGATCCCTGGCTTCATTTTTCTCTTGAATACTTGCGCTGCTTGAGGCAACGACATCATCCAAACGGTCTTTTTCTGCACTTCGCTCATTCTGCACTTCCATACGAAGTGTAGTAAAAAACTGATCCTGTCCCAGGTTGGAAATGTCGTCTACGTCTGCATCGGTATTACTTGCGTCACTTGCAGATGAATCAGGTGATGATGCCTCTTCAGATGAGTCATCTCCTTCAGGTAAATAAGCAAGATCACCACTGTCCGGGGACGTAATATAATAGACACTCAACACAATCATTAAACTTAACATTGTTAAAAGCCACACAGTTTGTTTTTTCAACATAAATAAATCCTCCTAATTTTTTGGCATTACTGAAACTCTATGTGTTGGAACATCGAGTACACGAGATACTGAATCAATTACCCATTTTTTTACCGTTGCATGATCAACCCCCTTTGCAACAACGAACACCCCTCTTACCTCAGGCTTTTTTGTTTGTATAAGCAACGGGACTTCTTTGTCTCCTTGTCTTACCAGTACAACTTGTGTCTCCTTAGTATTATCTTCAATCTCTCTTGTCCCGCCATTTTTATCAGACTCTGTTGTAGATTGCTGCCCAGCAATTAAGTTTTTTTCATAAACTTTAACTTTAGTAGATTCTAGATTCACCATTACTTCAACGTTTGAAACACCTTGAATTTTATCAAGCATTTCTTTTAAATTATCTTCATAACTCTTCTCTATTTCATCTACATTTGAGGTGCTTTTTGATTTATCAGAAAAAGTTTCCTCTACTGGTTTATCAACTTCACTCGTTACATTGTTGAGCGATTGATTATCTTCTGTTGCTGAAGTTGAAAAAATATTGCCAATTATGATTAGTAACAGTCCAACTAAACCAACGACTAAAATGTATCCTGCCTTTTTAGATATCTTGCCTCCATGTTCAGATTTTTTTGTTTGCAAAAAATCCTTTATTTGTTTCTTCAAGGTGTACCTCCTTCCCACAAGATTGTTAACTTCTTGTTGTCTATCTCCCAAGTATCCTGTAATAATAGTTTAATTCCATTCACATCTAACTTATTAACTTCATTCGCTACTGTCTTGTCCGTATTTATTACAACATCCTCAATAGCACTCACTTCTCCCTCCCCTTCAGATGATTCATCAAGATACACAATGACTTCATCAAAATTCTCATCAGTAAGCTCTGTTTCTGCAAATAGTTCAGTCTGTGGAAACTCAATATCTGATATTTCTAACTGATAATCTTCCTGTAATGGCTTTTTTGCCAGTTCCTTTAATTGGACAACCGTTTGTTCTAAAATATATGCATTCTGAGACTCTTGTATTTCACTTTTTTGCATTTTAATTGAATTTTCTACTTGTTCCCCCTCTGGTTGCTGGTTCATGATTTGTGAATATGACTTCTCCAGAGCCTGTTGGGCATTAAAATCAAACAAGAAAAATAATGGCTTTAAAAAAATTAATATTAATATTAGACCAACAACTAATTTGATATATTTTTTCATTGATGTTGCTGGAATTAATAGATCGACTATGGAAGCTAGCAAAAGGAATATAATAATTTGTGTAACCCATTGAGTAAGGATCTCCATTTCCAGGCCCCCTAACGCAGGAGAAGTGTAATATTACTTGCTGCAACCAAAATGACTATTGCAAGAAAAAACATTAACGTTACCGCTAACAAACAGGCCAGAATATATACAATATAATTACTTATCGTGTTTAGGCTGGTTATTATCGGACCATCACCAATTGGTTGCAGGACAGCTGCTGCCAGCTTGTATATCAGCGCAATAGCAAATATCTTAAGTGCAGGAAATACTGCTATTAATACAATAATTAAGACACCAACGATTCCAATGGAGTTCTTTAGCAGCAAAGATGCACTTAAAATAGTATCAGCGGCATCAGTTAATGTTCTCCCGACTACCGGAATAAAGTTTCCAGTAACAAATTTAGTTGTTTTCATCGCTACTCCATCAGTTATGGCAGTGGACGCCCCCTCGACTGACATTACTCCTACAAACACTGTTAAAAACATCCCTAAAGCACCTAAACCAACTGTTTTAAATAAGTTTGCTAAATGTGTCACTTTATAATTATCATTCAAGCTGCTAACAATTAATAAGAGAGCTGATAAGAATAATAAGGGTAAAATAAACTTTGAAACTAACACACCACTAAAATTTATTAGAAAAATTACAATAGGCTGAAAAAATGAGACAGTAATAACATTTCCAAGCGTAGCCATAATACTTAATACCAAAGGAAGTAAGGCAATCATGAAACCACTCATTGTGTCAATTGCTTCTTTAGCATAAGATACCGCCAAGTAAAAACTATTCAATGCCAAAAAGATTAAAACAATATAGACTACAAAATATGCAATTTTGCTAACAGTACTTTCTTCAAAAGCAGCATGCATGGTCTGTAAAACCATTGAAAATAATGTAAGCATTAATAAAAGTCCAAGTAGTTTCCCATTCATAATGAGCTCATGAAGGAAATATTCAATAAAACCCCATAACGTGTTTTTTATTGAAAAAGAACCGTTATCCTTAATGAATTCAGAAATGCTTGTTTTCTCGAGCTCTGGTAAATAACCTCCATAATCATTAACTAAGGTATGCCAAAAGGATTGCATGCCATCTAGTGAAATATCATTTAACATCTTATCTTGTATATCATTTGAATTGGGTTCAGCTGAAACAGATTGTTGTCCAATTAGAAGTACTAGCAGAATTAGAAGAATAATGATAATCAACTTATTTTGTACCATTCAGCATACGTACTCCTTTCAAAATCTTGTCCAGTTCTAGGCTGAAGGTATGAAACTTAATATTGCTTCGATGACAGCAGTAATTATTGGAATTGCCAATAGCAGTATGAATATCTTTCCGGCCAGCTCAATTTTAGATGCTACTGAACTAAGCCCTGCGTCTTTCGTTAAATTTGCTCCAATTTCCGCAATATAAGCAATCCCAATTATTTTTAAAATGGTATTTATGTACATACCATCAATATTGGCTTTTTCTCCTAAAGATTCAATTAATTGAAAAATAATTCCAATTTGCTTGATGATTGCTAGAAATATCAGGACTCCGGTAACAACAATTACAAAGAATGCAAAAGAGGAATTCATATCTTTCAATACGATATATAGAATGCTTGCAACAATTCCTAGAACAACAATTTGTATAATATCCATCTATCACTACCCCTGGAAAAGGAATACTGACTTTATCTGCTGAAATAGATCAGAAAGTTGATTAACAACAATTACTAGAACAATTACAAATCCGACAACTGTTGCAAAGTGTGCAATATCCTCTTTGCCCATCTGTTTCAAAATCGTATGAATGATAGCTACAATTATTCCAATACCTGCAATCTGAAATAAAATTGACGCATCAACAGCCATTGATGTACTCCCTTCCCTCTATATGAGCAATAATACTATGAATAACCCACACAATAACCCTAAACTTTTAGCCATCTTGCTATATTTATATTGACTGTCCCTTGCATCTTCCAACTCTCGATCCAAGTGTTTGATAGTTAAGTGAATATGTTTTTGCTGTTGTTCAAAGTCATGCTGTCCAAGTGTTCGACCGAATTGCTGCAAGATTTCTTCTTCATTAGCACCAAGCGCCGATTCTTTCATCAAGTCATTCACATGTTGATCCCAGACATTGTATAAATTAACACTTTGTTCATTTAATAATGAACGACTTAATCGATAAAAAAAGATTCTTGTTGGTTCAGGAATTTGCTTTGCTATTGTCTGAAAAGCGTCGTGTAAGGGTAATTGACTATATAAAATTTCTGCCTCCAATATCTGAAGTGCATTTTTCATTTGTCTGATATGCTTCGGTCTTGCGTTTAATTTCCTACTAAACTCAAACCCTATTAATGTTGTTGTGCCTATGAAAAGAAGCGCTCCAATCCACTTCATTCTTTAAGCACCTCGTTTTCTGTAAAATATTTTCTTCTTTTTGATTATATATACGATGAATATATCCGGGCTTTCTTTGTCTATCCAACAAGACAATTCGTTGAAAAACATCGTACTCGAATAACGGTTTTAATGATGGTCGTTTCTTTAACTCCTCAATAGATTTCCCATGTATTGTACAAATAACTGTAACTCCTGCATTTATTGCCTCCATTAATGCTTGTACATCATTAGCGCTGCCAATTTCGTCCACTATAAGTACTTCAGGTGACATTGATCGGATCATCATCATCATACCTTCAGCTTTCGGGCAAGCATCCATTACATCGGTTCTTAAACCTAAGTCATGCTGTGGTATTCCTTTTTTCGATCCACCTATTTCTGAACGTTCATCTATTATTCCAACTTTCTGGGCTGACACAGTACTCCAGCCTGTACCAATTAATCGTGCAACGTCACGTATTAATGTCGTTTTTCCTGTTTGTGGTGCGCCAATAAAAAGTGTGTTTTGATAGTTACTATCTGTATAAAGGTATGGAATCAGTGACAAGGCAGCTCCGACCTTCTGTTTAGCAATACGTATATTAAAAAAAGCTATATACTGAATTGCTTTAACTGCTCCATTTAATGTGTTCACTTTTCCAGATAAACCAACACGATGTCCACCTTCAATAGTGACATAGCCTTCACGTAATTCATCTTCCATACGGTACAATGAAAATTCGCTTAATTGATTAAGCACAAAGATACTTTCGTTGCGATCAGGCTTTATTGATTCAATCCACTCAGTATGATCATCAAAAATCAGTTCGACCGGTTGATTTAAGCGAAAACGAATCTCTTGCATAACCTTCCAACGATCTTTAGTTTTGGATTGTATTGCTCGTCGAATTCTTTCTGGAAATAGGCGCAATATCTCTTCCATAACATGTCCCCACTTTTTATAGTATCTTTTTAATAGATATATGTTTTTAAGGAGAGATTATGACAAATGAAAAGCCATTAGAAAACTTAGTTTATGGTGAAAGGATATTATGAAAGCTTTTTCTAAAAGATTGTTGCTATTGTAAAAACTGCACCATAGTGATAATTTTCTTTTGTGCCTTTTCCTATATTTTCAATAATGGTTGAGTGCTTAGATTGATTCCGACAGAATACTTCGCTTTCACCGCTCCGCGTACAAAAGCGACATATACTCCAGCTATCGCTTGCGTAGTGTCTTCTTAGTCATGGTCACGGCCTAACTTGGTATTCACCAAGCCTTAGTTGCACTTATGCAGTAAGAAATTTTTTATACTTTTGTATAAGTACACCTCTCTAGCTCTATTACAAATTCTTTTTCATAACAGATGGTTGCTGCGCATTGCGGATCAACGGGGGGTTTAAAGAAATAAATTTATACTATACCTTTTATTTTTTAACGGACACAGGAGGCGCTATTTCTATAAAAAAGATACCTTTTCGAATTTATCCGGACACAGAAGCCCTTATTTTACGTATATCATGGTTAATAGAGGGGATTTGTAACAAATAAGGTCCCTGGTGTCCGTGAACATCACCATTTTCCTGTATTTCAAACAAATAAGGCCCTTGGTGTCCGCAAAACCGCTCAACATTATTTATATGAAAATTCGATTACAACATTTTCATGATAGATGGTGGGTGCGCACTCGGCAGCCATGTTGCTTTCTTATCTGCTAAAAAAAAGAACGATCCCTTTTTATAGGACCGTCCTTCTCAATTTATGTTTTTTCTACGCTCTTGAAACATATTTACCGTCGGATGTATTAATAACTAATACTTCTCCTTGATTAATAAAAAATGGAACTTGTACAATTAGGCCAGTTTCTAATGTAGCAGGTTTTGTTCCACCACTAGCAGTATCACCTTTTATACCTGGCTCTGTTTCTGTTACGGCTAGTTCCACATTATTTGGAAGTTCTACACCAATTACTTCTCCTTCATAGGTGATAATAGATACTTCCATATTTTCTTTTATATAGGGTAGCTGATCTTTAAGCTGACTGGTTTGCAACTCCAGCTGATCGTATGTGTGTGTATTCATGAATGCATGACTATCACCAGATGCGTATAAATATTGCATCTTACTCTGTTCGATGTGTGCCTTATTTACTTTTTCTCCACCGCGAAATGTTTTTTCCTGGATATTCCCACTTCGTAAGTTCCGTAATTTTGAACGAACAAACGCCGCACCCTTTCCTGGTTTTACATGCTGAAAGTCCATAACCTGCCAGATATCATTATCAACCTCAATCGTCAATCCTGTCTTAAAATCATTTACTGAAATCATTTCTAAATCCTCCTCTATCCTATAGATGAATTAATTCTTTAGAAGAATGTGTTAGTCGTTCATTTCCCTTTTCTGTAAGAACAATATCATCTTCAATTCGACATCCGCCAACATTTGGTACATATATTCCAGGTTCAACAGTTACAACCATACCAGGTTCCAGTTTTTTATCTGATCTGAATGATAGACCTGGTCCTTCATGAACCTCCATCCCAAGTCCATGTCCAGTTGAATGCCCAAAATACTCGCCATAGCCTTTTTCCTTTATATAATCTCTAGTAAGTGCATCTGCTTCTTTCCCCGTCATTCCTGGTTTCACACCTTCAACACCAAGTAACTGTGCTTCCAGAACAGTATTATAAATTGACTTTAGCTCATCATTTATTTCTCCAACGGCAACAGTTCTAGTTGTATCTGAACAATACCCGTTAAATGATGCACCGTAATCTAGTGTGACAAGCTCACCTGATTCAATCTTTTTTTCTGAAGCTACTCCGTGAGGCAATGCAGCACGATAACCTGATGCAACAATTATATCAAAGCTTGAAGAGGTTGCCCCTTGGTTTCTCATAAAGAATTCTAGTTCATTTGATATATCTATTTCTTTTACACCTGGTTTAATATAGCTCTGAATATGTTCATATGCATCATCTGCTATTTTCGCAGCTTGCTTTAATATAGTCAGCTCTTCGTCTGTTTTGATTAAACGAAGCTCCTCTATCAATCCGCTAACAGGTACTAACTCAACTTCAAATTCCTTCTTATATATTTCATAAGTATTATATGTCACATGGTCTTTTTCAAAACCAATCCGCTTAACATTTAATTGATTCAATTGATTACTAATTTCTTGATGTATTAACTTTTTATGTTCTATAACGGTATACCCGGCAGCCTCTTCGTTAGCCTGTTCTATGTAACGGAAATCTGTAATAAATCGTGTTTCATCCTTGCTTACGATTGCGGCACCTGCTGTCCCTGTAAACCCTGTCATATACCTTCTGTTTATTGGGCTAGTAATTAAAATGGCGTCAAGATTATTTTCCTGTAAAGCCTTGCGAAGTCTATTCAATTTCTCCATCGTATCATCCCTTTCTATTTACTTTCCAAAAATGCCAGCGCTGCCAGTCGATAACTTTTCAATCCGAACCCTACAACTTGTCCATAACATGCTGACGCAAGCATTGATTTGTGTCTAAAAGCTTCGCGTTTGTGTACATTTGAAATATGGACCTCAATTACAGGTGTGTCAATTGCCATAATAGCATCACGCAAAGCAATACTTGTATGAGTGTACGCTGCAGGATTAAAGACTATTCCAGTATACTTCCCGTTAGCTTGATGCAGACGGTCAATTAATTCTCCTTCATGATTTGATTGAAAACAATCTAGCTCATGCCCATGTTTTTGTGCTAAATCTGCTACCTCGATTTCAATGTCATGTAACGTGAATTTCCCATAAACTTCCTTTTCCCGTTTTCCTAACAAATTAATATTAGGGCCATTTAATAGCAAAAGACGATTCATCGGCATTTCATTCCTTTATAATTCATATAATTACGGACTATTTTAGTTTATCATAAACAAAAACTTTTGAATAATAGTAAAACCATAGATTAATTCTGCTTTTCTTTTATCTCTTCTTCCTTTCTTATTGTATCAGCATAGTCGTATGAAATGGAATATCCAATAAAAGTTCCATATAATATAAAGAGACATAATGTGGAAACAATCGTATACCTGTTCAAATCCATTAAATTTGGTATATTTGGGAATATTGGCTGTACGATATAAAAGACAATAACCCATAAAATAATTCCATATCCGACACCCATCCAAAGTGAATCAATTTTTTTAAATATCCCGTAATAAATAAATGCTGTTAAAAGTGATAGGACTCCTACCATCAAAATGGATAGCATATTTCCCAGCCAGCCATCTGTCCAATCAGCAGTTATCCAGGAACGGATTAAATAACTTTTTGGTGCAACCTCGGAAAAACTCAAATAATACATAATAGCACCAAAAGAACTAGCTATTAATCCTCCTACAAAACCGGTAATTAAAGATCTGGACATAAGAGACATAGGTCTTTCCTGTTTATTTTGCTCTAAATTTTTACCCTCTTTCAATACAAACACCTCCATTTATATTGTTACCAATTGCTTTAAAACGAATCACTTCATTATAATTACAATAATTTTTGAGTAGTTAAATTAACCATTTTCTAGTAAAATAAAAGATATACAGTTAAATTGATCAGTTTATTAAAGAAAAAAATACAGTATTGAATATTTTGAGCAAGAACGGAAAGAATTTAAAGTAGAAAAACGTTTTTTGAATGAAGATATAAAAGTAGAAAATAGTGGTATAGATTAGTATGCAATAATTGAAAGGAGGTCGTGCAAATGGTTCGCAATAAGTTTTCCGCATTTGTTTATGTAATAATAGGATTGGCTGTCATTGGCGTAATTGCACAGCTGTTTACAAATACAGCTTCCTTCCTTACTAACATAATAATGATGCTTGGATTTGGCGTAGCAGTTTTTGCGGTAATCTATTTTGTCTTTCTCAAAAAAAGAACCGCTTCCCACGATACTAAGAAATATAAGCAAGCAGTGAAACAGTCAAAATCAAAATACACAAACCAAAATAACAAACCACGTCCTACTTCTAAACGTCCACAGCCACTTCAAATGAAAAAGAAGCTAAATAAACGTGCATCTCATTTACGAGTAATTGATGGTAATAAGTCAAAAAGAAAAAACCGAGCTACTTTTTAGATAGCTTGGTTTTTATTTTGGCCAATATCTTAAGAATTGATCGGCTTTTTCTTTGCCCATTTTTATAAGTTGTTCTTTTGTTATACCACTAACATTAAAATTCATTGATTCAACATGCTCCACCGGGATAAACATTATGTTACTTATTTGAGATTTAGAAATGTAACGTGCATCATGCGCCTGTATCATCGTTGAAAATAAGGCATGAAACATATCAAGTGCATTACTTACTTTACGCGGGGACTGTTGTTCAGGATAGCCACTCAATTTAACCCCTAATATCGGTCTTTTATTACGTTTGTTTTCACTTTCAAAAATCCACAATGGGAAATTGCTCAAAAGCCCCCCGTCAACAATCAGACTTTTGTGTTTCGATTTGCCCTGCAGTTTTTTTGGCATAAAAAAATAAGGAAACCCTGCACTCATTCGAACAGCCTTTGAAACAGAAAAATATTTTGGTTCAATTCCATAGACCCTTTCTAGATCATCTGGTATAACAACTAATCTGCCAAGTGAAATATCACTGACTACCACTTTAAGATAATCGGGTTGCAAATCATTAAACGTATAAATATTTTTATTAGCCAACTGTCTGTATAACCAGTTCTCCAGTTTGTCGCCTTTATATAGCCCCATTTGAAAGTATAGAAAAATCCATTTTGAATATGGAATTAATGTAGTCCATTTTGGTGCATCCAAAAGTTTATGCATATCTAAGTCCTGAATTAATTTCTCGATTTCATCAATTTTATATCCTGCTGCAATCAAGGTGGACATTATTGCTCCTGCAGATGTTCCAGCTACTCGTTCAAATGATAGACCTTTCCCTTCAATGCTTTTAAGCGCACCAATAAGTGCATAGGCCTTCACTCCACCACCAGAAAACACGCCATCAATATTCATGAATTCTCCCCTTGTAAAAACCTTTATTATATATTAGGAGGATACAGGTGGAATTAGAACACATATACATATCTATTTTTAGTTATCTCTCCTCGTTTGCTTTAATCTTTTTTAAATCAACAATACGATTCTTATCTTCTTTAAAGTATTGTACTAAGTCACCAATTCTGTCTATTGAATTCCAGCTTAGATGATGCTCAATACCTTCAACATCTTCGTATATTTTATCATTATCTACACCAATAATTTCAAGAAAATCCTCAAGTAACTCATGACGAAAAACTAATCGCTCGCCAATCTTTTTTCCTTTTGATGTTAAAATAAATCCTCTATATTTCTCATAATTTAAGTATTCATCTTTATCAAGTTTCTGGACCATTTTAGTCACTGATGATGGGTGCACTATCAGGGCTTCTGCAATATCAGAAACACGTGCATAACCTTTTGTTTCAATTAAATTATAAATTTGTTCAATATAATCTTCCATGCTCGGTGTCGGCATAAAATCAACTCATTTCAAAGAATAAATTTTTAGCATGCGCAAAAATGTTTCTATAAAAAATAATACAAGATATCAACGAATTAAACAAGTATTCTTTTAGATGACAAAATCAAAGGCAGATTTCTAAAAAAAATGTTATTAACTAGAAAACTTAGCATTCATTAAGCCTTTATGATGAATGTCATAGTTGCACTCATACAGTATAAAAGTATATACATTCATAACTGCCAAGAGGATATAAACTTTGGCACATTTAGAATTTTCTTTTGTTACGCTTTCTCTCGAATGATGGTTGAGTGTTTAGATTCGTTCCGGCAGAATACTTCGCTTTCAAGATTGGAATTAAAAAGAACTACGCGTTTCTTGGAGCTGACAATCTAAATGGTTTTAAATCTTGTTTGTCCATCATGATATGCACTTGTTAATTTTCAGGCTAAAGTGAGCACAATCCAGCACAGGAAATAAACGAATACTCCTGCGGAAGGAAAGGCATCGGCGAGACCCCGCACGAAGTGTATATCCGTAACGGTATCATAGCACTGAAATTATTTTTCCACAGTTCGTCGCAGTTTATATCAACTGCGAACAGTAAACAGCAGCAAAATGTTGAAAACAGCTAAATAAAAAGAAAAGAACCAACTTGTAGTCGATTCTTCCCTTAAATAACTTATAATCCACATTTAAGCTGAGCTCCACAGCTTGTACATGTGTTGCATCCCCCAATATCTTCCACACTGCCTTCTCGGCAAACTGGACACGTATCACCAACTTCTGAGCCAATCATAACGTTGGTTTTATCTAATTCCTGGATGGTGTCCATTAATACAACTTTAGGCTTTTCAGTTTCCTGAAATAGTTCAGTCTGTTCACCCTCTGAGTTTTCTTCAGCTTTAAGCGTCAGTACTTGTGAATCTCGACTGCCATCTACATAAACAGTTCCACCTTTAGCACCACCATTATATAGTCTATGGTATACATTCTCTACTTGATCAACTGTATAACCACGAGGTGCGTTTACTGTTTTGGAAATGGAGCTATCAACCCATCGTTGAATAACGCACTGTGTATCCGCATGTGCTTCTGGTGCAAGATCCATCGCTGTTACAAAGAATCTAGGAAGTTTTTCTGAACTTTGATTAAGATTCCTATCTAAATATTCTTGTACAATTTCAGCCTTAACTTCAATGAACTTCCCTAGTCTTCCACTTCTATAGTAAGAAAAGGAGAAATATGGTTCCAAACCTGTGCTCACACCGACCATTGTCCCAGTGGACCCAGTTGGAGCCACAGTCAAAAGATGTGAATTTCGTATACCATATTCTAAAATATCCTTTCTAATATCTTCAGGCATTTTCTTCATATAACCAGTGTTTATAAATGCCTCACGTAGCGATTTAGTTTCTTCGTCCGTGTTACCAATTAGGAATGGGAAACTCCCTTTTTCTTTGGCTATCTCAATTGATTCGCGATATGCAGTAGTTGCAATTGCTTCGAAAATTTGATCAACTAGATTATTACCTTCAGATGATCCATATTCTGTTTCACAATAAATCAGGAGATCATGCATCCCCATAACACCTAGTCCAACCCGACGTTCCCCAAGTGCTTGCTTTTTGTTTTCTTCTAAAAAGTATGGAGTTGCATCGATTACATTATCTTGCATACGCACTCCGGTTTTAACGGTTTGTTTCAATTTCTCGAAGTTTACAGTGCTAGTATCTTTGTCAGCCATTTCTGCTAAGTTAACTGCTGCAAGATTACAAACTGAATATGGTGCAAGTGGCTGTTCCCCACACGGGTTTGTTGCAACTACTTGGTCCCCATATGCTTTTGCATTTGTCATTTCATTGGCATTATCAATGTAGAATATTCCTGGTTCAGCTGAGTATGTTGCACATATATTTATTAGATTCCAGAGTTCTTTAGCTTTTACTCGACGATAAACACGTACGCCATAGCCCATTTCTTCCCATTTTCGAACATCGCCAACTTTGTCCCAGTTCTCGTTATATGCTTTCATTTCTTCTTTTGTATAATTTTCAACATCAGGAAAACGTAAATCATAGGTATCATCATCTTCGACAGCATCCATTAGTTCTTTTGTAATACAAACAGAAATGTTTGCTCCAGTTAAGAACTCTGGATTATGAACAGAATAGGTTCCCCCAGTTAATAACTTTTCTTCTGCTTCACGGATAGCAGCATCTGTAAAACCACCTTGTCCTGGCATGGTATTGTAGTTTAAGATACCTTGATACAAATCCACTTCTGTTTCCGTCAATGGTGTGAACTGCAGTTTTTCCTGTGCTAAACGCTTAATTTGTTCATCTTCAGTATTTTCTATCAAATAGCGTAGAATTCTCGGATTCTGCATTTTCGAGATAATAAATTCGATAATATCAGGGTGAGAATCTACTAACATAATCATTTGAGCCAATTTGTTACGTTGATTCGTTAAAACAACTCTCTAAGTCACCTTAGAGTTCAGACCATATCTTACACATTTAAAATGTGTCCTCGCGCTTCGAAATCACTTGATTTCTACTCTACTCACTTCCGTCTAAGACGTGCTTTCGATGGTCGTTGAACCTTCTTCTATACAAAGCTTGGCTGCTGATTGTCTTTTTCCACTCGCTGTTTTTTAGCATTCACGCTTACTGTTTCCAGTTACGTTGTAGCCAGCAAGTCATTAAAGAGTTTCCAGCAATTCACGAGGTTAATTTATAGACGAGGCACTTTTGTTTACCACGTCTTGATCCGCCTTGTTCTACCAGATGTGTAAGTTTTGCAATATCATCCAGCCAGGAAACTGATCCTGATGACTTTCCGTTTACACCTCTTGCTAATGTATTACGAGGTCTTAGAGTTGATCCATTTGTTCCAACCCCACCACCTCTGCTCATAATCTCCATCACCTGTTTACGATGATCAGATATTCCTTCTCGTGAATCTTTGATGTAAGGCATGACATAGCAGTTAAAGTACGTAACATCTGTTTCGGCACCAGCACCGTATAATACCCGTCCTGCTGGAATAAAATTCAACGACCCTAACTCATCCGTAAACTTCTCAAACCACTCTTTCTGCTTCACTACTGTCGTTTCAACGTTGGAAAGCCCTGTGGCATTTCTTCTTGCAATTTGTTCATAATAAACTTCCAAAGGTTTATCAATAACATCAAGTGAACGCTTTACGACACCCGTAGAAGCTTCTTGCTCATTATCCAGTACAGATACAAACTGTGAATCTACTTGAATATCTGCTTCTTTATGTTGCCAGTCTATTGATTTTACATAACCCAGTCCACGTGCAGGAAATTTCGGATCTGCTTTCACAGTTAAAACGACAAAGTCGCCTTCTTGCAATGTCTTTTTCTCAGTATCCTTAAAAGCATATCGATCCAGCATAACCAAACGGGATACACCTTTGTGTGTAATTTTCATGTCATCGGTAATAGGATGTACTTGCGGAAACGATTTGATGTCTTCATTTAGCATTTTAATATCTATTTTTTTTCCGCTCTCAACAGCAATCGACATTTTTTGATCGCTCCTTTAACTATTTATTTGTTATAATATAAGATATCATAATTGATATACTAAAAACAATATATAGTGTTAATATTTTAAAATAAATACTATATATTGAGATTTGAACAAATGAATTCTAATCTGTCAATCATCAAAACGTGATAATATATCGAGAAAAATAGAGAAAAATTAAGGAAGTTACTAAAAACCCAGTATTCCTCACCATTTTCATATACTTCATATTCATTCTTAAATACCTACTAGATTATATAGTTTTAATACTGCATTACTGTGCTTTTTTAGCAATTATTAGTGTTCAGCCATAACCAAAAAATAAGTAAATAGTCCTATCAATAAAATAAGATAAGAAAAATACTTTGAAATAATAGCTAATCCACAATATAATAGAGTAGACACAAATGAAAGTTACGGGGGATAAACAATGGAATATTTAGTAATAGGAATTGTCGTTTTAGTCGGAGTAGGAATTTTCCGGTATTTCAGACAAAAAAACGTCGTCACCATATTAACCGAAGATCAATTTCGTGAAGGTTATCGCAAGGCACAGCTAATTGATGTAAGGGAACCACAGGAATTTAAGAAAGGTCATATTCTTGGGGCCAGAAATATTCCAGTGACACAAATGAAGCAACGACTTGTGGAGATGCGAAAAGATAAGCCATTATACCTTTATTGCCAGAGTGGTTCCAGATCAGCCAGGGCAGCTCAGTTACTTCACAAAAAGGGGTATACAGATATAAATCAGCTAAAAGGCGGATTTAAAAAATGGACAGGAAAGATTAAAAACGGATGAGGTAATTACCTCATCCGTTTTCTTACTTTTCATATCGTAATATAGGTTTCCTCGCTGCTGTTGTTTCATCCATACGTTTAACAATTGTGTTGAAAGGCGCTTCCTGAACTAATTCCGGATTATATTTCGCTTCATCGGAGATTTTCATCATTGTACCGATAAAACCATCTAATGTTTCTTTTGATTCTGTTTCTGTTGGTTCAACCATCATTGCCTCTTCTACGTTTATTGGGAAGTAAATTGTAGGTGGATGATAGCCATAATCTAGCAAACGCTTAGCAATATCTAGTGTCCGCACACCTAATTTTTTCTGTTTTTTACCTGATATAACAAATTCATGTTTACAGTGTTGCTGATATGGTAATACGTATTCCTTCTCTAGTTTACGCATCATGTAGTTTGCATTTATTACTGCGTACTCACTCACCTTTTTGAGCCCTTCAGCGCCCATAGTACGAATATACGTATATGCACGTAAATTAATACCAAAATTCCCATAGTAAGGTTTAACTCGCCCAATTGAATCAGGACGATCATAATCAAAGGTATATAAATTATCTTTTTTAACAAGTAAGGGCTTTGGTAAATATGCAGCCAATTCACTACTAACACCGACTGGGCCTGATCCTGGACCACCGCCGCCATGAGGACCTGTAAATGTCTTATGCAGGTTCAAATGTACAACATCAAATCCCATGTCCCCAGGTCTGGTATATCCCATAATTGCATTTAGGTTTGCTCCATCATAGTACAATTTGCCACCAGCACCATGAATTATTTCAGCCATTTCCAATATCTCGGTTTCAAATAAACCTAATGTATTCGGATTAGTAAGCATTAAAGCTGCGGTATCCTTACCAACAACTCTTTTAAGATCCTCCAGATCTACTAAACCTTTATCATTAGATTTTACCGTAACTGCATCAAATCCTGCCACTTTAGCTGAAGCTGGATTTGTTCCGTGCGCCGAGTCAGGTACAATTACTTTTGTCCGGTTGTAATCGCCATTTGCTTCATGGAATGCACGAATCATCATCAATCCAGTCCATTCACCTTGTGCTCCTGCGGCTGGCTGTAAAGAAACTTCATGCATGCCAGTTATCTCTCTCAGTGACGTCTGCAGATCATACATCATTTCCATGGCACCTTGCACACTCTTAGGATCCTGATGTGGATGAATATAACTAAACCCGTCAAGTCTTGCAATATCTTCATTTATTTTTGGGTTATATTTCATTGTACAAGAACCCAATGGATAAAATCCGGAATCTACACCATAATTTCGCTTTGATAAAGCTGTATAGTGACGCATAATTTCCAGCTCACTTACTTCAGGTAAATCGGGTGCTTCCTTTCGAATATATGAATCTTCAAATTCATTTTCTAAGTTGAATTCCGGAACATCAAATTCTGGAAAACTATAACCGGTTCTTCCTTCTTTACTACGTTCGAAAATTAACGGAAAATCTGTATTAGCCATGAATATCCCCCAATTCTTTTACAAAAGTATCAATTTCTTCTTTTGTACGAATTTCTGTTACAGCAATCAGCATATGTCCTTTTAAGTCAGGGTAAGCCTGTTCCAGATCATACCCGCCGATTATGCCTTTGTCTAAGAGCTTTTCATTTACATTTGCAACATTTTCAGAGAGTTTTACAACTAATTCATTGAAAAATGCCCCCTGTGATATTACTTCAATACCAGTTTCCTCTAATTTTTGCTTAGCGTAACGCGCTTTTTGCATATTCAATACAGCCATTTTTTTGATACCATTCTTACCAATTGAACTCATTGCTACAGAACTCGCAAGTGCATTTAACGCTTGATTTGAACATATATTCGATGTGGCCTTATCGCGTCTGATATGCTGCTCTCTTGCCTGTAGTGTAAGTACAAACCCACGTTGCCCATCTTCATCTGTTGTTTGGCCAACTAAACGTCCAGGAACTTTACGCATTAATTTATGAGTTGTCGCAAAATATCCACAGTGCGGACCGCCAAATTGTGCAGGAATACCAAATACTTGAGTGTCCCCTACAACAATATCAGCGCCAAACTCACCTGGGGGCGTCAAATACCCTAATGCTAATGGGTTACTGGATACAATAAACATTGTTTTCTTTTGTTGACTGATCATTTCGTTTACTTCATGCAATGGTTCGATTTGGCCAAAGAAGTTTGGATACTGCATAACGACACTTGCAGTATTTTCATCTAATTCATCATTTAGTTGCTTCAAATCTGTGCGCCCATTATGATGATCAATTTCAACAATTTCAAGGTTTGGTCCTTTCGCGTATGAATCTATAACTGCTCTTGACTCAGGATGGATAGCCTTTGATACAAGAATTTTTTTACGCTTGGTTTGACCAGCACTTAAATTTACAGCTTCCGCTAATGCTGTTCCGCCATCATACATGGAAGAGTTGGCGACCCCCATACCAGTTAATTCACAAATCATTGTCTGAAATTCAAAAATTGCTTGTAATTCCCCTTGTGATATTTCGGGCTGGTATGGTGTATAAGCTGTATAAAATTCTGATCTTGAAATCACATGATCAACAACTGAAGGAATAAAATGATCATAAACGCCGGCACCTAAAAATGAACTGTATTCTATCAGGTTTGCGTTTTTCTTGGCCATAGCTGCTAGTTCTTTTTTTAACTGTGCTTCATTTGCCGGTTTTTTGAGCTCCAATTCACCTTTAAAACGAACTTGATCGGGAATATCAGAAAATAGTTCTTCAGATGACCCAACACCAATTGTTTCAAGCATTTCCTTTTTATCAGTTTCAGTCATTGGTAAATAACGAAATTCCATGTAAAAAACCCTCCCTATTTATCGCGTTTGTAAAATGGCGTTTTAACAACTTCTGCCTTTAGTCTTCGTTTGCGTACTTGTACAAACAGCTCTGTCCCAAGTTCAGCAAACTCGCTTTTCACTAGTGCTAGCCCGACATTCTTTTGCAATGTTGGTGACTGTGTTCCAGTAGTAACAAATCCTACTTCAGAATTTTCGGCGTACAACTGATATCCCGTACGAGGAATACCTTTATCAATCATTTCAATACCTACAAGCTTTCTGTCAGGACCATTTTCTGCCTGATGCTTCAGCACTTCTTTTCCAATAAAGTCTGCTTCTTTGTTGACTTTAACTGCAAACTTCATACCTGCCTCAATTGGGGTTATGTCTTTTGAGAGCTCCTGACCGTATAATGCTAATTTCGCCTCAAAACGAAGTGTATCTCTTGCGCCAAGCCCGATTGGTTCCACACCATCATCCTCACCTGCTTCAAGAATCAGCTTCCACAGATCACTTCCTTTATCGGCAGCGATATAGATCTCAAATCCGTCTTCACCTGTATACCCAGTCCTGGATACAATTGCACCTGAATCGATTGTAGAAAAGTAAACAGAGTTTTCAAAACGGAAAAATTTTATTTCACTTAGATCGGTATCTGTCAAGCGTTGAAGAATTAATTCAGCCTGTGGGCCTTGAAGTGCGAGCTGTACATACTCAGATGATACGTTTTCAATTGAAACCCCTGTGTCATTGTTTTCTGTTAACCATTCAAAATCTTTTTCTGTATTGGCTGCATTCACAACTAATAAATAGTGGTCTTCCTCCAGCATGTAAATAATAAAATCATCAACTGTTCCACCATCGTGATAACACATAAATGTATATTGTGCACGCTTTGGAGTTAATGTGGAAACATCGTTTGTTGTTACTTTCTGTAAAAAATCCTTGCTGTTTGAACCTTTTACCATAATTTCGCCCATGTGCGAAACATCAAATAATCCAGCTTTTGTTCTGGTAACTTCATGCTCATGCTTTATACCCTTGAATTGTACCGGTAAGTCCCATCCTCCAAAATCGACTGTCTTCCCCCCTGCTTTTTCATATTCAGGAAACAATGGGGTTCTTTTCAGCTCACTCATTCCATCCACTCCTTTAATTAATCTTCCACATAAAAATAGAGATTTCTCTGATATACAGGGAAATCTCTGTCCTTCAACCTGAAAGTTGCATGCCAAGGAACTGAATACAAATTCCTAAAAGCATTTGCTTCGTTGGTGGTTTACCAAAAGTAAACACTCTCCAGAGTTGCGTCATACAAGAGTCTTTTTGCCTGAGAGATTCACACAATGTTTGCTCCTTCGGCGTTACATAAAAGTAAGCTCTCCCCTTGTACTCATTCGCATAATGAAATTAGTTATTTTGGTTATACTATGTATCAGTTACTAAGAAATATCTACCTTATTATAAGTCTCATTATAGCATATGAATAAGGTAAAAAGTAGAGATAAGATAACTCTTTTAAAAGGAAGTATGTTATGGACCGCATTGAACTTCAAAAAGATTCCCTCTTTATAGATAAATTCGAAACAACTCTTGAAAAAGAAGGACCTTTCTCACCCTGGGAGCTTTTCCAAATGACCTATCAAGCCGAGTTAACTACTATGGCGCCATCGTTTGAAGGGTTAAAATCACTAGATTATTTGCCACATATGGAATTTCTTGAACACCAAATATCCTGTGCTAATCAAGTTATAGAAGAAATGAATGGCCGAGCAATTTTAGCTGATGAAGTAGGGCTTGGAAAAACAATAGAAGCTGGTCTTATTTTAAAAGAATATATGCTGAGAGGACTTGTAAAAAAAGTACTCATACTGGTTCCTGCTTCCCTCGTAAATCAATGGGCCAAGGAATTAAATGAAAAATTTTATATTCCAGCAATTCCACATCGAAAGAATTATTCATGGGATCAGACTGAAATTATGATTACATCTATTGACACAGCTAAGCGTTCTCCACATCGCGAACATATACTTGATATTGACTATGACTTTATATTAATTGATGAAGCCCATAAACTGAAGAACCACAAAACAAAAAACTTTGCGTTTGTTCGATCGTTAAAGAAAAAATATTGTTTATTATTAACTGCTACACCAGTTCAAAATCGTTTAGTGGAAATATTCAATTTGGTATCCATTTTAAAACCAGGTCACTTAGGCGATTACGACAGCTTCCTGGAACAGTATGGTAAGGACCGTAAAAAAATAAAACAGGATAAATACCTGAAACAATTAGTCCAAAAAGTAATGATTCGAAATACACGAAAAAACACGGAATTTGATAAGGTAAAAAGAAAAATCGAGACGATATGGATTGATTTTAAAAAAGAAGAACAGGATGTCTATTCACACCTGCAAAGTGTAACAGAGGTCTTTGCTACATTCTCAAAAATCACATTACTTAGAGAGCTCTGTTCATCGAGAGAAGCATGCTTCTTATCACTACAGAAGATGATGACAAGCAATGAAAAAGTAGATGTAATAAAACCAATCACAGATAAAATTGAACAGCTTCCCCAACATGTAAAGGCTGAAAAAGCAGTAGAAGTCATTAAACAATTAGGCGATGAAAAAGTAATTATTTTTACTGAATACCGTGCTACACAATTATACTTACAATGGTATCTGAAAGAGAACGATATTACATCAGTACCTTTTAGAGGCGGATTCAAAAAAGGTAAAAAAGATTGGATGAAGCAATTGTTTGAAAATCATGCACAAGTATTGATTGCGACCGAGGCTGGTGGTGAGGGAATTAACCTCCAATTTTGCAACCATCTGATTAATTATGATTTGCCATGGAATCCGATGCGATTAGAACAGCGAATTGGCAGGATACACCGCTATGGTCAGCAAAATGATGTTCATATTTACAATTTGGCAATTCGCGGTACCGTGGAGGAGCATATTATGACGCTTTTGTATGAAAAAATAAATTTATTTGAACAAGTTATTGGCCAATTAGACAGTATTTTGGCCGAACTGAATATAAATGACATAGAATCGGAAATACAATCCATTTTTTCTGAATCCTCTTCTACTGGTGAGGCAAGAATAAAACTGGATAACCTTTCTTCAATCATCAAATTGACACATGATCAGACAGAGCAGAAGGAGCAGCAATATGGCAATTAAAAATTTACACCACTTTTTAGAGTCTTATTTTACAGCAAACCACTGTAAATTTGTCTATAACAATGAAGGTGTTCTTACTGTTCAGTTAACAGAGAATATGGATCGTGCTTTAATGAATCGGCCGTTTTATTGGCATTACATTAAAAAGATTGGTAATCCCGGAGACCCTATGCAGCTCACGTTAATCACAAACCCTGAAAAAAGAGATGAAAAAGGGGAATGGGTTCATTTCGGGAGTCCACGATTACAACAGATTCTCAATAAGTTAAGACAGGAAGAAACGTATACGAAACTTTTTGAACGTATAGACACGAATCAGAAAACAGCTTTATTTCCATGGCTGGTTACGAACATTAAAATCAGTTATCAAGGGAAGCAGAAAAGAGATGAAATCTTTTCAATTGGTCTGCACCTGGTAAATGGCTCCATGAAAACAGATATGATGGAGCTTTTAGAAGAGAAAACACTACATTTGACGATCTCAGATTACTGCTATACTATTTCGCCGATAATCAGACTAAAAAGCGGATTTACCAGGATTGAATCTGTTCTTGAAAGTTATATTCATAATCAAACACACGATTGGGCAGAAAAATCAATTGAAACAATGGAAGAAGAAATTAAACTGCTAACCCATTTTTACAGTAGAAATGATAATGAAGAAAATACGCAACAAGAAATGTATAAGGAAATTGGAGAAATTAAAAAGCGGTATAATCCACGCATAACTTTCAAAGTTATAAATGGCGGTATATTTTATTTAGCAGAAAACGCTATTAGTTAAAAAAGGCAAACCTTATAAGGTTTGCCTTTCATTGAGTCTTTTTTAGCAAGAGTTTAAAAGCAAATGGTAAAATGCCTAGCCACTTGGATGAATAAACTGGTGGATCTGTTTTATGCCGTGACTTTCTCAGTTTTTTTTCTTCCGCTGGAGTGTCAATATATGTTGTAATCTGTTCTGTCATATACTTTATATATTCATTCCCAGACATAATAACCACCTCAATTCATTTAGGTATTATTATTTTTAACAGCATGTAGAAATTTTATTCTTTAATTACTTTCAGATTAATAAAGCTTTAACTTCTTCAGTTATCTCTATAGCTGTTTTATTGTCTGTATGTACTATTATGTCTGCATCTTTCTCATATAATTTTTTACGATGAATAAATAAATCCTTCTTTTCCTGGACATTATTACTCCATAATGGCCTTGTCTGGTCATCTTCCAAACGTTTAGCTATCTCATCAAATGAAGTTTCTAAATAAACCACGACTCCGTTTTCCTTCATAAATAAAACGTTTTCTCCCTTTTCTACAATACCCCCACCCGTTGATATAACGCAATTTTGTAAAGGTGTATTTTTTAAAACTTCAGACTCGTACATTCGAAAAGTGCCTTCCCCATTATTTTGAAAGATCGCAGCTATTGTTTGTCCATACACTTCCTCAACCATATGATCAGTATCAATATGTGAAACACGTAATGAACTACTCAACATCTCACCTATAGTGCTTTTACCACTACCCATAAATCCAATTAAATAAAGTGTTTTCATGATTTTAACCCGCCTTAAAAAATTAATAATATTATTTTTTAAAAAAAGAAGGAGTTGTGCAAACTATGTCGAATATAGTCTAACTAAGGAGGTGAAATATTATTGAACACAGCTTCAAGTCTTTCACAACAGCTTCTTCAATCTGCTATTACTACCAATGCTTCGGATATTCATTTCTACCCTTTCCCGAACCAAGCAAACATCTATTTTCGTATATTCGGAAAAAGAATCCTTCACAAAACGATTCCCATTAATCAGTACCAATTATTACTTACTTACTATAAGTTTACATCAGGAATGGATATAGGTGAAGTTCGCAAACCACAAGATGGAACAATTGACCATGATACTATGACAAATCGTTATTCCCTACGATTATCCACGCTTCCCTTAAACCATATGGAAAGCCTTGCAATCCGAATTCTCCCGCAGGAAGACAACCTTACCCTTGATAGGCTATTTCTTTTTCCAAACCAATTAAACAAACTTAACGAATGGATCTCAAATCGCGCAGGCATCATTCTGTTTACAGGTCCAACAGGAAGTGGTAAAACAACAACGTTATATGCCTTGCTTCAAACCATTTTAACAGAAAAATCTTATCAGACCATTACCTTGGAAGATCCGATTGAAAAGGATATAAATGACATCCTGCAGGTCCAAGTAAATGAAAAAGCGGGAATCACATATCAGACTGGATTAAAGGCCGCTCTTAGACATGATCCTGACATTATAATGGTGGGTGAAATAAGAGACAGTTTTACTGCACAGTTTGCTTTTGATGCTTCCTTAACTGGTCATTTAGTTCTCAGTACGTTACACGCCAATAATGCATTGGGAACGATTCATCGCTTACTGGAGATGGGTCTGAAGCGCTCTGATTTAAAACAATCACTTATTTCAGTTGCAGCATTACAGCTACTACCTGTTCACGTTAATAATACTACTACAAGACGTGGTGCAATAATCGAGCTATTGGATGGAACCTTGCTGGAAAACACACTGGATGGGATTGATATTAGTTCCAAGGAACAATTTCATACATTTCATCACTTACGAAAGAAGGCTTTTGCTTATGGTTTTATCTCTGAAGAAACTTATTACTCAACTGGGAAATAAATCACCCAAAAAGGAAATTCAATTACGCTTTTTAAAACGCGTGGAACGGTTATTGACAAACGGTTACCCACTGATATCAGCTCTTGAAATTATTGATTGGGATAACCAACTTAAATCGATTTCCACCTCCGTTATTACTTCACTAAAAGCCGGTAACTCACTTGATCAAGCATTAGAAAAAGAGAACTTCAACCCATTAATTACATCCTACTTATACTTTGTTCGGGCTAATGGCGATCTTCAAGCAAACATTGAGAAATGTATCTCTATGTATGAGCAACGTGTACTTTATGTAAAGAAGTTTCAGGAAACAATACGCTACCCATTGATTTTGCTATTCGTATTTGCACTACTGCTCTATTTTGTTAAGCAATCGGTCCTCCCCTCATTTATGGATCTATTTAATAACAACACTGGAACAGCTTCAACAGTTATGTTTTCCATTGTTTTAATTGAACTATTAGGAAGGTTACTAACTATCATGATACTGATTACTGTTCTATCTCTTGTTCTGTGGCAAGTAATTAAACACAAAGTCAGTATCGAGAATCAAATTAAATTTTACCGATTAATACCTATCTATCATCAATATAAAAGAATGCAAACTTCATTTTTATTTGCCACACACGTCAGTTCTTTACTGAAAACAGGTATGTCGATAAAGCAAATACTCTTTAATTTGTCACAGCAGCGAAAACAGCCGATCCTTTCATATTTTGCCTTATTAATGACCGAAGAGTTATCAAATGGAGTTTATATAACGAATTTATTGGCGAATTTACCACTTCTTGATAAACAGCTATCAACTATTTTTCAAAAAAATGCAGATGTAAATGCACTTGAGAAGGACTTAACAATTTATGCAGAATTACAAACGGAAGAAATACACCGAAAAGTTATGAAAGTTATTACCTATATGCAACCGGTTTTTTTTATCATTTTAGCAAGCTTCATCATTTTTATTTACGTCACATTGATGTGGCCTATGTTTCAGTTAATTAAAACAATATAGAGGAGTTGGAAATTTTGTTCAATAGTCAAAAAGGATTCACTTTAATAGAAATGCTCATTGTCCTTATGATCATTTCCGTACTAATTATTCTAATGGTCCCAAATTTAAGTGACAAGAGTAAGGAAGTGTATGAAAAAGGGTGCAACGCCTTGGTAAATGTAGTCCAGGCACAGGTCGATGCGTATTATATAGAAAAAAATAGTTATCCAGTCGACCTAGAGGTTTTGGAAACTTCAGGTTACATTACTGAAGAGCAGAAGAAATGTCCTAATAATACTGAATTGCAAATCACAAATACAGACGGTAAAGCAATTGTCAGTATCCCCTCTGGAATTTAATGCAGTCTAAAAACGGTTTTACTTTAATCGAAGTTTTATTCGTTCTTGCCCTTTGGTCCGTATTACTACTTATTAGTGCCCCACTACAATTTTCCATTCTAGAAAAACAGGAAGAAGATAATTTTATGGATACATTCGAAATGGATTTACTATATATGCAAAACAAATCATATGGTTCAAGAAATTACTTTCGTTTAATATTTACCGAAAATAAAAGCTATACGATAACAAAAAATTCCAATTTAAAAATATTGATAGAACGTAGAATTCCTAAAGGATGGAAGATAGATTATTTAAACCTGCAAGTTATATCATTTAATCATAGAGGAACTATTGTTGATCCTGGGAGTTTTATGATTCAAACAATAAATAACAACTATAAAGTTACCTGTCCACTTGGGAAAGGGAGGTGCTATATTGTTAAACAATAAAGGCTTTTCTCTTATTGAATCCCTTGTGGCCGTAACTCTCCTAATGATGATGATTTCAACTCTTATACCGATTACAAATTTATTGATATACGAACGGGAAATACTGCATCAAAAACGACTGTTTGGAAATGAATTACATGCTGAACTTCAGCCATATTTGTGGGATGGTCAGGATAGTATCCCAACTGAATATTTCAAAACAGTTAATGAAACAAAACTTAAATTTATTTTTTTAGCTGAAAATCAACTGCTGAAAGGTTGTGTAGAATGGAAGAATGTTAAAAATAAAACTAATCAAATTTGCCTGTATGGATATTCTGCAAAATGAAAAAGGTTTTTCTTTTCTATCAGTTATTTTGACTAGTACCATTTTATTTATAATAATACCCTTCACCGGTTACCTATTAAATGGGGTTAATTTTACATCCAACTATGAAGAACTATCCGTTCAACAGTTCTATTACTTTCTGCGAGATGATGTAATAAAATCAACTGACATAAAAGTTGAACCAACCAAAATCATTCTCAATCAGCACGACGGTTCAGTTGTTACAATTGAAAAATATCAAGATTTGATTAGGAGACAAGTCAATTCTGAAGGTCATGAAATATACTTACGGCATGTACAAAACATTAATTATAAATCAACTGCATACGGCTTTCACGCCTCCATCACATCCACAAAAGGTGAACACTTTGAAAAAACAATTATCTTTTACCGGTAATAGTAGAGGATTTATTCTCCCTTATGTTCTCTTTATAATAGCAATTGCGTTAATTATCATTACAGCAAGTATTAATATGTATCAAAATGAAATACAGATAACCAATAACCAAACTGATCAACTAAAAATAGAAACATTAATACAAATGGCACGAACAACATTTAAAGAAGAAATACTACTTGGAAAAGAAATGAATAGTAATCCTGTTTATTACCAGTTCCCTTATGGCTATGTACAAGTGGATTATATAGAATTAGATGAAAAAGAATATCATCTATTTTTCAATATTACAACTGATTCTGAGGCCACCTTTACAATAACCAATAGACTACATTTAGAATAATAATTTCAATATGTATCATAATATCAACTATAAAGTTGTGTACATTTTTTAACAAATAAGCAATTTCACACATCTCACCATTAATATTCACTATAATGATAGTAACAAACATAGTGAGGTGATAATCGGTGGAACAAACACTAAAAGTAACGAATGTACTGAGTGACCCAACCAGATATAATATTTACCAGTATTTAATAAAGCACCACCAGGAAGTGTCTGTTGTTGAGATTGCCGAATTATTCGATATCCATCCGAACGTAGCCAGACTTCATCTATCAAAACTGGAAGACATAAATATTGTTGAATCCTACTCCCAAAAAACTGGAAAAGGTGGTCGGCCAAGTAGAGTTTATCGACTTTCAAATGAAGTAATCGAGTTAAATTTCCCGCATAGGGATTATAAATTACTTTCTACAATTGCAATTGAATCATTTGTTGAATTGGGAGAAGCCGGAAAACATGCATTATACCAAACTGGTTATAAATACGGGAATAAAGTAATTGAGCGATATAACAACGGCCCCTTGTTTGAGGAACTTACAAAAGAACAAAAAATTAACATATTAGAAGATGCTGGCACAATGCTTGGAATGTATCCGGACTTTCAATATAATGCTGATAAAAACAGTGTAACTTTTCAAATTAAAAACTGTCCCTTCAAAGAGGTCGCATCAACTAACCACGCTATGGTTTGTAAATTACACAACAACTTTTTAAAAGGTATGTTTGAAGCGTTGTTTACGAGTGTAGACTTAATAGAAAACGAAAATATGTTCAATGGATGTGAAAATTGCACGTATGTGGCAAAACTTTCTATTGTTTAATAAAATTTATTTTACATTATCCTAATCGTCGTTTATAATAACAATGATAAGGTTACCTAAAAGGAGGGGGAAAACATGGATCGAATGTTTCGTGTCCTTGCCTTTTGGACAGGTATTTTCACAGTAATGTTTTATGTAGGAGACATGCAGAAAACAGCACTACTATTCCTAGTTCAAACGGCATTTTTCCTAACAGTAAGTTATCTGAAATTATCAGAACGCATGTATATGTATTTATTCGGAGCTTACTGTACTGTATTTTTTATTGGATTTACATGGTATTCAGAATTCATATTAGTGCCTGGATTCGGGCATTAAACCAAAAACCCTGCTTACATATAATGATGCAGGGTTTTTTATTTTTTTGTGTTTACACTATTGACATGTTGTTAATATACAATTATAGTAATAACAGTAGCTTAACTTTTATCCCTAACCAACAAAAGAGCAGAGCACATCCCCCCTAAAGCCCTTCTTATAAAAGAAGGGCTTTTTTGTTGCTTAGTGGCCTATAAAGTCTAAGATAACTGTACTTCCGAATCAACACGCTCAGCCCGACGTACAGGACTGACTAGTGTCGGTGATGCCACAGGACCTAGCATCAGCTGCTAGCGTCTATTGTACTCCCCTCCCCCGGTCTACGTTAAGATATCAAGGATGTTCGACAAAAATCGCCGTTTCTCAACCCACCAGCGATTAACGGGCGCAGTCCATACGGCGTTGAACAGGCGCTGTTGTTCGGCTTCTTAACGGGTTGAGAAAAATGGATTATTCTGTTTTTCATTTCCGATAGTTGTCTCTGGCCCATGACCAGGACTTACAGTATAGGATTCCGGCAATTTATAAAGGTCATTACGTATACTTTGCTCAAGCTGCTTAATATCCCCACCCGGCAAATCAGTTCTGCCTATACCTCGATTAAATAATACATCTCCACTTATAACATGTTCTTGCTCATGGAATATAAAACTAACACTACCAGGCGAATGTCCGGGGGTATGTATTATATCGAATGATATTGTTCCTATCTGTAATTTTCCTGGGGTTAAATAATGCTCGGCACTTTTAGTTTTAATCTCGCTCCCGATAAATAGTAATGACCCATTTAACTTTGGGTTCTCCAGCCATGCCGATTCCTCCTCGTGAATATAAACATTGATGTCATAGTAATTCCTAACTTGATCAACGCCACCAATATGATCGAAATGTCCATGGGTTAGTAAAATCGCTTTTGGTGTAATATTTTTATCATTCAAATACTTTATTATTTTCTCAGGATCGCCACTGGGATCAATCACTATTGCATCATTAACGTTATGTACGATATAGCAATTCGTTCCTAGTGGACCTAAAGACATGCTTTTAAAGATCATTATCAACCCTCCATTGAATTTTTGTTCAATATTTTCGTTACAATATAACTCGACAAATCCCATTTTATACTATAAAATAAGAATAGGAAACTGCTTGTTACATAATAATAAATTGAAGAACTCATAGTAAATTATCACAATCAAAGAAAGTTCACAAGGAGGATATTTTCATATGATTTTAGCAGTAATACTTTTGCTTGTTACACTGTTGTCAGTAGTATCAGTAATCCGTCAATTGAAAATTAAAAATGTATTCGCACTTGGTTTCTCGGCCATTTCAGCACTAACTTTTGGCTTCTTCTCCATTGCGACCATCATTACCGAAATAGGAAATTTATAACCATAAACAATAAAAACTAACTATTACAGTTAGTTTTTTTTTTATGGTAAAAAGCTGATCCACATAATGGATCAGCTTTTTCAATTCACTTATTTACTTTTTGAAAAATCCACGAATCTAAATAGATCCCCATAAATTATCTCGTCTGAATATCCTAGTTCTTCTTCTACTTTTTCCTTAATAGGATCACATGCGGACTCTGCTTTACTTTCAGAAGTTGCGTTTTCTTTAGGTTCTACTGGTTCTCCAGTTTTACGATTATAGCAAATGTCACTTGTCGAAACATATTTCTGACTTACAAAGTCTCCATTTCGTAATGCTATATAATCTTTGCGGTCTTTACTGAACAAGTCATTACCGAAGTATATATCATTTTTAGTTGATACACCCAACATGTGTAGCAATGTTGGTTTAATATCTATTTGACCAGATACTTGAGACATTACTTTACCATCTTCATGTCCTGGTATATGAATAAACATTGGTACTTCTTGTAACTGTACATGATCATATGGTGTGATTTCTTCTTTGTCTAAATATTGACTCATAGCTTTATTGTGGTTTTCACTAATACCATAGTGGTCACCCATAATAACAATGATAGAGTCTTCATATATTCCAGCATCTTTTAACTGTTGAAAGAATTTCTCAATTGCTTCATCAGTATATCGGACTGTTGGAAAATAATTATTCAGCGTATTGGAATTTGAATCATATTTATCAATTGAGCTATCTTCTTCACTTAATTCAAATGGAAAGTGATTTGTAAGTGTAATAAACTTTGAATAGAATGGCTTTTCCATCGACTGTAAATACTTGATCGATTGTTCGAAAAATGGTTTATCCTTCAAACCCCATCCGACAGAATTTTCTTCATTCACTTCATAGGCTTCTTCACCATAAAAGTGATCGAATCCTAAGCTGTCATACATTTGATCTCTATTCCAAAAGCTTTTGTTATTTGAATGAAATACCGATGAGTTATATCCTTCTTCCTTCAAGATCTCTGGCATTGCGTTATACTCATTCTGACCGTGCGTAAAGAAAACGGCACCTCTCGATAACGGATAAAGTGAGTTTTCCGTCAAGAATTCAGAATCAGAAGTTTTTCCTTGTAGTGTTTGATGATAGAAGTTTTCGAAATAATAGGTACTATCATCATTAACTAAACTGTTTAAAAATGGTGTTACTTCTTTACCATTTACTTTTTTATTTATCACAAAGTTTTGGACAGATTCCGCTGAAATAAAGATAACGTTCTTATCCTCTGCAATACCATGTAAAGGTGATTTACTGTCACTTTGAATATTTTGGTTTACATACTCTTTAATATCAGGTAATTCGTTGCCATCTGCAAAGACCCGCTGCGTTTTCACTTTTGAATGAACTGCTAAATCGTAAACATGATAATTAAACAGCCCAATATTTTTCACCAAATATTCACGGTCAAATGCACGAGTGAATAATTGAGGTCTTTCCATCTCAGCTAGGAAAAAGTTCCCTGCAAGTAGCATTAATGACATCGCTAATGCAAATACTCTTCCACTTTTTTGATAGCTGACTGACATAGCATTTGGTATTTTCTTACTTAAATACCATATAATTGCTACATCCACAACGAATAAAATATCGTATACTTCAATCAACGTAAAAATACTTGAGCCCAAGTCACCCATATTACTTGCCTGGAATAATTGTGGCACTGTTATAAAGTCGGTAAAAGAACGGTAGAACACAAGATTAAAGTATATAATAAACGTTCCAATTAATGCTGTGTAACGTATAAATTTCATTTGTCGAGACTGTTTTTTAAACCATACACTTATTGAAAAGAATAAAAAAGCAGAAACAAATGGATTTATAAACAGGATAAATTCCTGCATCGTATTTTCCAAGTCAATACTAAATAAAAATCGATATATAAAATAAGTCTTTAATCCAAATAATAATGTTGCAATTATAAACAACGGCATTTTGACTCGTTTTAAGTTCATCTTAGACCTCCTACAGTAAAACTTTTAACATTCTACATTACTATACTTATTCATTTCATTCAATACCCGTAACTATATTTTTAAAACGTGGCAAAAGACCTATACTACTATATGACGTTTATCTCCATCAAAAAGTTTCATAGAATTTATATTTTTTTATTTTAACGGTAATTAGTTAACAAATTATTATATTAATAGAAGAACTTCAAAAAGTAAAGGTTAAAATGTAGTGTTCGTTAACTTTTGTTTCACTAAAAATGCTGCACCAATTATTCCAGCATCATTCCCAAGCTGAGCCACTTTTAGATCGCATACTTCACTTACTCTGCCCAGAGCATATTTACGGAAAGCATTATCAATACTATTTATAAATCCTTCCCCAGCTTTTGAAACACCACCGCCTATAAGAATCTTGGATGGATTTATAATTGTTGCAAGATTTGCGATTACTAACCCAAGAACATCTGCTGTATGGTCAATAACTTCTTTACTTAAAGCATCACCGTTATTTGCTAATTCAAAAATATCTTTAGTCGTTAAACTTCCATTCTCTCGATATAAGGATGCTAAACGACTTGTTGGATTTGTTCCAATTATATTCCTAGCTTGTCGAACTATTCCAGTCGCTGAAGCAATCGTTTCTAAACACCCTCTACGACCACAATTGCACTGATAACCGTCTTTTTCAATGGTAATGTGACCAATTTCTCCTGCTGTTCCATTTTCACCATTTAAAATAGTACCATTGGCGATTATTCCGCCACCAACTCCTGTTCCAAGGGTGATAGCGATAAGATTTCTGGATTGCTCACCGGCACCTCGCCAATTTTCGCCTAGTACTGCGATGTTTGCATCATTTTGTACAAATACAGGCAAATTAGATATAATTTTTAATTCATTCGCTATTTCCATATTCTTCCATCCGATATTAACAGCTTCATACACTCTTCCTGACTCTTCATGTATAAACCCGGGAGCACCTAGTCCAATACCAGTAATTGAATCTTTGTTTAATTGACCTATTTCAATTTTTTGTCTAAGTGAGTTCCAAATATCAGTCAGAATTGAAGTACCGCTGTTGGTGGCATTAGTTGGAATTTCCCACTTATCTAGGATATTCCCCGCTTCATTAATTATGCCAAATTTAATTGTTGTACCACCAACATCTATACCTATAATGTTTTGATCCATTAGGAACTCTCTCCTTTATCAACTCGTATTCGAGATGCTTCTTGTCGAAGGAGTAATGTAGCCTCCTGATATTCGTTTGGTTCAATAAATTGTGACTGATATAATTCTTTAACTTCAGCTTCCATTAGTTCAAGATCTGCTAAACGATCACCAATGTATAAAATTGTTCCGAACTTTTTCAATAATTGTCGTACATCATATATAGTTTTCATTTAATCACCATTTACCATTATACCAAAATGTGTTGAAATAAGGAACAACAAAAAACCAGACCGAAAATATTAACGATCTGGATCCTTTGGATGTAAAAATGCTGGCCTTCTGTTTTTTAATGGCATGGGTGAACGAAGGAACACGTCACGAAATGCCCGAAATGAAAAAGGTAGTAACGGCCAAAAATATGCAGTTTTGAATGAATTCATTCTTACTAAATACAGAATCCAGAGTGTGATTCCAACTGCATATCCAATTGGTCCAAAGTATGCTGTTACTAATAGTAGAAACATTCGAACCAATCGATTTGCCAAACTCAATTCATAACTTGGTGTCGCATAAGTACCTATTGCAGCTACAGCTAAATAAAGAACAACCTCACTGGAGAACAAACCAACTTCCACTGCAACTTGTCCCATTAATATTGCTGCAACTAGACCAAGTGCAGTTGCCAAGGATGATGGGGTATGAATTGCAGCCAGCCTCAACATATCAATTCCTACTTCAGCTATTAAAAATTGTGCAATCAATGGAATAGATCCAGGTTCTGATGGACCTATAAATTCTAGACCGGTTGGTAAAAACTCTGGACTTGTGGAAAAAAGGTAATAAAGCGGTAATATGAATAGTGATACAAAAACTGCAATAAATCGAATAAATCTTAGATAAGCACCAACCAATGGTTTTTGCCGATAGTCTTCAGCATGCTGTAAATGATGCCAATATGTTGCTGGGGTAATCATTACACTTGGTGATCCATCGATAATGAGGAGTATATGTCCCTCATATAAATGAGCTGCAGCTGTATCGGGTCTTTCCGTATACCGGACAGTCGGATATGGATTCCAATGTCGCCCACTTATAAATTCATCAATTGTCTTTTCAGCCATTGGCAAACCATCAGTATCTATCTTCTGTAACACTGTTTTCAGCTTCTGCACGCGATCCTGATCTGCAATATCGTCAAGGTAACAGATACAAACATCTGTCATAGATCTTCTGCCGATTTGCAGGTATTCCATGCGTAAAGATCGATCACGAACCCTTCTCCTGGTGAGGGCTGTATTAAAAACAATAGTTTCAACATAGCCATCTCGCGAGCCTCGCACAACTCTTTCTAAGTCTGGTTCAGCTGGTGCCCTTACTGGGTAGGTCCTTGCATCAATCATGATTATTTCTTCAATACCTTCAACAATCAAAGCTGCTGGTCCACCAAGAACCAAATCAGCCGCCTTGTTTAAATCTTCCAGACGATCTATCTCTATATAGGGTATATATGTTTTGAAAAGTTTTGTTAATGGATCCGGTTCCAGCTGCTTTGGTTCCAGCTGTGCCAATAATTTCATTATATAGTGCAGAATCTCATCTTTTGCAAATCCATCAATCAGAAATAAAGCCATCTTTCTTCCTGCGTACTCTAAATCCAGAGAAATTACATCAAAGCTTTTATCTACAGCCAACCTATCTTTCATATAGTCGACGTTCTTATGAAACGAAGAAAATAACGATTTTTTTTCTCTTTCCATTAATGTGTCACCCTCATTTAGAAATCTATAACTAGTTTGTTACAAGTCATTTATTCTATTCTTGAATTAGCATAAACGGTTGTCCAAACTCATACATTTTATTTTAAGTGGGAATTACAGAGGATGATAATTGAAATGAATAAGAGGCTTTTAGTTTATATAGTAATATTACTTATAATATTGCCTGTATTTGTCTACATCATGCAGGTAAAGACTGTTCCAACTATTACGTTTTTTCCAATGGACGAAAAGACGAGCTTTGAAATGGCAAATACCCGTCTTGATTTGATATCTGAAAAAACCAATGACTCCTATGAGATAATCTGGGAAAATGATTCAAAAAGTGATAAGGAAATATATTTAAGGCAAGATGCTTCCTTGATATTTGATAATGGCATGTTAAGAGGTATTCGAAGTAAATGGATGGAAGATACAGATAGAATCCAGACAAAGGAAAAAATTTACGGAGAGGATAGCAGCTATTTTCAAGCAATATCCTATCATCATGGAGAGATTCATTATCCAGACGATCAAATTAAAAGTATACACAAAATGACTTACGATCAATTATACGTTATCGATTCTCCAAACACTGTACTAGAGTCTTTTAAAACCCCTAATAATAAATATGAAACCGAGTGGGCAACATTACTAGATCATACAACACATCAGCAATTATTATATTCGTGGAAGTTGCTAATTCGTCACTTTGATATTGCCAGTGAATCTTACATTTCCGTTCCACTTACAGAGCTTTACAAATATAATAATGAGCCTCTTCCATCACTAACACAAAAACAAACAAATCAGATTATTGGCCAACTATGGGAAGGAATCTATAAAAATTATATTATAAATGCTAAGAATATTGAAAAAGACAAATTAAAAAGTTACGTGCCTTTAGTTTTGTTTGATAAACAGAATAAACATTTAATAGTTTTATATGAAATAAATGGTAATAAAGAAAGACTGATTCAGCAGTATCCTGAATTTAAATAAAAAGCTCTCACTGTGGGTGGTTAGGTGGTTACCCTCAAAAGTGAGCTTTTAGGCAATTTTTGTCAGTTTTGTAGTTTTTTAATTTTCGCAGTATACATTCTATTAAAAAATAGACTTCTGTTCGGTTCATTGATCAATAATCTTTTCATAAAACTTTTTAATATCATCACCGTTTGGTTTTATTTCATATGCCTTTTTAATTCGTTCTTGTGCTTTATTTACCTGTCCTTGGTTATAATATATAACCGCTAGATTAAAATGAGCCTCAGCAAACTCGTCGTTTATCTGTATTGTATCTTCCAAATCATCTATAGCCGAATCAATTTTATCCAGCTTTACATAAGCATAAGATCTTTGAAACAATAATTCATCTGCAAGGTCATCAGGATTCCTTAAACCAATTGTAGTAGCCTCTACTATTTCTTCATAATTTTGCACTGCTGCTAACTGCTCAGTTTTCATCAGCTGATAGGATGGGCTATTCAAATTATGTTGGATGCCAAATGTTATTAATCCAAAGATTATAATTGCATAAAGAAGGAGCGCAGAAAGCTGTATAGATATCTTTTTCATCCGAGGCAAATGCAAGATTGCCGAAGCAATAAATCCTGTAATTAATCCTCCCAGATGTGCTCCATTATCAACTTGAGGAACCATGAATCCAAATACAAGGTTTATTCCAATAATTATAAGTAAGTTTTTTCCCATCGTTTGGAAAAATAATTTTCTATGAATTAATCCAAAAAATAATAAAGCGCCGAAAAGACCAAATAACGCACCAGATGCACCCGCTGAGATGTTAGTGGTAAATGCAAAACTAGCCAGTCCACCACCTATACCTGCTAAAAAATATATTAAAATAAAACGGATTGAACCATATATTCGTTCAACAGCCATTCCTAAATAATAAACAGCAAACATATTCATAAATAAGTGCAGGAATCCAATATGCAGGAACATAGATGAGACGATACGCCACCATTCACCATTTTCAATAATAGCAGGATTATACTTTGCTCCATACTCAATTAAGGTTTCTATCGATTTACTACTACCATTTAGTTCAAGTAATAAAAACATGATAATGTTAATGCCCAATAAAAAATAGGTTAAAAATGGTTTACCATTAGAGAATACATTGTCCGCCTCATTTTCTTTATTCTTCAGAATATTGTTCAATTGGGATTTATAATAATCAACACGTTCTTCCATATCCTGTTCTATCACTTTATGTGAAATACTCACATTTGAACTATCAATTGCTTCCTGCAGCCGTGAATGTTCTACTTCTTTTTCTTCCTCCGATAAATAGTAAACCTTCATTTTCATTGGATTCTTTTCATTTAATTGCATTGGTTTCTTAAGTATGTCCCAGTCATCTACCGGTGAATGGGAAGATATATATACATTATGTATTTCAATATGTTTGCCCAGAAAAAAACGTTTCATTGCTTTTGCTTTTTGAAAAACGACCCTTATATCCTTTTTTAAATGATTTTTCCAATCAAATCCTTTATGTATTAAGCGAACTACATACGATGTTTTATTTTTATATTTTTCAAGCCATATTTCCTGACCATTTTCATTTATGTGCAGTATTTCGAAGTCATCTTCTGCAACTAAGTTATATGCTAGTTTATAAAATGTATATTGCTCAGATAGGTACATTCGTTTTCCTCCCTGAAACCATCTTACCAAAAATAAATTTATTTTTCTTTTATTGTATATTAAAAGAAGCCGTCGTAGAACTAAGTGGTTCAGTTACGGAGTACAAAAAAGAAATGGCGCTCTTTATTGCTCCATTTCGTGGCTAATCAACACCACCATTAGAGGATTGTTGTGGAATAGGAAAGAGCATCAAATTGCTCTACAATTCAATGCTCAATTTGTACTACATTCTTACTACCAGTGCTCCAAAGCTGATTACTTATCTTAGAACAGCTTTTTTAGAAAACTTGGCATTTGTTTAAGGGTTTCTTATGAAGATATATTTTGTTTTGTTAGAACTCCTTATACATTGGAGTGCAAGCCATGATAACACAAGTTCCATAGCTGCACTTATGCAATAAAAAGTATTTAAACTTTTTAACTGCTAAAATAAACAATCTAGTTTGTTGATCGACTGAACAAGTTTGGTAATATTTTATTACGGATTGCTGGCATGTTCATCGTAATCATAACTGCAATTCGTCGCAAGAAACTAATCGCCAATAGAGTGTTTACTATTCTATATCTCCATTTAAAGATTACTGTCACTACGGTCAATAAAAATGTAAGAACTAAAAAGATTCTCATCCTGACACCCTTTTCTCCTAATGATGTTGTGTTATTAATTGTTTTCAACATGTTGTGATTTTATGCATCAGGATCCAATATATCGATCATACCAAATTCTTGCCTGAACAGGGTCTTCAGTGCCTTGAACGAGAACACGCCCATCTTTGAAAATGACAAGACTTATAACTTCATTAAAAGTTGCTTTCAATAAAAATGGCGTACGTTGAACTATCGCTACTTTAGCTAATTGTTCTTCCCAGTTTTCCAAGTCCATATTTGATTTTTGATGAATTTGAACCGTATCACGCCCGCATAATACAGTCTCCCTATCTTGTGCAGTTCTTTGTAAGGCTGGATATTCATTTTTCTGGCATGTGCGACAGCTTGGGTCAGGACTTGACAATTTCATATCATATTGCTGGTTAAACCATATATCAACTGTTTTTAACGTGTTTCGTAAATTATTCTTATTTCCAGTCAAAAACTTTAGTGTTTCAGTCACCTGTAAAGAAGATATCATATCAACTGCAGGTGAAATCACGCCAACGGTATCACATGTTTGGCCGTTATCGGTACCTTCGTTTGTAATACAACGTAAACATGGTGTTTCTTGGGGAATAAAGAACGCAGTCATGCCTCTTGAACTGACAACTCCACCATATGAAAATGGAATATTATTTTTAATACAAATATCATTTAAAAGATAACGGGTAGAGAAATTATCTGTCCCATCCAATACTACATCAATGTCTTTTACTAATTCGTTTATATTTTCAATTGTAACGTTACCTACAATTGCTTCAATTGAGACAGAACTATTCATTTTTTCCAATTTATTTTTTGCGGCAATAGCTTTTGGCATTGCTTTTTTAGCATCTTCTTCATCAAAGAGCATTTGTCGCTGCAAATTACTAAGTTCAACATAATCACGGTCTATCAGGCGTACTTTACCAATACCTGCTCGTACAAGATGATTACATATCACAGTACCTAGTGCACCAGCACCAACAACAAGAACGGAACTCTTTGTCAACTTTTCTTGTCCTGATTCCTGTATTGGAGCAAACAACATTTGCCTTGAATAACGTGTCGAATTCACCATTGTATCTCTCCTTATCACAGAAACCCGCTTTCTGTAATTATTCTATCTACCGGAATATCGAATGGTTCAGCTGGTAATCCCTCTACTATTTGTTCATTGGAAGCAATGGATATTCTCTTATTTGGAAAATCACTCAAAAATCGATCATAATAACCTCCACCGAAGCCAATCCGAAATCCGTTACCATCAAATAAAAGACCTGGCACAATAAGTAACTCAATCATCCGTTTATCTATTTTTTCCGTTTTTTCAGGGATTGGCTCCAATAAATTATAATAAACCACTTCCAATTGTTCATATGTATTTATTTTATAAAATTCGAGTTTTCGGTCTTTTGGTCGGCATTTCGGCACACAGATAGACTTACCTTCATTCCAGGCGGTTTCAATGATTGGTTTTGTGTTCCATTCAAAACCATTGGAAATTGTAACACCCACAACAGCTGATTGCTTCCAAAAATCCGAGTTAACAACGTTTTGTGTCAGTTTCTCCTCGATATTCTTTCTTTCTTCTTCAGAAAAACCCTTTAACATAGATATAGCATTCTTGCGTAATTCTGATTTATCCATTTGCTCACCCCTATCAAAAGTATATACAATCTTCGGTAAAAAATAAAACTCTTGCCTTCAACAGTGGCAAGAGTTTTATTTCAAAAAATTATTATTTTGTTTCACGATGCAATGTGTGTTTTTTTAGACGTGGGCTATATTTCATAAGCTCTAAACGTTCCGGGTTAGTACGCTTATTTTTAGTAGAAATGTAGTTACGGTCGCCTGTTTCAGTACATGCTAAAGTAATATTTACGCGCATATATTTTCCCTCCAAACTATAAAGTCTTGCTTTGGCAGATAAGAAAGTATAAATCCTTTCTTACTGCATAAGTGCAACTAAGGCTTTCGCTTTCTCCATTAAGGCTAGACGATAAGCCAAGTTTTCTAATAGGCATCTTTTATTATATTCAGACTTAATTATAATAGCAGATGTTAGAGAAACAATCAAGAATCTACTTGTAAAATATTGATGATTTCTCTTTTTTAAATTATATGTTATAAATATAATTGTACATGAATGGAGGGAAGAAAAAAAATGATGTATGCGATAATTACTATTATTGTCATCGCTGTTGTATTACTTGTATTATCTTTCTTTATGAACGACAAATTTGACGAACTGGAAAGTGAATTAGAACAATTCTCAATTTCCACCATGCAGGATAATTACCAAATGAAAAAGAAAATTAAAATTTTAGAAGAAGAACTGCTTACCGATGACTTTTCCAATGATAACTTACATAATTAATAATTTAACTACTAGAGAGATAGGGGAAAATTATGAAACAACCAATTAGATCATTCGCACTTGGTCTCTTATCAGCTGGTATCCTCTTACTTGTAATGTTTTATTTTACAAATGATCCCAAAAGTAAAACTGAAAATATGTCAACTGATGACTTGATTAAAAGTGTTGAAGCTGAAGGGTACCGTGTTTTAACAGAATCTGAGTATATTTCTGTTTCGGTGAAATCAGACGAGGATAAAAATGCTGGCGAAAATGCTAATAGCGAATCTCAACCGAAAGAAGAACAAAAGAATAATTCGACTTCCGATGAAAGTCAGGAAACTGAGACAGAAGAAACTAATGGTGAAGAGAAAAATGACCCAATTACTGAGGAAAATAGTAAAGTAAACTATACATTAACAGTAAAATCCGGGATGGCACCATCGACTATCAGCAGCACATTGGCTGAAAATGGTATTATCGAAGACCGTGATGAATTTACTCAGTATATGGAAGAACAAGGGTATACAACGAGGGTTCAACTTGGTGATTTTGAATTAACAAGTAATATGAGCCATTACGAAATTGCTGAAAAACTAACTAATTAAGCTGTATTGCCACCGCAATACAGCTTTTTCTATCAAACTAGTTAAGTTTATAAGATTCTCCCTTCACCAGAAACAAAATACTTTCTCCGATATTGGTAATATGATCAGCAAATCGTTCGATATATCTGGCACTGAAAGCCATTTGCATTACAAATTGAATTTTTTCTGAATTTGTAGCTGTTTCGGTCAATAATTCGTGAATAATTCGTTCGTATAGTTTGTCAACTTGATCGTCCATCTCAGATAACTTACCTGCTATAGAAATATCTTCATATTGAAATGCATGCATAGCAGTATGAACCATTTCTACAGCCATGTCACGCATCTGTTTTATTTCATGATGGATTGTCAAACGGTGGTTCTCTCCTAAATGAATCGTCGATTTCGCAATATTTTTAGCATTGTCCCCCATCCGCTCTAAATCTGTTGTAATTCTTAATGCTATTATTAATCGGCGTAAGTCGGTTGCAACTGGCTGCTGTTTTGCAATCAGTAAAATCGTTTTATCGTTAATAGAATGCTCTTGTTCATCTATTTCATTATCCCGATCAATAACTTGATTTGCTAATTCAATATCCTGGTTATACAACGCATCAACAGCTTCACACAAGGCATTTTCTGTAGTTTGGGATAACACCATTATTTTCTCTTTAATATTGCTTAGGTCAGTTTCAAATTGTTCTCTAGCAACCATCAAAGTCCTCCTTTTATCTTTTTATCCGAAGCGTCCGGTGATATAGTCTTCTGTACGCTTATCTTCAGGATTGGAGAAAAGTTCATCTGTATTGCTGTACTCTATTACTTCCCCATTCAGGAAGAAAGCAGTTTTATCCGAAATTCTGGCTGCCTGCTGCATGTTATGCGTAACTATTACGATACTGTAATCTTCCTTTAATTTTTGAACCAGTTCTTCTATTTTTGCTGTTGATATAGGATCTAACGCAGACGTTGGCTCATCCATTAATATAACATCCGGTTCAATTGCTAAACATCTGGCGATACAAAGTCTTTGCTGCTGACCACCTGACAAACCGAAAGCATTCTCCTGCAAACGATCTTTCACTTCATCCCATAGCGCTGCACCTTTAAGACTTTTTTCAACAATCTCATCAAGTACCTTTTTCTTTTTAATACCATGAATTTTAGGTCCATATGCAACATTTTCATAAATAGACTTCGGAAATGGATTTGGGTTTTGAAAAACCATTCCAACATTTGTCCTTAGTTCTTCAACTTTATACTTAGGACTGAAAATATCTTTTCCATTATAGTTAATACTTCCCAACATCTTTACGGATGGGACTAATTCCACCATACGATTTAGTGCCTTAATGAATGTCGATTTACCACATCCGGACGGCCCAATTATGGCTGTTACATTATTAGCCGGGATATCAAATTGAACATCATATAGTGCCTGATCGCTTCCATACCACAGACTAAAGTTCTGAATGGAATAAATTGATTTAGAATCTCTACTTTTTGGTTTAATCGTTGTATTTGGAACTGGTACATGTTTGGTCTCAGCTGCACTATTCATATTAAAAAACCTCCTAATTAAAATCGCTTCGAAAACTTATTTCGTATGATGACGGCAATCGAGTTCATAAATAGCAATATGACTAGCAATATAATAATTCCTGTTGATGCCACTAAATGAAATTCCTCTTGTGGTCTTCCGGTCCAATTGAAGATTTGAATTGGTAACACAGTAAAACCAGACCAGACATTTTCCGGTAAATAAGCGATAAATGAGAGTGCGCCTATCATTAGTAGTGGTGCTGTTTCCCCTATTGCTCGTGATAGAGCTAATATACCACCAGTAAGAATGCCTGGTATTGCTGCAGGTAACACAACACGGCGAATGGTCTGCCATTTCGTGGCGCCCATTGCAAACGATGCCTCATACTGGTTCTTTGGAATAGCCCTTATTGCTTCCTGGGAAGATACAACAATTATCGGCAGAATTAATAAGCTCATCGTCAATCCACCCGCCATAATACTTCTTCCCATTTCCATTAATCGTACAAAAACTGTAAGACCCAACAAACCAAATACAATGGAAGGTACCCCAGCAAGATTTGAAATATTTATTTGAATAAAGCGTGTGAATTTGTTCCTACTTGCATATTCCTCTAAATATATAGCTGTTCCAACACCCAGTAAAAGAGATACCGGTGCAGTTACAGCCATTAACCATAACGAACCGACTATTGCTGCTTTTATCCCGGCTTCTTCAGGAAATCTTGATGCAAAGTTTGTTAAAAACCCCCAGTCCAAATGACCGATACCTTCTGAAAAAACCCGGTATAACAATACTATTAAAACCACTATTCCAAAAGCGGTAGCCGAAAAGAATAATTTATTCATAATCTGATTTTTAACTGATCTCTTACTCATTTTATTTTGAATAACCTGTTTATCGACCAAACTCATATTAGTATTCCTCCTTGAAACGACGGGAGATATATTGCGACAACAGATTCATTAATAACGTGAAAACAAACAACGTCATACCAACCGCATAAATACTGTAGTATGTGGTCGACCCATAAGACGCATCACCTAAACTTACCTGAACAATATAACCTGTCATGGTCTGAATAGACTCCGTAACATCTAATGAAAGCTTTGGTGTTGCTCCAGCTGCGACAGCTACAATCATCGTCTCGCCAATAGCGCGTGATATACCTAACACAAATGAAGCAATGATTCCAGATAAAGCAGCTGGGACTACCACCTTTAACGCTACTTCCAGTCTTGTTGATCCCATAGCCAAAGCTCCATCCCTCATTTCATTGGGGACAGAACTCATTGCATCTTCAGATAAAGATGCAATCATCGGAATAATCATTACCCCTACAACAATTCCGGGACTCAACGCATTAAAAATTGGTAAACTTGGAATGACGTTTTGAAGCATCGGTGTAACAAAAGTCAAAGCAAAAAAACCATATACAATTGTGGGAATACCGGCCAATACTTCCAAGATAGGTTTAACGATTTTGCGTATATTTGGTGAAGCAAATTCGCTTAGATAAATTGCTGAGGCAAGACCAATTGGAATTGCAACAGCCATTGCAATAACAGTGATTAATAGCGTTCCTGATATTAATGGAAGAATTCCAAAACTCGGGTTTTCTCCAAATGGCCACCATTTCGTTCCTGTTATGAAATCAATAAAAGATACACGGTTAAAGAAAGTGATAGTTTCCACTAATAACGTAAGTGTGATGCCAATTGTAGTCAGTACAGATATTATTGCACACAGCAAGAAAATCGTTGGTGCTGCCTTTTCTGAAAAACGAAGCAAGAAACGATTTGATTTATTTTTCTTCATCATGTCTTTAACGTTAACTGCCATATAAATACTCCTCTATAAAAACGTTTAGTTGCTGTCTGACAATAGCAATAACCTTAAACTATCTTAAGATGCAGGAAAGTGAAGGAGAAGCCTGTTCTGATTTAACTTCCCTCGCATGTTTTATTCCCGCAATCTTATTGTGTGAATTAGATTATTTACCTGCTAGTTCATCGATCTTTTCTAAGGCTTCTTCATATTTACTTTCCGGTTTAGCAACGTAACCTACAGCTTTTGCCATCTCACCAGCGTTTTCGAGTGTATATTTGGTGAATTCATATACTGAATCGTTTTGTAATGCTTCATTTTTCACATAGATAAACAGTGGTCTGGAGAATGGATTATATTCACCTGACTGAATTGTTTCCTGACTCGGTGTTACTGCTTCCTCATCACTGTTCACAATTGGTACTACCTTCAAATTATCTTTGTTTTCCGCGTAATAAGCATATCCAAAGTAACTGATACCATTCAGTGATCCAGTAACTCCCTGAACAAGGACATTATCATCTTCTGATAAAGAAGCGTCCTGACGAATTTGCGCATCTCCTAATACAACTTCACTGAAATAATCAAATGTTCCAGAATCTGCTCCTGGGCTATAGAATTTGATCTCTTTTTCAGGCCAGCCCTCTCGTACATCAGCCCAAGTCTTTACTCCACCATCTTCACTCCACATTTTAGTCAGTTCTTCGACTGTTAACTGGTCTACCCAATCATTTTCTTTATTTACTACAATTGATAATCCATCAAGAGCGACTTCAATTTCCGTATACTCAATTCCATTTTCCTCAAGTAGTGCTTTTTCATCTTCTTTGATAGGGCGGGAAGCATTTGAAATATGCGTCTCACCTGCGATAAACTTTTCAAAACCGCCACCGCTTCCGGAAACCCCTATATTTACTCTTGCATCCGGGTTCGCTGCCTGGTATTCCTCAGCAACAGCTTCCATAATCGGGAACACGGTAGACGATCCATCAACCATTATTTCTTTTGTACTTTCTTCTCCGTCACCGTTATTCTCACTGCCTTCTGCATTACCGCATGCGGCTAACAATACTAATAGTAATGACATTCCTAATGTTAAGATTAAAGACTTTGATTTCATTTTAATCCCCCTAATTATGGTAGTTTGTTAGAAAAGGAAAAATTTTATTCCCTCTCCTACAATGCAATCATAAATCACCAGTGTTAACTCCCCATTAATTAGTTGTAAAAATAATGTAAAGTTAGTAGATTAACAGAAATCAATTTTTCTATTCACTATTACAATCGAATCTGAAACAGAAAAAGTGTCATTAAAAGTTAAAATTTTAAATGACACTTCTTCACGTCGACATACGAGTGTAGTTATGAGTTATAATTTAGGGAATTTGGCTTATCGCCAGACCATAATGGCGAAAGCCTGGTTTGCACTTATGCAGTAAGAAAGAATTTTTGATTTCTTAACTGCTAAAAAAGCCCAAACCTTATTAATAAAGGTTTAGGCTTTTAGTGATAAAAAGGTTATTCTTCTTCTGTTTCTTCTTCTTGCAAATCAAAATAGGTATCTAAAATCTGTTCTCCAATTAATTTACTTGTTGGATGTGCATTTGGAATACCTGCATGTGGAACAACAACTGCAAAGGCGACTTCCGGATTGTCATATGGAGCATAACCAACAAGGCTATGATTTTCCGTATCCGTGGAAGATCCATTTTCATGAAAGATTGTATACTCGGCAGTACCAGTTTTCCCAGCTGCTCGATATTCTTTATCTGCAAAATTACCAGTTGCTGTTCCGCCGGGCTCTTGATATACTTGACGGAATCCTTCTTGAACACGCTCAATATAATTATCATCCATTACAATTTTGTTTAAAAAATTTGTATTCTTACTTTGATAAACCGATCCCAATTCATCTTCATGGGGAACGGGCATCCTTATTTCTTTCATAAAATGTGGCTGAACACGATAGCCATCATTAGCAATGGTAGAAACATATTGCGCCAGCTGCAGTGTTGTATACGTATCATACTGACCAATTGCAAAGTCTAATAAATTACCCGCCTGAGGATTTGGACCCTTATAACCTGTTGATTCATATGGAAAATCAACGCCTGTTTTCACTCCAAGTCCAAATTGGCTGAAGTAATTGCGCATTTCCTGAAATGCTGCAGGGTCGAATTTTAGCTTATCATTTCGCTGATAATTGAAGTCGCCACCCATACGCATTGCAATATAAAACATATATACGTTGGATGACCGTCTCAATGCATCCAGATCATTAACCCACTGTAGGTTGCTATACGAACTTTTTTCAGGCGTTCCGGCAATTTTTATTGGCGCATCATAAAACCTTTGTCCAGGCTCAATAACACCTGATTCATAGCCTGATAGCACTGTTGCACCTTTGACAGCGGACCCTGGTGGATGACCAGCGTACAAGGATTTCAGTCCAGCATTTTCAAATTCATTGTCATCCCTGTTATAGTGTTGTCCAGCAACAGCCAACAATTCACCTGTTTGCGGGTTCATTACAACAGCAAGAGCATCTTCCAAATATTTATTCTTAGCAGGAGCTTTTTGTATAGCCGTTTTCAGTTCTTTACGTAATATCTTATTTATCTCTTCTTGAAGTTCCATATCAATGGTCAGGATTAGGTCTTTACCGCGTTGACCTTCAACTACTACTTCAGATTCAACGACTTTCCCGCTTTTATTCGTTGTATATTGAATCTTTTCCTTTCGGCCTCTTAAAATATTCTCATACTGCTCTTCTAATCCACTTCTGCCAACACGATCATTTCTGCTATAGCCTCTTGTAAGGTAATACTCTTCCTTCTCAGCTAAAATCCCTTGTGACTGAGATGTTATGGTGCCTATAAAGTTACTAAAAGTTTTCCCGTATGGTTTTTCCCGATCCCAATCGGTAGTAGCATTGACCCCTGGTAAAACATCTAAATGTTCAGCCACACGTGCAAATTCTTTTGGTGTTACATTTTCGTTCTTAATAACTTGTGGCGTTAATGTCATCGCCTTATCCATTTCTTTTTTAATGGCCATTATTTCAAGCTGCTTTTCAGAGTAACCTTTGATTTCCTCCTCTTTTATTCGGTCAAGCATCGTATTATATTCTTCAGCATTATCCATTTCTTCTATTTCTTTATCCGTTAATCGAGATCTAGCTTCTTCCGTATTATTCAAATACCAATACTCTTTTTTATTACGTGTTGAAACACCATAATCCCGATTCCCATCTTTATCTTCATGTGGATCCATTGATATATATGTAGCTAATTTCTCGGCCACATCCAACCTGTCTTTTGCTTGAATACCCTTTGCAGGTGTATAAGTAATTGAATATAATGGGTTATTATCAACAATTAAATTATGGTTTCGATCATACATTTTCCCCCGAGGCACCGGTATCTCTGTATAATCATTTTCAGTTTTATCGATTTCTGCCTGGAATTCTTCCCCATTCAATATCTGCACGACACCTAGCTGCAAAATTAAAACTGAAAACAATAAAAAGACAATAAAAAATAGTATATTTAAACGAAAGGGAAGTTGAGACTTTTTCTTTTTCTTTTTTTGAACCATGCTTCGGTTTCTCCCCCTTATATATAAAATTATCTCAACCTATTATAGCATTTATCTCTTTAAATTCTAACAGATATTAACGATTTTTTTCATCTGTCAATTGTTCTTTAATCATGACCTCTTTTTTACGTGGACTGCCTAAATAAATATCTTTAACAAATACATAAATTATTAAATGTCCAAGCCCAAATGCTGCTAATAAAAACGGAATTATTTTTTCTGCGTCAAATAACGTAATAGCTAGCATGAAGATAACTATAGCTGTTACTCTCCCGGAATTGACAAATAGTTCTCGTACGACAATATATTCAACTCGAAAGTCTTTTGCCTTCCACGCTTTACCGATAACATCATATGTCATGGAAACATAAGGTACATTAATAATCGGATATGCAATACCTATTATTGCAGCATAAATAATAAGTTGGATATAACTTATACTGAACAGAATAATGTAGATAGAAAAATATAAAATTAATCCACCTGTAAGTATTGCCTTTTTTCGCATAGATGGTTTAATCCACTTCGTTACAATAAAGTAGAAAATAAAAGAGAGACCAGATAGGAATAAGTTAAACATCCCTAACGCAAATTCACTCTGAGTTGTAATGAATACCCAGATTGCAATAACAAACAGGAAAATCCCTTCACGCAAACCTTGAAAGACATGCGCATTAAGAATTTTTCTCCAATTATTATTATGTCTTCTCTCAGCTAATACCCGTTTAAAATGAAAAGCACCTTCTGCCTGACGACGTTTTAAGATAAAACTGCATCCAACTGCACCAATAAACAAACAGAAAGAAATTGTAAAGATCGTAGTATACCCAATATTTGCTTCCATGTTTGCTATAATCGTACCAGCTAACAACGGACCAATCATACCACTAAAAGATTGGAGGATGCCTAGAAACCCATTGAAAAAATCTCTTGATTCTGGTTCTGTAATTTCAAATGTAAGTACATTAAATGCTAACCAGTAGAACCCAAAACCTATACCCAATAAACCGCCCAATAAAAAGTTATAGGTTGCAGCCTTCTCGGCAATAATTAACACACTCAAAAAAAATAGAGATAAAAATATTACCCCTAATCGCAGCACAATAACCCGGTCAACCTTTTTAGCTATTTTCCCTGCCAAAATAAAAGTGATTGGCTGGAATAAATATATTCCTAAGTTATACATAGCAATTGTAATGTAATCACCGGATTGCTTCCATAAATATATATTGACGAATGTATTAGAGAGAAATATTCCTAACGAATAAAGGCCCCCTATTACCAGCAAAAAAATGAGATCCCTGTTTATATCTACTTTTCCTGCTATATTTTGAAAGATTTTATGCATATCTTTTGCTCCTTTTTATCGTTTATAGTTTGAGCAAATAGGTGTTAGATATGCAATTTAATTACATTAGTAAACTTGGCCTTATGAAAGGTTATATTGCTTTCTTAGAACCCTTATACTTTGGAGTGCAAGCCTTAATATAGATAATCCTTGGTTGTACTTATCAGTAAGAAAGTATTTATTCTTTTTTAACTACAAAAAAGACACGGGAATTGTGCTCCCGTGTCTTTTAAAGACTAATTAATTACTTAGCGTTGTTATAATTTTTAGCTACTTCATCCCAATTTACTACATTCCAAAAAGCAGAAGCGTAATCAGGACGCTTGTTTTGATATTTAAGGTAATATGCGTGCTCCCAAACATCAAGCCCTAAGACTGGCGTTTTGCCATCCGATAACGGTGTGTCCTGGTTTGGAGTACTAGTTACTTCAAGCTCACCATTGTTTACTACTAGCCATGCCCAGCCGGAACCGAAACGGCCTTTTGCAGCTGTTTCAAATTCTTCTTTAAACTTATCAAAGCTGCCAAATTTAGCTTTTAATTTATCAGCTAATTCACCAGAAGGCTCGCCACCACCATTAGGTGACATAACTTTCCAGAATAAGCTATGGTTTGCATGGCCGCCACCATTGTTTCGAACAGCGGTGCGGATATTTTCAGGTACTGCATCAAGATTGCTCACAAGGTCTTCAATTGATTTATCCTGAAGGTCTGCGTGTCCATCTAAAGCACCGTTTAATTTTGTTACATAAGTATTATGATGCTTCGTGTGGTGAATGTTCATCGTTTCTTTATCGATTGTAGGTTCTAAAGCATCGTATGCATAAGGTAGTTCTGGTAGTTCAAATTTAGCCATTATAATTTCCTCCTTTAATAATTATGTTATTAAAAGGTTTGAATATTCACCCTTTAAAATAAAGATTATCAAAGCTATCACACACATGCAAATTATATGCATATTTTTACAGTGTGGATAGTGAAAATAATCCACATTAAATTATTCCCGGATTTTTGCATATGAAACATATATTCTGAGAAAGAAAAAAAGCGTAAGTGCCTGTTCAGCGGCGTATGGAATTCGCTCATCGCTTCGGGTGGGTCGACGTTGTCACAGGATGTGGTGATTTTAGTCGAACATCCTTTATTTCTTATCGTAGACATGGGGAGCAAAGTTCACTAGGCGCTGGACGTGGACGATTTAGAAGCACAGTTACCACAACACTTAAATTTCGTAGCTAAATAAAAAAACAAGCGATTTGCTTGTTTAAGGATGGCTCCGGACGGAATCGAACCGCCGACACAAGGATTTTCAGTCCTTTGCTCTACCGACTGAGCTACAGAGCCATATGAGGTTTTAGATTTAATAATTAGTGCTCAACGTGCGTTGTAAGTTATCTCGGCGATGTTGCACTCCTCGCAGACCTGCAAATGCTTCACCTCATGTTAGATTACTCTTGTGGCTTCTTGTTGACGGTTTTAAAAACCGTTTTAAATATGTATGGAGGAGGAAGAGGGATTCGAACCCCCGCGGGCTTTGACACCCCTGTCGGTTTTCAAGACCGATCCCTTCAGCCAGACTTGGGTATTCCTCCGAGTTTTAATGGTGGACCCTGCAGGACTCGAACCTGCGACCGATCGGTTATGAGCCGATAGCTCTAACCAGCTGAGCTAAGGGTCCTCTCTAAGTATCTTAATGGGGCGACCGGTGGGGATTGAACCCACGAATGCCGGAGCCACAATCCGGTGCGTTAACCACTTCGCCACGACCGCCATTAATATATAGTTTATGGTAGCGGCGGAGGGGATCGAACCCCCGACCTCACGGGTATGAACCGTACGCTCTCGCCAGCTGAGCTACACCGCCATATGGCTCCACAGGTAGGAATCGAACCTACGACCGATCGGTTAACAGCCGATTGCTCTACCGCTGAGCTACTGTGGAATAATCTTAAGTAAATTATCAAGGTGTTACAACCTTATTTTTCGTGCTCTTCGTGTTGAAAATTGATTTGAAATTAATTAGCGACGAAATATAATTTACCATGTACGACAGAATCTGTCAATAACTTAGACGTTAATTTTTATTTATGTATGAAAATCTTATGAAGAAGCACCAATTAGAAGCACCATTAAACACTATAGCATTTTATTGAGAGGTTTTCAATAAAAATAAAGAGGTGCATTGCACCTCCTCAAATATTACTCACCTAATACTTCCTCAGCGATATTAACTGCGTGATCACCAATTCGTTCCAGATTACTAATTATGTCGACAAATACTATTCCGGCTGAACCACTGCATAAGCCTTCATTCATACGAATGATATGCTTCTTCCGGTAAGTACGTTCCATCTTGTCTATTTCGTCCTCTTTTTGTACTACCGCAAGTGCTTCCTCGCGGTCCATTTGATCAAGAGCTTTTATTGCTTGTTTGACTGTTAATATAGTTAAATCAAACATATTATTTAAATCTTCTTCAGCTTGTTCTGTCAAGTAAACTTTATTTGAAATTTTATAATCAATTAACTCGATGATGTTCTCAAAGTGATCCCCAATTCGTTCAATATCACGAACAGAGTCTATTAACGCTGTGTGTTTCGCGCTCTCCAGTTCAGACATGGACTCTCCAGATAATTCAATTAAATAATCCGTAATTCTTTGATCCAGGTTATTAAGCGCACCTTCTATTTGCATTGCCATTTCTGAATGTTTCTGGCTTTGTGTTGTCAAATATAAGTTTGTTTCTTCAAGTCCTTTATATGCATATTCTCCCATGCGAATCACTTCTGATTTTGCCTGATCTAACGCTAAAGTAGAAGATTGTTGGATAAATATAGGGTCTAAATGTTTTGGTTTATATTCGACAATGGTATCGTCTCCTGGAATAATTTTGGTTACAATCCAGGCTAAAGCACCAATAAATGGAAATTGCACTATTGTGTTTACTAAGTTAAAGCTACCATGTGCAAAGGCAATAGTCATCTCTGGATTCAAACCTAAACTTGACTGCAAATATAAAACATATTGAGTAAAAAGCCCCAAAAGAACAAGAAATACAGTTGTACCTGCCAAGTTAAAAATTACATGTACATAAGCTGCACGTTTTGCTGCTACACTTGCTCCGATTGACGCAAGAACAGCCGTAATAGTTGTACCAACATTATCACCAAATAAAACTGGTACTGCCGCCTTCAATTCAATTGCTCCTTCAGAAAACAACCCTTGCAGTATACCTATTGTAGCACTTGAACTTTGCACAATTACTGTGAACAATGTTCCTATTATAACGCCTAAAATAGGATTGGAACTCATATTTAAAGTTAATTCCTGAAATGCCTCCAGGCTACGTAATGGTGACATCCCGCTGCTCATTAACTCTAAACCAAAGAACAAGGAACCAAAACCAAATACGGTTTGTCCAATGTTGTTAACTTTTTGATTTTTAAAGAAAAACAAAAGGAAACAACCAACAGCTATTATTGGTAGTGCATAGGCACCTAAATCTATACCTATGATGAATGCAGTCACAGTGGTACCAATATTTGCGCCCATTATAACACCAATAGCTTGTCTAAGAGTCATAAAGCCTGCATTAACCAACCCGACTGTTAAGACCGTTGTACCAGAGCTACTTTGTATTAAGATAGTAACAATTATACCTGCTAATACACCTAGGAAAGGGTTACTAGTGAACTTATCAAGTATATCTCGTAGTCGATTGCCTGCTGTTTTCTGCAGACCCTCACCCATATACTTAATACCTAATAAGAATATTCCCAAACCACCAATAAACTCAAATATCATTTTCTGTACATCAATATCCAAACATTATACCACCCTTCGAATCCTGTTGAAAACTGTCACATACCTTGTCCATTATTAAAGATAAATTCACCGTTTGTAAAGTAATTATTTAAAACTTTACATAAAATTTACATTCATATGTATGCTAAAAATAATACTATACTTATTAACTACCCTAACTTAAGGCTTTTCATTCTTAAACGTAGAAAAATTGGTTTATCAATCAATGGTTCTAATAATGAAATTGCTTTGGCTTTGGTAGAGCCTTCAATAAAGACAAATTGATTTACAATAATTTTATCTTTGTATATCTCAAAAAAATAACACCCATGAACCAAGTCGATTCAATGAGTATTACCTTTTTATTCATTATTTGTATTTTCAACAAGAATTCTGGTCCCATCCACATCTACTACCTTTATCTTGGTATTCTCGGGGATCCATTGACCATTTGAAATAGCGCTGTAGTTTTTGTTTTTAATTCGAACCGTACCAACTGGGCGGAGGTTGCTTACTGTTTTACCTTCTTCATTCAATAACTGTTCATATTCCTCATTCATCGAGTTATACCCTGCTTCTTTAGTTAATTGATCTACTAACGTTAGTTTTGACCACATATCCCGCCGTTTAAATACTTTCAAGAAGAATAATGATGAAAATCCACCTAAAAGAACGCCAATAACTGCGTACATGCCTGCATAGAGATTTGGTGCAGTTAATGCTACAGCTGTAAGCATACAAGCTAAACCAATTGTTGCAAGAGTACCATCATTAATTACTTTACCATCAATAATAATAAGTAATAATCCAAGTAAATAAACAATAAGCATAATAATAAAGGAGCCTGTTTCCAGATAAACTGCAAAATATACAGTTATAAACCCTAACCCCATAAGTCCGAAAAATCCACGCATATTGACCAGCATTTCACCGATAAGAAATAAAGTCCCAAATCCAGTGATAATGAAGCCTATCCAATCTAATGAAAAAATATCCATGTACAAGCCTCCTTTTTCCGTCAATTATTGTACGTATTAATGATATAAATTGTTTCAAAAGAGGGGTAAAAAAATGAATAATATTTTAAAAACTTTTATATATATTTTAATTGCATTATTTTTTATAAGTATATATAAAGATTTAAGTATTGGAACAACTCTCACATCAATAAATAAAACTAAGCAACCACAAGAAGAATATGTAACAAATACCAAAAATATATCAGTAATGGAAGTGAAAGTTCATCATGGAGATACACTTCTTACAATAGTTGAAAAAATAAATCCACAACTAACTAATAATTTAGATGTTACTAAAATTGTAGCAGACTTTAAAGTTTTAAACCCCACCGTAGACCCTAAAAAATTACAACCTAACGAATTTTACTCATTTCCAATATATGAAAAAGAGGCTGATAATTAATCAGCCTCTCTTTTCTAAACATATGGAAGAACAAAAAGTGTAATAAGAATTGAAGCTGCACCTGCAATTATTGCAGTGTTACCAAGTGTTTCTGCATCCCGGTTTCTTGCTATAAAACCTACTATTATCCCGGCTCCTCCAAGAATTATTGGCATGATAAAGAATGAAATAATGGATAGTGCTAAAGCCATCCATCCAAAAGCACTGTTTGCTTGAGTGCCTTCGGTATCTTCTTCATTTTTAACTGTGTCGCCTATATCATCTGCTGTCATTTCAGCAGCAAATTCTTCATCATCCCTTCTACTGTTTGCAGCTGGGGTTTCTGGTACATCTTCTGATTCAACAGGTGGCTGTCCGCTTAAATTTGTTCCAACCATGTCCATATCACGTGTTTCTGGTTGTTGCTTCTTGTTCAGATCATCTTCCACATTGTTTTGACGGGTAAACTCATCCATATTCAAGACCTCTCTTTCCTTTAAATGAGGTGCGTTCATAGTTTATGGAGAACTTGATGATTATAATGATGGTAGTTGATGGTAACCATCATTTTGCATTTGTAAATTGCTTATAATCTTCAGCATTATTCTTAATTTCAAGCGCATACCAGCTTTTGGCATGTCCATTTTTATCAAGATAGTTTTTTAATCCTCCTATGCCACGATGGTATGCAGTTAGCGCTTTATCCCAATTGCCATATTGTTTATGAAGAAAATCCAAATATACGAACGTTAAATGAATGGAATAGTATGGATTGAATAATAATTCTTCATTATATGGTATCCCAGACATCTCAGCAATCCAAGGTGCTGTATTCTTCATAATTTGCCCCATTCCATACGCTTTACCATATTTAGTTTCAGGGCCCACGAGATTAGGATCAAACGTATTACCTGTTTCAACTCTAAATAGTTCGTAAGCTATATATGGGCTTATATCAAATGATTCAGCCTCCTGAACTAAATATATAGCCCAGGACTTTTTAAACTTGCCATTACTATCTTTAACCAATTTATTAGCTTGTTTATTTACATAAGTCCATGAGTAATAACTATTTTTTTTTGCATCAAGTAACTGCTCTGAATCTAAATAATCATTTTCTAATGTTAATTTTTGATTCTCTGCTTCAAGATGGTTGTTTCTAGAATCTAATTGGTTATTTTCTTGTAAGTACGAATAAGATATAACGGTAAATATAGTACTAATACATATAAATACAATAAGTTGTTTAAATAATTGTGAATGTTGTTGATCCATAATTACCTCCTTTAGTTTACTGAACAAGTAAATTTTTTAATTGGTTTTGCATATAGTAAATCAGTATTCATTTTAGAGGAGTATGGAAATGTCAAAATTTATTAAAGATTTGGCCATCAAAAAAATGAAGCAGCTTTCAACGGAAGAACTGCTCCATTACAGTAAGCAAAATGGTGTTATTATTACTCGTTTACAGGCTCAGCAGATTATATCCTACTTACAAAATCATTCCGTGGATCCATTTGACGATCAAGGTAGGCATAAAATGTTAATAGAACTATCACGAATCACCGATAGGGAGACAGCAAAAAAATCAGAAAAACTATTTCACGAACTTATCAAGGCTTATGGGTTAGAACACTTATTTAATTAATACCCTAATTATTGCTTTCTAAACCAGGGCTCTTTTGATAAATATTGTCAATTTATAATATTTACTAAAACAGCCTAAATTAGAAAACTTGACTCACCAATCCTTAATTGCCTGCAAAAAAAGGGAATGACATATTAAACGTCATTCCCTTCGAGTTTATTGGCTTACTATTTTTTCTTTTAAGTCAGGAATAAAATTGCCTTCTTTAATCATGTCAATTTCGAATTTATATGGGGGTTTCTTATTCTTTTTATCTTCACCGACAAAAGGCGTTTCCAATATTTTAGGTAAATGCTTTAATTGTGGATGATGAATAACATGTTGTAATGCCTCGAACCCAATATGACCAAAGCCAATGTTTTCATGACGGTCTTTATGGGCACCTTGTTCATTCTTACTGTCATTCACATGAATTACCTTTAATCGATTTATACCTATAATCTTATCGAATTCATCCAAAACGCCATCAAAATCATTCACAACATTGTATCCAGCGTCATGTATGTGACATGTGTCCATACAGACCGATAATTTTTCATTATGTGTAACACCATCAAAAATTCGTGCTAATTCATCAAAGGTACGCCCAACCTCTGATCCTTTACCAGCCATTGTTTCCAATGCAATTTGTACATCTTTATCTTTTTCTAGGACTTCATTTAATCCTTCGATTATTCTTTCAATACCTTTATCAGCTCCTTCACCGACATGTGAACCGGGGTGAAGAACGATTTGCTTGGCTCCAATTGCAGCAGTACGATCTATTTCATTTCGTAAAAAAGTTACACCTAGTTCGAATGTTTCTTTTTTAACTGTATTCCCTATATTTATTATATAAGGAGCGTGAACAACGATGTCCTCTATTCCATTGTCTTTCATGTGTTCTCTTCCTGCTGTTATATTTAGCTCTTCAATAGGCTTTCTTCTTGTATTTTGTGGTGCACCAGTATAAATCATAAATGCATTAGAACCATATGATTCCGCTAGTTCACTTGAGCCTAATAACATTTTCTTCCCACTCATCGATACGTGTGATCCAATTTTTAGCAATTACTCCACCTCAATTTATCTTTTCTTTTTATTAGTTTTTTTTACCATTTGTTTTTTTATATTTTCTTGTTCCCTTTTCATCTTTTTCTTATATCCAGGTTTTACCTTTTTAGTCTTTTTAACCTGTTTCCAAGCTTGTGAATCAATATCTGTTTTCGTTTTAGTACGTAATTCACGCTCATTCCATGACTTTGCTTCTTTCCACTCTCCATTCTTAATATCAAAAAATGTGAACGTCAAGCCTTTTTGCTCCAGCCTTTGAATCAGGTTTATGTCCTGATCAGCATATAAACTGATTGCTGTACCTTCCATCCCGGCACGAGCTGTTCGTCCCACACGATGCACATAAAAATCTTCTTCTTTAGGGAGTTGTGCGTTTATGACATGACTTACCCCTTTTATATCTATTCCGCGTGAGGCTAGATCAGTTGCAACAATATATTGGTATCGAAGGCTTTGGATATCCTTTAGTACTCGTTTACGTTCCCTTGGCTTTAATCCGCCATGTATGAGCCCAACATCAAGTCCCTTTTGCTGCAAAGAAGCTGCAAGTGTATTAGCAATATCCTTACCATTTGTAAAAATAATTGCCAGATAGGGCTGTATCGTTTTGGAAATTTCTATAATAACATCGGATTCATCCCTGTGTTTTAAAGCAATTAATCGATGCTCCATCGTTTCAGGCGAAAGTTGATCATCAATTTTTACATGTAAAGGGTTCTCTAGGTATTTTTTGAAAAAATGCTCTAATCGCTGTGGAATAGTCGCTGAAAATACAAGTAACTGAACGTCTTTTCTTGCTCGCACCAGTAATTGGTCAACCTCATTAATAAACCCTAAATCAAGCATAAGATCTGCTTCATCGATAACAAACGAATTTGCAGAATATAAAGAAAGGGCATCTTCTTTGACTATATCCAATATTCGGCCAGGCGTACCAATGATAATATGTGGTGGTTCCTTTAGTTTCTCCATCATTTTCTGCTTATCAGTTCCACCAACCAATAACTTGGCATTCCAAATTTCTTTCTTTCCTGCATAATGAATAATCTTTTTAACTTCTTCATGTATCTGCATTGCCAGTTCTCGAGTCGGAGCAGTAATAACAAACTGCACTTCGCGTTTGCTAGCGTCTATCTGATTAAATAAAGGTAATAAATATGCATGTGTTTTTCCGGACCCTGTATGTGACTGTCCTACAACACTTTTACCTTTAAGAATTGCTGGCATCACCTTTTGCTGTATTTCAGTCGGGTGTTTAAATCCTAAGTGATCGATAGTGTCTGACAATACTGGGTGAAATACAAACTGCTTAAAATTATTTTCCATATAATAGTACTCCTTTTTGATGATAATCAATCATCCAATAGCTTAGAAAACCTGTTATCGTTATAGGGCTTTTGTAGAAAGCGTATTTCACTTTCTCAACTGCCTACAAATACCAGCTTATATCTATTATAATGTAGTTTAACATTACATGCATTATATAAACTGAAACGGTTCAGTGTTTGAGTTGGACAGAATAACTTCTATATTCTTATTATTGAGGTGATTATCCAAATATTCCTTTGCTCCTTCTTTCATTACTTTTTCTACATGATGTCCCGGATCGATAACTGATAACCCCATTTGCCAGGCATCCTGAGCGGCATGAAATGTCATATCACCTGTAATGAATACATCTGCCCCCATTTTTTTAGCTGTATGAATTAATTTTTCACCACTACCACCTAAAATAGCTACTTTTCTTACCTTTTTAGTTAAATCACCGGTAACGCGCAAGGATGGAACCTCAAGTACACGTTTAACTTGCTCCGAAAAGTCTTGCAAAGTTAATCCTTTATCTAATGTTCCAATACGACCAATACCATAAGTTTGCCCTGAATTATGAAGTGGCATTACATCGTAGGCAGCTTCTTCGTATGGATGTGCATTAATCATTGCCTCAACAACACGTGCTAATTTAGGCTGTGGTATAATTGATTCAACCTTAACTTCATCCACGAATGTTAAACTGTTAGCTGTACCGATATACGGATTTGCCCCTTCCTGCGGCATAAATGTCCCTTGACCTTCTGTTTGAAATGTACAATGACTATAGTCACCAATATATCCTGCTCCATTTTCACTCATGGCTTCTCGCACTTCGTTCATATGTGTCTTTGGTACAAATACTGAAATTTTTACCAGTTCCTCCTGATAGGTCTGTTGTAATACTTCTGTTCGATTAATATTAAGCAAATCACAAAGCATATCATTTACGCCACCGTCAGCAGTATCAAGGTTTGTATGGGAAGCGTATACAGAAATATTGTGCTGTATTAACTTTTGAATAATTCGGCCTTGAAATGTGTCCACATTTACTTGTTTCACCGATTTAAATAATAGAGGATGGTGTGCAATTATTAAGTCAACATTCTTTTCTATTGCTTCATCCACTACAGATTCCAGGACATCCAAAGTTACCATCACCTTGGTTACTTGATTATTGAATGATCCAACCTGTAATCCAACATTATCCCAATCGTATGCCAGATGCTTTGGTGCCCATTTTTCCATCAACTGAAAAATATCACTGTTTCGAGTTGTCACCGCCATTTTTTAAAACCTCCTGTACCCAAGACAATTCTTTTTCAAATTCGCTTATTTTATTCTGATTTTGTTCTCTTGCCTTTTTCATTTCATCGATAACTCTGATTCGCTTCGAAAGCTCATTTTTCCATTTTTTAATAAACGTTTCTGTTTTATGTTCTAATAACAGTGGTCCGAATAATAGCTGTTTTTGCAATAGATCCATTTTATACGGACTTCTAGCGGCATTTCTGTCTGCTACAATTATTTCGTAAATATGTCCATTTTCCTCTAGTATTTCCTCGCAGGTAATGGTGTAGTTGTTTTCATAAAGCCATTTTCGAACATTTCGTTCATTTACATTTGGCTGTGCGATAATTCGTTGCACACCGCATAATCTGTCCTTACCTTCTTCGAGAATGGATCTTATAAGCGTACCGCCCATACCTGCAACAACAAGCAGATTTACTTCTCTGTCTTGTATAACGTGCAATCCATCACCTAATCGTACTTGTACCCTAGATGATAGATCATATTTATTAACTGTCTCAATAGCACTTTTGAAAGGTCCTTCTTTTACTTCACCTGCAATTGCATGTGCTTTGCTGTCATATAAACAAACGTAGCATGGTAAATACGCATGATCAGATCCGATATCTGCAAAAACAGCACCTTCCGTGATAAACGTTGCAACGGTACTCAATCGTTCAGAAAGTTTAATTATGTTATTCATTATTTTCTCCTTCATTATTGACACACGTCTAATAGCATAAAAGAGCAAGCCTTCTGCATGATATCAGTCAGCTTACTCTTTTAGCATAATAAACTATAAGTATCCTAAAAATCTACTTTTGTTCGGAAAGCCATTTTGCAACAGCATCGGCTTTTTCACCCTGTATGATATTTCCTTGCATACCAGCATCAGGAAAACCAGTTTTGATAATTTCTCTAATCTCCTCTTGGGAGTACTTACTTCCAACTTTATTTAATGCTGGTCCCATTCCACCAGAAAGATCTGCACCATGACAGCTAGCACAATTACTTTCAAAAACTTTAGAAGGGTCACTAGTGGTTTCTCCCTCTTGTGACTTTTCTTCCGTATTTTCGCCACCATTTTTCTCTTTTTTTTCAATAGTCTGACGTTGATCCAGGCCAACAAACGATATAACAACTACTAAGAGTATCCCTATTACAGCAATAGTTGCATAAGGGATGACTGGGTTCTTCTTCATCGTAGTTCCTCCTTATGTAATCCCCTTAATCTCTATTTTGTTTCAAAAGCTATATATATTTTACTCGAAAAACAAATTTGTTTAAAGGGATAAGATGTGAATTTTTTGTAAAACAATATATAAAATGACAAATGCTATACCAAATATGCTAACAATTTTAAGGTATTTAATATCGATTCGCCGACTAAAAAAATACCATGAAATTACATTTATAATCATCACAAATTGCAGAAACCATTGATTAGCAGTAAATAATGTACTTATATATATCGACATTAAAAGCAACAACAGCAGAAAAGTTACTATAGAAAGATGATAATAGATCGTAAGCTTTTGACTGTAGACTCTAGACATCCAATAAGAATATGTTACAAATAAAAATAAGGTACTTACTTGTAGTGAAGCAGGAAATTCGGTAAAATAAATAACTAGGAAAGCAAATGGTAATAATAAGCTTAATAAAGTTAATTGAATAGCTGTTAAGATATTTATCCTATTTTTTCCAGTATTTTCTTCTCCGACACCCTCACCATTTGTATATATAGCCAAAAGAAAATCACAGTACACATCGGGTAGTAAATTATGCTCTTTCCAATAATGGATTTCTTCAACAACTGTTGCGATTCGCCTATCCGACATAAGAATCACCCCGATGCAGTTATAACCTACAACTTATCAAATTTTTTTATAAAAATGTAAACAGTCATTGAACACTAGAAAATTTGGCTTATCGTTAAAGAGATTTGTTTTCAAATCGTAAATTATCTTCTTAGAACACCTTATACTCTGGTGTGCATGCAAGCCTTAGTCGCACTTATGCAGTTAGAAAGTATCTATACTTTCTTAACTGCCAACAAATAGTGCTTAATGACTGAAACGATTTATTCCAAAAAATCTTTTAATCGTTTACTACGACTAGGATGTCTAAGCTTCCGTAAAGCTTTTGCTTCAATTTGACGAATTCGTTCTCTTGTAACGCCAAACACTTTACCAACTTCCTCCAGTGTTCTTGTTCGTCCATCATCTAAACCAAAACGTAAACGTAATACATTCTCTTCCCGGTCAGTAAGTGTATCTAGAACATCCTCCAGTTGTTCTTTTAAAAGTTCATAAGCAGCATGATCTGACGGAGAAACTGCTTCTTGATCTTCTATGAAATCACCTAAATGGGAGTCATCTTCTTCCCCTATTGGTGTTTCAAGTGAGACTGGCTCCTGAGCTATCTTTAGGATGTCACGAACCTTATCAGGAGAAAGTTCCATTTCTTTTCCGATTTCTTCTGGTGTTGGTTCTCTTCCAAGGTCTTGTAACAATTGGCGCTGTACGCGAATAAGTTTGTTAATCGTTTCAACCATATGGACTGGTATCCGTATTGTTCTCGCTTGGTCCGCAATTGCTCTTGTAATTGCTTGACGAATCCACCATGTAGCATACGTACTAAACTTAAACCCTTTACGATAATCGAATTTTTCAACAGCTTTGATAAGACCCATATTACCTTCCTGAATTAAATCAAGAAAAAGCATACCTCGACCAACATATCGCTTTGCAATACTAACTACAAGACGCAAGTTAGCCTCAGCTAGACGTCTTTTTGCCTCATCTTCATTATTTTCAATTCGATGAGCTAGATCGATTTCTTCAGCAGCCGAAAGTAAATCCACTCTCCCTATTTCTTTTAAATACATTCTAACGGGATCATTTATCTTTATACCGAGTGGTACACTTAAATCATTTAAATCAAATTCTTCTTCTTTTGCAATTTGCTGCATTTTAGGATCTTCTTCTGAATCACCAATAACCTCTACACCTTGCTCTGCTAGGTACCCATAAAATTCATCCATCTGCTCGGATTCAATTTCGAAGCTAGATAAACGATCAGCAACTTCTTCATAAGCCAGTGCTCCGCGCTTTTTTCCTATTTCAAGCAATTGATCTTTTGCTTGATCCAGTGTTAGTTCATTTTCATTTTCTTTTGTTTGTGAAGGCTTATTTTCGGCCATGAGTCCCCCTCCTTCCAACTACAATATCAATTTAATTTCTTTAACTGCTTCTGCAATTCAATAATCTCCATTGCAATCCTTGCAGCCTTTATTGGGTCGTTTTGTTGTTCGGCTAATTTTTGTTCTTCTTTAAGTGCCTGAATACTATCTTTACTGCTATTTTCAGCACGAATTATCCGAATATAATCACTGATTTCCTTATCACTTATATTTTCAAGAACAGGAATCATTGCAACCTCTGTAACTAAACGCCTTAAATTGTCATCAGTCAACGTTTCAATAAACATACTGACATCGGCTTGATGACCTTCTTCATAGAATGCATACAAATGTGTAGCAATAATTTTATGCTCATCAACATTAAAGGATGCACCTATTTCCTCCTGCACTTTATCAGTAATAGAAGTGTCTTGCAACATATATGCAATAAGCTGTCTTTCTGCATTATGAAAAGCTGGTAGTAATTTTTTTGTTTGTTGAAATTGTGGTGCCCTATTAGTATATCTGTTCTTTTCTCTCTTATCCTTACCAATGCCCATCTTTTGCCGATGGCTCTGGATTTCTTGTGTTAATGATTCCATTGTTACATTATATTCATTACTTATTTCTTTTAAGTAATATTCCCGTTCAACAGAACTCTCAATCATTGCAAGCTGTTTAAGTACACTTTCAATATATTGTATACGGTCACTTTCAAGACTAAGGTTGAAATCCTTTTTAAGATATTGCATGTAAAAGCTCGTAAACGTATTACTTGCTTTAATAACCTCATCTTTAAATGCAGTAGCACCAAATTCGTGTATAAAACTATCTGGATCCATGTTTTCCCTTAAATTTGCTATTTTTACATGACACCCAATCTTTTGTAACAAAACAGCAGCTTTGTATGTTGCTTCAGTGCCTGCATTATCAGCGTCATAACAGATAGTCACTGTATCAACATAACGCCTTAATAGTTTTGCTTGTGATTCTGTAAGTGAAGTTCCTAAAGTTGCTACAGCATTTTTTACCTCTGCCTGATATGCTGAAATAACATCCATATACCCTTCGAATAGAACTACTTCGCTTTGTTTACGAATGTGTTTTTTGGCTAAATCAAAATTGTATAAGATACGTCCCTTTTGAAACAATTCACTTTCAGAGCTGTTCAGATATTTTGGCTCCTGATCTCCAATTGTTCGACCACCAAAACCTATGGACTTCCCTAAGTGATTCCGAATTGGAAATATGACTCTGCTTCGAAATCGGTCAGTTACACTATTATCTTCATTTAGAGAAAGTAAACCAGCTTTAACAAGTATCTGTTGATGAAAGCCTTTTTTCTGAAGAAACTCAGCTGTAAAGTCTTTTACATTTGGTGCAAATCCTAATTGAAAAACATCAATCGTTTCGTCAGTGATACCTCGGTCTTTAAAGTATTGATAGCCCTCTTTACCATCTTTCGTATATCGTAATAAGTGATGATAAAGTTTAGTAATCCATTCGTAAGCAGATAGTATATTTTGATTTTCTTCCGACATGGATGATTCTTTGTTCATCCCTGTTTCAGGTAAGTCTACTCCACTTCTGCTGGCTAGAAACTTTAGAGCCTCATAAAAAGAGTAATCTTCCATCTCTATTAGAAACGTCAATACATTTCCACCTTTACCACAACCAAAACAATGAAAAATCTGCTTCTCTTGCGTCACCGAAAAGGATGGAGTATTTTCACCATGAAATGGACAAAGTCCGAAAAAGTTTCTTCCCTGTTTTTTTAATTGAACATATTCTCCAATGACGTCAACAATATCATTGGATTTACGTACTTCTTCAATTACCTCTTCCGGTATTTGATTTGGCATTTTTACCACCATGCTTTAATATAATTCGATACTTGTTAAGAAAATCCTTCATGATTCGACAAAGTTTTTTTAGAAAGTCGAAAAAATTTCCTTCTATGGAGTATAAAACTTAGAAGGACTTGTTTAACTTGTTGTATTATTGTACCTCTTGACAGGCTTGTATAAACCCTATGACAAACTATTATAATGCCTATACACTGTATTTCTACATAGTTGAGTAATATTCCTTCCTATATCTTAATGTTTTATTTTTCTGAATACGTCAGATGCTCAACATTGCATAGTTTATTATTTTATTTTGACACAAAAAATAATTATAATACAAAATCATTAGGATTGCCATTAAAAAACATTCTACTTATTCATAGAATGTTTTTAATATAAGTTAAGCTATTTTTTAATCATATGAGAGATAATATTGGCTGTCTCTTCCACAGCTTTATTGGATACATCTACAGTCCTGCATCCAATTTTATTAACTAGATCATCAAAACACTCTAGCTCTTGGTGTATTCTTTCCATATTCGCGTATGTTGCTTGGTCACCAAGTCCTAATGCCTTTAATCTTTCTCTTCTTATTTCATTGAGTTTTTCAGGACTTATTTGCAATCCAATACATTTTCTCGGATCTACTTCATATAGCTCCTCAGGTGGATCAACTTCAGGAACAATGGGTACGTTGGCAACCTTCAGCCTTTTGTGTGCCAAATACTGTGATAAAGGGGTTTTAGAAGTGCGTGAAACACCAATTAAAATAATATCAGCTCTAGCAATACCACGTGGGTCCCTGCCATCATCGTATTTAACCGCAAATTCAATTGCTTCTACACGTTTAAAATAGTCTTCATCTAATTTATGGACTAATCCAGGCTCAAGGCGCGGGTTATGATCGAAGAATTTCTCCATTGCATCCATCATTGGACCCATAATATCAATTGCTTCAATATCTTTTTCCTTTGCCTTTGTATTTAAATATTTTCGTAGAATTGGATCTACGAGTGTAAATCCGATAATTCCTTGCTTTTCTTGTACAATCTGTACGGTTTCATCAATCGTTTTTTTATCCTCTACATATGGCACTCGCTGTATATTATATTCCCCATTATTGAATTGACTCAAACCTGCTTTTATTACTAATTCAGCAGTTTCTCCAACGGAATCGGACAAAACATAAACTAGTGGTTTTACACCCATGGTTCGGCTCCTCTCTTATAAATGCTCATCCATTATTAACTCCACAAACGCTTTCGTTATAGTCGTTTTCGTAATACGCCCTACAATTTCTACGCCCTTTTCAGTATCTTTGACGATAGGAAGCCCATCAATTTGTTTATCAATCAGCTTCTTTGCAGCATCTATCATTAAATCCTCACGATAACATACAGTAATATTAGGCATTCTAGTCATGATAATATGTACCGGTACAGCGTTTAAATCCTGATTTCCGATGCTCGCTCTTAATAAGTCTTTTCTTGATAAAACACCTATTAGACATGCGTTATTATCTACTACAAAAAGCGTTCCAACATCTTCTAAAAACATTGTTGAAATAGCATCATAAACAGAAGCATCTTCCTTAACGACTATAGGGACTGACTGGTATTCCTGTACTTTAAATTGTTTAATCTTTTCGGTCAGTAGTTCAGTTCCAGTCTTACCTGTATAAAAATACCCTACCCTTGGTCTTGCATCAAGAAAACCAGCCATGGTCAATATAGCTAAATCTGGCCGTAATGTTGCTCTTGTCAAACCAAGACGTTCGGCTATATTCTCACCAGTAATCGGGCCATTTTCTTTAACAATTACAATAATTTGCTCTTGTCTATTTGATAACTCCACTTTTTCACCACCTAAAAACTTAATGTGACATACTATTTATTAAATATTATAGACTAAATATAGTGAAAAAGAAATAATGTTACCTTAAAATAATGATCTGAGAATTTCTATATAATAAACGTTTTTACACCTGCTTGGATTAGAATTGCTGCTTCCATTCGATTGCGGATAAATCAGCAAAGTCGAAAGTTAATGTTGCTATTAGATTCAAGAGTGACAGTCGATTATTACGGATTTGATCATCGTCTGCCATAACCATGTTATGCTCAAAGAAGTTGTGAATTGGTTCTGCCAATTTCCCTAGCTGTAAAAGGGCATCCTCAGCTTGCTGGTTACTATTAGAATTAATATAAGAATCCTTTACTGCCAAATAAACCTGATATAGTTCCTTTTCGGAAGGTGTTTCAAAAAGGTCTGGATTAATAGTATTTTGATTTGTTTTCTTGGACAGGTTAATCACTCTTACAAGTGCTTGTTGAACAGATTTAAAATCATGATCATTACGTTTGCGGGATAAAATACTCGCTTTTGCTAACGTATATGCAATAATACCTATCTCTTGATGCAATACAGATTGAATAACATCTTGCTCAGCCTTTACTTCCTTAAGTATATACGTGGCACGTAAACCAAAGAACTGTTCTAATTCATTTCTCACTTTATTAATATCATTTTGTTCAATTGCTTGATCACGAAATAAATTCTGTGTTAAATCCAGTAATGATTCAACCGTAATATTCCATTTATTTTCTTTTAATATTTTCAAAATACCTACCGATTGACGTCTAAGACCATAAGGATCCTGTGAACCAGTTGGTGTTAAGCCTACTGAAATACAACCTACAATCGTATCCAGTTTATCAGCAACACTTACAATAGCACCTTCAATATTCTCCGGTAAACGATCATCAGCATGAACCGGTAAATAATGATCAGCAACTGCTTTAGCAACTTCTTTTGCCTCGCCAAAATTCAGTGCATATGTTTGTCCGATAATTCCTTGAAGCTCTGTGAATTCATTCACCATGTTCGTTGGTAAATCAAACTTGCAAATTTCAGCAGCCCTGACTGCTTTTTCTTTTGTCTCTTCAGAAAGATTTAGCTGTTGTGCCAATTGATCTGTAATCCTAACAACACGTGACACTTTATCACTTATTGTTCCTAATTTTTCTTGAAAAACAACCCGCTCCAACTTCTCCAAATAATAATCTATAGAATGTTTTTGATCTTCTTCAAAGAAGAATTGTGCATCAGATAACCTGGCATGTAGAACTTTTTCGTTGCCTTTGATTACAGTATTTAATGCTTTGTCATCACCATTTCTAACTCCGACAAAGTAAGGCAGCAATTCTCCATTCTTTGACTTTACAGGGAAATACCGCTGGTGTTCTTTCATAGATATTATTAACACATCTGATGGTAACTTTAAAAAGGATTCTTCATATGAGCCAATAAATACCGTTGGGTACTCAACGAGATTACGTACCTCATTCAATAAACCATTATCAATTGGAATTTGAAATCCATATTCTTTTTCTATTTGTATTATTCCCTCTGTAATTAAATGTTCACGTTCATTTGGATCTGATATAACGTAATTATCTTTCAGGTCAAATTGATAGTCTGTTGGTGATTTTAAAATGATTTTGCTTCCTAAAAACCGATGTCCGAACGTAAAATTGCTAGTTGTAACATCAGCAATTTCAAAAGGTATTACTTGATCTTCATATAATGCAGCAATCCAACGAATTGGACGTGCATATCGAAGGCTTTGTTCGGCCCAGCGCATATTTTTGGGAAATTGAATGGATTCTATAATTCCTTTGAATGTAGGAAGTAATTCATAAGTATCTTTACCGATAACCTGATTTTTCACAAATATATATTTTGTCCCTTTTATTTCTTTAGTATAAATGTCTTCTACAGTCTTTCCTTGACCTTTTGTAAAACCAATTGCTGCTTTTGTCCAGCTTCCTTCATCATCTTTCGCTATTTTAACAGCTGGCCCTTTTACTTCCTCTTCAAGTGACGTTTGCGTTTCGGCAACATCCTTAATTAAAACGGCAAGTCTTCTTGGTGTAGAGAATGAAGTAATAGAGTCATACGAAATACGTAATTCATCTAGCCAATCCTTTGTCTTACTAATAAGTTGGCTTTCTGCCTTATCAATAAATCGTGCAGGCAATTCTTCTAACCCTATTTCAAACAATACATCTTTAGCCATTATTCTGCCTCCTTTGTTAACATAGGAAATCCTAACCCTTCACGTTCTGCTACGTAAGCTTTAGCAATATTCCTAGCTAGGTTTCGTATTCTTGAAATATATCCTGTTCGTTCTGTTACTGAAATGACACCCTTAGCATCAAGTAAATTAAATGTATGCGAACATTTTAATACATAATCATAGGATGGAAATACCAATCCTTTTTCCATTGTAGCCTTAGCTTCTTTTTCATACATAGAAAATAACTTAAATAGCATGTCTGTATTAGACTCTTCAAACGTATATTTTGAATGTTCGTATTCAGGCTGAAAAAAGATATCTTTAACCGTTACACCATCTGTCCACTCCAAATCAAATACATTTTCTTTATCTTGAATATACGATGCCAAACGTTCAATCCCATACGTAAGTTCAACTGTTACCGGACTTGCTTCAAGCCCGCCAATTTGCTGAAAGTATGTAAATTGTGTTATTTCCATTCCGTCCAGCCACACTTCCCATCCTAATCCTGCAGCACCCAGAGTTGGATTTTCCCAATTATCCTCTACAAAACGTATGTCATGCTCCAACGGGTTAATTCCAAGCGCTTTTAATGAATCTAGATACAATTCTTGAATATTGTCTGGCGACGGCTTCATAATTACTTGGAATTGGTGATGCTGATAAAGTCGATTTGGATTTTGCCCATATCGACCATCTGCTGGTCTTCTTGATGGCTCAACATACGCTACATTCCACGGTTCTGGACCTAGACTTCTTAACAGTGTCATTGGAGACATTGTTCCGGCTCCCTTTTCAACGTCATACGCCTGCATCAATATACAATCTTGGTCTGACCAATATTTTTGCAAAGTTAAAATCATTTCCTGTATTTTCATTTTTAATAACCTCCATAGTTGCTTTATTAGAAAATTAGGCTTATCCCCAAGCTTTAATGGCGAAAGCTTAAGTTGCACTTATGCAGTAAGGAAGAATTTATATTTTCTTAACTGCTTGAATAAAAAAACCGTCCCTATGTCATTTTAAATGACATAGGGACGGTTTTTATACCGCGGTTCCACCCTACTTGCTCTATACAAGAGCCACTTTATACCGTTTGCTCAGAAGCGCCATTCCTCATCGTCCTATTATCCAGCTTCCACTAATCTGGACTCGCTCAAAATAGCAATCAATAAGTACTATTCTTCCTCAACACAATTATGTTTTTATTCGAAATATGTACAAATAATACTGTATTAACACCTATATTGTCAACAAAAGTAGCTTATCTTAATTTATCCAATTGATTTAAAAATCGTTTAGATTTAAGATAATAGCCGCCATATTGGTCGTAATAGGCATCTATTAACTGTCGCAATAAATTCTTATTTGCTGATTTCACTGATATTTTACCAACTCTTTCCAATTCTACACTTACAAAGATATGCAACAATTTTGCTATCTTATCTGGCAGCATTATTGCTTCAGAGTCAATATGGTTACATCGCGAACAAAGTAAACCACCTTCAGATATCGAAAAATATAAAGGAGTATCTTTCCTGCCACAACTCACACAATTACTTACTGTCGGTGCAAACCCGCCTTTTGCAAATAATTTTAACTCATACATCATCATTGGAATATCAGCATCTGCATCATCATGTTCAGCGATCCAGGATAATGTCTGGTATAGCTGGTCAAATAAATATTTATCCGGTAAATGTGAATCAACTAATTTATCGGTCAACTCAACTATATATGCAGCATAAGCTGTCTTAATAATATCTTCCCTAATAAAACGGAGCGAATCAACAACATCTCCCTGCTGAATAGTACTTAATCCCGAATTGATATAGATAAAAAATTCACCAAGTATGAATGGCTGCGTAACTGCAGCCATTCTGCTTTTTGGTTTCTTGGCTCCTCTGGCAATTGCAGAGATTTTACCTAGTTTATTACTATAAATCGTAACTATTTTATGTGATTCACTGTAATCTTGCGTTTTAATGACAATACCTTTCATTTTTTCAAGCAAATAGTATCACCTTCTTAGGTCAAACCATTGAAAAATTCCCATGTACTATAATTTTGTGTCAATCGATGATACTTCCTCATCTTCCTGTTGGACCGAATTTCCCTTACCTCGTGCTCTTTCTTCTAACTCTTTCAATAATAAATAGGTTTCAATGTTTCCTGTTTGACTAAATAATCTCCAGGTTAAGTCGATCACAAGAAACCCCACCTTTCTTTATAGCATGTTGAAAAAGTACTTACTAATAGAATTACCATACATGTTAAATCAATGAGTTTTAAATTTTACCAAGTTTAATATTCATCACTACGGAACCCAAACTCACGCAGCTGCGATTGCTTGTTGCGCCAGTCTTTTTGGACTTTGACCCAAAGTTCTAAATAAACTTTTGATCCTAACAATGCTTCAATATCTTTTCGAGCTTTTTTACCGATATCTTTTAACATACTTCCTTGTTTACCGATAATAATTCCTTTTTGCGTTTTCCGTTCCACAACAATTGCTGCCTGAATAAAAACTGCATTTGAGTCTCTTGTTTCAATGTTTTCAATCACAACTGCTATTGAATGCGGTACCTCTTCTCTGGTTAATTGCAATGCTTTTTCCCGTATTAACTCGCCAATGATGAACCGTTCAGGATGATCTGTTATTTGATCTTCAGGGTAATATTGAGGCCCTTCCGGCAGATGTGCCTTTAATATATCAAGTAAATGTGTAACATTATTACCATGAAGCGCTGAAATTGGAATAATTTCCTCAAAATTGTACTTATTTTTATAGCGCTCTATTAAAGGGAACAAATCATCTGGATGAATTAAGTCCACTTTATTGATGATCAGGAAAACCGGGCGTTTTACTTGCTGCAGCCGGTCGATTATATATTGATCACCTTTTCCATAACCTTCATCAGCGTTAATCATAAAAAGAATTGCATCCACTTCATTCAATGTATCCTCAGCTATTTTCACCATAAAATCACCTAAACGATGCTTGGGTTTATGGATTCCTGGTGTATCGATGAATACTATCTGTGCATCTTCTTCTGTTAAAACACCCTGAATTTTATTTCGTGTTGTTTGTGCCTTATCACTCATTATCGCTATTTTTTGCCCTATTACATTGTTCATAAATGTTGACTTGCCTACGTTAGGTCTACCAATAATTGCTAGGAATCCTGATTTAAATTTAGTGTCCATGTTATTTCCTCCGAAGCAGTTATGTCTATTTGATATAATCATCATACTACAAAATCCAGCTAGTTTCATGTATCCGACAAAACCTTTAAAAAGTTTCTATAATTCTTCAGAAAATGACATGTAATGATTAGAAGAACTTGGCTTATCGTTAAAGGGGTTTTTATGAAATCAAACTTTACTTCTCATAGAATCCCTTATGCTTTGAAGCGCAGAACTAAATGGAAAGTTCTTAGTTTCACTTATGCAGTAATTATTTATACTTTCCTAACTGCTAAAAAAACCTTCGTATAATGAAGGTTTTGCTAAAATAATCCATATATTTTCGGTAAAAATATAATCATACCAACGATTAGCGCAGTTAAAGCAGCTAATAAAACTGCCCCTGCAGCAACATCCTTAATTGTTTTAGCTAACGGATGTGTATCAGGTTTCACATAATCAATCAGCTTTTCAACGGCTGCATTAGTAGCTTCAGCAACTAATACTAACCCAATTGTAAGCATAATAATTGCCCACTCAATTAAGGTTAACTGTATTAGAATACCTGCTATAATAACTGTTATTGTAGCTATTAAATGTATCTTAAAATTCCGTTCAGTTTTCGTTACTTCTTTAAGACCATTCCACGCATGAGAAAAACCAATAGATTTTTTCCTTTGATTACCGTTCAATGCCAAATTCACCCAAAATTTCTTCCTGCCTTTTAAACATTTTCTGTTCATCATCTTTATCCATATGGTCATATCCAAGTAGATGCAAGAAACCATGAACCGTTAGAAATCCCAATTCCCTCTCTAGCGAATGGTCATAATCCTTAGCCTGTTCCTCTGCTTTTTCAACAGATATAACAATATCGCCAAGAACAAGGGGAATATCTTCACCAACAATATCCAATTCATCATCAGCTTGCTCCTGCATTGCAAAAGATAATACATCGGTTGGTTTGTTAAGCTGTCTATAATTTCGATTAATTTCTTGGATTTCATTGTTACTGACAAAGTTTATTGATACCTCAGCCTCCATAGAAATACCTTCTTTTTTTGCTGTAAAAATAAGTAAACGTTGGAGCATATCAATATAATCGGTAGGTACAGAATTTGTTTGGTCATGAAAATCAATATACATTTATTTTGCCTCCTTCATGGGATATTGTATTCTTGAATGAAAAATTCCCTTTAATGATTCACAGATTGTTTGATGAACTTTATCCAACTCCTTTAAAGTCAGTGGACATTCATTTAATTGTCCATCCATCAGACGATCATTTACAATGGAAGACACAATTTCTTCAATCTTATCCTCTGTTGGCTCATTTAATGACCTTACAGCGGCTTCCACAGAGTCACAAATACATATTATTGCAGCTTCTTTAGTTTGTGGCTTTGGACCTGGATACCTGAAGTTGTTTTCCTTCACATAGCGGTTACTTTCCTTTTCCTTATAATAAAAATATTTTAATAAAGTAGTTCCATGATGTTGCATTGCAATATTGATAATTTCTTTTGGAAGTTTGTGTTTTTTAAGCATTGCAACTCCATCATAAGGATGATTAATAATAATTTCTGCACTTTGTCTTGGTTCAATTATATCATGAGGATTAGAAATCGATAACTGATTTTCAATAAAATAATGTGGTCTTACTGTCTTACCAATATCATGATAATATGATCCTACCCTTGCAAGAAGCCCATTTGCTCCAATCACCTCACAAGCCGTTTCACTGAGATTGGCCACCATCACAGAATGATGATACGTACCTGGTGACTCAGTTAGGATTTTTCGAAGTAATGGCTGATTCGGACTTGCTAATGATAGTAATTTAATATCTGATAATATACCCAAACCGGTTTCGAAAAATGGCAATAAGCCAATTGCTAACACTGCTGACAGAAATGCAGATGCTATTCCAAATCCAGAATAAATTAATAATTCGCCTACTGAATACTTTTCAAAAGAAAGAAAAAGGAATAATAATACTGTAATAATGTTAATAGCAGTTACACCAACACCTGCCTTAAGAATGGCCAAGCGATCTTTGACATTTGTCAGAAATATAATACCAGCCATTTGTGAAAAGAAGAAGTAAATACCAGCCTCTATATTTAATGCACCCGGAATTTGTCCGTTAAAAATTATGCTCCCCAAAATGGCATACAATATAGAGAGTACAATTGCAAACCTTTCATTGAGCAATTGTTTTACAAGTAAGGTTCCTATTGCAACAGGGACTACGAAAAATAATTGGCTTACAGGAACTGTTATCATACTTACCACTTTCATTAGTGCTACAACTATAATACTTATTAGTATTATAGAAGAGATTTTACCTTTATCTAGGCTATTAACTTTTGAAAGGAGATTCATTTCATATCCAATAACAAAGATTATTAAAAATATTAATAGAGCCAAACCTATTACTGGATAAATATTTCTTTCTTCATCCAATAAGCCAGCTAATTTTAAGTCCTGATAAAGCTGATTTGTAATTACTTGGCCTTCCCTGACAATTATTTCACCTGCTCGAATTACAACAGGTTCTACGCTGCTCGCTGCATCCTTTCTTGCATCCATTGTCTTTTCAACATCAAAGAATGAATTTTCCACCACTGCAAACTCACTTAATTTTACTAGCGGTTCTTTTATGCCGTTTGGCAGATTGGAATACTTTATATCTTGTTCAATTTTGGTTATACCACTTTGAATATTTTCAACACGGACACCATTTACTAAAACTTCTTTCAATGAAGAGATTAACAATTCCTTGCCCTCTGCACGCATTTGTGGCTGTGCTTCTGCAAGTTCATATAATATTCCATCATTAACCTCTTCTGTTATATTTGGAGATAATATTTGCTTTAATCGCCGAACTTTTTCCTGGCTTGTCATTACACCTACGTTATTCTCATTAGGTGAATCTGGTGAACTTTCAGAATCCTCCGCATCTACTTTATCGATTGCATCAAATATTTCTTCCACATATGCTACTTGCTCTTTAGTCGTTTCAGTTGATATATCAAATCTATCTTCAACAGATTGAACCGTTTCGCGGGTTTTCCGTTTCGTTTCCTGCTCATTTTCTACTGTAATTGGAGAACGAATAGTCTCCTTGGCACTGGTAAATCGTTCAATATCATATGTTTCTGTAAACACGTTATTAACAGTTACAAGGAAAAAAAAGACACCTAAAATAGACACCGGCAAAATAACTGTTAGCCATTTTGTTCGGATCTTAAATAGTGCCTTTACAAAGTTTCGCAACATTTTCCCCATAATTTTCACCTCGTAACTGATCAAATCAAAAACGCAGGCATTACAATTAACTATGTATATATAGAAATAAGACCCACTATTGGGGGTCTTACACTATTTCATCGACTAGTTCGTTTTTTCATATACATCAATAATTTTTTGTACTAACGGATGCCTTACAACATCAGTTTGGTTTAAATGAATAATTGAAATTCCATTTACAGATGACAATAACTGGTTTGCTACCTGTAACCCTGATTTAACACCTTTGGGTAAGTCGATTTGGGTGATGTCTCCAGTAATTATCATTTTAGAGCCAAAGCCTAAGCGTGTCAAAAACATCTTCATTTGTTCAGGTGTAGTATTCTGCGCTTCATCTAATATAACAAATGCATCATCAAGTGTTCGTCCACGCATATAGGCTAATGGGGCAATTTCAATGGTATCCCTCTCGATTAAACGCATTGTATGTTCAGTCCCCAGCACATCGTGTAATGCATCGTATAATGGCCTTAAATAGGGATCAACCTTTTCCTTCAGATCACCAGGCAAAAATCCGAGGCTTTCCCCAGCTTCAACTGCAGGGCGTGTTAAGACAATTCTTTTCACTTCACCATTTTTTAATGCATGGACAGCCATTACGACAGCCAGATACGTTTTTCCAGTACCAGCGGGACCAATACCAAACACAAGGTCATGAGTTTTAATTGCTGATACATAACTCTTTTGTCCTAATGTTTTTACTCTAATTGATTTCCCCTTAACATTTTTGGTTATCTCATCTTCAAAAAGTGTTTCAAATTGATTAATTTTACCTTTTTTTGCGAGATCCACTGAATATACTACATCTCGCTCTGTTATATTCAATCCTTTTCGTACAATTGTAAGAAGAGTTGATAAAATCTCCTCAACAAGTTCAATCTCTTCTTTAGCGCCAGAAACACCTACTTGCTCTCCTCTTGTAACAATGGATACATTTAATTGTTCTTCTATCTGCTTTAAATATTTATCATTTGTACCAAACAAAGCTAATGCTTCATTAGTATTGGTTAATTGTAACTCAATTGTTTTCAAGTTTTCTGACATAATCAATCTCCTTGATCTATTGATTCCTCTTTTACAATATTTTCTTCCACAGCCATATATAAGATTAGTTTTACTTTACCATTCTCAATTGTTTCATGCAAAACTTTTTCAGAAACAATTCTCGCATCAGGTCCCAGTTGCAACTGTAACTCGTTTTTTGCTTGTTGAATTCCAATATCAATCGCTTCATTTTTACTTCTCTCTATTTTATTATACCTTTTTTCACTTAAAATAGTTTCAATTATTTTAACAGGAAGCTTCCACTTCAAAAAATAAAGGTCTCTTTCATTTCTTTCTCGATGAATATCATTAAAATCAGGTGAACTGAATCCCCATACAGGTAGCTCGAATTCATTGATACTTAAATGATATTTACTCTCACGATTTCCTGTCAATAGTTCATGATTAGCTTCTAACGGAATGGTCACTTCTGTTTCATACCATGTCTTCGCAATTATTTCTCCTTCAGCAGCTACTAAATCATATTTTTTGTCCTCTTTGCTATCGTCAAAATTAAGCTTTCCTGAAACAAGTACCTGTCCAGGTTCAACATAGTCATTGACTTGAACTTTTGGGAGTCCTTTAGATACATACATTTTTTGAATTACGCCTTTTTTTGTAGCTACTAAATTTCGAGGACCTTGTACTTCCTCTTCTTTTACTATCGTTTTTTCTACACCTTCAAGAACATAGGATGTCCCTTTTTGGTGCACTCCAACCCACAGTAATTCAGGTACATCATTTACTAATTGTTGTTGCACTTCACTAGGTGGATCCAGTGTAAAAGTCCATGCACCCTGATGAATTCCGTATTCAGTCAGTTGTTCACTTATTTTTTCCTCTATATCTTTTGGTACACCTATTATCTTAACTTCCCAAATTATATTAGATAGAAAGAAAATAAGCATGATACTTAACAACAACCCAACCATAACTTCTTTTTTACGAGTATATTGTTTAAATAAAAATGGTAAACCTCTTTTGTTTATAAAAGTTAGTTTATAACTTGTCCGACGTTTAATATCCTTCAATATATCAATATCACTTAATTTGACGTTACCTTTACATGCATTCTCGGATACTTTTTTAATATTCCAAACTGTAATACCTTGATCGATACAAAATTGAAAGAAAAGTTCTGGATTTCTTCCCTTGATTAAAATAGTCATGTATCCAGTAATAAATGAACCTTGAATATGTTTCATGTCCTCCTCCTTAATATTTTAATCTGGAATAAATTTGACTTCAGTTATCAATCCTTCCAGTAATATTTCTTCAGGCAGCATCATTTTCAATACAAAAGATGATCCTGAAATCTGTATATAACCCTTATTGGTTTTAAGCTTCAATTCGGTATCTGAGTAAACAATAAGTCCTTTATGATTCTCAATATAAACATGAATTTGACCAATCATTGTTATCCGCGGCAGCTCCAACATGACATCAGTTGGAAGCGCAAGATGATTCATTAACCATGGACCAATTCGTTGTTGCCATTTCTTCACTGATGTGGCCCCCTCTCACATACATATTTATGAAATCACCGACAGGATAAGAACAAAAAAAAGAACCACTACCGGCATAAGCATCTATAGCTCATTAGATAGTGGTTCTTTATTTAAGTTAGTCATTTTCTTCGTTGCTTTACAACACTTTGATATGGCTTGGTTGCTCTAGGAGAGCCTAAAACCTCTGCCATAATAACGCCGTTTACTAAACCTTTTTGATTCAAGTTATTTTTTATCCGTCTTTTAAATCTTTTTTGTTCAGCAGATAATTCTCTGTCAGGTTCCCTATTCTCACTATTGTCAGTAATAATTGCATCATGTTTACGTTCATCCAGTGCTTTTTGTGTATCTGTATTCATACGGTCAGCCAAGCGTTCGCGTTGTTCTTGCTGTTGTTCTTCAATTGACGTTTTGGCTACTGTACTTTGTGGCTGATTATTACTGACTGTTTCACCGGCCCCACCGAAAGGAGCCGGTGAAGGTCTAGGTGAACTAGCTGTTCGTTTTTGTTTATTGGAATTAGTATCAGACTTATCTTTTAAAAAACCTGCAAGTCCCCCAATAATTGCAAGGATTATAAGAATGACATCCATAATAACCCTCCTGTATCCTCTAATACATTATTTATTGTCATTGTCTTCTTTTTCATTATCAGACAATTTTCCAATTGTACCGCGCATATCTGTATCAGCATCAATATTTTTATAGTTCATATAATCCATTACACCAAGATTTCCGGACCGTAGTGCTTCCGCAAGCGCAAGTGGAACATCCGCCTCTGCTTCAACAACTTTTGCACGCATCTCTTCAACTCGAGCAACCATTTCCTGCTCTTGTGCAACAGCCATCGCTCTTCTTTCTTCCGCTTTAGCCTGAGCAATATTTTTATCCGCTTCAGCTTGATCTGTTTGCAGAATAGCTCCGATATTCTTGCCGATATCAACATCAGCAATATCAATTGATAAAATTTCAAATGCTGTTCCTGCATCCAATCCTTTGCTTAGAACATTTTGTGAGATTGAATCAGGGTTTTCCAGCACTTTTGTATGTGCTTCTGAACTACCAATTGTACTTACAACGCCTTCACCTACACGGGCAATTACTGTTTCTTCTCCAGCACCACCGACAAGGCGGTCAATATTTGCACGTACCGTAATACGAGCTTTTGCTTTCACTTCAATACCATCCATCGCGATACCTGCAATAAATGGCGTTTCAATTACCTTTGGATTAACACTCATTTGAACAGCTTCTAGTACATCACGACCTGCTAAATCAATTGCTGCTCCTCTTTCGAAGGATAGTTCAATATTTGCTCTATGTGCAGCGATAAGTGCGTTTACTACTCTATCTACATTACCACCTGCTAAGTAATGACTTTCCAGCTGATTTGTAGTTAATTCTAATCCTGCTTTATGTGCCTTAATTAACGGATTGATTACTCTTGAAGGTACAACCCGACGTAATCGCATACCAACAAGTGTGAAGATACCTACTTTAACACCAGCAGCTAAGGCACTAATCCATAACATTACTGGAATAAATGTAAATAATACTGCAACAACAATTAATATTACCGCAATTATTATTACCGGCATAAGTTCTTGTAATTCCATTTAAATTCCTCCTATAAATCTTTTTATATTATACTTCTCTAACTACCACTCGAACTCCTTCTACCTTAACCACCTTTACTGGCCTATTACTCTGAATAAACCCTCCTTCTGATACAACATCTAAGCGTTCATCATCAAGTATAGCTGTACCTGATGGACGTAACTGAGTTACCGTTACACCTTCCAACCCAATTAATTCCAACCTATTTACAGTGGAAACATACCCAAGCTCTGTTGATGTCTGGTCCTTTAATATAATATGGCGAAAAAACCCTTTTTCCATTCCCATCGTTTTAAACAATATAATAGAAGCAATTATAGCTACTATAAATGCAATACCAATGCTCATTGACATATGACCAATATCCTGTCCTGATATAATCAATGAACCAACTACAGAAGCAACACCAAGCAATCCTGCAATTCCTCCAGGAACAAAGAACTCTGCAATTATCAATACTAAGCCTAAGATTAATAAAATAATGGCTTCCATTCCTGCCAGACCTGCAACTACATGTCCATAGAAGAACAAAATTAACGATAGCAATCCCATTATACCTGGTATACCAAAACCAGGTGAATACAACTCCACAATCAACCCAAGACTTGCTATGGACAATAATATAGGGACTACAACCGGGTTAGTTATGAATCTAGCTATATTTTCAGATATTGTGGGTTCTTTCTCAATAATAGTTGCATTGCTCAGCCCTAAGTCGTTCAACATTTCTGTCCGATCTTGAACAGTGGCTTTTGAATAACCAACCTTAACAGCTGATTCAGGATCCAGTGTAAGATACTTACCTTTCTCAGCACCATATTCCGGGAGATCTATACTCGGATCTGCCATTGCAGCCGCATATAACTTATCCCTTCCTTTTGACTCAGCTGCACTTTTCATTGCACTTAGCCATGCGGATTCTGCCTTTTTATCTGCCGCAGTTCCATCCTGATTAATCACTCCACTAGCTCCCATGTTGGCTTGTGGTTTCATATAGATATTATCTGTGTTTAATGCAATATAAGAACCTGCTGACAATGCCTGATTAATAACAAAGGAAGTAGTAGGTAGCTCAAGATCCTGTAGCAGTTCTGCAATTTGTCTTGCAGAATCCACTCTTCCCCCAGGTGTATCGATTTCAAATATTATATGATCCGCACCTTTTGCTTCCGCCTCTTTTGTAGTTCGTGAAAGAAAGGCTTCAAGTCCACGTTCCACTTCATTTTCTATCGGAATAACATAGACTACCTTTCCGCTACCATTGTTTTGTGCTTTAATTACTGAAATTGCGCTAAACAGTGACGCTGATATAAAAAATACAAGCACTAAAATTATGTATTGCTTAAGTCTATTAACAGGCACACAGCATCCCCCCCTTTCTATTTTACCTTCATTTTTACATACGATTCATAAATGTAAATGGTTTCATTTCAGCCATATTAGTTAAATAGTATCACAATTAGGTCAAAAGATGGTGTATTTCTAAAAAAGTTAAATGAAAAAGCCTCGTCAAATCTGACAAGGCCTTTTATATTACTAATTAATTTAAATTTTTTTGAACAAGCCTGTTAATTTGTGCACCATCAGCCTGACCCTTAACTTTAGGCATGATTGCACTCATAACTTTCCCCATATCTTTTTTGGAAGTTGCATTTACTTCCTGAATCGTAGACTGAACTAATGCCTCTAACTCATCTTCTGATATCTGTTCTGGCATATATTCTTGTAAAATATTGATTTCAATTTCAAGTTTTTTAACAAGATCATCGCGTCCAACTGATTTAAACTCTTGGAGGGAATCTTTCCTTTGTTTTAACTCTTTGGATAGAACAGTTAATTCTTCGTCTTCAGAAAGTTCTTTATTACCAAGTTTTATCGATTCATTTTGTAGTGAAGCTTTAACCATTCGAACAACACCAAGGGTGTCTTTATCCTTCTTTTTCATGGCTTGCTTCATATCTTGGTTTAGCTGTTCTAATATTGTCATGCTCTTGCACCCTCTTTAGAATTTACGCTTTCTAGCAGCTTCAGACTTCTTCTTGCGTTTAACGCTAGGCTTTTCATAGTGTTCACGCTTACGATATTCCTGTAGTGTACCACTTTTTGACACACTACGCTTAAAGCGACGAAGAGCATCCTCAAGGTTCTCGTTTTTACGAATGCGAGTTGTATTTGACATGCTAATTTCCCTCCCTCCGAAGCAAAAAACAAAAATGTACAGACATGGATAATATCTCATGTCTCTGCCAATTATAATATAACCCCACTTACAGGTCAACTTAAAAATAGTACTTATATACATATAAATTTATAATAAACAGTTAAGAAACCAATATGGCAGCCGAGTCCGCGCCACCATCTACTATGAAAAAAAGGCAGACTGAAAATTAACCTGAATAAGTGATATTACATTAGATATCCCAATTAACTTCATAGCTGTTTAAAAATGTCTTTTTTTTTACAAAGTAATAAAATACTTTCTTACAGCCTAAGTGAAACTAAGGCTTGCACCATTAAGCTGTACTACAAAGTAGATAGAGTTCTAATAAAGCAAAATCACGCTTTCATAAAAAAAACTTTATCGATATGCTACGTTTTCTAATAATTATCTGCCCCTTTATTTCCAGCAATTATATCAACACCTGCACTAGCACCAATCCTAGTGGCACCCGCATCGATCATGGCTTTTGTGGATTCAAGATCACGAATACCGCCTGACGCCTTAACGCCCATTTCGCTTCCAACTGCTTCACGCATAAGCTTAATATCATGAGCAGATGCACCACCACCAGAAAATCCTGTGGAAGTTTTCACAAAATCTGCTCCAGCCTGTTTAGCAAATTGGCAAGCTCGTACTTTTTCATCATCGGTCAACAATGAAGTCTCAATAATAACCTTTGTTAGCGCATTCCCTTCTGCAGCTTCAACTACAGATTTAATATCATTTTTAACTGCTTCATCATTGTTCGACTTTAATTCCCCAACGTTAATAACCATATCCACTTCTGTTGCCCCATCTTTAATAGCTTGCTTTGTTTCAAACACTTTTGTTTCTGTAGATGTAGCTCCTAATGGGAAGCCAATAACAGTACACACTTTAACTTCAGTATTCTTTAAATTCTCGTAACAAAAAGGTACCCAATACGGATTAACACAAACCGAAGCAAAACCGTTTTCACTTGCTTCTTTTACAATCTGGGCAATCTTCTCTTTTTTTGTATCTGGCTTTAATTGGGTGTGATCAATATATTTTGCTAAATCCATATTCATGTATCTCTTCCTTTCATATATGGTTGTACCTACTAAATTAAATCCTATTTATCTTGCATAATGATTTATAAAACATGAGTGTTCGATTTAAGAAGTGGCTTTAATATTTGAGTTTGTGGCACTCTCCATAACACGGACAAATGTACCTTCGTTATACGGATAGCCGGATTTATTTATCTTTATACGAACGATTTTTCCAATTAAATCCTGTGTACCTTTGAAACGCACTTTTAAATAATTATCTGTATAGCCAACCAAATAGTCTGTATTTTCTTCAGATACACGTTCTTCCGGTATAACTTCCAGCACTTCATTTTCATAGTCTGAAGCATACTCTTTTGCTAATTGGTTTGAAAGTTCAATCATTTGATGTACACGATCATTTTTTACGTCCTCATCAACTTGATCTTTCATGCGTGCCGCAGGTGTACCCGTCCGTCTCGAAAACGGAAAGACGTGCAGTTCTGAATAGCCAACATCTTTAATAAAGTTGTAAGTTTCCATAAACTCTTCATCCGTTTCCCCCGGAAAGCCAACGATTACATCTGATGTGATTGCCAAGCCAGGTAGAGCATTTCGAATCTTGTCTACCTTCTGTTTATAAAATGCGCTAGAATACTTTCTCCGCATACGATTTAATACAGTATCAGACCCTGATTGCAATGGAATGTGCAAATGGCGTACAATTTTAGTTGATTTATCAAGTACATCGATTACTTCATCTGTAATTTGGCTTGCCTCGATAGATGAGATACGAATCCGTTTCAGTCCCTCAACATTCGTTTCTAATTCATGAAGTAGTTTTGCAAAGTTATAATCATTCATATCTTCCCCATATCCTGCAGTATGGATACCGGTTAAAACAATTTCCTTATACCCTGCGTCAACTAAATTCTGAGCTTGTGATACTACATTTCCAGGGTCTCTGGACCGTAACAATCCTCTTGACCAAGGAATAATACAGAACGTACAGAAATTGTTGCATCCTTCTTGAATTTTTAGTGAAGCGCGTGTACGATCAGTAAATTCAGGTACATCCATCTCCTCAAATACACGGTTTTTCATTATATTTGTTACACCATTAATCGGTTCGCGTGTTTTTTGGTGTTCTTCAATGTAGTTAATCATTTGTTTTCTGTTTTGTGTCCCGACAATAACGTCAACACCCGGTATCTCCATTATCTCACCTGGAGAGGTTTGGGCATAGCAGCCTGTTACACAAATAACTGCTTCAGGGTTTTTGCGGACAGCTCTTCTGATTACTTGTCTGCTTTTTTTATCCCCTGTGTTTGTCACTGTACATGTATTTATTACATATACATCAGACTGATGATTAAAATCGACACGTTCATAACCGTTATCTTTAAACATGTTCCAAATTCCTTCAGTCTCATAATGATTCACTTTGCATCCTAAAGTGTGAAATGCTACTGTCGGCATTATCTGCACCTCAATTCTTCAAATTGGTAAGAAATACTCGCTAACACATATAGAGAAGCAGTTTCAGTCCGTAATATACGTGGGCCTAACCGAACGGAAGTAAAACCATGCTGCTTTAATTGATCTGCCTCTTTTTCTGAGAAACCACCTTCTGGGCCGATACAAACTAACACTCGATTCCCAGAATCCATTTCACTTATTATCGTTCCAAATGATTGAAATTCTGAAGTTTTTGCTTCTTCTTCATATGCAAACAATTTTTTATCATAATTAGAACTTTCTTCAATTAACTTTTCTATGGTTGTTACATCATTAATTTGTGGTATTTTGGTTCGGTGACTTTGTTCACTTGCTTCTTTGACAATTTTTGAATATCGTTTAAATTTCTTTTCGGCTTTTTTATCATCCCAAACTACTATAGAACGTTCTGCTTGTATCGGTGTGAATGCAGTTGCACCAAGTTCTGTACCTTTTTGTAATACCAATTCAAACTTATCACTTTTAGGTAATCCTTGAGCGATTGTAACTTCAATTGGTAGTTCAGAGGACTCTTCCAACCATTCCATTATAACCAACTGGACACCATCATTACCTGATGAAGTGATTTCACATATTGCTGCTATACCATCTGGGTGATTACATATGATTTTGTCTCCGGCCTGTAATCTCATCACTCGATTTATATGATGTGCATCATCTGCATTAATAATAACTTCATCTTTTCCCCAATTAGTTTCAGGAACAAAATAGCGTTGCAAGCTAAGCACCACTTTTCTATTGATTCTTTCTAGCTATTATAGAAACCCAATCTTCCATTTCATTTATTTCCAAAATTCGAAAACCCTGTTGGTTCAATTTATCAACCACCATTTGTTTCTTTGCTTGGATAATGCCGGATGTAATAAATATACCGTTCGTTTTCAGATTATGCCATGCATCCTCCACAAACCTGACGATTATCTCAGCTAAAATATTGGAAACAATCATATCTGCTTTCATACTCACACGATCAAGAAGGTTATTCTGTTTCGTGACAATTTTTTTATCTACCTTATTCAGCTTAGCATTCAATTTGGTGCTCTTCACTGCTATTTCATCCAAATCAAATGCATAAACTTCCTTGGCGCCCAATAAGCCTGCAGCAATACTTAATACTCCAGAACCACAGCCCACATCTATTACATTATCATTTTCTTCTATATACCGTTCTATACCTTGAATACTTAAAACTGTTGTTGGATGTGTTCCAGTACCAAACGCCATACCTGGATCAAGCTCGATAATCACTTCATCACTCGATACAGCCTCATAGTCTTCCCAAGTTGGAATAATCGTAATCTTTTTTGAGATTTTAACTGGTTTATAGTATTTTTTCCATGCTGTTGCCCATTCTTCTTCATGTATTTCGCTTAAGGTTATTTGGTTTCTGCCTAAATTAATATCGTAAAGCATTAAATTGTTAATAGCCTGCTTAATTTCATTAACTGTTTCACCCAAAAAACTATTTACTGGTAAGTATGCTTTTATATAGACGCCCTCTTCTGGGTATTCATCCACATTTAATTCATATATCTCACCAAAAAAATCATCACGTTCAGCAGTCAAATCAAGCGGGTCTTCAATAACAACACCACTGGATCCGGTTTCATGTAGAATATTAGAAATTGGTTCAATAGCTTCATTAGTCGTATGAATGCATATTTCTGACCATTTCAAATCAATCCACTCATTTCTTTAAAAAGTTAAATCTTTTATGTAAGCGGTGTTGCTGTAACACCGCTCTTAATTCTTGACTCTTTTCATAAGTTTTGTTTCTTTAAAATATTCGAAGTTGATATAAACTGCGACATAATGTGGAAAAATACTTGCCTTCACAGTGACTTCTTAGCCATGTGAAACATTTCAGCCTCTAATCAAAAATCTTAATCGGTGGAGGCAGAATACGTAGACTCCTATGGGAACAGCACGTTCGGAATACCCCGGAAGAAGCGTTTTTAGCGTCACAAGGAGGCTGAGGTCGTGCCCATGGAAAGCTAAGTATTCTGCCGGAACGAGTCGAAGCACTCTACCATCTTTAGAACTAGAGATAAGTCTAAAAAAATTTTCACTATATCGCAGTTTTTAGAAAAAGTTCAACAATCATTTAGAAATAGTCTAGCTTTTAAATGCGTTCTTAAACCGTTGGAAAAAGGAACTTTCTTGTTCATCCGTTGCTTCGTTTCCACTAATATCATTAAATTCACGCAACAGTTCCTTTTGACGATCTGTTAATTTATTTGGTGTAATTACTCGTACCTGTACATGTTGATCACCGTGACCAGTTCCACGAACATTTGGGGCTCCTTTGCCCTTCAGTCGAAAGACTTTGCCTGTTTGTGTTCCGGCAGTTATTTTCAGCATAACATTACCATGTACGGTTGGTACTTCTATTTCATCACCAAGTGCTGCTTGAACGAAGGTTACAGGTAACTCACAGAATATATGATCACCTTCACGCTCAAAGAAATCGTGTGATTTCACTTGAATCACAACATACAAATCCCCTGGTGGTCCACCGTTAACACCTGCTTCACCTTTGCCAGAGACACGAATTTGCTGTCCTTCATCAATTCCTGCAGGGATTGAGATATGGATTTTATCTTGCTTTCTTTCCTTCCCTGTTCCGCCACATGTATTACATTTTTCAGGAATAATCCTCCCTGTACCATTACAATGATGACACACACGACGGTTAACAACACGGCCAAATGGAGTGTTTTGTTCCGTATTTAATTGGCCCGATCCCTCACAATGTGAACATGTTTTTGTCTTTGTACCAGGCTTAGCACCTGATCCGTCACACGTTTCACACTCTTCTTCCTTTGGTATACTTACATCTGTTTCCTTACCAAAGATAGCTTCTTCAAATTCTAAAATCATAGAATACTGTAAATCAGCACCTTGTTGCGGGGCATTTGGATCACGTCTGCGACCGCCACCGCCAAAGAACATATCGAAAATATCACCAAAGCCACCGAAGTCCTGTGCTCCGCCTCCAAAGCCACCAAATCCTTGGCCTTGTGCGCCTGCATGACCAAATTGATCATATTGTTGACGTTTTTGGTCATTACTTAATACTTCATATGCCTCTTTTGCTTCTTTAAACTTTTCTGCAGAATCTTCTTCACTATTCACATCTGGATGGTACTGTCTTGCCATTTTACGATATGCCTTTTTTATTTCATCTTTTGAAGCACCTTTTTCGACTCCAAGTATTTCATAATAATCTCGCTTACTCACTTGTAAATCACTCTCCCGGACACTATTGCATAAATTTTATCTTATCATCAATTACTCCTTTATAGCAAATAAACTATTAAAAGAGTAAAAAGTCAAAGCCAAGAGACTCCTGACTTTGACTTTAATCAATTGATTCAGCTTAATTATTTGTTATTTTCTTCGTCGTCAACTTCTTTGTAATCAGCATCTTCTACATCTTCAGAACCTTGTCCTTCTTCCTGACCCTGTTCTGCTTCCGCATCTTGCTGCATTTGTTCATATAACTTAACAGAAAGCTGTTGTACTTGTTCTTGTAATGTTTCTTTCTTTTCTTTTATTTGTTCAATATCATCTGCATCAATTGCTTTTTGCAGTTCTTCCTTAGCATCTTCAGCATTTTGTTTTTCTTCGTCAGATACTTTTTCACCAAGGTCCTTAATTGTTTTATCAGTGGTAAAGATAAGCTGTTCTGCTTCATTACGCAATTCTATTTCTTCACGACGTTTCTTATCTTCCTCTGCATTCTCTTCTGCATCTTTAACCATTTGTTCAACCTCTTCATCTGATAAACCTGAAGAAGATTTAATTGTAATGGACTGCTCTTTGTTTGTTCCCTTGTCTTTCGCACGAACATTTACAATTCCATTAGCATCAATATCAAATGACACTTCGATTTGAGGTACACCTCTTGGTGCTGGTGGAATATCTGTTAATTGGAAACGTCCTAATGTTTTATTATCTGCTGCCATTTCACGTTCACCTTGAAGCACATGAATATCTACAGCTGTTTGATTGTCTGCAGCGGTTGAGAATACTTGTGACTCACTTGTTGGAATTGTTGTATTTCGCTCAATTAGCTTAGTAGTTACTGAGCCCATTGTTTCAATACCAAGTGAAAGAGGTGTAACGTCCAACAATACAACATCTTTTACATCACCTTGAAGCACGCCACCTTGAATTGCAGCACCTAGTGCAACAACTTCATCAGGGTTTACACCTTTAGAAGGTTCACTACCAATTTCACGCTTAATTGCATCCTGTACTGCTGGAATCCGTGTTGACCCACCAACAAGAATTACTTTATTAATCTTACCAGCTGATAAATCAGCGTCTTTCAATGCTTTACGAGTTGGTTTCATTGTACGCTCAACCAAATCAGAGGACAGTTCATCGAATTTAGCACGAGTCAAGTTCATTTCCATATGCAATGGACCAGCATCACCTGCAGTGATAAATGGAAGTGAAATTTGAGTTTGTGATACGCCTGATAAGTCTTTTTTGGCTTTTTCCGCTGCATCTTTCAAGCGTTGTCTAGCCATTTTATCCTGTGAAAGGTCAATACCATTCTCTTTTTTGAATTCTTTAACCATGTGGTCAATGATAACTTCGTCAAAGTCATCCCCGCCTAAGCGATTATCGCCAGCTGTTGAAACAACTTCAAAAGTACCATCACCAATATCTAGGATGGACACGTCAAATGTTCCTCCACCTAAGTCATATACAAGAATTGTTTGATCCTGATCTTCTTTGTCAATTCCGTATGCTAATGCTGCAGCTGTAGGTTCGTTGATAATACGTTCAACTTCCAAACCAGCGATTTTACCAGCATCTTTTGTTGCTTGGCGTTCTGCATCATTAAAGTATGCAGGAACAGTGATAACAGCTTTTTCTACTTCTTCACCTAAGTAATCTTCTGCATAGGATTTGATGTGCTGCAAGATAATTGCTGAAACTTCCTGTGGTGTATACTCTTTATCTTCAATTTTCACTTTATAATCTGTACCCATATGACGTTTAATTGATTGAATTGTATTAGGGTTTGTAATTGCTTGACGTTTTGCTACTTCCCCAACTTGACGTTCGCCATTTTTAAATGCTACTACTGATGGTGTAGTACGGTTACCTTCCGGATTCGGAATAACTACCGCTTCTCCACCTTCCATTACTGATACACATGAATTTGTTGTACCTAAATCAATTCCAATTATTTTACTCATGATAAACTTCCTCCTTCACTACTTATCCATTTACTTATTTACTTTAACCATTGCTGGTCGAATAACTTTATCTTTTAACATATAACCTTTTTGCAACTCTTCCGTAACTGTATTAGATTCTGTATCTTCTTCTTCTACTTGCATAACGGCATGATGTACAGTTGGGTCAAATGTTTCGCCTACACATTCTATTTCTTCAACACCATGTGCTTTTAATGCGTCTTTTAATTGTCGGTAAACCATCGATATACCATCAACAAATCCTTCACTAGCATCATTTACATCTGCCTGTAATGCTCGCTCAAAATTGTCAATTGCCGGAAGTAATTCATTTACGATGTCTTCGGCTTTATATTTACGTTCTGCTTCTTTTTCTTTTTGCGAACGTTTTTTGAAGTTATCAAATTCTGCTTGTGTTCGAAGCACTCGCTGATGAAGTTCATCTTTCTCCTGTTTGAGTTGGTCTACTTCTGCTTTTAGGCTTTCCATCTTGCTTTCATCAGAGCCCATTTGCTGCTCTCCATCTTGTTCAGTATTGTCGATTACTTCAGTAATATTTTCCTCATCTTTCTCAGTTGTTTGCGTTGTATCCCTATTCTGTTCTTCCATTTACTGCCACCTCCTCTTATAAAATTGCCATGTTAGAATATATCACGAATAGCTTTATAAATAAACAAATATACATAAAGAAATGGGAAAAGTCTTCTATAAATTCGGTATCCCTGCAGAGTCTTACTTCACTCGTTATTTTTGTACCACATGTATAATGCATCTGACATTTCATGTGATAAAGTGTTCAGTAGATTAACAACCCGCTTATACTCCATACGGGTAGGACCTAGTAGAGCTATTGTACCCATTTGATCTTCATTTAATTGATACGTAGCCGTGATTAGGCTTAGATCTTTGATAGCATCCACTTTGTTCTCATGGCCTATACTCACTTTGATACCATTCGTAGTATCTTTTAGCAGGTTGGCTATTTCATCTTCCTTTTCCATCATGGAATAAAAAGACCGAATTTTATCAATATCCTTAAACTCGGGCTGCATTAAAATGTTTGTTTTGCCACCAAAATATAATTTAACAGGATTTTCATTAAAAAAGGCAGCTTTCAAATAATCATACGATTTTTCAAAATCTGTAATGTACTTATTCATAAGATGTACAATTTCAGTATTTAACTTTTCAGGTAACCTTACAATTGGCACACCATACAACCGGTCATTGAGAATATTCACCATTTTTTCCAAATCTGACGTGCTTATTTCCTTTGGAATAGAAAATGAACGATGTTCCACGTGTCCCGTATTAGTAACTAAGATTGCAACAGCAGTTTGCGATGATAATGTGACAATCTGCAATTGTTTTAATTTTGTCTCAAATACTTCTGGTCCTAATATTATTGATGTGTAATTAGTAATATCAGAAAGTATTTGAGCAGACTTTTGAACAATCTGTTCAAATTCGAAAAAACCATCTTGTATAACGTTATTAATTAGCTTTTTATCACCTTCTGTTACTTGTGGTGAGACGAGGTGGTCGACATAGTAACGATACCCCTTTTCAGAAGGAATACGACCAGAGGATGAGTGCGTTTTTTCCAAAAACCCCATCTCTTCCAAATCAGCCATTACATTCCGAATGGTGGCGGAACTAATAGCTATATCACCTTTTTTAGATATAGCACGTGAACCTATTGGTTGTGCTGACTCAATGAAATCATCAATTATGACTTGTAATATCAGTAATTGTCTTTCTGTTAACATGATGATCACCTCTGTTAGCACTCCATCCACTCGAGTGCTAATGCTAATAATAAATTATCAAATCCTTATTTTTTTGTCAACGTACATGCATTAAATCTTTTTCTTCTAATAAAAATTGCTCGAATACCTCATTACCAAATAACATACCTTGGTCGGTTAGATAAATGTTACTAGCATTCTCAGCAAGCCATCCTTTTTGGATTAAGGAAGAAACTGCATGCTTGTAGATTGTCTCATATGAAAAGCCAAATTTCTTATGAAAATGATTCTTATTAATACCTTTCGTTTTACGTAAGCCAAGGAACATTTCTTCTTCAACCATTTCTTTAATACTAATTTCTTCCGTATTCAATATCGGCTTCCCTGTTTTCATAGCTTCTTTTACATAAGCGGGTAAAGGTCTGATATTTCCTGTCCGTTTACCAGCGAGATATCCATGAGCTCCAGCTCCAAACCCGTAATAATATTCATTATTCCAATAGGTGAGATTGTGTTGACTTTCGTAACCGGTTTTTGCAAAGTTACTTATTTCATAGTGATTTACACCTTCTAGGTGCATTGTATTTTTCAAAATTTCATACATTTGTACTTCCGACTCTTCCGGAGGACGGTGCAGTTTGCCTTTTTTATGCCGCTGATAAAAGACAGTTTTGGGTTCAATTTGTAATGCGTATGTTGAGTAATGAGGTAACCCGAATGATACTGCTTCATCCAAAGACTGTTTAAATTGTTCAACTGTCTGATTCGGCAGTGCGTATATAAGATCAATACTAATATTATAAAAACCGTGTTGCTGTAATTGATTAATGGTACTATATACGTCTTTCACCGTATGCAGTCGCCCTAATTCTTCCAGCATCGCATCGTCAAATACTTGCACACCTAAAGAAATCCTGTTAACACCATAGCTCCTTAACAGTTTAATTTTCTCTTTGTCAAAATCACCAGGATTTGATTCAATCGTAAATTCTTTACAATTTTCAACGTCAAACTTATTATCAATAATTTGCATTAAAGAACGCAACTGTTCCATGTTTAATGAAGTAGGGGTGCCTCCACCAATAAATATTGTATTTACCTTGTTCTTCGTACCATTAACATTTGTGTTTATTTCATTTGAAAGTGCCTCTATATATTCTGTAGCTAATTTCTCATTGTAGAAAAACTTTGTGAAATCACAATAATGACAAATCTGCTGACAAAATGGTATATGAATATAAACGGATTTAACCACAATTATCCTCTCCAATGCTTAGAAAACTTGGTTACTCATAAAAGGGATTCTTACAAAAGCGTATTTTGCTTTTTTAGAACCCCTCATAGTTTGGAGTGCAAGCTATAATGGCGAAAGCCTAAGTTGCACTTACTTTCTTAACTGCTAAGAAAAGGGATGAACTACAAGCAGGAATGCCTTAAGTTCTCCCTTAATAAATTAATTAATCATCATCCATTTGTAAAACAGCCATAAACGCTTCTTGCGGAACTTCAACCGATCCTACCATTTTCATACGTTTTTTTCCTTCTTTTTGTTTTTCCAATAATTTACGTTTACGTGTTATGTCTCCGCCATAACATTTGGACAAAACATTTTTGCGCATTGCTTTAATAGTGGAACGTGCGACAATTTTATTTCCGATTGCCGCCTGGACAGGCACTTCAAATTGCTGTCTTGGAATAAGGTCCTTCAATTTATCAACAATCAGTTTCCCTCGTTCATAAGCAAAATCACGATGAACGATAAACGATAATGCGTCAATCGTTTCGCCATTTAACCATATATCCATCTTAACAAGGTTTGATGGACGGTAGCCAATTAAATCATAATCAAAAGAGGCATAACCTTTTGTGTGAGATTTTAATTGATCAAAGAAGTCGTACACAATTTCAGAAAGAGGAATTTGATAAACAACGTTCACACGTACATCATCCAAATATTCCATATCGATAAATTGTCCACGCTTTTTTTGGGCGATTTCCATCACAGGCCCAACATAATCATTCGGAACCATGATGGTCGCCTTTACGAATGGTTCATGAATTTCTTTAACAATTTGAGGGTCTGGCATAATGGATGGGTTATCCACTACAATTGTTGTGTCATCAGTCTGCTCTACCTCGTATATTACACTTGGTGCTGTTGTAATTAGATCGATATTAAACTCACGTTCGATCCTTTCCTGAATGATTTCCATATGTAACAAACCAAGAAATCCACAACGAAATCCAAATCCTAGTGCCTGTGATGTTTCTGCTTCATATTGTAATGATGAGTCGTTTAACTCTAATCGTTCTAGGGCTTCACGTAAATCATTATATTTATTAGAATCGATCGGGAATAATCCGCAAAATACCATAGGATTTAACCTGCGGTACCCAGGTAGTGGTGTTTCAGCCTGGTTATTGGAATGTGTTACAGTATCACCAACCTGCGTATCACCCACATTTTTAATAGACGCAGTAAGAAACCCTACATCTCCAACAGTTAATTCATCTTTTGCTACTGGTTTTGGTGTAAAGACACCAATTTCATTAACTTCAAACTCCTTTTCAGTTGCCATCATTTTAATTTTGTCGCCAATCTTTACGGAACCATCTTTAATACATACATAAGCGATAACACCGCGATAAGGATCATACAGCGAATCAAAAATAAGTGCCTTTAAAGGGGAGTCTGGATCACCGGAAGGAGCAGGTATATCTGTAACAATCCGATTCAGGATTTCATCAACTCCAATATTATCTTTCGCAGAAGCTAAAATAACATCGTCTTTATCAATACCGATAACATCTTCCAGCTCTTGTGCAACACGTTCAGGATCAGCATTTGGAAGATCTATTTTATTAATAACGGGTATAATTTCCAATTCGTTATCCAACGCAAGGTACACATTCGCTAATGTCTGGGCTTCGATTCCCTGTGCCGCATCAACTACCAATATTGCACCTTCACATGCCGCGAGACTTCTCGATACTTCATATGTAAAATCGACATGTCCAGGCGTATCTATTAAATGAAATGTGTAATCTTCACCAGTTTTATTTTCATAATGAAGCTGCACAGCGTTTAATTTTATTGTTATACCACGTTCCCTTTCTAAGTCCATCGCATCAAGAAATTGTTCTTTCATTTCCCGCTGCGTAAGTGCTTTTGTATTTTCTAGAATCCGATCAGCCAACGTTGATTTTCCGTGATCAATATGTGCTATAATCGAAAAATTACGTACATTATCTTGTTTCTTCACCATAAGTGATGCTCACTCCTACTTGACTTTTACCGTTTTACCAATAAAAGCGCAAATTTAAGACGTCAATTACTAGCATTGATTATAGCAACTGCATTGCATACATTCAAGGACTAAAGGAGTGAGCAATAAAAATCATATAAAAAAACTTAGCTTATCACTAAGCCTTAATGGTGAAAGACTTAGTTGCACTTATACAGTATGGAAGTACCTTAACTACTTAAAAAAATACTTGAACGATTTGATAAATGACTTCGACAATTATTTCATAAAATCCTTGTACACTAGCTTCCAAAAATTTGGCTATCTTCTGAGTGAATTGCACTGGAGCTTCTGCTGTCATTATATTTTCACTAGTTGTTTGTTCTACTACCACAACCTGTTTTTCTTCCACTTCCTCCGTTCTCACCGTATTTTCAGTCATTGGGTCAGTTGCACTTTCTCCACGATCTAATCCTACTACTATACCAACTAGAAAGAATAGTGCGAGTAATAACAAAACAACTAGAGAGCGCATAATAATTTCCTCCTACTGATTTTTATTTACCTTTTCAGCATTCCAGTATAACTCGCTAAATACCTCCGCAACGGCATCTGCTGTGCGATATAATTCATCTAGATTATTGTCGACCCCTCCGAATTCTACTACAAGCGAATTTTGAGATAGATCCTGGTTATATATACCATTACTTCTAGGACCTTTTTTCTTAATTACCCCCCTGCTGAGTCCGGGGTATTTTTCTTCAATCAAATTGTGAAGTTTCGTTGCAAAAGCTAGATTTTTTTCATGAGATGCATGTTCTGCCCCAACAACAAAGGCAATTTTCGCATATGGTTTTCCATTTATGACTTTTGTTGTTTTATCCCTTCTTTGAGAGTCACGATGTAAATCAAAGACATATTGTATATCATCATTAGATGTAAAGGCTTCTTGTACAATTTTTCTTGACGCCGAATAAGATTGACCATACTTCCATCCATTATTGTTTAATATTTCCATAATATCTGTATCATCAACGGTCGTACCTATTCCATCTGTTTCTAACGACTTAGAAAGCCTATCGCTGACCTTGGTAATATTCACTTCACCATGTTGTGCTAAATCAGGGTCATTAACATCAGGCAAATGTGGCAAAAAAGATTCTCTATTATGTGTATTGTAAATAAATACTACATCCTTATCGCCGGTGTCTAACTGCTCTTTATCTGTATCTGTATCTGGTTCTTTTTTTGGTTCTTCAGATTCAGTTGAATCATCAACAACTGCTTCTCTATCTTTCAAAATTTCATCAAGAGGTGGTGCGGATTCGACTGGTAAGTTGGTGTAATTGGTTCCTTCACCAGCAATAATTATTTCGTTTTCAAAGGTAGAGAACCCTGGTAACTCCTGCCCGAGTAAACTTCGTGTATCATTTGGTTTAATACTTGTAGCCATTTGAAATACGACGCTTGATAAGTTTGGTAAAGCCTTATCTTCTGGATATGCTTCTTTAAATGCTCTATTCTCCATTCCCATAAGATAGAGAAAGGTGGAACTATCAAGGTCACTAGTCCAAGTTGTAATAGTATGGGAAGAGAAACGATATGCTGGCGCTACTGTAGTTAAAAATCCTATAACAACGAATAAAACAATCAAACATATAAAGTAAACGCCGCTTTTTTTATAGAAATGATTAAATACTTTTTTCTTCCCATTATTTTGTTTGTTCCCAAGATACATGGTTCCACCCCTTCTGAAGTAATCCTCAATGGTAAAATCTATGAAATAACTTCAGGAGATAGAACAAATTCTTTTAAAATTTTTAAAAATGATAGAGATATACAAGAGTCATTATCTTGTATAAGAAGCGAAGTTTTCTACAGTTATTTTTTCATGAAGAGCTGCGTTTAAGCCAGTTGCAATTAAAGTTGCCATATCCTTCATAAATCCATCTACTTCTTTAGGAGTTACCATTAGATTATGACCTATTGGTGTAAGCACTTCTTTAATTAATGACTTCTTTTCTTCTTCTGTTAAATTACCTACTATTCCAAGAAAGGTTTCACGTTTTTCTTCATCTGGTAAGTCTTCTTCTGTAAATTCTTTGTTCCCAAAAGACAATGAAGCAGGCGCTAACGATTTGGAAGGGTTCTCTTTTTCTTTCCATTCCCTTCCAAAGTGCTTTAAGATAAAATCGATAGTATCACTCGTAATCGTCACTGCATCAACAACTGTTGGAACTCCTACTGCAAAAACGGGAATTCCCAATGTTTCCTGACTAAGCTCTTTCCGTTTATTTCCTACACCAGACCCTGGGTGAATTCCTGTATCAGAAAGTTGGATTGTTTCATTCACACGTTCAATCGACCTTGATGCTAATGCATCAACTGCAATAACAAAGTCAGGATTAAATTTCTCTACAATACCAAAAATGATATCACTTGTTTCCATTCCAGTTACTCCCATTACACCAGGAGTGACTGCTGCAACAGGTCGATAACCTTCCGATACTGATTCATGTTCCAATTGAAACAAATGGCTTGTTACCATAATTTTATCAACCGTCATTGGCCCAAGTGCATCTGGAGTTACATTCCAATTTCCTAGTCCTACTATTAGACCGTTGCCATCCAGCGGAACTTCATTTTTCTTGAGCAATTGTTCTAACTCGCCTGCAAATATCTTTGCAGCTGACTCCTGTCGCTTCGTATCCTGCTTCTTAACGCCATCAGCATAGATTGTGACATATGATCCTGGTTTTTTGCCAATCAGCTTTTCGCCTTCAGCATCTACCTCGACATAAGATATAGTTATATTATCTTCTTGTCGTTCTTTAACCGTAACTCCTTTTAACTGCTTTTGTTCATCCTCTTTATCCACATACATATCCTTTGCTTCTACAGCAAGATCTGTTCTTACTTGATATTCCTTTTCAATATCTTTCATTACCGAAACCCCTTTTTAATTTTTTAGGCTATTTCCCTATATATAGGCTTAACTATTTCAATAAAAAACATACGAGAGCGAAATAAACCTATTGAAAAGGTTAAGTTCGTTTGGTAGAATGTCATTTGTTAGCAGTTAAGAAAGTATAAATCCTTTCTTACTGCATAAGTGCAACTAAGGCACTCGCCATTAAGGCTTGGCGTATGCCAAGTTTTCTAATAATGTAACGATATGGTGTTTAATTAGGAGGTGAAACAATGGCTAATATTAAATCTGCAGTTAAACGTGTAGAAACAAATAAAACAAAACATGAACAAAACTTGCAATATAAATCAGATATGCGTTCACAAATTAAACGTGTTGAAAAATTGGTTGAGAATAAAGATGTTGAAAGTGCAAAAACTGCATTAGAAACTACAATCAAGAAAATTGATAAAGCTGTACAAAAAGGTGTAATTCATCAAAATAACGGTGATCGCCAAAAATCTCGCTTAAGTAAAAAGGTAAATGAGCTAAGCGCATAATAAACAAACAAAACGATCCCTTTTAAAGGATCGTTTTTTTGTTTATTTTAGTGATATATCTTGTCTTTATGGCTGTACTAAATCATGTAATAGTAGCTCAAAAGCAAGTTCTTTCTCCATTTTCCCTTGCTTTATATTTGCATCAGCTTCTGTTAATTTCACAATGATATCCTGTAATCTGCCAACAGTAAACTTACTTTCCCTGCTCATTGCGATTTTTATTACATATGGATGAGTAGAAAGCTGTTTTTGCATTTGTGCCTGACTGTACCCTTTTTGCTTTAAAAGTTTAACTCGTAATATGGTCCGAAATTGAAAGGCCAGTAAAGCAATCAACCCAATTGGTTCTTCTTTCATCTTTTCTAAATCTTTGTAAATGGAAATAGCTTTAAATAAGTTGTGTTCAATTACGGCATCTACCAGAAGCAAAGAAGAGTTGCTCGCGGTATGTGATATTAGATTTACAGCGATTTCTTTGGTAACGACCCCGCCTTCTCCAACATACAATGCGAGTTTGGTTAATTCATTTCGTAACAAATGCAGGTCAGTTGAGAGCTCTGTCTCGAGCATTTCATATGCATCTTCTTCAATTGTTATTTTCAAGCTTCCTGCAAGATTTGTAATCCAACTCTTCAGTTCATAATCCTTTATTGGGTTACAAGCTGCAACAACTCCATTTTTCTTAAGTGCTTTACTTACTTTTTTTCGTTCGTCAATCTTTTCATACGGTGCTATTAATACGATTACTGAATATTCTACAGGATTTGTTAAGTAATGACTTAATACTTCCAGATCATGTTCAAAAGACAACTTATCTGGCTTAGCTTTCAAAAATGTAGCGTTACTGGCGATTATTAGCTTTTTTTCTCCAAAAAATGGATAGGTTTCAGCGTCAGCGATTACTTCTTGGATTGATGTCTCTTCCAGATCATATGTGGATAAGTTATCATTGCTTTCATCTGGTAATACTGCTTTTGTTATGTACTTTGTAATATTTTGTATGAAATAAGATTCTGTTCCATATAATAAATATACTGGCTTTATTTGCTTTTTTTTTACTTGCTGTAATACCTCCGAGTATGCCATACTAATCACTCCAATACGATATAAATAATCGTAAAACGTATCCCACGGAATAGCAAGGATTTTTTTAAGAAGGCTGTTTCTATTTGATTGTCGCTGTTGATTAAAAAACTTGGCACTTGCTCGGTCTTGTAGTGAATGCCATAAATCTATAAACAATACCTTAACATACCACTTCGAAATACACGGTTCTTCAGTGACGCAATTTATTACCGCGAAGATTAAAAAGCAACAAACCATACAAATAAATCCAAGATGAAAAGGAAAGAGGGGAATCAATAATAATTCCCCTCCGCAATCTATATAAACGCTTAAAATTCAGCCCTAGAAACTGTATTTTAAACGATGTTTGTTTAGTTATAGAATTACCTTTAAAATCAAAAGTATAGATGTTAACTCTTACTAAATATGGTGACTTTTATTTTTGTGTGAATTTTTTAGGTCAAAAGTAGATTTTTTTATGTATTTATTTTATACTTGAGTCTGTATAGGAGGGGTAGATGTGAACGAATTTGAAAAGGACGTACAGTCAAAAAATAATGATGTTGTAGATTCAATTAAAGGTTTTGGATTCTCATTTCTTTTCTTTGTCCTAATTTTTACCATAGGTGCAGTAATTAGTGTAGCTGGTTCTTAATAGTAATTAAATGAATGCTTAGAAAACTTGACTTTTCGCCAAGCCTTAATGGCGAAAGCCTTAGTTGCACTTATGCAGTAAGAAAGTATTAACTGCTAAGAAAGAGACTGACATTATGCAGTCTCTTTTTGTGTACATTTACAGCCTATGGGAAATGCGTAAAAAATGTTCCATCATCGTCTTTAAAATAATACTGTATTGCACCGTGCTTATCGGTTCTGAATATTACCAAGTTCTTCTCTTCAAGCGTTTTAATTACTTCGTTGTGCGGATGCCCATAACTATTATTTAAGCCTACAGATATTAGTGCATATGTAGGCTTAATTTGTTTAAGAAAATCCTTATCTGTTGAGGAATTACTGCCATGATGCGCGACCTTTAATACGTCAACTTTTAAGTTAGGATATAAAGCAATAATTTCTTTTTCTGTTTCCCTTCCAATGTCACCCGTAAAAAGCCAGGACTTTCCTCCAAGAGCTGTATATAGTACGAGTGAATTTTCATTTGTGTTTTGTTTATCCTGATTTGGCGAAATCACGTAAAAATCCTGTTCCCCAACCACTATTTCATTATCTGTTTTAAATCGTTCAACTTGTGTTTCTGTTTTAACTAATAGACGGGTTAATTGATCGTCAAATTCATAGTACTCACTAACAATTACCTTATTAACGTCAACATTATCTAACATAAACGGTAAGCTCCCCATATGGTCACTATCTTCATGTGAAATGAACAGTGCATCTATCTCCCGAATGCCCCTGGAAAATAAGTATGGTTTTAAAATTTGCTTATAAACACCTGGTGTAGTCTGGCCATCTTCAAAAGACATTCTTGCTCCTGCATCGATTAAAATAATACCTTTTCGGTAGGGAAGTTCAACAACCATTGCATCTCCCTGGCCAATGTCAAGCATCGTTACAGATCCAACTGGAGAAAAATACGGCCTTAGAGAAATAGCCATGATTACCAGACTCAGAAAACATCCATATAAAAAAGACTGTTTTAGCTTTGCAAGTTCCAGTTTTTTCAGAAATATAAGCAAGATCGAGTAATAAACTATAGTACTACCAAGCGAAAACGATCCTATAACCCATGGATAGTATGCAAATTGATCCACAAAATATATAAACGATATGAAATGTTCATGGATACGGTTAAAAAGTATCTCAATGTACGGTAATAGAATTCCCGCAAATAAAGACAGTGGTAGCAGTAGGAACATAATTGGAATTACAAAGAACGAGAAATAAGGGACAACTATGACATTCAATAAAATGGAAAGTGGCTGAAAAGTGGAAAAGTATAATAACTGAAGTGGTAATATTACCATCTGGGCAAGAAAACTTATTTTAAGAATCGAGAAGAAGGATACATTTGTTTGCGCTAACCACCTTTTTGACAAAAGCAGCCCCATAGTGACACTAAAGGATAATTGAAATCCAATGCTGTAGATAATATATTTATCCATTAAAATCTGCAGGATAAACACAATACTGAGTACATCAGTTACGCTGAATTTATACCGCACTTTATTTATTAACAGAAATAGTAATACCATTGAACTTGCCCGCCAAACCGACGGCTCTCCACCAGCGATTAAAGCGTACAATGGTAAAAAGAAGATTATCACCCACTGTGCTTTTTCCTTTGTTAGGATATTAAGCTTAATAAGCAGGAAATATAGTAATCCAACTATCAATCCAACGTGAAGTCCGGATATGGCTAACAAATGTGACAAATTCCAACGCTGAAATAATTCAATAGTCTCTTCAGGTAGTTGAGAATCATCTCCTAATACAAGTGCATTTAACCATATTGACGTCTGTGGACTAAGCTTATCCGATGTATAACTTATTACGCTTGATCGAATAGTATGAATTTTATTTAGAGTTGATGAACCGCTGCAATTAATACTATCTAATGAGTTAATTACCACTTCATGTGTAATTCCTTTTGACAACAAAAAATGCTGATAATCAAATTGACCTGGATTTCTTCTTTGACTAGGTAATTCTGGAGTACCCTCAATATTACAAGTGGCTCCAAATTTCAAATTATGTTTTATCTCCTGCTTATTTTTATAGTAAACAATAAGTAATTTTTTGTTTGAAGTATACTCTTCCAATTCAAAATCAATTTTTGAAGATGATTCATTAATGGGACTAGCTATTCGTCCTGCTACGTCAGTTTCATAAGATGTATTAGTTACTTCTTTATGGAGGATTGTTTCTAAATTGGGGATATAAAAGTAGAAAAAGATGGAAAGGGCTATAGAAGTAAGAGTAATTAACTTCCCTAGCCGTTTATCATAGTACAAAACAAGCAGCCAGATAAAAAATACCAGTATAAACCAATTGCTATGGTAGATGATGGATAACGCACTGCTGACAATTCCTAATGCCGGAACATACCAATACCCTTTCATGTCAGCTCCTTATAAATCAAATAAATTATGGGCTTCTATTTTTAACGCATCATATTTTGGCTTGTTATTCGTTTGTGATCTAAGTTCCTGAAGCAGATTATTTATGTATGCTTCTTTTTCCTGATATTGCGTATCCACTGCTAAATATGTCAATTCAACCTTTTTGGTTTGCACCCCAGCATCCTCAAATAGCTCAATAGCATATGGATGGTTTTTATAATCTTCAGCATAATATATGGTTTTAATCCCGCTCTGGATAATCTGTTTGCAGCACTGCAAGCACGGGAAGTGTGTTACGTACATCTCAGCACCTTCTGTTGGAACTCCAAATTTGGCACATTGTAATAAAGCATTAGCCTCTGCATGTACTGTACGTACACAATGGCCATCTATAACATAACAGCCTTCATCAATACAATGAACACTTCCGGAAACACTTCCATTGTATCCCCCTGCTATAATTCGCTTTTCCCGTACAATTGTTGCACCAACCATAAGCCTAGTACATGTACTTCTAAGTGCCAATAAATGACTTTGTGCCATATAATATTGATCCCATGTTATCCTTTCCATCATAAAAACCACCTTTATATAATATTATTTTTTCAGTTTACAATTACTCTATTATTTTGGTCAACAATCCTATGGAATTTGTACATCATCCTTCAGATTTTCAAGCGTCTTCTGACCAATCCCTGAAACCAGTAGCAGATCATCAATTGTTTTAAAAAATCCATTTTCTTCGCGATACTGCAGGATGGCCTGTGCCTTCGATGGTCCTATTCCATTTAAACCCTCGATTTCTGCTTTAGTAGCATAATTTATCCTTACCTTGCCGTTTCCACTCACATTCTGTTCGTTAGCTGTTGAAGTTTCCCCTGTTTTTGGAATAACTATGATCATTTCATCTTGAACTTTTAGAGCAAGATTAACCATTGTCTGATCTGCACTTTTGGTAAAGCCACCAGCTAACTGAATTACGTCATCAACACGAAATTGTGAATCTATTTCATAAACTCCTGGCTGCAGAACTTCGCCTTTTACGTCAACAATAACTGTTGAAGGCTGGTCTGGAATTTCTTCTTTCAATATCTCGGTAGAGGTAGATACAGAATTTAATTGGGGTGCTTTTTCATCAATATCATCATTATTAAATAACAAAAAACCACTAATAGCTATAACAATGACAATCAAAAATATATTTTTTTTGAGGAGTTCAAGCAATTTGAAGTCACTTCCTTTGAGGTATATTTAGGGGATATTTGAAGGGTCTATAATTATCTATTCGACATTCTTTTTAATAATCCTCTTTCAAAATGAAACGATCGGAAATTATTTGTCCGACCGTTTTTCAGCTACTATAAAGATTCTTTCGGATTCTGCATTAATATTTTCATTTTTTAACGAAAAATCACCAGATAGATGCTTTATTTCACATCCTGCGTCGTTTAATAACCTTGCATAAAAATCAATTGAATATGTACGTTGATGGTGAAATTCATCAAACCGGGAATACTTCTCCTGGTCAGATACAAAGAATGTTAAGTCGTGATACATTTCTCCTTGTTCTTCACCCTCCGAACAAAACCAGATATATGAAACATCATCATTTACTTCCCCAAACGTCTGATTTACCATGTTATGCTCAACGTGAAAAAGGGAGTGAACATCAAAAATAAACAGTCCACCTATTTTCAATGAATCCGCTACATTTTGAAAAACAGTTCGCAGCTCGTCCTCTTGCGTTACATAATTCATTACATCACAGTAACTTACTGCTACATCCTGATTTATAATTCCATTTAAATTATTTAAATCCTGATGAATCCACTGTACAGGAAGCCTTTCCATGCTTGCACGCTGTTCAGCATAGCTCAGCATATCACTAGAGTAATCAACACCTGTCATATGATATCCTTTGCGAGCCAACCTTGTAGTAATCTGGCCTGTGCCACATCCTAAATCAACTATTGTCTCGACTGTTTTCCCTAATTGGCTGATAATATTAATTGTAAATGATTGCCACTGGTCATATGGAGCGTCATTCATTAATCGATCGTATATAGTTGACATTTGTTGATAACTCCTAGGACTATCCATTGTGTCCAACACTTATTTCAACTTTTGATGCGTCGCCCCATAATCGTTCTAAATTATAATATGAGCGCTCTTCCTTATGGAAAACATGACATACAATATCGCCTAAATCGACTAAAATCCAGCGAGCCTGTTCATAGCCTTCCAGCCGCTTAATTATAATACCCTCTTCTTCCATAGAATCTTTTATCGACCTCGCAATTGCTTGGACTTGACGTTCATTACTTCCATGACAGATTAGAAAGTAGTCCGTCATTAACGATACATCCTGCATATCCAATGCAACAATATCTTCCGCTCGTTTATCATCACATGCATTTGCAATTAGTTGTATAATTTCTTTGTTATCCATTAATTTAATTACCTCCGTTTAAACGTCTTGTTAAGTCATTATATGCATAAAAGGTGTCAGGATAAACAGGAACATGTTTACTAACCAGGAATTGAATTGTATTCCGTAACGCCATCCAAGTAGCACGATACAGGTCTACTTCAGCCATTTCCCGAACCTCTTCAACACCTGGAAATGATCGTCCAGGCTCAATATAATCAGCTGTAAAGATGATCATATCCATCTGACTCATATCTGCTTTACCTGTTGTATGATAGTGAATTGCACTTTGTATACCAGTATCGGATATACCAAATTCACGATCTATTATTATTGAAGCTACTGGTCCATGCCATAATTCATGATGATGGTCGAGTAAATCCTGTGGCAACTCACCTTTTTTAATCACCTGTTTCATATATTCCAATGAAAAATATTTGGCATAATCATGAAAAATGGCAGCAAGTTCCACCTTATCGACAGGTTCGCTGTACATATTCGCTAGTTTCACCGCAGTTTCAGCTACACGTAATGTGTGTTCAAACCTCTCCGTTTTCAGGTAAGGTTTCACAAGACTAATCGCATCCTCTTTTTTCATACAACTGCTTCTCCTTTATATAGTCTTCAACCGAACCTGGAAGCCTATATCTAACTGATTTATTATTGGTTAATCGCTCTTTTATTTTAGTTGAAGATATCTCTATGAGTGGGACATCCACTTCAATAATTGGATATTCACTGTTTAATTTATATCCCTGGCGTTTGACACCAACAAATTTAACCATGTTTAATAATTCATCAATATTTTTCCAATTTGGTAAATACTCTACCATATCCGCGCCAATAATAAAATGAAATACAACGTTGGGATTATCTTTAGTCAATAATTTCATTGTATTAAACGTAAAAGACTTGCCTAAACGATCTACTTCAATCGTGCTTAATTTAAAATTCGGGTTACTATCAATTGCTCTTTTCACCATTTCAACCCGATGCGTTGCCCCAATGAAAGCCTTTTTTTTGTGTGGCGGCTCTTGTGAAGGAATAAACCAGACTTCATCAAGCTTTAATGCAACACGCACTTCTTCAGCTATTATCAAATGACCAAGATGTGGCGGATCGAATGTACCGCCCAATATACCTATATATTTCATTCCATACTCCTTTAAGGTAACTGAATATGTTTATTTTCCTGGGACTCTTTGTAAAGTACAATATTATTGCCTATAATCTGAGCTACTTCCGCTTCCGCCCCAGCCGATAACTTTTCAGCAACTGTGTTTTTGTCTTCCATACAGTTCTGTAAGATACTAACCTTAATTAATTCTCTCTTTTCAAGTGCTTCACTAATCTGCTCAATCATATTCTCATTAACACCTGTTTTACCTACTTGAAATATAGGCTTTAATTGGTTTGCTTTTGAACGCAAAAATCGTTTTTGTTTTCCTGTTAGCATACTTTATCTTCCTTCCAAAATAGTTTTAAGCTGCTGATCCATATTATCAATAGGCATTTTCTTGTTTGTCCAAAGTTCAAATGCATACTGTGCTTGATACAATAACATCGTATGACCATAATGAATAGACGCCCCTGTTTTCTTTGCATCCATCAAAAACTTAGTGTTTAACGGCTGGTAAATAATATCACTGACAACACTCTTTTGATTAAGTGATTTGATTGGTATTATTGTATCTTCAGTATTTGGTTTCATCCCAACTGATGTCGTTTGAATAATTAAATTATAGCTATTAATGGATTCATGTGCTTCATCCAGTGTCAATATTGATGTCTCAACATTATTATCTCCAAGAATTGCAATTGCTTTCGCACTTGAATGTGTACGGTTTGCTATATCAATCTGCGTAAACCCTTCTGATTTCAACCCGTAATAAATTCCATAAGCAGCACCACCGGCACCGATAATTAGAATTCTATTTGTCTTATCGCGAAAAATTTCCGGAAATTTATTTCTTAGGGCGATAACATACCCAATTCCATCGGTATTATAGCCTACCCATTTACCATTTTTGCAAACTACTGTGTTCACCGCCCCAATTATTTCAGCATTTTTATCCAAATCATCCAGATAATTTATTATTTGCTTTTTATATGGAACGGTAACATTAAACCCATCAATTCCATTTTCTTTCATTCGCTCCAATTCTTGCTCAAACGAATCATCTGGACTGATTTCCATAATTGAATATGTGCCTTTTATTCCAGATTTATCCAAAAATTGATTATGAATCCAAGGAGACAGAGAGTGTTTTATGGGGAAACCAATAAGCCCCAGCTTCAATTGCATACTAGTCCTCCTATAAAAATGACCTTCGGATTGAAACATTAACATCCTTAGGACTGTGCGCAGCAACTGTTACATTTCCAGTTGGAATAGTTACCCAACCCAGTCCGGGGAAAACAATGTCTGTTTGTTTATCTGTAATTCGATACGTACTTTCGGTCAACCTAGGTAAAGTTTCAATAGATTTATCATCTGGCGGAGATAAAAGGCCACCTTTATGTTCACTTAATAGCTGATCAGCCTTTTCTAACTTTGTCCGATGGATCGATAAGTCATTCGAAAAATAACATACAAACGACTGCCTCTCACCTTTAACGAAGTCCAAACGTGCCAAACCTCCAAAATAGAGCGTTTGTTGATCATTCAATTGGTATACCCTGGGCTTGATTTCTTTGTTTGGTGTTATTAGCTTGAGATCATTATCTGATATATAATGTGCTATTTGCTGTTTATTTACGATACCAGGTGTATCAATTATTGACGTATCTCTATCCAAAGGTATCTCTATAAATCCTAAAGTTGTGCCAGGAAAATAGGAAGTAGTTATCACATCATTTACGCCATTTGATTGCTGTATCAGCCGATTTATGAAAGTGGATTTCCCAACATTTGTTGTACCAACAATATAAACATCATTTTTGTTTCGATACTTTTCAATAGCCTCAGTCAATTCTGCTAAGCCATATCCTTTTACTGATGAAATAAGGTATATACCTTCCACTTTTATTCCAGCTTCATTAGCAGCTGTTTGGAGCCATTGTGTTAATTTACGCTTATTAGTGGATTTGGGTAACAAATCAATCTTATTGCCAACCAATAGAACTGATTTATTGCCGATAATTCGGGGAAGACTTTTTATCATACTTCCATTAACATCGAATATATCTATTAAGTGAACAACAAGTCCATCAGTATCCCGAATCTGGCTTACCATTGTCAAGAAGTCATCATCTGTAATGGCAACATCTTGTATTTCGTTATAATGCTTCAAGCGAAAACAACGTTTACATAGAACAGTATCCTTATCAAGTGTCGATTTTGGTGTGTATCCGACTTCATCAGGATTAGTTGATTGTATTAGGGCTCCACAACCTTGACAGTATATTTTCTCCATTCTCATTCCTCCCAGCTTATCTTACCTTTTTTATTCATGTAACTAAGTATTCTCCGTTCAATTTTTCGATTAATACGGGTGATTTTTCCATCAGTTTGAACAATAGGTACAACTAGTATCGTGTGAAATCCTGCGAAATTACCACCAAGCACGTCCGTTAAAAGCTGATCACCGATTACTACTATTTCACCCTTTTTCAGCCTCATTTCTTTAGCCGCACTCTTAAAAGCTTGGCTTAATGGCTTCCTTGCACTAAACACAAATGGTGTATCAAGTGGTTCCGAAAATATTTTAACGCGTTCCTGTTTATTATTCGAAATAATTGTTACTTTAATATCTTGTTCTTTCATCTGTTCAAACCACTGGATGACTTCTGGAGTAGCATCCTTTACATCCCAAGCCACAAGTGTATTATCCAAATCAGTAATAATTCCATTAATTCCTTTTTTTTTCAGCAAAGCTGGATGTATATCAAAAATGGTCTTCACATGTTCATTTGGCAAAAATTTTTTTAACAATAGGTACACCTCTTCATTTATGCTGAAAATGCATTGTATTCTAAGTAATATTTCGTGCCCAGGATATTATTTCTATAGATACAGGTGCAAGTAAATATTATAACTTAATCGTATAATAACTTTCTACATTAATAAAGAAATAATCCAATCCAAAAGTGTTATTTTTATTAATAATCATCTCATTTATGCCAAAAACCGTTCGACAATTTCTTTCAAATTTCGAGTTGTGGATAACTCTGTCAACAAAATCCACAGTGAAAAATCAACATTTTCGACGGATTTTTACCTTTTATACACAAGTTATCTACAAGTGATTGTAGATAACTATAACCTTGTTCTACCTATCAATTCATGGTAAATTATTATATAACAAAAGGAGATACTAGATATTAGAAAAACATGGCTTCTCGCTAAGCCTTAGATGCACTTATGCAGTAAAGGATTTTTATTTTCTTAATTGCTTAAAAAGTTAGGGGAGGGCTGATTTTATGGAACATTTGTCAGACGAACTGTTATTAGAATCATACCATAAAGCAAATGAATTAAATTTGAGCCCCGACTTTGTATATCTTATTGAAAAAGAAATCAGGAAAAGATCATTAACACACAAAATCAAATGCTCAAGTTGAATCAGTTTACCAATATAATAATCGTGACTATACTCATCCCTATCAATTAAATGATAGGGGTTTTTTATTTTATCCAGTATCAAATTATGATAAGCTATCTTGGTATAATAATAAAAATAAAGCTAGTCACGTAAATTAACTAAATGGATTCCCCGTTTCGTTCATACTTACCTACCCGTATTCAATAAGGAGGACTACAATCAAATGATTTACATAGTATTAATCCCGCTTTTGCTTGCTTGTTTTATTCCATTTATAAGTAAGTTTAAAGACAAGATACATACTGGTATTTTTGTATTCATTATTCCCTTTACGATATTTCTATACTTTATTCGTTTCATTGGGAACGAATTTTCACCAATTCATCAAACATATAAATGGATCCCATCTCTTGATATTAATTTCAATTTTTATTTAGATGGTCTCAGCCTCCTGTTTGTATTACTGATAAGTGGAATCGGTGCACTTGTTGTTCTTTATTCTATTTATTACCTTGATAATTCAGAGCGTTTAGGTCATTTTTACGTTTACTTAATCATGTTCATGGCCGCAATGCTTGGTGTAGTTTTATCCGATAACATCTTTGTTCTTTATACATTTTGGGAATTAACATCAATTTCATCGTTTTTACTAATTGGATATTGGCATTTCAACGAACGGTCTAGATACGGTGCAATGAAGTCAATGTTAATTACTATTTTCGGTGGTTTAAGTATGTTTGGCGGATTTATATTATTATCTGTCATCACTGGGACTACCAGTATTCAAGCGATGATTGCGCAAGCTGATATTATTTTAGACAGCAAATACTTGCCACTTATTTTAGGATTTATACTTCTAGGGGCATTTACTAAATCAGCACAATTCCCTTTCCATATCTGGCTGCCAGATGCAATGGAAGCACCTACACCTGTAAGTGCCTACCTCCATTCTGCAACAATGGTTAAGGCAGGACTCTTCCTGGTTGCACGTTTTTCTCCTATTTTTTCTGGTTATGAGTGGTTTTTTATTATCGTAAGTATAGCTGGAATTGTTACGTTATGCTGGGGGTCTTATATGGCCGTGCGCCAAACTGATTTAAAGGCAATTCTTGCGTTCTCAACAATCAGTCAGTTGGGTATGATTATGGCAATGCTTGGATTTGGGACAAAAATTGCTGTCTTTGCTGCAGTGTTTCACATCTTAAACCATGCTACGTTCAAAGGAAGTTTATTTATGGTCGCAGGTATTGTAGACCATGAAACAGGCACACGCGACATTCGAAAACTTGGAGGTCTATTAACCTTCATGCCAATGACAGCCACGCTAGCGTTATTTGGCACGTTTTCTATGGCAGGTGTTCCATTACCATTTCTAAATGGGTTTTACAGTAAAGAACTGTTTTTTGATTCCGCTATTCATTTAACAGAGGGAATAAGCGGTACAGCAAGTTTTCTGATACAGGTGATCCCTTACCTGGCAGTATTAGGCAGCATTTTCACATTTGTCTACTCGCTGTATTTCTTCTTCGGTGTCTTTAGAGGAAAAACACAACTAAACCAGTTACCTAAAAAACCACATGAAGCACCGTTTGGTATGCTGATATCTCCAATCGTGCTTGTCTTAGGTGTTATCTTAATTGGACTGTTCCCTAATTTAGTCAATGGAACATTTATTGCCCATGCTGCAGAATCAGTGTATGGAAGTGAGGTTGTTAAAGAACTTAAATTCTGGCACGGCATTGATTCGACTGCATTCCAAATGTCACTTGTTGTAGTAGGGATTGGTACAATTCTTGTTTCAACACGAAAAAAATGGAATGGAGTTTATAAGTTACTCCCAGGAAAATTGAGTTTTAATAAAGCATACGATTGGTTAATCAGCATGTTGGATGTGTATTCAAATCGAATCACACGTTCTTATATGACGGGATCCATCAGGTTCTACTTCGCTGCAATTCTTGCTACAACATTAGTAGTTACATTCACATTCATGTTTGTGACCAATGGTTTCACGATTCAATTTAATGAGTTGGCTGAGGTAACAATTGTTGAAATAGCAGTTGTTCTGCTTATGATTGCAGCTGCAATTGGCACAATCTTTACCAAGCATAATGTAGCCGCTATTTTAACTGTGGGAGTTGTTGGCTATGGTGTAGCAATCCTGTTCGTCATCTACCGTGCCCCAGATTTGGCATTAACACAATTGGTAATAGAAACAGTTTCTGTCGCATTATTTCTGCTTTGTTTCTATCACTTGCCTAAACTTGAAAAAAATGATGAAACATTAAGTACCAAAACAATAAATATATTTATTTCGGTTGGCTTTGGTACATTGTTAACATTGATTGCAATAGCTTCCCATAGCACCAACAGTTTCAATAAAATTTCAGATTATTTTATTGAAACCTCTCATTCACTGGGTGGCGGTGATAATGTGGTTAACGTTATTTTAGTAGATATGCGCGGATTGGATACATTATTTGAAATTGCCGTTCTAGGTATTGCGGCACTCGCCATCTATAGCATGATTAACCTAAGAAACAATAAGGAGGAGAAATAATGGAAATTATTATCTCAATCCTAGCAGGTACACTATTTGCCACGGGAATTTATAATCTATTACAAAAGCAATTGTTGCGGATTATAATTGGCACAGTACTACTTTCACATGGTGCACACTTATTTATATTAACAATGGGGAAATTAAAAACAGGTGCCCCACCAATTCTAATAGAAGGTGTTAACGAATATACTGACCCATTACCACAGGCGCTGATACTAACTTCTATTGTTATTAGTTTTGGTATAACCAGCTTACTGCTAGTGCTTGCCTATCGTACAGTAAACGAAAATAATACAGATAATATGGAACAGTTAAGGGGTAACGAACATGAGTAATTTAGCAGTTTTACCAATCATTATTCCGTTAATTGCTGGAATAATCCTAGCTTTTTTTCCAAAAAAATTAGTTTTGATCAGATTTTTAACAAAAGTTTTTTCTATTATAAATCTAGTTACAGTTAGCTATATAACCTGGACAGTCTTTACTAGTGGATCCATCATAATGGAAACAGGTGGATGGGACGCTCCATTTGGAATTGTTCTGGTTGCTGACTCACTGGCAATACTGCTAGTTTTTACAACAAACATTCTTGCAGTAGCTTGTGCTTTTTACGCTCCATATTCATTAACTGATCGAAAAGAACAATATTATTTCTATTCGTTCTTTTTCTTCTTAATATCTGGGGTTTCAGGTGCCTTTCTTACAGGTGATTTATTCAACTTATTCGTTTTCTTTGAAGTATTATTAATGGCTTCCTATGCACTGATCGTTTTGGGTGGCGAAAAAGTACAGCTTCAAGAATCGATTAAATATGTATTAATAAACTTATTTTCATCCATCCTGTTTGTAACTGCTATTGCATTTTTATATTCTGTTGTAGGAACTGTTAACATGGCACAGATTGCCCAACGTGTACAAGATGTTGAACAGCAAGGCATCTTAACAACTATTGGAATACTTTTATTCTTTGTGTTCGCAACAAAGGCTGCATTATTTCCTCTATATTACTGGATGCCTAAGTCATATTTTGTACCGAACCCTGTTATTTCAGCTCTATTTGGGGCATTACTTACTAAAGTCGGCATCTACTCTATAATTCGTGTATTTTCGTTAATTTTTGTATATAAGATTGACTTAACGCATGAAATGTTTATATGGATTGCTGGATTGTCCATGATTTTTGGAATAATCGGAGCTCTATCAACCAATAATATCAAATTAATTGTTGCGTACAACATTATACCTGCAATTGGTTTTATTCTTATGGGGATTGGTATTTTTAACGAAGATTCCATGAGTGGATCTGTTTATTACTTAATTCATGACATGCTTATCAAGACAGCACTATTCTTAATCGTAGGAACGATAACCTATGTTGCTGGCACATCTGATTTGCGGAAATTCAGTGGACTAATTCACTATTATCCTTTATTAGGCTGGCTTCTGTTTGTTGCTGCATTTGTTTTAGCCGGTATTCCCCCATTCAGTGGATTTATTGGTAAATTACTATTACTAAAAGGAGCCTTATCAAGTGGTGAGATCGCTATTGTTATTATAGGTTTACTGTCAAGCTTACTAATTCTTTATTCCATTATGAAAATATTTATTAAAGGATTCTGGGGAGAAAAGGATGAATCGCTTGAACATAAATCCACAAAAGGACTAATTGCTCCAATCGTATTTCTATTATCTTTATCTGTTATGCTAGGAATAGGAGCTGAATTTGTTTATCCATCTATCGAATCTATTTCTGCATATTTGTTAAATCCAGAAGTATATATTGATTCTGTTTTAAAGGAGTAGTGTATTATGACCTTTCAAGTAGTTATTAACTTAATAATCGCGATTATGTGGATGTTTTTAAGTGAAAGCTATTCCGGAGCAAGCTTTATTGCCGGATATATACTGGGAATACTTTTGTTGCTTGTGTTAAATCGTTTTATTCCGGATGCCTTTTATTTAAGACGCGTATATAAAATTATTTATTTAATGTTTTTATTTATAAAAGAATTGATATCATCAAACTTCGATATCGTTAAACTTGTTTATAAACCTAAGCTTGAGTTTGAACCAGGAATTTTTGCAATGCCTACCGAATTAAAAAGTAATTGGGAGATCACTTTACTTGCAAACTTAATTTCTTTAACACCTGGTACGCTATCCGTGGCTATTTCCAGTGACAACACCCATATTTATATCCATGCCATGCATATTGATGATATTGAAGATGAAATTTACTCTATCAAAAACACATTTGAAAAAGCTATTTCTGAGGTGACACGATGACAGAATTACTATCAATAACTGGAACCATACTTGAGATTGTTACAAAAGTATGTGTAATAGGTATTTCCATATCACTACTGCTGCTATTATATAGAATCATTGATGGGCCAACAAATGCCGATCGAGCTGTGGCACTCGATGCAATAGGTATCAATCTAATGGGCCTGGCAGCTTTGGTTGCAATTATTATTTCAACAACCATGTTGAATGATGTTATCTTACTTATTGGAATCCTATTATTCATTGGGACGATAGCAATTGCAAAATACTTGGAAAAGGGTGTTATAATTGATAGAAATTTGGATTAAAGTCATTTTTAATTTAATAATCGCCTTCTTTTTACTATCAGGAACATTTTTCATTCTATCAAGTTCCATTGGAATTGTTCGTTTTCCTGATGTTTATACACGACTACATGCAGCTACCAAAGCTTCAACACTTGGTATTGCAGGTATATTAATTGGTGCATTTCTATTTTTATACGTATCAGACAGTATAGTTAGCGGAAAATTACTATTAGCTATTGTATTTACACTGTTAACCGCCCCTGTCTCAGGTCATATGATATCAAGAGCAGCCCATCGGAACGGAGTAAAGCCCGTTACTAAAAATAGAACAGACGAATATGAAGAAGCTATTCAAAAGCATACCCAACATTAAAAAGTAACTTTTTATATAAAAGTTACTTTTTTTGTACCATAATAAAGTAATTTGGGAATTTTGAATTAGATTAAAACTTTGAATGATTGGGTATAAAACATATTATAAAAATATATTTAATATAAATTTGGACATAGTAAGAAGAGATTTTATAGATGAGAGGTTCTAAAATGAATACACAATTTTTATTATCCGCTTTAAAAGTAAAACAAGTATATGGAACTATACCTAATGAAGTAATTGCTATTGAACAAGATTCACGCCAGGCAGTAACTGGATGTTTATTTATATGTACAACAGGATTTACCTTTGATGGGCACGACTTTTATAAAGAGGCATTGGAAAATGGAGCATCTATAATTGTTTCAGAGAAATACCTGGATATGGACCTTGAAAAGTCCGCGTTAGTCATTGTCAGCGATTCAAAAAAAGCAATGGCAATACTCGCAAATAGGTTTTTCGACTACCCTTCTACAAAGATGACTACATTCGGTGTGACCGGAACAAATGGTAAAACTACTGTAACCAATCTAATTTATTCTATGCTGCGAGAAGAGAAAATTCAGGCTGGATTATCGGGAACAAACGGAATAACAATAAACGATGAATTAAAATCAACTGAAAATACGACTTGTGACACGATAACAAATCAGCGAATGTTAAAGAGTGCACTAAATAATGGCATTAGCCATATGATAATGGAAGTGTCCTCCCATGGTATTGCACAAGGAAGACTAAACGGAATTGATTTTGGTATTGTTACGTTCACAAACCTTTCACATGATCATTTGGATTTTCACGGTACAATGGAGCAATATGGGTACACAAAAGGCATCCTTTTTTCCCAATTGGGAAATGATCTAACCAAGTCTAAATATATCGTGTTAAATTACGATGATCCATGGTTTGAAACGTATAAAAACTTATCTGCCCATGAGGTCATTTCATATGGTCTGCAGGAGCAGTCAGACTTTTACGCTAACAAGATTATTTTCCACGAAGATTTTACTGAATTCACCTTGCATACACCCGAGGGTACATATCATGCAAAAATGCGTTTGTTAGGTACCTTTAATATATATAACGCGATGGCCGCAATTGCTTCCTTGTATGCAAATGGATCATCTGTTGAAAGACTCGTAACTATTTTGCAATCAATATCACCAATCAGTGGCAGATTAGAAAAATTAGATATAAATGCTCCAGTAACCTTGTATCTTGACTATGCCCATACACCAAATGCAATAGAAAGTTCGATACAAGCTGTATTACCTTTCAAAACAAATAGACTTATTTACCTTGCTGGTACTGGAGGTGATAGAGATGATGCTAAGAGGCCACTTATGGCAGAAAAGGCATCAAAAGCAGATTATGTTATTTTAACTATTAATGATCCCAGATATGAAAATACTGAGAAGATACTTAGAAATATGGAGAAAGGCATGCAGCATGATAATTATGTCTTAATTGCAGATCGCAAGGAAGCAATTACATATGCAATAGAAATTTCTGAACCAGGTGATATATTAATATTTGCTGGTAAGGGGCAAGAAAATTACCAAATTATTGAGAACACAAAACAACCATATAGCGATACTAGTATTATTAAAGAGGTATCATATAGAAAATATAAAAAGTGTATACCCCACCCTGAATAAAAAAGTTAATAAACCAGGCTAAAATTTATCCGGACAGACACAAAACCATCCCTTCCTTCATAAAGATGTTATATAGGCAATAGCCCAGCCAGTAATTGAAGGAGGTGCTTGTGTTTGTCTGGAATATTAAGTGTTCTTGCATTGCTGATCAAAGAAGCGCTCTTTTTTGTCTCCTACGTAAAAAACCACGCGTTCCCACAACCATTACCACCAGAAGATGAAGCAAGGTATATTCAGGCAATGCAAAATGGTGATGAGACCGCTCGAAATAAATTAATTGAACACAACTTACGGCTGGTTGCGCACATCGTCAAGAAGTTTGAAAATACTGGAGAGGATATGGAGGACTTAATTTCTATTGGGACGATTGGGTTAATTAAAGGAATTGAGAGTTACTCTACAGACAAAGGAACTAAATTAGCCACATACGCGGCTCGGTGTATAGAAAATGAGATACTGATGCATTTACGTGCATTAAAGAAGGTGAAGAAAGACGTCTCCCTTCACGATCCAATCGGCCAAGATAAAGAAGGAAATGAAATAAGTCTAATTGATATCTTAGAAGCTGAAAATGAAAACATTATTGAATATATTCAGCTAAACATGGAAATCGATAAACTGAAACACTATCTATCTATCCTTGACAGCAGGGAAAGAGAAGTTATCATTTACCGATATGGGTTAGGAAAGCAAAAAGAGATGACCCAGCGGGAAATTGCTGACAAATTAAATATTTCCCGAAGTTATGTATCCCGTATAGAGAAAAGAGCGTTGATGAAAGTTTTTCATGAATACTATCGGAAAGAAAAAAGAGCTTAAATAAAATATGGCATTCGTCAAAGTATTCTTATGAAAGCGTACTTCGCTTTCTTATTACACTATATACATTTGAGTGCAAGTTTTAATATAGATAAGCCTTTAGTTGCACATATGCAGTAAGAAATGCGAACAAAAAAGCGCGATGACAAAAAATCATACGCGCTCATTTTCCTGTATTTTTATTTTCAGACGATGAGAATGATAGATTAGCCATCCAGCAACGAATGTTGTTGCAAAAGCCAGTAGTGTTAGTGAACTCCCATCTGGGGATTGACGAATATACGTATTAATAATTGCACCCATATATAGATATGAAGCCAATATTAACAATGTTGCTGTAAAACGGCGATAGTCCTTTAATTTTAATTCTAATTGTTCTATATTCAACTTCATAGTATCTCCCCTTCCTATATAAGAATCATAACATATGAAACTATTACTATAGGAAGGTAATTCTTGGATGCATTAAATCGTTTTAATCATTTTCATTATTAAGTTAGCTGCATTCTTAGCTGCATCTTCAAGGAAAGCATCAAATGAGCTAGACGACTGTTTTCCAGCTATGTCAGATAATGCTCGGATTATGACAAATGGTTTATCGTATTGATAGCAAACTTGTGCAACTGCTGCTGCTTCCATTTCCGCTGCAAGCATCGTAGGAAACTTTTTGTGTACAAACGCTACTCTTTCCGGATCATCCATAAAAGAATCGCCTGTTGCAATAACACCTTCGTTAAAATTAATATCCAAGTCTTTTATTGCTTGTGTAGTTTTTGCAATTAATTCTGTATCCGCAGCATACATTGCCGGCATATCAGGAACCTGACCATATGCATAATCAAAAGCTGTAACATCTACATCATGATGGACAACCTGTGTTGAAATAACAATGTCGCCAACCTCTAAATCATTTGAAAAACCACCAGCGGAGCCTGTGTTAATCACCTTAGATGGTGCATATCTTTCATGCATAATCGTCGTTGCCATTGCAGCATTTACTTTTCCAATACCTGATTTAAGTAAGACTACATCCTGACCAAGTAATTCGCCATGCACATACAAGCAATTAGCAATAGTAGTTTCTTTTTTGTTTGTCATCTCATCCATTAACAAAGCTATTTCTTCATCCATTGCTCCTATTATTCCAATCGTCATAGCAGTGCCTCCATTATGAAATATGCCTATTCAAATCGATATTTTTGGTCATTTTCTTTTAGTTTCTCTACTTTAGTTGGTTTCCATCCTTGACCTTCAACCCAAGTTAGATATACTCGGTAAATTTTTGATTCACTCGGATTTGATGTTGTCGTTTTAACCTTCTGATTTCCATTACGTTCAATCCACCACATAGTAAAACTATCTTCATTTAAATCAGTCGCTAACGCAACAGCTTTTCGCATTTCTTTTCTATCCTGGGAATTCTCAGTATAATTTATTGTATGCTGGCCAGTCTGTTCTGTCCCAACAGGTTCCCAATTTCCAGTATATGCCTCTGTAACGTTGTCATCAGAGGGTTCAGCCTGCTCTGTTTCTACATCATTATTATTTTCTTCTTCTGTACCGGTATCATTCGAACTATCTGACGTACTGTTGCTATTCTCTGATTCATTTTCTTCTGTAACCGATTGCTCGTCCTCTTTAGGAGTTGACTCATCTTCATCTTCAGGTTGTTCTGACTCATCTGGTGCTGCATTTGATTGATTTTCAGCAGATTGATCAGCCTCATCATCACCTCCAAAAATAATTACTCCAAGTAATACAATAATAAGTATACTACCCAATACTAGAAAAACCGATAATGATTTAGTATTCTTTCTTCGCTTTTCAAATTTATCCACACGTGAATAATCGTTGAAATCAGACATTGCCTATACCCTCCCATACTATACACTACTATAATATCATATTTTGCCAGAGAAGATATATGTCATATTTAGAATAGATATTTTTGACTATATTATTATGGAAGTCTGTTTTCTAAACGAATTCTGCTTTTTTCCAAGCAACGGAATCATATTAACTAATGCGACGTAATGTTGAAAGATAAACTTAATTGCTATGACATCGCTCCGGGAATACACTACGATTTCCGCCGGCAACGTCAGCTTCCTCGGAAGCAAAAACAACGTAATCGGTTACTCTTAATCTGTATCGCATTCTATATCGATAGCGATAAACATTTAGAAAACAGGAATAATAGCCCACATGGGACTCGTATATCCTGCAAGTCGAAACCTGTCGGAAGTTCTTCTCTCTAATGTATTTAAACTAACAGCCATTAAAAAAAGCGGAATGAATAGTCATCCGCTTTTTCTTAGAAATTAATCAATTTTTACGATTTGTACCTGGATATCTCCACCAGGTGTGGCCACTGATACTTCAGTACCAATTTCATGGCCAAGTAAACTTTTGGCCATTGGGGAGTCATTCGAAATCTTTCCCTCAAATGGATCGGCCTCAGCGCTGCCTACAATGGTATAGGATTCTTCTTCTCCATCAGGGTACTCTTTGAACGTCACAGTTTTCCCTAATGATACTATGTCTGGATTATCATTATCATTTTCTATTATCACTGCATTGCGAATCATTGTTTCGACATGGCTAATACGTGATTCAACAAATGCCTGTTCATCTTTAGCTGCATCGTACTCGGAGTTCTCAGATAAATCACCAAATCCGCGTGCTTCTTTTATTCGTTCAACTACCTCTTGCCTTCTCTCCGTTTTCAAGTAATGCAGTTCATTTTCTAACTTCTCTTTCCCCTCTTGGGTCATATAAAAACTTTTCTCTATTGCCATTTAAAATACACTCCTTCTATCTAACAGTTCAAATAAAATCATAAAACAATATGATATTACTGCATTTATGTCTTTAATATCCTGTGAATAGTTATACTAAACACTACTATGGCAGATTTAATTTAAATTTTCAATACTTTTACATTAATTATTTTGTCGATTTTTAGATAATATTTTCTCAATTTTAGTGGCCATAATATCAATAGCCACATGATTTTGACCACCCTCTGGAATTATGATATCTGCATATCTTTTAGTCGGTTCCACAAATTGCAGATGCATCGGTCGAACATTATTAGTATATTGATCAATAACAGAATCCAAAGTTCTCCCGCGCTCCTTAATATCTCTTAAAAGTCGGCGAATAATACGTACATCCGAGTCTGTATCAACAAACACCTTTATATCCATTAAATCAACTAAACGAGGATCTTCCAGAATTAGAATACCCTCCAGAATTATAACCTCTTTAGGTTCAACTGGAATCACTTCTGTAGAGCGTGTATGAACCTTGTAATCATATACCGGCTTCTCGATTGTTTTACCATTCATAAGATCATGCAAATGTTCTTTTAATAAATCATTATCAAAGGCTAATGGATGGTCGTAATTAGTATTCAGTCTCTCTTCAAACGGTAAATGACTCTGATCTTTATAATAATAATCTTGTTCTATTACAAGAATTGTTTTATCTTGGAAACGTTGACAGATGGAACGGGTTACGGTCGTTTTACCGCTCCCGCTACCTCCAGCAACACCTATAACAACTGGTTTTTCAGGCATGAGAATAGGTTCTCCCTTCTTCTACTTTTTATTACTTATAGCTACTCCATCTCCAATTGGAACAATTGTTGTTACATAATCGGGGTGTTGAATTAGCCATTCGTTGTACTCTCTAATTTTCCTAGCTAATTTCTGAAATCTGGGATGTTCTTTCTCTGGATCAGCTACAAAGCCTTTGAATAAAACATTATCTGAAAGGATAAATCCATTTTCGGATAAAAGTGGACTGGAGAGCTCAAAAAAACGTTTATACTGTCCTTTGGCTGCATCAATAAACACTAAATCAAATTTGTTATCCTCTTTAAGTTCACTCAGTATTTCTATAGCATCTCCGAAAATGATTTGTATATTATCCTGAACACCTAATTTCCAAACGTTTTGAACTGCTTGATTGTACCTTTGCTCATCCCGTTCGACTGTCACAATAGTAGCATTCGGATTTGCTTCCAGCATTCTTAGTGCTGAATATCCAATAGCAGAACCTACCTCTAATATTCTATTAGGCCTCTTTAAGCGTATTAATTGCATTACAAAGTTTATGCCTATTGGATCCATAATTGGTACATTTTCATCTTCTGCAATTCGCTCAAGTTCCTCTACCCAATCGTCTGTAGGAGGTAAAGATCGAGTTAAATAACTTCTTAACTTTTCATCCATTACAACAACCTCTTTTATTAGAAAACTTGGCAATCGTTAAAGGAAGTCTTATGAAAACGTATTTTGCTTTCATAGGAACCTTTATATTTTGGAGTGCAAGCCTTAACATAGATATGCCTTAGCTATACTTATGCAGTAAGAAAGTAATTTCTTTACTGCCCAAAAATAGGAAATGTGAATTTCTAATCCACACTCCCTTTTGACATTAATCTATATACTGTGCTTTATATTCTAGATGCTGGTCATGCGTTTCTGAAAAATACACATTTCCTTCACCATCATGTAAGAAATACTTATATTCAGATTCCGCTGGATTTAGAGCTGCGTGCAAAGAATTTTTAGCGAAATTTGATATCGGTCCTACAGGTAAAGATTTGACTTGATACGTATTATATGGTGATTGTATTTCCAAGTCTTTTGATAATACTTTTTCTTTATGCTTACCAAGTGCGTATAAAACAGTTGGATCTGTTTGCAGCGCCATACCTTCATCGAGTCGATTATAAAATACGCTTGCGATATTATCTCGTTGATCTTCAGAGCTTGATTCTTTTTCAACCAGCGATGCCATTGTTAAAGCTTCATGTACAGTAAAATCGCGTGCAGAAATTTCATCCAGATAAGGTGTAACAACCTCCACTGTCTTGTCGAGCATTTGTTCAACTACGAATTGTACACTAGGTTCCTCTTCATAAAAATTGTATGTTGCTGCAAATAAATACCCTTCTAACGGTGTACGAATATCAGGATTCAATATATTGTTCGTTAATATATCCGGGTAAGTATTTATAAGTATTTCAATATACTCTGGATCATTTACTGCATCCAGGAAATCATCTTTACTAAAAGGAAGTTTTCCAGCGTATATTCCAGCTATCTCATCAATGGTCTTTCCTTCAGGGATAGTAATTGTATATACCGGTTCTTCCAAAACTCTACCATTTTTTAAAGCCGTAATTATTTCATCTATTTTCATCGATGGTGTAAATGTATATTCTCCTGCTTGAAAATTAGACTCATTTTTAAATTTTATGTAAAACCTGAAAACACGGCTGTCTTTTATAATCCCGTTTTCTTCAAGAACATTTGCGATGCTAGACGTTGAAGAACCCATTGGAATTTCAACCTTTACTTCTTTTTCACTATCAGGATTGACAGGCTGTAAGGCAGATTTGATATATGTGTATCCAGATATTCCACCTACGACAAGTATAAGGATTAATGAGATAATAATAATGGCAACAATTTTTCTAACCGTTCTAGCATCGTCGTTGCGCTTTATTAAATTGTCCTTATAACCACCTGACTTTTTCTTCTTGAACATTCTTTTATCCCCCTCACCCGGTACATTATACTAAAAAAAATAAAATTTAGCTATGATAAAAGAAAAGCTGACATCATTATTTGACATCAGCTAAATAATCTATTATTTGTTGCCTTTAATACTTATTCGTTCTCTTCTTCATTAGCTAGTGTATTCAGCATTTCCTCAACAATTTCCCATTCCTGTTCTGATTCAATCGGGAAGAGAGAAAGATCATTGTCATCTTTTTCCTTTTCTTCATAACGAAATGCATAAACTTCAACTTCTTCGTCGTCTTTTTGTTCAACTGGTACAACTGCAATGTAAGATTGTTCAGTTTGATCTACATCGAAGGTAAATAATACTTCAAATAAATGTTCTTCACCATTTTCATCTGGTATGATAATACGTTCTTTTTCCTCTAGGGCCATTACTACACTCCTTTAATTCTGTTGATCAAGATATCCTTGTAAAATCATTACAGCTGCCATCTTGTCTATTACTTTCTTTCTTTTCTTTCTACTAACATCCGCCTGCAGAAGGACACGTTCAGCAGCAATAGTAGTAAGTCTTTCATCCCATAGAATTGTGGGGATCTTGTGTGTCTCTTCAATATGTTTTGCATATTTTTGAGATGCCTTTCCACGTTCACCTATAGTATTGTTCATATTTTTGGGCAATCCTATTACAGCTTTTTCAATTTCATGCTCTTTCAAAATTTTTTCTAGCTGTTCATCGGCGGAATGTAATTCCTGTTCATCCCACTTTATCGTGGTCAAACCTTGTGCGGTCCAGCCAAAAGCGTCACTTACCGCAATACCGATTGTTTTGGAGCCAACATCTAATCCAATTATTTTCATTTATCTATCCTTTTGCTGTTCTTCTAAATAAAATTTAACTAATTCCTCAATTACCTCGTCACGCTCAATTTTACGAATTAAGTTCCGTGCATCATTATACCTTGGTATATATGCAGGGTCACCAGATAATAAATAACCCACAATTTGATTGATCGGATTATAACCTTTTTCCTTAAGCGCACCATGGACAGTAAACAGAATTTCCTTTATGTCCTGATCAAAAGGTTCCTCCGAAAAATTAAATTTCATTGTTTTATCAATAGAGCTCATAGTGACACCTCATTCCATGTTTTGCCTTATTCATATTCTAACATGTTTACTCTTATTATTATATCTTTTTTTGTTAGATAGAATACAAGCTATTTTTTAGTTAATTTTTTCTTTAACATATTGCTTGGCAAGCTTTAATGCTTCGTTAATTTTACTGGAATCTTTACCACCGGCCTGAGCCATATCAGGGCGACCGCCACCTCCACCGCCACATAGTTCAGCGGCTTCTTTTATTAAGTTACCAGCATGTAACCCTTTTTCAATTAAATCTTTTGATACACCGGATGCCAGCTGTACTTTTTGGTTATTCTCTGCTGCCAGTAGTATTACGCCTGAATCTAATTTTTGTTTTAGATCATCAACCATATTTCGTAGCTGATTCATGTCCTTAACATTCACTTGTTGTGTTAGTACGTTAACACCCTTAACCGTTTCTACTTGTTCCAGTACAGATGATGCTTCTGCATTTGATAGCTTTGCATTCAACGATTCATTGGTTTTCTGCAATGACTTTATTTCCTGGAACAATACCTCCACTCTTTCTGGAGTCTTTTCTTCATTTGTTTTTAGAAGCTGTGCTGTTGATTGTAACACGTTAAGCTTTTTATTTACATACTCATATGCCTGTTTACTCGAAATTGCTTCAATTCTCCTTGTGCCAGCACCTATACCAGTTTCAGACACCAGTTTAAATAAGCCAATTTCAGCTGTATTTTGAACATGACATCCACCACATAATTCAATACTATAATCTCCTATTTGAACAACACGAACAATGTCCCCATATTTTTCACCAAATAAAGCCATTGCTCCCATTTCTTTAGCTTCGTCTATTTTCTTAATATCAATTTCTAATGGTAATGAGGCCCATATTTTCTCATTAACGATTTGTTCAATATGCTGTAATTCTTCTTCTTTTACAGATCCGAAATGTGAAAAATCAAATCGTAATCGATCTGGAGTCACCATAGAACCAGCTTGATTGACATGGTCACCAAGCACATCTTTTAAAGCCTGATGCAACAAATGTGTTGCGGTATGATTCTTGATAATAGCTGTTCGGAATCCTTTATCAACTATTGCTTTTACACTGTTTCCAGTATGCAGTTCACCATCTTTCACACGCACCCGATGAATATGCTGACCTTTTGGAGCTTTTTGTACATCTTCAACATATGCTGAGGCAGTATCCGTGTAAATCCAGCCATTATCTGCAATCTGACCACCACTCTCGGCATAGAAAGGTGTTTCCTGTAAGAATAGCATTACTTCCTCTCCAGCTTTGGCTGATTCAGCCATATCACTTCCATTGACGATTGCTGTAATCGCAGTATCTGTTTCTAATTGATTATAACCAATAAACGTACTATCTGCTTCTATCTCACTTAATATACCATCCTGTACTTGCATAGAGTCAACTTTTTGACGTGCATTTCTAGCTCGCTCACGCTGTTTTTCCATCTCTTCTTTAAAACCCTTCTCATCGATGGTGAATCCTTGTTCCGCCACATATTCTTCGGTTAATTCTTTCGGAAACCCATACGTATCATACAGTCTAAACACTTCACTGCCAGGAAAAACATCGCTTCCTTTATTTTTTTCTTTTTCCATAATGGATGTTAGAATATCCAAGCCATCATTTAACGTTTCATGGAAGCGTTGTTCCTCGACTTTAACAATATTTTCAATATGCTCTTGTTGTTTAACTACTTCAGGGTAAAAGTCTTTCATAATTTGACCAACTGTTGGGACCAACTGATACATAAATGGCTTATCAATACCAATTTGCTTAGCAAAACGAATCGCACGACGCAATAGCCTTCTTAACACATATCCTCTGCCCTCGTTTGAGGGAAGTGCATTATCACCTATTGCAAATGTTACTGTTCTGATATGATCTGCAATGACTTTAAATGCTGTATCATGTGCAGTGTTTTTTCCATATACACTCCCGGATAATTCCTCAGTTTTCTTTATTATTGGCATGAACAGGTCTGTTTCAAAATTAGTCGGAACATCTTGAATAACGGAAACCATTCGTTCTAGCCCCATACCGGTATCTATATTTTTCTTAGGTAATGGTGAATAGGTATCGTCCGGGTTATGATTAAATTGAGAAAATACTAAATTCCATATCTCCAGATATCGATCATTTTCACCACCCGGATATAGTTCGGGATCATTTTGATCACTTCCATATTTCTCACCACGGTCATAGAAAATCTCTGTATTTGGTCCACTAGGTCCCTCACCTATGTCCCAAAAGTTCTCTTCAAGACGAATAATACGTTCTTCCGGGATTTTAACATCATGCAGCCAAATATCATATGCTTCATCATCTTCAGGATGGACAGTGACAGCTAATAGATCAGGGTCAAAACCAATCCACTTATCACTGGTTAAAAACTCCCAACCCCATTCAATTGCTTCTTTTTTAAAATAATCACCAATAGAGAAATTGCCAAGCATTTCAAAAAAGGTATGATGTCTTGCTGTAAATCCTACGTTTTCAATATCATTTGTCCGAATTGATTTTTGTGCATTAACCATTCTCGGATTATCTGGGATAACCCGTCCATCAAAATACTTTTTTAATGTAGCGACACCACTATTAATCCATAACAATGTTGGATCCTCTTTTGGTACTAATGATTCACTTGGTTCTATACGGTGTCCTTTTTCGTTAAAGAAATCTAAAAACATTTGTCGTACCTGTGCTGAAGTTAACTGTTTCATACTTTTTCCTCCATTTTTGATTTTATTTTAAGCACTACTTTTACAATTAGAAAAACGTATACCTGTACGTCGGGGTTGGGAGTAGCTGATGCTGAAGTCCAATTATCCACATCACTTTAACTTTTTCCAACAATTAAAAAAATCCCCTCTCTGCATTTATGCAGGGACGAGATATTCGCGGTACCACCCTAATTATGAACGAAATGTTCGTCCATCACTTTGTCATAGTAACGGTATGAGACCGACGGGGATTAACCGTACTCCAGTTTAGCTTTCCATGCCCCTACATTAGGATTTCTTACAGCCCAAAGGAAATCCCTCTCTTAAATTAGAGTATCATGTACTTAGAACCTTCAATGTATTCTCATATAATTATTATAAATAATAATTTACTAGTTAAGCGATATTATAGAAAACTAAAGCAGAAATGTCAATTATATCGTTTAATTGCAATTAAGTGTGTTGTGACTACATTCATTATTGTTAATACTGGTACTGCCAATATCATTCCGAGCACACCACTTAATTGTCCACCTAACAATAAGGCAAAAATGATGGCAATTGGATGTATATTGATACTTTTTCCAACGATATAAGGAGATAATAAGTTTCCTTCAATTAACTGTATGATAAAAATGGTTAATAATACCATTAGTACCAATTTGCCAGAAGCCGCAGCAGTTATAGCTACTGCAGGAACCGCACCGATAATCGGTCCGAAATATGGTATGATATTTGTTAACCCGATGATTATTGCTAACAACAATGCATATTTAACGTCCAGGATATAAAAAGCTGCAAATGTTGTAAATGCTACAAATAGACAAACAAGTAATTGCCCACGAATATACTTTCCTAAGCTTTTATCTACTGCTTGAACTAAATCACCAACTTGAGTTTGATACTTCGATGGAACCCATTTTTTAAAATAGTTTTTTATTTTGACAAAATCCTTCAGAAAATAAAAAACTAATACAGGTATTACAGTGAGGAACACGATCAAATCGAATACTTTCGTAAATCCTCTTACAAGGTTGGTTAGAAGATTCTCAATAAAAGATTCTATATCGTAAATCAGCTCATCCATCTTGTCATGAACTGTTTCCGGCAAAAAGGCAGTGTACTCGTATAAGCTGTACACAAAATTGCGGTACATTTCAATTAAGTGCGGTAATTGCTTATTTAAATCACTTAGCTGATGAATGATAGCAGGGTAAACCCGATAAATTAAATAAGCGGTGCCACCAAAAAATAAGAGATAGATTATTAAGATAGCAATACTTTTAGGTATATTAAAATGATGCATCTTTTTGATGACGGGATAGACGAGATAAGCAATTAGAATAGCAATTAGAAAAGGAGAAAGCAAATACCAAAGAAATGAAAAGAAATCTCCAAAAATAGGGGAAAGTTTTACAAATAGAAATATAAACAGAAAAACAACAATTCCGGTAATGGCCCAATACAGCAAATCTAACGGTTTTATACCTTTGAACATACCTTACACTCCCTAGCAGAAATATAGCTTTCATTTACTACTGAGGGTTACCATTGAATTTTCCGTTCATCTTCAGAAAACAGGTCATCAAGTGAACTTAAAGATCCGTCTGCTTCAACCTGATGGATAGTTAATTCATTTCCAAACACTGACAGCTCGATAAAACAAGTCCAGCAATAATATTGCTGAGAACCTATTTTCCCTATATCTTTACCATTGCAATTTGGGCACACGAACATAATCAAAGCTCCTTTTTTGGCATATAAGAAAGTATAATTATTTTCTTACTGCTTAAATGAACTAAGGCTTTCACCATTAAAAGTATGGCAATAAGCCAAGTTTTCTAAACTTTTTTCTTATGCTTGCCCAAATATTAAAAAATATACTACTAAATTACATGAAATCATATGGCGAGATTTCTTTTTCATCCTCATCCTCATACATATCTATTGGAATATCCTGTAACCTATCATTCAATTGTTCTGGCAATGTGGTATAACGCCTATTTGTATCCAGTGTACTTACGCCACGTATAAATGCATTCTGCTGTCCGCAAATAATTAATGACTTTTTACTTCTAGTTATGGCAGTATATAGTAGATTTTTACGCAGCATCCTATTATACGAAGATACTACTGGCATAATTACAATTGGAAATTCGCTCCCCTGGGATTTATGAATTGAAATACAGTAAGCATGCATGATATTCACATAATCTTTCCGTTCATAGACTACCTCTTTGCCCTCAAAGTCAATCACCAACTGTTCTACATGATCTACGTTTTCATCTTCTTCAAATATAGCTACAACTTCCCCAATATCACCGTTAAAAACACCATTTTCCGGTTTATTAACAAGCTGGAGTACTTTATCACCTGTTCGGTATACAACATCATTCGTTTTAACTTCACGCTTCGTCGACGATTTAGGATTAACCAGTGTTTGTAACTGTTGATTAATGATTGTGATTCCAGCTTGTGAGCGATACATCGGTGCTAATACTTGAATATCTCTTAATTCAACACCTTTATCTCTCGCTTTATGAAACACCTTTGTAATGACATCAATCATTTGATGCTCCGTACAAGGGATAAAACTGAAATCCTTATCATTAATCAGGGAGTCCTCGGTACATGTATCATGTTTAATCAAATGTGCCAATTGGATTATTTTTGAACCTTCTTTTTGCCTGTAGACCTCATTAAGACTTACGATAGGAATTAACTCACTTCCTAACAAATCGGCTAATACTTGGCCGGGTCCAACCGATGGAAGTTGGTCTTCATCACCAACAAGCAATACTTGCATATCATCTGGAATTGCCTTAAATAGACTATTTGCCAGCCATATATCAACCATAGAAAATTCATCTATGATTAAAAACTTTCCAGACAACTGCTCATTTTCATTTTTTTCAAAACCATCTCTTCCGTCCCAGCCTAACAAACGATGAATAGTCACTGCAGGAAGGCCTGTTGATTCTGTTAAGCGCTTAGATGCTCTTCCAGTAGGTGCTGTTAATATAAACGGATAATCTGACTCAGAATCATAATCAGTTGGATCAGTCGAAATATTATGTATTGCTGCATATGCTTTCAAGATTCCTTTAATAACAGTAGTCTTTCCAGTTCCAGGCCCCCCAGTAACAATCATTAATTTTGACTTTAATGAATGGTTTATTGCATTAAATTGCTCTTTACCATAACTTAATACTTCTGATTCCTCAATATCTCCAATAATTTTCATCAATTCGGCCATTGATGTATCCTGTTCAATAGGTTTTATCATCAGACGTTTAATATTAGAAGCAAACCCATCTTCTGCGTAATAAAGTGAAGGCAGATAAACGTTTCCATCCTTCATAATAACTGTTTTATCCTTATTTAAATCTTCCAGACGGTTTGAAACCATATCGGCTGTCAACGACTGTTCAGGGTTTAACAGCAAGTCCAGCACCTGTTTAATACAATTATCGATAGGTAAATAAACATGCCCGTCCTGAATATTTTTTTGTAAAACATAAATACACCCAGCACCAATTCTGTTTGGATGAGTTAGCGATAAACCATTTTGCTGGGCGATCTGATCGGCTGTTCTAAAGCCGAAACCTTCAATATCAAATACGTATTGATATGGGTCGTTTTGCAATACATCAATAGCCTCATCTTTATATTCCTGGTATATCTTTTGAGCCATTTTTAATCCAATACCATAATTGGATAAATACACAACTATGTGTTCAAAACCCTGATTTTCTTGTAATGTTTTGCTCAGTAGTTCAGCTTTTTCTTTTTTTAATCCAGGGATGTCATTTAACACTTCATCGTTACTTAAAATTTTGGAGATTGCACTATCTCCTAACACATCAACTACCTTCGTAGCAGTCTTTTCACCTATACCAAAAAACAAATCACTGGATAAATAAGCAATCAACCCGTCTTTTGTATCTGGAATATATGTCTCATAGGATTTAACTTGATATTGCATCCCAAACTTAGCATGCTTTTCAAAATCACCATAAAAACAATAAACAGTTGCATCCTGCAGATTAGCAAAATACCCTTTCACAACTATTTCCTTGTCTTTATAATTTTCATTCGTATCATGAACCTTTATTTTGGCTATCGAAAAGTGCTCACTTTTATTTTGAAAAATCATATACAAAAGTTCACCTTTTATAAAGCCTTGTTCTGTATTAGATTGCTCATCCAGTATCATTTAAACAACCTCACAATTCTACAAGTCCGTGTTATTCAGCAACTCTTCAATCTGGCTTTTTCCATTTGCGGCAAGTGTGTGTTCTGGCTGGATTTCCAGCGCTTTAGCAAAATGGTCTAACGCATCTGAAAGATTCTCATCATATATCGCAATTACACCTAAATTATAATGTGCGTCACTATGCTGCTCCTCCAATTTCAGAACATTTTCAAAAACCTTCTTAGCATCTTTAATATGATCACTCTGCGCCAACGTCAGGCCGTATTGGAATAATACTTCCTCATCATCCGGGTCAAGCTCGGTTGCCCTTAATAAATATGGTAATCCAAGTTTGAAATGCTCCTCATGATAAAAGGTCATTCCTAGCATGAAATAAACATCTGCTTCAACAAGACCGATATCTATAGCCTTCTGAAAGTTTTCTTGTGCTTTCGGATAAACAGACTCTTCATAATAAACATTACCCAGCCCATAATATGCAGTAGCGGCATGCTCATCAAGTTCTATTGCCTTCTCAAAGAATCGCTGTGCACGTTCAAGGTCATTCACATGAAGGAGTAAGTTTCCAAAATTAATATAGCCAAGGGGGTCTTTTGGGTTTTCATCGATGACTTTATTGAAGATTTCTGCAGCTTCTTCGTATTTCTGTTCCTTCATTAGATTAATTGCTTCCTGATTTCGATCCATCTTTTTTAAACCTCCAATAATTAAAAACTTGGCTCATCGTCAGGCTTTAATATAGATAAGCCTTAGTTGTGCTTTTTCAGTAACAAAAAAATAAAATAGATGGGACCATCTACATGATCCCTCTAAATTACCCTACGTAGTCCAAATAAGTTTCATCTTTTATAACTTCATCAATCGTACCTCCACCTAAACATACCTCTCCATCATAAAATACAACTGCTTGCCCGGGTGTAATAGCCCGTTGCTTTTCATGAAATTCAACATGTACTTGATTATCATCCAATTTGTGAACTGTAACCGTGCTATCTTTTTGGCGATATCGGAATTTAGCTGTACATGTGATGGAATTCTCTCTAGAAGTTTTTATCCAGTTTACATCAGCTGCTATCAATCCGTCTGAGTATAATTTTTCATTATCAAAACCTTGCTCCACATATAAAACATTTTCCTCCAGGTTTTTCCCTACAACAAACCACGGATCACCTGAACCACCTATACCAAGACCTTGACGCTGGCCTATTGTGTAATACATAAGACCATCATGCTTTCCTTTTTCAACACCCGTTAACGTCTTCATCAGACCAGGTTGTGCAGGTAAATACTCACTTAAGAACTCTTTGAAGTTTCGTTCGCCAATGAAGCAAATACCAGTACTGTCTTTCTTGGTTGCCGTAACAAGATTATGCTCCATGGCAATCTCACGTACCTCTTTCTTATTCATATGCCCCAAAGGAAACATAACTTTCTCCAATACATTCTCTGTCAGTTGATTCAAAAAGTATGTCTGATCTTTATTATCATCAACACCACGCAACATCTCGTATTCACCATCTGTTTTTCTAACTTGTGCATAATGACCTGTTGCAAGATAGTCTGCACCTAAGGATGTAGCATGTTCAAGAAATGCTTTAAACTTAATCTCTTTATTACACATTACATCAGGATTTGGCGTTCTTCCTGCTTTATATTCATCTAAAAAGTAAGTAAATACTTTATCCCAATATTGTTTTTCAAAATTCACGGCAAAGTAAGGAATATCCAGCTGATTACAAACCCCTACTACATCATCATAATCGTCGGTTGCAGTACAAACACCATTTTCATCAGTATCATCCCAATTTTTCATAAAGATACCAACAACATCATAACCTTGCTCCTTCAGCAGTAATGCGGCTACGGAAGAATCAACACCTCCACTCATTCCAACAACTACTCTTATATCTTTATTGCTACTCATTACTTTCACCACCTTCAAGTTGTTAATCGTTTAACGATTTTCACTACTCTATTTGCAGCTTCCTCTATATTCTCTGTTGTATTAAAAATACCAAAACTAAAGCGTATTGAATTGGTTGTCCGTTCATCATTCTCACCATACATTGCTGCTAGGACATGTGATGGCTCAACTGACCCGGCAGTACATGCACTCCCGCTTGAAGCAGCAATACCATCTAAATCAAAATTAGTAAGGAGCGACTCCACATTCGTACCTGGGAAACTAATATTTACAATCGACGCAATAGATTTTTTTTCATCACCATTTATCTCAAAATTGATCCCACTATCCGATAAGTGCGAAATAAATTGATCCTTAAAACCCTGATAGGACGTATTTCTGTCCGTTTTGTTATTGATTGCTAAGTCTACTGCTTTTTGAAAACCAACAGCTCCAGCAACATTCTCTGTACCGGGCCGACGTTTTCGCTCTTGTTCGCCCCCAAACTGAAGGGCTTCTATTTTTACATTATTTGCGGCATACAAAAAGCCAATACCTTTAGGCCCATTTATTTTATGGGATGAAACGGTCAGCATATCAATACCATATTCTTTTACATCAATATCCAATAAACCATATGCCTGTACTGCATCCGTATGAAAATAAATCTCCTGATAATCTTTTAAAACATTACCGATTTCCCTAATAGGCTGAATCATTCCAGTTTCATTATTCACATACATAATAGAAACCAAAATTGTTTCATCAGTTAAAGCATTTTTTAAGTCATCTACTGATACTAACCCATTTTCACCGACCGGTAAATATGTCACATGAAATCCTTGGTTTTCAAGGTGTTCTGCAGTATGAAGTGTAGCATGATGTTCCTGAACAGTTGTTATGATATGACGCCCTCTATCTTTATTAGCAAATGCAGTACCAATCAAAGCCAGGTTATCTGCTTCTGTTCCTCCACTGGTTATTATAATATCTTTTTCATTTGCATGAATGCTTTTGGCCATAGTTCGTCTTGCTTCATCAAGATACTTTCTTGCTTTCCTCCCAAACGAGTGGATACTTGATGGATTACCAAAAACATCTTCAAACACAGGATTCATAGCGCTGACAACTTGTTTATCCATCGGTGTTGTAGCTGCATGATCCATGTAAATATCTTTCATACTTCACAAACCCTTCCTATCTTAAACTATCTGTTACGTTAGATATAAAACATATATGCATCCTGTTGATGGTCATCCTGATGATGTTTTAAATCTTCTAATGTTGTTGTATCCAGTACGTCTTTGACTGCATCTCTGATTCGAATCCACAGAGCCTGTTTTGCTGGCTCTTCATCTTCAATTCCTTCTACTGGGGATATTGGTCCCTCCAGTACACGAATAATGTCGCCAGCCTTTATTTCACTAGGCTCCTTTGCCAAAATATATCCACCATATGCTCCGCGGATACTCTTAATCAAACCAGCATTTCTAAGCGGTGACGCCAATTGCTCCAAATAATGTTCAGATAATTCCTTTTCACGCGCAATCGCTTTTAGTGATGTGGGACCTTCCCCATGCTTACGTGCAAGTTCAATCATAATTGTTAGACCATAACGGCCTTTTGTTGAAATTTTCATTTTAGCACCTCTAAATTCTCTTCGAAAAAGCTATTGATTTATATTATTGATTACTTATAATTTGTAATACATGATATTATAGCATGAATAGTATGATTCTTGCATTTTAACACTATTGGAATTACGCTTTAATACACGACCAATTATTCTATAAAAAGGACGATTAAAATGAAACACAAACCACTTGCTTATCGAATGAGACCAACTCATATACATGAAATTATCGGACAGGAACATCTTGTTGGCGATGGAAAAATACTAAACAGAATGATTCAGGCTGAACAGTTAGCATCCATGATCTTATTCGGTCCGCCTGGAACAGGAAAGACTTCAATGGCGGTAGCACTCGCAAAAAGCTTAAATTTACCTGTTAAGATGCTAAATGCAGTTGTTGACAAGAAAAAAGATATGGAAATTGTTGTTGAAGAGGCTAAAATGACTGGGCACGTCGTATTAGTACTTGATGAAGTACATAGACTCGATAAAGCAAAACAGGACTTTTTACTTCCTCACATCGAAAGCAACATCGTGACATTAATCGGCTGTACAACAAGTAACCCTTATCATTCTATTAATCCTGCTATTAGAAGCAGATGCCACTTATTTGAATTACATCCTTTAACAGTAGAGGACATGAAAATAGCAATCCAAAGAGCTGTTGAAGATGATACCAATGGATTAGGTTCTCAGTCAGTAACAGTAACGGATGAAGCACTAGAGCATTTTTCTTTTGCTGCAAATGGTGATATGCGCTCTGCATTAAATGGACTTGAGCTAGCTGTGTCATCTACTCCTGAAAATAACGAGGGCCAGATTTCTATTACACTTAATATAGCTGAAGAGTGTATGCAGAAGAAAAGCTTTTCCCACGACAAGGATGGTGATGCGCATTATGATGTATTATCTGCATTCCAAAAATCCATACGTGGCAGTGATGCGAATGCAGCACTTCACTATTTGGGAAGATTGATTGAAGCAGGTGATCTTGAAAGTATTGCACGGCGCATGATTGTTTGTGCGTATGAAGACATCGGTCTAGCAAACCCACAGGCAGGTCCACGAGCGATTGCAGCAGTTCAGGCGGCTGAAAGACTCGGATTTCCAGAAGCACGGATACCATTATCAGTAGCAATTGTAGAACTTGCTTTGTCTCCTAAGTCAAACACTGCATATGTAGCGCTTGACAAGGCACTCGCAGATATACGCAGTGGTAAAAGTGGTGATATCCCTGCACATTTAAAAGACTCACATTATCAAGGGGCAAAGAAGATGGGACGAGGGATGGATTATAAATATCCGCACAATTATGAAAATGGGTGGATCAGGCAACAATATTTACCTGATTCTATAAAAAATAAAGATTACTATCAACCTAAAGATACTGGTAAGTTTGAACAGACCTTAATGCAAGTATATGAAAAAATTCAATCTGATTAGAGAACTTGGCTTATCAACAGTCTTTAATGGTGAGAGCCTTTATTCTACTTATGCAGTATGAAAGTATCTATACTTTTCTTTACTGCCAAAAATAATACTAGATAATATGTATAATAGAAGTATAATTCCTTTTTCAATCGGTCACAATAGACAATAAAGATAATAATCTATGTAATATATAACGGCTGTATTTGAAAAAGGAGTTGAACAAATTGGTTAAAGTTAGACAAGATGCTTGGTCACATGAAGATGACCTATTGTTGGCAGAAACAGTTCTGCGTCATATCAGAGAAGGAAGTACTCAATTAAATGCGTTTGAAGAGGTTGGCGATAAATTAAATCGTACATCCGCAGCTTGTGGATTTCGCTGGAATGCCGAAGTAAGAGAAAAATATGATAATGCTATTGATCTTGCAAAGCGGCAGCGAAAAGAGAAAAAGCGTGCAAATGCAGTAAAAACTACTAAGGTAAGTCAGCCGGTAGAACCCATTCTCCAAGATGCCGAGGAAGATTTATCATCATCAACAACGGAAGAGCCATCAATCACAATGGATTCAGTTATTCGTTACTTAAAACGAGTAAAAAAAGATTACTATGCTTCCAATCAATCAAAACTATCATTGGAACAAATGCAAAAAGAGAACGCTATGTTAAAAGAGCATGTAAGTAATTTAGAAAAGAAATTGGAAAGTACTGAGAAACAATTTGCCACAGTACAAGAAGACTATCAAGTTTTTATGCAAATTATGGATCGGGCAAGAAAAATGACTGTTCTGGATGACCAAGGATCTATACAATCACCTGCATTCAGAATGGACAAAAATGGTAACCTTCAACAGGTTGCAAATGGATCAAACCAATAATAAAAGTCGCATGGAATTCTAGTAAGAATTCCATGCGACTTTTTTGTTCGCAGTTAAGGCTTGTATTCCAAAATATTAGAATTTTTACGAAAGCGTTTTGGCTTTCACAGAACCCCTTAAACGATTGGCTATATGTATTCTATCAATCCCAATCGTGCCGTCTATTTCTAGTTTTGATCCCGCTTTCAGCAGGTGGGTGCTCTGTTCCATATCTTTTATGCGTCCTCAATTAAGCGAGGCATGCATGCAACATGGAAACGATACAAGCTCCCAATTATATAGATGTTCGGTCAAAACATTTATATAAGACGTACACATCAGGATTGATATTTAATTATGTTTTGTGATTGTAAAATTATTTTACCATACAGAAATACTATTTTCAATATTCATTAGTATGAAGAAATTATTACACTTGTTACATCTTCACTACAATTTTCTTATTAAATCATAATTTCTTTTTAACTTGAATAGACAGTTCATCCAATTGTTCTTCACTTACTTCATCTGGTGCATCGGTTAGTAAATCTGATGCAGAAGCGGTCTTAGGAAATAGAATTGTATCCCTAAGGTTCGATCTTTCCGCTAATAACATAACGATTCGATCCAGCCCTAACGCGATACCCCCATGAGGTGGTGCGCCATATTCTAATGCATCAAGTAAAAACCCAAACTGTTCAGATGCTTCTTCTTTGGTGAACCCCAATACTTCAAACATCTTATCTTGTTGTTCCTTCTTATGAATACGTAAGGATCCTCCACCTAATTCATACCCGTTTAATACAAGATCATATGCATTTGCCCGAGCACTTCCAGGGTCTGTACTCAGTTTATCAAGATCCTCCTCAACAGGCATTGTAAATGGATGATGAGCAGCAAAATAACGCTCCAGACCTTCATCATATTCCAATAACGGCCAATCAGTTACCCAAAGGAAATTAAACTTACTCTTATCAATAAGCTGCAAATCTTTTCCGAGTTTCAGCCTTAAAGCTCCCAAACTGTCATAGACAACTGATGTTTTATCCGAACTAAACAATAATAAATCACCATCTTCAGCGCTTGCTTGACCAACCAGCCCTGTCTTCTCTTCATCTGTTAGAAATTTAGCAATTGGCCCTCTTAGTTCGTCGCCTTCTATCTTAAGCCAAGCTAAACCTTTGGCACCATATACTTTCACAAAATCAGTTAGCTTATCAATATCTTTTCGTGAGTAATTAGCTGCTTGTCCTTTTACATTTAACAAGCAAACTTTTCCTCCTGATTCAATTGCACTTTGAAATACTTTAAAACTAGAATCAGCAAGAATATCCGTTACATGGATTAACTCCATGTCAAACCTCGTGTCTGGTTTATCTGATCCATAACGTTCCATTGCTTCATTATAAGGCAACCGTTGCAGTGGCAACGAGATGTCGATATTTTTAACATCCTTCATCACGTTTTTCATCATTTTCTCAGTCATTGCCATTATTTCATCACTAGTCATAAAAGATGTTTCAATATCAATTTGTGTGAATTCTGGTTGACGATCAGCCCGTAAGTCTTCATCACGGAAACAACGAGCAATTTGATAATATTTCTCGAATCCACCCATCATAATCATTTGTTTGAAAAGCTGAGGTGACTGTGGCAATGCATAGAACTCACCATTATGCACGCGACTAGGTACTAAATAGTCCCTCGCACCTTCCGGGGTACTTTTGGTTAAAATTGGGGTTTCCATTTCAAGAAATCCGTCATCATTTAAAAAATTACGAACAACCTGTGTTGTTTGATGACGTAATTTAAAAGTATCCTGTAAAGCACTTCTGCGTAAATCCAAATAGCGATATTTTAAACGAAGATCTTCCGATACATCAGATTCATCCTCGATAAGAAATGGTGGTGTCTTCGCTTTATTCAAAATGCTTATATCTGTTGCCATTACTTCAATCTTTCCTGTACCCATCACTGGGTTGATTGTACCTTCATCACGAATAACAACTTTTCCTTCGACTTGAATGACATATTCACTTCTAACTGTTTCGGCAACTTCTAAAGCTTCTTTGGAATTATCCGGATTAAAAACTACTTGTACAATACCAGATTTATCGCGTAAATCGATAAAAATTAATCCACCTAAATCTCGACGTTTTTGTACCCAACCTTTTAATAATACTAGTTGATCAATATCCTTTTCACGTAATGTTCCTGCTAATATCCGTTCACTCATTTTCAATTCCTCCTAGAAGCATTTCATGCATCTTTTCAACTAGTTGTGACAAAGGTACTTCCAACTGTTCGCCTGTTTCCAGTTCTTTAACGTTAACAATTTCTCTTTGTATTTCATCTTCTCCAAGTATTAACACATATTTTGCTTTAAAACGATCTGCTGCTTTAAATTGGGCTTTCATTTTTCGACCTTGATAATCTTTGTCAGCCTGGATGCCATCTTTACGTAATTCATGTAATAGATGAACTGCTTCTTTTTCAGCTTCGTCTCCTACAGCAACCACGAAACAATCCAATTGATCATCAATTGGTATCTCTTTACTTTCAGCATCAAGAGCCATTAATAATCGCTCCATTCCCATACCAAAACCAATACCTGGTGTACTTGGTCCCCCTAACTCTTCAATTAGTCCATTATATCTTCCGCCACCTGCCAACGTTGCAATGGCACCGAATCCATCAGCTTCACTCATAATCTCAAAAGCTGTATGGTTATAATAATCAAGTCCACGTACTAAGTTTTTATCGACCTCGTACTCAATCCCCATCCTCGTTAAATAGTTCTGAACCTGATCGAAGTAACTTCTTGATTCTTCATTTAAATAATCTAATATCGATGGTGCATTCTGCATTGCTGGATGATCACGATCCGCTTTACAATCCAGAATACGTAAAGGGTTTTGGTCTAAGCGAATTTGACAATCATTGCACAGCTCATCCTTATGTGGCGAAAAGTGATCGACCAAAGCCTGGCGGTGACTAGTTCGGCTTTCATTATCACCTAATGAGTTAATAACTAATTTCAATGATGTTAACCCTAACTCCTGATAGCACGTCATTGCCAAATCAATAACTTCAGCATCTACTGCTGGATCGGCACTTCCTAATACTTCCACACCAAATTGGTTTAATTGACGCATTCTTCCTTTCTGCGGTCGTTCATAACGAAACATTTGAGCAAAATAATAAAGTTTAACTGGCTGGCTGGGATTACCAAACATTTTATTCTCAACAAATGATCGTGCAACTGAAGCAGTACCTTCAGGGCGTAGTGTCAGACTTCTCCCTCCACGATCCTCGAATGTATACATTTCTTTTTGGACAATATCGGTTGAATCACCTACACCTCGCTGGAATAATTCTGTATGCTCAAACAGTGGTGTGCGGATTTCATCAAAATGAAACCTGCCACACACATCTTTTAATCGATCTTCAACAAACTGCCATTTCTTTGCCTCTTGTGGTAAAATATCGACTGTACCTCGCGGAGCTTTCATGCTCATTTGTAATACCCCCTCATTATTTTTACTATTTTCTAAAAGATTGTTGCTTTATTAAAGTAATGAAATCATATCGTAGTTGATATAAACTGCGAACTGACTGCTGGAATAATCACTATAAACTCTCGTCCCCCGTCCGGGGATCGCTACGCGCGGATGCTTTCCGCGGGCACGGCCTCAGCCTCCTCGAGAACACCACTCTGCGGGGTCTTCGGACACGTGCTATTCCCGCAGGAGTCACCGCCCTCTGCTCACCCGGACTAGTGTAGTGCTGTCACACTTATTCTATAGCGGTTCCTACTCGAGTCAACAGCTGAGGAAATACACGTAGACTCCTGTGGGAGCTGAAGCTCATCAGCCGCCCTAAGTGCGCGAAGTGTATTTCCGGAGCGGCATAATAGCACTCAAAATTTTTAAAAAGTACTTCGCAGTTTATATCAACTGCAGGTTAAAACAACAAAACTTACGGAAAGAGACTTATATAAAAAAATATAAAAAACTCCCGACCCTTATAAAAATAAGGGACGAGAGTTAACCCGCGTTGCCACCCTAGTTGATGCTTTTTAAAGCACCCGCTCTTCACAGTTAACGCCTGCAAAACGTCTATATCTACGTACTATGTATTCGATATAGAGCCTAAGGAATGTCTTTCATCAGAGCATCATGTGAAAATGTTCTCAGCCTATGACATTTTCTCTCTTTCCACATACTTCTCATTACTTTTTCCATCACTGGCTTTTTATACATCTATCATTAATTTAATTAATTATGAATGACTATTATATTAATGTTTCCCTAACGCATTGTCAAGTACGAGTTATCTTTTTCTTCAACTTTTTAACCTCACCAAGAGTAATACCTAACTCCTCTGCTATTTCCATATGATTAAATTGATCTTCAACTTCTATGAACCGATGGAAATTGGCTCCATAAATATCCTTACTCATGTTTGAATTCCAATGTTTTTCTTGAATTCGCATAACTAAAATCCCTCCCTATTTTATTCTAGTTTTGCCTAAATAGAAACTTTTTATTAAAATAGAGTTAATACATTATTCTAAGGAGGAACTTCATTGCATATAAAGAAAACAACATTGTTATTCTTTAGCATATTGTTTCTGGCCTTCGCAACATTAGTAAGTGCCAACGAAGCAGTAATTAATACAGATAATCTAAACGTCAGAACAGGACCTGGCACCAATTTCGAGAAGATCGGTCAAGTACATACTGATGAAGTTTATCCAATTTTACAGCAACAAGATGGATGGGTAGAAATTCAGTTGACTCAAGGTACCGGCTGGGTTACTAATGAGTATATCAGCATTTCAGGCAACACGGATTCTGAGGACACCAATGAAGGCAATATGGAAACAACCACTGAAAAAATAATTACAATTCAGCATGATAATACCCAGTTACGTGATGGACCTTCAACCAGTTTTGAAATTACCGAATTTGCCAATAAAGGTATAAAATTTAAGGTACTTTCCCAAAACAATGAATGGTACGAAATTACAAACGATAATTACACCGGCTATGTTTTAAAACAATTGGTCGAAAAAGAAGATACAACATCTTTTAGCGGCATGAAAAACAAAACAATCGTTATCGACGCAGGACATGGTGGAAGAGATGTAGGTGCAATTGGCGCGAGCGGAACACATGAAAAAGATTTTGCTTTTAAAACAACACAGGAACTTAAACAGGAACTTACTGCGCTTGGGGCGAACGTAGTTTTAACAAGAAAAAATGATGAATTCATTTCATTAGGCAGCAGGATAAGCCTGCCCAACATTCTCGATACAGATGCTTTTATAAGCATTCATTACAACAGTTTTCCTGAAATGCCTAATGTAACTGGGATCGGAGCATATTATTATCATGATCAAAATCAAAAGATAGCTAAGGATGTTCTACAGGGAATAGCAAAAGAAACCGGTGCAAGAAACCGCGGTGCCACATTCGGGGACTTTCACGTTATCAGGCAAAATTTCAAACCATCAATACTAGTTGAATTAGGATTCATTTCCAATCCGGAAAAAGAACAACTTCTTCAAACTAACGCATACCAAAAAAAGTTGGTGACAGGGATTGTAAACGGATTGAACAAATACTTTAAAAACCAATAAGATACCTGTTCGCTTAATCGTAGCTAGCGGACATGAGGTCCCTTATTTGTATAATGGGGCTATTTCTACCAAATAAGGGCTGTGGTGTCCGCTAATACCTTAATATATCTTATTTTCTACAAAATAAGGTGTTTCGTGTCCGCTATAGTTTTTGGCAGTTCCTTCTTCTTGTTGATTCGAACAACATTTTTTAAATTAAGAATTTCAGTTCACCCCTATGTGCGACTCCAGAGCAAGACTAGCAAATAACGTAACGAGTGAGGAAGCTTGCGGAATACAAATAGGGAAGTTCGATTAAATACGGTACATCCTGAGACTGCAATTACTCATATTTGTGCCAGCATCAACGACCTCACATCGTGTAAGACCTAAGACGCAGAAAGCAAACACTTTCCTGCTCCAGTTCATATATAAAAAAAGCAGTTCAATTAAAAATGCAAATTACGTTTTTGCTTTTCTAATTTGAACTGCTTACTATAATGTTATTCATGCTTATTATTTATCATTGCTATCCAAAATAATTGTAACCGGGCCTTGATTTGTTAGTTGTACGTTCATCATTTCACCAAACTCACCTGTCTCAACACGAACTCCCTGTTGTTCAATTAATTGATTGAAATGCTGATATAATTTATTCGCGTGATCCGGTTTTGCTGCGTCAAGAAAATTAGGCCGTCTGCCTTTTCGGGTGTCAGCGAATAATGTGAATTGTGAAATAGACAGTACCTGACCCGATACATCTTTTAATGAAAGATTCATCTTTTCATTTTCATCTTCAAAAACACGAAGATTTACAAGTTTGCTCACCAAATAGACTGCATCCTCTTCAGAATCTTCATGTGTTACACCAAGTAAGACAACAAACCCATTATCAATTTTCCCAACAACATCATCTTTTACGGTCACACTGGCATTGTTTGCACGTTGAATGACTGCTTTCATAATTTCATACTCCTTTTTCTATCACAAGGCTATTTTATAAAAGATTATTGTTTTCGGCACAAAAATCTTTATACCGCGATACTGTGTCAAGGTTTATGTCCACTCCGAGGAATCTTACGTAAATAACCTATTGAACAGACTATTGTATTGTTCTTGTTACTGTATAAACATCTTTTATTTGCTTTATCCGTTCCACAATTCTTCTTAGATGATTCGTATTATGAATTAAAATTGTTATATGAATAACAGCCATTTTATTTCGATCGGATCGACCATTTACTTGTGTTATATTTGTTTTTGTCTCATTTACCGCTTGTAATACTTCATTCAACAAGCCTCGGCGGTCATATCCTGATATCTCAAGGTCCACATGATACTGTTTTTTATCTGTTTGTGTTCCTTCCCATTCAACATGGAGATAACGCTGCTTCGCCTCTTCTGTTTGGACATTAGGACAATCTGAACGATGAACTGATACCCCTCTTCCCTTTGTAATATATCCAATAATATTATCACCAGGAACCGGATTACAGCATTTCGATAACCGTACTAGTAAATTATCGACACCTTCCACCTGAACACCTGAATCACGTTTTTGTACTTTTTTACTTGGTGTTTCATTCTTCACTTCTTCAAGTGTCTCTTCCAAGTTTTGTTCTTTTAACTTTGTCCGTCTAATCTTTTCCGTAAGCCGAGTAGCTATTAGTGCAGCAGTGATTCCCTGGTAACCTACAGCAGCATACATTTCTTCTTCATTTATAAAATTAAACCGTTCATAAACACGTTTCAAATTTTCTTGAGTTAGTGCTTCTTTAGGGTCTATTCCCAATGCACGTATTTCCTTATCAACAGCCTCTTTGCCCTTACTAATATTTTCTTCCCGCCGCTGTTTCTTAAAGAACTGCTTAATCTTATTTTTCGCTTGAGATGTCTGTGTAATTTTTAACCAATCCTGTGATGGTCCATAGGAGTGCTTTGAAGTCATTACCTCAATAATGTCCCCATTTTTAAGTTCATAGTCGAGTGGTTCCATTTTTCCGTTTATTTTAGAACCAATCGTTTGATTACCTATTTCTGTATGAACTTTATATGCAAAATCAAGTGGTACAGACCCTGAAGGCAGTTCTATGACATCTCCTTTTGGAGTAAATACATAGACCATGTCAGAGAATAAATCGACCTTCAGTGACTCCATAAACTCCTCTGCATCGTGTGTTTCATTTTGCCAATCAAGTATTTCCCTAAACCAAGTGAGCTTTTCTTCAAAAGACTTTTTATCACGTGCTAACTGACGTCCTTCTTTATATGCCCAATGAGCCGCAATACCAAATTCAGCTATTTCATGCATCTCTTTCGTTCGAATTTGTACTTCAAGCGGATCTCCTTTAGGCCCAATTACGGTTGTATGCAATGACTGATATAAATTTGGCTTTGGCATTGCAATATAATCCTTGAATCTCCCAGGCATTGGTTTCCAGCATGTATGAATAATTCCTAAGACTGCGTAACAATCTTTAATACTATCAACAATTATACGTACTGCTAATAAATCATATATTTCATTAAATTGTTTGTTTTGCTTCACCATTTTTGTATATATACTATATAAATGCTTTGGTCTTCCTGAAATATCTGCTTCAATATTTACATCTTTCAGTTGGCTTGTGACCTCATTCATAACATCATCTATATAGGTTTCACGCTGATCACGTTTTTGTTTCATCAACTGAACAATTCGATAGTATTGCTGTGGATTTAAATAACGTAAGGCTGTATCTTCCAACTCCCATTTGATTGTAGAAATACCCAAACGATGCGCTAAAGGTGCAAATATCTCCAAAGTTTCATTTGAAATTCTCCGTTGTTTTTCAGGAGGTAAATGTTTAAGTGTCCGCATGTTATGCAATCGGTCAGCAAGTTTAATTAGAATTACCCGAATATCTTTGGCCATTGCCACAAACATTTTGCGATGGTTTTCTGCTTGCAGAGCTTCTTTTGATTTATATTTAATTTTTCCAAGCTTTGTAACACCATCAACAAGCATTACAACTTCAGTACTGAAGTGTTTCTTCATTTCTTCAAGTGTAATGTCTGTATCCTCTAATACATCATGTAAAAAACCCCCAGCAATTGTCTCTGGATCCATTTCTAGTTCAACTAAAATTCCAGCTACCTGAACTGGGTGTATAATGTAAGGCTCACCAGATTTTCGATATTGCTCCTTGTGTGCATCTTCTGCAAACTCATATGCACGACGAAGGAACAGAGCATCCTCTTCAGTAAGATACCGGCGAGCCTCATTGATTACATCTTCTATTGTCAATATTTCTTCTTTTGCCATATAATCACCTAAATTCGCGTTAGAGAATACTTTCTAATAGTATCGAAAATATTTGTGTAAATGTAAAGAAAAAACCGTCAATATCATTGGAATAATTCTGTTACTTTATTACACAATTAAAAAAAAGGGATAATAACAGGTCTGACGAACAGTACATAAGTTCAATCAGACCTAAAAACTTATTGCGAGAATATTAATAGTTCATTAATGTTAATACATCATAGCCTTCAAGTTTCTCAAGTCCATTAAGGTATGAAAGTTCAATCAGAAATGCACAGCCTACTACAATTCCACCCAAATCTTCTACCAATTTGATTGTTGCCTCTATTGTACCACCTGTCGCAAGTAAATCATCAGTAATTAATACGCGCTGACCTGGCTTAATCGCATCTTTATGAATGGTCAGGACATTTTTACCATATTCCAGCCCATAATCAACCTTAATAACTTCTCTTGGTAATTTTCCTTCTTTTCTAACTGGAGCAAAACCGGTTTCCAATGCATAAGAAACTGGGCAGCCTATAATAAAGCCACGCGCTTCCGGCCCCACCACAAGGTCAATATTTTTCTGTCTGGCAAAATCAACAATCTCATCGACAGCTGATTTAAATGCTTTGCCATTATCCATAAGTGGTGTAATATCTTTAAACTGGACCCCTTCTTTTGGCCAGTCCTGAACAATTTTAATGTATTTTTTATAGTCCATGTGTTACTTCCTCCTTGGGCATTTCCCCATCTTTTATGCAATCTGAAAACCACATTCTTAAATCTTCATAGGTTGAATAGTACAGAATCTTTTCAACCTCAGCCTGATCCAGGCGTTCTTGATATGATGGCGAATCTGATAAATCCTTTTTCATAGGATCTGCATTTAATTGAATAATACCATTTTCTATTTTAACAAACTCTAATTCAAAAAACACGTTGGACATAAATAAGATTCTATCCTTCGTCCATGCTTTTGCATCCATGATCATCGGCAGCTCTTTTTGCAAATTAACTTGTTTTCGTTTAGCTACAAAAGCATATAGCCATTTAAAATCCTCGCGTGAAGGAAAAGCCTTCATAAACACACTATCTTCCAATTGAAAACAAACATGGATATTTGACGGATTTGTTTTACATACCAAATCCTGAAGAGTGTTCAGATTTGTCGGCATTTCAAAAAGGTAGAGTGTATTGACTTCATCAAGCAGGCTAATGTCTGCGTCATACCTAATACAAGTTATCTCATCAGGAACAATTCTGCTTTCATTTAGGAGTGTATTATGTACTGCTAAATGACTAGTATTATTATTAACATAAGGTGTGATATCAAAACGTTTTTTCCCTCGATGATCAAAGACTTGTCTCTCTTCAATTTTCATATCCCGAATAACTATTTGCGCCTTTTTATTACCATTCCACTCATTAATACCTAACTCGCCAACAACAGATAATGGTGTTTGTGGAGAAATATGGTCATATAAACCACCTAAGCTAAACCCTATTCCATCAAGCAACTGATTCTCATGCTTAAATTGCATTTTTAAGTGTTTTTTCATATTCCCAATCTGCCGTATATCAGAAGGGATATCATTCAGATGAAAGATCGGCTTTGGATTAGCCATACCAAATGGTGCCAGCTGGCTAATTTCATTTACCAGCTCTTCATTAATTTCTGGAATGGCAATTGTTTTACTTACTTCAATTTCCTGAGAAAAGTCTTCTTTTGTAAGCTGCTGATTAATGATTTTGTTTAGTTCTGTTTGCAACAACTGAAGATTCTCTAATGGTAAGGTCATACCTGCTGCTTGTGAATGCCCACCGAAATGAGTAAACGTGTCTCTGATTTTCATACAGTTGGAAAATAAATCAAAGGCAGGGATACTTCTGGCAGAACCTTTTACTTGTTCTTTTTCTGGTAGAATTGTCAGCACGATTGCTGGTCTGTCATATTTTCGGACAAGATTTGATGCGACAATGCCCAGCACACCTTGATTCCAGCCTTCTTTTGCTACAACAATTACTCCTTGTTCTTCAAGTGAGCCTACCATTTGATCTGCTTCTTTTACAATGTCACTAACTATTTTTTGACGTTCCTGATTAATGGATTGTACCATTTCTGCTATGTGTTCTGCCTCATCCTGATCATCAGACATAAGGAGCTGTACAGCAAGATTTGCATCTTGTAATCTGCCGACCGCATTAAGCCTTGGGCCAATCAAGAATCCAACATCCTCTTCACTGACATCCCCGTTGATATTGCATACCTTTTTCAAAGCTATCAACCCTGGTCTATTAGTCGCTGATAACGTTTTTAAACCATAGAATGCCAAAATACGGTTTTCACTTTTTAATGGTACAAGATCAGCAATCGTACCTATAGCAACTAAATCAAGTAAATGCTTTGGAAAATAGTCTAATAAGCTTTCAGCAAATTTAAAGGCCACACCCACTCCTGCCAATTCTTTAAACGTATAATCGGGTGAGCATTTTGGGTGAATAATCGCAAACGCCTCAGGTAACTGTTCCTGTGGTTCATGGTGATCCGTTATCACTAAATCAATTCCAAGTTGTTTTGCAACAGTTGCCTCATGGATTGATGCTATTCCCGTATCAACAGTTATGATTAGGCTAAAACCATTGTCAGAAGCAGTTTTAAATGCTTCTTCATTTGGACCATAACCTTCTGTGAATCGGTTTGGTATATAATAATCACAATCTGCACCAAGTTCCTGTAACGTTTTTAACAAAACCGTTGTTGAACTGACTCCATCTGCATCATAGTCACCAAATACAAGAATTTTTTCTTTATTAGCTATTGCTTTATGTACACGTTCCGTTGCTTTTGATATATCTGAAAAGCCTTGTGGATTATATAAATTTTCTAAATCAGGTGACAAAAATTCTTTTGCCGATTCCGCTGAAGTAATCCCTCTCTGTATTAAAAGTTCTTTAATAAGTGGAGAGATTCCATTTAAATCCCAATCTAGTGTTTCTGTTTGCGCACTTGAAAATTTCCAATTTGTCTTACTCTGTAACATAAGTTCACCCCTGACTAATCCATTATACTAGAGTAAGCCAAGGGTCGCAATTAACGTTTATAGATTGTTCTTTTCCGAATCTAGATTTTCTTCGTTTTCAACATCTGTTGTATGGTTTTCCTCTACCGATTCTTTTAACTGATTATTCTCAGCTATAAGAGATTTCCGCTCACGCTGCAAGTGAATTATTTTCATTAAACCAACAGAAGCTGTAATAATTCCACCCATCAAAACGGAGAACAGTATTACTAATATTAATGGTGCCTCACCACTTCCAAATAAGTAATTAACTTCAACCGGATCAACATTTATTATTGCAAACACTGCAACAATAATAACGAATATAATTGCTAGAATAACATATGATTGCCCTCTCAATTCCAATTCCTCCTTCTAAAAATAGTGCTTCTACTAAAGTACCCTTTTTTCCTTATTATTAACCATATACAAGACCCCTGTAGTTACAACAACAGGGGTCTTATCTGTATTACACTTGTGGTCCTTCTGTTTTTTTCTTCTTAGCAAATACAACAGGTTTATCCTTAATATTTTTTCCGCGCCATACTAACCATAGTTGTGAAGCAAGGAACAAGGATGAATACGTACCTATTAACAATCCTACAGCTAGCGCAATTGCAAAACCAGTAATTGGCTGTGCTCCAAGGAATAAGAATGCCAATACAGCAATCATTGTAGTTAGTGTTGTATTTATACTACGTGTAAAGGTTTGTACCAGACTCTTATTGACGATACCGGCAAGTTCCTTAAATGATTTAATGCGTTTCTTTTTACGCAGATTTTCCCTAATTCGATCAAAGGTTACTATCGTATCATTTATTGAATAACCTATAACGGTTAGAATCGCAGCAACTATTGTAACATCAAATTCAATTCTGGTAAGACTAAATATTGCTAACACGAAGAAAACATCATGGATTAAAGCAATTATTGCTGTTAAACCAAAGAATAGTTCAAATCGAAGCGTGACATATATAACCATACCAATTGATGCAATGGCAAGTGCATAAAGGGCGTTTTTAACTAGTTCTTCACCAACAACTGGTGAAACGACACTCACACTGGAATTTGCATTATAATTCTCCTGAAAATACGTCTGTACTTCTGATATTCTATCTTCATCAATTACCTCATCGTAACGGAGAATAACATTCTCGCCATTATCACCTGCAGGAACAACAGATTTTGCCTCTAAATCCAGCTCTTCCAGACTGTTTTTAATTGCCTCTGTGTCTAATGTATCTTCTGCAGCAAGTTGAATTCTTGACCCACTGGTAAAATCAATTCCAGGGTTTAATTGAAAAATACCTAGTGAAATACCACCAAGAATAACCATTGACGCTGATGCAATAAAGAATTTTTTTCTATGTTGAACAACATTAACCTTCCGATTAAAGATTTTAGGTTCTACTTCACTTACATCGGCGATATCCTTAATGTCCTTCTTCTTAACCCCAAACCATGCTGGTCGATTTTTAAGAAATTTTGCTTTAATCCATAATCGTAATAATAGCCTTGAACCATAAACAGCTGTTATGAAGCTTACTAGGATGCTAACAATCAACATCGTCGCAAACCCTTTAATCGAGCTTGTACCAAATATGAATAAAACAGCAGCAGCAAGCATCGTTGTAATATTGGCATCAACAATAGCCCGTAATGAATTTGCCGTTCCTGCTTTAAACGATGCGAGTAATGATTTACCTTCGCGAATTTCCTCTTTAATCCGCTCAAATGTAATGACATTCGCATCAACAGCCATACCAACACCAAGTATTAGCGCGGCTATTCCTGGCAGCGTTAGCACACCATTCATCAGTTCAAAAACTAATAGAATTAAATATATATAAATACTTAAATTGATTACAGCTATTAATCCTGGGAAACGATAAAATGCAATCATAAATATAAAGATTAGACTTATACCAATAACCCCTGCAAATACGGTCTTATTAAGCGCCTCTTCACCAAACTGTGCACCTACCGTATTTGAATACAATTCTGTCATATTCACAGGAAGTGAGCCTGCATTAATGATATCAGCCAGTCGTTGAGCAGATTCCACTGTGAAGTCACCATTAATCATAACATTTGTTGTGTTTAATGTTTCATCAACTTTAGGGGCTGATACATATTTCGGATCTTCCTTCTTCACTTCCTCAGCAAATGAATCTCCTTCTTGATAGTCCATCCAGATCACGAGCAAGTTCTTTTTTTGAGGATATGGAACCATCGGATCTGCTTTAGCAGCAAGATTACTTGTTATTTCCCCAAATTTTGATGCATCTTTTAATTGTAAGGTGACAATAGGCTGGTTCGTTTTCTGGTTAAAATCTTGTTTCGCACTACCTTCTTGTATGTCTGACCCGTCAAGAAGTACTTCATCCTCAACATTCCGCAATGTAAGGCGTGCTGATGTGGATAGCAGCTCTCTTGCTTCACCTTGATTTTCCACCCCAGCAAGCTGTACACGAATTCGATCTTCACCTTCAATATTAATATTTGCTTCGCTAATCCCCAAGCGATTCACACGTTCATTGAGTATTCGTACTGTGGATTCAAGTAACTCTCTATCTGTCTCTTCTCCTTCATCAACAGGTTCAATTTGATATAAAACCTCAAACCCGCCTTGAAGATCCAATCCTAGATTAACGTCTTTCGCAATTCCTGTTATCGTTGACCCAATCGTCCCCGCAAATATTAGTACGATTAGAAAAAAGGCAACGATCTTGCCTCTGTTTTTCATCTTCCAATTGCCTCCCTTTATATCTCTTGGGTAAAACATTATGTAAAATCTATTCAGACTCTTCCAAATTTCCTTTGGTTAGAGCATTTATTGAAGCCATTAAATCATTATCCTGGTATGCATTAACGGTTAAGTAACTCATGTAAATGTTTGATGAAAGATGGAGAATATCCTGAGTCACCTCAAATAAACGTTTCGGTGGATTGCCTTTCCATACCTTTTCTTCTAAACATTTCCATATATTTTCATTTGATGCCTGTGCATAACCCATTAACTTGAATTCGTTTACTTTACTCTCTAAAGCTAACAATACATCAGGTTTCCACTCTCTGACATTTTTTATAACTTCCACGTGATTCCCCTCCCTGTAGACAATCCAATCTATATAATAATGCTTGTCATGCTTGGCCCACTTCTTTGCATATATATCATTGTATATGAAAATTTATTTTTTGAGAAGGTAGGTCGGCAATATTGACCAAACAAACATTTTTACAAGGTACACTAATTTTAATAATAGCAGGTATGATCACACGTTTATTAGGCTTCATCAACCGACTGGTTATAGCTAGATTTATGGGCGAAGAAGGTGTTGGTCTTTATATGATGGCTCTACCAACTCTTTTCCTTGTGATTACATTAACACAGCTCGGCCTTCCTGTCGCAATTTCCAAACGGGTATCAGAAGCCGAAGCCAGAAATGATACACATAAAATTAAAAAAATTCTTGTCGTATCATTACTCGTAACAGGTATATCAAGTGTCATTTTTACAATTGGCATGATCGCTGCCGCACCATTTATTGCCACAACCTTACTTACTGATGAACGTACAATGTACCCACTAATTGCGATAAGTCCAATCGTTCCTATTATAGCAATTTCTTCAGTACTAAAAGGCTACTTCCAAGGCCGGCAAAATATGAAACCACAAAGTTATGCATTAGTAATTGAACAAATCGTCCGGATTACGTGTGTGGCATTCTTCATTAAATTATTACTACCATTTGGAGTCGAATTTGCTGCAGCTGGAGCAATGTTCAGTGTAATTCTTGGTGAACTTGCATCACTGTTATTTATGATTCACTTATTTAAACGAAAGAAAATAGTAAGTATTCGGCACCGCTTTTTTAAATACGTAAAATCAAGTAAAAACACATTAGTAGAACTATTTTCAATTGCGTTACCAAGCACAGGCAGTCGGTTAATTGGGTCCTTTTCTTACTTCCTTGAACCAATAATCGTAGCGCAAAGCTTACTTATCGCTGGAGTATCAAGTTCCATGGCAACAAAACAGTATGGCGAGCTAACCGGGTATGTATTACCATTACTATTTTTACCAACATTTATTACACAATCCCTGTCCATCGCTTTAGTCCCATCAATTTCAGAAGCTGAAGCAACTAACAACAAGAAACTAATTCATTACCGAATTCATCAGTCTATCAGGATTTCATTTGCATCAGGTGCGATAGCAACCATTGTCCTTTCGTTGTTTGCTGTGCCAATACTAACGTATATGTACGGAACAGGAAATGCTAGCAGATTTCTAGTATTAATGGCACCTTTTTTTATTTTACTCTATATTCAAGCTCCATTACAAGCGGCATTACAAGCGTTAGATTTAGCAAAACCTGCAATGTGGAATAGTTTATTCGGTGCTGCATGTAAGTTTATTGTACTATTTCTATTGGCATCCAATGCTGAATTTGGAATCATGGGAGTTGCAATTGCAATGTCCGTTGGCGTGGTTCTAGTAACATTATTGCATCTGGGCAGTCTGTATAAACAAATAGGCTTTTCGATACCTTTTAAAGATTTAATGAAGATGGGTTTATTATTATCACTAACATATATGGCTGGGAACTTCTTTAAGGGTATCTATTCCGGATTTGATTCAAATCCTTTCCTATTTATCATAGTCATCCTATTTTTAACGATAGTATACATTGCACTGCTCTTCATTTTAAAATTCATTACAAAAGAAGAGTTAAGACAAATACCAATTCTCCAGAAATGGGTACATTAAAAAATTCTTGCTTTTTCCAAACAATAAACCTAAACAAGTAGTTGATATATATTGAGACATAATGTGGAAAAAATTTGAATGCTATGCCACCGCTCCGGAAATAGACTTCGCGACTTATAGGGCAAGGCTTCCATTTTCTGCGGGATCTTCAGCTGTTGCTACGACGGACAGGACGATCTAGTACCGGCATTGGTCACAGGACGTGACCGCTTTTAGCTGGTGCCTACTGGGGTCTCCGTGTATATCCTACGCTGGATTTTGCTCACTATTTCAGAAAATAACAAAACAAAAACAACATAACGCTTTTCTTAAGCGTTATGTTGCTTATAGTCCTTGTGACATATACGGAATTAGATAGCGAACGTAAACATAAATAGTTGATATAATAAGCGAAAACAGTACAAATGGTATTCCATACAACATAAATCGAATAAATGGTATCTTTTGATTTGAACCCTCAGCTAATCCTGCAACCACGACATTTGCAGAGGCCCCAACCAATGTTGCATTTCCTCCTAAACATGCTCCTAGTGCTAATGACCACCATATGGGATCCAAATAAACCATTCCATAACTCTCAAATTCTTCTATTACTGGAATCATTGCTGCAACAAATGGTATGTTATCGACGATTCCTGAAAATAGTCCCGAAATCCATAGTATAAGTATAGCAGTTTTTGAAAAATCACCTTCTGTTGAACGAACAATCGCTCTGGCCATTTCATCAATAATCCCAACTTCTTCAAGCCCACCTACTAAGGTAAATAATCCAATGAAAAAAAACAATGTAACCCATTCAACTTTTGCAAAGATATGCTCTGTTTCAATTTCTTTCTCTGTTAACAGCAAAAGTAGTATCGCTCCACTTAGCGCTATTATTGTCAGTTCAATATGCAAAATTGAATGAAGCATAAAGCCTGATAATGTAAGAACTAACACAAAAACAGATTGATATAACATAGGTGATTTCACCAGAAATGATGATGCATCCATTGCCATTAATTCGTGTATGTTCGTTTTCTGAGCAGTTAATGTGCCTCTGAACAACAGCACCATTAATGCCAGCATTATTATAAAAATAATTATAGCCAGTGGTGCCAGATGATTAACGAACGATAGAAAGGTAAGATGGTCAACAGCTTGTCCAATCATTATGTTTGGTGGATCACCTATAAGTGTGGCAGTACCTCCAATATTAGAACTAAAAATAATAATTAGCAGATATGGAAATGCAGGAAGACTTAATTGTTTCGTAACTTTAAGAATAATTGGTACAAATATCAAGACCGTTGTAACATTATCAAGTAACGCTGATCCAATAGCAGTCAATATACTTACTCCAATAAACAATGGAATAGGTGAACCACGAACTCTCTGTGCAAATCGAATAGCAATAAAGGAAAAAAGCCCTGTCTTTTCCGTTATCGATATAAGTAGCATCATGGAGAATAATAAAGCAATAGTATTCCAATCAATATAGTGCATGAACATTTCATTGGCACTATAAACCCCAGTTAACAACAATAAGGCCCCGCCAGAAAGTGCAACAACAGCGCGATTTATTTTCTCAGTCATAATAAAAACGTAACTAATTATAAAAATAACAGTTGCTAATATTACTTCCATGCAGCATCCTCTTTCATGATAAAAATAATCTCTTCTTACAAATATATGCTGAGATATGCAAAATATTTTCAGTCTATTTTTTATTTACCTGAATAGAATGAAAGTACATGGACAAACAATGGAAAGGGGGATTAGCATCATGCAAAAACAGCAATTTACTGCCCTGATGTATGGTTGGATTATAATTCTCGGTTTAATTCTTTTAACTAGTATTATTCTGGCCTTCTTACTTCGATTTACAACAATGGAAGAAACCACTTTATCATGGCTAACATTAGCAATAGGTTTAATTTGCTTATTTATAGGAGGGCTTGTTGCAGGAGTCAAGAGTAAGCAAAAAGGTTGGATCATCGGCTCTATGACGGGGATCGGATTTACATTTTTTACTTTCCTAGTACAGTACCTTGGTTATCAGCAGGCTTTTTCGATAGAACAGTCACTCCATCATATTGGGTTTATCTTAGCAGCAATTATAGGTGGAGTCATCGGAGTTAATTTTGTAGCAACAGAAAATAATAATTAAATCATATAGAAAAGAAGCTAGTACACAATGTACCAGCTTCTTTTGTTTCCTTTATGTATAATCATAAAGTATTAGTGCTTTTATTTATTATTGGTTGCTTTTTACTTCGCGGATGGCTGTACGATCATACGTAAGTTTAACACCATCACCGGATTGAATAATAACAGTGCTCTCGTCAATTGCATGAACAACACCATGAAAGCCGCCGATTGTTATTACTTCATCTCCTTTTTGAAGATCAGACTGCATTTGTTTAACCTGCTTTTGTTTTTTCTGTTGCGGACGAATAAGCAAGAAATAAAAAATAACAAACATTAGAATAATCGGTGCTAGAGATATTAGCATATCCATTAATAATTCCCTCCTTTCCTAAAAGTTTTTTGCATTCGGTTGGTTAAGACCATATTGTTCAAAGAATGCTTCTTTAAAATCGCCAAGTCGATCATCATTAATAGCTGCTCGTACTTGTTCCATTAATTTTAACAGAAAAAAGAGATTATGGTAAGTAGTAAGTCTGAATCCAAATGTTTCATTACATTTGACTAAGTGTCGGATATAAGCACGGGAGTAATTTTTGCATACATGACAATCACAATTCTCATCAATTGGACTAAAGTCTCGTGCATATTTCGCATTTCTGACGACTAGTCTGCCATTGGATGTCATGCATGTACCATTGCGGGCAATACGTGTCGGTAGTACACAATCAAACATATCAATTCCTCTAATAGCTCCATCAATTAACGAGTCAGGTGATCCTACCCCCATTAAATACCGCGGCTTATTGCTCGGCAATAATGGTGTAGTAAATTCCAGAACACGATTCATAACATCCTTTGGTTCACCAACAGAAAGACCCCCTATTGCATATCCAGGAAAATCCATTGACGTTAAATCAGCTGCACTTTGTTTACGCAACTCTTCATACTCTCCGCCTTGGATAATTCCAAATAAACCTTGGTCAGAGGGGCGCTGGTGAGAATTCAAACAGCGTTCAGCCCAGCGTGACGTTCGTTCCACAGAAGCTTTCATATAATTATGTGTTGCAGGGTATGGCGGACATTCATCAAATGCCATCATAATATCTGAGCCCAATGCATTCTGAATCTCCATTGCCTTTTCTGGTGATAGAAAAAGCTTCTCTCCACTCAAATGACTCCGAAAATGCACGCCTTCCTCTTTAATGTCACGCATTTTACTTAAGCTAAAAACCTGAAATCCGCCAGAATCGGTTAATATTGCTCCATCCCAATTCATGAATTTATGAAGACCACCAGCTTCTCTAATAATGTCCTCACCAGGTCTTAGCCAAAGATGGTATGTATTAGATAGAATAATATTTGCATTCATTTGCTGGAGTTCTTCTGGACTCATGGTTTTAACTGTAGCCAATGTGCCAACAGGCATAAATGTGGGTGTGTCAAATGAGCCGTGTGGCGTGTGTACTTTCCCAAGTCTTGCACCTGTCTGTTTACAAGTTTTAATGTGTTCATACGTAATTGCTGTCATTATATTCGTTCCTTTTTATAAGATTAACATCGCATCACCAAAACTGAAAAATCGATACTTTTCTTTAACAGCTTCATTATATGCATTTAAAATACTCTCCCGATCAGCGAGTGCACTTACTAACATAATCAATGTTGATTTAGGCAAATGAAAATTGGTGATTAGCCCGTCAATTGCTTGAAATTGATATGGAGGATAAATAAATATATCAGTCCAACCACTCGATTCTGCAAATTGTCCATTATTATCTCTGGCAATAGTTTCAAGTGTTCTTGTAGAAGTGGTACCAACTGAAATAATTCTTCCACCTGCTTGTTTAACTTGTGATAATGTATTAGCAGTCTCTTTGGTCATATGATAAAATTCAGCATGCATCGTGTGGTCATCAATATTATCTACACTGACCGGGCGAAATGTGCCCAGCCCGACATGTAACGTAATAAAGGCAATAGTTACACCCATGCTCTTTAACTCATCCAATAGTGAATTTGTAAAGTGTAATCCGGCAGTAGGGGCGGCTGCTGACCCTTCTTCTTTTGCATATACAGTTTGATAGCGTTCCATTTCAGATAGTTGTTTCTTTATATATGGAGGCAATGGCATTTCACCTAACTCATCAAGAACTTCGTAAAAAATGCCTTCATATGAAAAATCAAAAATTCGGCCGCCATGAGCCTTAAGCGCCGTGCATGTTGCACGAATTTTACCTTCACCGAATACGAGCGTTGTCCCTACTTTAACTTTCTTGGCTGGTTTTGCCAGTACTTCCCATTCATCCTCATCTTGCTGGTGAAGAAGCAGTACTTCTATTTTAGCACTTGTATCTTCTTTTACGCCATACAGCCTTGCTGGTAAAACTCTCGTATTGTTTAATACAAGACAATCACCCTTTTTAAGGTACTGCTTAATATCCGTAAAATACTTGTGTGCAACTTCCTTCGTGTCTCGATTTAATACTAATAAACGAGATGAAGCACGCTCCTTTAGTGGTGTTTGAGCAATTAATTCTTCTGGTAATTCAAAATCAAAATCCTCTATGTTCATGATGCTCTCCTTACTATATTTACCGAAATTTACCCAGGATATAAAACACAAGTGTCAAAATAATACTTACAACAATGGAAGTCATGATTGGAAAGTGAAATGAAAAATTTCCTTTTTTAAAACTAATATCACCAGGAATCCTGCCAACAAATGTCCAAATCAAACCAATCACTACAAATATAATACCTAGGAGTATAAATAATTTCCCTGCGTTCATCATGTATCGTTCCCTGATATTCCAAAATGTTGGTAAGCTTTCGGGGTTACTAGCCTACCCCTTGGTGTACGCTGGATAAACCCAATTTGTAATAAATATGGCTCATATACATCTTCAATCGTTTGAGACTCTTCTCCAACTGTTGCTGCAATCGTATCCAAACCAACTGGTCCACCTTGAAAACCATCTATAATACCTTTTAACAGCTTGTGATCAATATGATCTAATCCAGCATCATCTACCTGCAGCATTTCCAGTGCAAGGTCAGTGGTTTTTAAACTGATTTCTTTTTCACCCTTCACTTGAGAGATATCACGAATTCGCTTTAGTAAACGGTTGGCAATTCGTGGGGTTCCTCTTGATCTCCGCGCAATTTCACCGGCTGCTTCTTTGGTAATTGTCGTTTCAAATATATCTGCAGTCCGTTCTACAATTGAACATAGATCTTTAGCTTCGTAAAATTCCAGCCGGCTAAGTACACCAAATCTATCTCGTAATGGGGCTGACAGTAAACCGGCGCGTGTTGTTGCACCAACAAGCGTGAATGGAGGTAAATCGATCCGAACTGATCTCGCGCTGGGACCTGTACCAATTACAATATCAAGGAAAAAGTCCTCCATTGCAGGGTACAGCACTTCTTCAACAGCCCGTGGAAGCCGATGCACCTCATCGATAAACAGTACATCACCTGGTTCAAGTGATGACAGAATAGCTGCCAAATCCCCGGCTCGTTCAATCGCAGGACCAGAAGTAGATCGGAACTGTACACCCATTTCATTCGCAATAATTGCTGCCAGTGTTGTCTTGCCAAGACCTGGTGGTCCATATAACAGTACATGATCAAGTGGTTCTTCACGCATTCTTGCTGCCTGAATAAAAATACTTAAGTTCTCTTTAACTTTTTGTTGACCGATATACTGATTTAGATTTACAGGGCGGAGACTAAGCTCAACAGTAGAATCCTCATTTTGTAATTCACCTGTGACCATTCGCTCATCCATATTATCCCCCCCCTTGTTAATTTTTCATTAGTAATGCAAGTGCTTTTCGAATAATCTCATCCGTATTACTATTATTTTCTGATTGCAGCTGTGGAACGACTGCTTTAATTTCACGTTCTGTGTAGCCTAACGATTTCAAAGCCTCCTGAGCTTCACTTATACTATCACTTGTCTTCGGGTTACTTGTATCTACTATTTCCTGTTCACCGGAAACAGAAACCATAGAGGTTAGCTTACCTTTTAAGTCTAGAATAATTTGTCTGGCTGTTTTTTTACCTACCCCAGGAAAACTTGTCAAAAATTTATCATCTTCTCGCTCAATAGCTTCAACAAAACCTGTTACGTCAACACTTCCTAAAACTGCTAACGCACCTTTTGGCCCAATTCCTGAGACGGAAATAAGCTTTGTGAACAGATATTTTTCATCTTCATTTTTAAAGCCATATAGTACCTGTGTATCTTCCCGCACATAATGGTACGTATTTATTGTTATCTCATTATTTAATTCAGACTGAAATAAAAAAGGATTAGCACAAACAATTTCATACCCAACTCCTTGTACATCCACAATTACTGCATCTTCCTGAATAGTTGATAATGTCCCCTTTATGTATGCAATCATCCGACCTTCTCCTTTACATTCCTGCACCTATTCTAACATAACTATACACATAAGGAATAAAAACTCCCATTCTCATATCGCAAGAATAGAAGTTTTGTTGCCTTATTCTGACTCCTCTAAATTGTGGTGGATATCTTGAACATCTTCATTGTCTTCAAGCATCTCAATCAGATTCAGCATATTTTTCTCATCATCTTCAGAAGGAGAACTATATGTTTGTGGAATGAAGGTGATCTCTGAACTCTCCAATGGATAACCACTTTCACGTAAATATTCACACACTGCATTAAAATCCTCTGGTGCTGTAATTATTTCATATGCGCCCTCTTCTATGACTATATCTTCTGCACCTGCTTCAATGGCCCCCAGTGTGATTTCTTCTTCATCAATTGCTCCGTCCTCATTTGTAATAACAATATATCCTTTTCGGTCAAACATAAAGGATACACTTCCATTTTCGCCTAGGTTTCCATTATTCTTCTTAAAGGCATGCCTAATTTCAGCAGCAGTTCTATTTTTATTATCTGTTAAAATATTGACAATAACAGCAACACCACCTGGACCATAGCCTTCGTAAGTTAATTCCTCAAAGCTAGCACCATCCAGTGCTCCTGTTGCTTTCTTAATTGCTCGATCAATATTTTCGTTCGGCATGTTATCAGCCTTAGCCTTGTCAACTGCTAATCTAAGGGAGGCATTCATTTCCGGATCTCCTCCACCTTGCTTGGCTGACGTATAGATTTCTTTAGCATGGTGCATAAATACTTTTCCTTTTTTTGCATCTTGTGCATTCTTTCTCTTTTGAATATTCTTCCATTTAGAATGACCAGCCATAGGACATTCTCCTCTCTGTATATTTCCCTTTTTAACTATACCAAAAATAGCTGAATCATTAAAGTGATGGTTCTACTACTACAATCGAATCCCAGATAAAAAAAGTGTCATTTAAAACTTAAACATATTTTCTAAAACAACACCACCTAAACAGGATGAGAAACGATACTAATAAAAAGATAAGTAAAGAACAAAAGAGCAAGGGCATGTTCAGCGCCGTATGGAATGTTCGCAGCGCTGCAGGTGGGTCGAAGCCGGCCGGATTAGTCGATCTTCCTTTCCCCTAAGATTAGATAAACCAGGCTTATCGCCAATGATGGGGAAAGTCAAAGTGAATCTTATGCTTGGAAAGCGAAAAGGATATACGAAGAGTGTAAGTTGTCCCACAGGACGTGGAAGAGTTCGACGTTGCCACACGATGTGGTAATGTTAATCGAACATCCTTTATATCTTATCGTAGAGAAGGAAGTTTACTAGGCGTTAGCCGGTGAGAACGCCACGTCCTGTGGTGTCCGGGCACTAGTACTTCTGTCAGTATGCCGGATCTGGACGTGGCTGATTCCGAAGTCCATCTATCCTCAGCACTTAAATTTTTTTTTAGTTCCAGTTTCTTAAAGAATAAAAAGCCTTTGCATCGCAAAGACTTTAATCCCTCGTAGTATTAAAAAATTCATTGAGAAACTCATTCATATCACCATTTAGTTGGTCCAGCTTTGCATCCTTATTTCGCATACGATCCCAGTAAATGTCATCTGTATATACTTCAACTTCTCGGTTTGGTACCATTTCATGAACCTCTTGTTTTAGGATTTTTCTCATGTTTGGAGGTGAACTAGGGCTTATTATCACTCCAACAATTGCTTTATCATCAGTTACAGCAACTTGGGCTTGAATAACTTCCCTTCGTTCTTTTAATTTCTTACTTATTAAAATGGAAGTTTGATTGGTATATAAATCACTTTGACCGCTAGCGTCACCATCGTTCATCTCAGTTTGCTCGCTTTGAGGATACCCGCCTTTTTCACCAAGATTTGGTTCTTTATTACCAGTTCGTTCTTTTTGTTCTTCTTTCGTTTCGTAATTAATCGGCTGTGAATTCATATTTTCAGTGTTATCTTGCTTTCCTTCTTCTGTTCCACATCCAACCAAAGCAAAAATAATGACTGAAATTATTGTTAGAATTTTTATCGACATAAAAAAACCTCCCTTACCATTAGATTGTATAAGAGAGATTTTTTTAAACAGTTAAATAAAGGGAATTATCATTTCGATAAATTGAATTGTTTTACAGGATTTCGCTTATGTGCAGTACGACTATGCATTCTTTCAATAACCTCTTTATCTTTTTCCGGAATTTCCTCACCTTTTAAATAGGCATCAATTTTATCATAAGTTGTACCCATCTCAGCTTCATCTGTTTGTCCTTCCCAAAGTCCTGCACTTGGATCCTTATGAACAATTTCATCTGGAACGCCTAAATAACTAGCCATTTCTCTTACTTCTTGTTTCGTAAATTCTACAATTGGTAAAATATCTACTCCGCCATCGCCATATTTTGTGAAATAGCCCGTGTACCACTCTGCTGCATTGTCTGTTCCGACAACCAGGTAATTGTAATTAGCTGCAACAGTATATAACGAACTCATGCGTAATCTTGCTCTAAGATTAGCTCCTGCCAGCTGATCATTTTTCTCTTTGAATTCATTTTTTTGTTTTAGTTGTTTCTTAATATTTTCATACATTACATGATGTGTTTCTGTAAGATCTATAGTAAGTTCATGTATCCTGGAGCTTTCAATTACTTTTTTTGCGTGAACCATATCGTTTGGATTGCTATCCAAAGGCATCATAACACCTAGGGAATTTTCAGGAAATGCTCGCTGAATCAAGTGTGCTACAACCGCAGAATCAAGACCACCACTTACACCTACCATCAACCCGTTTACACCAGCTTCTTTCACGCGTTCCTGCAACCATTGCACAATCTCATCTACTACTTTTTCCATAATGTTTTCCGCTCCTTTATCTAAAGTAAAGATTTCTACATTGATTTTAGCATTAATTTAGCACTATTTAAAAATGATTGCCTTTTCAACCAGTCCGCTTCCATTTTGGATAAATAATTGTGAATTGATCTATTTGAGGTGTTATACAAAAAGTGTATCCATTCCCTTAGTACGTCACTTGGTATCAATATAGCTAATAACCATGCCTTTAAATATCTCTCCTCAACCATATTGTAAGAAAGCAATCTATTTAGGTTCCAGTTTATATACGGTAAAAAGCGCTGTCCCAGCTGAATATAATCGTATAATTGTGGTGCACATAAAAGAAGATCAAAGTCGATTATAAATATTCTTTTTTGATTACGAATAAAATTATGAGAAGCGACATCTCCATGTACCCAATTGCCATTTATTTTAGCTTTTTGCTCCAACCTGTTCCACGGAATTTCAGAAACAATCTGCAACTGTTTTTCTGTCGTTTGTACTATATCCTCAAACAATGATTTAAAATGATAATCCTCAAAAATATAATATGTCTTTTTAAATGTTTGTAATCTTTTATACCAACGAAGGTAAAATATATCTTTTTTTAAACGATTTAACACATTAATTCCTGAAGCTTGCCCGTGAAATTTCTTTAACGTTTCCAGACTTTCTATTCTATCTTTGTCAACTAGATAATTTAATTTTTTCCCACGAATATAAGGAGATATTGTCCAATAGTATGATTTGTCATAAATAAATTTCTTCTGATTTGGAAAGTGTTCAAACGGGATTATATCAGGAGATTTTATCTGTTCAAAAAAACTCCATTGTTGTTCCATTCGTGTTTTATTACGATGCTTTTTTAAAATAAAGGATTTGTCATTAAAAGTTTTTATATAAAAAACATTACGATTGATACTATTCATGTCTCGTGTATCAAGCATTCCATTTTTATATAAAAAAGAAGAGAGACGATCATAATTCATCTCGTCTCCTTGAATAAAGCTACTCACCTTTCGAATCGTCCTCATCTTCATCTTCGCGGAAATCAAACATTGAATTATCATCAAAACCTGGTGGTGATGGATATGGCATATTATTATTAGCGGCATTTGCGAAATGTGGGTATGATTGTGGTGGCATATTTGGTGAATGAAATCCTTGCTGTGCTCCCATTGTCTGCGGTGGAACCTGTGCATTAAATGGACTGAAATTATTCAACTGAGGGCTCTGTGTTGGTTTCACAGGCATCTCCATACTAGGCGAAGACTCAATTGATTCCATCATGTTTCCATAATGGTACGGATTATTATTCATCGGCATTTGGCTCTGACCTGCGTACTGATTTGGGTACTGCATCGGCATTTGGCTCTGACCTGCGTACTGATTTGGGTACTGCATTGGCATTTGACTCTGACCTGCGTACTGATTTGGGTACTGCATTGGCATTTGACTCAGATCTGGGTATTGATTTGGGTGCTGATTAGGCATTTGACTCAGATCTGGGTATTGATTTGGGTGCTGATTAGGCATTGGGCTCACCATTGGTTGTGATCCGCCGCATCCACAATCTTTCTTCCCCATTGCATTTGGAACAGCGTGGTGCATCGGAGGTGGAGGGCACAAACAATAGATTGGAATCATTGGCTGTTGCATAGGCATTTGTTGCATCTTTTCTGGCTCTTCCTCTTGAATTGGATATTGAGGCATCTCAGGCAAGTTTATAGTGGTATAGTTATTCATTTCTTGTTCCATCATTGGCATTTGCATCATAGGTTGCATAGGCATTTTTGGTTGCATTTTCGGCTGCATAGGCGTTTTCGGTTGTAAGCTTTTTGGCTTTTTCTCATCATCTTCTTTAACTACTGGTATAGGCTTTGGAGAGGTGTCTTTGTACGGTTGCTGTGTGGTCGGCTTTTGAGTTTCTTTCATCTGCATTGTTTCCTTCTTAACTGGCTTTGATGTACTGGGTATTTTAATTTTCATGCCAGGCATTATCATATCTGGGCTAGATAATTGCGGGTTTAACTGTTTTACTTGTTCGAAATCTACTCCATAATTTTTAGCTATCTCCCATAATGTATCGCCCTTTTGTACAATGTGAATTTTCAAATCAAACCATACTCCTTTCGTTTCAATTTAAAACTAGGCAAATCACTCATTAACAACATATGCAAAGAAATTGTAAAAGTTGAAATAATTTTTTTACAAGACTTGGTTATTACCAGGGTGTAATAGCAAAAATCTTAGTTACACTTATACTGGTTACCAAAAATTTCACTTTCCTATCCGCAAAAAATTAAGGCTTTTCTAAAAGATTATTGCTTTGTAAATAAAATCAATACCTAGTTGATATAAACTGCGAAGTACTTTTCAAAAAGTTTGAGTGCTATTATGCCGCTCCGGAAATACACTTCGCTGTTGACTGGAGTAGGAATCGCTATAGAATAAATGTGTGACAGCTACACTAGTCCGGGTGAGCGGAGGGCGGTGACTCCTGCGGGAATAGCACGTGTCCGAAGACCCCGCAGAGTGGTTTTCTCGAGGAGGCTGAGGCCGTGCCCGCGGAAAGCATCCGCCCGTAGCGACCCCGGACAGCGGGACGAGAGTTTATAGAGATTATTCTAGCAGTTAGTTCGCAGTTTATATCAACTATGACGATTAAAAAGCAACAAAACTTACGAAAGAGCCAAAAATCAAAAACCGTTCACCCTATTTAAAAGGTAAACGGCTAATTTTAGATATTCATTTGGTAAACGGGATAAGTACCTAAGACTGTTACCTTGCATCCCAGTGCCTCCAATTCAGCCTGAACACTTGGAAAAAGTACACCATCGTATGGTTGATTGACATCTACTATAAAAAAATAATTTCCTAACCCAGTTTTCATGGGTCTTGACTCTATTTTTGACAGATTCATTTTACGCCAAGCAAACGCAGAAAGCACCTGATGAAGTGCACCAGCATAATCACTCGGCAACGTTATTAATAAGCTGGTCTTTTCAGCTTGTTTATCGTGTTTTATCTTAACAATGTCTTCATTTTTTGCCAACACTGCAAATCTTGTATGGTTATTTGGGTAATCATGAATATTTTCCTGATAAATCCTTAACCCGTATTCTTCGGCTGCCAGCTTATTGCCAATAGCAGCAATATTCTTGTCACTTTTGCTAACTACCTCAGCTGCCTTTCCAGTAGAAGACGTAAAATTTATTGCTGCATCAGGCATATATTTATGAATAAATTGATGACACTGTGCAATTGCATGACTATGCGAATGAATTTCTTCCAAGTTTGATAAATCACCTGAGAAAATTGAGTCTACAAGTAAATGCTGTTGTATTGGTACAACGATTTCAGCAATAATTGGTAACCTCACTTGATGTACAAGATAATCAACTGTTAACTGTACTGTTCCCTCAATTGCATTTTCAAGTGGAACTACACCAATATCAATTCGATTTTCTTCAACAGCATCTATACATTCCGGAATCGTATCGAAGCTGTGTTTGTCTTCCCCGTTAAATGCAGTATCTACAGCTAATTTTGTGAATGTGCCACGTGGCCCTAAATAACCTATTTTCACCATATCCTAGTCCCCCTTATCGCAAATACCTACTATGCCTACTCAATAAATTCGAACTCAAAATCCATAATTCGAATGGTGTCACCGTCTTTAGCTCCACGTTTCCGTAGAGCGTCGTCAACACCCATTCCGCGTATTTGCCTAGAAAAACGCTGTACCGCTTCATCTTTGGCAAAATCAGTCATTTTAAATAATTTTTCTATTTTAGTACCTGACAACACATATGCACCATCAGAATCTCGCGTAATCGTAAATGGAGTTTCTTCTTTTTTATACCGATAGACAACCTTTTCATCAACATCTTCTATCACATTAGAATGCTTAGGTATCTTATCCAATGTGTCTGCAATTTCAAACAAAATGTCTCGCAATCCATCTTTCGTTAATGCAGAGATAGAATGGACGGGATATTCATCTGTTAATTTCGCTTTAAATTCCTGTAAGTTTTCCTCAGCACCAGGCATGTCCATCTTATTAGCTGCAATAATTTGTGGTCTTTCCATCAACTGTTTATCATATTCTTCTAACTCCTGATTAATCTTCACAAAATCATCGTATGGATCTCTGCCTTCAAAACTAGACATATCAACCACATGTAAAATTACTCGAGTACGCTCAACATGACGTAAGAACTGATGACCCAATCCAATCCCCTCATGGGCACCTTCAATTAAACCTGGTAAATCAGCCATCACAAAACTCCGATTATCTGCTGTATCAACGACTCCAAGGTTTGGCGCTAACGTTGTAAAGTGATAGTCAGCTATCTTAGGCTTTGCAGCACTAACTACTGATAATAATGTAGACTTTCCAACGCTTGGAAAACCGACTAATCCCACATCTGCAAGTAATTTTAATTCCACTTTAATATTACGTTCCTGACCAGGCTCACCGTTTTCTGCTATCTCTGGTGCAGGATTCCTTGGAGTAGCAAAACGAGAATTCCCACGTCCTCCACGGCCTCCATTAGCGATCACAGCTTCTTGACCATGTGTGGTTAAATCTGCAATCACTTCTTTTGATTCCTCATCAACTACCGTTGTGCCAGGCGGTACAGCTATAATTAATGGGTTTGCATTTTTACCGTGCTGATTTTGATTCATCCCATTCTCACCGCGTTTTGCTTTAAAATGACGGTTATATCGGAAGTCCATTAATGTGTTAAGTCCTTCATCAACTTTAAAAACAACATTGCCGCCATTGCCTCCATCACCACCTGCAGGTCCACCTAAAGGGACATACTTTTCTCTACGATATGCCACAAGGCCATTTCCGCCATCTCCTGCTTTAACATATACACTAACCTGATCTACAAACATTATTGCTCACCTCATTAGTATGGGATATTAACTAAACACACGATTCCATCTGAATCCTGATGTGTCTCTATAACCAGTTCCATACTTTCTATATTTTTCATTAACTTTTCAATATTAGGTAAATTGCCATTAACATTAAGTTTTAATTCTATCATAGATGATGAAGACACTTCACACATTTGTAAACACACTTCATATAATTCTGTTTCATCAGCCATATCTTTAATCTCGTTCATAAGCTGACTAGTGCTACTTACCAACGCTTCATCTATATGCTTTAAGTCTTTATTCTCTGTATGTATATGATATGTCAAAAGAAAATTGGTATGTAGGGAATCGAATTGAATTAATGATAATGCAAACAATGGCACATTTAAATTAACTAGTTTCCGTTCTTCATCCAAGAGCTGCAGATATTCTGCAATTTTCGCGTTTACCTTGTCTGTCTTACCCATACTTGAATAACCTTGGATAATCTGTAGGTGGTTCAGTAAATCATGGCGATAATGGCGCAGAATCTCTATAACATCCTTTTCCTCCATATTTCTCCCCCCGATAGTAAAGAAAGTATACCATTAAAAAACTTGGATTGTCGCCAAGTGACGTAAACCTTAATTGCACTTATGCAGCATGGAAGTATTTATACTTTCTTAACTGCTAAAAAAAACTCCAACCATGAAATTGGCTGGAGTTTTTAAATACCTATTAAGCTTCCTGGGCAACAGGATATACACTCACTTTTTTGCGATCACGACCATAGCGTTCGAATTTAACGATACCATCGATTTTTGCAAATAATGTGTCATCTCCACCGCGGCCTACGTTAACACCAGGATAAATTTTTGTCCCGCGTTGACGGAATAAAATAGATCCACCAGTAACAACCTGGCCATCCGCACGTTTTGCACCAAGACGTTTCGATTCTGAATCACGACCGTTCTTAGTACTACCTGCACCTTTTTTCTGAGAGAAAAACTGTAAATCTAGACGTAGCATGTTGTTGCACCTCCTTATTTACTTTGAATAGTAACAAACTTGCTATACTCACGTTCTATGGTTTCTAATGAAATAAACATACCTTCGAACAAAAGTTGAACTTTATCCGAAACAGCCTTATCCAACTGATCAGGAACAGTTACACAAAGATATCCACCTTCATCTCCCTGTTCGATCTCAAGCTCTGCTTCAGACAGTTCCATAACTGCATTTACTGCACCAAATGATACAGCCGAAACACCTGCACAAACTAAATCATATCCATACGGACCACTGTCTGCATGTCCGGATAATTCAAACATGGTAATTTGATTATTATTTCGATATACAGTTACATTAATCATAAGCCAAAACCTTTATGCGTTAATTTTATCAATAACTAATTTTGTGTATGGCTGACGATGACCTTGTTTACGGTGATAGTTTTTCTTTGGCTTATATTTGAAAACAGTTATCTTTTTCTTACGACCCTGTTTCTCAACTTTTGCCGTTACTGTTGCACCACTTACATATGGCGCACCTACTTTAACATCATCTCCACCTACGAAAAGAACATTTTCAAAAGTAACAGCTTCATCTGCATCTGCTTCTACTTTTTCAACGTAGATTTCTTGTCCTTCTTCAACTTTCACTTGCTTACCGCCTGTTTCAATAATTGCGTACATATCTTGCACCTCCCTAATCAACTAAGACTCGCCATTACAGGTACCCAACACTTCGAGTTTATAACCTGCTCTGCGCGGTTGTAGCACTGGTGCTACGATGTTTAACGTATTGATGTTACCACGTTTGGAAAACATTTGTCAAGCTACCGCATAGAAAATCACCCTGAAAGATGACTTGTAATTTCACCAATTGGCTTACTGTAATTTCTCTCATGAAAATAACTGTGCAAACAATCCATCTCATCAATAGATTCCCGAATATTTCCAGGAAATGTAACATATATAGAATGTCTCTTTTCTCGATAAAAATTACTGAATACATCCATCAAAAAAATATGATGAGATACTTCTATGGGGCGAACCCCCTTTATATAAGACTCACCGTGATATCGTCGCAACAAAAAGCGCATGAAAACATAATAACGCTGTTTCCAGTCTGACCTATTTTCAACAAGTAAAAATAGAAATAGCATAAAAGCACTAAGTGTGAACGGGATGAAAAGTAATTGTACGACTAAGAATATAATACAAGTACATATTGAAAAAATAATAACAAAATCGTACGCCTTACGATACGGTAATAATGCTGAAAGAATCTGGAATAATAGCTTACCACCATCCAAAGGCCAAAGCGGCAGTAAATTAAATAATAGTATTGCACTATTATAAAAGAATGCCAACTCGATAATCGAAGATGGTACTATACTATTTGCAGACAAAAATAATAGCAGCACATAGATGAATAAATGTTGAAATGGCCCTGCAATGGTAACCATTATTTCCTCAGACAAGGGGCTTGTCCCATTCTCGTCGGTATCCATTACACCACCAAAAACCCATAACATAATTCCTCTAATACGCCACTTAAACACTTTAGCCATTATGAAATGACCAAATTCATGGAATAATACAATTCCTAATATAATCATTAATTCTATGAATGTACCAGTCAGAAATGAAACGATAATAAATATTAATAATATCGGATGAATGTGTATTACAGGAATAAATCTACGGAGAGTCATCAACTTTAATCACCTGTACAGGATCCACATATTCATTATCTTTTTCAATTGCGAAATAAACCATTTCATTGTCTGCAGATGGTGTGAATTTTCCTAGATCTTCATTTTTATTCACAAACTGATACAAGTGAACATCAACGGCACTTAAATATCCATAAATCGTTTTGCTGTTATCTGCATGCTGGACAATTACTGTCTTATCAGTCTCTTTATCATTTCCCGCAAATATAACCACTCCTTCACGTAAAGATGATATATTCGACGCTTTTTCAGGTGCTATCAGAATTCCAGTACCGTTTGCTTGAAATGATTCTGACACACTTCCCGAAACAGGTAAAGCAAGTGATTGTCCTTCATCTGCATTTTGATTCTGATTTGGTGCCAATGCCATTGGCGCTCCAAATGTTTCCTGATACCATTGATTGACGCTAGCAAAAGGAAATTCTTCAGTTAAGGCATTGCCTGTCCACTTTTTGGGCCCTATTAATAATTCTGCATCAGTTTGGAACAACAGGGCTGTACCAAAGAAAAGCATTACTGAAAGAATTCCCTTGACAGCAAATCCAGAAACACGCTGACTAGTATTTTTTGACGTACTGGTGTTGTCGGTGAAAATAGGGAAATAGCCATGTTTCTCTTCTTCCTGTGGAAAAGATGGCAAGAATTGCTTTGAATGTTTATCTTTTGGATTCAATCCTCGCATTTTTTTCCGTTGATTAATTGATTTTCTTACTTTTTTAATCCCTTTATTCATTATCCTCACAACCCTCATCATGCTTTTGTACAAGTCTATGTGCAAAAGGTTAAGGATATGTTAAGAATAATAGTAGAATTCTTCGAACGGGATTAGAATGATGTGACAATCTTGATAGGGAAACCATTTAAAATTAATTTCCTATCTTTTAGATAAAAAAACATGCAAAAAACCTATATGTGGCTTTTCACATGTAAAAATTTTATATTATGAGCGCATTCCGAAGAAACTTTTAACCTTTTGAAACACGCCTTTTTCAACTTCAAGTGACTGTAGTGGAACAGTCTCACCTAATATTCGCCGAGCAATATTTCGATATGCAATTGATGCCTTTGAATTTGGCTGAAAAGCAACAGGTTCACCGTGATTTGACGCTTTAATAACTTCATCATCATCAATCACAATACCTATTAAGTCGATAGATAAAATTTGAATAATATCATCTATATCTAACATATCTCCGCTTTTCATCATATGATTACGAATACGGTTTATTACTAGTTTTGGAGATTCTATATCCTCTTTTTCCAATAATCCTACAATCCTGTCTGCATCTCTAACACTCGATTTCTCAGGGGTAGTTACAACAATCGCTTTATCTGCTCCAGCAATTGCATTTTGGAATCCTTGCTCTATCCCGGCCGGGCAATCAATAATAATGTAATCATATTCCTGTTTTAATTCTTCAACAATTTTCTGCATTCCTTCAGTTGTTACTGCTGTCTTATCACTAGTTTGTGCTGCAGGTAGAAGTGTTAAATGATCGAATCGCTTATCCTTTATTAATGCTTGTTTAAGTTTACAGCGTTCCTCAATAACGTCAACAATATCAAAGATTATACGATTTTCGAGTCCCATTACAACGTCAAGGTTTCTCAAACCAATATCTGTATCAATAAGACAAACCTTGTTCTCCATTAAAGCCAAAGCAGTACCGATATTTGCAGTTGTGGTTGTTTTACCAACTCCTCCTTTACCAGAAGTTATTACTATTGATTCACCCATTCTGCATTCTCCTTTCAAACCCGCTTATCTCTTTTCGTTTATGTGAAAGAACTTGAAGTCGGTCAATAACAATCTTATCCTGTTTCTCATCAATCAGACCACATTCCATATAAACTCCCTCAGATTCATAATCTGGAGCTCGGCTAATATAATCTGCTATACGAAGTTGACTAGGTTTCATATATGATGCAGCAATTACTGCATCACGATCACCATTTAGTCCAGCATGCGCGATTCCTCTAAGACTGCCCATAATGAAAATATTGCCTGTTGTAACTACTTTACCACCAGGATTCACATCACCTATTAGCAGCAGGTCTCCAACCACTTCTAAAACCTGGCCCGACCTTACTATTCTATTAATTGATTTGATTTCACTATCCTCTTTCCAAGTTATTGCCTCATCCCTGCGAATGACTTCTGAATCAAAGGATTGTATAGAGAAACGGTTTTTATTACCTATCAAATCACTTAACTGTTTTTTTTGCTTATCATTAAGGTATCTGTTCCCTAACTTCACTGTTACAGATACCACTGGTTCATCATGGCTGGGATTATTCTCTGCAAGTTTATCACTTAGTTCATCCATAACCTCTTCAAACGACGCTTGATCCTCAATGAATAATGTTAGTCCGTCCTTTGTACCCTTAATGATTATCATTTGTTTCTTATCAATCACAATAAGCTCACCTCAATAATTTACCTAGACATTAAAATGTAGTATTTGTAGATAATTGTTCATTTCTCCAGCTGCTAAGTTTTTTTAACATAATCGGATATAATGCGGCTAAAAACACGATATTGGCAATTACTGTTGGTGCCATTCGATAAATTAGATAATCCTTCCATATCATATCTGATATTCCAACTACAGTATAGATAGCATTAATAAAAACTTCACACAATATCAACCCTATCATTCCAAGTAGTAGGCTTACAAAGAAATTAGCATGAAGCATTTTCGTAAGTCCGTGAATAATGTATATTACCAAGGCATAGGAGAACATATAGACACCTAAAACTCCTGTGTAGACAATATCAATTAACAAACCAAATAATAATCCATACAAAACGGAAAAATATGTGTTTTCTCTATCATAGAAAATAGTTAGAAGCAACAGAAATACAAAGACCCAATGGGGCACTATTACCAAGTCACTCTTCGCTAGCGAAACAGGTAATAATTCCAGTGCAACACCTTCTAATACAAGAAATAAAAAGAGGATAAGGGGAATAATTATTCGCTTCATTACTCATTATCCTCCTCGGTATCTTTGGATGTTTCATCTTCAGCGAGTGCACGATTAACAACAATCACATTATTAATCTCATACATGTCTGCTGCTGGTTCGATTAGAGCAGTTCGTGTTAAACCATATTGGTCAGGCTTAACCTCTTTAACTGTTCCTATTGGCAATCCAGCCGGAAATACTCCGCCCATACCAGAAGAAACAACTAATTCTCCTTTTTCAATATCTTTATTAGACTCCTCGATAATTTTAAATAATAAATTATTCGATTCATCATCATATTCTTCAATCAGCCCAAAAATATCATTGCTTTCTTCTTGAGAAATAGTTGCTGATATCCGGTTAAATTGATCAAAGCCCGAAAGCAATTTAACAGTTGATGTAAATTGCGAAACAGTCTGTATTTTACCAACCATACCTTCTGCTGTAATGACTGCCATATTTTCTTTTACGCCATCTTGTATTCCTTTGTTAATCGTTACTTGTTCAATCCACTGTTCAGGAGATCTGGACATTACAGTTGCCTGAATCGGATTGTAATCTTGAATAGATTTTGTTTTATTAAGTGTTTCACGTAGTTCGTCATTGTCTTCTTTTATTTCCTGCACTTCATAAACCAAACTTTTATATTGAGCTAATTTTTCTCGTAATAGCTGATTCTCATTATACGTATTCTTAATGTCATCAATATTTGTAAAAATAGTCGTTACATAGTTTACTGGAGTGTGTATTATATTTTGCGCCCATCCTACCGTATCTTTTATAAACTGCTCTGGTGTCGAAAGATTATCTCTATCCCTTAAGGAAAAACCTATCATTGCAACAAGAATAATAATTCCAATTAATAGAATGAACAATCTTTTTTTTTGAAAAATTGGCATAAAAACACCTACTTACTCAATAGTAGGACGAGATGATACATTCGGATGGGATCGAAAGTGTTGAATGTATTCCAATGATTTACCTGTCCCAATTGCTACACTATCCAGAGGGTCTTCTGTAACAAAAACAGGCATTTTTGTCTCATCACTAATTATTTTGTCTAAGTTTCTTAAAAGAGATCCTCCGCCAGATAAAACAATTCCGCGATCCATTATATCTGCAGCTAATTCAGGAGGTGTTTTCTCCAATGTGTTTTTGACTGCATCAATAATGGCCTGAACTGTATCATTTAGGGAAACAGCTATTTCTTTTGCTGTTATCGAGATCGTCTTCGGTAGACCTGTTAATAAATCACGACCTCTTATATCCATTTCGATATCTTCGGTAATTTCTCCTGCAGTTCCAATATCCATTTTAATCGATTCTGCAGAGCGCTCACCTATCATCAAATTATAATGTTTGCGAATATAATTGGTGATAGACTCATCCATGTCATCACCTGCTGTTCGAATCGATCGACTCGTCACAATTCCACCAAGTGAAATAACAGCAACTTCAGTAGTACCTCCACCAATATCAACAATCATACTGCCTGTTGGTTCCCATACAGGTAATCCTGCACCTATAGCTGCTGCAAATGGCTCAGCAATAGGGTAAGCACCCTTCGCACCAGCTTGTTTTGTCGCATCAATAACTGCGCGTTCTTCAACCATTGTTATACCAGATGGCACACAGATCATTACATTTGGCTTTCTAGCAAACATGGACCGATTTCGCATGGCTTTTTTTATATAATACTTCATCATTACTGCAGTAGTGTCGTAGTCCGCAATTACACCATCTTTCATTGGTCGAACAACAGAAATATTTCCAGGAGTCCGTCCAATCATATTTCTTGCTGCACTTCCCACAGCTTCGATTTCACCTGTTTGAATATTCTTCGCAACTACTGTTGGTTCGCGAACAACAACACCTTTTCCTTTTACGAATACAAGTGTATTTGCAGTACCTAAATCTATTCCTAAATCCTGTGAAAAACTAAATCCTCCCAAAGAAATCTCCCTTTCAAATAACAAATTCGTTAGTTGTATGTAGCTTTACTATATCTATTTAGCTTTAGTGTTGCAATATAACTTCAACTCATAATTTTAAACATTTTTATAACTTAAAGTAAACATCTTTATCCATTAAGATAATTATAATAAGCGCCAATTTCAATAAAAATCCGGAAACTGGCGCCAACTTTTACTTCTATACAATTATACGAAAAAAATTAAAAAATAGATAGTGTTATAAGTATCCTTTTTCTTTTAAAGAGACAAATTTACGATCACCAATAACCAAATGGTCGAGAAGTTCTATACCTATCATCTTTCCTGATTCAACTAATCGTCTAGTAACATGTATATCTTCCTGGGATGGGGCTGGATCTCCGGAGGGATGATTGTGAGCACAAATAATTGAAGCTGCAGAGCGTTTGACGGCTTCTCTATACACTTCACGCGGATGTACGATCGAAGCATTCAAACTTCCGATAAAAATAGTTTGACGATGAATGATTTGGTTTTTAGTATTTAAAAATAATACAACAAAATGTTCCTGATTCAGGTTTCTCATCTCTTCCATGACATAATCTGCTCCATCTTCTGGAGACCGAATAATATATCGTTCATTCGGCTTATATTGGTTCATTCGTCTCCCTAACTCCATTGCTGAAAGCAGTAATACGCCTTTAGCTTCTCCGATACCTTTAATCGCTGTCAGTTCCTCAATCGTAGCGTCTTTAAGCAGGTTTAACCCCTCAAAGTGCATTAAGACACGATTGGATAATGTCATTACTGATTCGTCTTTTGTCCCACTTCCAAGCAATATTGCGAGTAGCTCCTGGTTAGACAAATGACTTGAACCTAATTTAAGCAGTCGTTCACGTGGACGATCTTCCTTAGGTACATCCTTAATCATAATAGTCGATGAAGTCATCAACAGTCCTCCTTTGTTAAGATAAATTCATATTATCTATTTATTCAAATTTGAACAACTTAACAAAAAACCATTTTCGGACTCATTTCATCGCCTATTTTTCAAATTATACTACAAGAAAATTTATCTTTACACTTAAGAAATCATGCTAAAATGCAAAACCGACTATTTGTCTTATTTTTTGAATCCCTGTATAGTTAATTCACTAAAAGATTAAATTGATACCATAAATTTAACAACAAACGCTGTTCTTGCCATTTGTTTGCTTTAACCAGTTCAGAAATCTCTTTTTTTAGAAATGTGGTAAATTCACTAATGTTTTTTGAATCATCGGGTATAGTATTTACAATATTTGCCCACCCATCTTCTGATAAGTTTTCATTCTTGTTCACTGAAGCCAATGATTCAGTCCATTGTTTATTATAAGCCTTGAGCCAGCTGATTTCATCTTCAGTTAGTTTAATTTCACTTGATTCTGTACCCCAGTTCTTCACAAAAACCTCTAATTGATTTTCGCTGAGCTCATTAGCTAGTTGATTTGCCTTATTCTTTGAGTTCGCGATTCCTGCTAAAACGTAGTAAAAATTACCTTCTAGCCAGATCATTGCAGAAAAACCAGCTTGATTGAACTTATCTTTCATTTCATTAGCATTTGCTTCATCTCCAAATTTCCCTGCCTGTAATACAAATGCATTCATTGATTGAATTTGGGCTGCTGAGATAACTTCGTCCGAAGCCGTTTCCTTATCATCATCTTCCTTGGTTGCCTCCTCATCATCTTCTACTGTGGTAGGTATAGTGTAATTTTGCTGACTAAGACCTTTATCAATATCAACAAACATGTTCAACATAAAGAAACCTAACACAGACCCAATTATGATAGCGGAAATCGAGGCAAGGATTATTGGTTTAAAAGAGCTGAATCTGGATTTTCGACCGAAGTAATGTTCATTATTACTATCTTCGCTATGTCTCCTAACAAATGTAGGTACTTCATCACCATTAGCTTCTTCCAGCGTGGCAGCAGAATAGTCTTTATTAAATTCCTTGATGGAGTATCTTTCATCTGGATGATCATCTCGTTTTAACGTTGTCTTCTTTCCACCCATCCATACTGTAATTTTATTATCTTTTACCAACCATTTCCCCTCCATGTCCGAGTTTGTTTCACTCTAGCACATGACTAGTAAAAAGTAAGGCGATTGTTGTCACTCTTTCAAAAAAACGTTCAACATAAACTGATTATTTTCTACAGAAAAAATGGGGACCTTTTGATATTAGACTGGTATTCTAAACGTTTATTTCTATTCCTATAAACAGCGACACAGACTAACGGTAACCGATTTGTAGTATTTATTGGAGCTCTCTTACCTCACAGCTAGAATATACTCTCTTTCACCGCTCCGGGCATAAAGTCGGAATCTGCTCAAGTATTTTCCAACATTATGTCACAGTTTTTATCAACTATGTCTAAGATTATTGCTTGGAAAAAGCAATAATCTTTTAGAAAACATGCATTTGATTAAATTCATCGCATAATACACGATCAGGAAGATTTGAGATCTTCATAAGCGGCAACCCGGTTTCTGCCCTTTCTTTTTGCTCCTATATACATAGCACGATCTGCATGACGAATTAATTCACTTGGTGTTTCGCAATGAATTGGAAACACAGAAATTCCAATACTGGTTGTAATAGAAACGTTTAATGGACCCGTATTATTAATAATATGCTTATGAACTGTGAATGGGCTGTCAGCAATTAAACTTCGTATGTTTTCAGCAATTTGGGTGGATTCGCTTAAACCACTGTACGGAAGAAATACAATAAACTCTTCACCGCCATAGCGTGCAATTACACCTCTTTCACCGATAAAGCTCTTAAGACTCTCCGCAATCTGACACAATATTTCATTCCCAGCTTCATGACCATAAATATCATTGACCTTCTTAAAATGGTCTATGTCTAACAATAGTAATGAAAAGTTTTCATTACTATTGTTTTCAATTAAATTATCACAGTAATCTTCCAGCAAGTTTTCCATGTACCTGAAATTATATAATTGAGTTAGCCCGTCTCGCTCACTTTGTGATTTAGTTAGTTCATAGTTTTTTGCATTTTCTACCGCAACTCCTAAATAATTAGTTAAAATGTCCATTATTTGAAAATGCAGTTTCTCAAATGCTTTTTTCTGTTTAGATTCGATTGTTACAACACCAATAATATCTTCACCATACTCAACTGCTTGTGATAATACACTTTCAGTATCTGAAGGTATTTTTCTGCTTTTCACAGTTGCCCAATCTGAAGCTCGTTTATACAAAAGGGATTTCCCTGTTGCCCAAACTTTACCGCTAAATGCTTCATTTCGTTTCAGTGAGCTAAAAGATGCTTCTGTATTATTCTCTAAGTCATAGAATTGTTCCAATTTTAATTTATTATCATCTACTATATAAATATAGGCATAATCGATTGGCAGTAAATCACTAATTTCATTAATAAAAACGTTATATACTGAACTTAATTCCATCCGGTTTGTTAATTGGTGACCAATTTCTCCTGTTTTTTCGAGGTACCGATTAATTTCTTTGTAGGAATATAAAAGCATTAATATTACTGAGATAAATACAAATGGTATTCCTAAATAGAAGATACCTGCACGCCCAATTTCACTATAGAGTACAAATAATACAAACCCCACTGGTATAATTAATAATGATGAGATAACTTCCCACCTTAAACCTTCATCAAAAATTTTAACCTTTCTTTTATAAAATGCTTTATCTATTAATTTGTTGAAAAACTGATTTGCGATAAAGATAGTAATTGCATATCCAAATATTGCCCATACTTGCTCCTCGCTTTGGGTGAAAATCGTTTGATGATTACCCCCTAGTTGAACAAATACACCTGCACCAATTACAGATACAAGTGAGAACATTATCATATTTAATGGATAACGATAATTATCTTTCTTTCCAACGCGAGTTTTGGCTAAAACAGTGACTATTGCTATTTGAGTTAATATAATCTCGACAAATAGACCAAATGTAAGAAAAACTGCTATGCTAATCCCATTAACAAAGAAAACTGGATTGTCATTTATAGTTAAAGGAAACCAGGCAACAATACACATAAACAAAGCAAATAGCAGTATATCAATTATCTGATCTTCCATACTTACGTAATAGTAGTTATATGAAAGCCATAATATTGCTGGCCATAAAATAAACCACAGTATCCATGTTAGCTTCATTTTACCTTTAGATACCATTAGTATTTTACATCTCCTATCATTGTTAATTTTTTAACAAATGATACTTTTTATTCTATTTCTAAATCTATTCAAATCATACTAAAGACTCATAGATTAAAAACTTTCTGATAATTACATGTTACTATATTATTAAGTTTATTTCAAAATATTTCTTACATTACCAATAAAATGCAGAGAACCCGTAACAAAGTAACATACCTCATTATCCTGATCAGGAATCCCCTCTATAACCTTCTTCCAGTCGTGATTAGTCCGAACGTCTGGATGATTAATTATTGATTGAAGTTCTTCTACAGAAGCAGCTCTAGGATGTTTAAATGTTGTCAAAGTTATAGACAAAAAATGATTACTTAAATGATCAAGCATATACTTAAGAGCCTTATCTTGAAAGGCAGCAAAAATCAGATGCTTTTTCTTGTTTTTGTATATTGACTCTATCGTCTTTGTAAAAGCTCGCACACTTGCAGGGTTGTGAGCTCCATCCAATATTACAACTGGATTTGTTTGGAGCAGCTCAAACCTGCCCGGTACTTGCGTTTCATAGAGTCCATTAAGGCTTTTTTCTACATTTAAAGAAAATCCGTTAGACTCCAGAAGTTTTAGCGCCATAAGCGCCAAAGACGTATTCTTCACTTGGTGTTCGCCTTTTGTCTGGATCGAAACTTTAAGTTTTTGCTTTTGACCTTGGCTCAAAACCCATTGAAATGCTTGATAAGTTGACTCTTCATGGAGAATTGAATAGTTAAATGTTTTAGTTAGTTGATATAACGGAGCATGCTTCAATGAAGCCTCCTTCTTTATAACGGACTTCGCATCATCTGACATTTCTCCTATCACTACCGGTCTATTTTCTTTAATTATCCCTGCTTTATGAGAAGCAATTGATTCGAGCGATTCACCTAAAAATGCAATATGATCTTGTTCCACATTTGTTATAATGGACAAAATGGGTTTAAAACAATTAGTTGTGTCGTCTTTCCCGCCCATTCCTGTTTCAATTAATGCAATATCAACATTTTTTTCGAAATACAGAAAAGCTGCTGCTGTCATAATTTCAAATTCCGTTGGATGGTTATTTTCAGCATCCAGCTGTTGAACAAATGGATGAACCTCATTAATTATTTCTGTGAGCACTATTTCACTAATCATGTTATTACCTTTGTAAATATGACCAGTTAGTCCATTAAGACTTGGTGAGGTAAAGACTCCAGCGTATATACCATTAGAAATTAATGCATTGTTAATATACTGTACAGTTGAGCCTTTTCCATTTGTCCCAGCAACATGAATTGCTTTGACCTTTTCCTGTGGGTTGCCGAGTAATTCCAATAGTTTATGTATTCGGTCTAATCCGGGTTTCATCCCATACTCATTTCTGCTTTGAAAAAAATTTTCTACCTGCTGAAACTGTTCAAACATTATGTACACCGCTTTTCTTTATTTTCATAGTCAATAAAGTTAGTATATCAATAATAATAAGCCATGAGAAAGGAAATCATGAATTGAACTTACACGGATGGATAATTTATAACGGATACTTACCTGGTAACAAGTTTCTTGATTTTGCTGAGTGGATTCAAGATGCTGCGCTCAAACAGAATATTTATACTGATATATATAAAAATAATGAACTGTTTACATTTTTATCGACTGATTCCCTTGATTTAATTAGTGAAAACAAAGAAAGTCTTCCTGATTTCGTGATGTTCACAGATAAGGACATCTATTTAGCAAAGCAACTCGAACTAATGGGTATTCGGGTATTTAACAGTGCTGTATCGATTGAGAAAAGTGACGACAAAATAGCGACATATCAAACATTAGCTGCAAATCATTTACCTATCCCCAAAACAATTGTTGCGCCAAAGGCTTTTGTTAAGTCAGAATTGTTCAACCCTAAAGACTTTCGAGATTCTATCAACTCTTTGGGTTTTCCATTGATTCTTAAAGAGGCGTTCGGTTCATTTGGTGAACAGGTTTACTTAGTCCACTCAATGGAAGAGGCATTAGAAAAACTATTTGAGCTTCACGGAATACCGTTTATGCTTCAGGAATTTATTTCTTCAAGTCACGGAAAAGATATACGCCTGCAAGTAGTTGGTGATGAAGTAGTTGCAGCAATGACAAGGCATGCATCTAATGATTTTCGAGCAAATATTACTGCTGGAGGAACAATGAATAAATATCAACCTTCCCGTGAAGAGAAGGCAACTGCAGTAGCTGCAACAAAAGCTATCGGTGCTGATTTTGCTGGTGTAGACTTATTATTTGGTCCCGATAATAAGCCGATTATTTGTGAAATAAACTCCAATGCCCATATACGAAATATGTTTGATTGTACTGGAATCAATGTTGCTGAATATATGATTGATTATATAAAAGACACTTTAAAAATTGAGGATACCAAATGAACTTAACTGGGTGGCTAATCTATAGCAAACAAGATTCGAAACAAAATAAAGAATATATTAAGTGGTTTATTGATGAGGCAGCAATGCAGGGAATAACACTTAAATTAATATTGCGAGAGGAATTAACAATTGGTGTATTCCAAAATAAACAAACGGTCCTTTGTAATAATCAGGAAGTTCAATTGCCGAATTTTGCTGTAGTACGAACAATTGAACCATTACTAAACAAAGTACTCGAATCGATGGGAATCAATGTTTTTAACTCCTCCCGAATATCGACTATATGCAATAATAAAGCATTAACACATTACCATATGGCCAAATTAAATATCCCAATGGTCGATACTATTTTTATTAAGAAAAAGAACTGCGTACAATTGCCAATCATTCCATTTCCATTTGTTGTTAAGGGGGTAAACGGCAGAGGTGGCAGGCAAGTACATTTGATCGAGGATGAGCAACAATGGGAGAGATGTATTGCTGACGATATTTCTGCACCTGAATTCATTATTCAATCAACTAAAAATGTGCAGTTAGGTAAAGATGTAAGGGTGTTTGTTGTCGGTAATCAAATTGTTGGATCTGTTATGCGGGAAAGTAACAGTGATTTTAGGTCAAACTATAAATTAGGCGGATCGGCTAAATGGTATTCATTGGATCGACATGAGATAACCGTACTAAACAAGATACTTGATTCCTTTGATTTTGGAATGGTTGGAATTGATTTCTTACTTGATACGAATGGCAAACTCCTTTTAAATGAAATTGAGGATGTTGTTGGCTCCAGAACACTCAGTTCTGTCTCTGATATAAACATACTAAATAAATATATAACCCATATTAAAGAGAGCGGAAATTCATGATTTCCGCTCCAAATTATTTATGAATTTAACTCATTTAAACGTGCTTTGACTTTTGCTTGTTTTTCCAAATAATCCTGCTCTTTTTGTTTTTCCTCATCTACAACAGCTTGTGGAGCTTTATTTAGAAATCCTTCATTCGAAAGTTTTTTCTGAACCCTTACTACTTCTTTCGTCCACTTATCCAGTTCTTTCTCCAAACGTTTAATTTCTTTATCAAAGTCAATCAACCCTTCCAGTGGAAGAAACAGCTCTGCACCTGTTACAACAGCTGACATTGCTTTTTCCGGAACATCAACCTTTGTACTGATTTTTAATTCACTTGGATTACAAAAACGTTCCAAGTAATTACGGTTGTTTTCCAGTTCTGAAACAGTTGCTTCATTTTCCGCCTGGATTAACAATTTAATTTGTTTGGACATTGGTGTATCAACTTCTGCCCGAATGTTACGAACGGACTTAATTATTGAAACGAGTCTTTTCATTTCCTTCGATGCTGTTTCATTATGAAATTCCGATTTCGCTTCTGGCCATGCAGCAACTGTAATTGAGTCTCCCTGATGTGGAAGTTGCTGCCAAATTTCTTCTGTTATAAATGGCATATACGGATGAAGCATGCGCATCGTCTGATCTAATACATACGCAAGAACAGATTGAGTCATTCGTTTCTCACTCTCGTCATCACCGTACAGCGGCAGTTTAGCCATTTCAATATACCAATCACAAAGCTCATCCCAGATGAAATTGTATAAATGACGTCCGGCTTCACCAAACTCATATTTATTTGTATTTTTGGTAACTTGTTCGATCGTTTCGTTTAACCGAGTTAATATCCATTTATCTGCTAATGACTTTTCACCATTTAAATCAACATCCTCATATGTGAAACCTTCCATATTCATAAGCGAAAATCGTGATGCGTTCCATACTTTGTTTGCAAAATTCCATGTTGCCTCAACTTTTTCCCAATGGAATCGTAAATCCTGGCCAGGTGTTGAACCAGTCAACAGAAAATAACGCAGTGAATCTGCACCATATTGTTCAATAACGTCCATTGGATCTACACCATTGCCAAGTGATTTACTCATTTTGCGACCATCGGCATCACGAATCAAACCATGAATCAGTACATCTTTAAATGGTCTTTGATCTGTAAATTCTTTCGATTGGAATATCATACGTGCAACCCAGAAGAAAATAATATCATAACCAGTCACCAATACATCTGTCGGAAAGTGGCGCTTAAAATCTTCTGCATCCAGATCAGGCCAGCCCATTGTTGAAAACGGCCATAATGCTGAGGAAAACCACGTATCAAGTACATCATTGTCCTGCTCCCAATTTTCGATATCAGCAGGTGCCTCTTTTCCAACATACAGTTCATTTGTTTCCTTATGATACCATGCAGGAATTCGATGTCCCCACCATAATTGTCTCGAAATACACCAATCACGAATGTTCTCCATCCAGTGCAGATAGGTGCGTTCAAATCGATTTGGAACAAAGTTAACTTTTTCATCACGTTGTTGCAGTTCAATTGCTTCGTCCGCCAATGGCTGCATATTTACGAACCATTGTGTTGATAAATATGGTTCAACAACTGCGCCGCTTCGTTCTGAATGGCCTACCTGGTGTATGCGTTCCTCAATATTAAAAAGCACACCCTGGTCCTGTAAGTCTTTAACGATTTGTTTACGACATTCAAAGCGATCAAGTCCTTCATATTTACCAGCATTTTCATTCATTGAGCCGTCTTCATGCATCACGAGTACCCGTTCTAAATCATGACGATTCCCAATTTCAAAATCGTTTGGATCATGTGCAGGTGTTATTTTGACAGCACCTGAACCTAACTCCATGTCAACATATTCGTCAGCCACAATTTCTATTTCACGTCCAACTATTGGCAATACTACCGTCTTACCGATTAAATGACTGTATCGATTGTCACTTGGATGTACGGCTATTGCTGTATCCCCAAGCATTGTTTCTGGTCGAGTTGTTGCAATTTCAATCGTTTCAGCACTATCTTTAATTGAATAACGCATATGATAAAATTTTCCCTGAACTTCTTCATAGATAACTTCAATATCAGAAAGTGCTGTTTTGGTATTAGGATCCCAATTGATAATATATTCGCCACGATAGATAAGATTTTTTTTATACAACGTTACAAACACTTCACGTACTGCGTCTGATAAGCCTTCATCCATTGTAAATCGCTCGCGTGAATAATCAAGTCCCAAGCCTAACTTTTCCCATTGGGCACGGATGAAGTCAGCATATTCCTCTTTCCAATCCCAAACAGTATCAAGAAACTTTTCGCGGCCTAAATCATAGCGATTTTTACCCTGTTCTTTCAATTTAGCCTCAACCTTGGCCTGTGTTGCAATACCTGCATGGTCCATTCCTGGAAGCCATAGTACATCAAAGCCCTGCATCCGCTTCATTCTTGAAATTGTATCCTGCATCGTCGTATCCCATGCATGACCTAAATGTAGCTTACCAGTTACGTTAGGCGGCGGAATAACAATTGTAAATGGTTCCTTATCTTCATCCCCAGTTGCTTCAAAGAACTTACCATTCACCCAAAAATGATACCGGTCTTTTTCAATTTCCTGTGGATTGTACTTCGATGACATCGTTGTTTTACCCTCTTCACTCATCATTAAATCCTCCCTCTTTTGGCAGATAAGAAAGTATAACTACTTTCTTACTGCATAAGTGCAACTAAGGCAATTCGCCCAAAGGCTTGGCGAATGCCAAGTTTTCTAATTTAGTGAAATAAAACAAAAAAATCCTCTCCATCCAATAAAGGACGAAAAGGATATATTCCGTGGTACCACCTTCGTTCACAAGCAGTTAAACTTGTGCACTTGATTCGTTGATAACGGCTAACAACCGGCTCTCTTCTACTGCATTATTTCAAAGAAGCTGCATCAAGGGCGACCTTCCAAAATAATATTCCTGGGAATTTCCCACCATACATTCCCTCTCTATTAGGTAATTATCTCGTACTCTTCCCTATCATCACATTTACATATTATTATTCATTTTATCGGTTACTGAAAATAAAATCAACTATTATTATATGAATTGCACAAAACAACACTATATATACATATTATATTAAAAAAACACATATGAGGTGATAAGAGTGGCGAGATATTACCGATACAAACTGCCCCCATGGGCGAGAAACAGCATTATTGTTATTGAACGAGTAACTTTACCGATTCTAATATTTCAATTAATCCGGACAATGTTATTTCCAACTTCATTTGACGTATTTCTACTTGGCATATTAGTTGGAATATTTATCGCATTCTATCTGGAATGGATTTAAATTTCTTTATTATTATCTTTAACTGATGTTTCCTTTTCAACAAACTCGAACCATTTCAAGCCAAACAACAGCTGGCGGGAAGTATACTGCAGCTCCTTTACTTGATTAATCATCGTATCGTTCGATGGATTGTCAATATAATCTTGAATTTTCTTTATGTAAGGGTATGGATTCAATAAATAAATCACGAGTAAATACAGTTCGCTTTTTTTCAGTATATTGTTGTTGGTATATGCTGAAAATGAATCAGTTAATTGTGACGACGATTGGTCATAGTTGCGCACAAGTTGTTTTAGTAAAATCGACAAATCCACAATAGCATTATCATAATTTGCTTTTTCCCAATTTAGTATATACGTATCATTGTGATGAAGTATATGCTCTAGGTTTAAATTCCCATGACATAGGCTATAATTCCACTCTTTATCATTCTGCATTTGACTTATAAATAAGTCAATGCAATTATTTAACACCGTGAGAACGTTGTCCATAATCCGAAAATGCGTACAAACTAATAATTCAAATGGTGACATAAATCTATATTTTTCAAACAACTCAACAAAGTACAACTCTCTTTTATATAGTTCCGCGACGTTCTTCTGGTAATCGGTGAATTTGCTGATTAATGTGTCGGTCTGAATAAATTGTGTTCGCTTTGTCTTAACATGTATTTCCCCAATTGCATTATATAAATTTTTAATTACTTGCTGATGATCAAGTTTATAAGATGATAACCAAGGTGTTAAATAATAAAACGATTGATTATTTACTTCATATAATTTTGATTGCTTTGTTAAATAGACAGGCAATATACTTTGGATGTTTTGTGTATATGCTTGGTGATAAACATATTCCCATACCTCCAAATTACTTTCAGTAAGATTGCTTTGCTTTAACGCATAATAATGCTTTCCATCACTGATACGAAATAGCCGTTTCGATATCTGTTCAATTTTATATGGATGGATTCCGTATTTTTCGGCTATTTTATGAATTACTTCTTTCACACTACATTTCACCACCCTTTCAAATATATACCCCTTACTTAACGAAGCAAGGGGTATTAGCTGTTAATTTTTCTTAAAAGGAATGTACAATAATTGACCTTCTTCAAGACTATCATCACTTAGATTATTTTGTTTCACTAATTGAAGTGCTGGTATCTGATAACGTTTAGCAATTGATTCTACCGTGTCTGTATTTTGGACAATACACAACCGCATCTTAGCATATCGATCATCATCATCGCTTCTGAACATATCTGCTAAATAGCTAACATCTTTGGTTTCACTTGATCGACTTTCATAGCTTTCTTCCATATAATCAGATTCAGTATAGTTTAATGTTGAGGATTCCTGTGAACTTTCATCTTCAGGTGAACTTTCTACCGGTTCCTTCTTGAAAAATTCAGCAAGTGACTGTGACTTCTTGCTTTTCCAGCGTTCTTTTTCTGGTGATACACTCTCTTCTACTTCCGGGGATAACGTAGGCGCATTCTCCGGTGTAAACTGGCTATCTGGTTCAGAAGCTTCATTTTCTGCTTTAATATCAAACTCAAACGTTTCCTCTTCCCGTGGTGGTAAAAATTCATTACCAGTTTCTATTACTTTTCCAGGTGCAGCCTCGGTTTGATCGCTAATCCCATGTATTTCAATTCTTGAGCTTAATTTAAGTTGACTCTGATTTGGTATTTCATAATCAAAGGATTCAATGTTCACCGTCACATCGTTTAAGTCTGCAACACGATATGTTGGAACAGAAATTTCAACTGGGAAACGGTGAGTAAACTCTGACTGGCCGTTATCCAGTTCTACCACTTTCTCAACATAACGTCTAGAATGGTAATCATCAAAATCTAATGTATCTTCAGCCTCTACGTTTGAAAATACTTCCTTTTGATATGAACCTTGAAGTTCAATTACTCCTCGAATCGAAATAAAATCGTTAAATGGCTGGATAGAAATTTCCGGGTCCAATGAAATTCCCAGCATTTCTGCAACTTCCTGTCCTTCTTCAAAATAAAGCGATTCATTTAAATCAAAGCTGAATACTTCCCGATTATTTGACAAATGACTTCCTCCCTTCAACATATATTCCATATGCTTATATGTCTTATTTCAACTATATGAAATATAAACAGAGGATATGCTTATACCTATTAGAAAACTTGCCTTATCGAAAAAGGAGGATTTTAATAAAGGGTAAATTTCATTCTTAGAACCCTCTTACACTTTGGAGTGCAAGCTTAAGTTACTTATGCAATAAGAGGGTATTTATTAAGTGCTAAAAAAAGAGGTCGGGACAAAAGCGTTTAAGTCAAAGTAAAATCCGAACTATGATTCAAAATTCTTGAAATAGAATTCGAATTAGTCCGGATTTATTTTTTTGATTAGATATAAACTGCGAAATACTTTTTAAAAAGTTTGAGTGCTATTATGCCGCTCCGGAAATACACTTCGCGCAGAAAAAAGAAAATCGACGAAACCGCCACTTTGCGCGGAAACGTCGACCCACCAGTGATGTGCAGCGCAATCCCTGCATCGATAGACAGGAGCTTGTGCTGTTGATCTTTTTACTTTTCAATCTTTGAGAAAGCGTTGCGTACAGCTTGTAATGTCTTATCGATATCTTCATCTGTATGGGCAGTCGATAGAAACAATCCTTCAAACTGTGATGGTGGCAAAAAGATTCCTTCTTCAATCATTGCCCGGTAATATTGTGCAAAATAATCAAGATTGGAATTTTGAGCTGTTTCATAATTAAATACTGGTTCGTACGTAAAGAAAAAGCCAACCATTGATCCAGCGCGATTAATCTGAAGTGGGATCTTAAAATCGATTGAAGCTTGTTTATAACCTTCGACCAATTTGTCCACTTTTTCATTTATTTCATCATAGGATGATTTATCTAAAGCACTTAGTGTCTCATAACCAGCTGTCATAGCAAGTGGGTTACCTGATAATGTGCCAGCTTGATAAATAGACCCTGTAGGTGCTACGCTTTCCATAATTTCACGTTTACCACCATATGCCCCAACAGGAAGTCCTCCGCCAATTACTTTACCCAAGCAAGTCATATCAGGTGTGACCCCAAAGTAACCTTGTGCACAATTGTATCCGACACGGAAACCTGTCATAACCTCATCAAATATGAGTACAGAGCCATTTTCGTCAGTTACTCTTCTCAATTCCTGCAAAAAGCTAGCTTGTGGTGGTACAACACCCATATTACCCGAAACTGGCTCAACGATAACAGCGGCAATCTCACCACCATATGTTTCAAATGCATAGCGCACACTTTCTACATCATTATAAGGCACTGTAATTGTATTTTGAGCAATCGATTCAGGTACACCAGGACTATCTGGCAAGCCAAGTGTAGCAACACCAGATCCGGCTTTGATTAGGAGTGAATCACCATGACCATGATAATTTCCTTCAAATTTCAGGATTTTATCCCGACCTGTATATCCTCTTGCAATACGCAAAGCACTCATAGTAGCTTCTGTGCCTGAATTCACCATACGTACCATTTCAATTGACGGTACACGGTCAATTACCAATTGTGCAAGTTTGTTCTCTATTATAGTTGGTGCACCAAAACTTGTGCCTTTTTCTGTGATCTCTTTTAATTTGGAAACCACCCGATCATCAGCATGTCCCAAAATTAACGGACCCCAGCTTAACACATAATCAATATACTCGTTTTGATCGATATCCGTTATTTTAGAACCTTTTCCTTGTTCCATAAATATCGGTGACATACCAACTGATTTGAATGCTCGAACAGGTGAATTTACTCCACCTGGCATTAGATCCACTGCTTCTTTATATGCATCTACCGAATTATCAAAGTTAACCACAATTAATCACCTCAACTTTAAAATTTTATTCATTAAGCCATTTTGCTACGTCTTTCGCAAAATAGGATATAATCAAATCTGCTCCTGCACGTTTCATTGCAGTCATCTTTTCAAGTACCAATTCTCTTTCATCAACCCAGCCATTCTTAGCTGCTGCTTTAACCATTGCATACTCACCACTCACATTATAGGCAACAACCGGTGTGTTAACAGTATTTTTAACATCGCGAACAATATCCAAGTATGATAATGCTGGTTTAACAATTAGGAAATCTGCACCTTCTTCTACATCTGACTCTGCTTCACGTAATGCTTCAAGTCGATTTGCCGGATCCATCTGATAAGATTTACGATCTCCAAATTGTGGTGTACTATCAGCAGCATCACGGAACGGACCATAAAAGGCAGATGAATATTTAACTGCATAAGACATAATAGGAATATTTGTGTATCCAGCCTCATCAAGTGCCTGGCGGATAACAATCACAAAGCCATCCATCATGTTGGATGGGGCTATTATATCAGCACCTGCTTCTGCCTGTGATACAGCTGTTTTAGCTAAAAGTTTTAGTGATTCATCATTATCAACATCCTGGTTATGGATGACACCACAATGTCCGTGAGATGTGTATTCACACAAGCATGTGTCAGCAACTACCAGCATTTCCGGAACTTCCTTTTTTATGCGTCGAGTTGCCTCCTGTACGATCCCAGTTTCAATAAATGCCCCCGTGCCCTGTTCGTCTTTTTCATTCGGTACACCAAAAATCATAACAGCCTTTATCCCAAGGGAACGTAATTCTTCCATCTCATCTTTTACAAAATCTAGCGAAATCTGAAACACACCTGGCATGGAGGATACTTCATTTTTAATATTTTCTCCTTCAACAATAAAAAGCGGATAAATAAAGTCATCCATTCTCAGATGATTTTCACTTACCAATGATCGCATTGCGGATGAAGAACGTAACCGACGATGTCGTTTGAAATTCAAAGCTTTTACCATCAAAATCTACCCCTTCCTAGCTATATAGTCAATGATTTGCTCGAGCATTCCATCAATCGTGAATTGCTCAGGTGTTAAAGTGTTTGTTATTCCAAATTCCAATGCACGTTTTTTGGTAGTGGTTCCTATGCAAACAAATACTTGATTCTTACGTATTTGACCGTCTTTCATTTCACTAAAAGCTTCTACTGCAGAGGGACTAGTAAATGTTATGAAATCCAGTTTATTCTGATTTAACAATTGATTTAACTCGTCTTTCACACGAAAGTTATACGTTGTTTCATATACTTCTATAGTGTCAAAACGGATTTTATGTTTTGTAAACCAATCAGGCAGAACTTCTCTGGATTTGTTTCCCCGGACAATAAGCAGAGGCTCATCTATTACAGTATATCTCGCAGTAAACTCAGTTGCCATCGCATCAGCATTATAGATTGAAGGAATAAAATCTGACTTGCATCCGTATGCTTCCAAAGTTTGTGCAGTCTTATGGCCAACGGTCGCAAATTTAATCTTGTCGAATACATTACTCATCCATTTATATTGATTAGCAAGTTGAAAAAAGCAGGCTACACCGTTAGAACTAGTGAAAAAAATCCATTTATAGTGATGTATGTTTTGTAGCTGTTGCTTATTTTCAGGTATATCCTTACATGAAATTTTCAAAAGAGGTATTTCAATTGGTTTTCCGCCATGCTGTATAACTTTTTCGGAAAATTCCTTTGCTTGATTTCCCTCACGGGTAATTAAAATTCTTTTTTCATGTAAAGGTATTGACATTAGTCGTCAAGCTCCTCTTTTACTTGATCGACAATCTCCTTTGCACCTTGGTTTATCAGTTTTTCGGCTGCTTCTTTGCCAACTGCTACAGGATCTGTTCCACGAACAACCTCTTTCAAAATTGTTTTGCCGTCAGGTGTTCCGACCAATGCAGTTAAGACCATTTCATCTCCTTGTAGATAAGCATAACCTCCGATTGGAATTTGACAGCCACCTTCAAGTAGATGCAGAAATGTTCTTTCAGCAGTAACCGTTTTTGTTGTATATTCATCATTAATTTTATCTAATAATTCTCTTAGTTCATCATCATCTTCACGGCATTCAATTGCTAAAGCACCTTGTCCAACTGCAGGTACACAAACTTCAGGCTCTAAATATTCTGTGATAAGTTCTTCACTTAAACCAACACGTTTTAGTCCTGAAACTGCAAGAATAATAGCATCATAATCTTCTTCATCCAATTTACGAATTCTTGTTTCAATATTTCCGCGAATCCATTTAACTTCAACGTCTGGCCGTTCGGCAAGAACTTGTGCAGATCTGCGTAAACTGCTCGTTCCTACAATAGCACCTTCGGGTAGATCATTTAATGCTACATTGTCTTTTGCAATATAGGCATCACGATGGTCTTCTCTTTCTGGCACAGAAGTAATTGTAAGTCCTTCAGGCATCTGTGAAGGCATATCTTTCATGCTATGTACAGCCAGGTCAATTTCTTTATCATACATAGCTTGTTCAATTTCTTTAACAAAAAGACCTTTTCCACCGACTTTTGACAATGTTACATCAAGTATTCGATCACCTTTTGTTACAATCTTCTTTACCTCAAATTCATTTTTGATCCCAGCTTTTTTTAATTGGTCTATCACCCATTCAGTTTGGGTTAATGCTAGATTACTTTTCCTAGACCCAACAACAATTTTTCGCATTTAAACGCCCTCCTAAATATATTACGATTAGAAATGAAAATTCGATAATATGTTAAACAAAAAGAAATTAATTAATAAAATCAGAAATGCAGCTGTGTTATAAATTGATATAGCTTTTCCTTGATATCCTTTTACAAGACGCAACACTAAATAAATGACATAAACAACTAAAACCAGTATGGAACCAATCGTTTTCAAATCAAACCAATAAAATTCGGCATTCGATACATATGCCCACACAACACCAAGAATAATCGCAATTGTTAATAATGGAACTCCTAGTGTTACTGCTTTAAAAGAATAAGAATCCAGCCGATTTAAATCCCCAAATCTCCACATCCATCGCAATCCTTTCTTTTCTTTTAAAAACCGATACTGCGTGATATACATTATAGAAAAGAGAAAAGAGATGGTAAAAAATCCATAGGAGACTATAGCAAGTGTTACATGTGTAATCAGTATTTCATTTACGAGCTGAATTCCTCTACCTTGCATATGTTCCTGCGCCCTTGTTGAAATGTATAACAGTAATATAAAGAAACCTAATAAATTGGTGAAGAATAAAATAAAATGAATTTGAAAAAGTTTATTTATGATTAGTGAAAAAGAAACGAGAACCCATGCATAAAAGTATAATCCATCATACAATGTGAACACTGGAAAACTTTTTTCGATAAAAACTTGATTGAATAAAAAAGCGGTTTGAATAATCCAAACCATACTAAGTAACCAGAAGGCTATTCTGTTTGCCCTCCGGTTATGTTGTATAAAATCAATAAAGTACCCAATTAAACTAAGTCCGTAAATAATAAGGATAATTTCATAAAGCCATTTCATTTCGAACATATTGGAAATCCTTTCATCTTACTGTGGTGACGTTCTTTCTAAAACAGGAAAGGATACTTCTTCATTTTGTTTTATTTTTGTTGAACTTTCATTTTTTTTTGTTTGTTTCGATAGTTCCTTTTGAACTTCCTCTTCAATCCCAAATATATTTACAAAAAGTTCCAAAGACTCGTCTCTGTTTTTATCAGCCGCTAATTCTTTTGCTTGTGTTACAGGTTCCTTCAGGAGCTGATTAATAATACTCTTTGTATGCTTATTAAGCACCTTTCTCTCCCGTGCGGTTAAGTCGGGCATTTTCCGTTCAATACTTTTCATTGTTTCTGCTTGAATGGACAACGCCTTTTGACGAAGCGCAGAAATTACTGGAACAACGCCTAGTGTTTGCAACCACTCTTTGAAAGCAACGATTTCAGATTCAAGCATAATTTCTATACTCTCTGCGGCTTTTTCTCTAGCAGCTAAGTTTTTATCAACTATCCCCTGTAAATCATCTATATCATATAAGAACACACTATTTAATTCACCAATTCCAGGATCTAAATCTCTTGGAACGGCAATATCCACTAGAAATAGTGGTCTGCCTTTACGTTTCTTCTGGATTGGTTCAATAACTTCTTTTGTTAATACAACAGAATCTGAGCCTGTTGAACTGATTAAAATATCAGCATCATTAATAAGGTCATGTAAATGGTCTGTATGTGCTGCCTTGGCCTGAAACTTTTCAGCTAATGCTTCAGCTTTTTCATAGGTTCGATTTACTACAGTAATCTTTGTTGCACCAGATCCGTGAAGGTTTTTGGCAGCTAGTTCACCCATTTTTCCGGCACCTAAGATAACTACATGCTTCTGTTCTAAATCACCAAATATTTTCTTGGCCAATTCAACAGCTGCATAGCTAACAGACACAGCATACTGTCCTATCGCTGTATCCTTATGGGCCCGTTTCGCAAACGTAATTACCTGTTTAAATAATTCATTAAATACGGTTCCAGTAGTATGCATATTCTGAGCAGTTGAGAACGCTTGTTTAACCTGCCCGAGTATTTGTGTCTCGCCTAAAACCATGGAATCAAGTCCTGCAGAAACACGTAATAGATGCTCTATTGCTCCATCACTTTCTGATATCCGCAAGTAAGAAGAAAATTCTTCCTTATCTATTTGAAACCAATCAGCAAGGAATTGTTTGATATAGTAACGTCCTGTATGAAGCTGATCAACAACCGCATAAATTTCGGTACGATTACAAGTGGAAACAATTACATTTTCCAAAATACTTTTTTGCTCTTTTAAAAGAAGCATGGCCTGATCGATATTATCTTCAGAAAAGGTTAATCTTTCCCTAGTTTCGACAGGGGTTGATTTGTAATTAAATCCAACTTTAAGTATGTGCACGATAACTACCCCCAAGAGCTTAAAACATTTCTCAATTATTACAATTATAACATAGGTAATTCTTCACATTTTTGATAAATGTGAACAGAATTTGAAACTATATGTTAGGATATTCGTATATTGTTATATAACTCGTGTGTACTCTATCATACGAGTACATTAGAAGCAAGAATTTTGCATATTTAATCGTATCCTGGAAGAGGTGTTCTACAATGAAACGACAAAATTCGTTCGTAGCATATATATTAATTGGAATAGGAGTTTACTTTTTGCTAAGAGAACTTAGAATTCCCATTATAACTGATTTTTACTCATGGCCAACATTTCTTATTATAATTGGGCTCGCATTACTTATACATAGTTACACATCTAAAGATTATCAGCACTTATTCAGCGGAACAATTGTATTGGGTCTGGGTATCCACTTTCACGGAATAGAACACTACGCATTCTGGATAGATCATTGGGCTGTATACCCAATGATTGTTGGGATAGCTTTTATAATTCGATCCCTTAGAACTAAAAAAGGCTTCCTAACCGGTCTAATATTTACTGGTACGTCAATTCTCTTTATGTTTTCTGTAAAATTACCACCAACATTTAATTGGATATATGATGTTACAGCATTTCTTGAGAAGTTCTGGCCAGTAATACTAATTGGCATAGGTATTTATTGGCTGAAAAAGAAAAAATAATCCTCCTTTTTGTGGAAGATTATTTTTTCGTTACTTATAAAATTGAACTCAGAAATGCTTGTGTCCGTTCTTCTTTCGGGTTATCAAATAATTCATTTGGTGGACCGTATTCTACAATCTTACCATCATGCATATAGAACACCCAATCACCAACTTCACGCGCAAAACCCATCTCGTGTGTAACAACGACCATAGTCATTCCTTCATCAGCAAGTTCCTTAATTGTCGATAACACTTCACCAACTAATTCTGGATCGAGTGCTGATGTTGGTTCATCAAACAGCATAACGTCTGGTCTCATTGCCAATGCTCGTGCTATTGCAACACGCTGTTTCTGACCACCTGATAGTGTTGACGGGTATACATTGTATTTGTCCCCTAATCCAACTTTATCCAACATCTCTTTTCCTTCTTTTATGGCTTGCTCCTTTTTCATTCCTTTCACTTGAGTCGGAGCCTCAATAACATTTCCAATTACTGTCTTGTGAGGGAAAAGATTGAAATGCTGAAACACCATACCAACCCGTTCACGCACTTTGTTCAAATCATGTGTACTCTCTTCTATTTGCTCTCCTTCAATTGTTATTATTCCACTGTTTTTCATTTCTAAAAAGTTTAGACAGCGTAACAGTGTACTTTTCCCTGATCCACTTGCACCAATTAGTACTACAACATCACTTTCTTTAACAGTTAAATCTATATCCTTTAAAACTTGTAATTCTCCGAAAGATTTATTTAACTTTTCAACTCTAATCATTTCTTGTTTTTCACTCATATTACTCCTCCTGCTTAATCACTTTGAGCCAGTTTTTTCTCTAGCATATTCACCAGCAATGTTAGAATCAGTACAATGAATAAATAATATATTGCTACGGTTAGATAGTACGGAAGATAATCAAAGTTGTTCGACCCCATCGTACTGGCAACCCCAAATAATTCCTGCATACCAATAAATGAGACGAGTGAGGAATCTTTTATACCAATAATAAATTGATTACCAAGTGATGGTACAGCCCGACGAAAAGCCTGAGGTAATATGATTCTTCGCATTGTCAGACCACTAGTCATTCCAAGCGTTCGTCCAGCTTCCCTTTGTCCTTTGTCTATGGATTGTATAGCACCACGGATAATTTCAGCAATATATGCACCACTATGAAAAGCAAGTCCTGCTGCACCAGCCCAAAACATTGGAATCAGGAATATTTCTGCCAGACCATAATAAAGAACGAAGATTTGTACAATAAGTGGTGTCCCCCGAACAACCCAAATATACGCATCAGCTATCCATTGTAGAATCTTTATGTTTGAAATTTTAAGTATTGCAAAAAATAAACCAATCACAAATGCAATAAGTAATGAAGCTGCTGATAATTCAAATGTTAGCCAAAGCCCCTTTAAAAATAAATCATAACTACCTGTAAAAACTTCAAAGAAATGGGTAATTGCTGACAAGAAATTCAACTCCTTTGTAAGGCACAAATGTGCGCAAGATTATGCGCACATTTGCATTCTATTATTCACTTAAACTCTCTGGTTCCTGTGTAATATCAGCTCCAATATACTCTTTAGATAATTCTGCAAGTTTTCCGCTCTCTTTCAATTCCTTTAATGCTTTATTGATATCTTCAAGTAATTTATCATTTTCTTTTGCAACGCCTACCGCTTGCTCACTTACACCTAATTGTTCCTTTTCCTCTATTTCTAATCCATTTTCAATTGCTGTACTTCCCGTAATTGCATCAGTTATTACAGCGTCGTGATGTCCTTTAGCTAATGATTGAAGAGCTACAACATCACTATCAACTTGTGGAATATTATCAGTATATTCCTGTGCCATTTCAACGTAAGTTGAGCCTCTGGAAACGGAAATTTCCTTTCCATCAAGATCATCAGCTGACTGTATATCACTATCAGGTCTAGTATAAATTACTGGACCTGAGTAATAATAAGCTTCTGAAAAATCGATTTCTTTCAATCGGTCTTCAGTAATCGTATGACTTGCAACTGCAATATCGTGACGTCCTTGTTTAACACCTGTGACAATACCAGCAAATTTTGATTTGTTTGGGACCGCTTCTAATCCTAATTTTTCAGCAATTGCATTAGCAACTGCAACATCATATCCGGTCATCTCTCCACCTTCCATATAACTAAAAGGTTTAAATTCACCTGATGAAGCGAAATTAAGTTTTCCTTCTTCAATCAAATTATATCCACTACCTTCACCCGAAGAAGAATCACCACCATTAGCTCCATCATCCCCTCCACCACATGCGGCTAAGAGCATAAATAGTAAAGCGAAAAATACTGTAATTTTCAGTTTTTTCATTGACTAAACATCCTTCCATCTCTATTTTTATTCACACTAATCAACCCATATCAATATTAGAAGCATACTGATAGATAAATTATATCAACATTGTGATAATTGAACGAATGGCAAAAAGCTCCATATATTCAACAATATTAACATTTAAAATACTATAGGAATTATATCTCTTTAATACTTATGTATACGGTATAATCCTTTTAAATACTCTTACATTCTTTCAAATTTTCTGAAAATATAAGCTTTAGAAAACTTGCTTATCACCAAGCCTTAATGTCGATGGCCTTGTTACACTTACGCAGTAAGAAAGTAGTTATACTTTCGTAACTACCAAAAAAACTCTTCCTACTCACTGGAGGAAAGAGTTTTTTAATACTGCAGTTTAATAAATCAATTGTTAATATAGCTTCTTATGGCACTCCACGATTCATCTTTTCCTTGACCAGTTTCTGTAGAAAAAGGAATCACAGTATCTTCTGGGTCCACTTGTAACGTTTCTTTTGTGCGCTTTAAATGTTTAGCATGTTTTCCTTTAGGTACTTTGTCCAGTTTTGTGGCAATCACAATTACTGGTAGATCAAAATGCTTTAAAAAAGCGTACATCTGCACGTCGTCCTTAGTTGGTTCGTGACGAATGTCTGTAATTAGTAATACAGCCTTTAGGGTATCCCTTGTTTCAAAATACTCTTCCATCATACTTCCCCATTTTTTTCTTTCCTTTTTGGAGACTTTAGCATAACCATACCCAGGTACATCTACAAAATAGAATGCTTCATTTATTTTATAGAAGTTCAATGTTTGTGTTTTTCCTGGTTTTGATGAAGTACGGGCTAAATTTTTACGATGGATAAGCTTATTGATAAATGATGACTTTCCAACATTTGAGCGACCAGCAAGTGCAACTTCAGGAAGCTGATCGCCTGGATATTGTTTTTGACTAACTGCACTAATTACAATTTCTGCATTACTTACTTTCATTTTTCTCCTCCACAAGTGCATGTTTTAATACTTGATCTAGATGGTTTACCTTAATAAATGTAAGACCACTCCGTACACTTTCTGGAATATCCTCTATATCCTTTTCGTTATCTTCAGGAATAATAATAGTTGTTATCCCTGCTCTATGCGCACTTAAGGATTTTTCCTTTAAACCACCTATTGGTAAAACGCGACCACGCAAAGTGATTTCTCCGGTCATCCCAACTTCTTTTTTAACTGCTCGACCTGTCAATGCGGAAACAAGGGCTGTTGCCATTGTAATACCAGCAGAAGGACCATCTTTTGGTGTCGCACCTTCAGGAACATGAATATGAATATCATATGTTTCATAAAAATCAGGATTAATACTTAGTTCTTTCGCACGTGATCGAATATAACTAAAGGCAGCTTGTGCTGATTCCTGCATAACATCTCCTAGTTTGCCTGTAAGTGTAAGTTTTCCCTTACCTGGGTAATGAGAAACCTCAATTGACAGAGTATCCCCACCAGCTGCTGTATATGCAAGCCCTGTAGCAGCTCCTACCTGATTTTCCTGTTCCATTACACCATAACGGAAAACAGGTTTTCCAAGTAATTCCTCAATACTTTTCTCCGTTACGACTACTCGTTTTTTCTCTTTAGAAATAATAATTTTTGCTGCTTTTCGGCATAGAGTTGCCAGTTGACGTTCCAATCCTCTTACACCTGCTTCTCGTGTATATGTACGGATTAGTTTCAATAAGGCATCATCCCGAATTTGCAAATTATTTTTTGTCAGACCGTTTTCCTTAAGTTGCTTTGATAATAAGTGTTCTTTAGCAATATGTAACTTTTCAACTTCAGTATATCCAGAAATAGAAATAAGCTCCATACGATCCAATAATGGACCCGGGATGTTGTTAACATAGTTGGCAGTCGCAACAAAAAGAACATTCGATAAGTCGTATGTTTCTTCAATAAAATGATCACTGAAATTACTATTTTGTTCTGGGTCTAACACTTCCAGCATTGCTGCAGATGGGTCTCCACGAAAATCATTGGACATTTTATCAATTTCATCTAATAAAAATACAGGATTGACTGTTTTAGCTTTTTTCATTCCCTGAATTATTCTTCCTGGCATAGCACCAATATAGGTACGTCGATGGCCACGAATTTCAGCATCATCTCTAATGCCACCTAATGAAGCACGAACAAAATTTCGATTTATTGAACGTGCAATGGATTTAGCTAATGAAGTTTTCCCCACCCCTGGTGGACCTACAAGACAAAGAATTGGCCCTTTGATAGACTGAGTTAGTTTTTGTACGGCTAAATATTCAAGAATTCGTTCTTTTACCTTTTCCAATCCATAATGATCTCTATCTAATATTTTATGTGCATTATCAATCTCAATTGTATCTTTGGTTTTTTCCGTCCATGGTAAGGCTATAAGCCATTCAACATAATTTCGGATAACTGAACTTTCGGCAGAACTCTGTGGTACTTTTTCGAAACGATCCAGTTCCTTCATAGCAACTTCAACGATGCGTTCAGGCATGTCCGATTCCTCAACCTTTTCTCTTAACTTTCCTACCTCACCAGACTTACCATCTTTTTCACCAAGTTCCTTCTGTATCGCCTTCATTTGTTCACGCAAATAATATTCCTTTTGCGTTTTTTCCATGGATGTTTTAACACGCTGTCCGATTTTCTTTTCTAAATCAAGTACTTTTTTTTCATTTGTAATTAATTTTATTAATTGCTGTAATCGTTCTTTTACATTTACTGTTTCAAGTAACTCCTGTTTATCTTTAATTTTTAAGGATAAATGTGACGTAATAATGTCTGCGAACCTGCTTGGTTCATCAATATCTGAAACCGTTTCTAAGGTTTCTTTTGTAATTTTTTGTGAGACTTTTATGTATTGTTCAAATTGCCCTAATAATGAACGCATAAGAGCTTCTTCTTCGTTCTTCTCATCATGTTGTTCCTCAATCTCTTTGATTTCAACATTAAATTCTTCGCTTTCCTCGTTAAATTGAATAATTTCTCCGCGACGAAGCCCCTCTACTAGCACACGCATTGTTCCGTTCGGTAGTTTCAACATTTGATTTACTTTTGCTATTGTTCCAATTCTATATATGTCTTTTGGCTCTGGATCATCTAAACTCACCTTTTTCTGAGCAGCTAAAAAGATGGTTTGATCACCCATCATTGCCTTTTCTAATGCTGTAACGGATTTATCACGTCCGACATCTAAATGTAATACCATTGATGGGAAAACGAGCAATCCGCGTAATGGCAGGAGGGGAAGCTGAATTGTATCTTTTGTCATAGTATGTACCTCCGTAATATGTACTGAAATAATTATGTACTTTTGTTTATTTATTGTTTAAAGTTTATAGAAAACTTTCCCATTTGTAAACGAAAAAACCCCGGAAAGATAACTGTGATTAGTATTACCTGATGTTGAAATACTAAACACGAAATCTAACAAGAAAGAGACTGACATTGGGCTAATGTTCGAACCTCAATAAATGATTATTGAAGGAAATCATAAGCCAAGTCAGTCTCATATTATTTAATTACCAAATGGTTTATGCACTTTCTTTAGGAAGCTTTTCATTTCCTTCTTTTACAGTTCCATCAACAAGTACTAGCTTTGGATGACCATTTTCCTGGAGAACAGTATCTTTCGTAATAATACACTTCTCAATGTCCTCGCGTGATGGTAGTTCAAACATTACGTCCAGCATAATACTCTCAATGATGGAACGTAAACCTCTTGCTCCAGTTTTCCGCTCTATCGCCCTTTTGGCTATTTCAACTAGAGCTTCTTCTTCAAACTCAAGTTCAACATCATCTATCTGGAATAGCTTAACATATTGTTTTACCAGTGCGTTTTTAGGTTTTGTTAAAATTTCAACTAACGCATCTTCATCTAATGGTTCAAGACTTCCTACAACCGGAATTCTTCCGATGAACTCTGGTATAAGACCATAACGTAACAGGTCTTCTGGCAATACTTTTTGTAGAAGTTCACCCATTTCAAGATCTTGTTGTTCTTCGTTTGAACCAAATCCAATAACTGTCTTACCAAGTCGACGTTTAATTATTTGATCAATCCCATCAAAAGCTCCACCAACTATAAATAATACATTAGTTGTGTCGATTTGAATGAATTCCTGATGAGGATGTTTCCGTCCGCCTTGTGGTGGAACACTTGCAACAGTTCCCTCAAGAATCTTTAATAGTGCCTGTTGCACACCTTCTCCAGACACGTCACGAGTAATTGACGGGTTCTCTGATTTACGTGCAACTTTATCAATTTCATCGATGTAAATAATACCTTTCTCAGCCTTTTCTACATCATAATCAGCAGATTGGATGAGTTTCAATAAGATATTTTCAACATCTTCACCAACATAACCAGCTTCAGTTAATGATGTTGCATCAGCCATAGCAAATGGAACATTTAAAATTCTTGCCAATGTCTGTGCAAGCAATGTTTTACCACTTCCTGTTGGACCAAGCATAGCGATATTACTTTTTGCAAGTTCTACGTCATCTGAATTTTTAGGTGTGTTAATTCGTTTGTAATGGTTATATACCGCTACAGATAAATTCTTTTTTGCTTTTTCCTGCCCGATAACATAATCATTGAGAATTTCACAAATTTCCTTTGGTTTAGGTACTTCCTTAAACTCGGTTTCTTCTTCCGTACCAAGTTCTTCCTCAACTATTTCTGTGCAAAGTTCTATACATTCATCACATATATAAACACCAGGTCCGGCAACGAGCTTGCGAACTTGATCTTGACCTTTCCCACAAAACGAACATTTTAATTGTCCTTTTTCTTCATTAAATTTAAACATTGCATTTTCACTCCTAAAAGTTTAAATCTTCGTCTCAAACTTCATCTTTATATAATTTAACTTTCACTGTCATCATATCAAATCAAAATAAGAAAACAAAACAATAACCTCTTCTTTATTTATCACTTTATTATGGAGAATTTTATAAAAAAGTCAAATGATACTACTTATCCTCTATGTTTCATAGTTAGCTAAAATCGATAATTAATAATAACCATATTATACAGTCCTTATTTATCGTATGTTAGTCAAATAAGATAGATAACAAAATTTAACGACTTTCAAAAAATAAAAAATATACTTTTTTCGTAGCAATGCGTTAGATACAAATTGTGTTTATCGCAAAGTTAAAACAAGGTGCGAATTACTCGCACCTTGTTTAGAAAACTTGGCAGATCGCCAACCTTGTTTGTATTTATGCAGTAAGAAAGTAATGTAAATATCTTATCTGCTAAATAATCATTTTCATTTTAGTCATAAGCAAAGTGATTATACAGTTTTACTATTTTCAACTAAGAAATCAAGAGCCTTTCTGAACTTCAGATCCTCTTTAATAGCGTCAGCGTTTCCGCCTAACATTTGTTTCAATTGCTCAACTTCAGCTCCATACATAGAAGCCATATTAGTAAGCTCAGCATCCACATCTTCATCCGTTACTCCAAGGTTTTCCGCATTGAAAATAGCTTCTAATGTTAAGTTAGTTTTCACACGTTTTTGAGCATCTTCTTTCATTTGTTCTTTCAATGCATCCTCATCCTGTCCGGAAAATTGGAAATACATATCCATTGTCATACCTTGCTGTTGCAAACGTTGTTCAAACTCTTTGAGCATACGGTCAAGTTCAGTATTTACCATTGATTCTGGAATCTCTACCTCTGTGTTATCTGAAGCTTGTTCAATTAGTGATTCACGCTTCTGATTGTCAGCATCTTGTTTCTTTTGTGCTTCCAACTCTTCTTTTTTCTTTGTTTTTAGCTCTTCTAATGTTTCTACTTCTTCGTCAACATCTTTTGCAAATTCATCATCAAGTTCTGGTAATTCTTTTGTTTTAACGTCATGAATTTTTACTTTAAATACAGCTTTTTGACCAGCTAATTGTTCTGCATGATAATCTTCAGGGAATGTTATTTCAATTTCTGTCTCTTCACCTGATTTTTTACCAACTAATTGTTCCTCAAATCCAGGGATGAACTGTCCTGATCCGATTTCCAATGAATGATCTTCACCTTTTCCACCTTCAAATGCTTCTCCATCCAAGAAACCTTCAAAGTCCATAACTACCGTGTCGCCTTCTTCTACTGTACCTTCTTCTTTGATAATAAGTTCTGCTTGATGTTCACGCTGATGTTCAATTTCATGATTTACATCTTCATCTGTAACGTCAACTGATTGTTCTTCAACTTCCAGGCCTTTATATTCACCTAAAGTTGCTTCTGGCTTAACTGTAACTTTTGCAGTGAAAATAAGTTCTTTTCCTTGTTCAATTTCTTCGATATCAACTTCAGGTTGTTCGATTGGTTCAATACCAGTCTCTTCAACAGCTTTCATATAAGCATCTGGTAAAATAATATCAACCGCATCCTGATATAATGATTCTACTCCGAAGCGATTTTCAAATATTTTACGCGGTACTTTACCTTTACGGAATCCTGGAATTTGAACATCTTTTACAACTTTTTTGAATGCTTGATCCAAACCACGATCAAATTCCTCTGGACTTACTTCTATTGTTAGTACTCCTTGATTACCTTCCTGTTTTTCCCATTTTGCTGACATAAAAATTCCCTCCAAAATCTAATATTCCTTTTAAATTTCACGTTCATCAATATAAATAAATATATATAATGATCAAGTTTACAACCATCTCATTATAACATAATTACTAGTGCTTTCAAGCATTACGGCTACTCTACAGACTATGCTTCAATGATTGTTAAGTATAAAGCTTCGCACATTTTAATTTCTTCTACATATTTTTTAACGGACTCATCCAAATGTTTACTATCTTCTATATGTATATCCAAATATTCTTCACCAATCTTCGATAACGCTTCAGCTATATGAATAATATCTCTATCATTTGGCATGATTGGATACCTTACATATACGTATCGATATAAAAGCCTTTCGACTAATTGAAACAATGATGGATTCTTTTGTTCCAGCTCATTAATTAGTAAAAGTGTCTGCTTCATTGTTTTATGTGAACTAATTTCAGGTACATTTACCGGGGGTATGGTCAATTGTTTATTAAGTTTACTTACGGTAACTTCATCTGAAATACTTCTCTCTTGCAGCCATTTAAAAATTGCTGTTTTAGTAACCGGATGTACATTATTTTCTATCAATAAATTCTTAATAGAATCTGTCGGATTAGCATTTATTTTACGCATTTGTTCTACTAAACGCCACTGTTGCACATGATTTTCCTGTTTAACAGCCTTTAGCAATTCACCTATGTATTCGGAAGACTTTTCATTTCTAATTTCATTTTTCATATTCTTACTCATATCATAAAGTTGCTGAAACTGTTCGTGAATCACATCAGGAACAACCTCTGATTCAAATTCAAATTCTACTTGTTCCATCAATAACTCATATTGGCTAGTCTGGAATAATATTGTTAAGTAAATATGTAAGTAATGATAATAATTTTCATCTTTATATTTCAATAGCGCTTCACATAAATCTTGCGCTTCTTCATAACGATCCATTTCCATCAGGCAAATTAGCTTGCCTATTACAATTTCATGATTATCGATATGGTAGCTTAATAACTGATCCAGTTTTGTTAATGCTTCCTCATATCTTTTTTCTTTAATAGCCTTCAAACTTTCTTCTTCTAAAGTTGTTCGCCACTTTGGAAATAGAATTACGTTTTCTTTATCGCTCTGCATCTTTTATTTATTCACTCCCTTCTCAAGTTTATTTTTGTTTTTCCCGTAATAAATATACATACCCGGTTAATTGAAAAATAAACCTTATTAAGATAATAAAAGAGAAACCTATAAATTTGTTGATAGGTTTCTCCGGATGATGTCCCAGGCAGGATTCGAACCTGCGACCCACAGCTTAGAAGGCTGTTGCTCTATCCTACTGAGCTACTGGGACACATGGAGCGGGTGATGGGAATCGAACCCACGATATCAGCTTGGAAGGCTGAAGTTTTACCACTAAACTACACCCGCATATTATGTATTTAATTTTTAACAATCCATTCCTGTATCTCCAAGCTGATTTAAGGCTGTATCACCTTCGAGGCAACTCTCAGTTTATTCGATTGAATCTTTACTCGCAACTTATAATTCAACACTACACAACATCCGCATATTTGAACGAACAAGAATCATTATATGCATTTTGAAAATATTTGTCAATAGTATAATAAAATAAATGCTTTTCATTAAGTTGACTTATACTCCTCAATGAAAAGCGAAGAATGTTACGTAAAAGTAACATCTAGAGAAAGATCTTCAATAAAGTCACCTTTCACTGTATAGTAATTTACCTGGACTGCATCTAAATCATCCCATTTCAAGATAGCGTATGTTTTATCTGCCCTTACCCTAGGAAGTAAAATACTACCTGGATTGATCACAAGTTGATTTCCAACCTTTTCAGCCATAGCAATGTGTGTATGGCCATAACAAACTACTTGAGCATCTTCTTCCTCAGCACGATAGGTTATTGTCATTAGATTGGATTTCACATGATGGTGGTGACCATGTGCAATATAAAAGCGAAGACCCTCGATTAAGCTTGTTTGCTCTAATGGATACCTTGAATCAAAATCACAATTTCCGGCAACTTTTATGAAGCCTGTCAACTCTGGCGCGTCCATATCCAATTCCGAATCTCCACAATGTATCATATACTTTAAAGCATGGCGTTCTTTAATTTCTTTTAGTTCATTTGTAGAACCATGACTATCACTTACAATTAAAACACTCGGCATAATAACACCTCACATTATCACCTATAAATTTTCTAGCCAATCTTCGAGTTGCTTAATAGCATTACTTCGGTGACTGATACTATTTTTTTCATCAGAAGTTAACTCTGCCATTGTTCTTGTATAGTTCTTTGGTATAAAAATGGGATCATAACCAAATCCATTAGAACCTTTTGAAGTAACGGAAATTCTCCCTTCACAATATCCTTTTTTAAAAATTGTATTCGCGTCTGGTGTGGCTACTGCCAATACACATACAAAACGAGCTGTACGGTCAGTTACCTTAACATTCTTCAACTCAGCTAAGACTTTTTCGATATTTGCCTTGTCATCTTTAGGTTCACCGGCATATCTGGCAGAAAATATACCAGGTCTGCCATCCAATACATCTATTGTTAAACCAGAATCATCAGCTAATACGGGAGTATTCAATAACTTTGCTATCTGTTCTGCTTTTAATGCCGCATTTTCTTCGAACGTCACCCCTGTCTCTTCAATATCTTGAATTGACTGAGATAAGTCTAGTAAGGATACTGCTTTAATATTAAATTTTGCAAAGAACGTTTTAAACTCCTCTGCTTTCCCAGGATTTTTAGTTGCTATGATTATTTCTTTCATTATAAATCTTCCCTACTTATTTTGGTTTCTCCTATTTTATCAGCTAATTCACCCAGTATTTCTTTTTGTATCGTATTGATCTTCAGCATTCCTTCATTAGCCAGTCCAAGCATCGCTTGTAATTGGCTGTTTGTGAATGTCGCCTCTTCTCCAGTACCTTGTATTTCAACAAATTCTCCAGCACCTGTCATTACCACGTTCATATCAACATGTGCTTCTGAATCTTCACCATAGTTCAGGTCCAACACTTCCGTACCATCGGATAAAACTCCAACAGATATTGCTGATAGAAAATCGCTCACTGGCATTTTTTCAATTTTATTATCTGCTATTAATTTACCAAAAGCTAGTACTACAGCAACAAATGCGCCTGTAATAGAAGCAGTTCTTGTACCGCCGTCAGCCTGAATTACATCACAATCCACCCAGACTGTACGCTCACCAATTTGATCCAAATCAACTACAGAGCGTAATGCTCGTCCAATTAATCGCTGTATTTCCATCGTTCTTCCACTTACTTTACCTTTAGATGATTCTCTTATGTTCCGTTGATTAGTTGCACGGGGGAGCATGGCATATTCAGCTGTAATCCATCCTTTTTTTTGGCCCCGCATAAACGGCGGCACTTTGTCCTCGATACTTGCATTACAAATAACTTTAGTGCCTCCAGCCTGTATAAGTACAGAACCCTCAGGATGTTTAACAAAATCTGGTATAATTGTTATTGAACGTAATTCATTATTATCTCTTTGATCATTTCTCACTTTAAACATATTCCTCCTTATTACTACACTTACGATAGGATTATCCTAACATATTTTTTACGAAAGAAACACGATAATACACGATAGGTAGAAAACCTTATACTATCTTTGACTGTGAACAAAAGCGAAAGCACCTGCTCTGCGCAGTATGGAATGCGCGCGTATCGCTCGGGTGGGTCCGCACAAAGCGGCGGTTTTATTCGATCTTCCTTTTACATTGAGATTATACAATCTTGACTTATCTCCAGTAATTCCGAAAGTCAAAATAAATCTATTGCTTGGAAAGCGAAAAAATACTGAGGAGCGTTAGCGATTTAGGAAATTCGGCGATCTCGAACTGTTATCGTAGACTCGGCGGGATCCATTATATTTTATAGTGTCCTAAGCAATTAGAAAACTGGCATTCGTTACCGGGATTCTTATGAATGCGTATTTTGCTTTCTTTAGAATACCTTATACTCTAGAGTGCAATCCTTAATGGTGAATACCTTAGTGTACAATTGCAGTAAGAAAGTTTTTATACTATCTTAACTGCAAAAAAAAGGCTGCATATCACAGCCTTTTAAATTATAATTTTTCAGTTTTTGAAAATGTTTGTGTTGTAACAGGAGTCGTATATGGTTCTCCATTTTCATTAAAGAGCGTCTCGACATTTTCAACTTTCACTTGCACAGCCTCCACAGATGGATCTTCTGTTAAGGTGCGTACTAATGTTTCCATTACTTCATCAGAAATCACGGCTTTTTCTCCGTCCTGAAGCACTTCCTCACTGAATACCAATTCAAGCACACCATCTCTTAAACTTGGGTTACTTGTAAGTTCTGTCTGATTGTTGAAAACATGCTGTACATTCGCCTGAACACCGGGGCCATCCAGTAATGCTTCAATTACTGAACCATATAGATCCTGGTTCTCAACATTAATGTACTGTGTTACCGGTACAAAATACTGATTTTCATCATGTACAGATGGATAGTACAACGTAACAGGCTTGCTGGCCATGAGGTCAACACTATCAGAATGAATTAGATTAATACCATTCACTCTCGAATAACCCTCACCAATAGGAGTTCCACTTACGGGCATCTCAGTTTGTGCTTCCCCGTTAATCCGCAGTTTGATATTATCCACGCTTTCAAATTGTGTTAATGTATATGTCATTGCCTGAAGCACCTTTAACTCATTTTGTTCCTCATAATTTTTAAACTCCTCAGACACATCTACAATTAACGTCCCATTTTCCTCAAGACTTAAGCTATTAACTTGTGTTCCTGCTGGTAAAACTGCCTGAAATCCATTTGGTAATAAGGATGTTACAGGTCCTCCTTTTACCAAGTGTTGGAGTGCTTGTATTGCTACCTCCTTGGATTCAATCTGTGGTAATTGCAATGTTTGTGAGGCCACCATTCCATCTGAATCAATTAAATATAATTGTCTTCCAACTGTCTTTGGTTCCGCTTCGCCATCAGACTCTTCATCAACACCCTCTGATTCCGCTTCATCTGATACATTATCCAAATCATTTACAGCCTCAGCGTCTTTAGGTGGATCCATTTCTTCATTATCAATTGATTGTTCTCCTTGGAAACATCCAGTCAATATAATAGAAAGACACACCGTTATAATTAAAAGTAATGTACTGCGCTTCTGCATGTTATTCCCTCCTACGATGGTTTGTACTATTATATATACGAGCACATTATAAAATTAGACCAACCTATGCAGAAAAAAAATCAGAATACCTATAAAAAATAGGATTCTGATTTTTATATAAATGCTTTTTGTATCGTAACGGAGTGGAATTTATCAATTGATTTCATAAAAATACTTTCAGCTATTTTCGTGAACATTTCCAATTCACCGGTCGAGTAAAATTTATGATCCGGTATATGATTATCTTTATTTAACTGATTATGAAATTCTAAGATCGTACTTGCTTCACGAGCTGTTTCCTCACTGGAAGATATAATGGTAACGTGATCACCTATAATAGATTGAATCGTTTCTTTAATTAACGGATAATGTGTACACCCCAAGATCAATGTATCTATATGATTATTCATTTTCATTGGGTATAACGATTCCTCCACCACTTGTTCTGCGTGTGTACCAGATATAATTCCTTGTTCAACCATTGGAACAAACAACGGACATGCCAGAGCATTCACATGGATATCTGCTTTTATGCTCTGCAACGCCTCCGTATACGCATTACTCCTAATTGTTCCTTCTGTACCAACTACACCTACATGACTATTATGTGTGAATTTAATTGCGGCTCTAGCACCAGGCTGGATCACACCAATAACTGGAATGTCCAATTCACTCTGGAGTTCAGTAAGCGTAAAAGCTGTTGCAGTATTACATGCTATGACAAGCATTTTAATCTCTTTTTGAAGCAGGAAATCAACCATTTCCCACGTAAACATTCTTATTTCTTCTTTTGACCTGGGACCATATGGGCATCTTAATGTATCACCTAAATATATAAGATTTTCTCTTGGCAGTTGCCTCATAAGTTCATTTGCAACTGTTAAACCGCCCACTCCAGAATCAATAACCCCAATTGCCTGATTCAAAAAAATCGCCTCTTCTATGCTGTTTATTTTTCATTGACACACCGCATCTGTTCATATAAAAACGAAAGTAAATCGTTCAACGTATCCGTTTGTTCTATTGAAAAGTTTGTTAAAACCTCTCCCAAATATTCTTGACGTTTTCGAATTACTTCTTGGATAATGGAATTTCCTTTTTCTAATACGTGGATTCTCACAACACGACGATCATCGATATCTCTAATTCTTTCGACCAGCTCATTTTTCTCCATGCGGTCTACTAAATCGGTTGTGGTACTAAATGCTAACCCGTTTTTATTGGATAGCTCACCAATTGTTAAATCACCTTCCTCAATCAACCATTGTAGCGCGATAAATTGTGGTGATGTAATTGGGTAATTATTTAATATTTTTCGACCATTCTGTTTGATAATACCTGATATATAACGAAGTCTTTTCTCTACATCAGCTATTGCTTCTGTTGATACATCATCTTCCAAATGGGTAACCCCCCAGTATATTTCCTTATTCTATAAACATTTTAACATAATTCGAGTATATTTTTATTTTTTCATAATATAAAATACAAATTTCTTATAGTGTATCGGTATCTTTTTCTAATACTTTTATTAATTTTTGTTTACTCTTTCGGGATACCAATATGTACAGTGTATCATGCTCTTTAATTACTGTTTGCCCATTTGGTGTGATGATTTCATTATCTCGTATAATTGCATTGATTAATGCATTATCTGGCAAAGTAATACACTCAAGGGTTTCACCAATGATTTTATTTTTGCTAGTAACATCATATTCAATCATCTCCACATTGGTTTTTCCCATTGAAATCAGTTCTAAGGAGTGCATCGATCTTTCTTTGGCTTCACCTTCTAATCCTAATTTGGAAGACATAAATGTAATAGTTGAACCTTGAACAAGTGTTGATGTTAACACAACGAAAAAGACAACATTAAACATAACTTGGCTACCTTCTACCCCAGCTAGCATAGGAAATATTGATAATACGATCGGAACAGCTCCACGTAAGCCAGCCCATGATAAGAACAATTTCTCCTTATTATTATATTGTGATTTTAACAGGTTCAAATAAACTGCTAGTGGCCGTGCTATAAATATTAAAACAGTCGAAACTAACAACCCATTGATTAAATAATTCCATTGAAACAGTTCTGCTGGAAAAACAAATAAACCGAGAATAACAAACATAACAATCTGTGCCATCCAAGCAAATCCTTCATTAAATCGAACAATTGAATGACGATACGTTAATTCCGAATTGCCGATAACTAATGCAGCTGTGTAGACTGCAAGTAATCCGCTAGCATCCATCAATGCGGTTATACTGTAGGCAGAAAATGCGAATGCAAGTCCAAATAAGGGATACAGCCCACTGGAATCTAAGTTAATACGGTTAATTGATAAACTGCCAACTTTTCCAATTATCAGCCCACATAATAACCCAATTCCCATCTGCCAGAAAAAAGACCAAATTAATGAACCTATTCCTGCTTGGTCCTGTGTAATTAACTGAATAAAAGAAAGCGTTAAAAACATTGCCATTGGATCGTTTGATCCCGATTCAGCCTCAAGCATCGATTTAATATTGCCCTTGATATTTTTATCCTTCAATACAGCAAATACTGCAGCAGCATCAGTAGATCCAACAATAGATCCTAATAATAATCCCTCCAGCCAGGAAATACCAAGCATGTATTTAGAAGCAACCGCAACAATCCCTGTAGTAACTAGTACACCTGACGTTGCCATAGTTAGTGCTGATGGCAAGACTGGTTTAATCTTAGTCCATTGTGTCTGTAAACCACCTTCGAATAAAATTACAACAAGTGCAATTATACCTATTAATTGCGCTATTGTAGCATTATCAAAGTATATAATATTTAATCCATCACTACCCACTAACATACCAACACCTATAAAAAGAACAAGGGAAGGTACACCTAATCGTGTAGAGAACTTCGTTACAAGAACACTAATGATTAGTAATAATGCCATTAGTAATATGAATTGGTTTGATTCTAAAATTTCATTTAACATGGAAAGCCTCCGTGTAATTATAAAAGAATGAAAGTTGATGAGGAAAAGTTATGGGGGTATCGTACGTCAATTTATATTATAACAAAATGATGGGTTATATATGGATTTTTTAGTAAACTTTGTTGATCTTTAACCCTCTTAGTTGATATGACTGCGACATATTATCAGTTTTGGATATATACTATGCTTACCACGAATAAGTATCCTAAGGGAGACGATTGTATTAAGATAAAATTCTAAATAATTGTACTCACCGTTTACACTTAGTTTCATAAGCTATAGTGACTAAATAATTTCCTCTCAACCTGCAGCTCTATGACAGCAAGGAGGGGTTAACATTTGAAGGACAACGAGTACAAACCGAAGCAATTATTAACCAAACGCGAAAAAGAGGTATTCGAACACTTAGTACAAGACAAAACAACAAAGGAAATTGCCCAGGAATTGTTTATATCAGAAAAAACTGTCCGAAACCACATTTCAAATGCTATGCAAAAGCTAGGAGTCAAGGGGCGATCACAGGCTGTAGTAGAGCTCCTTCGTATGGGGGAATTAAAGCTCTAAAAAAAACCGACTTTCTTTATTGGAAGTCGGTTTTTGTTAATAATTTTTCTTTCATGGAATTCGCAATCGAAATTGGTTTGCCCGATTCAGGATTTATGTACACTAATCTTCCCCTGCCCGTCAAACACATCTCGCCTTTATCATTTAAAGCCATGTAATGAATATCAAGGGATGTGTTTCCGATATGATTCACTTTTACATACTGCCACAATTTCTCGTTAAAATACATTTGTGTATGATAATCGCATTGTAAATCGGCAACAATAGGTACCCCTTCATCATCGCTTCCTTCATTTTGAAATAAGCCAACTGACTTTAAAAATTCAATACGCGCCTCTTCAAAGTATATAAATGCTGATACGTTGTTGACATGACCAAACATGTCAGTTTCCGAGAATCGGATTTTAATTGGGATGTAAAATGAAAACTCAGATTGCCATCTTGTTAAATCGTCTATATATGAAACAGTTTTCAAATAAAACTTCTCCTTCCTGCTTAGAAAGCTTGACTTATTACCAGGCCTTAATGGCAAAAGTCTTGTTGCACTTGTGTAGTAAGAAAGTTTTTATACTTTCTAAACTGCTGAAAAATGACCCTTACCATTGATAGGTAAGGGTCAAGGTATTTTCATAGATTAATAGAATTTTAATGGGCGTTGTCACTACCAAAGAAATTTTTGAAAGATTGAATGTTTGTTTCGCGATTCATTGCAGCAATTGATGTAGTCAACGGAATACCCTTAGGACAAACCTGCACACAGTTTTGTGCGTTTCCACATCCCGATACGCCCCCATCTTCCATTAATCCTTCTAAACGTTCACTAGAATTCATTTCACCCGTTGGATGAGCATTAAACAATCTTGCTTGTGAAAGTGCTGCCGGTCCAATGAAATCGGATTTGTCGTTAACATTGGGACATGCCTCCAAGCAAACACCACAAGTCATACATTTTGAAAGTTCATATGCCCACTGACGTTTCTTCTCGGGCATACGAGGTCCAGGACCAAGATCATAGGTTCCGTCAATAGGAACCCATGCCTTAACCTGTTTCAATGCATCAAACATTTGCTCACGATCTACAATTAGATCCCGAACAATTGGAAACGTGCTCATTGGCTCCAGGCGAATTGGCTGCTCCAATTTGTCTACCAATGCAGCACATGATTGACGTGCTGTCCCGTTTATCACCATAGAACAGGCTCCACAAACCTCTTCAAGACAATTCATATCCCAGTAAACTGGTGCTGTTTTTTCTCCATTTGCATTAACGGGATTTTGGCGAATCTCCATTAATCCCGAAATGACATTCATGTTTTTTTTATATGGAACATTGAATGTCTCTTGATATGAAGGTGAATCCGGGCTGTCTTGCCGAGTTATGATAAAAGTAACTGTACTTTGTTCAGCCATGCGTATCTTTCTCCCCTCAATTTTTTTTCGAATAGTCCCTTAATCTCGGTTCTATTAGAGAAGTATCCACTTCTTCATATGTTATAACCGGAGCATTTTCTGCTTCATCAAATGTTGCGATCGTCGTTTTCAACCACTCTTCATCGTTTCTTTCAGGGAATTCCGGTTTATAATGTGCTCCGCGGCTTTCATTACGATTATAGGCACCAAGCGCAATTACATATGCTAAATGGAGCATATTTTTTAATTGTCGAGTAAACATGACACCTTGGTTACTCCAACGAGATGTATCATCCATGTTAATGTTTTCCCATCGTTTCTGGAGATCTTTGATTTTTTCAATCGTATTCTTTAACTTTTCATTATGACGGACAACTGTAACGTTATCTGTCATTAGTTCTCCAAGCTCTTTATGAAGCTGATAAGCATTTTCTTCGCCTTCCATTTTCATAAGCTTTTCAAACTTTTCTTGTTCTTCTTTTTCTTTATTCTCAAATAACTCAGGTGACATATCTTCAACATGTGTTTCAAGTTCCTCAGTATACTTGATTGCATTCGGTCCAGCTACAGAGCCACCATAAATTGCTGATAGTAATGAGTTAGCGCCCAAACGGTTCCCGCCATGCTGTGAATAATCACATTCTCCGGCAGCAAAAATACCAGGGATGCTCGTCATTTGATCATAATCTACCCAAAGTCCTCCCATTGAGTAATGTACTGCTGGGAATATCTTCATTGGAACTTTTCGAGGATCCTCGCCGACAAATTTCTCATAAATTTCAATGATTCCTCCGAGTTTGACATCCAACTCTTTCGGATCTTTATGTGATAAGTCAAGGTACACCATATTTTCTCCGTTAATTCCTAGCTTTTGATTAACACAAACATCAAATATCTCACGTGTTGCGATGTCACGAGTAACAAGATTTCCATAGGCAGGATATTTTTCCTCCAGGAAGTACCATGGTTCACCGTCTTTATATGTCCAAATACGGCCACCTTCACCACGTGCTGACTCACTCATTAAACGTAATTTATCATCTCCTGGAATCGCAGTGGGATGAATTTGAATAAATTCCCCATTAGCATACTTTGCACCCTGCTGGTACAAAGTACTCGCTGCAGAACCTGTATTTATCATTGAATTTGTTGATTTACCAAAGATTATTCCAGGACCACCAGTAGCCATTATAGTTGCATCCGACGGGAAGGATTTTATTTCATGTGTCTTAATGTCTTGTCCGACAATCCCTTTTCCTACTCCATCTTCATCCAGAATAGCTCCAAGGAACTCCCAATTTTCATATTTATTTACTAATCCCTCAACCTCATATCGACGAACCTGCTCGTCCAGTGCGTATAATAATTGTTGGCCTGTTGTCGCACCAGCATATGCTGTACGGTGAACACTTGTACCACCAAAACGTCGGAAATCAAGAAGACCTTCAGGAGTCCGATTGAACATTACCCCCATACGATCTAGTAAATTTATTATACCCGGTGCTGCATCACACATTGCTTTTACAGGTGGCTGATTTGCAAGAAAGTCTCCACCATATACTGTATCATCAAGGTGTTTCCAAGGAGAGTCTCCCTCACCTTTAGTATTTACTGCACCGTTTATACCGCCTTGGGCACATACTGAGTGAGAACGTTTAACAGGCACAATAGAAAACAGGTCTACACTGGCACCTGCTTCAGCTGCTTTAATAGTTGCCATAAGACCAGCCAAACCGCCGCCTACAACAACAACTTTACGATTACTCATAATAATTACTCACTCCTCTTTTATATTAAGCTCCATAAGCAAATTGAATTAACGCTCTGACACCGATGTAGCTGACAGCTAAAAAGATAAGTAGTGTTGCATATGTAACAATCTTTTGTGACCTCGGTGACTGTGCGATGCCCCATGATACCATAAAGCTCCATAGTCCATTAGCAAAATGGAATGTAGTAGAGATTACTCCTAAAATGTAAAACCAAAACATTACAGGATTAGATAGAATATTTTCCATTAGACTGTAGTTCAATTCTTCATTGCCCATACCAATTTGTACGCGTGTTTCCCACACATGCCATGCGATAAAAACGAATGTAATTACGCCTGTTACACGTTGCAGGTAAAACATCCAGTTACGGAAAAAACCATATCGTTTTGTATTACTTTTCGTAACAAAAACAATATAAACCCCTAAGATTGCATGGAACAAAATTGGAAGGAATATAATAAAAGTTTCCAATACTAACCTAAATGGTAGGTCATGCATAAATCCTGCTGCCTTATTAAAACTTTCTTCACCATATACAGCAAAATGGTTTACAACCAAGTGTTGAACCAAGAAAATTCCAATTGGTATTACCCCTAACAGGGAATGGAGTCTACGATAAAAAAACTCACGATGTTCTGCCATGTGTTACCCCCCTCAGTTATTATGTTATATTCTTAGTAATGCACAAGATTTTATGACAATATTTTTTTATTGTCCAAAAATGTACAATTTATGACATATTTATTGTACTTCTAACTATATAAAGCGTCAAGAAAAGGAGGCACTTTATTTTAATATGTGATATATCTCATTTTTTTGAGTATTAATACATTAGATTTAGCAGTTTTTTTAAAGATTATTATTTCTTCCGAGCAATGACTTAACAAGTAGTTGATATAAACTGCGACACAATCAAAACTTTCTTTTGTGATACCTTCTCTTGTTCTAATGATGGTTGAGTGCTTAGATTAGATCCAGAACGGTGTTACAAATTATTTTTCAGCAATATAACGCAGTTTATTTTAATAGCAATAAACTTTTATAAAACATCCTTGAATTTTTATTGGGATGCTTGCACTATAACCAATTTATATAGATAATAAAACTAGTAAACTACAAGATAATCTCGAACATCGTGACCAGAGTATTTGTGAGTTGGTTACTGATAGGAAAGGATGACATCAATGTCAAAAAAACACAAAGCCATGTCTGTTTCACTTCTGGATGAACTCCATACATCTGGTGCCGGGTATGACGTACTCAGGTATATAGGTTTACCTGAGTTATTAGGGACTGAATCAGGTACACTTCTCTACTTCATGGGTAAAAATATTGCTAGAAAACTAGAAATACAGTCCATAACTGATATCATTTTTGCGTTTGATAAATTAGGTTGGGGAAAATTGGAACTTGTTAAGGAAAAAAAGAAAGAACTTATTTTCCACCTAATGTCTGACTCTGTAGTATACCGATTAAATGCACCATTCGAGACAGATTTTCGTTTGGAAGCTGGTTTTTTAGCTGAAGCAATCCAAATTATCAAACAGGTACCATGTGAATGTACAGAAGAAGTACATAAAAAAATCCACCAAGTGGAATTCTCAGTCGTTTATACAGATTTTTAATGACAAAAGATCAATAAACCGGCAGTTTTAGGCAATCTACCTTGGGTGATGGATCTGGATATGACGTACTCGGCAGTTCAGTAACCATATCACATAAATTAAATAGATTTCTATAACAAGAATTGAAGCGAAACAATAATAGATTGTTTCGCTTCTTAGTTTTCACTTTCCGTTTTTAGATGGTGTAATATGATTTCAGCAATATTTGCTGGTATACCTAATTTTGTTAAGTCCGGTAATGAAGCATTTCTAATTTCAGTTACTGATTTAAAATGCGTTAACAGTAACCTTCTTCTTTTTTCACCCACTCCTGGAATCTTATCAAGTTCAGATTGAAATAACCCCTTTCCACGAAGCTGTCTATGAAAAGAAATTGCAAATCGATGCACTTCATCCTGTATGCGCTGTACAAGGTAAAACTCTTGAGACTGTCTGGACAATGGTATTACTGCCGGTGGGAAACCATACAGTAATTCACTTGTCTTATGTTTGTCATCTTTCGCCAAACCACATAAAGGTATATCCAATCCGAGTTCATTTTCCAAAACATCAAGTGCAGCACTCATTTGTCCTTTGCCACCATCAACAATAATTAAATCTGGTAATGGAAGGTTTTCTTTTAGGACTCTTTTGTAGCGACGACGAACGACTTCCCGCATCGTTTCATAGTCATCAGGTCCTTTTACATCTTTAATCTTATATTTACGATACTCTTTTTTGTTTGGACGACCATCAGTAAAAACAACCATTGCCGAAACAGGATCCGTCCCTTGTATATTGGAGTTATCAAATGCTTCAATACGGTGGGGCATCTCAATCTGAAGAGCTTCACCTAATTTCTCTACTGCTAATATGGTTCTTTCTTCATTCCGTTCAATGATTGAGAATTTTTCCTCTAACGCGATCGTTGCGTTTTTCATGGCTAATTCAACAAGCTCTTTCTTTCTCCCTCGAAACGGTGTGTGTACATCAATGTCTAATAGTTCACTTAATAATGTAGTATCCGTTCCAATTGGCACTAATAATTGTTTTGGCTTCAGATGCTGCTGATGCAAATAAAACCTACCTATAAAGCTAATAAAAGTATCAGACGGATCATCAAAAAACGGGAATATCGAAACATCTCGTTCAATTAATTTCCCCTGTCTCACAAAAAACACTTGGATACACATCCATCCTTTATCATAACTATATCCGAAAATATCGCGATCAACTTGATCATTTAATGTCATTCTTTGCTGTTCCATCACAACTTCAATATGCTGAATCTGATCGCGTAACTCTTTAGCCCTTTCAAAGTTTTGCTTTTCGCTTGCCTCGTGCATTTTGGTCTTCAAATCTCTTTTTATTTCTTTATGACCCCCGTGCAGAAAAGTACTTATACTCTGAGTTATTTCTTTATAAGTATCCTCTGATGCTGGACTTTCGCTACATGCAAGGCACTGCCCCATATGATAATACAAGCAAACACGACCCGGGGGATTATTACATTTGCACAATGGGTATAATCGATCGAGAAGTTTTTTGGTTTCTCGGGCAGCAAGTACGTTTGGATATGGCCCGAAATACTTACCTTTATCTTTTTTAACTTTACGTACAATTAGCAGCCTTGGGTGCCTTTCAGCGGTAATCTTTAAGTATGGATAAGATTTATCATCTTTCAATAATACGTTATATTTTGGGTCATACTTTTTTATTAGATTCATTTCTAAAATTAATGCTTCAATTTCAGAAGTAGTAACGATGTACTCAAAATCCACTATTTCAAGAACTAGACGTTGCGTCTTCTTATCATTTGCTCCAGTAAAATAAGACCTAACTCTATTACGTAATAATTTAGATTTTCCAACATATATAATCGTATCATTCTTGTCCTTCATTAAGTAACATCCAGGCTGCGACGGAAGAACAGCCAACTTTTCGCTTATTTGTTGATTCATAATCAAATTCATCCCTTATAAAATGTGTTCAAATGGCGTTTTGAACATCTGCTTTTATTTAAAAATTAGATAGTTAAAATATATGTATTTCTTACTATAAAGAAACCCCCTGTTACAAAAAAGCAACAAGGGATTCACAGTACTGTTTATTATACTATTTAACATTTATTTATGCATGTTTGTTAACTAGTTCTACAAGTGCTTCCTTAGGTTGAAAACCAACAACCTGGTCAACTACATTGCCATCTTTAAATAGTAATAATGTTGGGATACTCATAACACCGTATTTACCAGCTGTTTCTTGATTTTCGTCCACATCTAGTTTTACAATTGATACTTTATCTTCCATTTCACCATCAATTTCTTCCAATACTGGTGCAATCATTTTACAAGGTCCACACCATGGAGCCCAAAAGTCAGCTAAAACTAGGCCTTCTGATGTCTCTTTAGTAAAATTCTGATCTGTAACATGAACAATTGCCATTTTCATTCCTCCTCAATCAAGCTTTAAATAAAGTATATCATCGTTAGTATTTACTTGCGAATAGTTTGCTTATACACGCTATATTCTTTTGTACAATTTGCTGATTATTAACCTTCGTTTTTCCTATAAACTGCGAAGTAACATGGAAAAATACTCAACCGGGGCTCATAACTTCGATATGAGTGACCGTTTCTCACTATTTAAACAGAACTCGGGTTCTCATAACCCCGATGAAGATACGTTTCACGCTATTTGAATAGCGTCCGGGTTCCCATAATCCTGATGAGTGAGCCCATGGCTAGTAAGACTGCGAAAGTGCTCGCTTGAGCAGATGTTGCATTGGTACCGGAGTGGTGCAAAAGAAAATTTTCACTGTGTCGCAGTTTCTATCAACTGTGTCTTAAATTCATTGTTTGGAAAAAACAGCAATCTTTTAGAAAACAGCCATACATTAAAAAGCTTCCTTCGTAAGCGAAGTTAAAGACCTGATCAAGTTTTGATCAGGTCTTTAAACAATCTATTTTAATTTCTTAACTTCTTCAATTAGTGTTGGTACTACATCGAATAAGTCTCCAACAATACCGTAGTCAGCAACATTAAAGATATTTGCTTCAGGATCTTTATTAATAGCTACAATTACTTTTGAGTTAGACATACCAGCCAAATGCTGTATAGCACCAGAAATACCTACAGCAATATATAAGTCTGGTGTAACAACTTTCCCTGTTTGACCAATTTGAAGTGCGTAATCACAATATTCCGCATCACATGCACCACGTGAAGCTCCAACAGCTCCACCTAAAACATCAGCTAATTCATATAATGGTTTAAAGCCTTCCTCACTTTTCACACCACGACCACCTGCAATAATAACGTTTGCTTCTGATAGGTCAACGCCTTCTGAAGCTTTGCGAATAACCTCTTTTATTACAGTACGAATATTAGCGATATCCACTTCTTTAGAACTAACGTCACCAGAACGGGATTCATCACGCTCTAATGCAGGAATATTATTAGGACGGATTGTAGCAAATGTTAAACCACTTGAGATAGTTTTCTTTTCAAATGCTTTACCAGAATAAATTGGTCGAATAAATACTGCTTTATCACCTTCTACCTCTATTTCCGTCGCATCTGAAATTAAGCCACTTTCTAATTTACTTGCTAACTTTGGTGTTAGATCTTTTCCAATTGCTGTATGGCCCATTATTATTCCATCTAGTGACTCATCATCAATAACTGGAAGGATTGCCTGACCATATCCCTCCGATGTATATGTCTTTAATTCATCATGATGAACCGTTACAACACGATCTGCACCATAATAAATCATTTCCTGCGCTTGGGCATTCAAGTCATCATTACCACACAGTACTCCAACAATATCCCCATCGGAATTTATTTTTTTCGCTGCTGCGATTGCTTCAAATGTTACATTACGTAACACGCCGTCTCTTGCTTCGCCAATAACTAGTAATTTATCACTCATGTCTTTTCTCCTTTCTGTAGTAAAGGTTTACAGTACTTTTGCGTCATTTTTTAATAAGGAAACCAGTTCCTGAATTTGATCATCTAATTCACCTTCAAGAACTCTTCCAGCTTCTTTTTCTGGTGGCATGAATATATCAACTGTATTAGTTTTTGCTTCAACATCGTCTTCTTCCAAGTCAAGGTCATCAATTTCTAATTCTTCCAATGGCTTCTTCTTGGCTTTCATAATTCCAGGAAGTGAAGGATATCTTGGGTCATTTAGACCTTGCTGACATGTTACAAGAACGGGAAGACTTGTCTCGATTTTCTCCACGTCACCTTCTACATCTTTATCGATTTTTACTGTTTCGCCATCGATTTCCAATGCAGTAATCGTAGTAATGTAAGGAATTCCCAGACTTTCTGCAAGCCTTGGTCCAACTTGACCACTTGCTTCGTCAATGGCAACATTACCAGCTAGGATTAAGTCTGCTTCCTTATCTTCAAAGTAAGTTTGTAAGATTTTCGCTGTTGTAAACTGATCTCCATCTTCAAGATCATCCTCAGTATTAATTAGTACTGCTTTGTCTGCACCCATAGCTAATGCAGTACGTAGTTGCTTTTCAGAGTCTTCATCGCCTACCGTAACAACCGTCACTTCGCCACCGTGAGCATCTCTTTGTTTAATTGCTTCTTCCACTGCATATTCATCATATGGATTAATTATAAATTCAGCACCATCATCTTCAATTCGTCCATTTGAAACAGCAATTTTTTCTTCTGTATCAAATGTCTTTTTTAACAACACATATATGTTCATTTGTGATATCCTCCTTTAAACTATTTATCTTGGAAGTTAGGTTTGCGTTTTTCTATAAAAGCCTGCACACCTTCTTTTGCATCCTCAGACCCAAAAATCTTACCAAATGCTTGAGCTTCCTCATGAACCCCTTGTGTAAACTGTTCCGTTTTTGAATAAGGAATCAAATGCATTATATTATTGATTGTTGGTTTGCTTTTTGCTGCAATTGTTTCGGCAAGCTTAGTCGCTGTATCAAAGACTTCTTCTTCTTTTACTGCCTGATTCGCAAGACCAAACGCTTTAGCTTCTGTCCCGCTAATAGGTTGGCCACTCAAAATCATTTCATATGCTTTCGCTGTTCCAACATAATGCGGCAAGCGCTGAGTACCAGCAAACCCTGGAATAATACCCAGTGTTAATTCAGGTAAGCCTAGCTTTGCATTCTCTGAAACTATTCGAATATGGCAGGCCATCGAAAGTTCCAATCCTCCACCTAATGCTGCACCATGTATTGCAGCAATCACTGGTATTGAAAAATGTTCAATTCGATTAAACAACGCTTGGCCTTTTTCCGCCAAAGCTTGATAATCTGACGCGTTTTGTAAGGATGTGAATTCCTTAATATCTGCACCTGCAGAGAAGAATTTTCCTTCTCCATGTAAAATTATCGCTTTTATATTGTTATCGTTTTCAATTTCGTCCAGCTTTTCATCCAAATCGTTTAATAGATTGCTAGATAATGCGTTGGCTGGTGGGCTTTGAATAGTTAAGATAGCAACGTTCTTCTTTGTTTCATACGCTAGTGTCCCCAATTCAATCCTCCTTTACTATTTCTTTAACGGATAGTCCATTTATAATTAATGTATGGACATCCGAAGTCTGTTTAACTAAATCATACCTTTGTTCTTTCATTACCCAGTTTGTAACTATTTCATCCAGGGTACCAAAAATCATTTGCCGAACAAGAGGAATATTTAAATCGTCCCGAAATATTTTTTCTTCGGTCCCTTCTTCAATTATATCATCAATTACAACTAAATACGGCTTTAATACTTCATTTATCTTCATCCGTAAAGCTGAATTTGACTGTCTCAATTCCAATTGCGTAACAATAGCTAAGTGATGATCATTTGCAAGCTGCAGAAAATGCATTTCAATTAGCGTTCGCAGTTTTTCATCTGCATTTTGTTTATCATTGATACTGGAAGCAATCTGTTCGATAAACTGTCCCATTTTCTCTTCAAAAACAGACACAAGAATATCTTCCTTATTTTTAAAATAAAGATAGATTGTTCCATCAGCTACTCCTGCTTTTTTGGCAATTTTTGATACTTGTGAAGCATGATAACCATTATCTGCAATTGTCTCAACAGCTGCCTCGATAATTTGTTTGTACTTCGGTCTGTTTTTTCTCATGATAATCTCCTTAGCATATACCTCTTGCTCACAAACTGAATGAATGGTCATTCATGTTAATTGTACAAAGTCTCATTTATAATGTCAATATAAAGCTTGTACTATTATTATACGAAAAGAGAGCATTATGCTCAAATTGTATTACTTTTTTCCTGTAACTTTTCTTTTTCTTCATCTACTAACTTCCTCCGTAGTATTTTACCTACTGCAGTTTTTGGCAGTTCATCACGAAACTCATAAATTCTTGGTACTTTAAAGGCTGCTAAGTGTTTCCTGCAATGTGCATTCAATTCTTCTTCCTCTATTTCATAACCGGACTTTTGCACGACATATGCTTTAACCGTTTCTCCGCGATATGGATCAGGAATTCCAGCTACAACTGCTTCTTGGACAGCTTCGTGCTCGTATAATATTTCCTCTACTTCTCTAGGATAGATATTATAGCCACCAGCAATTATCATATCTTTTTTGCGGTCAACTATATAGAAATACCCTTCTTCATTCATATAGCCCAAATCACCAGTAAACAACCAGCCATCTTTTAAAACATTGTCTGTTTCTTCCTGATTGTTCCAATACCCTTTCATAATCTGTGGCCCTTTAACAGCAACTTCTCCAACTTCTCCTACATCTGCTTCTTCCATAGTTTCCACTTTAAATATCTTTGCATCTGTATCTGGCCATGGTACCCCAATACTACCGTTAACACGATTATCCCAGACAAAATTAGCATGTGTAACAGGGGATGATTCGGTTAATCCATATCCTTCCACTAACCGACCGCCGGTTACCTTTTCAAATTGTTCCTGTACTTCTGTTGGTAATGGTGCAGATCCGCTAATACAAGCTTCAATCGATGATAAATCATACTTTTTTAAGTTGGGATGATTTAATAATCCAACGTAAATGGTTGGCGCTCCCGGAAACATAGTTGGCTTTTGTTTATGGATTGTTTTAAGTACTTCTTCAGCATCAAATTTAGGCAGAAGCACCATTTTAGAACCAAACATAATAGCCATATTCATCACAGTGGTCATCCCGTATACATGAAAAAATGGTAAAACGCCTAAAACTGTTTCCTTTCCTGGCTTAGCTTTATATAGCCAGGCTTGGCTCATTTGTACATTGGCTACCAAATTGTAATGAGAGAGCATAACTCCTTTTGGATGTCCTGTTGTGCCACCAGTATATTGAAGTAGTGCAAGGTCCTCTATTGGATTGACTTCTATGGGATTGTAATCCTCATCTCCATTTTCAATAATTGATTGCCAAACATGAGTGTCTTCTGATTGTTCGACTTTTACGACCATATTATATTGCTTCTTCTGGATAAAAGGATAAATCAGATTCTTTGGAAATGGTAAATAATCCTTAATACCCGTTACAATTGTATGTTTAAGCGATGTGTTTCCCCGTACATTTGTAACGCGTGGCAATAAAATGTCCAGACAAACAATAAATGTTGCACCGGAATCGTTTAGTTGGTATTCAAGCTCCCTCTCCTTATATAAAGGGTTTGTCTGAACAACCACAGCTCCAGCCATTAACGCCCCATAATAACTTATTACTGCCTGTGGGCAATTTGGCAGCATGACTGCAACACGATCACCTTTTTCAAGACCAAGAGACTGCATGTATTTCGCCATTTTTTTTGCTTGTGAAAAAACTTCGGCAAATGTTATTTCCTTCCCCATAAAATGAAGCGCTTTCTTTTCTGGGTATAATTCAGCTGTTGCTGCCAGGAATGAATGTAATGGCTTCTGATCGTATTCTATTGTAGTAGGAATCTCTTCTGGATAGTGGTCATGCCAACGTTTATTCTCCATAATATTACTCCTCCTTTTTATCTATTAATTTCATTATACCGATTAATTAGTATTTTTTGAAATTTTATTTATTAATTTTGCAAAAATTTCTTACTTAAATTAAGTATATGATTCCAATAACAACAAAAATAACTGAAATTACAGCTAATATTTTGGCTAGTGTTTCCAATGTTCTCTCCCCTTATCCAATACTTGCACCGATGACAAACGCTAATCCAATAGAAATCATCATCGAGATAAATCCGACTGAGTTGTTCCCTTTTCCGATTTCTTCATCTATATTGATTGTCGGTGTTAAGAATTCAAAAATAAAATAACCTATTAATAATAATATAAATCCAAAAATACCCCAACCAATACTCTCCATAAGAGTATCATTGTGTTCAATTGAATAGCGGAAAATTGTAGCTATACCAAATATTTTCCCCCCAGTTGCCATAGCTACAGCAAAATTTCCGCGCTTAATTTCCACCCAATTACGATACGAGGTTACAATTTCAAATACTGCTAAGAATACGATAGTACATAGAATAACCACGCTGTATCTGGCAGCTGTTTCCACAAAAATAATTTCCCAAAAGTCAGTCACTAGTATTGCTCCTCCCCTCTTCCTATTACTTCAGCTCCAAAATTGTCACACCGCTTCCACCTTCACCTTGTGACCCTGGCCTAGCAGCAGTTATACTAGGGTGTCTTTGAGTAAATTCTTTTACTCCCTTTCGAAGAGCACCGGTTCCTTTCCCATGGATAATTGATACCTTGGGGTAGCCAGCAAGAATCGCATCATCAATATATTTTTCCAGGCTTACTAATGCATCCTCAAATCGCTGACCACGTAAATCAAGCTCAGTTTTCACATGATAACTGGATCCCTTTACTGTGGCCATAGGTCTTTCAACAACAGAGTTTTTCTTGTTTACCAGCTGTAATTCATTGCGTTTCACTTTAACCTTCATAATTCCAACCTGAACGAGATATTCATTATCGTTTACTTTCTCAAGAACGGTTCCTTGCTGGTTCACCGATAATAACTTGATTTCATCACCGGCCTGCAACCCCTGTTTTGCTGCGATTGGTTCTTTAGTTAGCTCATCATCCTTTTTGCTGGAAAGATTAGGCTGTGCCTCTTCAAACATTTTTTTGGCTTCAATCCACTCGTGCTCTTTTAATTGTGTAGCGGATTTCATGTTACGCAACTCTTCTACAATCATTTCCGCTTCTTCTCTTGCTTTCTGTAACGACTTTTCTGCTTTTTCCTCTGCTTTTTTATACAACGATTCACGCTTTTCCTCAAATTGTTTCCATTCTTTTTCTATATCTTTTCGTAATTGTTCACTAGCAAGTAAGGTATCGTGCGCCTCTTGATAGTCTGATTCTGCTTGGCGCTGTGATTTCTCAAGAGAGGCTATCATGTTCTCAACACTTTTGGAATCAATACCGATATGACTCTTAGCATGATTGATAACACTTTCCTCGAGACCTAGTCGTTTGGAAATTTCGAATGCATTACTGCGTCCTGGCACACCTATCAACAATCGATAAGTTGGTTTTAATGTTTGTACATCAAATTCCACGGATGCATTAACAACATTTTCCCGGTTGTACCCATATGCTTTTAACTCCGGGTAATGTGTTGTTGCAACGATACGTGAGCCACGCGAAATCACTTCATCCAATATGGACATTGCCAATGCCGCACCTTCCTGGGGGTCTGTGCCAGCACCAAGTTCATCAAATAGCACTAATGATTTGTGATTGACATGCTTCAGAATTGAAACAATATTGGTCATGTGTGAAGAAAAAGTACTTAGACTTTGCTCAATTGATTGCTCATCACCGATATCCGCAAAAACATCCTCAAATATAGCCATTTCACAGCCATCAAAGGCCGGGATTCTAAGTCCTGATTGAGCCATTAATGTGCATAAGCCGATCATTTTCAATATTACCGTTTTACCGCCCGTATTTGGTCCCGTGATAACAATTGATGTATAGTCTTCTCCCAATTCCACATCATTAGCAACAACTTCATCCATTGAGATAAGCGGATGGCGTGCTTGTTTCATTTTAATAATTCCATTATCGTTCATTTTTGGCATTGCTGCTTTCATTTGCATTCCTAATTTTGCCCTGGCAACCATAAAATCAATTTTTGCTAAAACAGTTACATTTTCATATAAAGAATCCTCATTACTTGCGATATGATCACTTAACTCACGCAAAATTCTGTCGATCTCCTGTTTTTCCTTAACCTTTGCTTCCTGCAATTGGTTATTGAGATCAACTACAGCTTTTGGTTCCATAAATAATGTCGCACCTGAAGCTGATTGATCGTGGACAATTCCGCCAACAGACCCTCGGTACTCCTGTTTTACTGGCAAAACATATCGATCATTTCGAATCGTTATGATTGCATCTGACAACATATTACTTTTCGACTTTGTGTAGCCATCCAGTTTATCACGTAATCTGCTTTCATACGTCCTAATGGAAGAACGTACACTACGTAATTTAACCGAAGCGCTGTCCATCATATGTCCGTTATCATCGATACAGCTATTAATATGAGTTTCCAAATCACGTAACGAAATAATCTTTGTTCCTAGATCTTTTAGAATAGGCATATCTTCTTCTAATTTTTCCATAAAGCTTTTAACCTGGCGACCCGCATAAAGGGTGTTTGCTACTTCCAGACACTCTTCAGGACGCAGAACACCACCGATGACACTTCGTTTAATACTGGCGCGTATATCAAATATTCCTCCTAATGGAATTGCTGCATTTAACCTTAAAATTTGGCTAGCTTCATCCGTCTCTGCCTGCAATTCTTTTACTTCGTCTATATTTATAGAGGGTTTTAAACTGGAACAAAAGTCCTTCCCTATCGAAGTTGCTGCCTGTTTACTTAATTGATCGGTAATTTTATTAAATTCAAGTACGTGTAGAATACGCTCATTCATAAAGACTTGCTCCTTTTACTTTCTTCCCATTTATTTAGTACGATTCATGAAGTCAATTAGTTTCTCTTTTGACCAGGTATTTAATACGGTTTCCTTTTTAATCCAACCTTTACGTGCTGTGCGTACACCATATGTCATATGATCAAGCATATTATAGTTGTGAGCATCCGTGCTAATAGCGATTTTGACTCCAGCACTTTGGACTTTTCGAGCCCATTCAGCTGAGAGATCCAAGCGGTTTGGATTAGCATTGATTTCCAGTGCTGTTCCAGTTTCTTTTGCACGTTGAATTAACTTATCAACATCAACGTTATATCCCGTACGACGACCAATAAGTCTTCCCGTAGGATGTGCAATTAATGATACATAAGGGTTATCAAGTGCCGCATATAACCTATTCATAATTTTCTCCTGCGACTGATTAAAACTTGAGTGAATAGCTCCGATTACGAAGTCCATTTCCTGCAAAAATGTATCATCAAAATTTAATGAACCATCAGGTAAAATATCCATCTCGACACCTGCAAATATGTGGATATCATCATACTTTTCGTTCAACCTATTTATTTCTTCTCTCTGTTTGCGCAATCTTGTTTCATTTAATCCATTAGCAACCTGCAGAAACTTAGAGTGATCCGTTATTGTGATATATTCATAATTTTTTTCACGAGCACGGTTAACCATCTCTTCTAAAGATTGTGCACCGTCACTCCATGTCGTATGCATGTGTAAGTCTCCACGGATATCCTCTAGATAAATTAATGACACGTGTTCCCGAAACGCTTCCACTTCGCCGGTGTTTTCTCGTACTTCTGGTGGAATAAACTGTAATCCAAAATGCTCGAAAAATTGCTTTTCATCCTGGAATGTTATGGTTTCCCCTGTTTCCTCAATGTCAACTCCATATTCGTTGATCTTTTCACCATTAGATTTAGCCAGTTGTCGCATTGCAACATTATGATCCTTTGACCCAGTAAAATGGTGTAAAGTTGAAGCAAACTCGTTTGGTGCTACTATCCGAAAATCAACATTCACATCAAATACATCATCCAAGGTAATGGATACCTTTGTCTCGCCTTTAGCAATAACTTCTTTTATATTCTCCAATTCAAGTAATGCATCACGAACAATTTCTGGACTTTCCGATGCAATAATAAAATCTATATCTTTAACGGTTTCCCGCATTCTCCGTAAACTTCCAGCACGAGAATAGTCATGTATAACTTGGATTTCTTTTAGATACGTTTCAATTCTTTCTGCTATTGGCAGCATAAATGCTATTGGCAGACGTTCAGGACGGGTATTTGCATCCTCCAGAGCAGCAAGTATTTTGTCGGCTGATTTTTTTCCGAAGCCTTCCAGACTTTCCACTTTTCCACTTTTACAAGCTTCCTTAAGCGAATCCGCATCAGTCACTCCTAGCTCCTGGTAAAACTTAGCCAGCTTTTTCCCACCAAGACCAGGAAGGTTCAGTAACGGTATTAATCCGTTTGGTACTTCTTTTTCTAATTGTTTTAGCGTTTCAGATGATTCATTTTCAATATATTCATCAATTACCGCGCTTGTCCCTTTTCCAATACCCTTAATCTTCTTGAAGTCTTCTATATCTGTCAATGAGCGGTCGTCACGCTCAAGAGCCTGTGCTGCTTTTCGATAGGCAGAGATTTTAAAAGGGTTTTCTCCTTTAAGTTCTAAATATATAGCCACTTTTTCGAGTAATTTAATTACATCTTTTTTATTAATTGTCATTGTATATCACCTTCTATTTTTACTATGAAAAAAGACTGATTCATTGAAAGGTTATATCTATTGTACATGACATACAAGGACTACCCTAATACGTTGAATCAGTCTCGATTATTCAATTAAAATTTAAGTAAATCATCAACGTGGTCAAACCATAATGTCTTAATCTGTTCTGATAAAACTGGTGTGTGTTCAATAATAAATAATGCTACAGAAGAGCTGTTTATCCAAGATTGTATTTCTGTTAATGGTGTTAATGCCAGAACATATAATACCACGAAAATCAGCAGGTATATCTCAACAAATCCCAATACTGCACCCAGTAATTTGTTTACAGAGTTTAATATTGGCAAGTCTGCTACAAAATCAAGCATCGATGCTATTATTTGCATAATTATCTTAGCAGCAAAAAAGATAATTGCAAAAGCTATTGCGTTATAAAAAGCACCTTCAATGGGTAATGCCTCTAAAAAGTCGGCCCATGCACTATTATTTTCTAATTCGGGGTATGGAATCCATAATGCAAGTCGCGGTGCCAGCTGGTCATAGTATAAGGCTGCCAGTATAAATGCTGCAATAAATCCTATTAGATGAAATGCTTGTAATATAAAACCTCTCTTTAATCCAATAAAAAATCCAAATATTAATAGTGCAATTAAGATAATATCAACCATATGCTATTTATCCTCTTCCTTGTTTTTTGTCCCTAGTAATGTTGCGTAGTCTTCTTTTAATTTCATATAATCATTCATCGTATTTACAGCTGTAAGAACGGCTAGTTCCGAAGTGGTGAGCTGTTGGTTTAGCCCATGAATATCACGCATTTTTTGATCTACTAGACTTGCAACTAGACGAACGTGGTCAGCATTTTCCTTGCCAACAACTGTATAAGATTTATTATGTATTTCAACTGTTATACGTGTTTTGTCATCTTGGGTCACACGAATACCCCCCTAATTCAAAAATAGTCCACTTTATATTAACACAAAGTTTGCCATTGAGGAAACTGTTGACCATACGAAATCATTCTTTTCATTTATACCCAATATTTGCTATAGTTATATAGATAATATAATTGGAGGATCCTATGCCACAAAATGTATACGTTATACCACAGAATACAATAGAAGAAATGAGACGCTTTTATGCTAATGCACTACAATCAACACCACAAGGCGCTATTTTTCGTGCCAAAACTTCAAATGCAGTCATAACTGCATATAAATCGGGTAAAGTAATGTTTCAAGGAAACGCTCCAGCTGCTGAAGCCAAAAAATGGATAAACGAAAATACAAAAGAAACAAAGAAGGCAGCTCAAAAAACAAATGCTTTTTCTCCACCAGATACTCTATTCACGAGCAACCATATTGGTTCGGATGAGGCAGGAACAGGGGATTATTTTGGGCCAATCACTGTAGCAGCAGCATTTGTTAAAAAAGAGCAAATTGAAATGCTCAAAGAATTAGGTGTGAAGGATTCTAAAAATTTGACAGATTCAACGATTCGGAAAGTATCCAAAGATATTATGAATCTCGATTTACCCTATTCTTTGTTAATATTACATAATGAAAAATACAATAAACTGCAAAAGCAGGGATGGACACAGGGAAAAATGAAGGCTATGCTTCATCATCACGCCATTAATAATCTGCTTAATAAGATAGGTACAAACTCAGCAGATGGCATTCTGATTGATCAATTTTGTGAACCGGCTGTTTATAAAAAACATATAGCAACGGAAAAGCAGAAACTTGCTGATAATACGTATTTCATGACAAAAGCCGAGAGTTATTCGATCGCAGTTGCTGCAGGGTCAATTATTGCCCGAACCAGCTTTCTGAGTGAAATGGATAAACTGTCAGCCAAAACTGGAATAGCACTTCCAAAAGGAGCTTCCAAAAAAGTTGATCAAACCATCGCAAGTATTATTAAATCCAAGGGTGAAAAAGCATTGAACTCATACGCAAAAACACACTTTGCCAATACAAAAAAGGCAAAAAATTATCTCTAACACCAGGTAAGTGAGAATGCAGCACCGATTGAGCATTAAATTGCAGAGCAATTTGATGCTCTTTTTATGTTGATGGAAAAGGTTGTATTGTTTATTTTAATAGGAAGCGCTTACTCCCTGTTGTCTAACACGACTTGGCGAACCATCGATCCAGGATTCTCACAAATTACCATTAACAACGCCAATGCCGCTAAGCAATTTAGATGATGCTCACTTAACGACCTGACCACGGATATAATATACGACTGGAAACACTGGATATCAACCACAATTTTGATATATCAACCGGAAATTCTGGATATCAACCACAATTTCGGGATATCAACCGGAAATTCTGGATATCAACCAATTGGGGTAGGATGAAGAGGCCAGCATTATATGGGATACTTTCATAGCTGCCAATAAATCTATAAACTGCGTCATAATATCATAACCTCCCATGTTAGGGTGGTAAAATCCTTAGTAAAAAAGCAGTTCAGTTAAGGGTACAAATTGTGTTTTTGTACTCCAAAACTGAACCACTTAAGATTTGATATTTTGCTCTCGCCCTTATGACCTTACGTAAGCATTAAATTTATTATTAACCGTACGGACTATTTCCTGATAGGATTGTTCGACTTCATCGTCTTTCAATGTTTTATCCGGATCCTGATAAAGCAGGCTGTATGCAATTGATTTTTTTCCTTCTGGTAAATGCTCACCCTTGTAAACATCAAACACTTGAACATTCTTAACCACTGGCCCGCCAGTTTCTTCTATCGTTTGTTGGATATCACCTGCTCGAATGTTCTCATCGACAATAAACGCAATATCTCTGGAAACAGATGGATACTTTGGAATTTGACTATACCCTGGTGTGTTTTTATAAACAGCTAATACTGATTCCATATCAACATCAAAAACATATGTCTCTTTTAAATCCATTGACTTCTCAAGCTTCGGATGCACTTGACCGATAAATCCAACGACATGATTATCAACCTGAATCGTTGCACACCGACCTGGGTGCATGTCTTGGAGTTTAACCTGTTCGAAGGTAACTTGTATATTTAAAAAGTCAAACAGACCTTCCACAATTCCTTTTACAAGATAGAAATCTGCCTGCTTCTTCTCTTGCTGCCATTGATGAGACAGCCATAACCCTGTAACTGCTCCTGCAACCCGCAGCTTTTCGTCTGGTTGCTTTGTAGGTGTTGCTTCATTTGAAATAAAAACATTTCCTAATTCAAAATACGCCAGATTCATTTGATTTCGTGCATGATTGTGCGCTAATGTCTGAAGCAACCCTGGCAATATACTTAGTCTTAAATATTTATGATCCTCACTCATCGGCATCGCCAACTGAACAGGGGTGAGATTCTGTTCCTGCTGCACCGGATCTAATAACTTATACACTTGCTCATCACTTGTTAAGGAATATGTTATCGTCTCCATCAACCCTGCACTCTGCAAGTAACCTTTAACATCTCGCTTTATTTGCTGTCTGTTAGTTAAACCACCTGCCTGTGATGAACCTTCTGGTAACGTAAATGGTAGGTTATCATATTCGTAAATACGAGCAACTTCCTCAAGCATATCTTCAAAAATCGAAATATCTCCACGACGGGTTGGAATGGTCACAATCAGTTGATCATTATCCAGTTTGAATGGAAATTGTAACTTGCTTAAAATCACACCAATTTCTTTTGTACTAATTTGAGTTCCAAGGCGTTTATTGATCTCTGCCGTACTAACTTCAACAACCTTCTCAGAACGGTCCAATTCATCAAAAGAAACAACATCATCCAGAACCGTTGCACCAGCGTACTTCTCCAGTAAATGACATGCACGAAGACCTGCTTCTTTTACTCGATTAGGGTCTACTCCCTTTTCAAAACGGGTGCTTGATTCACTGCGTAATCCTGTATCTTTCACTGCTTTTCGAACAGAACCAGGTGCGAAATATGCTGCTTCCAGCAAAATAGTTGTAGTTTCATTATTAATTTCTGTACTAGCTCCACCCATGACACCAGCCATCGCAACAGGATCTTTTCCATCTGTAATAACCAAGTGGTCATCTGATAAGCTTCTTTCTTCCTTATCTAGTGTAGTAAGCTTTTCATTCTGTTCCGCACGTCTTACAACAATTTTTCCGGAATTCAATAAATCATAATCAAATGCATGCAGTGGCTGTCCATATTCAAGTAATACATAGTTGGTAATATCCACAACGTTATTAATAGGGCGAATACCCGCTGCCATTAACGCGTTACGCATCCATAACGGGGATGGTTCTATTTTTACATCCTTAACAACAAATGCCCCGTAATATGGATTTAACTCAGGATCAGCCACTTCAACTGAAACATAATTCTTCGCCTTTTCTTCACTTGTTTTAACCTCTTCACTTGGTAACGATACTTCTTCGTCCAGGATCGCTGCAACCTCATAAGCAACCCCTAACATACTCAGGCAATCAGCGCGGTTGGGTGTTAAATCAAATTCTAATACTGCATCATTTAAGTTTAATAGTGGATCAACACTTTCACCTATCGATACATCATTTGGAAAAACAAAAATACCTTCAGCAATATCTTTTGGCACATATTTTTCCTCAATACCAAGCTCCTGAAGTGAACAAATCATTCCATTTGATTCTACTCCACGAAGTTTAACCTTTTTAATTTTAAAGTTTCCAGGCAGAACTGCACCAGGCTTAGCTACTGCAACTTTTTGACCTTGCGCAACATTTGGTGCCCCGCAAATAATCTGTAATTTCTCATCACCTACATCGACCTGACAAAGATTCAATTTATCAGCATTGGGATGTTTTTCACATGATTCAACATTACCAACTACTACACCTTGATTTTTTTCCGCAATATATTCAATACCATCTACTTCAATACCAGTTTTCGTAATTTTTTCAGCAAGTTCTTCAGGTGAGATATTTTCTATATCCACATAATTCTTTAACCAGTTTAATGATACTAGCATTACAAGGTACCTCCTTTTGCATGATGATATTGTTTTAGAAACCGTACATCATTTGTATAAAAATTACGGATATCATCAACGCCATATTTCAGCATAGCTATTCTTTCTGGCCCCATTCCAAATGCGAAACCTGTATATTCTTTAGAATCATAACCGGCCATTTCAAGCACTCTAGGATGAACCATGCCGCCGCCTAAAATCTCAATCCAGCCTGACTTTTTACAAACAGAACAGCCAGATCCGTTACAGACTTTACATGAAATATCCATTTCAACAGATGGTTCAGTAAACGGGAAGAAGCTTGGACGCAGCCGAGTTTTCCGATCATCGCCGAACATTTTCTTAGCAAATTTATCTAAAATTCCCTTCAAATCACTCATACGAACATTCTTATCCACATACAGTCCTTCAATTTGGGTGAACTGGTGTGAGTGAGTTGCATCATCCGTATCACGACGATACACTTTTCCTGGACAAATCATTTTCACAGTTTGATTGCCGTTGAACTGTCGCATTGTTCGAGCTTGCACAGGCGATGTATGTGTTCGAAGCAATAATTCATTAGTGATATAAAAGGTATCCTGCATATCACGTGCTGGGTGACCTTTAGGAAGGTTCAGCGCTTCGAAATTATAATAATCTGTTTCAACTTCCGGTCCTTCTCTTACCTCAAAACCCATTCCAATAAATAAATCCTCAATCTCTTCTACAATCTGTGTTAATAAGTGTGGTCCACCAACTTGAACTGGTCGACCAGGTAAGGTCACATCAATTGCTTCATGCTGAAGTTTTTCATCTAATGCTGCTTGTTCCAGAATCTCACTTTTTTGCTCAATTTCATTAGTAATAGCTTCACGGACTTTGTTGGCAATTTCGCCAACAACCGGTCGTTCTTCTTTAGAAAGTTTTCCCATACCACGCAGTACAGACGTTAAAGACCCTTTTTTACCTAGATAAGTTACTTTAATATCCTGGAGTTCTTTTAAATTATTTGCCTTTTTCACATTATCCAACGCTTCAGCTTGAATAGCCTCCAATTGCTCTTTCATACTTACTCCTCCTTTAACACTTCTTAAAATACAAAAAAGCCCCATCCCTAAAAAAGGGACGAGGCTATAGATTCGCGGTACCACCCTTGTTGACACACTTAATGCATCCAACTTAATCTTGATAACGGATTTTTAATCCGGTACACCTTTACTTGATTAATCAAGGTCCCGAGTGCCAGCTCCAGAGTGAAGTGTAACAATTACCACAGTAGAAATGTTTTCAGTCCAGGACATCTCTTCCCTTTCACTGCTTCCTAACTATTACGATCTCTTTCTTAGCTTTATTGTAAAATTTATTTAATTATAATGAACATCTGATAAATATGCAACTTCTACATCTTAATATAATACATTAATATGCCTGCTGCAACACTTACATTAAGTGATTCCGCTTCTCCATATATTGGAATTTTTACAACGGTGTCAGCTAAATCAACAATTTCACTTTGAATTCCTGCACCTTCATTTCCAATAATGAGGGCAGTTTTTTCTGGCACTTCAAGTTTATTAAATTGGCGTGCATTCGATAATGCGGAAGCCCATACACTAAATCCCTCTGTCTTTAACTGTGGTATTTTTTCTTTTATATTCACCTGTGAAATTGACAAGTGAAATAGTGAACCCTGTGTAGAACGGATAACCTTATCATTATACATATCAACCGTATTATCACCCAGCATCACAGCATCGAACCCTGCTGCATCCGCTGTTCTGATTACCGTACCTAAATTACCTGGATCCTGAATCGAATCGATTAATAAGATAGAATTCCCCATTATTGCTTTCGGTTCTTTCATTTTTATAATTGCAGATACTCCCTGAGGTGTCTCCGTACGAGCAATATACTGAAGGACCTTTTCACCTACTACGGTAACCATATAATCATCGAACCAATCTGGATAGTGTGTATCTTTTTGAACGATAATCTCGACAATTTCCCATTCACTCTTGTGGGCTTCTTCAACCAAATGAAACCCTTCAATAAAAAAAGTTCCTGATTTAGTACGACCTTTACGTTTATGCAATTTATTCCATTGTTTTACTTTTTCATTTTGTACCGAAGTAATCATAAATTTTTAATTCCACTCCAATATATTTCTGTATTATCATACATATTTTATACTATACTGGTCAAACTATCTATAGTTAAAATAATTGTGAGAGGTGTTTTCTATGGATTTGAATTTAAGAAAAGCCATATTATCCAATATTGCATCAAATAATCAAGAACAATTAGAAGCAACCATCGTTGATGCAATTCAAGATGGTGAAGAAAAAATGCTGCCAGGTTTAGGGGTTATTTTTGAATTGATTTGGAATCAATCGAATGAAGAAGATAAGCAAGAAATGATTGACGCACTCGAACAAGGAGTACAACAAGCAACTACAAGTTAAATCAAAACGGATGCAAACAAGCATCCGTTTTTTTATGGTTAATAACTACATTTATCTGTTTTTATGGTAAACTTATATTAGAAAACTTGGCTTGTCGCCAAGCCTTAATATAGATAAGCCTTAGTTGCACTTATGCAGTAAGAAAGAATTTATACATTCTTATCTGCTAAAAATAATACATATATTAATAGAGGCTGTACATAGGGGGAGAGGAGAATATAAATGAGCTCAAAAAAAGTTATAGTAATTTCAATTGTCGCTGTTCTTTTAGTTGGCGGAAGTATTGCAGCTTATGTTTTGCTTGATTTGTCTGCCAAACAGCAATATTTTCTAGCTGAGAAAGATTCAGCAGAATTTCTTGCAGATGAAGCAGAAGCACGTTATCAGCCGGAATTAAGCTGGTATGAACAAAGTGAGGAAAATCCCACAGAGACAACACTGGAGTTTTCCGGTGAATATAATGATCCAAATACAATGAGTGGTTTCGGTGGTATGGGTCCAGCCCAATTTATTAACAATGCAACTCTTACCATAACTACTGCCATTGATAAAAATAAGAAGCATATGGCATCCGACATAAAAGCAAACATGGGAGCACTTGAAGTTGGAGATATTAATTTTTATCTGACAGAGGATCAGATCATGTTAGGTTTGCCGTTTCTCGAAGAATTAGTTCAGTTAAATGGTGATGACTTTGGTAAGTTATTAAAAGAAGTTGATCCAAACACGTATACTGGAGACGAGAAGCTTGATTTCAATGCTTTTTTTGAAGGATCAACTGGGGTTCTTAACAAAGAAGACCAGAAATATATCCAGGAAGAATACTTGGAGATGGTTTATGACAATTTGCCTGATAAGGCATTTGAAGTAACAGATGAAACAGTTAACGTTAACTCGAATGCTATGGATACGCAGAAAATCACCATGCATCTTTCCGAAAAACAAACAAAAGAACTTTTGAATACAGTACTTAAAAAAATGGAAAATGATGAAAGACTAAAAGAAATTATCAGTGAGCAGATTGGTGTTCAACAGTTTGGTGCAGGTATAACATCATCAAGCTTTACACCTGATGTTCAAAAACAAATTGATCAATTTATTGGAGAGTTTGAAACAGCTATAAAGGATGCTCAGGAAAATTTAAATGAATTTAAAATTCCAGATGGTATTCAATCGACGATATGGGTGAAAGACAAACTAATTGTAAAACGGGATTTCTCTATAAAACTTGGTCCAACAAACGAGGAACTGGTCACTTTATCTGTAAATGGAACGCAACTACTCCAGGACCAAAACCAAACCTTCGATTACGAATTTGAAGCAACTGATCAGGATGGTAGTCACAACATGATACTTGCAGGAGATTTGGAGACAACTAGCGATAAGGTTTCTGATTCTATTAAACTTTCATTTGGTGAAACAGAACTATCATATGATGGTACTGGAACATTACAAGATGGCAACAGAGAATTTGAACGGGTATTTTCGTATAGTGACGCCAGAGATAGTGGTAGTCTAACATGGTCTGGCAACGCTTCCTATAACAATGATCAAATGTCATCTGAACACGACTTTTCGGTTGAAGCGCCAAATATTGGGCCGGATATGATTGGTCTCCACATCGAAAAAAGTGCAAAGCTAATTAATTCGGTTGAATTAGATAGCGAAAAGGAAGTTAAGAACATCGGGAACATGAGTATGGATGAATTAGATCAATACATCGAAATGGAAGTTACGCCTCAATTCCAGCAATGGATCTTCGGATTAATGGGAACTGGCGGGAATCTAAATGGCTTTTAATGAAATGGAAGTGGATGTATGTATTTCATAAAACATCTATTTTTATTTACCAATTATAATATTAAGCAATTGCAGAGGAAGTGGTTAACACTTCCTCTGCTTTTACTGTTTCCTATAATTCTCGTATCGCTAATTGCTGTCATAGCAGTTTCCATTGTTACACCTGAGGAACAGAAACCCATTAATGTAGGATTAGTCGATTTGGATAAATCAGAAGAAACTGAAATGGTTTTAGACATGATTGATGAATCATCACAATTAGGAAGTTACATACAAATTAAGAAGATGACAAAAAAGCAGGCAACCGATCAAATTGAGAATCAGTTAAGTGCCTATGTAACCTTCCCTGAAGGCTTTACTGAAAGTTTATATAATGGAAATCAAGTATCATTAAATATCACAGGTAATCCAAATAAACGAACAGAGAGTTATGTTGTGAAAGAATTGCTTGATAGTATTGCACGGCACATTCGTGCATCACAGGCAAATATACTAACAATAAACTACTATGCCAAACAGTTATCCATTGACGATGAAACACGCCAGGATATGCTATTTAACCAATTTACTAACTTTTTAGTATATACAGTAGGTAAAGATAAGATCATAGATGAGGAAAAAATTACTAATAACGCAACCAATTCACCCGTTCACTATTATGGGCTTGCAGGCTGGTTTACGATTATCACAATCTGGCTGCTGGCATTTTACTCATTTTTCACAAAAGATGAAGAATATCGCATTATGGATCGGATGCGACTATATGGGGTAACTCAAATAAGACAGGTATTTGCAAAAATATTATCCACTTACATAGTAACATTCATCTGTGCGGGTATCACATTGTTCATATTGACTAATTTAATGGAAATCACTTTATTCGGTGAAGATTATTTACGCATAGCGATCATAATAAGCCTTTATAACATTGCATTCCTATTCGGGTTAGCTTTTCTGGAAACGGTAATCAGTGGCCAAAAAGTACGTTTGCTTACACAATCATTATTTTCATTTTTATCATTATTAGTAAGCGGAGCAATTATACCCACTCTCTACTTTCCATTATATGTACAAGCACTTTTACCATACAGTTTCTCCGGTGAAAGCTTTCACTGGCTTCAGGAAGTAATTATAAACGGCAGATCTTACGCTGATTATGTACCACTTACACTTCTGACGGCAGCAAGTGCGCTTCTAATGTTAGGGATATCGATGTGGAAGGAGCGTGTTAATCCATGAACAGTATCCTGGCAACACGCTTCATGCATTGGAAAAAACAATTTACAAGCCTGGTATTTTGGCTTTTATTCCCACTTATAGCAACAATAGGTGTCATAACAGTTACTGATGTTTTACAGGAAGATTCAAAAGTTCCAGTTGGTATCGTCCTGGAGGAAGAAACAAATGCATCTAATGAATTGGTACAGGAGATTAAAACAATACCTTTTGCCAGAATAAAGGAACTGTCTGAAGATGAGGCACTTTATCAATTAAGAAAACATGAATTAGATAGTGTATTTATTATTCATCATGGCTTTGAGGAAAAAATTCTTGAAAATAGTCGTAATCAATTAATCACCAGCTATCAGTCCGACCTGTCGTTTGCCTATTCACCAGTTAAGGAAATAGTTTTATCCTATGTACAGCAGGAAGCCGGAAAATCAAAAGCTGCATTCGTTGTTAAAGAGCTTATACAGCAGCACGGAGGGAAGCAAGAATGGAGTTATGAAGAGATTGTTACTAGAAGTAACCAAATTGAGCAGGACGAGAACCTTCTCACAACATCTTTTTCATTCAATGCGGCACCCGTAAAAACAAGTAAAGATACAGCATTGTTATCCATATGGGGATTATGGGCGATATGCATTATGCTTTCAACGCTGCTACTGTTTGACTGGGTAATTAAAGAAAAACAATCGAACACGAGAATACGCTTTGCATTCACTCGTTGGACATTAAAATCATATCTATTACAGAATTTTATACTTTATAGTGTCCTGTTTTTTATTGTCGATCTTCTCACCGTTATTACGCTGTATTTTGCATTTGGAGAGTGGAATAGCATTCTTAATTTAATTATTTACCGGATTTTAATTAGTCTGGCTGCTTTTTTACTTGCACATCTTTTTAAAACGACATTTTTATATTATTCTATGTCATTTGGAATAACACTTTTTGTCACTATTAGCAGTGGTGCAGTTCTCCCCTCAGGAGTAATCGCGAATTGGGCGTGGTTCGATTTGTTTAATCCAATTCTACCGTTACTGAACGGAGAATTTATAAGTCTATGGTCTCTTGTGGTAATTCTCTTTGCGATTGTCTGGCTTGTTAGAAAGGAGAAATACAATGCTTAATGTCCAGTCCCTATCAAAGGTATATGGAAAAAAACAAATACTAAATTCGGTTACATTCACTGCTAAACCAGGAGAAATTATTGGACTTGTAGGTGAAAATGGTGCAGGCAAATCAACCATGCTGCAAATCCTGGCAACGTTATCCCAGCCAACTTCGGGTTTTATTTCATTATATAATGAAGCCTATCACAAAAACAAAAAGCAGCTTCGTAAAAAAATCGGTTTTGTTGCACAGGATATTGCATTATGGGAAGAATTCACGGTTAAAGAAAATATGGTTTTCTTCGAGAAACTATCATGGAAAAATAAAAGTAAAGGTGAGCTGAGACAGCTTTGCAGAGATATGAAACTCGAAAAATGGGATGAAGCCGTTAAGACTCTTTCAGGCGGAATGAAACGGAAATTAAATTTAGCGATAAGTTTAATACATGAACCAATGCTATTAATTTTAGATGAGCCTACCGTAGGAATTGATCTGAAATCACGCAAAGAAATCGGATCATACTTATATGAGCTTGCAAAGAATCACGGTAAAATGATTATTTATACATCACATGACATGGACGAGATCAATAGCTTATGTGAACGAATATATTGTATTGGAAACGACCCTTTTTATCATCAAGTATTACAGGATTATGGGAAAGAGCCGATAATGTTATAAAGGGGTATTGTGTTATTGTGATAATTTGGATAAAGTTATACACTTAATGTAATTAATTTGGGGGGAATATAATTATGGATATTCGAAGTTTGCAATCATTAATTCAACAACAGGCTATGTCAGTATTAACGTCTTCCAGGAACGGCTCAACTAACTCCCCTATGATTGACCTAGCGTTTAAACAGTTGTTGCAGCAGCAAATAAACAATGGAACCACCAATAACAATAACTTTATGCAGGGGAACATGCAGACTCAGCCATTAATGCCACCTAAAAACACTTCCCCATTAACAGTAAAGAATGCTACTTCACCTGTAATATTTGATTCGTATATTTCCAGGACTGCCGAAAAATATGGAATAGATCCAAACCTGATTCACTCCGTCATAAAAGCCGAATCAAATTATAATGCAAATGCCAAAAGTGGTGCTGGTGCGCAAGGTTTAATGCAATTAATGCCCGCTACTGCAAGAGGGCTGGGCGTCACCAATCCATATGACCCCAAACAGAATATCGAAGGTGGAACGAAATATTTAAGTCAGATGCTTGACCGATACAACGGAAATATCGAAGTGGCTCTTGCCGCCTATAATGCAGGACCGGGGAATGTAGATAAACACCAAGGTATTCCACCGTTTGACGAAACACAAAACTATGTAAAAAAAGTAATGAATTCCTACACTGTATAAAAAAGCTGAGGAGTGGTCTCTCCTCAGCTTTTTCCTTTATACCAGGTTCTTTTAGTTAAGTTTCTTGTTTTTCCATCTTCATGGGTAGATTTTAACAGCCACGTTTTCTAGAAAACAGCCTTAACCTAAAACTATTTCCTTCACTTTATCGTTGTCTAATTTTTTAATTGTTTCAACAATTAATTTTACTGCATTTTCAAAATCATCACGATGTAGGATAGCAGCGTGTGAATGAATGTAGCGTGTTGCCACCGTAATCGATAGGGATGGAACTCCATTAGCTGTTAAATGTATAGAGCCAGAATCGGTCCCCCCACCAGCGATTGTTGCAAATTGGTACGGAATGTTGTTTTCATCCGCTGTATCAACGACAAATTCACGTACACCTTTATGAGAAATCATCGATGCATCATATAAAAGAATCTGTGGTCCTTCTCCAAGCTTGCTGTCCGCATCTTTGTCAGAAACACCAGGTGTATCCCCAGCAATACCAACGTCGACACCAAAACCAATATCCGGTTTTATAGCATGTGCAGATGTACGCGCACCACGTAAACCAACTTCTTCCTGGATTGTTCCTACCCCATAAACAACATTAGGATGCTTTTCATCTTTTAATTGTTTTAATACCTCAATTGCAATTGCACAGCCAATTCTATTATCCCATGCTTTTGCTAACAGCATCTTATCATTTTTTAACTGCGTAAATTCGAAATAAGGTACAACTGAATCACCAGGACGTACACCAAATTTCTGCGCCTCTTCTTTACTTGATGCTCCAATATCGATAAACATGTCCTTAATTTCAATTGGCTTCTTACGTGCTTCAGCCGAAAGGATATGTGGTGGCTTTGAACCAATTACTCCTGTTACATCACCTTTTGATGTCATAAGGGTCACACGTTGCGCAAGCATAACCTGGCTCCACCAGCCACCAATTGTTTGAAAATATACAAAGCCATTATCATCAATACGGGTAACCATAAATCCAACTTCGTCTAAATGACCAGCAACCATGATTTTAGGACCGTTCGAATCACCAGTTTTCTCCGCAATCAAGCTGCCTAAATTATCAGTGTAAACTTTATCAGCATATGGTGTAATATACTTCTCCATCACTTCTCTTGCTTCTTTTTCATTACCTGGAATTCCTTTTGCATCTGTTAAATCTTTTAACATTTTATTTGTTTTATCTAATTTGGCCATATGTAAAGAATCCTCCTTCATTGTTATCCTATTTCATTATAACTGTAATTTCAGAAATAACAAAATGATTCCAACCTAATAACCCTGGTTCTGCCGCTCATAATTAATTTCATTCTTTTTTAAATATGCGTTCTGCACTGCTTTTTCATCAAAACCTAGTAACTCCCCTAGCTGCAAGTATTTTTCAAAAAGAACTTCATAGTTTGCTTGTGTAGGCTGTTGTTTAAATAATACACATGCATTAAAAACATGATTAAATTGTTCTGTTTCACTCCCAGAGGAATTTCCAGTTCTTGTTGATGTATACTCATACCCTTTTTCCAAACCTAGTGATAAAATAAAATGTATTCCATCAACGTATTCTTCCAAGATTATAGCATCTTCGTTTCTTGGTTTTTTACTCCAGAATTTAAAGCACCGTGTTTCATTGGCAAGTTCTCCTAATTCAACAAGTAAAGCCAAGTGTTTTTCTTCAAAAATATCTTTGCCTGTTAAATCATGCTGTGATTCAATATAGTTGTCCAATTGTTTTTGCATCGTGTATAATTCTGACCAGTCCATGTCTATTCCTCTTTTCTCTTTTCTCTTTTCTCTTTTCTCTTTTTGTCGATTGTAACATGAAATTATTATAAATAGTGAAACCTGATACTATCTCAAAACGTACAAGATACTATCAATTAATAGGGAGACGGTTTGATATGATCGTTATTTTGTTTCGAATACTTATCCTCATAGCACTCGCTCTCCTCGTCTATACGGTATATCAATATTATCGTAATCCGGAACGAAAGATGCAAATTGCCAAAGCTAAAGACGATTTCTATATTGTAGATGAACCGACTAATAGTAAGAAAAATATTCAGTTTGTCTATAAAAACTGCTTATTTGAAGGCGAAAAATATCTTGGCACAACAGAGGATTCATTTGAAGTTGTGAATATTAGCGTGTTTGCACGTGATCCCGGTGAATTAGGTGGGATTACGAGAGATGACCTCTATTTCATTGAAAAAGAATTATTAATTCGATATCCACATGCAAAAATTGAATGGAAGCATCCTATAAATAAATTGCTTTTAACAATTATTGAATAGAAGGTGTATAATTCTTATGCGATTATGGCATGAAAAACTCATCCCACTCCTTCCTAGTCAACAATTACTCGGGCAGCATCGTGAATGTTGTGCACTAAGAGGGAATGGCTGGGGAAAGCCACACTCTACAGTTAACTACATTTTTAAATATTCGCCATATAAGCTATTTCAATATCATTTAAAAATAATTCATGAGATGAAACACAGAGGGTATAATGTTCAGCCACTCTGGGAAGAACCAACTTATCGCGGAAAATCCGCTGAGAGACATCCTAACCTTGAATCTATTACATTTAAAGATGATCAAACCGATAAAGGAAAAATATACCCAGAACACAATGAAGAATATCTTAATGAATGTCTTGATAATCTGCAAAAAAAAGGAATCAATATTAAATTAAATGTAAAATAGCTCACAAATGTAGCAGTATCTGCAAATGGTGAGCTATTTTACATTTAATTTGGCCTGTGACAGACCAAACTCTTGAACGATTTCATAATTCTCATTGTGTACTTACTTGAAAAAAATCGTTCCATTTTATAATAATTTCTTTTCTTCTTAAAGTGTAGAGTAGTGGCAATAATGTTACTAAGAATACGAGGATATACATTGGGGATAAATTTGATATCCATTTGCCAACAGATGTATATACGAATGCTAATGGAATGTTTGATAATAATGATGATTTGGTGTAATCCTTAAAATTTGCGGATATTTCTATTAAGCATAATGATAACAAATGAAAATGGATGAACGGCACGAGTCGTAGTATGGCAATTTGGGATGTAGTGAACTTGGAGTTACTGCCAATTATTTTTCGTTTCAGGTTTACTAGCTTGTTAAATGTTTTTGGCATCCAGCGAATTACTCCGTAAAAAATGATACTGGACAACGTAATGCCAATAACTGAATAAAGCGTTCCTGCAACAGCTCCAAAAAGAATTCCACCCGATATACATATAAATACAACAGGAAGAAAAAATAATGGCCTTAATAAATGGCAACTTATAAATAAAAAAGGGGCAAACAATCCACCTGTTTCAATGAATGCTAGTAAATAATTGCCAAACAGCTCCATACCCAACCTCCTTCATGAGAGCATGCACTTGGTAATCATATTAGTACATGTATATGACAAGAGACGAGCCTTTATGACATCTAATATGTTAAATACACTATTAGAATAATGTGAATGACAATTAACGATGGCATTCCTAAGGTAAATAAGCGATGCTTCGTTTTATGCCGATAACGCTTCATCCCTAAAAACGCACCAACTGCTCCACCTAAAATCGCTAGTCCCCAAAACGTACGTTCAGGTATCCGATATTTATGTCTGATTGCCTTCTGCTTATCTATTCCCATTAAAATAAAAGCCATCGCATTTACACCAATAAGAAATAGGATAATGAGATTTAATTCATTCATCTTTTCACCTCTAATATATAAAAACGCCAAATCCAGTTCGTCTAGATTTGGCGTTTATGATTATCTGCTACTTAGTAGCTGATTTAGCTTTTTCAGCTAATTCTGCAAAACCTTTTTCGTCATTGATTGCAATATCTGACAGCATTTTACGGTTAACATCAATTCCAGCTAATTTCAATCCATGCATTAATTTGCTGTATGAAATATCATTCATACGTGCAGCAGCATTAATACGAGTAATCCATAGTTTACGGAAGTCACGTTTCTTCTGTCTGCGATCACGATATGCATATTGACCTGATTTCATAACTTGTTGTTTTGCTGTTTTAAATAAAGCTCTCTTTGAACCATAATAACCTTTAGCTAACTTTAGTACGCGTTTACGACGTCTGCGCGTAACTGTTCCACCTTTTACACGTGGCATATTAATTCCCTCCTAATACAAATAAAAAATAGTGTAATGTCTTTTTGCGATCCGATGCCTCAATGCTTATTTGTACGGAAGCATTGTTTTAATTCGTCTGAAATCACCAGCAGAAACAACTGTAGATTTACGTAGTTTACGTTTTTGCTTTTGGGATTTATGGGCGAACATATGACTTGTATAAGCGTGTGAACGTTTTAGCTTTCCTGAACCAGTTTTGCTGAAACGTTTTTGAGAACCTTTATGGGTTTTCATTTTAGGCATATTGAGTTCCTCCTTGAGTTGTTATTTTTCAGTTACTGGAGCAAGCATCATGAACATGCTACGACCTTCCATTTTCGGTTTGGATTCGATTGTCGCAATATCTTTTACTTCTTCTGCAAAGCGGTCAAGAACTTCCCGACCAAGCTCCTTGTGTGTAATCGCACGTCCGCGGAAACGAACGGATGCTTTTACCTTATCGCCTTTATCAAGGAATTTTCTAGCATTTTTTAATTTTGTATTAAAATCATGCTCTCCAATCCCTGGTGTAAAGCGCACTTCTTTTACATTGATAACTTTTTGCTTTTTACGTGCTTCTTTTTCTTTCTTTTGCTGTTCAAAACGATATTTACCAAAATCCATGATTCGACAAACGGGTGGTTTTGCATTTGGTGCAACAAGAACCAAATCAAGATTCCTTGTTTGAGCGATATCCAATGCTTCATTACGTGATTTCACTCCAAGCTGATCACCGTTTGAGTCGATAAGTCGTACTTCTCTAGCACGAATTTTTTCATTAACGTTCATATCTTTGCTAATAGCCAGCCACCTCCAAATTATTGTAGTGTTGCAGATCCGTTATTGACAAGTGAATTAAAAAACGTGTAGGTACAATATTGCACCCACACGTCTCCATTAGTCTATTAAAAGAGTTCAAAACCAGTCAACTGCACGAATGCGTCAAACAGGTGAGAAGCGGGTGCTTCTACTTGTCTCAGATCATTTAATTTTATTCAACTTTAATAGAATAGCATGTATTTTCTTCTCTGTCAAATCGATAATATAGAAATTACAAGCTTAAATATAATTTATTATAATTTTACTATACTTAGGTGTATCCGGAAATTAACTTATTTTCTGCGCAGTTCTTTGCTTGCTATTTCATCGTTAATTAATATTTCAAATTTATCATAAGCAATAGTCTCAGACTGTTTCTCACCATAACGACGGAAATTAACTGCATTTTCATCAATTTCATTATCTCCAAGAACTAAGGCAAAGGGAATTTTCTGTGTTTGTGCTTCTCTTATTTTGTAGCCTATTTTTTCATCACGTTCATCAACTGAAACACGGATACCTTGGAACCGTAACTTTTCTTCCACTTTTTTTGCATAATCCATGTGGACCTGAGGTGAGACCGGAATGACTTTCACTTGTACTGGTGCAAGCCAAGTTGGAAACGCTCCTTTATATTCTTCTATTAGGAAAGCAACAAATCTTTCCATTGTTGATACAACACCACGGTGAATAACAACTGGGCGATGTTCATTTCCATCCTCACCTATATATGTCAAATCGAACCGTTCAGGTAACTGATAATCAAGCTGAACAGTGGACAGTGTTTCATCTTTTCCTAAAGCTGTTTTTACTTGCACATCAAGCTTCGGACCATAGAATGCAGCTTCTCCTTCCGCTTCAACATAATCAACATTCATTTCTTCCATAGTTTCTTTGAGCATCGCCTGTGCTTTTTCCCACATTTCATCATTGTCAATGTATTTCTCTTTATCCTCAGGGTCGCGGTAAGAAAGGCGGAAGTAATAATCATTAATTCCAAAATCTTCGTATACTTTTTGCACAAGCTCTACAACACGAATAAATTCAGCCTTTAACTGGTCTGGACGAGCAAAGATATGTGCATCATTCAATGTCATTGCACGAACTCGCTGTAGCCCGGCCAATGCACCAGACATTTCATGACGGTGCATCGTACCCAGTTCAGCAATTCTGACTGGCAGATTACGATAGCTGTATAATTGATTTTTATAAACCATCATATGATGTGGACAGTTCATTGGACGCAAAACTAAATCTTCATTGTCCATTTCCATTGTTGGAAACATATCATCTTGGTAGTGATCCCAGTGCCCGCTTGTTTTATATAAATCAACACTTCCGAGTACTGGTGTATACACATGGTCATAACCTAAACGTTCTTCTAAATCAACAATATAACGCTCAATAATACGGCGAATTGTTGCTCCTTTTGGCAGCCATAATGGCAGCCCTTGTCCAACTTTTTGGGACACCGTAAAGATTTCAAGCTCTTTGCCAAGTTTACGATGGTCACGCTCTTTTCTTTCTTCCAGAATACGTAAGTGCTCGTCAAGCTGTCCTTGCTTTTCAAAAGCTGTTCCATAAATGCGCTGCAGCTGCTGATTATTGCTATCACCGCGCCAGTATGCTCCAGAGATGCTTAGTAGTTTAAATGCTTTTATTTTACTTGTTGATGGTACATGAATTCCCCGGCATAAATCAAAAAACTCTCCCTGCTTGTATATTGTTACTTGTTCATCCTCAGGGATAGCATCAATTAACTCAAGTTTAAGGTCGTCGCCAATTTCCTTAAACATTCGCTTTGCTTCATCCCTTGAAACTTCAACTCGTTCTATTTCAAGGTTTTCATCAACAATTCGCTTCATTTCTTTTTCAATCTTTGTAAGGTCCTCAGGAGTTAAGGATTGTTCCATATCTATATCATAATAAAACCCTTCTTCAATTACAGGACCTACCCCAAAATTGACATTTTCATATAACCGTGTAACAGCTTGTGCCAATAAATGTGCTGTTGAGTGACGCATGATGTCTATCCCATCATCACTCTTATATGTAACAACCTCAATCATACCGCCTTGTTGAAGCTTACGTCGCAGATCATATAATTCTCCATCCAATTTAATCGCCAGTGCTTGTTTTTTTAATCCTGACGAAATAGAACTCGCAATTTCTTCGCCAGTTGTCCCTTGGGGAAATTGTTTGTTTGCACCATCTGGGAAAGTTATTGTAATCTCAGCCATTAGTAACACTCCTTCTGTGTTTTCTATTTGAATATCTCTAAAAATAAGGCTCTTTTAATAAGTTTTGTTGCTCTTAGCTTCGCAGTTCGATATAAAATACGACGTAATGTAAAAAATGCTTAAGTGCTAGGATATCGCTCTGGAAATACACTCCGCTGAATTAGTAACAGTTAGTGAGTTTCTCTGACACACAACTGGATATCGTTAAGAATGAACAGGCGAGGAGTCCTGGTGGATGCCAAGTTTTCAAATCAACAACAAACTCTTAGAAAATAGCCAAAATTAAAAACGCCCATCCCTCTGCATTTAAGCAAAGGGACGAGCGTTGGTAACATCGTGGTTCCACCCTATTTCCCGCAGTTTCTGCGGCTCATAAATCTTTAACGCAGATTGTACGCCACTATTTACTTAAGTTCAATAGCAGAGTTTAAAGGTGGTAATCATTTGCATGGGTACGGAAGTTTTCAGCCGGTGACTCCCTTCTCTTATCTATCCAAAAACCAAATGATCTTGTCCTTATCATTACTTTTAGATTCGTTAAAATTATATATAAGTCGTATTATAGCTTCTGCTGACAATAAAATCAAGCTTTAATAATTATTTTTTAAAATAATATTGAAATGGGAAGCTGCTAACTGGCTGAAATTCAACTCTTTCCTGAAAAACATTAATTACAGTTAATGTTTTTGGTTCAGAAGGATGGTCGCCATAAATTTTTATTTTCTTCGGTGCCATCGCTATTAATGGTGCTAAATTCAACTCGTCAGCATCCAATCCCACAATATAAAGTGGCTCTTTTTGCATGAGCATTCTTAGTTCGAGCTTTGTAAACCGTTTTCCGTTCGTTTTATAAAAAGAAAATTGGTTGCCCTGCATTATATGGACTGTATTGTAGGACGGTTCCCTTTTAACAATGTATTCCCGCAGCATATCAACAAACGCTTGATGATCTTCTTCTCGTTTAAACTCATCTATTGCCAACCCAACAAAGTATATAAGCTGGTCTTTAAATACCTTGAACTGAAATTTAACAACTGAATCAAAATGAATTGTTTCAGTGTTTTTAATATTGGCTATAAATAACGACTGCAATAATTGACTTGGATCTTTGTTTTTCCTAACATTAACACTGTCAGCATCATCACCTGAGAATATCCAGTGAGTTATATCTAATATGCGTTCTATTTCATCCATGTTTGTATAGTAATAATAGTCTTTAATTATTCCGTTTATCATGTTTGTAAGTCGATGTGTTACAAATACCTCAACCATTGATTTCGCTATGGATTCCATTGTCTCATTACCAGGTACCTGATAATCAAGTATTAAATGATTCCCCCATTCCTCACTTGTTTTCCAATGCAATTCAATCTGCTTATTATACTGAAATAAATGCTCACAAAAACTAATCACTTCTTTATCCGATTCAAAATAAACTTCCAGCAAATACATCACCCTCACCCAAGAACCAAACTGTTACATTATATGGACATACATGTGAAAAAATGTATAAACCCATGAAACTAGTAAAGTTAGTAAACAACTGGAAGCAAGTACCTGAAATATATCCTTTCTTCTTCACTATTATAATCGAATCTAAAACTTAAAAAGTGTTATAAAAAATATATTTTATTTTAATGACACCACATGCCCGTCTAGATTCGATAGTGGTTATAAGAAGTACTCATTAGAAAAATGGCTTAATGCCAATCCTTAATAGCGAGAGTCAAAGTGAATCTTATGCTCAGAAAGCGAAAAGGAAGAAATTCGTAAGCTGCCGCACTGAAGGTCATGTGGTACGACACAGGGAGGGGGAGTTCACTAGGCGCTGATGGGTGAAGTCCAGTTATCTGTAGCACCTAAATTTTATAGTACGCTAGACAATAAAAAAACTAGCGTAAAAGAACATAATCTTTCATGCTAGTTTAATGATATTCTAAACATCCCGGCGGTTTTCTCCTGACAGCGGAATTTCTTTACTTACTTGTTTAATACGCTCAATAATTCGCCCTGCTTTTACTGTTTCAACACCGCCACGATTGGATCTGCCAAGCTGCTCTTCCAAATGTTCCAAACTGTAATTGGATGTGAAAAACACTGGCAGCTTTTCCATCATGCGATATTGTAAAATAGACCCTAGTATCTCGTCTCGAAACCAGGCTGATTGTGTTTCAGCACCAATATCATCCAGCATTAGCACATCCGCTTTTTTAAAGTAATTTATCTTTTCATTTATCGAATCATCTTTAATTGAACTTTTTATTTCACGAACAAATTCTGGCATATAAATTAACATGGATGATATATTATATTCTTTTAATGCGTTTGCCAGCGCCCCAAGCAGGTATGTTTTTCCAACACCAAACGGTCCGTAAAAGTAAATACCTTTTGAAGGGAGCCCTGATTTCGTTTGTTCTAAAAAGAGGAGTAACTGCCTGATCCCACTACCTCTTTCAGTATCATGATCGATATCGTCTATAGCTGCATTTAATATTTCCTTTGGCATATACAAACTCTCGATTAACTGCTGCTGTTGCTGTTGTTTTTCATGATCCAGTCGAAGGTGACACTTTTCATATGATAGATGAATCTCATTATCTTTAACATGTAATACAGGTGAATATCCTTGTAGCATATTTTGACATTGTTCAAAGGATTTACATTTATCACACTGCTTAGATTGGGATTTATATTCATATAGCTTTATCAGATTTTTTTCAACTTCTTTTTCCGGCAATGTTGGATGATATGACAAAAATTCTTTTATTTCAGGGTCATTTAAAACTTCCTGTTTGATTCGTATATAGTTTTCTTTAAAATTTTTATTTTCTTGCATCCATTTTTTTAATTCCGATTGTACCGGCTTCATTTTTATCATCCTTATAAATGATTATTCTTCTTTTTAGAGTACTTTCGCAATAGTGTTGCTGTTTCTTCCCATTCTTGTTGTGAATCTGTATTATCTTGAGTTGAATTTGCCTGCTGCTTCTTCTTTTTCCGTTCTTTAAACCATTCAGGAACAACCTCATTAGACTGAGGCTTTTTATAGTTTGGTTTATTTGCTTTTCCTTTTTGATATCGGTCCTTCTCACTCTTTGCGAATGCCATAGCTTCTTTTGCTGTCTTCAGATTAGCACGTGACCAATGACTTGCTATCTTTTCTAGATACGCTCTTGATAGCTTCATATTTGATTGCAGCAAAACATAGTGGATAAGTACATTCATCACTGGAGAAGGCAGTCCTTGGGTTGTCATAACTTCACGAATCACCTTCATATCCTGGGCAGATGCCTGACCACCACTTGATAAATCTTCAAGTAGCTGTTTTGGTGATATTTTTTCCAATTCGATGATAAGCTGCTCTTCTTTCGTAGTTGGGTTACTAACCGGTTCATTTATTGGATGTGCTTCTTTTTCAGTAAGCTTAATATTTATTTGATTGTGTTTGTTCTTAAATAAGTCATGACAAGCTTCTTTAAACTCATTACGATTAAGTGAATTTTCATCAGTCAACGCCCATAACACAGATTTTTCTACTTCATATGTTGCTAAATCATATAAAGTCATCATTTGGGAAATTAATTTCCTGTTTGCCGGAGTCAACACTCTATTTGCTGGGATCATACGCTGTTTCAGCATTTGTTCCATCCAGGTGAAATCAATTGCAGCAGTATCTGTAACCGATTCATGTTGATCTTCAGCCACTTCCATCCCTTCTAGATAGGGTTGAAACGTTTTGAAGACTTCACTGAAGGAGGCCGTTATGTTAGCTCCTTCTCTTTTTTCATGTTGGGTATAGTGTTCCTTCAGTAATTCAAATTTATTTTCACCAACATGATGATATAGTAATTGAGCCAGCATTTCATCCGTAAAAAAATTTGCTGGTGAAAACGGACTTTGTAACTCATATATATATGAAATTTGTTCATCTGTTTGATTCTTATATGTTTTAAGCAGTCCAATGCCCTCAAGTTTTAACCTTGCCCGATAAATATCATCTAATGGTAAATTCATATAGTTCATTATTGTATGGTGTGTTTGGACTAATGATCCATGCTGAAATTCAAGTTCGTTCATTAGGGTTTGATATAATGAATATGCTTGAATACCAATTAAAGGTTGGTACAAGTGAGTTAACGACTTTGCATAATCAACTGGCAAATTTCCTTTAAACAAAACACGATAGCCTTCGACTGGCAAAATTTTTCCTATATGATTCATTACTCTAACCCTTTCTTTGTTCCAAACATGATACTGAATTGGTTTTTCAAGTATTATTCTTATCTGTTTTAATTAAGTCTTTTAATTCATCCAAAAATACAGTTAAATCCTTAAACTGTCGATAAACTGATGCAAATCGAACATAAGCTACTTCATCAACTTCTGAAAGTCGATCCATAACCATTTCACCTATTTCTTTACTATCAATTTCTGATACACCAGTATTACGCAATTCCTTTTCAACATCGATGGCAAGTTCTTCAATTTTTTCAAGAGGAACTGGACGTTTTTCACATGCTTTTATTAATCCTCGTATTAATTTTTCTCGGCTATATTCCTGTCTTGTACCATCTTTCTTCACAACAATTAACGGGACCTCTTCAATCCGTTCAAATGTTGTGAAACGAAATCCGCACTTTTCACATTCTCTGCGTCTGCGGATCGAACGAGCCTCTTCAATTGGCCGTGAATCCAAGACTTTTGTACTTTTATAGTGGCAATTTGAACATCTCATGTCGTTCAACCCCATTCATTTCTGCTACCGCCTATTCGTATTATTAATTATAGGTAGCTCTTTATTTACCTGTTGATATAGTTGCTGGATAATTTTTGTACTATAACCTAAATCAAACGGTAATACTGACTCTGTTGTAACTGAGAAATCAATAGCTGTCTGATAAGGTCTAACCATTATCACAGTTGCAACAACAAAGGCTTTTTTTCCTTTGATAATAGTGGCACTAATTTCACCGTGACCTTTGGAAATAGCATTGATGTGATAGCTTTCGTTATTATTAAAATGATTTTCCAACAAACTTAACCCTTTGTCTCTTGTTGTTTTATAGTAATGTGTTTGGAGCGTCGGATCAATATGATTCTCACTAGTTTCAGCATGATTACTAAAATATTTCGCAGTTTTTTGTCTGAACGACATTTCGTACACCCCATCTGAAAATAATACATATGTATAACTTCTTATCGTACACTATATATCTATTTATTTTAACATGTTTTTTGTAAATCGACTAATTATAGAAAACTTGGCTTATCGTCTAGCCTTAATGGTGAAAACCTTAGTTGCACTTATGCATTAAGAAAGTATTTATAGTATCTTAACCACGAAAAAAGGATTAACCAATTATTCTGGTCAACCCCTTCTGTCCATACTATTTATAACATTTTTTGAAATGGTTTTACCTTAACAGGTCCCTTACCTCGTTTAACTTCAACCTGTTCAAATGTTTTTGCCTCTAATGCCTTTATAATATATTCAACAGCTACATTTGGATCAATTGTATTACTGCATGTATAAACATCAATACTTGCATAGCCATGCTCAGGAAAGCTGTGGACTGTTAAATGTGATTCTGCAATAATAACTACCCCACTAACCCCATGTGGTGAAAATTTATGGAAAGCTACTTCGCGTATTTCTGCTCCAGCCTCTAAAGCTGCATCAACAAAAATTTGCTTGATTTGACTAATATTATTTAAAGTATCTATACTACACTCCCATAATTCAGCAATAACATGTCTTCCCATTGTATCCATTTAAAGATTCCACCTTAATATAAGTTGAGTATCTTCTATCTGCAGCTATAATTCCGCTACTGAGGGAAGTTAGTCCAATAAGATTCTAACCCTTTAAGCAGGTATCATTTAATATAGAAGTCATGAGAAATTATAAACTTATTTTAATGTACTTGCAATATTTTAAGAAATTTTCATTTCTAGTTTATTGATATTATTCCCAACATATTTGGTGAGATCTATGACTCGTTCTGAGTAACCCCATTCATTATCATACCAAGCCAACACCTTAATCTTGTTATCTTCCATAACCATCGTTGATAGTCCATCTATAATTGCAGAATACTCCGATGACGTGTAATCAATTGAAACAAGTGGTTCATCACTATATTTTATAATTCCTGCAAGCTCATTCTCAGCAGCTTTTTTGAATACGCTATTAACCTCTTCAATTGATACGGACTCTTTTACATCAATAACCAAGTCTATTAATGAAACATTAGGTGTTGGTACTCGCAGGGCCATACCATGCAGCTTACCATTCATGTTAGGTATTACTTCGCCTAAAGCCTTAGCAGCTCCTGTTGAGGTAGGAATAATTGATTGTGTACAACCTCTAGCCCGTCGTAAATCTTTGTGCGGATTATCTAAATTCTGTTGATCATTCGTAAACGCATGAACAGTTGTCATTAAGCCGTTTATAATTGAAAAGTTATCATCTAATACCTTCACTACTGGTGCAAGACAATTAGTCGTGCATGAGGCATTGGAGATCACGTTATCCTGTTCTGGATTATATGTGGTCTCATTCACACCCATTACAATTGTTTTGTCAACATGTTTTCCAGGTGCCGTTATGACAACCTTCTTGGCTCCTGCCTGTAAATGTAAACCAGCATCTTCTTTTGTTTTAAATTTTCCTGTTGCTTCTACAACTACATCGATATCAAATTCTTTCCACGGTAATTTCCCGGGTTCACGTGCACTTGTTAAAGAAATTTTCTTCCCATCAACTTCCAAACTTCCATGAAGCGCTTTCACTTCTCTGTCAAAAATACCATGAACACTATCATACTTTATCAAATGTGCAAGTGTTTCTGGAGGATAACTTGCATTTACTGCGACAACCTCTATCTGATTATCTTTAATAGCTTGACGAAAGACCATGCGTCCAATTCGTCCAAATCCGTTAATTGCAATTCGGGTTTTACTCATTTGTAGTCCTCCTATATATGTTATACTCTTTTAGTTTTTTATCATAAATAGTATAACATAATTATATGAAAATGTGCTCAAAAGTTGATAAAAGCCTAGGAAAAATTATTCCTAGGCTTCTTTAGCTTCATTTACATTCCATTTTTTTAGCAGGTCTTCCAGCTGCCGATATGACTCTTGCTTTGTTCCATTGTTGTCAATAACAGCATCGGCAAGGTTTGCTTTCTCTTTAACAGAGATCTGAGCATTAATTCGTTGATATGCCTCTTCCTCTGAATATTCATCACGTTCCATTAGCCGTTGCACTTGAACGTCCTCATCCACGTATACAACAACTGTTTTGTCGACAAAATCAGTTAATTTGCTTTCAAATAGCAATGGAATATCAAGTACAACACATTCCGCTCCAGATTCTACATAGCCATCTCTTCTTACCAGCATCTTTTCTCTGACTGCAGGATGTACAATACCATTTAATTGTTTACGTTTTGATTCATCATTAAAGATAATATTTCCTAATTTTTTTCTATCTAGTGCCTTATCATCACGCAATATTTCTTGGCCAAATGTCTCTACGATTTGCTCATAGGCCTTCTCCCCTGGCATTACAACTTCACGTGATAGTTTATCCGCATCAACTACTGGAATATTAAAATCATCGAACATTAATGATATGGTGCTTTTCCCGCTTGCTATACTTCCCGTTAAACCGAGTACTAGTGCCATTGCTATACCTCACTTAAATTTTTGGCAGGATATACAAACGTGTGTACCACGTCCACCGATTTTCATTTTTACAATTGGCTTTCCGCAATTTTTACATGGTTGATTTTCTTGTCCATAAACAAATAGTTCTTGTTGAAACATTCCCATTTGGCCTTGTCCATTAACATAGGAGCGAATTGTTGTTCCACCTTGGCCAACTGCATCACTAAGTGTGATTATTGCTTGTTCTTGTATTACTTTCACTTCTCTTTTCGTTAACCTGCTTGCTTTTTTCAATGGGTGAATATTTGCTCTGAACAGTGTTTCATCAACATAAATATTCCCTAAGCCAGCAACAATATTTTGGTCCAATAATACCGCTTTAATAACGCGTTCAGTTTTTTTGAGTTTTTTATAAAAATAATCAAGTGTAAATTCTTCATCAAAGGGGTCAGGTCCTAATTGATTCAGTGGTTTATGATTGAATTCGTCACCTTTATTAAAAACATGCATAGTTCCAAATTTACGCACATCATTGTAACGAAGCTCTTCCCCATCCGTAAAGCTAAAAATAACGTGTGTATGCTTTTTCATTGGTTCTTCAGATGAGTGGACACTGTACTTTCCTTCCATACGTAAATGAGAGATAAGCACAGATTCATCAAGCTGAAATAACAAAAATTTTCCTTTACGTTTTATATCATAGATTGTTTGTCCAGTTAATAAATGCTTGAATTGTTCTGCATCATCAGGTCTTTTTATAATATTTGGCCATAGAACAGAAACATCTGCAATGGTTTTATTGATAACAAATCGTTTTAATGTTTTTTTTATTGTTTCGACTTCTGGTAATTCTGGCATGTTCCTGATTCTCCTTATTTTGCATCAAACCAGCTATCACCATATTCATAATCTACCTTCAGCGGGACAGACAATTCTATAGTATTCTCCATTATAGCTGGGACTATTTCTTTTAGTTTTTCAATTTCGCTCTTTGGTGCTTCTATAATTAACTCATCATGTACTTGTAATATTATACGTGCTTCCAATTTCTCGTCCATTAGCTTTTGATGTAAATCAATCATTGCTTTCTTAATAATATCCGCCGCACTGCCCTGGATGGGTGTGTTCATTGCCGTCCTTTCAGCGAAAGATCGCAAATTAAAATTTCTGCTCGTTATTTCTGGCAAATATCTTCTGCGCATCATGAATGTTGTAACATAACCCTGATGCTTTGCTTCCTGAACAATTTCATCCATATACTTTCTTACACCTGGATAACTTTCAAAATAGCGCTCAATAAACTGTTTCGCTTCCTTACGTGTAATGCCCAAACTCTGAGAAAGTCCATAATCACTTATCCCATAGACAATACCAAAGTTAACTGCTTTAGCTTGTCTGCGCATATTTGATGTCACGTCATCCTTTTCCACATGAAAAACATCCATCGCAGTTTGAGTATGGATATCGATATCGTTTTTAAATGCAGCAACTAACTTTTCATCTTTTGCAATATGTGCAAGCACACGTAGCTCAATTTGCGAGTAGTCAGCTGCAAACATTATCCAGTCCTCTTTTGCAGGTATAAATGCCTGGCGAATTTTACGTCCTTCCTCCAACCGGATCGGAATGTTTTGCAGATTTGGATCAATTGAGCTCAACCTTCCAGTTTGTGTTAATGCTTGATTGAACCGGGTATGAATTTTATTACTGTTACGATCCACCACTTTTAATAACCCTTCAATATAGGTTGATTGAAGTTTACCAAGCTGCCTATATAAAAGAAGCTTTGGGATAATTTCATGTTCCGATTCCAATTGCTCCAGGACATCTGCAGCAGTAGAGTAACCAGTCTTAGTCTTTTTGATTACTGGGAGTTCCAGTTTTTCAAATAGTATAGGTCCTAATTGTTTAGGAGAATTTAAATTAAATTCTTCGCCCGCAAGTTCATAAACTTCTTTCTCAATATTCTTCAAGCGCTCCTTAAGCGAAACTCCCATTGCCTCAAGTCTTTCTATATCAACCTGAACACCAGTATGCTCCATCTCACCTAAAATTAGTGCTAGCGGCATTTCTAATTCTTTAAGTAGTTCAAATTGCTCGTTCGCTTTCAATTGTTCTTCCATTTTATCTTTTACATTAAATAGTAAATTTGTTTTGCGGACAACATGTTCTGCCAATACATCCTGTTCCGGCACTTTCATTTTTGCACCTTTTCCGTATACTTCTTCATCAAATGAGACATCCGTTTCACCAGTCCGATGTCCAATAGCAGGGATATCATGGTTATTTTCAGATGGATTGAGTAAGTATGATGTCAAAAGCATATCAAAGGAAATCCCCTGAATATGTACACCTTCGTTCAGTAAAGCAACCAAAGTTTTCTTAGCATCAAAGACTATTTTGGATTTTGTTATATCCTCCGCCCATTTTTTAAACGCATTTGAGTTTAACGCTACAGTTGTTGGTATAAAATAGGCATTTGAACCATCAACTAGACCAAATCCTTCAATTGGAGCTTGGTGATAGTTCTCCTTAAGCATTTCCACTACCAATGCTGCATTTTTCTCAGTAAAAATTTCTTCAGTTACCTCGTTAAGGATGGTATAGTTAATTTCACTAAGACCTTGGGTAATATCATTTTCTTCGGTAGGATCACCAGTAAGTCTAGTTAACAAAGAAAGGAATCCCAAATCTTTAAAAATGGCACTTACATCTGATTGCTGATACCCCTCGTATGTAAGATCATCCGTTGAAACTTTTATCGGAGAATCACAATTGATTGTAACGAGCTGTTTACTCATAAATGCTTCAGATTTATGGTCGACTAGTTTTTCTTTTAACTTCTTTCCACTTACTTCATCCACGTGTTCGTAAACATTTTCAAGTGTGTGGTATTGCTTTATTAATTTTGTCGCTGTCTTTTGACCAACACCCGGAACACCTGGAATATTATCTGAACTATCACCCATTAATGCTTTAAGATCTATAATTTGATCTGGGTCTATTTCCATCTTTTCTTTCATGAACGATGGTGTATAAGATTCAACGTCACTTAGCCCCTTTTTCGTAAGGTTAACAGTAACTTCATCTGATACTAGCTGTAACAAATCCTTATCACCGGAAATAACCGTTACATCCCAATTATTGTTCTTACCCTGTTTTGAAAGTGTTCCGATAATGTCGTCCGCTTCATATTGGTCCAACTGATAATGTGGAATCTGAAAAGCATCCAACACTTCTTTTAATACAGGAAACTGTTCTGATAACTCAGGTGGAGTCTTTTGCCGGCCACCTTTATATTCTTTATATGTTTCATGACGAAACGTTGTCTTTCCTGCATCAAACGCAACTAACATATGTGTTGGCTTCTCATCCTCAAGAATTTTTAGCAACATTGTTGTAAATCCATAAACAGCATTTGTATAGACACCTTTATCATTATTTAATAATGGTAATGCAAAAAAGGCACGATATATAATGCTATTTCCATCAATTAAGACTAGTTTATTTGACATAGTAATCCTCCAATCATACCGTGAAATCACTAAACACATTTTATCATGGTACAAGCTTAAATGAAAAATTTACATCCGTTTTCTCATTTCATTCAATTCATCTTCCAATTTCCGAATTCGCTTCTGCATATTATATATAACAGGCAAGTATGCAATAACTATTATAATGATTACGCCAATATTACTTATGTCCAATTATCATTCTCCTTCACGAATCACTTTATGATAATAGTATAACAAAAAGGGACACGATTGTTCTTTAAATAACTTTTACAGGAAGGCTCAAACTGCTGTTACTTTGGCAAATATACATGAAACGTTGAACCATTGTTCGGTTCACTATCTACCGAAATTTTCCCCTCATGCACTTCTACAATATGCTTAACGATCGCAAGCCCTAATCCAGTTCCACCAGTATTTCTGCTTCGTGCTTTGTCAACACGATAAAAGCGCTCAAATATCCTTGGAATAGCTTCCTGATTGATTCCAATACCTGTATCTGATACCTGAATATGGACTTCATCTTCCGTATCTGTAACCGTTAGCTTTACTTCGCCCTCTTCTGACGTGTAACTTATAGCATTTGTAAGCAGGTTGATTACTATCTGCTTAATCCTTTCTTTATCAGCCTGTAGTGAGATACTATCGCCTACTTCGGCCGTTAACGAAATACCCTTTTGTTCAGCAGATTGTTTTATAATAGGTAATACTTCATCAACTAAATCATTCATATTGAGTGTTCTTCTAACTAACTTAAATTCATCTTTTTCCAGCCGTGATAAAGTTAATAAGTCTTCTATTAAACCCTGCAATCTGGTACTTTCATCGTTAATGATAATTAAGAAATTTTTTAGAGTTTCACTATCATTCATCGCACCATCCAGTAATGTTTCAGCAAACCCCTTAATTGAGGTAATTGGTGTTTTAAGTTCATGTGATACATTTGCAACAAAATCTTTTCGCATCAATTCAAGCTTTTTCAAATGTGTTATATCATATAACACTAGAACAGCACCTTTTAACATGTTACGTTCATTAAATATCGGGGCACCTACAATTTCTATGTATTTTTTATCTACTTCAATTACTTGCGTAAACGATTCCTTTACGTTTTTTTCATACAAAAAAGTTTGCTGTACGGTTTGATGGATTTTTTCGTTATCCAGCACTTCATAATACAGGAATCCATTATAATCATGGGGAACTCCGCCGAACATCGATAGGAATTTCCTATTAACTAAGTGTATATACCCTTTTTCATCAAGTAATACTAGTCCACTTTGTGTATTATCAATTACAGTGGATAATTGTTTTTCCTGCATTTGCTCCTGAATGGCAAATTCACTCAGGTTTCTTGCTAATATATTAATCTTATTACTGAGTTCTGCTACACTTCCACTTGAAGTATGGTGAATACGTGCAAGATAATTCCCTTTTACGAGTTCATCAATTGTATTGGATGCCTTTTTTATTGGTTTCATATATTTGTCGTAAACATGAAGCATAATCAACAATAGGATAATATATTCCACTGTTAAGATAGAACCAAGAATAATATATTCATTTGTAAGTTGACTTAAAACAGCTCCCGAAACAAAAACAAGTATTAAAAGCCCCATAATGTATGCAAATAAAGGTCTTGAAAATATAACTTTCATTACTTCGGTTCCTCCAATTTGTATCCCAGCCCCCGAACTGTTTTAATATATGCTGGTTTTTTCGTGTCTGGTTCAATCTTTTCACGTAAATGACTTACATGAACATCGACAATCCGCGTATCTCCAACAAAATCATAGTTCCACACCGCACTTAGCAGCTGATCTCTTGATAAAACTTTATCTTTATGTGCAGCAAGATAATACAAAAGTTCAAATTCTTTCCTGGTAAATGTTAACGTGGTATCATTCATTTCTGCCTCATAACGATCAGGATATATAAATAATTCTCCAATTCGTATTGAAGTAAAATCAGTTTCTTCGGATTTTTGTGATCGTCTCAAGATAGCCTTGATACGAGCTACAACTTCTTTAGGACTGAATGGTTTTGTAAGGTAATCATCTGCACCTAATTCCAAACCTAAAACCTTGTCAAATTCGTCATCCTTTGCCGTTAGCATTAGAATAGGTGTATCGATTTTATTATTACGTAAATGTCTGCAGACGTCCATTCCGTCCATTTCCGGAAGCATTAAGTCCAGCAGAATGAGGTCATAACTAGATTCCTTCGCTTTTTGAATAGCCTGCAGTCCATCATATGCTTCATCTACTTCAAAGCCTGCTTGTTCCACATTAAATTTTAAAAGCGTAACGATTGATGCTTCGTCATCGACAATAAGAATTTTTTTCCTCATCAATAGTCCCCATTTCTATAAAACGTATAATAAATTAATCATACATTGAACTGACAACAATGTGAATATGTTAGCATGTAAAGAATAATTTACAAAGAGCTGTATTTCATTAGGTTCGTTATTCTATTTGATTTTCTGGATAGGAGCTCTATTAAGTTTCTTTTTGGCTGATAAATCCTTTTCATGTTGAAAAGATTAGCCAATTAGAAAACTTAGCATTGTTAATGGGTTCTTTATGAAAGTGTATTTTGCTTTATTAGAACAGCCCTTATACTTTGGAGTGTAAGCCTAAACGGGGGCACTTATGCAATAAGAAAGAATTTATACTTTTTTAACTGCAAAAAAATACTACCACTACAATAGTGATAGTATTCACCTGTTTAAAAGAAGTTTTCAAGAGAAGCACCTGTTATGGATTCAGGCTCGTATGCCGGACATACATGAAGCTTGCCATGTAAAATTTTATCACCTTCAGTATCATATCCGACTACAGATAATGTTATTTGATGGTTTTCCTGATCAATTGCAATTATTTCCAGCGTAATTTTTACTTCCGAGTAATGAAAAACAGGTTTTGGAAATGTCATTTCATGCTGTGTAATATGACTCCCGGGCCCAGGTAAATGCATTGACACAATGGAAGATACTGCTCCAAATAACATAACTGATGGTACGATCGGCTGTTGATAAGCTGTTTGTGATGCATAATCATGTTGAATGTATAATGGATTTGCATCATTTGTTAATCCTAAATATAATAACAAATCTCTATCTTCTATAATATGTGATGCTGTGTAGGAATCACCAATTTGTAAATCGTTAATTTTCTTGCCAAGCTTTCTCTTTTTACCAATCACGTCATCACCCCCATATATGTAAGCGTTTACTATTATACCAAAAAAAAGAAGTTAACGCCATACTATTATAGTTTAACATGGTATTTATAAAAGCGTATTTCACTTTCCTTAATTGCTTAATAACTTGGCTTCTCGCCAAGCTATAATGGCGAAAAGTCTAGTTGCGCTTATGAGTAAGAAAGGATTTATAGCTTACTTAACTGCTAAAAAAACTTCTTTTTACCTTAATATATGCGTAAAAAGAAGCTTTCATCAGAGATTACTCTAATACATTAAGAACATTTTTAACTGATTCTGCTGATTTATTCAATGCAGATTTTTCCTCTTCTGTTAGGTCTAACTCGATGATATCTTCAATTCCTCTACCACCTAATATCGTTGGAACGCCAAGATAAATATCTTTATAGCCATATTCACCTTCTAAATATGCTATTGATGGGAGTACACGACGTTGATCTTTGAGGATTGCTTCAGCCATTACAGTTAAAGAAGCAGCTGGTGCATAATATGCACTGCCATTACCCAGTAGGCCAACAATCTCCCCGCCGCCTTTACGAGTACGTGCAACTATTTCATCAAGACGCTCTTTTGGAATTAATTTTTCTAATGGAATTCCGCCTGCATAGGAATAGCGGATTAATGGAACCATGTCATCTCCGTGGCCACCAAGAACAAACCCTGTTATATCTTTTACAGAAAGGTTTAGCTCCTCGGCAACAAATGTACGAAAACGACCTGTATCAAGTACACCTGATTGACCAATAACACGTTCTTTAGGGAAACCAGATTCTTTAAATGCCGTATATGTCATCGCATCTACAGGGTTTGACAGTACAACAATAATAGAATCTGGAGCATATTTTGCAATATCGCCGGCAACTGATTTCATAATTTTAGCATTTGTATTTACTAAATCATCACGGCTCATACCAGGTTTACGGGCGATACCTGCTGTAATGATTACAAGGTCCGAGTCTTTTGTTTCTTCATAATTTGCAGTTCCGGTAACCTTTGCATCAAAGCCCTGTACAGGACTAGCTTCAAGCATATCCAATGCTTTACCCTTTGTTGGATCTTCCATATCCGGAATATCAACCAATACTACGTCCCCTAGTTCCTTTTGCGCCATCATCAAAGCAGTAGTAGCTCCAGTAAAACCAGAGCCGATAACAGAAATCTTTTTACGTTTGATAGCCATTGTTATTCCCCTTCCAATAAGAAATTTACAATATAGTTACACTTATACAGTATGACAGCAGTTTTACCTTTACAACTGCCAAAATCTATAAACTGCGAACAATACAATAGCCGTACCCGGTCAATAAATATCTGACCGGGTACTTCAACTATTGTTATTAATCCATATTTTTGATTAGTTCATCACCGAATTCAGATGTTTTAACTTCTTTTGCACCATCCATCATTCTGGCGAAATCATATGTTACAACTTTAGAACCAATTGTTTTATCCATTGCTTTTGTAATAAGATCTGCAGCTTCTCTCCATTCAAGATGTTCAAGCATTAATACAGCTGAAAGAATTACTGAAGATGGATTAACCTTATCCATTCCTGCATATTTAGGTGCAGTACCATGTGTTGCTTCAAAAATTGCATGACCAGTATCATAGTTGATGTTCGCTCCTGGAGCAATTCCAATTCCGCCAACTTGTGCTGCTAAAGCATCAGAAATGTAGTCACCATTAAGATTCATTGTAGCAACAACATCAAATTCTTTAGGACGAGTTAGGATTTGTTGAAGAAAAATGTCAGCAATTGCATCTTTTACAAGCAATCTTCCTGCAGCTACGGCTTCATCCTGTGCCTTGTTTGCTGCATCTTTACCATCTTTTTCAACTATACGGTCATATTCTGCCCAAGTAAATACTTTATCACCATACTCTTGTTCAGCAACTTCATATCCCCAAGCCTTAAATGCACCTTCCGTATATTTCATGATGTTACCTTTATGTACTAGAGTAACACTTTTACGTCCCTCATTTAGCGCATACTCGATGCTTGAACGAACTAAACGTTTTGTTCCCTCTTCAGATACTGGTTTCACACCAATTCCTGAAGTTTCTGGAAAGCGGATATTGTTAACATCCATCTCATTTTTCAAAAAGTTAATTACTTTTTTCGCTTCTGCAGACCCTTTTTGCCACTCAATCCCTGCATAAATATCCTCTGTATTTTCACGGAAAATGACCATGTCAACATCTTCAGGACGTTTAACTGGTGATGGAACACCGTCAAAATAGCGCACGGGACGTAAACAAGTGAATAAATCCAATTCCTGACGCAAAGCAACGTTTAACGAACGAATACCGCCACCGATTGGTGTTGTTAGTGGGCCTTTGATTGCAATTTTATATTTATCAATCATGTCAAGTGTGTCTTGTGGAAGCCACTCACCAGTTTTATCATAAGCTTTTTGACCAGCGTAAACTTCAGTCCACTCAATTTCTTTTTCACCGTTATACGCCTTCTTAACGGATGCTTCGATTACTTTTCGTGCTGCAGCCCAGATATCTGGTCCAGTACCGTCACCCTCGATAAATGGAACTATCGGACGGTTCGGAACACTCATCCTTCCGTTCTCAACTGTAATTTTTTCTCCTTGTGTCATAAAAAAATACCTCCTAGTCATCTTCATACATGATTATTTTATCATAAATACACTATGTCTTGGTAACAGCCGATTAGAGTAGCGACCTGTATGATTCAGACCTGACTTAGGGCGTTCACGTACAGGCCCTTATCTCTATCAAGTTCTAGCGATCTTCAATCGGTTTGTAATCTTGTGTTTTTGGACCAATATATTCAGCTCTTGGGCGAATTAAACGGTTGTTATCATACTGTTCAAGAATATGAGCTAACCATCCGGAAACACGGCTTGTAGCAAAAATTGGTGTGAATAAATCATGGTCAATCCCTAGGCTATGATAAACAGAAGCTGAATAAAAATCAACATTTGCCGGGAGACCTTTTTCTTCTTTAATAAAGTCTTCAATTTTCACAGACATGTTATACCATTTTGATTGTCCACTTGTTTTGGTTAATTCTTTTGACATACGTTTCAAGTGTTTCGCTCTTGGGTCACCATTCTTATATACTCGATGTCCCATTCCCATAATTTTCTCTTTGTTTGCTATTTTTTCTTTAATATGCGGAATTGCATTTCCCTCGTCGCCAATATCAGTTAACATTTTCATAACTCGCTCATTGGCACCACCATGTAATGGTCCTTTTAATGCGCCAATTGCAGCTGTTACACCAGAATAAATATCTGATAATGTTGCTACACATACTCTTGCTGTAAATGTAGAAGCATTTAGTTCATGATCAGCATGAAGTACTAAAGCTTTATTAATTGCTTCAACTTCAACATCTTTTGCTTCTTCACCATTTAACATGTACAAGAAGTTAGCCGCAAAGCCTAATTCTTTTTTGGGTTTAACTGGTTCTTTTCCTTGGCGGATACGAGCAAACGCAGTAACGATGGTAGCGATTTTAGCTTGCAGACGCAGTGCTTTTCGCTTATTTGCTGCTTCCTCCATCACATCTGACTCTTCATCATATAATCCAAGTATTGATACTGCAGAACGCAGTGCAGCCATTGGATGAACTGTTGACAAATCATAGGAACGCAAATGATCGATAACAGCTTCAGGTAACTCCATATTGGATGCTAAGTCAGCTTTAAAAGTATCAAGCTCTGATTTTGTAGGTAGTTTTAGATTCCATAATAAATAAACTACCTCTTCAAAACTTGAATTCTCTGCTAAATCGTCAATTCTATAACCAACATATGTTAGTTGATCATCGATAATAGAACTAACCGACGACTGAGTTGCGACAACTCCTTCAAGCCCTTTAGTGGTTGTCATAACAAACCCTCTCCTTTTTCTATTAATTATTCACTGATTTAGAATAAATTAACTATTAATTACATTTGACAATATTCTTACAATATAACATTGTCATCCCCATGAACAATTATAAAGTATTATGAACTCAATGTGAATTGAAACCGATTAAATTCGCCAATAATTTTATATAAGCAAACTATACATCAGCTCCTTATTCTGTTTTACTACCTTAATTAACTGTTCTATGTCTATTTTTCCATTCTTTATCATATGTAACATAGTAAACGTATGAAATGATGTATATGGAGGGTTTGAATTGTACAAGCATAAACTTTATCAGTTATTAAGGTTCTCCATAGTGATTTTTACCTTTGTAGCTATATATTTTATCCTCCAATTAACAGTTCCATCTTTTTATCCATTCCTTCTTGCGATCGTACTATCATTATTTATGAATCCGTTCGTTACATTTTTGGAAGAAAGAATAAGGATACCACGTGTAATTGCTACTCTTATAGTAATGGCTGTTGCCTTTTTAATTTTGATTGGACTCCTAATTTTTATTATTACGGAATTAATTCAAGGAACAACATACTTAGCAGAGAATATTCCAACTCACTTTCGCACATTTATATTTATTATGGAGGATTTAATAAATGAATACCTCTTACCTTTATATCATAAACTTACTTCATTTTTTCATACATTAAATCCCACCCAGCAGGAAACCATTAGTACTAATTTGAAACAGATTATTAATCAACTTGCTTCATTAGGAACAAATTTCCTGCAGAATATATTATTACAGATTCCAGTCACATTAACTTTATTGCCTGGATCCCTTACTTTATTTATATTTACTATAATTGCAACTTTTATCATCACAAACGATTGGAATAATCTTGTTCAATCATTTAAAAAAATGATACCCGAAACTGTACTTGAAACTAGCATGAACATTTGGAATCATTTGCAAAAAGCCATGTTTGGTTTTTTTAAAGCACAATTATTACTCATCTCGATATCAGCCTTCATCATTTTTGTTGGGCTGATTATTCTGAAGGTTGAATATGCATTAACAATTACATTGATAGCTGCACTTGCTGATATTCTCCCACTCGTTGGTACTGGAATCATATTTATTCCATGGATTCTCTATTTATTTTTAACAGCAAACTACTCACTCACTATTTCAATAACAATTTTATATATGATTGTGGTAGTTCAACGGCAACTTTTCGAACCAAAAATATTATCCAGTAATATAGATTTAAATCCACTTGCAGCACTTGTAGCTTTGTTTGCAGGCATACAAATATGGGGTGTTTCAGGGTTATTTATCGGACCCATTCTATTAATTATTGGCAATGCTTTTTACCAAGCGGGCGTTTTTAATCAGATAGGACAGTTTATAAAAGGTCCATAAATTATTCTACCATTTTCGGTAGATGATTTTTCCTTTGTTTATCCGATCCTTGAAGAATCGTTGAAGCATTAACTTAAAAGGTCCTCTTGTAAACGGAAGAACCAGCGTAAATCCAACAGCATCTGTTATAAAGCCGGGTGAGAATAAAAAAACAGCTCCGACAAAAATACAAATACCATCTACTATTTCATGAGCCGGTACCTGACCATAGCTCATTGACTGCTGTGCGCGATTCCAAGTATCAATTCCTTGATTCTTAGCAATTGTCACTCCTACAACACCGGTAAGTAAAATTAAGCCAACAACCCACCAAGGACCAATAATGCCGCCAATCCAAATAAACACTCCAATTTCCATCGCAGGTAAGATTAGAAGTGCCAGTAACAACCAACGCATAGATTTCACCCTTTCTTACATCCTATGTGTAGAAAAAGAAGGGGTAACCCCTTCTTTTTCTACACTCTATTTCATGTAATTATAATATATAAGACCTGTGAAATAATTATCAACCATTTAAACCCCATTCAGCTTCAACGTACATAACGTACTAGTTCCGATTGCGCCACAAGACGTGGCGTTTTCACGATTCACAGCAACTGATGGACTTCCTTCTTAATTTTTACGATAATTCAACGTCGAATCGATTTCTCTCCTCACATATCCTTTGTCTCATACGGATTTAAAGGAGATCGACTAAAACTGCCACTTTGCGTGGCAATGTCGAGGATCGGGCGCAGTCCATATATTGCTTCACCTCTTCAGCTTTTGAGACTACAGTACACTTGCATGTCCTTTGTATATATCGCCTTTTGCGCCGTCGATCGTAATATCTTCACCATCTTCAATTAGATTGAATACATCTTTAACACCGACAATTACCGGAATTCCAAGACTTAACCCGACAACAGCAGCATGAGAAGTCAAACCGCCTTCCTGCGTCACAATTCCACTTGCTTTTTCAATTGCTTCCATCATGTCACGGTCAGTTCCATAAGTTACAAGTATGTCATTTTCACCCAGTCTTTCTATGGCATCCTTAGAATTTTTGGCGACTATTGCTTTACCATATGCGTTACCACGGCCTATTCCTTGTCCTTTAGCCATAACATCACCTATCACATGCACTTTCATTAAGTTAGTTGTGCCACTTTCACCAACTGGAACACCTGCTGTAATAAGAACTCTGCTACCACGCTCAAAGAGGTTAGTACTTAATCCTCTATCAACTGCAATGTCCAGCATTTCATCAGTGGAGCGTGCTTTTTGTCCCATGATTGAATGAACACCCCACACCAAGGCAAGTTGACGGTTAACTGATTCTGAAAAAGTTACTGCAACTATAGGTGACTTTGGACGATACTTTGATATCATTCGAGCAGTGTGGCCGCTTTCAGTTGGGGTTATAATTGCACCAACAGACAAATTCATAGCTGTGTGTGTGACCGACTGACTAATCGCATCTGTTATTGTCATATCAACGGATTTTGAACGATTAGTTAGTATCATTTTATGATCCAGGCCTGACTCAGCCTTTAAAGCGATGTTACTCATTGTTTGAACAGATTCTACTGGGTAATTTCCTGCAGCAGTTTCCCCAGACAACATGATTGCGTCAGTTCCATCAAAAATTGCATTGGCCACATCAGATGCCTCTGCACGAGTAGGTCTAGGATTACGCTCCATCGAATCAAGCATTTGTGTAGCAGTTATTACCGGTTTACCTGCTGTGTTACATTTCCTTATTAAATCCTTTTGTACTAAAGGAACATCCTCAGGCGGTATTTCCACACCCAAGTCTCCACGAGCAACCATTAATCCATCACTTACTTCAAGGATTGATTCTATATTATCTACACCCTCTTGATTTTCTATTTTAGGAATTATTTGAATCTGTGTAGCATTATGCTTTTCCAATAACTCTCTTATTTCTAGAATATCTGACGGACGACGAACAAATGATGCCGCAATAAAATCTACACCCTGCTCAATTCCAAATTCAATATCCTTTGCATCTTTTTCTGTTATACCAGGGAGGTTCACCTTTACATTTGGAACATTGACACCTTTTTTATTTTTTATCGTACCTGAATTCAATGGTTTAGTTTTAATTTCCTTATTTGAGTAGTCAATTCCGAGTACTTCCAACTCAATTAATCCATCATCCAAAAGTATTTTTGACCCAACATGCACATCATCAATTAGACCTTGGTACGTAACTGAAAAACGCTCTGAATTACCCACTATTTCATCCATTGATACATAAACAGGTTTATCCTCAATTAACTCTGCTTCTCCATTTTCAAAAGAACCTGTTCTGATCTCCGGTCCTTTTGTATCTAAAAGAACAGCAGTTGTTTTCCCTAGCTTTTCCGATGTCTCTTTAACACTTCTAATACGATGCCCATGTTCTTCGTAGTCACCATGGGAAAAATTCAGACGCGCAACGTTCATTCCTGATTCTATCAATTGTTCAAGTATTTCTGTCGACTCAGAAGCTGGTCCAATCGTACAAACAATTTTTGTTTTTCGCATTCTGTTTCCTCCTTCACTGTCGTTATATCGATAATTCTTTCGATAATTGGTACATATCATTATTAATTGTATGTTTTTCTGATAATACTCCTACAATATCATGATCGACAATCTGATTGTTTTGAATCCCGACCATTCTCCCACCTTTACCAGATAGTAGTAAGTCCACTGCCATTGCACCAAGTCGGCTAGCCAAAACTCGGTCAGAGGCTGTTGGGGATCCGCCACGCTGAATATGGCCTAAAACAGTTACTCTTGTTTCCAGATTTGTTTCCTCTTGGATACGTTCTCCATATGCAAAGCCGCTGCCAACACCTTCAGCTAATATGATGATACTGTGTTTTTTCCCTCGTTCATGCCCACGATTAAGCCGTAAGATTACATCTTGAAAGTCATCTGATTTTTCAGGAATAAGAATACTTTCGGCACCATCTGCAAGTCCAGCCCATAATGCCAGATCCCCTGCATCCCTGCCCATGACCTCAATAACATATGTACGTTCATGTGAAGTTGCAGTATCACGTATTTTATCAATTGCTTCAATAATTGTATTCAATGCCGTGTCAAATCCAATCGTAAAATCCGTTCCAGGAATATCATTATCGATTGTACCTGGAACACCTATACAAGGGTATCCTTTCTCACTGAGCTTTTGAGCACCTCGAAAACTGCCGTCACCACCAATTACAATCAACCCTTCGATATCATGCTTCCTCAGCTGTTCAATACCTTTTTGCTGGCCTTCATCAGTTTTAAACTCCTCACAACGTGCAGAACGCAATACAGTTCCTCCACGTTGAATTATATCTCCCACAGATCCAACATCCATTTTATCAATATTACCGTCTATTAGACCTTGAAAGCCGTTTTTAACTCCGTATATTTCCATATCATGAAAAATAGATTTTCTTACAACAGCACGAATTGCAGCATTCATTCCAGGTGCGTCACCACCGCTCGTTAATACACCAATTTTCTTCATTCTTTCACCTCATATATTATTTGTTTATTTTTAGAAAACCTGGTATTCGCCAAGCAATAATGGCGAGTGCCTTAGTTGCGCTTTATGCAGTAAGAATGTATTTAAACTTTCTTATCTGCCAAAGATAATTGGAAATAGAAAAATATCAATTATTTAAGCCATATTAAAACAAAAGCGCAAGCACCTGCTCAGCGCTGCGGGTAGTTCGACGTTGCCGCGCAAAGCGGCGGTCTTAGTCGATCTTCCTTTCCCCGAGATTAGATGAACTTGATTGATCGCCAATGATGGCGAAAGTCAAGATGAATCTTATGCTTGGAAAGCGAAAAGGATACATGAAGAGCGTAAGCTGCCCCACAGGACGTGGGGTAGTTCGACGTTGCCACAGGATGTGGTGGTTTTAGTCGAACACCCTTTATTTCTTATCGTAGACACGGGGAGGGAAGTCCACTAGGCGCTAGGCACTGGCCAGTGAGAACGCCACGTCCTGTGTCGTCAACCGCAATAGTACATCCTGTACGTCGAAGCTGGACGTGGCTGATTCGGGAGTCCAGTTATCCACAGCACTTAAATTTTATAGTTTCCTAAACAATGACTAAAAGGTTGACAATTGTCAACCTCATTAATCGTCTATATCTCTTTATATTCACCAATTTGTTTATATTTTTCCCATCTCTTCTCAAGTAATTCATCCGACTGCAGTACTCTTAATTCTTTAAGGGATTTCTCTAATACATGATTGATATTTTCAGCCTGGAGCTTCACATCACGATGTGCACCACCCTTTGGCTCGTCAATTATTTGATCAATAACACCAAGTTTCTTCAAATCATAGGAAGTAATTTTCATCGTTTCTGCTGCTTTCTTCGCAAGACCGGAATCCTTCCACAATAAAGCCGCTGCTCCTTCTGGTGAAATAACCGAATATGTTGAGTTCTCAAGCATATGGATATGATCTCCAACACCTAATCCCAACGCTCCACCACTTCCACCTTCACCAATGACAATGCAGACAATCGGAACAGTAAGTCCAGCCATTTCCATTAAATTGTGAGCAATCGCTTCACTCTGTCCACGTTCTTCCGCTGCTTTACCAGGATATGCTCCTTTTGTATCGATAAAACTAATAATCGGACGGTTAAACTTTTCCGCCTGACGCATATGTCTTAACGCTTTTCGATATCCTTCAGGGTGGGGCATGCCAAAATTTCGATGAATATTTTCTTTTGTACCCTTTCCACGCTGGTGACCAATTACTGTCACAGGATTACCTTGATAAAGTGCTATTCCAGAGACAATGGCAGCATCATCACCATATAAGCGATCGCCATGGAATTCTATGAAGTCTGTAAATATTTCTTCAATATAATCCAACGTTGTTGGCCGTTCCTGATGCCTTGCCATTTGTACACGATCCCATGGCTGCAGATTACCATAAATATCATCTTCCAATATCTCCAGCCGTTTCTCAAGTGTAGTTATTTCTTCCGTTAAATCCATTTCACTATCTTCTGTAAACCCTTTTAACTCAGCAATCTTCTCTTTGAGATTAACGATTGGCTTTTCAAAATCAAGCACTTGTTTCATGAGGTTTCTCCACCCTTTCCATGCATTATAAGTAATGTGGTTAGGAGGGATTTCACTTCATGACGATGAACAACTTTATCAAGCTGGCCATGCTTTAATAAAAATTCTGCCGTTTGAAAATCATCTGGAAGTTTTTCACGAATCGTTTGTTCAATAATTCGTCGACCGGCAAATCCTATTAAAGCTCCCGGTTCTGCGAAATTATAGTCACCCAATGAAGCAAAACTCGCGGAGACACCACCAGTAGTTGGATGTGTCATTACCGAAATCATTAAACCTCCTGCTTCGGAAAATCGCTTAATTGCTATAGAAGTTTTTGTCATTTGCATAAGGCTTAGAACACCTTCCTGCATCCTAGCACCACCAGAAGCAGTAAATATAATTAAAGGCAATGACTCATCTTTAGCATTCTCAATTGCACGAGCGATTTTTTCACCCATTACTGACCCCATACTACCCATTCGAAAACTAGCGTCCATGACGCTGAAAGCTGTAGGTTGTCCGTTAATTGAGCCTTTACCAGTTACCACACCTTCATTAAGCCCTGTTTTAATACGGTCTTTTTCTATTTTTTCCTCATACCCTGGAAATTCTAACGGGTTAGTGGTTGTCAATTGTTTGTCCCATTCTTCAAAAGTACCCTCATCAAATAGACTTCCGATACGTTCCCAGGCTGTTAATGATTGATGATAATCACAATTAGGACAGACATTTACGTTTTTTTGCATTTCTTTTCGATAATATATTTTATGACATCCACTGCATTTCTTCATTAGTCCTTCTGGTACCTCGAGTTTACCCTGTTCACTCGGGATAGAAGCGTATTTTTTTTTCTTCTTGCCAAAAAAATCCTTAAGCAAGGTAATTCCTCCTTTTCTAACAAACCCAGACAACAAGCAGGAAGTAAAACCTTCATGTCGTTTTCATATACTATAACGAATAACATCTAAAAAAGGTGTCATAAATCGTCGATAAAATAATTATTTTCTCATTGACAATTTATCAAATAACTCCTCTATCATCTCATAATTCCTTGTTTTATAGAGTTGAATAAGCTCCAGGTAAAATGCTTCTTCATAAGATAGTTTAGCAATAGTATAAGAAAACTCATCCATTAATTGCCACACCTTTGCAAGCAACAAATTATCTGCTTTCTCAAATAAATAGTTAAAAAATGAAACATGCTTCTCAATAGGCTCTAATTCGCTATCATGAATAAAAGTGTGTAATTGATGTATATCATTGTTATTAATACGATGATATGCAATCTTGGCTACTTCTTTTTCCATTACCTTTTTTGCAACCAGCAGATCCTTTTTCGTGTTGTTCTCCTTTAAGATAAATGATGATAGCAATTCAACTGTTTGATATGGGCGATATGTGCTTAAATAAGTGCCTTCACCACGCCTCGTTTCAATTAATCCTAAAAGCTCCATTGCTCTTAATGCTTCTCGAACGGAAGACCTACCTGCCTGTAATTTATCCGTTAGTTCACGTTCAGATGGAAGTTTATTCCCAGGCTCTAAATCGTTACTGTCAATATACTTACGAATTTCCTGTAAAACGCCTTGATATACTTTTTGTTTAGGTGACATGGACACAGCCATGAACCACTCCCTTAAGCATGTGAATTATTTCGTATTAATGTGTGTCAGCTTTCTTGTCTTTTCGGCCACGCTTTCTGGATCAACATGAATTCTGGCAACACCAGACTCCATTGCAGCACGTGCCACACTGGACGCTACAAGAGGTGCCACCCTCGAATCAAATGGAGCTGGAATGACATAATCAGCATTTAACTCTTCTTCAGTTATTAAAGATGCAATCGCTTCTGCAGCTGCAACTTTCATTTTTTCATTAATGCGGGTTGCTCTGACATCTAATGCCCCACGAAATATTCCTGGGAATGCAAGCACATTATTTACCTGATTTGGAAAGTCTGAACGTCCTGTCCCAATTACTTTCGCACCTGCTTCTTTTGCTTCATTGGGCATGATTTCAGGATCAGGATTCGCCATTGCAAAAATAATCGGATCATCGTTCATCTTTTTAATCATGTCCTGCGATAACAACCCACCAACAGAAACACCAATGAAGACATCTGCACCCTCTAACATTTCTTCTAATGAACCTTCTTTATTATCTTTATTAGTCATTTTAGCAACTTGATCTTTTACATCATTCATTCCATAGGATCTACCTTCAAAGATTGCACCTTTGGAATCACACATAATCATATCACGAACGCCGAAGTTGTATAATAATTTTATAATAGCAATACCTGCGGCTCCAGCACCATTCGCTACAACTTTAATTTCAGAGAATGATTTACCGATTAATTTAAGTGCATTAATTAAACCGGCAACAGTCACTATCGCTGTACCATGCTGGTCATCATGAAATATTGGTATATTCATTTCTTTTTTTAATCTTTCTTCAATAATAAAACAATTTGGTGCAGCAATATCCTCTAAGTTAACTCCTCCGAAAGTTGGTTCCATTAGTTTAACAGTTTGAACAATTTCTTCTACGCTATTTGATGCCAAACAAATTGGAAAAGAATCTACACCAGCAAAGCTTTTGAAAAGTACTGACTTCCCTTCCATTACCGGCATTGCTGCTTCTGGGCCTATGTTACCTAAACCCAGTACAGCAGAACCATCACTTACAACAGCCACCATATTGCCTTTCATGGTATAATCGTATACTGTTTCTTTACGATCATAAATTTCTTTACATGGCTCTGCAACACCTGGTGAATATGCTAAACTTAAATCTCTTGCATTACGAACTGGTACCTTTGATTCCGTGGATATTTTTCCTTTATTCACTTTGTGCATATGCAGTGCTTCGTCTCTTAAGTTAGACACGTGGATCACTCCTTTATGTAGTAGAAATTGTTGTATGTTTATTCATATGGTGGTCTGACCACTTAACTATTTAATTATAACAGATGGGAAAATTGTGTAAAGAAGAAAGAAACGTAACAGCATCCATCAGAAAGCGGTTAACTGTCATACCCTTGCAGTTCATCCAATACTATATTATCATCACCAAAATGGTTGCGTAACAATACTAAACATTGATTATTAGGATTAATCAAGTAATCATTTGATAATTGATACGTTGATTTATTCATTTGATGATAGACTATAATTGATGTTCCCCCTTTGTATTCATTTGCTATTTTTTTAATGGTTGTCAATGCATTCTCACTATTTTGCTCAGTTAGTTTAATAAATAATCTTTGTTTTTCATTTAGTTCCCATGCTTCCTCGTCAAACGCTTCAATCCTGGATATAATACATTGTATCTTATCATTTCTTTTTTCAATTTTTCCAGTAAATGTAATGATTGCTTCTTCAGAAAGCCAACGGTGAACATCTCGGTATAAATCCGGAAAAATAACCGCCTCCATATCACCTGTTTCATCACCAATTGTGACAAAAGCCATCGATTCTCCACGTTTGGTGCGGATAGTTTTAATAGACTGGACAATACCAACACTTTTCAGATTTTTCTTCCCAACCAATTTTTGCGCCCTGGTCACAGATACATGGTCATATGCTGTCAGAATACTGCGGTATTTTTTCAAAGGGTGACTGGAAACATAAATACCAAGCAATTCTTTTTCGTCACTCAGTTTTTTCATTAAACTAAAATCCTCTATATCGACATAATCAGCTTCCAAGTCAAGCTTTTCCTGGAATAGGTTTGATTGGTCAGTAAATTCCTTAAATAACTCTCCTTGCTCCATAGCCTGATCTATCGACGCCAAGAGACTTGCACGATTCCAATGAAATTCATCAAAAGATCCTGCCATGATAAGCGTTTCTAGTGTTTTTCTATTGATTAACTTTAAAGAAACACGTAAACAAAAATCAAATAGACTTTTGAACGGCCCTTCTTTTCTAACCCTAATAATTTCTTTAATAACCTGATTTCCAATACCTTTGATAGAATGTAGTCCCATTCTTACACTGTCTTGCTCGACAACATATTTGCCAAAGCTTTTATTAATTGCAGGTCGTGCTAAAGTTATCTCCATCTCTTTTAGTTCCTTCATATATAGATGTAACTTATCCTGTTGACTGGCAACAGAACTTAACAACTCTGCAAAGAAACTCTCAGGGTAATGCGCTTTTAAATAAGCAAGCTGATAAGAAATCCTGCTATATGCAACAGCATGGCTCCGGTTAAAACCATAATTTGAAAATTTTACAATCCACTTAAATATTTCATCAGCGACATTTTCTGTATAACCATTCTTTAAACATCCCTGAATAAAAGCCTCTCTTTGCTGTTCCATAATTGTTTGTTGTTTTTTACTTACAGCTCTACGTAAAATGTCAGCCTCACCTAATGAGAACCCAGCAATCTGATGGGCGATTTGCATAATCTGCTCCTGATAAATTAATACGCCATACGTTTTTTCTAAAATAGGAGCAAGGTCGGGGTGTGGATAATCAACCTTTTCCTGTCCATGTTTTCGATTAATGTAAACAGGTATATTTTCCATTGGACCAGGTCGATATAAAGCATTTACAGCTACAATATCTTCAAATGATGTTGGACTAAGTCTTGTTAGAACCTGCTTCATCCCCTGTGATTCAAGCTGAAAGACACCATTCGTTTTCCCTCTTTGCAACAATGCATATGTACTAGGGTCTTCATCCGGTATTTCGGTTAACTGGATAGTTTGCTTGGATGTATATTTAATTGTTTTAATGATCCGTTCCAGTAGTGTTAAATTACGCAACCCTAAAAAGTCCATTTTTAATAGACCAATTGCTTCCAAGTCATTCATGGGAAATTGAGTTAAACTTGTATCATTTGCCCCTAATGTTAACGGCACATCTTCAACTAATGCTTCGTCGCTTATTACGACACCAGCAGCATGTGTCGAAATATGTCTTGGCAGGCCCTCCAACTTTGTTGCTATGGCAAAAAGTGCCTTCAGTTTAGTTGATTGCTTTATGTATTGCTGCAAATCAGGTGAATCCTTTACATACTCTACTATGGTGTTTTTGGCCTGAACAGGAATTTCTTTTAACACAAAGTAGGCATCCTGCTGGTCAATTCCTATAGTCTTAATCAGTTCGCGTAACAATGAACGGGCTGCAAACGTACCAAATGTTATAATCTGAGCAACGTGTTCCTCACCATATTTATTTCGCACGTAATCAATCACTTCGTCACGTCGATGATCAGAGAAGTCGATATCAATATCAGGCATTGTTACACGTTCAGGATTTAGAAACCGTTCAAATAATAGATCATATTTAATTGGATCAACTTCTGTAATTCCAAGTACGTAAGCAACTACAGACCCAGCTGCTGATCCACGCCCAGGTCCTACTAAAATGTCATTCATTTTTGCATATGCAATAAAATCCCATACAATTAAGAAGTAATCACTGAACTGCATTGATTGAATAGTATTTAATTCATATCTTAAACGTTCAGCAATTTTGTCTGTAACAAATTCATATTTTTGTTCGGCATTAATCCAACACATTTTCTCAAGATATGTATGAGTATCCAGCTGATCTGGAACCGGATAAGATGGTAACATTCTTCTTTCGAAATCAAACGTAACATTACACTTATCTTTAATTAAATCAGTTGTAGTAAGTACTTCTGGCCAAAACGATTTAAAAAGTTGTTCCATTTCAGTGGCTGATCGTAAATGGCGTTGTTTAATAGTGGGGTCGGTTATTTGAAGTGACCATCCTCTATCCATTTTTATTGCTTGTAAACAATCATATGCAATATCATCTTTTTCATCCAAATACCTAACATCATTCCAGGCCACGACAGGAATATGGTAAATTTCATGGAAAGCTTTAAGTGAATTGTTAAGCTTTCTTTCTTTTTCCAATCCATGGTCTTGGATACCAATATAAAAGTCATCCGAGTGAAACATATTCCAAGTTTCCTCTAAATACGACATAACCTTATCATGTGTTTGTGTTAATAAAAGAGATTCCATCTTGTTATTTACAGTTGGTAAGATGCAAATCAAATTACTGCTGTATAATTCAAGATCAGACTTTTCGATGCTTGCCTTCTTGGATAACTGTATATGTGTGCTAATTTTTGTAAGGTGCTTATAACCTTGGTTGTTTTTAGCCAAAAGGACGCACGTTTCTGTTTCATCTTCGGCAGCAGCTACTTCCACCGTCATTCCAATAATAGGTTTAATTCCATTAGCTATACAAGTCTTATAAAAAGGGATAGTGCCATATAAAACATGCTCGTCTGTAAGTGCTAGTGCATCAAATTGCAGTTCTCGTGCTTTATCAACCAGTTTACTAATTGTTATGGTACTATTCATAAGGCTGTAACCACTTCGTACCTGTAAATGCGTAAATGACATACTATCCCACCTCTCTACCATTATTATAGCTAAACTATTCAGAATCTGCATCAAATTTCAATTGTATCCCATCGTGCATAATAACATATCTTGTCCACACCAATCATACAATGAAAGGAGTAAATTCATAAGGAGCGTAAATAATGGAGGAACGATTTATAGCTCAATTTATACATTGCTTTTTTATAGCCTTTGGCGTAATTATCGGCGGTGCAATTATTGGTAGCATGGGTTCGTTTGCAACAGGAGATGCTCCGTTCACCTCGATAAGCCGTATTGCTAAAAGCTTGCGAATCTGGGCAGTTGTTGCCGCAATTGGCGGAACATTCGACGCAATCGCCAATTTTGAAAAAGGAATCTATGATGGATCCACCCTAGACATGGTAAAACAAGTCTTACTTATTTTATCTGCGATGGGCGGGGTAAAAACAGCTATGATTCTAATTGGATGGCTAATTCAGGAGGATGTAGGCTAATGCATATTCCACCATATCATAAAAGAAAAGGATGGCAGCGATTTCTCGTCGGAACATTCATTGGAGCAATTATAGCTTATTTTATTTTTGTCTATATGCATGGGTATATGTATGAACAGCTACTAGGTGAAAACAGGGAACTTAAATCAAAGGTAAACGAATTGGAAAATCAAAATGAAGCTTTATTAAAGGATAAACAGGATCTGGATGAAAAATCAAAAGAAGCGTTAACAGTTGATTCAATCGAAATTAATATAACAAACAAGGAAGAACTTCGTCTTGATAGACTAATAATACATGACCTAGAAGAATTAATGAAGAAAGAGATTGAAGATATTATTGGACAGGACGTAACCATAGTTTCCGAAAGTTCCGAGCTATTAGAAGCAACAATACAAAACAAGAATTTTAAAGTAGATGATTTCACTTATAATTTTGTTGTACAGAAAACAGTCATTTCACAGACAGTAAAAATAACAGTAGAGGCAAAAATTTCCAATTAACTATGAATATTTAATGAAATATCATAAATTCTGTGGCAATTTCATCAGGAACATAATACAATTATAGTAGAAGTAAAGTCATTTTAAAATCCACTTTCATATAATAACTTACTTTAATGAAAGGAGCTGGATTAAATTGCTTATTATGAATCCTAGACACATTCGCGATGAGAAAATTGCCCAATTAAAAGAAGGACGCACTGCATATGCTGAATCTGATGAGCTTATTCGACTAATGAAACGTTCTATTGAACGAGACAATCTTCATGTACATTACGATCAAACAAATATAGGGTGCTGGTTTATACCATTGCCAGAAAGTAAGAGCAGTTAGAACAAAAGTGCTAATATCAGCACTTTTGTTTTTATTATGTATAAGCTAAGCACGCTTTCTCCAAATCATCGATAACACTTTTCGTTTCATCCCAACTGTTTACAGATGCACCTGCGGCCATAGGATGACCCCCGCCATTATATTTTCCGGCAATCTCATTAATTATCGGACCCTTTGAGCGTAATCTAACACGAATAAGGTCTGTTTCTTCAATGAAAAATGCCCATGCTTTAATTCCTTCAATTTCACCAAGAACACCTACCAATTGACCTGTATCTGAGGGGTCAACTTGAAATTCATTGAGAATATTCCTTGTCAGTTTTATCGTGCTCATACCTGAAGAAGTTAATTGAAAATGTTGCAGGATATACCCACGCAGTCTGGCAATATTGTCTTTTATACTATAGAGACCATCATAAAGACTTGAGCGATCAAAGTTATACGTAATTAGTTCGGCTGCATGCTGAAATGTTTTTTGCGATGTACTTGGAAACAAAAACCTTCCTGTATCACCAACTATACCAGCATATAAGAGACGAGCAGCTTCATCATTTAACTCAAGTCCTTCATTTATCCCATACAAAAACAAATCATAGATCATTTCGCTAGTGGAACTGGAGGTTGTGTCCACCCACATTAAATCTCCATACTCATCAACATTTGGGTGATGATCAATTTTAATTAGCATTGAACCGAGTTCATATCGCTGATCACATATACGAGCTGCATTGGCAGTATCACAAACAATTACAAGTGCGTTATTATATGTCTCATCACTTATTCCATCCATTCTAACCAAAAAGTTTAATGAAGGCTCCTCTTCACCAACAATAAAAACATCTTTCTTAGGAAATGCCTGTAAAATTATTTCCTTTAAACCTGCTTGTGAACCATATGCGTCCGGGTCTGGGCGCACATGACGATGAATGATGATTGTCTCAAATTCTTTAATTGATTGAATAATTTTTTCCAGACTCATTTATTTGGCTCCTATCTTGGCAGCTAAGAAAATATAACTATTTTCTTACTGCATAAGTTCAACTAAGGCTTTCGCCATTATAGCTTGGCGATAAGACAAGTTTTCTAATCACATAAAATATGAAAGTTTATACTTTCTTAACTCTTAAAAACAAGCTACAATAAATAAAGACATTAAATTTAGGAGTAGATTATATGATTATTTTTCCAATTATCATCGTGCTCTCGCTTGTTTTTTATGTATACTACAAAGTCGCTATAATGAAGACTAGCGATAAGTTAACCCAAGCATATTTTAACGCAAAATCGCGTATAAGTCTTGGGAGTTTTCTATTCTTCTTTGGTGTTAACCAATACATATTCTATCAAACACAAATCTCATTGTTTATCGGAATTGTATTTCTAGTACTAGGCGGATTGCAGCTTAATCTAGGTTTTAGAGAAACAAAACATTACCGCAAAGAATGGAAAAGAATAAATGCATAATAATGGAGAAGCTGACTAAGACTTAGTCAGCTTTTTACATTGTCTTGGAAACTATAAAATTTAAGTACTGTGGATAACTGGATTTCCGAATCAGCCACGTCCTGTGGCGTACTCACCGGCCAGCGCCTAACGTCTAGTGGACTTCCCTCCCCGTGTCTACAATAAGAAATAAAAGAATTTCGACTAGAACAACACATCCTATGGCAACTTCGAACTACCCCACGTTCTGCGGGGCAGCTTACGCTCTTCGTGTACCCTTTTCGCTTTCCAAGCATAAAATTCATCTTGACTTTCGCTATTATTGGCGATAAGTCAAGTTCATCTAATCTCAGGGAAAAGGAAGTTCGACTAAGATCGCCTCTTTGCGCGGCAACGTTGACCCATCCGCGATGCGTGGGCGCAGTCCATACCGCGAGCTTGCGCTTTTGTTCTTTAACGGTCAATTAATTGTGCCATTAACAGTCCTTTTCCAACCATTTTCTTTCCATTATAAACTTCTACATCTATTTTAGCATAAATTCTACCTGCTTCTAATAATTCAGGTTTGATTATTAAATTACTGTCTATTTGTACTGGCTTAATGAAGTATACTGTGAGATTCTCAACAACCAAGTCACCTTTTTTAATATATCGCAACACTCTGCTGCTCGCTTCTGTCATTAATGCGGTGAAAACACCATTTGAAAGTGTTCCAAGTTGATTTGTCATCTGTGGGGTGACGTGCGCCTGGAAAATTGTCTCGTCCCCCTCAATTGCCTGTAAATTCCTTGAGACTACATCATCAATAGTTTCGCCAACTTGTGGCTGACGCTGAATTTGCTGTAATGCCTTTAATACATCCTGACGTGACACCACACCTTTAAGTTTTTGGGATGCATCAACAACTGGGACAACTTCTATTCCTTCCCAAACCATCATATGGGCAACATAAGCTAGCGATGTTTTGTCCTGGACGACAATTGGATTTTTAGTCATAACTTTCTCAATTAAGATATTTTGATCCTTTCCAATTATATCTTTGGACGTTATCATTCCAGCTACACGTTCTTTTTCATCAACCACTGGATATCTAGTATGGGTTGACTTGTCGTTTAATTCATACCACCGCTTCAATTTATCTTTAGCATATAAATAATAGGATTGGTTAGATGGTGTATATATATCACCTACGAAAACTATTTCTTTTTTAATCAATTGATCATAAATTGCTCTGTTGATCATCGCTGCAACCGTGAATGTATCATAACTAGTAGACATGATAGGCAATTCTTTTTCATCAGCTAATTGCTTGATATCATCATTCGTATCAAATCCACCAGTTATTAATACAGCCGCTCCTTCACTTAATGCTAATTCATGCGCTTTCACGCGGTTCCCTACTATTAATAGTGACCCTGCTTCAGTATAGCGCATCATGGCATCAAGCTGCATTGCGCCAATAACGAATTTACTTAATGTCTTGTGTAACCCTTTCCGACCACCCAGGACTTGTCCGTCAACGACATTGATTACCTCAGCAAATGTTAACCGTTCAATATTTTCCTTCTTCTTACGCTCAATCCGAATTGTGCCAACACGTTCAATGGTACTAACCAGTCCTTGATTCTCAGCATCCTTTATCGCTCGATATGCTGTACCTTCACTTAGATTCAACGTTTTGGCAATTTGTCTCACAGAGATTTTATGTCCAATTTCCAATGATAATATATGTTGTAAAATCTGTTCATGTTTTGTTGTCATTTCCGTTCACCGACTTTCAACTGTACTAGTCAATAACTATACTAATTATTATACAGTTGATACAATAAAACCTCAATGATTAAGCGTTTGACGATGTCCTAATCTCTCCTGTTCCATAACTGGTGGCTTTGTAATTTGTAAAAGTGTTGCAAAATTAGCTCCGACCACTAGAACTAAAAACAGCAACCACGCTCCCCAAAAAACAAGCTCAACCTGTGATGTTGCGCTTGGAATAGCAGGCCATGCAAAATAAAGAAAGAAACCAGCTAATAATAATCGTAATATCGCATAATGACGCATAAATATCCCTCCTCAAAATACCTTATGATGATTTTAGGTTATTAAGAACAGCTACAAATCCACTTGTCCGACAATGTTCTGGAAGTTAGAAAACTTGGCATTCATTAAAGGGACTCTTATGAAGTTGTATTAACCCCCTATAATCTGGAGCGCAAGCCTTAATGACGAGTGCCTTAGGCTTATGCTAAGAAAGAAAAGAATAGCCTTAAAAAAGGCTATCCAGTGTAATAGGTTTTAAATGATATTGTTAAAAACACCTGGTCTTCATCCTGCTGTATATTGATTGTATCTATTATCATTAACCGCTCACTTTCAAGCACTTTAGAGAGAAAAACATTAATATCACCCAAATTTGCAGCGGTAGCATCTAATGAATAAATATTTTCGCTAAGTTTTTTCGTTTCTTCATCCTCTTGCTGAATTTCCGATACATTTATATTCGATCCAATATAATTAATTGTTACATTCGCAGTGCTTGCAATGTTCTCCAAGTTTACTAATACATCATCTGGTGATTTTTCTGTTGGAACTTGTAAACTAACAGATGAAAACTCTTCGTTCGGTTTGTTTTCACTAATTGCAGATTTTGTAATTTGGTTTTCATACATGGAAACTTTCATATCCATTGTATCTATTTCTGCCTGCATCGGGTTAATTATACTAAAATAAGAAATACCATAGATAATTAAAGTAGCAACTATAACTCCAATTAGGGCATAAGTATATTTTTTTGTCCATTGATTAATCATTTTCACCAAGCTCCTTTACTAAAATTTCACTATCCAAACTTATAGTTAGGGTTGCTTGATATGATGTCTTCATTTTGCTCACACTAGTTAATTCTGTATCTTTGACATAATCCTGTTTCAATAATTTGTTCACATAGATTGAGACATCTTTAAGGGTTACAAATTCCGCATCAATAATAAGCTGATTTACGCTTGTATAATCATAACTAAGTAACTGTTCAGATGACGACAGAAAGGCAAGCATCTCTTTATATAAAATTACATTAGGAATCTTTTCAGCTTTTAAAGCAACTACTTCTTGCTGCAGTTCTTGAAGTTTTTGTTCTTCTGCAAATTCATCTTGTTGCTCAAGTAATTGTGTTTCTAATTGCGATGCCTTATTTTTTTTAACTTCTATTTGATTCTCATAGGTATTTTTTTGAACCAGAAATACAGCAATTGCACAAGCAAGTAATAGAATACACACAATGCCTAATACAAGGGGAGCAATATATTTTTTAGGTTGTTTTTCAAGAAAGTTTATTTCTGTATTCATCATTACTCCCCTTTACGAATCTTGTTTCAGCGCTAAACCTAGAACATCGATATATTTAACCGGCAACTCTTCACCTTTAAAACTATGTATTGGTATCGTTACTGCTGCAGAAAGACTTGTGTATGCTTTTGATAGAAAAGGGAAATCGCCAGATAATAGTATCTGACCTACCTGGGCCTCACCTTTTGTTATCGAATAATGATAAAAGTCTATTATTCTATTAACTTCTATAATATACTCATTGATTATCTGCACTGCTAATTCTTCGTTTACTTCTTCAACAGCATCTTTTTTCAAATACCTGGTGAAGATTGCTTGGTCATTTTGAAATACAGTTAAAACAAGTGCATCGTGATTCCAGTGTACATGTAAAACATGATCTTTTCTCTCTTTATAATTCGACAAATAATAATAACGATAAACAGACAGCGAAGTAAGATCAGCAACTGTCGGTTTTAGACCCGCCTCTTCAAAAATCACTTCAAATGATGTTAATTTTTCTTTTGGATAAGCAAATAGCAGAATGTTTCTATTTGCCTCATCAACGTCTAGGAACTCAATTGCTATTGCAGGATTTGCAAATGGCAAATAGAAACTATTACCAATTTGCGTTTCTACATACCCCATTGCCTCCTGTTTGGTTAGTGACGCTGGGATTTGTAATTGGCGGATAACAACTGTATCATCCGGAACGGCAAAATTAAGCTTTTTACGTTTCCAATTGTGTTCACGGACAAGTTGGTTTATAATTCCCAAAAGAACAGGCTTGTTGTTAATTTTCCCATCCTGAATTGTACCTTTTGGCAACTCTACTTCTCCATGTTCTACAAGCCCATCAATAGATGTGCTTTTATGATATGTATAACGCAATACACGATTTGTAATAACAATATTTACTCTTCCAATATTCATAATCCCCAAACTATCACCTGCTTACAAGAATAAATTGAAATACCAGTTTAATAGAAGTTCTCCGTAAAAAAATGTAATGAGCGTAGCTGCAACAATATATGGACCAAAAGGAACTGGCTGATTTCGCTCAATTACCCTGAAAAGAAGCAGCATCATTCCGATAATTGCACCTATCATACAGGAAAGGAAAAACGCCAGTAATACCTTATCAACTCCTAAAATAATACCTAAGATACCGAAAAGTTTCATATCTCCCGCGCCCATTCCACCACGACTTATTATTATAATCAATGCAAGGATTGTAATTCCGATTATAACACCAAGAATGGATGACCACCATGGATTTAGCGGCTGGATAATACGGATGATAATGAATAATGGCAGAAAGAAGAGGAGGACTCTATTCGGGATTAACATATAGGTTATGTCGGACACTAGTATAATCATGAGCATTGAAATCAATAGTATCGCTGTGATTATTTCTAAATTTAATCCTAATAAAGAGTAGCTTAATGCAAATAGAATACCTGTAAACAATTCAATCACAGGGTAAATAAACGAAATCTCTTTTTTACAGTGGCGACATTTTGCCCCTTGGATAACAAATGAAATAATCGGTATATTCTCAAACCATGACAATTGATGTTTACAATGGGGGCAAATTGAACGGTCGTTTGCGAACGGTATATTTTCTGGCAGACGCAATCCGACAACATTGAAAAATGAGCCAAAGATTAGGCCTAGGAGGAAGAAGAATATTAGCAGAATGTCCATTAGCGTGGCTCCTTGTTACAATCTAGAAACTCTAAATTGAAGAATACGCCCTGCAACTATATGGTGCAAGGCGTAGATTATAATTAAATTCATTTTATATCATATTGTTTTCAGTCAACACTTTCATCTCCGTCATAATTGAATGTCCCATTCTCATTTTTAGTAACAGAACCAGAATATTCGGTTTCTGTTCCTGGAACTTTAGGAGTTTCCTCTAGATACCCTTTTCCCACTAGTTGTGACACCGTTATAGTTCCATCCGTATCATAATCACCACTAACATCTGCTAACCTTGCAGCATTTTCAATCAATTCTACATTTGCCTCATGTGCCTTTTTTTCGGAGTCACCAATAACATTCCCAATTGTCGGTACTGCTATAGCAACAATAATTGCCAAAATTGCAATAACCGCCAACAGTTCAACAAGGGTAAACCCCTTTTCTTTCTTTATCAATTTTTTTATGAGTTCTAGCATAAAAATCCCCGCCCCTCTTAATATATAAGATATAAAGTCTATTAAATTTTGCTGGCCGGTTGCACTACTTACTCCAAACTACCAAAGTGCCCAAAATACAGGTAATTTATCATCGCATCCTACTACCTTCTATATACACTATAATTCAATTTCAGACAAAAATCTACCAAGTTTACTAGATATTTTCAAATAAAGAAAACATTGGAATAATAACTGCTGTAATAATGCTACCTACAATTACCGTCAGGACAATAATCATGAGTGGCTCGATTAATGTTTTGATTCGATTCGACAATTGTTCAACTTCCTCTTCGTAAAATGCTGCAGCTTTTGACAGCATATTGTCTAAAGTCCCCGTCTGTTCACCAATCTGGATCATTTGAACGACTAAAACCGGAAATGCCCAGTGTCCCTTCATAGGAATAGTGATCGATTCTCCTACTTCCATCGACTTCCGGGATTGCTTTAATACATCTTGAATCACACGATTCCCAACGACTTTTTCGGTAATTTCCACCGATTGTAAGATTGGTACAGAACTATTTACTAAAGTACTCAACGTTTGTGTCATACGAACCAACACACCTTTATGAGCAAGCACACCTAAAAAAGGAAACTTCATTTTAACCTTATCGACACGGTAAACAAACGCATCATTCTTCAACAGATACTTATAAATAGCAATACCTAACACAGCTAGGGCAATAAGCACCCACCAAAAAGCAACAACCTTATCACTAAGGTTTAAAATAAATTGGGTATACGCTGGAATCTCTTCACCAAAAGAATTAAACATACCTACAAATTGAGGAACAATAAATACGAGTAAGAACATACTTAATAAAAGCGTAATAACTCCTACAACACTAGGATAAAGTAGAGCTGAAACCACCTTCTGTTTATTGCGATATTCTTTCTCATAATAATCAGCCATCTGGTTTAATATGTCATCAAGTTTGCCACTGGCCTCCCCAGCGCGGATCATGTTGACGAGTAGAGATGGAAAGACTTTTGGGTGACGCTCAACCGCTTTTGAAAGTGCCTGTCCCTGGTCAAGATGTTTATCAATAGCTGTCAGTGCTTGTCTTAATGCATAATTGTCAGTTTGCCTGGACATCGTCTTCGTGGCTTCTGAAATCGATATACCTGCATGAATCAATGTTGCATATTGCCTAAGAAAAATAACAAAATCCTTATTTTTAACTCTTTTATTAATAAATAAATCCTTATTCCATGATTTCGTCTCAGCTATTTCAATTACTATGAAACCATCCTTCTCTAACCATAATAGCGCATCTTTTTTTGAATCGGCCACAATTTTTCCCTTTGCTTTTTGGCCAGATGTGCGTTTTCCGCTATATAGATAGTTCATTAATTAAAAACCCCCTTCCTGCATAAAAGGAGCCGCAGCTTCATAAGATATTTGGTCTTCTTTAAGTAACCTTTTTAGATCCATTTCAAGCGTGTGCATCCCTTGTTCTTTCGATGTTTGCAGTACATTTTGAACTTGATGCAGTTTTTCATTGCGAATTAAGTTTTTAACAGCGGGTGTATTAATAAGAACTTCCGTTACTGCACGACGCCCCGTATTGTCCCTTGTTACCAGTAACTGCTGAGAAATTATAGCTTTTAAAATTGATGATAATTGAATACGTATTTGCATTTGCTGCTCAGATGGAAATACATCAATAATCCTTTCGATTGTTGATACTGCATCTGTTGTATGGAGGGTACCTAAAACTAAATGCCCTGTTTCTGCAGCAGTAATCGCAGTTGAGATTGTTTCCAAGTCACGCATTTCCCCAACTAATATTACATCAGGATCTTGTCGCAGGCTTGCTCTGAGTCCATTAACAAAGCTATTTGTGTCAAAACCAATCTCTCGTTGGTCAATAACTGACTTGTTGTGTGTATGCATATATTCAATCGGATCTTCTAAAGTAATAATATGTTTTTGCATTGTTTGGTTTATATGATGAATCATGGAAGCAAGCGTCGTACTCTTGCCACTTCCGGTTGGCCCTGTTACAAGCACTAGTCCCTGTGGCTTGTGTATGATTTCCTTGGTAATATTTGGGAGATGTAGTTCCTCAATTGATGGGATGCTAGTTGGAACAATTCGAATTGCCAATGACAACTGATTGCGTTGATAAAATGCATTAATCCGAAACCTTGAAACTCCACTAATTCCATAAGAGAAATCTAGCTCGCGTTTCTCCTCCAGCCATTGCAAAAGATCATTTGGAATAATTGCCTTTACAATTTGTTGCGTATCAGATGGCCTAAGCTTTGGCTCATTCTGCTCAATCAAGTTACCATTTATGCGAAATATAGGGGCTTTCCCAATCGTTAAATGCACATCGGATGCTTGTCTGTGAAAAGCTTCTGTTAACCATTTTTCAAATTTTTCACTCATACGAATAACCCCCTATATATTGATTGAAACTTGCATAATTTCTTCCATGGAAGTCAATCCCTGTTTAATTTTTTCTAACCCATCCTGAATTAGAAAATTCATGCCTTGCTGTTTGGCATAGGAACGAATTTCTGCTATTGATTCATTATTCAGCAACATACTTTTAATTCTTTCATCAACTACCAGCACTTCTTGTACTGCTATTCTGCTGCGATAGCCTTGCTGGTGACAGCTGCTGCAACCTTTCCCATAATAAACAACATCTGCTTCCATATTATTTTGATTAAAAATCTCTTTCTCCATTTCAGTCAGCTCGCGTTCTGTGATACAATCCCGGCAAATTTTACGAACTAATCGCTGTGCAACTATACCCGATAAGGATGAAACTACCAAATACGGTTCAATTCCCATATCGATTAATCGTGGCACCGTGTCAATTGCACTATTTGTATGGACTGTGCTGAATACTAAATGACCTGTTAAGGAAGCCCTAATAGCAATCTCCGCTGTTTCCTGATCCCGAATTTCACCAACCATGATAATATTCGGGTCCTGTCTTAATATCGAACGCAATCCATTTGCAAAGGTAAGTTCAATAGAACTTTTAACTTGTACTTGATTAATACCATCCAGCTGGTACTCCACAGGGTCTTCAACCGTAATAATATTCACATTCTCTTGATTCAGCTGATTGATTGACGCATATAATGTTGAGGTTTTTCCTGATCCTGTTGGTCCTGTTAACAAAACAAGTCCTGATGGTTGTGTAATTAACTGCTTATATTTCTTATAATTATCTTCGGAAAAATTCAACTCACTTAATTGCATCAGCGCATTATTTAGGTCTAGAATTCGAATCACAATCTTTTCACCATGTACTGTAGGAAGGCAAGATATTCGTAAATCTACTGGCGTTTCACCAACATTCGTTTTAATCCTCCCATCCTGTGGCAGCCTTGTTTCCGTTATATTTAGATTTGCCAATATTTTAATTCTTGCAATTAAAGCATTTTGCATTTGTTGTGGTATTATTTTCTCGGTCTGAAGTCTGCCGTCTATTCGATAACGGATGTTTACATTCTTTTCTTGCGGGTCTATATGGATGTCACTTGCTTTAAGCTGAATTCCTGTATGTAATAGTTGATCAAGTAGCTGAATAACTGGTGCCTCATCATCATTTTTGGTATTAGTCTCTATTGGTAGCTTAGAGTCATTTTTAAAATAATATTTATTAATGGCAAATAGAATGTCGTCTTTTGCTGCGATTACTGGTGATATACTAAATCCTGTTGCCATTTCTAAATCATCAATGATATAATAATCCATTGGATTCTTCATTGCTATTGTCAAAGCATTGTCCTGGACTTTCAGAGGCATTATATAATTTTGCTGCGCCATTTCCTTTGATACATAGCCTAGTACATATTGATCAATTGGGTATTGATATAACGAAACATGTGGAATACCTAATTGAAATTCCAGAACTTCGATCAGTTGGCGTTCCGTAATTACTCCTCGTTCAAGTAAAGCGTCACCAAGCTTTTGATCTTCTTTTTTGTTTTCCAGTGCCTGGTTTAAATGATTTTCCGTTACAAGACCAGCCTCTTGTAAAAGGTCCCCAAGTCGCTTTCGTGTTTTCAAAGTCATCCCTCACTTTCAAATGTAATGATTATGGTATCCTTAATTTCTTTTTCTTTGTTAAATGCAGTTCCAATGCTAATAAATTTAATCGTTACTTTCTCTTCAGTTCGTTCTTCTATATGCGAATCATTAATAGAAAACTTGTGATCCTTTGAGTCCAATTTCACAGGATTTTGCGGTAGATTAATTTCAGTTATATACACTTCACCTGGATCTGTAATTCCTTCGTCATCAATATAGTTTTGTACAAAACTCCTATAGTAATCGACCCCCATCTCGGCAATGAGTCGTGCATCAATTTGCTTTTCCATAGTAGTTACTTGTTTTGTTGTATTTGTAATTTGGTAAAATTGAGTCAAGATGAAAACAAGAAATAAAGTAATGATCACCAATGTAAGTATCAGTGCCGCACCTTTCTCACTTTTAAAATTAATCATTTCAAGTCCCCTAGAATATATGTATACGATTCACTTACCAATCTATCATCATTAGCGTATATTTTAATATGAGTACGGTATAAACTCACATCATATTCTTCACAAATATTTATTCTTGCCTCGTAATTTTCACTATTTAATTGATAGTCTTTTAAAAATACATCTTCTGATGAACCATTCTCACATCCAATGATATTTTCACCAAATAAACTAGCAACATCTACTTTTTCCGTTTCGTTAGCTACTTCACTTAATAGATTGCTAGCCACTAATTCCTCATCCGTCTTCTGTGTCCAGCTCATTATTTGTGGGAAAATTGGTAATAAAACCGCAATAACCATTCCTAAAATTGCAATTGATGCTATAATTTCAACAAGGGTAAATCCGCTACTATTTATTTTTTTGAATCTAGTATACAATAGAATTCACACCTTACTCGAGACTTTTATCCTATTATAGCATTTATTGGATGTGTAGACATGAAACTTCGACAATTTTCAACTCAAAAGGGTATGACTTTAGTTGAGCTATTAGCTTCAATTAGTTTATTTGCAGTTCTTATCGCCCTTTCTTCCACTGTTATTATTCAAATGATTAATAGTGAAGATAATACAAGTAGACAAATCTCTTTAAATCAGGAAACTAATGTTTTAGTTAGTGAATTACGAAACGAATATACTGAAAAAAGTGATGAAGTTGAAGATGCAGAAAAATTTAATATTTGCTATCAGAAAATTGATGGATTAGATGTAAAACAAGTCATTACTTTTTTAGATGATAAACAACAAACGAAACAAGTAAATAACGATTGCATAATAGGAATAACAAAGCAAGAAGTTCTACCGATAGAAATAACAACAGCAAATGAGGCTGATCAGACCCTTACAATTAAAACATCTTGGAGAAATAATGACGAATATGTAATAGAGCTAAAAAATGAAGAAGATGAAAAATACGAGTTCACTGAAGATGGAAAGTTTGCTAACTGTGATTATAATCAAAACACTCGGTTTAAAAATGCTGATGATTATAAGAAAGTAATGTTCATAGATGATTGTAAAGTTAATGGCAGTGCATGGATAGCTGGGGATATTGAAGTGAAAAATAAAACAAAATTAGTGGTAGAGAAGAACCTTTACATTAGTGATAACGTTAGAATAGTTGGGAAAGGTGGAAACGATAAAGCAGGACATCTTTGTGTTAAAGGAGAAATACACTTTCCAGATGGCAAATCAGAAAGTGACTATGATATAGATTTTAAATGCAATTAGACTAAGACTAATAGGGTTAAAAGAAAAATTTTAAGATGTTATACTCTTGAAAACAAAAAAACGTGAGCATTAGCAGCAAATGCTCACGTTTTTTAACATTACAGATTTATTGAATCTCCTATCTTCATTGCTAATCCTTTACCTGTCTTCACTTTAGCAGCAAATGAATCTGGGTCCTGTTCTATTACCGGGAACGTATTATAATGAACCGGTACAACCGTCTTTGCATTAATCCAATCAGCTGCTATTAATGCATCTTCAGGTCCCATTGTAAAATTATCTCCAATTGGAACGAAGGCAATTTCAATATCATTCATGTCTCCAATCAGCTTCAGGTCACTAAATAACCCAGTATCGCCTACATGGTAGATTGTTTTTCCGTTGATGGTAAGTAAAATACCACCTGGCATTCCAGTATAAATAATTGTTCCATCCTCTTCTGTATAGGATGATCCGTGAAAGGCTTGAGTGAATTTCACTTTTCCAAAGTCAAATACATGGGCGCCACCGATATGCATTGGGTGTGTGTTCAAACCTTTAGAACCGAGGTATCCAGCCAGTTCATTTGGTGCGACAACTAATGCATCATTTCGCTTAGCAATTTCAAACGTGTCACCAACGTGATCATTGTGCCCATGTGTCAACAGAATAATATCTGCTTCAACGGTTGATGGTTCTAAGTCACATGCTTCATTCCCCGAAATAAATGGGTCAATTAAAATAGTATGGTCCTCTGTTTCAACTCGGACAACGGAATGTCCATGATATGATAATTTCACTATTATCGCTCCTTTTACATTTAGTCTACACCCTATACATTCGATAGAGCTTTTCATATTCCTTTACCCGATTAATAATTTTTCCATGCATTCTCATATAGTTGAATTAATTTTGGATCAATTAACGTATTAATTTCCAAGTCAAATGTTTCCCCATCTTCTTCAACTATCCGACTGTCTTCGTCTTTACCAAATTTAGCCAAACTTGTCAGCATATCAGTTGTCAGAAATCTCGTAGATTTATTAATCGTAATCGTATCAAGCTTAATTGGTTCTCTGCTTGCCATTACAAATCCCCAGTTTCCAAAACTTGGGATATCAGCATGAAGATTTTCAATATCCATTCCAGTTGATTCTACAGTTTTGGAAATAGTCCAATATACTTTTGTTGCAAAGACAGGGCTTGTACCCTGAATCATTGCTGCACCACCCGGGAGCAAATGATTGCGAATAAGTGAATAGAATTCTTTTGTGTAAAGCTTATTCAGACTTTCGTTATTGGGATCCGGCAGGTCGACTATAATAGCGTCATACCATTCTTTATTGTTCTCTAAGAATTTAAAAGCATCATCATGAATAACATTCACTTTTTCATTGCGTAATGAGCCATCATTTAATCGAAGAATTTGCCGGTTTGAATTAGCAAGCTTAGTCACTGCCGGATCAAGATCGACGAGTGTAACATCCTCAACACTTTCATATTTGAGCACTTCTTTTGCGGCTATTCCATCTCCTCCACCTAAAATTAATACTTTTTCAGGATTTTTTGAATATTCCATAGTAGGATGAACCAGAACTTCATGATACCGATATTCATCAGTTGAACTAAATTGTAATGAACCATCCAAATATAAACGTGTATCCCCCTGATCCTGTGTGAGTATTATTTTTTGATAGCTGCTTTCTTCCATGTATATTATGGGATCCTTGTATAGTTTTTGTTCAAAACTAAACGCCATCGCTTCTCCAAAAAACAACCCGATAACAAGCAACAAACCGATTAACACTCCGATAACAGCATGTACAGCAAAACGTCGTATCTCTTTACGGAATAACCATAATACAATTAAAGCTACTGCCAAATTGATACAACCAACTAAAAATGCTGATTTAACCATGCCAAATTGAGGACGGAGCAAAAATACAAATAACAGACCACCAACAAGACCACCGGCATAGTCTGAAAATAATACTCTCGCAGTACTTTTATTTAGCGTAACACCTATCTCATTAGCCTTCCGTATAAGTATTGGTAATTCAACACCCGTTAATGCACCAACTAACAATGTAATAAAGTATAAGTAAAAAGCATCCGTACCCGCAGGAGCAAATGCTGTAATACCAAACATCGTAAAACTGGAGAATCCTCCGATAATTGCTACACCGAACTCGATATAGACAAAAGATATGATTAGGTTTTTCGTTACTCTTTCACTAATACTGGCACCTATTCCCATACCCGTTAAGAATAAGGATATAGTCAATGTATATTGTTTAACACCATCACCCAATATGTATGACCCTAACGCACCAAACAATACCTCAAAAATTATGCCACAAATGGATACAATTCCAGATGCCCAGTAAATAAAGTTGCTTTGCCGAATGGATTTTTCGTTCATTTAACCACCCCAAAATATAAAGCGACCTAGCTTCATGCTGGTCGCTTTAGTAAATTCTATGTAATGGATGCACCAATTACAAATCCTAGCCCTATTGAAACAGCCATGGAGATAATACCGACTGCGCGGTTATCTTTTAACAGCTGATCCTCAACTGAAAATTTACGGGTTAATAGTTCAAATAAAACATATGCAACCATTTGAAGTACCACACCGTACGCACCCCAAATTATTGTTTCGTAAATAACATCACTATTATAAATCGCAAATGCTAGTATGATACCAATACCCATAATTTTTCCAGCAATGGACAATGCTATCGCCTGGTTACCTTCTTTAACCTGATCCATATCCTTATATTTTCTTGTTATATTTGCAAATAGAACTAAGCCAATCAATATAATTGCAATAGAGATTGCAAAATAGACAAACGTTGCTATAAATGGTCCCATTCTAACACACTCCTTTTATTTTCCTGAACCTGGTCCACCACCACGAAAAATTGAACCTCCACGGTTTGGTGTACCATTTGGGTAGTATCCTTTACCAGTATATCCCCCATAACAATTTCCTGATCTACACCCCCAATTATTTGAACCAAAGGTGTTGTTTAAAAGACTCATAGCAAAAAATGTACTTAAAAAACTTGGTGAATAATTTTGTCTAACGAATTCATCGCTTGCAACTTCAAGAAGCAGTACATCTTTATCATCTTCACTTTCCTTTAATGTTACAAATGAATCATCATATATCAATATTTGCTGATTATCTTTAACTTCACTCTCATTTTTAGGTTTCTTGGCTGAGGTCAAGACAGATGATAACTCTGTTAAATCAAATTGATTAGTTGCATATATCTCTGCTTTATTTGATTCATTTGATATGACATCCATTAATGGAAAATTAGCCTCAATTAAATCATCTATTTCATTATCTTTATTCGAATTCAATTCATTAACTATAGATTCCTTATCAGGCTCTTGTGGAACATCATCTTTCGTGATAATAACTTCTTCTTGCATTCCTCTATCTGAAAACGGCCCTAGTTGTGCACACGATGTCATAATAAGCATGATTAGTATTAGGCCTGTAAATATGAGCCACTTTTTCAACAAGTATTCACCCCCTTTCTTAGAAAACTTAGCTTATCGCCAAGTCTTAATGGCGAAAGCTTAGTTGCACTTATGCAGTAAGGAAGTAGTTATACTTTCTTAACTGCTCACAAATCTTTGGGACAGCTCTTATTGTTATTAAACTTGGCTTTTCGCCAAGTTTAATGGCGAAGGCTTTAGTTGTACGTCTGCAGTAAGAAAGGATTTGTACTTTCTTACTGCTAAAATGAGTCTGTCCCATTTTCCCACTCTTATTTATTCTTTATTCATTTTCTTTTTAAGCGCTGCAAGTTCGTCATCAACGTTAGATTTATCTTCTAATTCTTCAAATTCATCATCCAATGTACGGCTTTCCTGAGATAGATCCTCACTCGTTTCAGCCTCCGCTTCAAACTGCATGACCTTCTCTTCCATTCTTTCAAATCCTTGTTTGGATTCATCATTGCCAATTGAAGACATTGTCCGATTCATCTTGGTTCTCGTTTTGGCTGACTCTGCACGGGCTTTAAGTGAATCTTTCTTCAATTTCATTTCTTGATATTCTTTTTTCATTTCATCTAATTTATCACGTAATGCATCAGAATCTCTTTTTGCACGTTCCCATGATTCATTAAGCATTGTTGCCTGACCTTCATGGTCACTTTTATCCTGAAGCGCACGACGAGCCAGGTCTTCATTACCTGATTCTATTGCTTGCTCTGCTTGTTTTTGGCGCTTATCGACCATTGCCTGAGCATCATCTGCTTTACGTTTCAGCATTTTCTCGTTAGCAATTTGTTTAGAAACGGATGTTTCGACTTCTCGAATATCTTCAGCCATATCCCGCATAAACTGTTCCAGCATTTTCACCGGATCTTCAGCTTTGTCAAGCATTGCATTCATTTCCGAACCAACCACAGTTGTTACACGTTTAAAAAATTTAAACATATTTATCCTCCTCTATTTTGTTCCAGCTAAGATTTTTAATTCATATGATTCAATCGGATAACCATAACTAGCTTCAATTTCTGTTCCCCAAGATTCAAAGCTTAAGAAATGGGATCCATCATCTGCACTATAATCAGCGTAATTTGTTTCGGTATCTTTAAGGTTAGAACTTCTCCCTTCACCTTGTACGCTTGCAGTTCCTTTTTCCTCAAGATAATACGTTTTATTATCGTAGGTTAATTCCTTAGGATATGGTTTAGAAATTGGATATTGTATTTTTTTGTAGATACCCAACTCTAATTCATCGTCCATTTCCGCTGAAAGCCAAAGAGTATCTCTTCCTTCCAATAATTGATAGCCATACCATTCATAGCTTCCATCACGATAAGTGATTTTTCCCACTACTTCATAGTCCCTTAAGTCGTATGTCACAATATCACCGACTGCAATGGACAATGTTGTTCGCTCTTCAGGTGCAGAACGTTGTTTTTCCTTTTTTGAAAAAAGCTTTGAAAATAGACCCATAGCTTCACCTCACATACCAACTAAAGTGGTTATTCTTTATGTTATACGATTCGATTTTAAAATAGTTTCATCAAAAAACCTTAATTTATATTGTAACACGTTTTAACTGTATTTACTTTTGTTATAATATAAGTATTAACTAAAATGAGGTGCTTATATGACGAACAGATTAGACACATTATTAAATGAACTAAAAAAGAATAACCTTGACAGTATGCTTGTCACATCTAAGGCAAACTTTTACTACTTAAGCAACTATTATACAGAACCACATGAACGTGTTATTGCTGTCTATGTCAGTCAATATCATGATCCCTTATTAATGGTACCCTCAATGGAAGTAGAAGATGCAAAAAATGCTGGCTGGAGTTACGAAATAATCGGATATCAGGATCATGAAAATCCCTGGAGCCTATTTCATGATTTTCTAAAACGAAATAATAGTATTCCACATTCAATTAGTCTTGAGCATAATCAGCTTACTTTGGATCGTTACCATCAAATAATGGAAGTTCTTCCTGAAGCAGTTGTTTCAGATGGACAGGAAATATTAGCAAACTTGAGAGTTATTAAAAGCAAGAAAGAATATTCACTTTTAAAACAAGCGGCTTCCCTGGCTGACTTTGGAATAGAGACAGGAGTGAAAGCAATTAACGAAGGAGCTGGTGAGCTCGAAGTTATTGCAAAGATAGAATTTGAGTTAAAGAAACAGGGAATTCAGCATATGTCGTTTTCAACAATGGCCTTATCAGGCGCTAAAACAGCGTCACCACATGGAACACCCTCCATGAAGAAAATTGAAAAAGGAGATATGGTTCTATTTGATCTTGGTGTTATTTTTGAAGGCTATTGTTCTGACACAACACGAACAGTTGCATATAAATCAATTACACCAGAGCAAGAAAAAATCTATAACACGGTGTTAGAAGCTGAAAGAAAGTCAATCGAAGCATCCAAAATTGGGACATCTGTTGGGGAAATTGATTTAGTCGCACGAAATCACATTGAACAAGCTGGATATGGCACGTATTTCACACACAGAATCGGTCATGGTTTAGGAATTGAAACACATGAATATCCCTCCATGCATAGTAAAAATCAGCTGCCATTAAAAGAAGGAATGTGTTATACAGTCGAACCAGGAATTTATGTTCCAAATACAGGCGGCGTTCGAATAGAGGACATGATATTCATGACCCAAAAAGGACCTGAAACGTTAACGAAATATCCAAAAGAATTACAGATTATCGGCTAATATAAGAAGGTGCCCCTTGTTTTAACTATTGGGCACCCTCTTTTCATTTTATTTGTTCAATAACGTATGAACGTCATCATAGTGCAGGTCATGAGATTCAGCTACAGCTTGATATGTCACATACCCCTCTAATGTATTAATTCCCTTTAATAATGCTTCGTTATCTAAGCAAGCTTTTTGATAACCTTTTTTTGCTAATTGAAGTGCATATGGAACAGTAACATTTGTTAACCCAATTGTCGATGTACGAGGTACTGCTCCGGGCATATTCGCAACAGAATAGTGCAATACGCCGTGCTTTGTGTATGTTGGGTTATCATGCGTTGTGATACGGTCACTTGTTTCAAAAATTCCACCTTGATCAATTGCAACGTCAACAATAACTGAGCCTTCTGACATAGCCTGTACCATGCCATCTGTAATTAATTTTGGCGCTTTTGCACCAGGAATTAATACAGCACCAATAACCAGGTCAGACTCTGCGATTGCCTCACTGATATTTAATGGATTGGACATCATCGTATTTATAGATGATCCGAAAATGTCATCCAACTGGCGTAAACGTTCTGGGCTTAAATCAATAATAGTAACGTCAGCTCCTAAGCCCATCGCAATTTTTGCTGCATTTGTTCCAACTACTCCACCGCCAATCACCGTTACTTTACCACGTTTAACACCAGGAATACCAGCTAGCAGTATGCCTTTACCACCTTTTGATTTCTCTAAGAATTGTGCACCAATTTGCGAAGCCATTCGACCAGCTACTTCACTCATCGGTGTTAGAAGTGGCAATGAGTTATTTTCCAATTGTACTGTTTCATATGCAATTCCAACAACCTTATTATCAATTAATGCTTTTGTTAATTCTGGTTCGGCTGCTAAATGTAAATAAGTAAACAAGATCAAACCTTTATAAAAATAGTCATATTCCTCAGCTAGGGGTTCTTTCACCTTCATGACCATTTCCTGTGCCCAAGCTTCTTTAGCCGTGGGAACAATAATCGCTCCAGCTTCAGCATATTGATCATCGGTAAAACCAGAACCTAATCCTGCCTCTGTTTCTACATAAACCACATGTCCAGCTTTCTCCAGCGTCAACACTCCAGCTGGCGTCATTGCTACACGGTTCTCGTTATTTTTCAGTTCTCTAGGTACTCCTATTTTCAATGATAAACCCTCCTTTATTAAACTGCTTTAATATGTATTAATATAGTAATTGCAAACACTTTAATTGTAACAAATACTATATAAAAAAGCACTACAACTTTAACGGTATCGATGAATTACATCAAGCCCTCCAGTAACATCGAAAATAGCCCCTGTAATCATGTCTGAATTTTCATCACATAAATACATGATTGTACGTGCAATATCCTCACCTGTTCCTGACCTGCCAACAGGGGTTGCGTCATCGGGCACCTGCCTGCTCTCTGCAATACTTGCTTCTTTCATATCACCAACTATATTGCCTGGGCAGACCATGTTCGAGGTGATTTGATATTCTGCTTCTTCAAACGCAACTGTTTTAGTCAAAGATACTAACCCACTTTTAGCTGCTGAGAAAGCAGAGCGATACGGCCAGCCTGATGCGCTGTTAGCCCCTTGAAAGCCATAATTAATTATTCTGCCAAAGCGTTGTTCTCGCATATATGGGACGGTTAATTTTAATAAATTAAAAACGGCATCAAGATTTCCTTTTATCATCTTATTCCATTCATCATCAGTATAATCAAGTAATTTTTTACGCTCAAAAATAAAAGGACCAGCATTGTTAATAAGGTAATCAATACCACCATAGCGTGTTACAGCTTTTTCTACAAGACTTTCAATATTCTTTTTACTGGTTACGTCAGCTTGCTCAATATGTAATAAATGATTATATTGTACCAGTTCCTGTCTAACTTCTTGTGCTTTCTCATAACCGCTGTGATATGTTGTCGTAACGTAATGACCCATTTTCAAAAATTCTTCGATCACTTTTCTTCCTAATCCTGATGTACCTGCTGTGATTAGTGCATGTCCCATCATTTGTTCCTCCTTGAACTACTTATCATGATTGGAATTATATCATAATATACTAATGGAAAGAACTAAAGTAATCCATCCCTTTTAAGGGATGGATTGAAAACAGCACTAATTTTTTTGATTATTGTACTTGTGAATTCCTCGGTTGTTGGAGAGTTTTTCCTTGTCTTCAATAACCCCGCTTTGGTAGCTTTCGATTAGTTGATTTTTCACAGTTGAGACACCTTTTTTATCTTCAAAGAATTTTTCTTTACTTGACAATTAAATCACCTCCATCTTTAGTATGTTCACTTTGGTGACACATTACTGGAGATTTTTATTTCCAACTGTTTTAAAAAGAGTTATAGTAGGTAGTAGAGAGGGTATATACCTAATAAGAAGAAGGGGAGAGATTCTTATGGATTTCGAATACAAAAATATTGTAGTTGCTGTTGATGGTTCTGAGGCTTCCGAAAAGGCATTTAAAAAATCATTGGATATAGCAAAGCGAAATGATGCGCGGCTTATTCTGGCACATGTTGTTGATTCAAGAACCTTTGCTACAGCTGAGGCTTATGACAGAACATTAGCTGAACGAGCAGAAGAATATGCAAGAGAGCTGCTAGATAGTTATGTAAAGAACGCTAAAAATGCAGGCATAACAAATTTAGTCAGATGTGTTGAATACGGATCTCCAAAAGTAAAAATCGCTAAAGATATCGCTATTGATTTTAATGCTGATTTAATAATTTGTGGCGCTACAGGTATGAGTGCCGTTGAACGCTTCCTTATTGGCAGTGTCTCGGAAAGTATTACGAGATATGCCAACTGTGATGTGCTTGTTATACGATAAATAACGCCCCCAATTCATTTGAGAGCTTTATTATCTTTATCTGTAATATCTTTTTTAATCTCATGTGCTATATGTGACAATTCAGGGAGAATTAGTCTTTCCATTGCAAGTTTCACTGCACCTGATGATCCTGGCGTAGCAAAGATGGCTGTATTCTTGCTCACTCCCGCAATCGCTCTTGATAATATAGCCGAAGACCCAATATCTTCCTGGAAACTTAACATTCGAAAAAGTTCCCCAAAGCCTGTTATTTCCTTTTCAAACATAGGCTGAATGGTTTCAATTGTCACATCACGATAAGCAATACCAGTCCCACCATTCATTAATATAATATCGACATTAGGATTTTCAAGGCCGGAACTAGTAATTTCTTTAATAGCTGTACTTTCATCTTGAATAATTTCTTTTATTTCGATATGGTGTCCGGCCTCTTCCAACAGAGTGACCATCAGTTTACCACTTTTGTCGGTCCTCTCTGTTCTTGTATCACTTATCGTTAATACCATACATTTAACAAATAGTTTATTTTGTTTGTGTTCATGAACAGACACTCAAATTCCCTCCTATTGAGAAAGACGAACAGTATCTCGGGCTATCATAACTTCCTCGTTAGTAGGAATTACGATAACTTTCACCGGAGAATGAGGATAGTTTATAAATGCTTCCTTACCACGAATCTTATTTAAGGCAGGATCCCAATATACACCCATAAACTCTAATCCTGTTAAAACCTTTTCACGAATAGTGTCACTATTTTCTCCCACCCCAGCCGTGAATATAATAGCGTCTACCCCTGACATTCTAGCCGCATACGAGCCCAAATACTTATGTATACGAGCCGCAAATACTTCCAAAGCAAGTTCTGCACGATCATTTTCGTTTGCCTGTAGTTCAATATCTCGTAAATCGCTGGAAAACCCTGATAACGCCAACATTCCACTCTTATTATTTAGAATATTAATCACATCAAATGCAGATTTCCCTGTTTTTTCCATAATATATGGGATTAGAGCAGGATCAATATTACCGGACCTCGTACCCATTGTTACGCCAGCTAATGGTGTGAAGCCCATTGATGTATCAATTGACCTGCCTTTATCAATAGCAGCAATACTTGCACCATTACCTAAATGGCATGATATCAATCGTAATTGTTCAACTGGCATACCTAACATTTCAGCAGCTCGCTGTGAGACATATTTATGGGAAGTTCCATGAAAACCATATTTTCGAATCCCGTATTTTTCATAATACTCATACGGTAAGCTATATAAATAAGATTTTTCAGGCATTGATTGGTGAAATGCTGTATCAAATACTGCGACCATTGGAACATCAGGCAGTATTTTCTGAAATGCACGAATTCCAGTTAAATTTGCCGGGTTATGCAACGGCGCTAATTCAGATACCTCATCAATAATACGTGTTACTTCTTCAGTAATAAGTACCGAATCACTAAACTTCTCCCCACCATGCACTACACGATGACCAACCGCATTTATTTCCTGAAGTGATTTGATAACACCCGAACTTTTTAATTCTTCCATTAAGTGTTTGACGGCAACTTGATGATTTGGAATATCTGCTGGCATTTTATCTTTACTGCCGTCTATTTCCATTGTAAATACAGAGTCAGCCAAGCCAATCCGTTCAACCAGACCTTTTGCTAATACCTTTTCTTCTGGCATCCGTATTAACTGGAACTTCAAAGATGAACTGCCAGCATTTATAGCTAAAATGTTCTGCATTGTGTATTCAACTCCCTATTATAGCTAATTTTTTATATTTGCCGAAAACCATGTATTCATTTGCCCTAATATATCATTCATCGCTGTTGTATCTTTAAATGAAGGAAGCTTAACTAACAATGGCTGTTTTGGAGCTGTGGTACCTTTACCTTTCTTCTGTAGAATAAGTATACTCTTTATATTCTTCTCTGACTTAAACATACTTTCCGGAAGCCTCAAAACCCCTATAATATGCGCGTATTCCTGAATATAGGCATGCAGTTTATCCGATTGATCGCTGTCAAATAGGAAGTCGGGGATTACAAAAATGGAATAACCGCCCTCTTTCGTATAATTCATGCTTTGTTCAATAAATAAATGATGGGAATATGAATGACCTTCATCCGCTTTTAGCTCAAAGTCATTGGCACGTACATCATCTGGATAATAGCCGACAGGTAAATCAGCCACAATTAAGTCAACTGGGTCCATCAGGAATGGTGTTAAACTATCCTGATGAAAAAACTCAACTTCTTTCTTTTGTAAATTTGCATTCAATACTGCAAGTTTAATTAACGTAGGATCAACTTCACTAGCAAAAGTTTCTTCCGTGTTTTCTAAATGCCCTAATACAGTTGTTAAAAGATTACCTGTTCCGCTAGCAGGATCAAATACACGTAACTTTTCTTTTCCGTTTGTTACCTTTTCTGCTAAATAACCTACAAATAGCGCTACTGTTTCTGGTGTCATTAAATGCTGCTGCTGAGTTGTCCCCTTCATGCCTTTTAAAATTGCCAATTGTACAGCTTTACGTACTTCTTCTGTTTGATATTCAGGTATATCAATATCCTTTATTATCGTTTGCAGCTTATGTTTTAAAACATCATCTGTTTCCTCGGAAACATACTCGTGGAAAAACACTTCCAATGTCATGGCTAGGCTATCCAAATATGTTTCGTTTACATGCTGTTGTACCGTTTCAGTAGCATTATCTATCTTTTCAAATAAAACTTCGACATTCATTTTTTCCATATTCAATAAGTCCTCCGTTCGATCCATCTATCTAAAGCATTTCTAGTGTAACAAATGATCTATGTATATGTACAAAAATCTCCCCTGTTATCGAGTAACAGGAGAGTGTAAATTCAATATTATTTTGCTTTTTTAGCTTCTTCCAACGCTTTATCATAATCGGGATGATTCGTTACCTCGCTTACATATTCTGCATATGTAACTGTGTTAGTTGAATCAACCACGAAAATCGATCTTGATAATAACCGTAATTCCTTGATTAATACACCATAATTTTCACCAAAGTTTGCGTCGCGATGGTCGGATAACATTTCAAGTTCATTAACTTTATTCACTTCACGCCAGCGAGCCTGAGCAAACGGCAGGTCCATACTAATTGTTAATACTTGCACGTTACCTATATCTTCTGCTTCCTTATTAAACCTCTGTGTCTGTTCAGAACATACTCCAGTATCAATAGAAGGTACGACACTAATTAATTTCACTTTATCTTTATAATCATCCAACTTAACTTCTTTAAGATCATTGGACAACACAGTAAAATTTGGTGCTTGATCACCTACTAAAATTTCATTGCCTAAAAGTGTGACAGGATCCTGATTAAATGTAACGTTAGCCATATGAATCATTCCTCCTAAGAATTTTATCCTTACACACTCCATTATGAATTTTTTGCCATTTAATGTCCACTATTTTAATCGAGCAGAACCTTTATATATCATATCTTGTTTGATCTTCTGATTGCTGCTGATCCTGTTGCCGCTGACCATCTTGCTGATTTGAATTCTGCTTGTCTGACTGTTGCTGATCTCGTCCAGATTTTTGTTTATTTTTAGGGGACTGAGCTGACTCTTTTAAAATTTGCTGGATTTTCTCAACTGCCTTTGGAGCAAAATCAAGCATCTTCTCATAAATATGCGTGTTCTCATCCAAGTGAACCATCTTAATCCCTTTTGGACTAACAATTAAAAATGCAACTGGTGTAATGGATACACCTCCGCCACTACCTCCTCCAAATGGTAATGAGCCTCCACTACTTGAATCACTTTTACTTTGTCCTGATCCACCTGTACTGAATTCACTTCCACCTGCAGCAAAACCAAATCCTACTTTTGAGACCGGTATAATTACACTGCCGTCAGGGGATTCAACGGGGTCTCCTATAATCGTATTTACCTCTATCATATCTTTTAAATTTTCCATAGCCGTTGTCATTAAACCTTGAATGGGATGTTCCTCCATGATAATTCCTCCTTTAGTCAGCTTAAATAATCGCTTCTTTTTTTGCTGGATATTTACGTATCACTTTAAGAATTCCGTATATAGCTTGCCCTATCCTTATTGATACAATGCAATCGAATTTTGATTCTATATATTTTTGATTAAATAGCGGAACAACAGTAATAACTGGATCACATTTTAGATTACTCTTTGCATAGATCAACCCTAATATTAATCCTTTGGTCCCCCAAATTCCCCCAGACACCATACCGGCCGCACTTGCTTCTCCTGTTCCAAAATGAGTATTCCAAGATAGCTTGTGAAAATTAATTCGGTTAAGTAAGACAGTAACCACATCATTTAAATCCTTCATCTTTTGAAGCAAATTATTACTATAACTATGTAATAATTTTAGTATTTCTCGTATTGATTTTTCCTCATAGGATTCCTCAGAAGATAGGTCGATTAATTTATTCATTAATCTTATTCGATAAAAATAAACAGCTATTAAAGCAGTTTGTTTTTCCTGATTTAGTATCACCGTACTAATAACCTTTATTTTTGAGAATAAAGTTAAAATAATGACTAACATAAAAGCAATCAACAGCATCATCATAAATACCTCACCCCATATCATTTATTTTGCTACAAATTCACTGTTTTACTCATACACTTTCAATGTGTTAGGAAAATTGAAATATAAATGATATTCTTGAACAAGAAATAAGTTCAAACTGGAGGTAATGATAACAATGCCAAATCGAAAAAATATTTATTTCTTTCATCAAAAAAATAATCTTGAAAATAAATTGCAGCCACTGATTGAGCTAGCACAAAAAAACAATTTCACCATTGTAGATGATCATAAACAAGCTAACGTAATTATAAGTATTGGCGGTGATGGTGCATTTTTGCAAGCTGTTCGAAAGACGGGATTCAGACAGGATTGCCTGTATACAGGAATAACACAATCTAATGAGTCTGGATTATATTGTGATTTTAATATGGATAACTTTGACGAAATGTTGCATTCAATGGTTAATGAGGAGATGGAGGTTCGACGTTTTCCAGTCATAAACATACAGGTTAATGGAGAAACTTCATTTAATTGTTTAAATGAGGTTAGTATTCGCTCTACCATCATCAAAACAATTGTGGTTGATGTTCATATTGATGACATGCACTTTGAAACATTTAGAGGTGATGGATTAATTGTCGCTACACCTACAGGCAGTACTGGCTACAATAAATCAACACAGGGAGCCGTAATTGATCCAAAAATTCCATGTTTTCAAGTATCAGAACTCGCTTCCCTTAATAACAATCGCTATCGTACACTAGGATCCTCCTTTGTATTAAGTAAGGACCGAAAGCTTACATTAGACATCATACAAGATGGAAACGATTATCCTGTTATCGGATTCGATAATGAGGCCTACTCCATTCGAAACATAAAGGATTTAACGGTGACCTTAAGTGATAAAGTAATTAAAACGGTAAAACTAAAGAACAACTCATACTGGGATAGAGTCAAACGTACATTTTTATAGAGACAAAGATTAAGCGCTGTTCATCGCCGAATGGAGTGTGCGATAAAGGAAACAAGAAGAGCCCAAGTGGTTTTAAGAATGTGGCATGGTTAGGGAATCCATTAAACGCCAGGGCTTAAGCTAAACATGACTGACATTCTTGACTGCTAAAAAAATCCTTACCGCCTATTAAGACGGTAAGGATTAGTGAGTCAAATGTTGGCACTCTTTATAAAATAATTTCCCTAACAAGTATAACTTTATCTGTAAAAAGGTCGAACTATCAGCATTATACTGTGGCATCATAAACTATATCACCATCAACGACTGTCATTGCCACCTCTATTTCATTAATATTTTCTGAATCAACTTGAAAGATATCTTCTTCCAAAATGGTAAAATCCGCAGTATATCCAACAAGAATCAATCCACGTTTATCTTCCTGTGTAATCGCGCTTGCACTTCCTACTGTATACAACCGAACGGATTCAAATAAAGACAACTGTTCTTCCGGCTGGTACACTTCACCATCATAATAAGATTTTCGTAACACTGCAGCTTGAATACCTTGTAATGGATTTGCATCTTCGATTGGAGCATCTGAACTTCCGGCACAAAGTACACCACTTTCCAGCATTGTTTTCCAGGCATATGCTAACTTAATTCTATCCTTGCCTAATCTATCAACGGCCCAGGGAAAATCAGATGAAACAAATGTTGGTTGAATATCAACAGCCACTGGTAAGTCCTGAAGCATTTTCAAGGAAAATTCATTTAAAATTTGACCGTGAATTATCCGATCGCGTGCTCCATTTTGAAGTGGATATTTTTTTATTAATTTTGTTATTTCATCCACGGCTTGATCTCCAATTGCATGAACAGCTATCGGAAGACCATGCTCTCTTGCGGATTGAATAATTTTTTCTAAGTATTCAGAGTTATGAATTGCCACACCATAATTACCTGGGTCATCCTTATATTCTTGGGTCAACCACGCTGTTCGTCCTCCGAGAGCTCCATCTGCAAAAATCTTCACAGCACCAAGTTCAATGTATTCTGCTCCGTCCAAGTATCCTAAATTCTCTTTTATCATATCTTCCATAACTTCATGGTGAACAAGTAGATGTGCCTTGAATTTTATATTGGTTCCGTTAATTGCATTTAAAAAGGCTTTATATGTTTTTAAAAAACCACCATAATAGTAAAGATCTTCACTGTGACCTCCTACTAAACCTTTTGAAAGCAAATCATCCACAGCTATTTTTATAATTTGCTGCAAATATTTCTGTGATACATCGGGCATTGCCTGTTTAATCAATTCTTGTGCAGTATCCAGAAACAAGCCAGTAGTATCACCATTTTCATCTCTAACGATGATTCCCCCTTGAGGATCTGGTGTTTGATCATTTATGTAAGACATGTCCATGGCTTTTGAATTAGCTAAAAGCGCATGTCTGCATACACGTGTCAACATCATTGGATTATTTGGACAAACTTCGTCCAGCTCTCTTTTAGAAATCATTTCTGGGTTATCCCATTGATTTTCATTCCAGCCTTCTCCAACTAGCCATTCCCCTTCTGATAAATTAGCAGTACGGTTAAGAAGTGCTTCTTTTACTTCTTCTGGAGACTTCATTTGTGACAAGTCTAAATGCAGTAACTTTTCACCATGTCCTATTATATGCATATGACTGTCTACAAAACCTGGCAACATCGTTTTCCCTTTCAGATTAACTTCGTTGTCAATTTTGTCATAGAAATCATGATATAATCTCTCATAAGTACCAACAGCTTTTATAATTCCATCCTCTGTATAGACCGCTTCAACAGCATCGCCTTCGTTTTCCATAGTATAAACTGAACCACCAAACCAAAGTCTTCCCATATAAAATACTCCCATCAACAAAATTTCTACTCTTCTATGAGCACTTTACCTACTTAAAGCAGAAAAATCAAGAAAGAAAAATGAGGAAAATTAGTCAAGCTTAATGGTAAAGCATTAATACTACTTAAAAGGGCTACCCTAAAAGGATAGCCCTAGCCATTATTATTATATTGTTGTTATTGTGACATTCCGCCAAATTGTTGTTCAGCAGACTGAACAAGACGTTTTGTGATTTCTCCACCAACAGACCCGTTGGAGCGAGAAGTTGAATCAGGACCTAGTTGAACACCAAATTCCTGAGCGATCTCAGTCTTCATTTGGTCTAATGCTTGTTGTGCACCAGGTATTACTAATTGGTTTGAACTATTGTTGCTAGCCATGTTCATCACCTCCTTGATACTTCTATATTGTGTAGCAAGAAGGATTTTTAAACTGGTAGTTGTTGTTAGTTAAGAGAAATTTTATAAAGTCTCTTTTCGTAAGTTTTGTTGTTTTTAATTCTCGCAGTTAATATAAACTGTGACATAGATTCGATTAATATCATTTACTGAGGCTCTCTAACCACGCAGTTGGAATATACTCGCCTTCACCACTCCGGGTACAAAGGCGACAACTGCTCAAGCTGAAGATCCCGCAGGAAGCGATTTTTGCTTCCGAGGAAGCTGAAGCGTTGCCCGCGGAAAGCGAAGTGTATTTCCGCAGCGGCGTCATAGAAAATCAGATAATTTTTCCACATTACGTTATAGTTTATAGAAACTACGCATGGTTTCATAATATAGCAACTATCTTTAGAAAACAGCCTTTATAAAAGGTCTTCAAATTCCTTTTTCGTATCTGATTGATTAGTTAATTTAACAACTTCGATGCCACTTATTGTCTCTTCAATTAATGCAGAAAAGTCTTCCTGTGACTCAAACATATTCACTTTCTCTCTAGCAGGTTTCGTCTTTGGTGACTTTGGAACAAAAATAGTACAGCAATCCTCATAAGGACGTATTGAAATATCATACGTATTAATTTTTCTGGAAATATTAATAATATCATTCTTATCCATTGCAACTAATGGTCTAATAACTGGATAGTTGGTTACTTCATTAATTGCATTCATACTTTCCATTGTTTGACTTGCTACCTGACCAAGACTTTCGCCAGTTGTCATCGATAATATAGACTCATTCCTGCACACCTGTTCACTGATACGTAACATCATTCGACGCATAATTGTCATTGCATAGCCGTCAGGCATTTCCCGAAAAATGTGCTGCTGTAATTTAGTAAATGGAACAACGTGCACTTTGATTGAATGTCCATATTCCGTCAGTTTCTCTGCTAAGTCCATCACTTTCTGTTTCGAACGTTCACTCGTGAATGGTGGTGAATGAAAATGAATAGCCTCTAGTTGAACACCACGTTTCATAGCAAGGTATCCCGAAACAGGGCTGTCGATTCCACCTGACAAAAGCAACAAGGACTTACCTGATGTGCCCACCGGTAATCCGCCGAGCCCTGGAATTATACTGGATGTTATATAGGTTGCTTCTGTCCTGATTTCAACTTTGATTTCCAAATCTGGCTTGTGAACATCAACCGTATAGCCCGTTGTATTGGATAAAAGATGCCCACCCAACACCTGGTTCATATCCTGTGAACGAACAGGAAAGTTCTTATCAATCCGCTTTACGGAAACTTTAAACGAATTGACATTTTCACTATTATTTAGTGCCCACAATGCTGCTTGTTTAATTTCCTCTTCATCGTTATGAACCTTAACTGCTAGACTAAGGCTTTGAATTCCAAAAACTTCACTACACCTTTGCATAACAGGGTCAGGTTCATGCCCATTTAATAAGACAAACATTCTGCCTTGTGTACGTTTTACTTTTACCTCGGGAAAGGCCTTTAACTTTCTGCGAATATTGCTTTGCAGTTGAACGATAAACTTCTTTCTATTTTTACCCTTAAGAGCCATTTCTCCGTATCGTATTAAAATATGATCATATTGCATAGTTATCTACTCCATTACTGCTTTTAGTTGATTTACTGCTTCCTCTAACGCTTTTAAAAACGTATTTATTTCGCTTTCCGTTGTATCATAGGACATGCTGATACGAAGTGCAGATGTGGAACGATCCGCGCCATACCCGCAAGCTGCTAAGATTTTACTTTCATCTGCCTGTTTGGAAGAACAAGCCGATTTGGTTGAAATATATATTTGTTTCTCACCGAGCATATGAATAATCACTTCAGGCTTTAATCCTGGTACAGAAATGTTCATAATGTGTGGTGCTGCCTCTTCTGGCGTATTGATTACCACACCTTCCATTTTAGCAAGGTGGTTCCGGAGAAACTCCTGAAGCTGATACATGTCCTTAACTCCTGTCTTTTCCCGTTCTTTTATTAACCTTAATGCTTTTACAATTGATACAACGCCAGCAAGGTTTTCGGTCCCAGAGCGAAGAGAACGTTCCTGATTGCCACCATGTAGCAACGGATACATCGTTGTCTTTTTATTCACGTATAAAATACCAGTTCCTTTTAACCCATGGAGTTTATGCCCTGAAATGGCACATAAATCAATTCCACTGTTTGTGAGTTCTAAAGGTATTTTTCCCATTCCCTGAACATTATCTACATGAAAAAATATCTTTGGGTACTGCTTGAGAATTTCTCCAATTTTCTTAATTGGCTGAATCGATCCCAGCTCATTATTAACATGCATCATGCTAACTAGAATCGTATCATTCCTAATCGAATTCGTTAAATCCTCTATAGAGATTACACCATTTTTATCTACTGGTAAATAAGTTATTGTAAATCCTAAATCCTCCAGACTGTTGCATGCCTCATAAACAGATGGATGCTCAATTTCAGTCGTAATAATGTGCTTACCACGGCCCTGGTGTTTTAATGCAATACCCTTTATCGCAAGGTTGTTCCCCTCCGTTCCTCCAGAAGTAAAAATAACTTCATCTTGGTGAACGTTTAGCAACTGTGATGCCTGCTCCTTCGATTTTTTTAATAATTTTTCAGCTTCACCGCCAAGCTGATGAATGCTCGATGGATTGGCAAAAAATCGCTCAGTTGCTTGATAAAAACTATTAAGAACAGACGAGGCGGGTTTCGTCGTTGCGCTGTTATCTAGATAAATCATGCTTAATTCTCCTTAGATTTAATAAGTGAAAGCAAGCTTTAGAAAACTTGGCAATCGTTAAAGAGTACCCCTTATATTTTGGAGTGTTAGCCTTAATGGCGAGTTACTTAACTGCACTTATGCATTAAAAAAAGTGTTTATATATTCTTATCTGCCATTAGAAAAACTTGGCTTTCACCAAGTTTTAAAAGTGAAAACCAAAGTTTCACTTATACCCCTAATATTTCTTCTGTTGAAAGTGTTAAAGTTATCTTTCCCATAAATAGCCCTTACAATTATTTTATATCCAACATCTCTAATAAAAGATTAATTGATACTTTATTACTGTCATTGGAAAGCTTAACACTTCCAAGTTTCGGTGATGGATACTCCTTTTGGTTTTTCATTGCATACACTTTTTCAGTATTGTCTTTCATTTTAGTAAACGATGCTATTTGACTTTTCTTGACTATAACATTGCTCGACGTTACATGCTCTTTTACAGTAATCTGGCTATCCTGTGTCGTGAAAAACATAAATATAACAAAACACCAAACACATATTGTACTAGTACCCAGGAGCAGTAAAATCCCTTTATAGCCTTTATGCATATTAATTAGCTGCCTTTTGGTACTCTTCTATACGTTTTAATGCACCAGGCTCGATCTCTTCTACAGCTTTAGCTGCCTGTTCGATGGCGAGGTCATATTCATAGGAACGAAATAGGCGCTCAGATTCAGACAGCTTAGCAGCAAGAATTGGATATTGACTTCGGTATCTATTCGCGTATTGGATAACTTGTTCTGTCAAAAAAGCCTGGTCCAACATCATTTCTGTTTGTTCTGTTACATGATCAACCGCAGTTTTTGCATCTGATAATGCATGTTGAACTTCTGTGATATCCAATGGCTGCTTATCTAATAAATTAAGTACTCGTGCACTCTTTTCAGATGCTTCCTCCATTATATTCCAAATAAATCCTGGAACTCCTGGAATATTACTTTTATTCAACCTGCGATTAATACGGTATAATTCGTTTTTCATATCAGTTAATTTCTCTTTTGCTTCCAATTCGTCTTTCCTTAAATTTTGTATATGCTTCTTAAATTCATCATGTTTCTGCTGTAAATCATCAATTTGCTGAAATCCATTCTCCAACTTAACACGCAACTCAGAATGTGTACTGTTTTCACTTTCAATGTCATTTGAAAGCTCTTCAAGCTGATTTTTTAATTTTAAAATAGACTTTTCCAATGACAAATACTTTTCCATATCACTGTCTTCAAAGTAATAGGTTTTCTTTAACGTTTCCACTTCTTCTTTTGTTGTAAGAAAATTCTCCTCTAAACTATCCAATGCTTCCTGATAACTTGGCACCTTAGTCTCAACATAATTCTTAGCGATGGCTTCCTTTTCAAGTAATTGGTACATTTCCGCTATTCTTTCTTCTACTTCTTCTATTACGACGCTAGCCTCGTAAGTATCTCCTTTTTCAAGGGTGTTTACACAATCCAGCAAACGGCGTTGATAGTTATGTACTTCTTTCTCAAACCCAAGATGTTCAATACGGTAACCGTCTTCCTTCATATCTCTTAATCCTTTAAATAATTCGTCCAATTGGGCTGGTAAGTCATGTTTGCAGGTTTTATATATTGTTGGAAATGCATCAATTTGTGTTTGAAGTACCTCCAACTTTTGCTTGAGATCTTCAACAAGCTGATGTGCTTCAGAATAATCACCTGATCCAACTAGGTCGTTATATTGATTAAGTTGTTCGTCAAGTTCATCAATCTCCACATCAAAACGGACTTCTGCTTTACCATATTGGTAACGATTTTGTGAAAGCTTTTTACGCAAGGATTTAATATCAGGCTGTATTTGTTCGATTTCTTTTCGGCTTGATTCTTCAGACTCCATCAGTTCATTCAGTTCCTCAAGCATTTTTTTGATATCTTCTTCAATTGATTGTAATGTCTGCTCTACTTTTCGCAGTGTTTTTTTAGCGGTGGAAAACCGGTATCGATCTGCTGCTTCTTCGGCATCAAATAAATATTCTTCAATATCTGGCAGTTCTTTAGTTACGATATACTCCCACCGTTCTTTCCACGATTCAAATTTCTCCTGAGTTTCGCCAGACAAATTTAAACTTTTAATACGCCCAAGCTGTGATGCGATATTCCGATTCATAATATCCATTTTCCATGCTTCCAATCGGTCAACAACATCATATACCCGTTTTCGTAAAATAAGTCCCACAATTATTAGTGCAATAATTACTAGAATAGTTCCTATGATATAAGCCATAAATTGCCTCCTAACTGCATTCCTGAATAAGAGGATAGTCTTTCGTTGAATTCTCTTGAAGAACAGGTATTAATAATTTCATTTTTGAAAAATTGGCTTATCGTTAAAGGGATTCTTAAAAAGCGCTAAGTGTTTTCTTAGAGCCCCTTATGCAGTTAAATATACTTCATAACTGCCAAAAAGTGTATAATTATCTCATTATTATACTTATGATACCATGTAATTAACATTTTTGGCTAAAAAATTACAAATAAATTAAGGATTTGACAAATTTTATTAACAAAAATAAAAAATGGCGCTAAATAAATGCCATTTATGCATATTTTTAAGATTACTATTAGTTATTTTGCGTGACAACGTAATCTAACCAATTCTCAATTGTTCGAATATAATTTTTAGCAAATTGGTTGTGAGAATCTGTCCCAACCACCTGGTTTTTCCATTCATTCTGCAATATGTAAGGGGTAATTAACATACCTTTCAGTTGCATTAATAAAAATTGACTATCCAAATTATTCTTTTTCTGTTTTGGAAAAATAGCATAAAACGAGTTACTTATAAAATAATTTTCTTTTGCAAGATATGTAACAGTCATTTCACGAACAAATACAGAATCCAGTGATAACTCACGATGAATAAAACATGAGAATTGATGGTTACTCTGTTTGTAATGTATAATGGCTTCAATCATTTTTTTCAAGCGTTCCAATTGGGAAATGGATTCATTATTCAACATAGCAGTCTCAATCGCTTTTAAATAGGCTTCATAATATTGTGTAACAGCGTGCTCTAGAAGACCCTGTTTACTCTTAAAATAGTAGCTGATCAATGAAACATTGACAGTTGCTTTATCTGCAATGTCTCTTACAGACGTTCCATGAAAGCCATTTTGAAAAAATAATATAGAAGCTGCATCAACAACTTTTTGTTTAGTTGGATTTTTTTTCATCAGTTTTCAACTCCTTACATCTCTTTTACGACAAAGTGAGGATTTATCCTGCAATTTTTTCTCGACAAAAACTTATGTGATTTGTCGAAATATACAAAGTCGAAAGGAAAATAAATATGTTTCAAGCAACTTCTTATTCTGGAAATAAAGCTAAAGATTACGAATTATTACTAAAACAACTAACCGCTTTGTCTGAGGGTGAACAAGATGATATTGCTATCTTATCGAATGCATCATCATTATTAAACCAATTTCTTGTTGAAGTAAACTGGGTCGGATTTTATTTATGGAAAGAAGATGAATTAGTACTTGGACCATTTCAAGGATTACCCGCTTGTATTCGAATTGCTTTCGGTAAGGGTGTTTGTGGCACCGCAATAAAAGAACGAAAAACCCAAAGAGTAGCAGATGTTATGACTTTCCCAGGTCATATTGCCTGTGACAGTGCTAGCAAATCTGAAATAGTCGTACCATTAATTGTAAATAATGAAGTTTATGGTGTTCTCGATATTGATAGTCCGATTAAGAACCGATTTGATGAAACAGATCAAATCTACATCGAAAAGTTTGCGGAAATACTAGAAGATATTATCAGGTGAAAATTAAAGTGGCTGAACCATTCTGTCAGTCACTTTAGTTTTATAAATTGGAATGCTTTTTTAATTCCTTTTCCTTTACAACGCAGTTTTTCCCAATCTCTTTCGCTTCATATAATGCTTTATCTGCACGAATGAACACATCACTTACAGAGTCCAACTCCTTATCAATCCATGATGATACCCCACAGGATAGCGTGATTTTAGGTTCGGTGAAGCTTTCAACTTGCGTCCGAATTTGGCCAGCCAGTGCCACACCATCATCAATACTGGCGTTAGGCAAATAAATAGCTAATTCCTCTCCGCCCCATCGTGCTGGGATGTCCTCTTGCCCCAGTTGTGTTCTGATAATTTTTGCAACTTGAACTATTACCTCATCACCAATGTAGTGCCCATAAGTATCATTTATTTTTTTGAAATCATCAATATCAAATAAAATCAACGTTCCTTTTTCATCTAATTGCATATGTGCTTTTAAAGTTTCGTCAAGATGATTCCGTGAATATAACTTTGTAAGATAATCAGTAATAACTGATTCTTCCAATTTATCCTTTAAAACAGAATTCGTCAGTGCTAGGGTAGAATGCTGAACAAGGGATTGCATTAACTTGTAGCTTTCAAAGGAAAAAAAGTACTTTTCCTCATGCATAATTAAAACCGCTCCATGAACATTACCGGAATGTATCATAGGGATTGCCATAATAGAACAGTATGGAAGGTTCTTTTTGGAATTACCACTAAACATTGGATCAGTATTCACCTGCATCTGACTTAGTATGTCTTCAGCAAATATTTGACCCTGTTTTGTTGCAAAATAACTCGTGCTGCCTGACAAAATATCAAATCCATTATCAGACTTATCATTAATATAAATAAAGCCCACCTGCGTGGCACGACACGCTTCTATTATTTGCATTCTTACAATTGAAATGATTTCGGTAAGCTTTAAATTAGAATTAAGTTTATGAGTAGCTTCGTTTATTAATTTCAAATCGGATACGAGATGTTTAGAATGCTGGTAAAGTGTTACATTCTCGATTGCCGCACCTGCTGTATTTGCAAATTGGGTTATGAAATCAATTTCATCCTCTGTGAAATCAACAGCATGAGGTGTAATAATTTGCAATACACCATAAACTCCTTGCTTTCCTCTTAAAGGAGCGTAAATACTCGTATTTTTATCCTTTACACGGTCTTCCAGTTGTACTTCCCCGGTAAGAAATGCCTGCGTGCTTACCCGCTTCGTGGCAGCATCACTATACTCAATTGTTTTAATTGGCAGAGAGCTTTCCGCTTCATAATCCTGGGATAATAATAAATAATACGTAAACGTTGGATAGAGTTTATACAAACATTGAACAATGTCTTTCAAGATATCTCCTTTAATATTCATGGAATATAAACGTGTAGACATATCAAATAAAAATTTACTTTTACTTACACTTTTCTCACTTAATTTATAATAATTCACTAGCTTTAATAATTGTTCTGTTTCCCGTTTAACTAACTCAACACTATTATTAGATAGATGTTCTACATCTTTCTGGTAGGAAAGAAATAAAAAACCAGACGAACCAAATTTCGGAAATAGTGGTATAATTACAGAATTAAAATTAAGTAATTCACTTTTCTCCCTAAGAATTGATTTTCCATCTGAAATATCAGATTCCAAAAGTTGTTGATTAATATCACTAAAGTCTACTAGACTCTTCGTGAACACACCTGTCTCTTTAGAACCTGTTTTAATTTCATACTTTTTATTCCATTTATTGTATATATATATTACTGAATGAGTCGTGTTCAAAATAGCTGTTAAGTGGTTCGTGACTACTGATAAAAGTTCGTCATATGAAAAATGTGCAATATCAGAGATCAATTCAAAGTATGTACTTCTAATTCTCTCTTTTAAATTATGTTGAGTTATCATCTATATTATCACCCATCTTATCGATCTTAAGATTTAACTATTCCTTTATTATATCGAAACAATTATCAATTTCCTATACAGTTTTAAGAAAAAAGCTGTTTTCTAAAAGATTGTTGCCTTTCCTTAACAACTAGTTGGTATAAACTGCGCCACTGGAGCAATGTTTTTTTCCAGTGTGGTTGTCATGGAACTTATATTTTTCAACATTGGTTAAAGTTAAAGTCTATATTAATAGCAATAAACTTTTAGAAATTAGCCAAGAATCAAGATCCTATTAGTGAATTAATCATGTTTTTATTGACTTTCACTCTTATAGCTTATATACTATTCTTTGTGTAAAATAAAAGGTAGCTTACGTGAACCTACGTTTATGTCATTTTGTTCCTCAAAAAAGAGGTGTATCGTGTAACTCTCTGCTGCTGGAGCGATGGTACATGAAAATAAAATGTATAACGGATTTGGAACACACTGTTTATTTTATGCTAATAAACTAATAAAGGAGGAAATGTCTAATGGCACGTTTTACTGGATCAATATGGAAGAAATCACGTCGTCTCGGCATTTCATTAACTGGAACTGGTAAGGAATTAGATAAACGCCCTTACGCTCCAGGTCAACATGGACCAAATTCACGCAGAAAAATTTCCGAATATGGTTTACAGCAACAAGAAAAGCAAAAACTTCGCTTCATGTACGGATTAAATGAACGTCAATTCCGTAATTTGTTTACAGAAGCAGGTAACATGAAAGGTATTCATGGTGAAAACTTCATGATTTTACTTGAATCTCGCCTGGATAACCTTGTTTACCGCCTTGGACTAGCTCGCACACGCAGACAATCTCGTCAGCTAGTAAACCACGGTCATGTAACTGTTGACGGCAAGCGCGTTGATATTCCATCTTATCGCCTAAAGCCAGGTCAGGTAATTGGACTACGCGAAAAGTCACAGAATCTGGATATTATTAAAGAAGCAATCGAAGTAAACAACTTCGTTCCAGAATACCTTACTTTTGACGCAGATAAAATGGAAGGAAGCTACACTCGATACCCAGAGCGTTCTGAACTTCCAGCTGAAATCAATGAACCACTTATCGTTGAATTCTACTCTCGTTAAAAAACGAAACTCCAAAACCCCTTGATATAATAAGGGATTTGGAGTTTTTCTTTTTGTATACAATTTATTCTCTTCACCTTCCCCCTCAACTATCTATGATAGTGGCCTCCTTATGCAGGGGAACCTGTAAACTAACTTCTTCCCTTCTGTTTTTATGGTTAAAGCGGATTAACCGCATTGCATTTAAGATTACAAGTAATACACTTGCTTCATGAATAAACATACCGGATGCGAGATGTACGGGTCCTGCGAGTACACCAGCTAAGAGAACAAATACAATTCCAACTGAAAAGAATGTATTTTGCTTCATGTTGCTAATGGTTGCTTTAGATAGTGAATAGGCATGTGTGAATTGCATAAGTCTATCTGCCATTAAGACAACATCGGCTGTTTCCATGGATACATCTGTACCACCTTCACCCATTGCCAATCCGATATCAGCCGTAGCAATTGCTGGTGCATCATTGATACCGTCCCCCGCCATTGCGACGACATGCCCTTCATTCCTCAATTTCTTCACGAATTCAACTTTGTCTTCCGGTAATAATTCCGCATGGTACTCATCTAACCCTAATTTACTGGCAACTAATTCAGCAGTGTGTCTGTTATCACCTGTAAGCATAACGATTTTCTTGATACCGTTTTTCCTCATTTCTGCTAAAGCTTTTGGAGCATCTTCCCGAATTTGATCAGCTATAGAGAAAACACCTGCTACTTTACCATCAACTGCAGCATATATAGCGGTATTCCCTGCCATTTCACGGTTCATGGCATACGCTGCAACCTCTGCAGACACCTCGATATTTTCGGAATTCATTAAGTTAAGATTTCCCACAGTAAGCGATTGGTCGTTAATTTTTGCAGAAATTCCATTTCCTTTTATGACTTTTCCATCTTTAGGTTCTCCTCTTAAATCTATCTTTCTATTACTTGCTTCTTTTACAATAGTTTGACCTAAATGATGTTCCGAAATTGTTTCCGCCTGTGCAACAAGACGCAATAATTCATCAGAATCCTGATAATTAAATAATTTAATATCGGTAACTTCAGGCTTTCCTTTTGTTAGTGTGCCTGTTTTGTCAAATACTAGTGTGTCCACCTTGGAGAAGTTATCCATTACTTCGCCACCTTTAACCAGGACACCATTTTTGGCACCATTTCCAATACCAGCGACGTTTGAAACAGGAGCTCCGATCACCAAAGCACCAGGACAAGCAACAACTAAGAATGTAATAGCTAAATGAAGATCTCTTGTCAATATATAGACCGCAATCGATAGTATAACAACTGCTGGTGTATAAACATTAGCAAACTTGTTAAGAAACTTTTCTGTTTTTGATTTTGATTCCTGGGCTTCCTCCACCAGTTCGATAATCTTCGAAAATGTGGTATCATCACCAACTTTTTCAGCAACAATTTCAATATAGCCATTATCCACGATAGTCCCACTAAAAACCTTGTCATCTACCTTCTTGGATGAGGGTACCGATTCACCTGTAACGGCTGATTCATTTAACGATGCCTGACCGGACATAATACTTCCATCAACAGGAACACTTCCACCAGAGCGAATAATAACATGGTCTCCTTCTGCTACTTCTTCAACCGGGACTGTGACATGATTCGCATTACGGACTACAACAGCTTCCTGTGGAGCCATATCGACTAGTCTTTTTAAAGATGAACGTGTTTTCTCTAATGTACGTGCTTCTAAATATGCCCCAAATAAAAATAGAAAAGTAACTACAGCTGATTCAACGTATTCACCGATAATTAAAGCACCAATGACGGCGATAGTAACCAGCAATTCAATACTGAAAGCCTTCATTCGAAGTGCCTGGAAGGCTTTCATAAATATAGGAACACCAGCAATAACGGTCGCAATAATCAAAGTTATATCCTTGGCGCCTCCTTTTTCCATAAACCCAGCTATAAAACCAAATACAATGAGAATTGCTGTAATTGCGGTAATATGATTTTTATGTTGATTTATTGCCTTAATCATTTTTATTCTCCCCTTTAATTTTCATCTTCTAGATACCTTTATTATAGGATCCTTTCTGTCTAAAGAAATTGACCGCCATCAATATTAGGAGATATTCTTTATATAAATTACTAACTGAGTAAATTTCATAAATACTTATATTCATCATTTATCCGAACAATTTTACGAACTAATGTTTACCCTTCGTTAATTCAAAGTACTACTATCGTTGATTGGAACGGAAGGCGGCGACTCCTGCGGGAATAGCATGAGCCTTAAGACCCCACAGTGCGATAGCACGAGGAGACTCGAGCCATGCCCGGCGGCATAGAAGACACTGTGAAAGCTTGAGCTTGAACAGATATCGCACTTGTACCCGGAGGGTGAAAGCGTCCGCCTGCAGTGGAAATCAACAGGTCTAGCACATTTACAAACAGTATGGATTTACTGCTTTATTTTTAAATTATGAAATTGATCCAATTACCTTTAGAAACTTGCTATGAATGAAACTAAAAACGAAACTAGCGGACAAAAAAGCACACGCCATTTTCAAATGTGAAATAGCGTGTGCTTTGGGTATTATTTGGGTATTTGCCCTCTTGATATATACTCATTTTAAATTGTGAACAGTATTTTAATGATCTACTTATAGCTTATAAGGAAATACTTTTTCTTTCCGCGTCTTATTATGGTAAACATATCATCAATACGATCTTCTTCACTGACAACGTATTGCAACTCCTGCTGACGCTCACCATTTATATAAATTGCCCCATTTTTAATATCTTCTCTTGCTTGTCGCTTTGAAGATGAAATAGAGGCGTTAACTAATAGATCGATTAAGCCTATATCTTCTTTAGGAGCCTCGTTAGCAGGAACACCTTTAAAACCCTGCTTAATATCACCTGCAGATAGTTCTTTTAAATTTCCGCTGAAGAGTGATGCTGATATCTTCTGTGCTTGTTCCAAAGCTTCCTGACTATGCACTTCGCGAGTCATCTCTTCTGCTAAACGTTTTTGTGCCAGACGGTTCTCAGGGGTGTTATCTACTTCTTTTTGTAACTGATCCAATTCCTCCTGATCGAGAAATGTGAAGTAATATAAGAATTTCATTACATCACGATCATCAGCATTAAACCAAAATTGATAAAATTCATATGGTGTTGTTTTTTCTGGATCTAACCAGATAGAGCCACCTGCTGTTTTACCAAACTTGGAACCATCAGCTTTTGTAATCAGTGGTACAGTTAAGCCAAACACTTTCGTTTCTTCGTCCATTTCTTCTCTGGAACGACGAATCAGTTCCATACCAGCAGTTATATTACCCCATTGATCGCTGCCGCCAATTTGCATGGTGCAATTTTCCTGTTCGTATAATTTTAAATAGTCTAAGGATTGAAGGATCATGTAACTGAACTCTGTATAAGATATTCCCTGTTCAATCCGAGCTGACACAGATTCCTTGCCAAGCATGTAGTTGATTCCAAAATGCTTTCCCGCATCCCGCAAAAAGTCAATAACAGTCATGCTTGCAAGCCAGTCATGGTTATTACGGGCAACCGCAGCATTGGACCCACTATCGAAATCAAGCAGTTTTGCTAATTGCTGTTTAATCTTTTCACTGTAACCTTTTACAACTGTCGCTTCGTTGAGTGAGCGTTCAGTGGAACGACCGCTTGGATCACCAATCATTCCTGTTCCGCCACCTATCAATGCTATTGGTCGATGGCCGGCCATCTGAAACCTTTTTAACATAGTGATAGGCAGCAAATGTCCTATATGTAAACTATCAGCAGTCGGATCAAACCCACAATATAATGTTACCTGATTCTCTGCCAAATGCTTGGTTAACCCCTCCGTATCAGTAGTTTGATGAATCAAATTGCGTTTTTCCAAATCCTTTAAAATATCCATTCTCTTCACTCTCCATCTTTTACTATTAGTACTTTCTAAATTGCAAATAAAAAAACCCATCCCTAATATAAATAAGGGACGAGTTTACGCTCGCGGTACCACCCTTGTTGCACATGCCACCTTGGGATTGTTAACGATGATATCACCGTCTTCTTTTAAAATTGGAAGAAACTCCAGATTGTAATTCGCCTGCAAATATATGCTAACTCTCAGCAACCGTTAGCTCTCTTAAAAATGGATTTGCAAAACTACTGCGATCTTTCAACGTATTTTTTTATATTATTATTTATTCATATCATATTCTCATTGTAAACGCAATATATTTACATATTTCCTTCTATACCTAGTACATCAATTATGCTATAATTAATGTTGGAATTTAGGAGGTCTTAATATGGATTATAAACAATTATTTCAAAAATATAAAGAAAAAACAAAGTCAATTTGGGCAACTGGAAAAGTTCAAAAATCATCACGTATTACCTATGATGTATTCTGGAATGTAGTCTTGTTTTTCGTTATTATAGGTGCTGTTGGTCTGATTTTTGCAGGTGGTGTAGGTGCAGGTTACTTTGCTTCACTTGTTAAAGATGAACCTGTACGAAGCTATGCAAGCATGGAAAAAGATATATATAATTATGAGGAAACATCAAAGTTATACTTTTCCGGAAATAAATACATCGGTGATATCCGTTCTGATATACATAGAGAAGAAGTTAAATTAAAAAATGTCTCAGGTATCCTGAAGGATGCTGTAATTGCGACCGAAGATGAATATTTTAATGATCATAAGGGGATTGTTCCAAAAGCAATAGTCCGTGCACTAGTACAGGAAGCAACAAATGCTGCAGTAAAAACGGGAGGAAGTACGCTAACCCAACAACTTATCAAAAACCAAATACTGACAAATGAAGTATCATTTGAACGTAAGGCAAAAGAAATTTTATTAGCACTGCGTTTGGAGCGTTTCTTTGATAAAGACCAAATTCTTGAGGCATATTTAAATATTGTCCCATATGGACGAGATGCTTCAGGTGGAAATATTGCCGGGATTCAGACTGCTGCTCAAGGGATATTTGGTATTAATGCTTCTGAAGTTAATTTACCCCAGGCAGCATACCTTGCAGGACTTCCACAAAGTCCGTCAAGGTATACCCCTTTCAAGAACAGTGGGGGATTAAAAAGTGAAGAAGGCATACAGGCTGGACTAAATCGGATGAAATCGGTTCTAAGCAGAATGTATGAGTCAGATAGTATTTCAAAAAAACAATATGAAAAGGCTATAAACTACGATATTGTAGCTGATTTCTCTGAAGACTCACAATCACCCATTGAAAAATATCCATACTTGACATTCGATGCTGAAAAACGGGCAAAGGAAAAAATTCTAAAATACATTGCCAAAGAAGATGGATATTCAATGGAAGACCTGAACAATGATGAAAAGTTAATGGAAGAATATAAAATATTAGCTGATCGTGCATTGCGTAAAAATGGTTATAAAATCCACACAACAATCGATAAAAAAACACATGACATATTTAAAAAAGTAATTAAGAAGTATGAAACTTACGGTCCTGATTGGAAAGGTAATATTGTTATAAATGAAGAGACTGGTGAAACTGAAACAATAACTCAGCCTATTGAGACTGGCGGGATTTTAATTGAAAACAGCACGGGTAGAATTATTAGCTTTGTTGGTGGTCGCGAGTATACTCAAAAAGACCAATTAAATTATGCAACAGATGTAATTCGTTCAAATGGTAGTACCATGAAGCCAATACTCACTTATGCTCCAGCAATTGAAAAAGGGGTTATACAACCCGGAACACCCGTAGCTGATGTCAAAACAACTTATTCCACACCTGTTGGCCCCTATACACCTGGAAACTATGCAGGAGGGTATCATGGTTTAGTATCTGCGCGTACAGCACTAGAAAATTCATATAATATACCTGCAATTGGAATTTATGACCAAATCAGATCCCAGGATCCAGTTAGTGAATTTTTGAAACCTATGGGAATTACAACTTTGGGAGAAAATGAATATTCTAACCTCTCTCTGGGAATTGGTGGTACCACCAATGGAGTCTCGATTGAGGAAAATACGAATGCCTACAGTACATTCGGCAACAACGGTAAATTTGCTGATTCTTACATGATAGAAAAAATTACTACAGCAGATGGTGAAGTAATATATGAACATAAAAGTGAATCAGTAGATATATACTCACCACAAACTAACTATCTAACTCTCGATATGATGCGTGATGTTATCAGCAGTGGAACTGCAGCATATTTAAACTCACAATTGAAGTATAATGGAGTTGACTGGGCTGGGAAAACTGGTACATCACAAGATAAAAAGGACACATGGTTTGTTGCAACCAATCCAAATGTCACATTTGGAACATGGATGGGATATGAAATTGGAAAATCACTTGAATGCCCAAGCTGCTCATTAGGATACAGTAGCAGAAACGTAAAACTCTGGGCAAAATTGATTAACGCAGCTTCTGATGTTAATCCAGAATTAGTTGCACCTAAAAAGAATTTCGAACGTCCCGGTGGAATTGTGTCACGAAGCTATTGTGCAATATCCGGTATGCTCCCATCAGATTTATGTGAAAAAGCTGGTTTAGTAAAAAGCGACTTATTTAACGCTAAATATGTACCAACCAAAGAAGATGACAGTCTTGTCAAAGGAACATATGTCATGGTTGATGGTAAAGCAGTGATAGCTGGTAAAAATACACCTAAGGAATTTACTGAGGGAGACGGAATAACATTCAACCCGGAATTTCTTAAAAGAAAGGGCTATGACAAACTTGATGATATAACACAACTTTATCCAAGAACCAATCGTGAAAAGTGGGAGAAAATTAGTTTACCAGAGTCTGAAGTTGATGATGGTACAATAGAAGACGACGGAAAGAAACCTTCTGCTCCTACTTCAGTTGCAGGATCCGGAAACAAGCTAAATTGGAAAAAATCCAGCAGCAAGGATGTTGTAGGCTACCGCATCTATCGTGCGAAGAGTCCGGAAGACAGCTTTAGCCTCGTTGGTAACACAACTGAGACCAGCTTCGGTATTTCCAATGGCAAAGCTGTTTACCATGTAAAAGCTGTTGATTACTTTGGATTAGAATCATCTGCATCAAAAGAAATTGTTGTTGGTGACTTTTCAGAACCTGAAGAACCTGAAGAGCCTGAAGATGATAAACCTGATGACAAAAAGATAGAAAAGGTTAAGAATACTAATACTAAATATAACAAAGAAAACAAATCGGTGACAGTTACTTGGGATTATGATGGTGCCAACACTACATTTGTAGTCAAATTAGATGGCAAGAGTCATTCAACTAATCAAAATAAAAATAGTGTAACATTCGAGAATATTACTCCGAAAACGAAAAAATATGAGGGAACGATTACTCCAAAAGGACATAACGATAAAACCGTTAAGTTCGCTTTCGACGCTAAACCAAATAATACGGAAGAATAAACATAAAACAGGCAGCGCTATAAAAATGCGCTGTCTGTTTTATTCTCACTAATAGGAAAATAATATACACTTTCACAACAACCTCTATAACAATTAACCAAGGTTTCTGAGTTTTTACTAAAAATGCCAGCAGTAATACTGTATAATAGAATTATATAAGGGATACTTCTTAAATAAGGCGGTGAAAAAATGAATCATGTTAAAACGTATCATTCAGTCACGCGCGACACTCCAAATGGCCCAATCATCATCGAAGGACCGCTATCATCCACAGAATTAAAGAAATATAATTTTCATGAACAATTAACTGCATTCCGACCTGCTCCCAAACAATTTGAAGCTATTTCAAGTATTGCGGACTTTCCAGAGGGACGAATCATAGTTGCTAGAACTAATGACACTATTGTTGGCTATGTAACTTATTTACATCCTGATCCACTCGAACGGTGGTCTGAATTTAATATGGAAGACCTTATTGAACTTGGTGCAATTGAAATCATTCCCAAGTATCGTGGATCAGGAATTGCCTCAAGCATATTAAAATTATCCATTATGGATGATTTTATGGAAAATTATATACTAATATCAACCGAATATTATTGGCATTGGGATCTTGAAGGCACCAGATTGAGTATATGGGATTATCGCAAGGTAATGGAAAAGATGATGGCTGCAGGCGGACTCCTTCCTGCTCCGACGGATGACCCGGAAATTATATCTCATCCAGCTAATTGTTTAATGGTGCGAATCGGAAAGAATGTACCAGAAGAATCAATTAAACAGTTTGATAAACTCCGGTTTTTACAACGACAACAATACCGTGATATGAGGGAGGGTTTATAAATGCTCGTAGAAGAAATTATGAAAAAGGAAATAGTTACACTACCAAAAAGCGCTTCAATTGCTGAAGCATTACAGTTACTTCATGAGAATCGAATTAGACACATTCCGATCATTGACGATAAACGTTCTGTGATAGGAATTGTATCTGACCGAGATGTACGTGATGCATCACCATCCATTTTAAAAAAGGATGCAGACCAGAGTGCACTTGAAAACGAAATTCAATCGATAATGACACATGATGTCATCACAGTTCATCCCCTTGACTTTGTGGAGGAAATTGCTCGAGTTTTTTACGATGAAGCATTCGCATGCTTGCCGGTAGTTAGAGACAATAAAATAGTAGGAATTATTACTGAAAAAGATATGCTTCATACATTTATTCAACTTACCGGTACAAATGTTCAAAGCTCACAAATTGAAATTAAAGTCCCACATAAACCAGGGATTTTACCTGAGGTAGCTGCAATTTTTGGAGCCCGCAAAACAAATATTACATCCGTTTTAATATATCCTTATAATAATGATCCGAACTTTAAAATTCTCGTTTTCCGCATACAGACTATGAATCCTATGCCAGTTGTGCAGGACCTACGAGACGCTGGCTATGATCTAATGTGGCCAAATAATATTGCGGAGCCAAAAGTATGACTTGTAAAGCGTCATTTGTTTACTCTAATAAATTCTTAGACTACCAATTTCATTCGGATCATCCATTTAATCAAAAAAGAGTATTATTAGCGAAGGAATTATTAGAAGATATAAATCTTTTAACTAATACGGATATTATCAAACCTCGTACGGCTACTGAAGAGGAACTTGCACTTTTTCATGACTTGTCTTATATTCAAGCTGTTCAAAAAGCAAGCAATGGCAAAATGCAAGCTGATGAAGGATTAGAATATGGGATTGGAACAGAAGATACACCAATCTTTGATGGAATGCATGAAGCATCAAGCTACTTGGTAGGCGGTACCCTGACTGCAATAGATTCGGTATTACAGGGTAAGTCAGATCATGCTTTAAACCTAGGTGGTGGTCTCCATCATGGATTCCAAAGAAAAGCAAGTGGTTTTTGTATTTATAATGATGGCGCTGTAGCTATAAAATACATTCGTGAAAAATACGATTTGAAAGTTTTATACGTAGATACTGATGCACACCACGGAGATGGTGTCCAATGGGCATTTTATGATGACCCAAATGTGTGCACTTTTTCTATTCATGAAACTGGAAGATACCTTTTTCCTGGTACAGGTAACGTTAACGAACGTGGAATAAAAGAAGGACATGGGTATTCTTTTAACATCCCGATCGATGCGTTTACAGAAGATGAATCATTTATAAATATATATGAATCCGCTTTCAGGGAGATTGTTGAATATTTCAAGCCTGATGTCATCTTGACACAGAATGGTGCAGATGCACACATGTATGATCCACTAACACATCTATGTGCTACGATGGACATTTTTGAGAGAATTCCTCTATTAGCACATGAATTAGCACATCAATACTGTAATGGGCGCTGGATTGCACTAGGAGGCGGCGGATATGATATGTGGAGAGTCATACCTAGAGCGTGGGCTCAAATATGGAGCGTAATGAAAACAGATAATGTTCAAAAAGGAGATTTACCTTCAGTATGGCAATCCAAATGGCAAAAGGAATCACCTGTAACATTACCTGCTCACTGGCATGATAACAAAAGTATTGTACCAACAATACCAAGAAAGGCAGATATTACCGAAAAGAATGAAAAGGCACTTCAAAGTGCTTTAAAATACGCAAAGAATATACAAAAAAACATTTAATAAAGGGAGATGATTTATTAGAATCATCTCCCTTTTATTCTTTATTTTGATTATTACTTTCCAAAATAACCATCTCTACACGTCTGTTCTTACTCCAATTTATTGCTGATGTGTTTGGCACTATTGGTCTTGTAGCTCCATAACCCACTGCAGTAAAACGCGAATCATCGAAATTATTTTCATTAATTAAGTAGCGAATAACACTACTTGCACGCGCACCAGATAATTCCCAGTTTGACGGATATCGAAAATTAGAGATGGGCCGGTTATCGGTATGACCTTCCACCTTTACATGGTTAGGTATATTAGAAAGGAGCTTCGCAATTTTATCTAAAAAAGGCTTACCAGAATCAACAATTATTGCCTCACCAGAATCAAATAATACACTTTCCTGCAAAACAAGTACAACTCCTCGTTCAGTTCTACTTGCTGAAATAACATTATTTAAGCTATTGTTATCCAAGTATTGCCCAACATCCCCCATCAATTTGTCTAAAGAATCATCAGTTTCTTCTGCTGTTGTATCGTCTCGGTCATTGATATTCTCTAATTGTGTAGGATTTTCAAACTCATTCGAATTCTTACCACTTTCTTGATTACTTGTATTCTCTGTCGGGTTTTCCATCGGTACTGGTGATGGGTAGAAATCAAATATCATACGATTCTTAAATGATTCAGAAATAGCTTCGAATTTTACCAGATCTATTTGTGACATGGAAAATAACAATATGAAAAATACTAAAATCAGCGTTACCATATCAGAATATGTAACCATCCATTTAGGTGCTCCGGACTTGCTGTTTCTTTTCGCACTTCTACGCTTCATTTACGCTCTCTCCTGCGTAAGCTGTTTCTTCATCAATTTCATCTTTTTTCTTCGACTCATTTGAAAGGAAAGCACCAAGTTTTTCTTCTAAAATACGTGGGTTTTGTCCTGACTGAACGCCGATAACACCTTCGATAATTACCTGTTTTATAAAGATTTCTTCTTCCGTTTTTGTTTCTAATTTATTAGCCATTGGAATAAAAACAAGATTAGCAAGAACAGTACCATAAAGTGTTGTCAAAAGTGCTACCGCCATATTTGGTCCTAACGTTGCAGGATCTGTTAAACTATTAAGCATTAGAACAAGCCCTACTAATGTTCCAATCATCCCCCATGCCGGTGCATATTCTCCAGCCTTTTCGATAATTGCACGGCCTTTATAATGCCGATCTTCCATTGCAGTTAGTTCTGCATTCATAATGTCATTTATAACATCAGGCTCAATCCCATCAACTGCAAGCAAAATACCTTTTTTAATAAATTCGTCATCAACTTCATCAAGCTCATTTTCAAGAGCTAAAATCCCTTCTCTACGTGCACGCTCAGATAAACGTATAAATAATCCAATTAATTCTGGAAGTCGTTGGTCACTTTGGTGAAATACTTCCTTCATAACTTTGGATGTAAGCTTAATTTGATCCAATTTAAAATTAATGAATAACGACGCGGATAAACCACCTATAACAATAAATATAGAAGCAACATCAAGGAAAGACCCCATTCCTTGTGTGCCACCCTTTGCAAGAATTGCCAGCATAATCATAATAAATCCCAATGTAATACCGATTGGAGTTAGTATATCTCTTTTCCTCATAATCTCGCTCCCTAAAAGCTTGTTCCCAAGACAATCTTAAACCTATTGTTTATATCGGCATTATTTTTATTTTGTTGAAGTTCTTTCCACAATTCGGTGTGGTAAAACTACTTTCTTCTCCTCAACTTCTTCCTTATTCATATACTTTGTCAATAGTCGCATTGCAACAGCACCGATGTCATACATAGGCTGAACAATTGTTGAAAGTGTTGGACGTACCATTGTTGCCAATCTGGTATTATCAAAACCAAATACTTCCAGATCTTCCGGTACTTTATACCCTCTGTCTTGTGCTCCATGAATAACTCCTAATGCCATCTCATCGGAAGCAACAAATACAGCAGTCGGTTTTTTATTTAACGAAAGCAATTGATCAACGGCTTCCAGACCGGAATCATAAGAATAATCTCCTCTTAAGATATATTCATCATCGACGGTCTTTGATTTTTCCTTAAACGCACGTAGATAGCCATTGTATTTTTGCTGATTTATAAGCGTGTCATCTTGCCCTGAAATAAATGCAATTTTTTCATTCCCTTTACCAAGCAAAAAGGACGTTGCTTCAAATGCTGCCGCTTCATAGTCAATATTTACTGATGGAATTCTGTTTGATTCATCATAAGTTGCTGCTAATACTACTGGGATTGAAGAGCTTTCAAACTGCTTTACGTGCTCATCTGTTATATTCCCGCCCATAAATAAAATACCATCTACTTGTTTCTCAAGCATCGTATTAATTAACTGAAGTTCTTTGTCCTTATTTTGATCAGAATTACTTAAAATCATATTATACTTGTACATCGTAGCGATATCCTCTATTCCTCTCGCCAACTCAGCAAAAAAGATACTTGAAATATCTGGGATAATCGCACCTACTGTTGTTGTTTTTTTACTTGCCAGTCCACGCGCTACAGCATTTGGACGATAACCCAACTGTTCAATGGTTGCCAAAACCTTTTTACGTGTTACAGGCTTAACATTTGGGTTTCCATTTACAACACGTGAAACAGTTGCCATTGATACATTTGCTTCTCTAGCTACATCATATATTGTTATATTCATACTCTAATGCCTCCTAATATAAATCCCATTACGATCTCTTTTCCATATATGATACCCCACCATGAAAAAAATTACAAAAAAAACAATAGAAAAACTTAAGGCTGATCTTCATAAGACCAGCCTTAAATGGAACTATTTACATGTTGAAAATGCTTCCAGTTCTTTCATAAAAGTATCGAACATTGGGATATCCATTTGTTGCGCTGCATCCGACAGTGCTACTGCTGGATCTGGATGCACCTCAGCCATAACCCCATCTGCACCTATTGCTAAAGCAGCTTTTGCCGCCGGGAGTAATAAATCCCTGCGACCTGTTGAATGCGTTACATCAACCATTACCGGTAAATGTGTTTCTTGTTTTAGAATCGGAACTGCTGAAATATCTAACGTATTTCTGGTTGCTTTTTCATATGTCCGAATACCACGTTCACATAAAATAATATTTCCATTCCCTCTTGAAATAATATATTCAGCCGCATTAATAAATTCGGAAATAGTTGCTGACAGACCACGTTTTAGTAGGACAGGTTTTTTGACATCCCCTGCAGCTTTTAATAATTCAAAATTTTGCATGTTACGTGCACCAATTTGGATGACATCAATATAATCCATTGCTTCTTCCATATGCGCTGGATTTACAATCTCACTGACGACTGCCAAATCATACTCATCCGCTACTTTTTTTAAAATTTGAAGGCCTTCCAATCCAAGGCCCTGGAAATCATACGGTGATGTTCTAGGCTTAAATGCTCCACCTCGAAGAAGTTTGATACCCTTGCTTTTTACCGATTTCGCTACTTCTGCTACTTGTTCGTAACTTTCAACAGAGCAGGGACCTACCACATAATGTGTATTCCCATCGCCAACTTTTTCGCCTTTAATATCAATGATGGTATCTTCAGGTTTCTTTTTTCTGGACACAAGTAATGCTTTTCTGTGGTCATCTTCTTGTAACTCAAGACTTGCTTTAAATATTTCTTTAAAAATGTGTTCAATTGTAGAATTTTCAAATGGGCCATTATTTTTCCCTGTTAGCTCATCTAGCATCTTTCGTTCTCTTACCGGATCAAATCGTTTAATACTTTGTTTATGCTTAATTTTACCTATCTGTTGTACTATTTTTGCACGGCTTGTGATTAAATCCAGTAATTCCGTGTTTACACTGTCTAATTGACGGCGTAATTCATCCATCTCATTATGGCTCATTTATAAACCCCTCCTGAACACAGTTTATTATACCTTGAAAGTATGGTACATTTTAATAATTAGAGACAATTATAACGAAAAGTTTGTTCTTTGTCATCAATAATCTCTAATTTCAAACTATACATATCCAGTATTATAATATGAAAGGAATAATTAATATGGGTGGACGGATTTTTGCACTTGATATTGGTACACGATCGGTGACTGGTATTTTAATAGAAAAACAGGATAATAACTTTGCAGTAATTGATTACTATATGAAAGAACATGAAGAAAGGTCTATGCGTGATGGACAAATACATAATGTGATTGCCGTATCTGAAGTTATTCGGGATGTTAAGGAAAAGCTGGAAGCAGAACATGGGCAATTACATCAAGTGTCTGTCGCGGCTGCAGGACGCGCCCTTAAAACATGTCAGGCAGAAGCAACGTTAAAATTGGACCAGCACCCTATCACAGATAGTGGTACGATTAAACACCTGGAACTAAGTGCTGTTCAAGCTGCACAATTGAAGCTTGCAGCAATGGATAATAACAATGAATATACGAACTATTATTGTGTGGGTTACTCTGTATTGGAATACAAGCTTGATGACGCACAGATTGGTTCACTTATTGACCAAAGCGGAGACCAAGCAACTGCTGAAATAATTGCTACATTTTTGCCAAAAGTAGTGGTTGAATCGCTATTGGCAGCCCTAGGACGAGCTGATTTGGAAATGGAAGCATTAACCTTAGAACCGATTGCAGCCATTCATGTGTTAATACCTGAATCAATGCGCAGACTTAATGTTGCTTTAGTTGATATTGGTGCCGGAACAAGTGATATCGCCATTACGGACAAGGGAACAGTTGTGGCATATGGAATGGTACCTGTGGCTGGAGACGAAATTACTGAAGAAATCAGTGATCAATATTTATTGGATTTTCCGATGGCCGAACAAATAAAAAAGAGTATTATAAGAAGTGGACAAGATACTGTTCAGGATATATTGGGTTTTGAAACTACCATCACATACGAAACACTAGTTGAAGACATAAAAAAAAGTGTTGAAAAAGTTGCCGATTCCATATCAACAGAAATTCTTAAATTAAATTCAAAATCACCTAAGGCTGTTATGCTTGTTGGAGGCGGAAGTCTAACACCTAACATAACTACTGCTCTAGCAAATAGGCTGCAACTCCCTGAAAACCGAGTAGCGAAAAGAGGGATCGATGCAATACAAAATCTTGTGAAAACAGAAAAGTTACCACCAGGTCCAGACTTTGTAACACCGGTTGGAATTGCCATCGCTGCTAAACAAAACCCAGTCCATTATATATCTGTGGCAGTAAACGAACAAACAATTAGAATGTTTGAGATGAAGCAATTAACCATTGGGGACTGCCTCGTACAAGCGGGGTTGGACATAAAAAAGCTATTTGGAAAACCCGGCATAGCTTCAATTGTTACTGTTGACGGAAAGGAAATAACCTTACCCGGTGGTTATGGACAGCCTCCTGTTATCATTCTAAACGATTTTGAAGCAACAGTTGATGATGTTATTCAAAATGGTGATAAAATTATAATTTCAAAAGGAAATGATGGAAAAGAACCGCATATTACGATTGAGGAGCTTATGGGTGAAGGTACATCTTTATTTATTAATTTTAATAATAGAAGCCATAAACTGGAAACTACTTTTTCTGTAAATGGTCAGCTAAAACCAAAAAGCTATCTTATACAAGATAATGATGAAATTATTATACGGCAGCTGCACACGATAGAAGATTTTTTAGTATCCGAAAGCACCGAAAAGCTTCAGTATACACAGCCATTTTCAATTTTTGTAAACAATAGAAAAGTAACGATTGACAAAGGTGAATCACATATTTACTTAAATAACAAAAAAGTAAATCGTACGCATCCATTAAAACAGAATGACCACCTAACCATTATAACAGCTCAACATCCTATGGTTCAGGATGTATTACCTCAACTGGACAAGGAATTTTGGAATACAATTAATGTTACATTTAACGGAAAGTCTGTTTTAATTAAACAACAACAAGTTAGTGTATTACGTAATCAACTTGAACTAGGTCCAGATACAGAATTATACTTTAATGATGAACTGCAAATTAAGGATCGTAAACAGGAAACGTTTATATTCCAAGACGTGTTCAGATACATCGATGTAGATATGACTAACGCTTCTGGTCATTTCCAGCTGTATAATAATAATCAGCCAACAACATTCTATGAATCTATTCAACACGGTGATAAGTTACAAATAGTCTGGGGAAAGAAAAAAAGCTAGTGGGCTACACTAGCTTTTTCTGTGTTTTTTATTTTTTCTCAGCTTCTTCAGTCGCTTCCTCTATCGCTTCAGCAACTTCCTCTGCCGCTTCTTCAGCTTCCGCTTCCTCTTCACTACTTGTTTTTTCTTTCCATTTATCTTGAACATTCTTTGTTAATTCCTGTGTTTTCTGTGATAGTTTTGATTTAGAATCAGCTGCTTTTGTTCTCAAGTCAGAACTTTTTTCAGACGCCTTATCTTTCCATTCTGAACCTTTTTCATAAGCTACATCTTTCCAGTCATATGCACGGCCTTTTAGTTCAGTTGCACCTTCATTAATATTTCCTCTTAATTCTTTACCGGATTTTGGTGCAAAAAGTAAAGCTGCTGAAGCCCCTACTATTCCTCCAATAAGTGTTCCGATAATAAAGTCTTTACTGTTGATGTTGTTGTTATTGTTGTTATCTCCCATGTTATTCCTCCTAATTAATAATTAATCTTTATTTATTTCTTTTCTTTTTCCAAAAATCAATTACAGTGTTTCCCCATTTCATTACTTCTGAAGCCTTCTCCTGATTCTGTGAAGCTGTATCCGATATACTATTGGATAATTTGCGCAACGATCCATTGAAATCCTTAACTGTCTCACCAACACCTCTAACGCTATCAAATAATCCATTTAGCTTTGATGACTTCTGATTTACGTCTTCAGCAAGCTTATTCGTTTTGTTTAACAGTTCGGTTGTTTCTGTTGTGATTCCCTGCATTTGTTCTTCCAGGCTTCCTAATGTATCTGTTACATTATTTAACGTTCGCTGTGTTGCCTTCAAGGTCATTGCTAGATAGATTACAAGCACTACAAAGGCAACTGCAAAAATGATTGCAGCAATGTACAATAAGTTCTCCATATGGTTGGTCAACTCCTTCAATTATATAGACTTCAATGATAGCGACACGGAGAGTTAAGTATAAGTTTAAAAGTAGCACAACATAAAGAAGTGTCTTCTTAAAATAATACCCTAAATAATTTCAGTTAAACATCCGACTAACTTAGCGTATTCAATGACTCAACACGATATCACCTTACTATACACTATAACGGTTTCTAGTTATTATTTCGACAAATATGTCATAATATCCTTTATTTTTATAGAAAAACTTAGATTTATCACCGATAGTGGTAAAAACCTTTGTTTTGTTTAACTACCACTCCAATGCTACATAAAGCATAAACAAGTCTCTTTTCGTAAGGCTTGTTACTTAATTTTCGCAGTGGATATAAACTGCGAACTAACTTTATGTAAATTCCTTCTATTCTTTATAAGATGAGTGCTAATCCAACGCTGCGGAAAAATACTCGCTTTCCATGGGGAACGCTTCAGCCTCCTCACGAGCAAAAAGCGCTCAGTACGCGGGATCTTCAGACTGTTCCTTTTCCCATAGGAGTCTCGCATAGAAGCGTTCTTGGCGTCACGAGGAGGCTAAGGTCCTGCCCATGGCTAATAAGACACTGCAAAAGCGCTAGCTTGAGCAGATGTCGCATTGGTACCCGGAGAGGTGAAAGCGAAGTATTCTGCCGGAACGAATCGAAGCAATCAAACATCATTAGAACAAAAGAAAACCTCTACTAATTTGCAGTTTATACCAACTGCGTTATGATTTCATTACTGTGATAAAATACATTCGTTTAGATAACAGCAAAAAAAAAGAGCCTAAAAATTTATGGCTCAGAATCATCTACGCTTTTTTTAATTTAACATTATTTCTATTTGCCAATTGTTCTTCATAGGATTCCTGGAATTTCTGAATATCTCCAGCACCCATGAAAATCAGTACACTGTCAGCATCTTTCTCTAAAACATCCGTATGTGATATATCTAAAACAGAACTATCATCCACCAATTCTTGCAGATCGTGTATAGTCAACTTCCCACTATCTTCTCTAGCTGATCCAAAAATATCACATAAATAAACGTTATCAGCTAAGCTTAAACTATCAGCAAATTCTTGTAAGAATGTTTTAGTTCGAGTAAATGTATGCGGTTGGAATACTGCTACAATAGATTTATCAGGGTATTTTTTACGAGCTGAATCAATTGTTGCTGTAATTTCTTTCGGATGATGTGCATAATCGTCAATCAGAATCTGATTGCCAACTTTTTTCTCAGTAAACCTACGTTTAACACCCTGAAAAGTGCCAATAGATTTAATATCTTTTGCTTTCATATCTTCATAATGACAAATAGCAATTACAGATAAAGCATTCAATATATTATGATCACCGAACATTGGAATCTCAAATGTTTCATAATACGTATTACGCACAAAAACATCAAATTCAGTACCGTTCTCTGTCTTCCTTACATTCTGTGCCTGAAAATCGTTCGTACTGGAAAAGCCATAATACATGACGGGAACTTTTGCTTGGATTTGCTGTAGTTGTTCATCGTCACCGCAGGCAATAATCCCTTTTTTCACTTGATCAGCCATCGATTGAAATGCATTAAAAACATCGTCAACACTCGTGAAATAATCTGGATGATCAAAGTCAATATTCGTCATAATTGCATAATCAGGTTCGTAACGTAAAAAATGACGGCGATATTCACACGCTTCAAAAACAAAATATTCACTGTCTACATGACCTTTTCCTGTCCCATCACCTATTAGATATGAAATGGGATACGTCTCATCAAGTACATGAGCTAACAGACCAGTAGTAGACGTTTTTCCGTGAGCACCAGTTACAGCGATACTTGTATATTGTTTCAGCCATTCTCCAAGAAATTCATGGTATCTATAAAAAGTGAGTCCTAATCTTTTTGCTTCTTTGATCTCTACATGATCATCCGAAAAAGCATTGCCCGCTATTATGGTGTTACCTTCTTTGATGTTACTTTCTGAAAAAGGGAAGATTGGAATGTTTTTATTCTCTAATGCTTCTTGCGTAAAAAAGCGCTTTTCTACATCAGATCCTTGCACTTTTTCCCCAGAATCATGAAGGATATGTGCAAGTGCACTCATTCCGGTCCCCTTTATACCAATAAAATGGTAAGTTGTCATAAAAAAGAACCTCCAGATATATGTGTACAAACAGCTATCTAAAATTTATATTTCACAGGAATCTTAACAGCTATTTAATCATTATAGCAAATGTTTACGAAGAGTGAAATAAATTATTTCTTATTCTTTATTTTGCATATGATATTCCACTGATTCAAGTCGGGGATTCGGTCGATAACGTCTCCCCTCTTTTGCTTCCTGAGTACCGTTTAACAACACATTATCACCAGTAAAACCAATATTAATTTTTAATAGGCTCCCACCTACACCATACATATCTACAGGAACGCCTAGAGTCTCGAAATGACTAATTCTTTTCTCAGTAAAGCCACCGCTGGCCATAATGTTCACATGTGAAAATCCTTCTTCATTAAGTGCTTTTCGAAGCGCAAAAATTAATTCAGGATTCACACCTCTTGGATCAAAAGTGCCCATTAAATGATGATTCCTTAAAAAATATTTATCTACAAGTGTTCTGGACGTATCAAGACGAACTCCTTTTAAATTATTACCAAAAGCTTTAGCAACTTTCAGGGAATCGGTAATCACATCATTATTATAATCAACTAGAGCAACAAGATCGTCTTCCGGAAACATTTCAATATATGCACGTGATGCTGCAACAACATCACCACGAAACATTTGAATCATAGCATGCGGCATTGTTCCCATACCTTCTTTTCCCCACCATTCATTCATCGCATGCGTTGCTTGTGCTGTTGAACCACCTATGAATGCAGCATAGCCATCGCCAGCCTGTTGGGTGAAGTGGTCGTCACGATCTCCCATAAAGATAATGGGCTTTTGATTTCCAGAAGTTCTACCTGCTTTTACGACATTATATACATTTGTAGCTACCGATGTTCTTCTAGCCAAAATACCATCAATAATACCCTCAAGAAAACCAAATTGCTGATATGCCCCTGTTATGGTCAGAACAGTTTCGTAGGGGCTGATTTTGTCACCATCTTTTAACGAATGAATTTCCAGGTTTTCTGGATCATCTGCAAATGTGTGAATCAAAGCAATTGCTTCATCTGTTCCACATAAAACTGCATTACTGCTTTTTTGAAAAAACTGCATTGTGACACGATTATGCGGAAGTTTTTTCTCTGCCATCTCTTTTGTTTTTAAAAAGTATACCGCTGAAAACCAACCCTCTTTAATCCGTTCATCAAACTTAAATGTTTTGTTAGTTAATCGTTTAATATCCCCATTTAGTTTCTGTGATATTTCCTTCATAACGGCTTCCCCTCGTATTCATAATAATGTGTTTGGTGACTGCATACTCTCCTATCATATAAAAACAACTGCAACTAAACAAGTGCTTTAATTTTCCGCTTGTACGCCAGATGCTAATATCTCACGTGGCTTGCTTCCATTTTGACCACCGATTATTCCGCTTCTTTCCATGGAGTCCATTAGCCGTGCTGCCCGATTATACCCAATTTTAAAATGACGCTGTAATAACGATGTACTCGCACTATTCTGCTTCACAACAAACTCAACTGCTTCATGAAGCAGTTCGTCTTCGTGATCACCCGTTACAAGCTGCTCCAACAACTGTTCCTGCTCAAATTCATACTTAGGTGTAGCTATCTGACGTACATGATCTGTAACACGCTCAATTTCTTCATCTGATACAAAGGCACCTTGCAAACGAATACTTTCACCGGCACCATTTTCAATAAACAGCATATCACCTTTTCCTAAAAGTTTCTCCGCTCCGCTTGTATCCATAATCGTTCTGGAATCTACTTGAGAGGATACACTGAATGCTATTCTTGTCGGTATATTTGCCTTTATTAACCCAGTGATAACATCAACTGAAGGTCTTTGTGTTGCAAGAAGCAAGTGGATTCCACATGCACGTGCCTTTTGGGCAATACGACAGATTGCATCCTCAACATCCTGCGGTGATACCATCATTAAATCAGCCAATTCGTCAATTACAATAACAATAAATGGCATTTTTTCTTCCACACGATTCTGTTTAATCATCTTTTGATTAAAACGCTGTACATCTCGAACTCCTTCTTGAACAAACCTATCATATCGTTCCTCCATCTCCTTCACAGCCCATTTGAGAGCAACTGTTGCAGCTTTTACATCCGTGATAACTGGTGAAATGAGATGTGGTATACCGTTATACGGTGCCAACTCAACCATTTTAGGATCTATCAACAGGAACTTTACATCTTGATGATTAGCTTTATAAAGGAGACTGATTAGAATCGTATTAATACAAACACTCTTTCCTGACCCTGTTGCCCCGGCTATTAATCCATGCGGCATTTTTTGTATATTTGTGATCAGGGGACTTCCTTCAATACTTAATCCCAATCCTATTGTTAATGGTGATTCTCCTTTTTGAAAGCTTTCTGCCTCAAAGATTTCCTGCAAACCGACAATTTGAGGTTTTGGATTAGGAATTTCAATTCCAATTGTGTTCTTGCCTGGTATAGGCGCTTCTATTCGGATATCTCTTGCAGCCATATTTAATTTTATGTCATCACTCAAATTTTTAACTTTGCTAACTTTAACACCCAGCTCCGGCTGCACTTCAAACCTTGTTACAGATGGTCCTTGAGTTGCTTTAACAACTTTCGCCTGAACATTAAAATGTTTCAGTGTTTTTTCCAATAGTTCTTGTTGACTATTCATCCAATGCTGATTCTGATCACTATTACGAGCAGGATCATTTAATAAATGGTATGGCACTGTACTGTTATGTACAGCTGTATTATCGCTGACAGACTCTTTTTTGATATTGCGCTTATCCATTTGCCTCCGTTTATCATTTGCTGACATCATAACATTAAAAGGAGGTGGGCTCGGTTTATTTTGTTTCTCTGCTTTATGCTTGGAGTGTCTTCGTTTGGTTTGTTTAACAGAATGCTGTTGTTGCTGTTGTTGAACTTTATCCTCTTTTGGCTCACTCGATTCCTTAGGTTCAGGCTCGGAAACTTTTGTTGGCTCCTCACTAATCGAGCTTTCCAATGGATGTGTATCTTTTGTGTATGTATCGTTTATCAATGTTTCGTCTTGCTGCATAGTTTGCTCCGGCACGTCAGATTGCTGTCGTTTGTACGCAGGGATGTCCTCTATCTCCTTTTCCTTTTTTCGATGCTGGAAACCATATATTGGTGAAGGAACTTCACTTAGTTCAAACGGTGTTCCTGATTTAGGCTTGTTTACCTTTCTTTCCTGTTCTTGCATCGAATTTGACTGTTTGGGTTTAATTGTAGTTTCATTTCTAGTTCGGTTTCTTTTTCGTTCAAATGCAGGTGTCTCTGCTTCTTGTTTTTGTTTTGGTTTATCAGGGATTACAGGAAACCGAAATGAATTGTTATCAGGATATTGATACATCATTTTTGTTTGAACATCCTGTTTACGGTAATTTCGTTTTTTTGGTGACTGATTGTCTTCTTCCTCTGTTTCCACAAAGAGAAAATTGGTTATTTTCTTTTTCCAACGATCCCACATATGATTTCACTCATTTCTATAAAAGTTAACACTATAATTTATTCTATCAGTTTTTATGTGAAAGTGTAGCATTAAAAATATTTGGCTTATCGCCGGTCGTAAAAGGCAAAAGCCTTAGTTGCCTTATCCAGGTAGAATAGTATATACATTCCTATCTGCGAAAAAAACAACCCTTGTCAATTGACTCAGGTTGCTCTCTTTTTAGAATATAAACGGTTCGCCTACTTCATAAGTATCATCGAGAACATAAATCCCTTTCTCTTTGGGTGCATCTGGCAAGCCTAATTCTTTCTGTGAGCATATCATACCTTTCGAAGAGACCCCTCGTAATTCTGTCGGTTTTATTTTTAACCCATTCGGCATGGTTGCTCCGACTTTTGCTACGACAACTTTTTGATCTTCATTAATATTTGGTGCACCACATACAATTTGCAGCGTTTCGTCCCCAGCATCTACTTGACAAACACTCAACTTATCAGCATTCTCATGAGGGGATTTATTCTTTACATAACCAACAACAAATTTAGGACTCAAATCAAACTCCAGAGAATCAGCAACATTATTCTTATTAAACAATTCTTTTAGCTGACCTAAAAGTTCATCGGTCATTGTAATTTTTCCGGTATCTGCTAACTTTAAATGCTCAGACGCTTGAAAAATATTATAACCAATAACTTTTCCATTTTCACCGGTAATTCGTGTGATGTCACCGATATTCTCATGCATAACTTCATAACGGTTCCCATCTTCTATTGGAACAATTAAAACGTCGCCAACACCCTTTGGATTATAAAATATATCCATATGACTCATTCCTTTCTACTTCTTCTGTTCTGGTCGATTTTTTGCCATGATAAACACTGGTTCCAATGTTTTATCTTCATATATAAATGGCAATGATGTGATTGGAATACTTCCTTCTGCAAAGAATTTCATTGTCATTTGTGCTAATATATCATACCCTGTTTTATTTTGAATGTCAGCAAAAATCAGTACGTCCTGGTGTGGTACAGCTACAGCCAGCTGCCCTTTACTATTTGCGAGCATTTCTTCCAGAAAAGCTTCATTCAGGATTCTGCTTGCATCATAACCATCCTGTTTTGCAACGAAATAAAAATCATTATCAGCTACCGTATCTTTCTTAAAGTCATTGGATAGTGATCTAATGTTAAATGTTGCAATTTCATCAATTCTATCGTAAGTCCACTCCTCTTTTTCGAGCATTGGTTCATCAATTAACCGGTAGGATTTACCTAAATCCAGTGCATAATAAACACGAGTCTCTGCAGTATGATCTTTAGATACCAGTGTTGTTCCCGCATTTGTTTCTGTTGCGAATGATGTTGCACGAATGACAGGATAAATATTTTTCTCCATCCCACTCAAAGTGTGTTCTTCATTCATAATGCGTAACGCTTCTAGTACATGTTTCTCAAGTTCGTCTATAGCTGTTTCGCCCCGTTTATTATATTTCGATACAACATTTGGCAGTGTAATTGTCATTCCTTGCTTGGATTCCTTCCACTCAATACGATAGGAATCTTCGTTCCTCTTATAAGATGTATAAAATTCAGGATTGGAAAACCTTTCATCAAGTATTTTTTTCATTTTCAGACTAGTCATTTTCATTGTAGTGCAACTCTCCTTCTTAACCTTGTACTCCTTCGATAAACTCGATTATTTCGTCCTTTGTTTTACGGTCTTTGCTAACAAATCTGCCAGCTTCTTTGCCATCTTTAAACGCAATAAAGCTCGGAATTCCAAACACATCATATTGCTGGCAAATCTCAATAAACTGATCTCGATCTATAAGAATAAAAGTATATTCCGGAAAAACTTGTTCAATTTCCGGTAGAACTGGTTCAATTACTCGGCAGTCCGGGCACCAGTCAGCAGAAAATAGTGCAATAATATTATCTTTATTTATTAAATCATTGAATTCATTAACTGTTTCTAACGTTTTCATAGTTATCAACCTCCATTGCTATCATATCTTTGTTTTAACTATGATTCAATTAACTTGACTGAATCTAAGTATGGTGAAAGACATAAATTTTTCTTTTTAAAAAAAGCCAGTCAATGAACTAATTCATTTGGCTGACTTTTTATTATTATTAGATATTTATTTTTGGACAGTGCTTGTTTGCTGCAAGGCTATAGATTGTGCAATCTTCATAAGTTCTTCTGAATCATTATCCAAATCTTCTCTTGAAGTATAAGTCGTGATTTTGACGCCACCTACACCTATCTGTAATTCATAATCTTCTTCCTGATCGTGAGGGATTATACGCATATACCCAAACTTATTCTGATCTTCAAATGTCTCTAACAGCAAAGCCTCATCACTTTTTGCTGCTGCAGAATTATAACTAAGCTTACTTAGTGGATCTTCAAGATTATTATAAAAAACAATAAATGTTTGGTCTCCATCTTTTAGAATAACGTTATTCGCATCTTTTTCTTCTACTTCCAAGCTATTTGGTAAATACATTGAAAATGAATTCAACTTATGATTCGTTTCAACTTTTTCATCTGAATCGAATATTTTTTTAGCAGATTCCTTGGCATCTTTGATTGCCTCTTCTTCAGTCTGCAAACTGCACCCAGTAAGTGCGACAACAAAGAGTAAAGAAAGTATTGTAATCTTTCGTATAGATTTCCGCAATGTTCTTCCCCCTGGATATAGTACTTTTTACCTCTTTTTATAATACTATGAATTTGATATATTTCAAGGTAATTATTTTCCAGTAACCTTTTTTATTTACGTTATTTAAAAAAACAGATAATATTGAATTAAGGCAATAAATAGATTTGGAGGGTTGATCATGGATTTAACTGTATACTTAGCGGGTCAAATTCACGATGATTGGCGGGAAACGGTAAAAACAAAAGCTAGGGAAAAAAACCTTGCACTTACAATTGTTGGACCACAAACAAATCATGAACGTTCAGACAATGTTGGGGAAGACATAATTGGTAAACAACCAGCTAGTGTTCATAAAGATGATGCAGCCTCAAGTATTAATAATTTTCGAACGCATGTTTTATTACAAAAATCCGATATAGTTATTGCATTGTTTGGTGAAAAATATAAACAATGGAATACAGCGATGGATGCAAGTACCGCAATTACAATGAATAAACCAACAATAATCATCAGGCCAGAATCACTAGTACATCCATTGAAAGAACTTTCCAACAAAGCCGACGTTACTGTCGAGACAGTCGACCAAGCATTAGAGGTACTGCAATACATTTATGAATAATAATAGCAGCGGCTAACTTCCGCTGCTATTTTTCATTGCGTATTCCCATTGACCATGTAATAGTTTAACAACATGAACGAACATTTCTTTTCTTGAGATATGGTCATTAGTAAATATACCGATGGCTCCTTCATTTTTTCGTACATCTTTTCGCTTGGCATATGTGTCCATTATATCTCCTAGCTCAGCACCACCCTGAAGCTGATCATTAAATTCATCAGGCAATAAAATCCGGGCACCACTAGCTGTGAAAACCTCCTTCTCTCTTGTAACTAATGCCCCCCAATTACATAAATAAAGTTGATCATCTACTTGCATAACACCACCTTCTAATCCGATTCCAATTTTACCCGCGGTAGTTTCTATGCATTGCATTGCACGGTTCATAGCACCCTCTCTTGTTTCAGAATCCGAGAGCGGCTGCGCACTCACTTTTGAAGGTACATCATAACCAGTAACGATATCCGTTAAAAAGACTTCCTCAACTGCCTTTCTCTTTGTAGGGTTTTTTGATCCAATAATCACTTCCATTGAAAACACCTCTCGATCTTTCAAAATTGAAGCTGCTATCAACGCTGATAGCAGCTCTCTAGTTTAAAAATTAATTAGCTTTTTGAATTGTTTCTACTGTGTTTTTATCAGTAGCTTTCACAAGTTTGACGATCAATTCTTTTGCAGCTTGATAATCATCCACATGAATCATGGATGCGGATGTATGAATATAGCGTGAGCAAATTCCAACAACCGCAGATGGTACTCCATCATTTGATAAATGGACACGACCTGCATCTGTACCACCTTGTGAAACAAAATACTGGTAAGGAATATTATTAGATTCTGCTGTATCCAAAATAAATTCCCGCATACCACGGTGTGTTATCATTGTACGATCAAAAATACGAAGCAATGCTCCCTTGCCTAGTTGGCCAAATTCCTTATCATCACCTGACATATCATTTGCCGGTGACGCGTCAAGCGCATAAAAGACATCAGGCTTAATCATATTAGCTGCTACCTGTGCACCGCGCAATCCTACTTCTTCTTGAACTGTCGCACCTGAGAACAATTGATTTGGGAGCTTTTCACCTTTTAATTCTTTTAGCAATTCAACAGAAAGACCACAACCATAACGATTATCCCATGCCTTAGCAAGAATCTTTTTATCATTAGCCATTGGTGTAAATGGACAAATTGGAACAATAGGCTGTCCAGGTTTAATACCGATTCTTTCCGCATCCTCTTGATCATCAGCACCAATATCAATAAGCATGTTACTGATTTCCATTGGTTTTTTCCGTTGTTCCGGCGTTAAATTGTGTGGAGGAGTTGATCCAATCACGCCAGTCACAGGACCATTTTCAGTCATAACCTGTACACGTTGAGCTAGTAGCACCTGGCTCCACCAGCCACCTAATGTTTGAAAGCGGATCATACCATTCTTTGTAATTTGTGTGACCATAAAACCAACCTCGTCCATGTGGCCTGCCACCATAACGCGAGGACCTTCACCATTTTTTACACCAAAAACTCCACCGAGATTATCCTGAATCACCTCGTCAGCGTACTTTCCGAGTTCTTCTTTCATAAACTTACGAACAAGGTGCTCATTTCCTGGCGCCCCTTGCATTTCTGTCAGTGTTCTGAATAAGTCTGTTGTTTCCTGATTCATTTGTATTCCTCCATCTATACTATATTTATTTTTATGTAGTATAATAAGTATAACGGAAAATGACTTCTTCTTTCCACCAATCAACTAAATTTGTGTTTTAGTTTCTATTTTAATTTGTTTCAGTTATACTAATTATTAAATTAGACTTTAGAAACTAGAATAAGAAATTTATTTCAAGAGGTGAATATAAAATGAATGTAAAACGAGCAGCTCTTGCAGCAGGATTGGGTGTAGCAGTAGGATATCTTGCAAAGCAACAAATCGACCAATACCAGAAGATAACCCCGGAGAAAGCTTTAAAACAAGCAAAGGAAACATTTAAAAAACAAGGTCCTATAAGTGGCTCATGGATTTATATGAAACCAGAAGAAGTCGAGAAAAACGGACTCTTGTATAATGCCTATCGTGGCGGGGTCACCCGAAACATCGATGGCGAAAATAAACAATATGAGTTTTATGTAGATGTAGAAACAGGCGCTGTTATTGGTGCCGTGCAAACAGCATAATGAGGACAAATGCGCTGGAGCTAGACGTAGCAGATTCTGTAATCCAGGTATCCACAGCACTCAAATTTTATAGTTTCTTAAGCAAGTAAAAAGTCATCTGTCAGAAGATGGCTTTTTTATAATTATTTATGGTTTTTTCGTATATATTGTTACTCTTTATCCATCGTAGTTGATATAAGCTGTGACACAGATTCGCTTAATATCATTTAGTGAAGCTCTCTGACCACGCATCTGGAATATACTCGCTTTCACCGCTCAGGGTACAAAGGCGACATCTGTTCAAGCTGAAGCTTTCACAGTGTCTTCTTAGCCGTGTGCTCACCACGAGCCTCCACAGGAGTCACGCAAATTCCAACAGCTGATTTAAGTGATTTCAAAATCTTGCTTTTATGCGTCACAATATATTTTGATTGATCAAGATATATTGAGCACAACCCAGCGCAGGAAATACACGTAGACTCCTGTGGGAGCTGAGGCCTAGATGAGACTACGCAGCGACGTAGGTGCGCGAAGTGTATTTCCGAAACGGCATAATAGCACTAAAACTTTTTAAAAAGTACTTCGCAGTTTATATCTTTTGTATCAAAAACAACAGATTCTAGAAATAGCCTTATTTATAGTCGTATCGTGTCCGTTCAATTTCATCAATTCGCTTTCCTGATTCATCAAATTTAATTGCACGTAAATAAGCATCATGGTAAAACGTATACCACGCTTTTTTCTGATAACCAAAATCCATACATTTTTCTTTCTGATGTACAGAAGTTACCGGGTAATCATCATATGCAAGTGCCCATAATTTATTCTGATGAGCATGGGTTGGCATTATATCAGCCATATGGATAAATACCTCATCTCCATCTTCAAAAACTAAAATACAATGCCCATCACTATGTCCACCTGTATGAATCATTTTAAGCCCATCAACGATCGAAATTTCATTTTCAAATGGCTGCACTTGATCTTGAACTGGTTTCCAGTTTTCTTCCCAATATGTATTTATGGAGCGAATATTCGGATTTTGCATTTCATTCCATTCTACTGCCGATACATGAATAGTAGCATTTTCAAATACAGGTACATATTCATCATTCATTTTTTTGGTCAATCCACAAGCATGATCAAAATGCAAGTGCGTCATTAACATTGCATCGATATCTTTAACTGTTAATCCCAATTCAGCAAGTGATTTATCAATAGATGATTGCTCCAAAACACCAAAATTACGTAATTGCTTATCGGTTAATTTTCCGTTGCCCATGCCAGAATCTATCAAGAAATTTTTACCATCAACTTGCAATAATAACGGATCAGTTCTTAGTTCAATTTGATTCTTTTCATTAGGTGGATACTTCTTACTCCACAATGCCTTTGGAACAACACCAAACATGGCACCTCCGTCAAGGAAGTTCACCCCACCATTTAACCATGTCAATTTTGCTCGTCCAACTTGAAGTTCTTCCATTCTTACACCATCCTTTCACTATATTAATAGTGTAGCTAAAGAATATATTTCGTGCAAATACTTAGAAGAAAAAAAGGAAAAGCATGTTCAGAAGACGAAAAAATATACGAAGAGTGTGGCAATTCGATGTTGACTTAAATTAGACACGGGGAAAAAAGTTCACTAGGATCTAAGCGTTGGCTGGCAAGAACGCCAAGTCTTGTGACGTCACCAACAGTAATGCGCCGGAGCAGATCCTGGATATTTTAGAGATTCAATTAACCACAGTAATAGTTTCACTATATACAAAAAAGAACCCAGATGAATTGGGTTCTAAGAAAATTGGGCACGGCATCGATAGATTACTTGTCCGTTTGCCGAAAATTTAGCTTCGTATTCTGTCATGACGTTTTCAGGGTCCTCTGCTTTATGAAGGTCCAAATTAACTTCTTTAAGGTCCATGCCAAACTCAGAGAAACTAACAAGTGAGTATTCAAATAACCCACGATTATCGGTTTTCAATATGAGCTCACCATTAGGCTGTAGGACTTCCTTGTATTGATCTAAAAACGTACGAAATGTTAAACGTCTCTTCTCGTGTCGATTCTTTGGCCAAGGATCAGAAAAGTTTAGATATATGGTAGAAATTTCATTTTCTGCAAAAATTTCTCTTAATTTTTCTGCATTTTCATTAATCAGTAGAATATTATCCTGGTCTGTTTCCATTAATTTTTGAGCTGCAGTTACAACAATACTCTTTGCAACCTCAATTCCTATAAAATTGATCTCTGGAAATTGCTTAGCCATTCCTGCTAGAAATTGGCCTTTACCAGTACCTATCTCCAGATGAATTGGATTGTTATTTCCAAATACTTCATGCCATATATCCTTTTTTTCAGATGGATCAGGAATTACAAAATGACTGTTTTCTTTTAGGAAGTCATCTGCCCATGGTTTATTACGTTGACGCACCATTAGCACCACACTTTCTTGATGATTAGTATAGAAAAAAAATAATTGGTTAATACTATAAGTTGAGGTGATTTCGATTGACATTAACCGTTCATAATCAATTAAGGTTACTGCATGATATTTTAAGTGAACAAACAGAGGATTGCTGTGGTGAAATTTCAGAATATCAGCAAATAAAAAGATTAGTGCAAGCCATGATGGCAAACAACAGCATCTCTGATGAACAGCTACTTCAATTATTGCCAGAAATATATAATTATGGCCGCCAAGGTGAGATAGCGCAAAATGATGAAGAGCACATCACTACAAATCAAGAGAACATTAAAACATGGGTAAGTGCTATTCAGCAAACTAATTTAGAATAACGGATTCTACATGAAAATTTAAATTACTTAAATCCTTTAATCTACTATTAGCCTTATTCATTTCATCTCGTTCATTATGCCAGCATAAATACGAAAGTGCATCTATTATCAAGTACCAATATATGCGTTCAATTAACTGGTCATTTTTTGTTTCACCGTAATGTTGAAGCCATTGATTCCAGTCTTCCTGCGGTATATACCACTTTAAGACAAATCCAAAATCCATTGCAGGGTCAGCAATCATTGCATTATCCCAATCAACCAAATACAGCTGACCTTTGTTCGTTAGCAAAATATTATTATGATTCAAATCACAATGACACACCACCTGTTGTTGTCCACGTGTTACAGGAAGTAATCGGTGTAGATAATGAATGGCGTTACGAACTTCTTTATGTTGTTCTATCAAACCATTCGTTTTTACTTGTTCAGCTATTTCAGAAAATCGATCGTCTGGTGTGACGGCTTTTTTACCCATACGCATGAGCATATGCAACAATTCAGACGAGTTGTGTATTTTACGGATTAAAGAAGCTACCTGGTGATGTTGCATTTCCAATGGGTTAAGTTCTCTTCCATCAAGCCACTCCTGAGCAGTAACGACATCACCATTTTTCATCCGTTTTGTCCAAACAAGCTTAGGGACAATTCCCTCTGCAGATAACACTGCCAGGAATGGGGAGGAGTTTCGTTTTAGAAACAGCCGTCGATTGTTATTTTCTGCTATAAAGGCATCACCAGTCAACCCACCGGCCGAGGTAACATTCCATTCTTTTCCTAGTGCTTGTTCAAGCCAATTCACCGTACATACCTCAAATCATCATCTATATTTTTGCATCTTATTATAATTTTATTTTAAAAAAGAGACATGAGAATAGATTATAGGAATTCTACATTAATTTCAAGCAAAACTTACGCGCCAACAACCTCAATAGCGTCTTGTTGCTTCGTAATAACACAAGAGAAGCAAACATCCGTCTGCCCATCTACTTGATAAGGAATCTTCTTCTTAGAAGAAATTTCGAGACGATTTGCTTCCATAAGCTCTACCTCTTTAAAGTTAACATGCTTCCCGCTAAATACTGTCATAAAAACGCCTAATACCTTCCATTTTGATATTGAATGGATGAAAAGTACAGGAAAAATACCGGCTTGTATCGTTGCATTAGGTATAATTTTCATACCTCCACCATAAAAGGGATGTTGTGCAATTGTTACCATCCAGCAATTGGAAAGCTTATATTTTTTACCATCTACTATTATTTCTAGATTCATTGGTCTAAAGCTGAATAATACTTTTATAAGTCCTATCACATAACTAATTTTACCTAAGTGGAGATTACTTAACAGTTTTTTATACTTTGAATTATTTACAGCTTTTGCAATTTCCGCATCAAAGCCAAAGCCGATACTATTAACTATATTACGTGGACTTTTTCCTATTTCCTGATAACATCCTAACCAATAAGATTTGCTGTTTTGACGTACAATTCGTTGAAAGATTTCAACTGGTTTTCCTTTTATATCACAACCCCTTGCAAAATCATTTCCAGACCCTGCAGGAATAAATGAAACAGGTACTACTGGTTTACAAAGGCCATTTATTACCTCATGTAACGTTCCATCACCACCGATAACAACTACACAGGTAACGATTCCTGGAAAATCAATAGGCAGGTGTTTGGCAATTCGTTCCGCATGTCCGAAATATTCCGTGAAAAAACACTTACTATCTATTTGTTTAAAGGCTTCTGTTTTTGAAATCTTTGAATATGCCTTCTTAGCGCCCCCATTTCCTGCAATCGGGTTTACAATAAATATATACATTTACTCATCCTCTGTACCAACTGAAAATGTATTATTATCTTCTTCCCACTCCGGTCGCTTAACGGATGTTGATTGGCAATTTTTTAATAATAAATCTGCAATTTTTAGCTGACTGCTTTTCAGGGGCGATACAAGGCTTCGTTTCTCTTTAAACCATTTCTTATAATTATATTTCCCAATTATTTTTGTATTAAATGGTTCTGAAATAAATTCAATATTATTTACTCGTGATAATACAACTTTATTAATAGGAAATTCAATATCTTCTTTACTCAATATACTTTTAACAAGTTGTTCAGTACGTTTTAAAGCAATCATAGGACTTAGTATTTTGGACTGTTCCTCTCTTTCTTCTACTATCCATGTGCGCTCATCATCCGCTACTATTTTTGCGTTATGATTTTTTTCAATTAAATATATGATTTCTATACCAATAGGGCTAAGCAGGATAATTTCTCCATCAATTGGAGCTTTTTTTATATTAAAAATTGGATAATACATTAATAAATAAGTATCAGGAAACCTTTGCAGAAAATACCTTAGCGTATCATCCTGATAATAACTCTTATCCATAAATGATACATCAGTGACAGTTGATGTAGCCCACTTTAATTGCAGTGGGAATAATTTATTTAGAAAATACTGCTTTAAGTCATTTTCTGTCTTGGGTAGAACATTATCCTCATCTGCTGCATCTTCCCCTTCAGTTTGCCAGTTTCCTGTTTTTATGAATGATTTCCATTTCGAAAAAGTTGAGCTCTGTTCCTCATGTTCCTCTTCTCCAGCCTTTACAGTACCTTCTTTCATCGACATATATTGAAGTTTTTTCCAATTATCTTGTTTCAGACGCATATATTGACTAGGATAACGGTATGCGTTCCACTCATACCGGGATATATAATCCTGCAGCTTAATTAATTGAGCCACTTAATCAACCTCCCCTTTTAGTTCATATGCAGCTACAACTTCATATTTTGGTGTCCTAGCAGGAAAAATCCGGTATACAATAACTTGATTTACAATCAAGTCCAATCTTTCATCATTATCATATTGTTCCTTTAACCCGGACATGCTCACTTCTTCACCATTCCATTTTTTTGCAAGCGTTATGTGTGGAGAAAAAGGTCGTCTATCTTTCTCGAAACCAGCACTCACCGAAACGTCTTCCACATCATGGTGTAATGCTGCCAAAGCACTTGTTTTGTCAACACCCACCCATAATACACGTGGTTTTTTTGGATTACCAAAGAACCCTAATGATCCTGTAGCTATTTTAAATTCATTTGTTTTTTCTAAAACATTCAAGTAATTCAAAAGTTGATTAAGTTTATTAGATTCCACAGACCCCAAAAATTTTAACGTGATATGTAAATCTTCTTTATTCGCCCACTGTTTATAGGGCAACTCTTCTTTTAAATCAAATTGCCATTTAGAATAGTATTCTTTATGCCTTTCTTTCAGTGGGATAGCAATAAAATAGTGTGGCTCATTTGTCATAACCATTCCTCATTTTCGTTTTTAACACTTTTTAGAAATCGGCAGTTTTTTGGCGAAAGCATCTTTTACAGTTAGAAAGTATTTTTACTTTCTTAACTTATAAACAAAGTATTTAAAATATTTACATTTTTAGTGTAAAATAAGAATAACAATACAGATTCACTTGCACCACAAGAGAATGATTTTTTTTAAGGAGTGGTTCTTTGAATCAACCAACATCCAGAATGCTAACTAGAGTCAAAGCTGTCTATCTTTATATTAGAGAGAATGGGACAGTTTCGACTACGGAATTAGCTGAAGAATTCGGAACTACTGACCGCACTGTTCAGCGTGATTTGAACGTTTTGGAACATAACGGTTTGGTAAGTAGTCCTAATCGCGGCAGATGGAAAACGACAAGTAAACCTGTAAAAATATCTTAAGAATATGGAGATATCCGCTGACAGATGCCTTTGTCAGCTCTTTTTTTGGGAAAGACAATACTTCATTTCATCCTTAGTCAATTCTCGAATATCACCTGTTGAAAGATTACAATCAAGCTCTAACTCACCCATTCTAATCCGCTTTAAATATACAACTTTCTTATTCACCGCATCAAACATACGTTTCACTTGATGAAATTTACCTTCTGTAACAGTTACCTCAATTTCGGATTGAATGTCAGTATGCAAAATTTGTAATCTGGCTGGCTTCGCCTGATATCCATCGTCAAGAGTGATCCCATTTTTAAATTTTATAATATCGTCTTCTGTAACATGTCCTTTTATTTTAGCATAATATGTCTTTTCTACATCTTTTTTGGGAGAAATAAGCTGATGCGCTAACTCCCCATCATTCGTTATTAGCAGTAACCCTTCTGTATCCTTATCAAGCCTGCCTACAGGGAATGGATTAAAAAGCTGGTAGGATGACGGCAACATATCAATCACTGTTTTATTCCGATTATCCACTGTTGCCGATACATAGCCAGGAGGTTTGTTCATCATCAAATAAATGTATTTTTGATACTTAACTATTTCTCCTTGTACTTTTATTATGTCCATTTCTGTATCTACATGCATGCTTCCATCTTTCACTGTTTTCCCATTGACACTAATATGCTTCTTTTTCAGTATTGCCTTTATATCTTTCCTACTGCCAAAGCCCATATTAGATAATAATTTATCAAGCCGCACGATATAAAACTCCTTACCTGTGAAAAAATTTGTCTAAAACCCGTACACGATTGCCTAATAAACGTTCAAGAAGTGTTGATTCATAGGCAAACCATAGATAGACTCCTCCACCAGCAAGTACTCCAGTCATTAACATAATAGTAGCTGACAAACGTGAATCTTCATATGCTAAAAATGTTCCAAATACTACTTTCACAATCCATATAGCAATACACATAATTATGGTAAATATACAAATTAATAAGAAGCGTTTAAAAGTTTGTTTGAATGAAAACCGAGTTGACGATTTTATACGCCAAATATTTAGAATTACTGCAGTTCCCGCAGCAAGAGCTGTCCCAAAAATAGCTCCTTTTGCCCCAAAGACATGAATTAGCTGGATATTAAGCAGTACCTTTACTAACAAGCCACCGGATAAACTGATTACCGCAAAACGCTGCTGATTAACTCCCTGTAGTATAGCTGACGTTACCGTAAATAAAGCAAATAATAATGCAACTGGTGCATACCAGCCTAGTAATGTGCCTGTGATATTGATATTCCCCATACCATAAAGAGAACCATATGCTACATCTGACAGCATTGACAGGCCAACAACTGCGGGAACAACAAGAATTAGTACTATTTGTAATGATTGATTAATTTGTTGATTCAACAGCTGTTTATTATCTTTCGTAAATGATTTTGTAAGAGCTGGTATAATAGCTAATGATAGTCCAGTTGCAATCGTTACAGGGATAATTACAAGCTTATGACCATACAAATTAATAGCCGAATAAGATGTTTCAGATACCTCTCCATTTCCAACAGCAATCATTGCCCGTTCAAACGTAAACAGATCAACTGACTGATATAATGGAATTGCAATCCCTACTAATATAAAAGGTCCTGCATAACTGAATAGTTCCTTAATAAGATCTTTTTTAGGAATATCATGTTTGACACGTTGTTGCTGTACCTGCTTTTGTATAGCAGGTTTCCTTTTACGCCAATATACGAATAAGACGACACATGATGCTAATGCTCCTATAACAGCTGCAAATGTCGCAAAACCAACTGCAGTAGCTATTGACCCATTAAATAAAGTAATAACGATAAACGTTGCACTTAATAAAAAAACAATCCGCGCAATTTGTTCTATCACTTGTGAAACTGCGGTTGGCGCCATTGATTCATATCCCTGAAAGAACCCTCGAACAATACTCATTGCTGGTATAATCAATAAGGCAAAACTAACCGCTCTAATGACCATTGAGACATCTGCAATTTTAATTTCACCAATATCTTCATTTGATATGATTAAACTAGCCATTAGTTCAGCGCCGAAGAACAAAACAAGGAAGCCAAGAAAACCCGTAGCCGCCATTAATGATATTCCTGCCTTAAACATGCGCATTCCCGTTTCATAATCACCCAATGAATTATACTTAGAGACAAACTTCGAAACGGCTAATGGTACACCAATTGTGGATATACTAATTAAAATACTATATGGAGTATAGGCATAAGAGTAGAGCGTTCCGCCTGTTTCACCAACAAGCCAATGAAAAGGAATAACATAAATCATCCCTAGAAACTTAGATAAAAATGACGCACCTGTAAGTAACATAGTGCCTCTAACAATATTCGACATTATTTCACCTGCATCTATTTAAAAATTACGTTTAAAGTTATTTTATCACAGATAATTAATATGTACGTTATGATTTGTCAAAGGCATTCGAAAAATAATATTATTTTTGCACTTTTTATTAATACAAATTAATATTGATTTAAAATAAATGAGTGCTTGTTACCATATGAAAGTTTTTGTTTTTTCTAAATGCAACCGGAAAAGTGGTATGCTAGTAACGAAAGGAATGAAGAATCTTGTCATACGATGTAATAATAATTGGAGGCGGTCCATCAGGACTAATGGCTTCAATTGCTGCAGCTGAAAGTGGAGCTAAAACAATGTTGATTGAGAAAGGTAAGAAGCTAGGTACGAAACTTGCTATTTCTGGTGGAGGTCGTTGCAATGTAACTAACCGGCTGCCAGAAGATGAAGTTATTAAACACATTCCAGGAAATGGCAAGTTTCTATATAGCCCATTTTCCGTATTTAACAATTACGATATTATCGACTTTTTTGAAGGGATGGGTGTTGGTCTTAAAGAAGAAGACCATGGTCGTATGTTCCCTGCATCAAATTCTGCAAAAACCGTGGTGAATGCATTAATCAATAAGTTGGATGAACTGCATGTTGAAGTAAGGATGAGCACTACCGTTAGAGCTGTTCATTATGATGAAAATGAACATATTATTATTTTGAATGATGACTCGAAAATACATACTAAATCACTTGTCATAGCGGTTGGAGGAAAGGCTGTTCCGCATACAGGGTCTACTGGTGACGGCTACGAATGGGCAAAAAAAGCCGGGCATACTGTTACCGAATTGTATCCAACTGAAGTTGCACTTACCTCCAATGAACCATTTATTAAAAATAAAAGCCTGCAAGGTTTATCCTTACGTGATGTAGCTTTAACTGTATTAAATAAAAAGAGCAAGCCCATCATCACACACCAAATGGACATGATATTTACCCACTTTGGCATATCAGGTCCTGCGGTGTTACGATGTTCCCAATTTGTTGTTAAAGAACTTATGAAGGGGCAAAATGAGGTTCAAATGATTCTTGATGTGCTACCTGATGAACAGGAGGAGAAATTGATACAATCCATTTTGAGTTCCATGGAAGAGAATCCCAAAAAATCCATAAAAAATATTTTGAAAGGATTAATCCCGGAGCGACTCCTTACTTATATTCTGAATAAGCATCAAGTTAGCGAAGAGCAAAAAGCAGCAACCGTTTCTAAAGAAATCATTCGGACAATCGTTCATGATATTAAGCATTTCTCTTTTAATGTCAATGGATCATTATCACTTGATAAAGCATTTGTAACTGGGGGTGGAGTTTCCATTAAGGAAGTTGTTCCTAACACAATGCAATCTAAAATAATGCATGGACTTTATTTTTGCGGTGAGATACTGGATATACATGGCTACACTGGAGGCTATAATATCACATCTGCATTAGTTACAGGCAGATTGGCTGGTATCAATGCTGCACTAGAAACTGGTAATTATACTGGTATTTGATACCTAACATGTTTTAAAACTTTTGTGCCATCCTACTAATGTATGGGGATAATCTAAGGAAGGGTTGGATTGCAATGCAAAGGAATGACATGTGGATACCTTTACTCGCTTCAGTAGGTGTTGGTGCAGCAACTTACTATACAATGACCAAAAACAATCAAAACTTTGGTCAAACAATGCAAAAAATGATGCCTTTCGTTTCACAAATGAACAGTGGTGGAAATCAGCAACAGTTTAGTCAGAATGGAATGGGTTAAACGCACCAGAAGCGCTCCAGATGGGGCGCTTTTAATTTACTAAAATCACAATATCTTCGCAATTACTGATGTAAGCGTGATATTAATCACAATAAAATAGCTTATGCAGGTGTACCATTCATACTACAAACAGCTAACTTAGGAGTGATTAAAATGGTCGAATCTGTAACGACATTTGATGGATGGTATACACTACATGATTTTAGAACAATTAATTGGGAAAAATGGCAGCGAGCCACAGAAGATGAAAGAAATGAGGCTCTAATCGAGTTTCATAATTTGTTAAGCGAGTGGCAAATTGTAGAAGGTAACCAGGAAGGCAGACATGCTTTATACTCAATTATTGGACAAAAGGCTGATCTAATGATTATGGTTCTCCGTCCAACCATGAAGGACTTAAACAAACTTGAGAGCCAATTTAATAAGTCAGCACTTGCTCACTATACACAACCTGTAAATTCATATGTGTCAATTATTGAGAAGAGCTCTTATACAAAACGTGAGACAGATCCATATAAGGATCCAGCAATGCTGGCAAAACTTTATCCAACCATTCCCAAAACACAATATATTTGCTTTTACCCAATGAGTAAGCTTCGAGGAGAAATAAACAATTGGTTTACGTTGCCAAAAGAAGAACGTGGTCGTATGATGTTTGAACACATAGCAACTAGTAAGCCATATACAGAAGATATTAAACGTATTATAACAGGTTCAATTGGCTTTGATGACTACGAATGGGGAGTCTCCCTATTTTGTGATGACCCACTGAAGTTCAAGAAGCTTATATATGATACACGATTTGATGAGGTCAGTGCCAAGTATGCTATTTTCGGGACATTTTATATTGGGAACTATTTACTTAAAGAAGAAATTAATACTTATTTTGAAATCTAATCATTTAATATGAATATCAGGTGTGATACTCCCACAGCTACATTAAAATTAAGGCAAGAAAGATTGACGCTATTATGATGAAGTATTATAGACGTAGTAGCAGAAATAAGAGGAAAAGGGGATCGGAATGTGAATCTCAAAGTAATGAAGTGGATCGTGGTTCCGCTGAATAAAAAAAGCCGTTCTGAAGAGTTGAATCGGTTCCTGGATCCGTTATTTACCCAATAAAAATGAAAAATATGGTTGAATAGGGTAAATAGAGGAATAAGGATTACATAACACGATTAAAAAAGGCGTTTCTCAGGAAATAACGGAATGAGGATCCGGCAATTCAGTGGGCACAATCCTGTTTATTGAATTAATACATTTAAACGATTGGATGGCGTTAGTTGAAGAAGCATTTGAAAATAAAAATAGCAGGAGGCTGGGATAAAAAGTGTTTTAGTCAAAGTGAAATACGAACTATGATTTGTAATTCTTGAAATAGAATTCGAATTAGTTCGGATTTATTTTGTTGCTGATTAGATATAAACTGCGAAGTAACATGGAAAAATACTCAACCGGGGCTCATAACT